>CAJXJK010000009.1 GCA_913054135.1 uncultured Flavobacteriales bacterium | reverse complement strand
TTGTATAAGGCGTTAGCAATGACGAATTGAAAGGATTTTATTTCTTATTTTTATAAAAAAATTTAAAATTGATTAAAATGAAAAAGTATTTTTTAACTCTTGGAGTAGCAGCAATGGCATTCGCCATGACATCATGTGGTGGTGAAGAAGAGGCAACAGAAACAACAGAAGAAACTACAACTGAAGAGTCTTCATCTGAATCAGGTGGTGGATTAAATGACTTATTGAATAGTGCGGTTGACAAAGTTCAAGATGAGGTAAATCACCAGATTTCTGATCCTAATTCAGAATTACTTCAAGGAGTAGATACTTTAAAAGATATCATTGAAGATAATGCGGCACCTTTAATTGAAGAGGCAACAGACAAATTGAATCAATAAGATTTAAAAATTTGAATATAAACCCTTTTCATTTGTTTGAAAAGGGTTTTTTTATGCCGTCTTCCTAACGTTTTCGGGTGGATAACCTTTGTAACCACACACCTTAGTCTGCGATATATTGACATAACTTCACAGATTATGCGAAGGGCACTCAAAATTTGTCGTAAAATTCTCTTCTGGATATTTTTCATTGGTCTTTTCTTATTGACCACAGTTGTCGTCATCCTTAATGTTTATGAGGATGATATAAAGCAATTCGCAATTGATGAATTAAATGAGAACCTCAAGACAAATGTTGAGGTTGAAGATATTCAGCTTTCGGTATTCCACGATTTCCCATACGCCTCCATTCAATTTGATGAAGTTTTTATTCCTGACGCCTACCCAGAGATTGAGAGTGAAGACACTATGTTTTATGCAAAGCGCATGTTTTTCAATTTCAATATCATGGATATTTATTCAGGTAATTACGAAGTGAAAAGAATCAGTGTTCATGATGGATGTTTGCATATGAACACAGCACCAGACGGACAAAAAAATTATGATATCCTTGAGAAGAGGGATTCTTTAAAATCAGATTCAGACGAAAACTTTGCATTCAAAGTAGAGCTTTTAGACTTAGAGAATTTCAATTATTCTTATCACCATTTAGGAGCTAAACAGCATTATGATGTGGACATTAATAGTGGTCTTGTGGCTGGAGATTTTGCCAAGGACAATTATGAATTAGAAGCTGATCTTGATCTGCACATTAATAGTCTTAAGAGTAATGCTTTCACTTTACTGAAAGACAAAGACGCTGATCTTGATCTGAATATGACAATCATTCATTCTCAAAAGTCTTATTTGTTTAACAAAGGAGATTTAGCTGTTGAAGAGATGCCCTTTCAAATTACTGGTCAAATTGATTCATCATACCTAGATTTAAAAATTCATGGTGACGATATGGAAATTCATGACTTGGCGAACAGCCTGGTTGATGAGTCTCTTGAAAATGTAAAAACCTATGAAGGTGAGGGTATTATAAATTTTGAGGCTTCTATATTGGGTCAATCTGGCGGAGCACAAATGCCTTCAATTGAAGCAGACTTTAATATAAGTGGCGCCTCCATAAAAGAACCAGAAAAGGATTTACAAATACAAGATATCCAATTTGTGGGTCACTATCAAAATCAATTTGAAGAAAGAAAAGAAGAACTTCAAATGCTTGATGTGAAAATGAAAATGCTGAATAGTTTCTTTGAAGGCTCTGCTGTAGTTACTGATTTTGATGAACCCATACTCACAACAAAAATGGACGGTAATATTAACCTAGCCCGTTTCCATCAATTTTTCAATTTTAAAAATGTCGAAAAATTAGCAGGAAATTTAGCCTTCAATTTTGATGGTCAAATTCAATTTTTTGATCCCGAATATAGAGCCGAAAAGTTCAAGGTACTGAAATCAAATGGTGACTTCAGTTTAGAGAAAGTCATCTACAAGTCGTACTCAGATAATCTCACCTATCAAGATATTAGTGGCCATGTGGTGCTCAACAATAAAGATGCTGCCGCCAAAGATTTGAGCATCAAAACAAACAAATCAGACATCCTTTTAAACGGAGCTATGAAAAACTTCGTGCCATTCGTTGAAGGAACCGGTTCATTAGGGCTGATTGCTTGGGTAGAATCAAATAGGATTAATTTGGATGAGTTTCTAGGTGAGGCTAATAAAAACAAACAAGGTCCCCTCAAAATGTTTGTCTTGCCGGCCAATCTAAATGTGAATGTTAATCTCAACGTCAAAGAGCTGAATTGGGAAAACCATCAATTCCAGAATGCAGATTCGAAAGTTTTAATGACGGGCCGAAAAATCAGCTTAAAGAATATTAAATGCGAAATGCTTGGAGGAAATATCAAAGGTGATTTATCCCTAAACAATCTGCTTGAAAACGGGAATGTGGTTGACGGCAAACTAAAATTCAATAATGTTGACGTAAAGAAACTTTTCGCCGAGTGGGATAATTTTGATCAAAAGAGCATCACGGATAAACACATAAGTGGTCAAGCTGGCGGAACAATTGATTTTAGACTTGGGTTCAATTCGTATTTTTCTATTATTGAAGATAAAATATATGCCGACAGTGATATCAAGATTTCAAATGGTGAATTGAACAATTTAGAAACCATGAAATCAATCACTGAATACATGAGATCTAACAAAGGACTCAATCTTCTTTTGAAAAACCATATTGACAATTTTGAAGACAAACTCTTGCACTTGAAATTTTCAGATATAGAGAATCACATTACTATCAAAGACAGAAAAATTACCATTCCAAAAATGAAAATTCAAACGAGCGCAATGGATGTTGATCTTTTTGGGTGGCATGATTTTGATAACATGATTGACTATCACTTTAGCTTCAGATTCAGAGAACTCAAAACGAAAGCCGAGGAAAGCGAATTTGGAATTATTGAGGATGATGGATTGGGACTAGTGGTTTACTTGGCTATGTTTGGTGATTTAGACGATCCGACTTATGCTTTAGATAAAGATGAAAGAAGAGAAAGCATCAAAGAAAACATAGCCCAAGAAAAGCAAGATATAAAGGCAATGCTGAAGGCTGAATTCGGACTTTTCAAACAAGATTCATCCGTGAAAAAAATTGAAGAAGAGAACAAGCATGAAGTTCAGTTTATCTACTATGACGAAGATATTGATGAAAACTTAATTGAAGAAAAGAGTGATACGGTAAAGAGAAATAATAAAAACAAGAAACGTTCTATTCATTTGTTTGATAAAATTAAAGCGCAAGCTGAGAAAGAGAAAACGCAAGACAAAATTGAAATAGAAATAGATGAGTAATAAGTGGCCAATAAAATCGTTTATTCAAGAAAGTAAGAAATGAATCTCTATCACAAAAAACAAAGGTGGAAAATTGCACTTCTTGGCGTAGCTGTCTTGTTGGTCGCAGCCTCTATATGGTTTTCTTTTAGCATTGTAGATAAGGTTCAGCAAAGAGAGGTAAACAGAATTCAACAATGGGCAGACGCCGTTAAAAGAAAATCTGAACTCGTTAGTCTCACGAATAGAGCTTTTGAAGAGTTAGGACAAGCCCTTGAACAATTAAAAACAAGAGACCGTCAAAAGGTAGAGATGTGGTCTCTTGCAATGGAAGAAGTTAATAAACCTCTTGATGATTATTCTTTCGTTATAGAGATAATTAGAGAGAACAACTCCATTCCAATCATCATTTCAGATTTAAATGATAAGGTAATTTCATCATATAATTTAGCACAACTTGATTCACAAATAGTGCGACAAATTGAAATTGATTATCCGAATCATGAACGAAAAGATTCAATTAAGAGGGCTCAAAAGAATGACAGCTTGAACCTTTATATGAAGTTCTGGCAAGAGGATCATCCACCAATTGAAATTGATCTTTTTTATGGCGAAAAACAAAGGGTATATTACTTTGACTCAATTTATTATAAAACTCAAAAGCTTACGGCTTTAGAGTATTCAAGAGACTCCTTAATATCTTCATTTACAGATGAGTTAGTTGCGAATGAATATTTAGTTCCAGTGATGTTTATTGATAAATCTTCAAGAGATGTTATCGCAACTAATATGACAGATTATGATTCCACAAATGCCAATTCTATGATTAAGGAATTGGCTACAAATGAAGACTCTATCATTGTTAATTTAGATGGTGACAGTCAAGGAGTAATCTATTATGAGCACTCTGAAGAGGTAACTCAAATGAAATACTTTCCTTTTGTTCAGTTCTTCATCATTGGCCTTTTTGTACTCATTGCCTACATAGCATTTTCTACTTTTAGAAAAGCAGAACAAGATCAAGTTTGGGCGGGAATGGCGAAGGAGACTGCACATCAATTGGGTACGCCAATATCTTCTTTGATGGCTTGGAACCAACTTCTTGAATCAAGAGGGGTTGAAGAGTCGGTCACCTCTGAGATCAATAAAGACATTGACAGATTAAATACCGTGACGAATCGATTCTCTAAAATTGGCTCAGAAGCAGTTTTGGATGAAGGTAATATTGTGAGGTCTGTTGAAGATGCCATTGAATATTTAAAACTTCGGGTTTCTGCCAAAGTAAATATGACTTTTGATTCGGACGCTCCTGAGTACATTATTCGTTATAACCCTTCACTAATTGAGTGGGCGATAGAAAATATTGTAAAAAATGCAGTTGACTCAATGGAGTCAAAAGGAGACCTTTCAATAAAAATCTATCAACAAGAAGATGAGGTAATAATTGATATAAAAGACTCAGGTAAAGGAATCGCGGCAAACAAGATGAAATCGGTATTTCAGCCAGGCTTTACCACCAAGAAAAGAGGATGGGGCTTAGGTCTATCTTTGGTGAAAAGAATTATTGAGGAATTTCACAAAGGAAAAGTTTTTGTAGCCGAATCTGAAATTGATGTAGGAACCACTTTCAGAATTCAATTACCAGTCTAAGCTTTCTCTTGGCAAAGCTCAACCAAAACGCTATTTGTTGATTTAGGATGCAAGAAAGCAATCCTCTTGTTGTCGGCACCATCTTTCGGCGTTTGGTGGATTAAAACAAATCCTTCTTTAGTTAGTCGATCCAATTCAAAGTCAATATCTACCACTTCAAATGCCAAGTGATGAATTCCTTCTCCTTTCTTTTCAATGAATTTATGAATGGCCGAATCTTCATTGGTCGCTTGCAGTAATTCAATCTTTGATTCACCTACAGCAAAAAAGGAAGTCAATACGCCTTCTGATTCAACACCTTCTGTCTTATAGTGTGGAGAATTAAATAGGGTGCCAAAGAGTTCGTTTGAAGCTTCTATGTCTTTAACAGCAATACCAATGTGTTCTAATTTCATTTCAATAGTTTTAAGGTCAAAAAAAACCCTGTTTTGGCGAGCCGAAACAGGGTTTAAATATATTTTAATGAACGTTTATGTTTTGATAAACTTCTCGTTCTTATTATCGTAGTTAATATAGTAAGCACCTTTTTTGAGGTTCTCACAATTCACTTCAGAGCCCACACCTTTCTTAACAATATTACCATACGCATCATAGATTTCGTATTTGGTTTCAATTGGTGTGCTACCAGCAGTAAACTTAATTTCCTTTTTAACTTTCTTAGGGTTAAGCTCAGGTTCTTTGATACCAGCATTAGAGAAAGTAACAGCTTTTGACGGCTTCTTTTTCCCAGTGTGGTCAGTTTGAACAACTCTTACTTTGTTCTCACCAGAGTGAGGTGAAACTTGGAAAGTGTATTTGTTTTCAGCTGCAGTTCCTACACCATCAACTTCTCCAACAGAAACCCACTTGTTCCATCTGTATTGCTCCACAACATAAGGTAATTTTCCAGATTCACCAGTAGTTGACCACGTGAGTGAACCATCAGGGGAACAAGAAATGTCTCCAATTACATATGTACTCTTAGGCTTTAGTACTTCTGGATTTAAAATTTTTGGCTTACAACCAATTCCGTGATCTAGTACAATAAATACTGGATCTCCAATATTTACACTAAACTCAGCAAAATTAATTTCAAAAGCACTTGACTGGATTCCGTCAGAAATCGGATCACCATTTACGGTTGCACGAGTGACGCAAAATCCAAACCCATCTTCATCTTCCGGGTTTTGAACATATAAGTTTTTCCCTTGGTAATGTCCTTCAATAGACAAATCCGCGAAAGATGAGTAAGATCCCCCGAGAAAAATTATTGCTAGTAAGAGTGTGTTTTTCAACATAATAGCTAATATAAAAACGCTTTACTTCATTTCTAAGTAAGTGCAATATTAAAACTTCCCATCTAGATAAACAAGCAAAAGCGCATTTTTTTCACAATGTAATAAATATCTGTAACATATTATCCACAAGCATTTCGTGTACTAAATAAATTTAATTTATATTTGGATAAGAATTAATGAATACCAAATCCATTTTTTGAACCTGAATATGAAATTATTTAAGAATCTCAGCCTTATCAGTTTAAGTTTAGTTTTGTTTGCCTGCGGAGGCGAAGCAGATGATTCTGATAACAACACGGATGACAATTCTATTGTTGGCGGAACTTTCTCAATGCCAGTGGCAAGTTACTTTAAGTGTATACGTCCGATTGAAGTTCAAAAGCTTGAAACTGCTCAGGTATATGATCAAATTCTTGAAGGTTTGGTAAAATACAACCCTAAAACTCTAGAGCTTGAGCCAGCATTAGCAACTGAATGGACTGTTTCTGAAGATGGACTTACTTATGAGTTTACATTGAGAGAAGGAGTTAAATTCCAAGACAATTCTTGTTTTGCAGATGGTAAAGGAAGAGCAGTTGAAGGAGCTGATGTAGTTTATTCTTTTGAAAACATTTACACGAACGAACCTACAAATCGTGCTTACAATAACTTCACAAATACAATTGTTGGAGGAGATGAGTTTTATAACGGAACTGCAGAGTCTATTTCTGGAATCAATGCTTCAGGAAACACGGTGACAATCCAAATTAAAGAACCAAGTTCGGTATTCTTGCAAAAGTTGGCAACGGTATTTGCGACAATTGTTCCTCATGAATCTTTTGAAGCAGGTGAATATACTCCAGTAGGGACAGGTCCTTTTACATATGATAAAGAGTCGAACTCTGAAATGATTAGATTATGTAAAAATCCTAATTTTTGGATGTCAGATTCTAATGGAATTCAGTTACCTTATTTAGACACAGTAGTTTTCCAATACTATGAAAACTCAGATGATCAAATGGATAGATTCTGGGAAGGTGGTCTTTCTTATATTCCAAACGTTCCAATTACGAGTGTATCAGAAGTATTGGAAGAAAGAATTTCTGACTTTGAAAGTGATCCCCCAAAATATATGTTGGTTTCACAACCTCAACTTTCAACAACTTACCTTGAGTTCAACATGCAGACTCCAGTTTTGAAAAATAAGAAGGTGAGACAAGCAATTAACTTGGCAGTTAACAGAAAGAAATTGGTTGAGAAAATTATGAAAAACCAAGCATATGAAATTGGTAAGTTCGGTATCACTCCTCCGATTACAAAAGTATTCAAAGGGTATGATTTTGAGGGAATTGAAGATACTTCATATACTTTCAATCCTGATAGAGCGAAGAAATTATTAGCTGAAGCAGGTTACCCAGGTGGTAAAAACTTCCCTTCATTATCAATGCAATTTAGATTAGGAAATGATGCTTATTTGATTGCTTCTGAAATTCAAAATCAATTGAGATCTCACTTGAATATAAACATTGAGATAGAAGGTGTTGAGTTCAACCAGCTAATTGAAAATCAAGCAATGGGTAAAGCAGATATCTTTAGATCAACTTGGTTTGGTGATTTCCCAAATCCTGAAACTTTCTTAGTTAATGCTTATGGTAAGATTGTTCCTGAATCGAATGAAGTTCCTTCATACATGAATAGTTCAAGATATGTTAATCCTGCCTTTGACGAAGCCTACGAAAGAGGTTCTCATTCAGGTTCTCAAGAAGAGTCGTATGCAGCATTTGCTGAGGCTGAAAAAATCTTAATGGATGACGCAGCTTTCATCATTCTTTGGTATGGTGAAGACATGATGCTTCAACAATCAAACCTTAGAGATTTAGAAACAAACGGAATGAGATTCTTGGATCTTAGATCGGTTTATTTTAAGAAGCGAACTGCAAAAGAATCTGAGAAATCAGAGACTGAAAGCTAAGCAGCTAAACATTTATGGCAGGAGTTTATGTTCACATTCCCTTTTGTAAGCAAAAGTGCCATTATTGTGACTTTCATTTTTCAACTAACCTTTCTCGACAGGATGAAATGGTGGATGCCATTTGCCAAGAAATCATTCTGCGCAAAGAGTATTTAGCTGATAATAAAATAGAGACGATTTATTTCGGAGGTGGAACACCATCTCTTTTATCTCAAAACCAAATCACTAAGATTTTAAATACAATCAGTGAGTGTTTTGATACACTCAATGTTGAAGAGATTACATTAGAAGCTAATCCGGATGATCTTTCGAAAGATGTTTTAAAAGCATTTTATGCTGCTGGTGTTAATAGACTAAGTATCGGTATTCAATCTTTTGATGAAGATGTATTGCAACAAATGAATAGAGCACATAACAGCACAGAGGCTACTGAATCTATTCGTTTAGCTCAGCAGTTTGGGTTTTCAAATCTTACAGCTGATCTCATTTACGGTATTCCTGAAAAGCCACTTTCATATTGGAAAGATCAAGTTCAACAAATGATCGATTTAGGAGTCAAGCACATTTCTGCATATTGTCTCACAATAGAGCAAAATACTGTTTTTAACCATCTCGAAAATAAGGGTGAACTTAACTTACCTAATGACGAAGAAAGTCTTGAACAGTTTAATTATCTCGTGAACACTTTGGCCGAAAACGGATACGAACAGTATGAAATATCCAATTTTGCAAAGCAAGGTTATATTTCAAAGCACAACTCAGCATATTGGCAAGGAAAATCTTATTTGGGAGTTGGTCCCTCAGCACACTCTTATGACGGCAATTCCCGTTCATGGAATATTAGAAACAACAGTCAATACATAAAGAGTCTTCAAAAATCTGAAATTCCTTTAGAGACTGAAGTATTGACTTTTAAAGATAAATTCAATGATTATGTACTCACAAGGCTCAGAACAAAATGGGGATTATTGAAAGAAGACTTACCCGAACTATTAGGTGCAATCAATCATTCTGAGTTTTCTCAAATTATAGAATCGCATATTTCTAGAGGTTGTTTGAAAGAAACTGATCAAGCTTACGTATTGACTCCAGAAGGTAAATTCATTGCAGATAAATTGGCAGCCGACCTATTCGTTTAAAAGCTTAATTTTGCAATCAAATTATGGCTGAAGAGTTACATATCAAAGGTGAATCTCGTGAAGAAGTTTACAAGAGTTTAATTCCGCAATTAAAAGCGCTCATTGACGGTGAAGACGACTTTGTCGCAAATTGTGCGAACATGGCGGCTGCACTTCGTCAGGCTTTAGGCTTTTTTTGGGTTGGTTTTTATTTTGTTAAGAATCAAGAAGAGCTTGTTCTTGGACCTTTTCAAGGTGACATAGCCTGCACAAGAATCAAAATTGGTAAAGGCGTTTGTGGCCAATCTTGGGAGAAATCCGAAACAATTATTGTTGATAATGTTGATGAGTTTCCGGGTCACATTGCATGTAGTTCAGCCTCAAAATCAGAGATTGTAGTTCCAATAATAAAAGCTCAAACCGTGATTGGTGTGCTTGATGTAGATAGTGATGAATTGAGCGACTTCTCTAACATTGATAAAATATATCTAGAACAGATAGCGTTAGTGATTTCTGACATGATAAAGTCTTAATGAGACATTTCTACTTTTTAGCCATATTGATATTAATTACTGCTTGTGCTCAAGTGACACCATTAACTGGTGGAGACAAAGATGGGTATGCTCCGGCAATTGATTCGGCAAAAACAACTCCCTATAGCGGACAGTTGAATTTTGAAGGTGATGAAATTCAAATGAAATTTAAAGAATTTATCAAACTCAAAAATCCGAATGATAACATACTTATCACTCCTCAACAAACGAACGCTCCTCTTATAACTTCCAAAAACAAGAAGTTAAGTATTCTGTTTCAAGATGAACTCATTGAGAATACTACCTATACGATCACTTTTAACGGAGCGGTACAAGATATCACTGAATCGAATGATTCAGTTTTTCAATATGTTTTCTCAACGGGTGATTACATTGATTCCTTAACAATACAAGGTAAGGTCACAGATGCATTTAAGAACCAAGGAGAAGATGGGATGCTTGTTGGGTTATATCCTTATGAAAGATCAATTGAGTTTGATTCTGTTCCTTTCAAAGTTAAACCAACCTACTTGGTTCAAACTTCATCTGGGGGGACCTTTGAAATGAATTACTTAAAAGACGGAACGTATTATATGTTCGCCTTTGATGACAGAAATAAAAATCTGTTGTTAGATCCGACCGAGAAAAGAGCATTTCTTGAAGGACAATTGTTAGAGTTATACGAACCGATTAAGGATGTTTCTTTGAAAAGTTATAAGCCTCAAAATGATGAATGTAAAATTGAAGATGTTGAGTTTTCATTTCCGGGGTCATTAGAGATAATCTTGTCGAACCCTGCCGATAGCTTCAGTGTGAAAAGTGATATTTTATTGCTTCAAGAAGACACTGGCGCAGATGATTCATTGATATTCTGGTTGGATGAAAATCCGAAATCTAAAATGAAATTCTTCACTTATTTAAATGGTAAAAGAGACACCTTAAAGCCAATTTACAAAAACATTCCAGACAAAGTTGAAGATGTTAAAATCAAGAGCGAGCACAATGTGGTCAAGGCAAAATTGCTTCCTAATGAAGATTTAAAGTTTACATTTTCTGAACCTGTGAACAAAGTAGATAAATCCATGATTAGAGTTTTTGACAAAGATTCAAATGTGGTTGAAATGCCCGAAATAATTGCTAATGTTAAAGAGCTTTCATTTGCTACTGCTGGTACATCAATTTATGAAGTAGTGCTTGATTCTGGAGCCGTAACCTCAGTCTTTGACAGAGTGAACGATTCTGAAATCAAAGTGAAGTTTGAAAACTATGAAGAAGAGTATTATGCCACCCTCTTTTTGAATGTAGATACGTCATTTTTTGAGCAGGTAATTGTTGAGCTCATAAATAAAAAGGGAATTGTTGTAGAAGAACAAATCTTTAAACAAAAAATGACATTTGAAAAACTTTTACCTGGAGATTATCAACTTAGATTAATTTTTGACGTAGACAATAACGGACAATGGTCGCCTGGTAAATTGTCTGAAGCCAAAGTGCCAGAAAATGTGATTTATTACAGTGGATTGGTAAACATAAAGGCGAAGTGGGAGAAAGAAGTAGAATGGAATTTCAAATAAGCGAATGGGTTGGTTTAAAAACATATTGAAGAGTAAGTTCTACATTTTCAAAGTTCGAAATAGGTTTTCGGCTGAGACACAAATTGGGCAAAGATCTCTTTATAACCAATATCAACAATGGGCCAAAGAAGGAAAGTCTGTTCCTCTGTCTGAAACAGGATTCAGAGTGTTTTCACAATATGAAGAAGATGGTAAATTACTTTACATCTTCTCTATTATAGGAATGCAAAACAAAACATTTGTTGAGATTGGATCTGATGACGGAATCAATAGTAATTGCGCCAACTTGGCCTTTAATTTTGGTTATCACGGATTGTTTTTAGACGGTAATCCAGCAGCAATTAAAAGGGGTAGAAAGTTTTATTCAAAATACCCACATCCATGGATGTATGCTCCAACCTTTACTTGCGCTAAAGTTCAAGTGGAGAATATCAATCAGTTATGTAAGGATGCAAACCTTGAAGGGGATATAGATTTGTTGAGCATTGACATTGATGGTAATGATTATTGGGTTTGGAAGGCGCTCGAACAAGTTTCTCCCAATGTGGTGATTATCGAAACACATGTAGAATTTGGAATGCGCAATATTGTGGTTCCTTATGACAAGAATTATGTTTTCCCGGGTAAACATCCTGTATATCATGGAGCTTCAGTTCCCGCCATGATCAAGATGGCTAAAGAAAAGGGATATCGATTAGTCGGAGCAAATGAACTTGGGTTCAATTTAATCTTCGTTAAAAATGGTTTGGGTGAAGAGCATTTACCAGAAGTGTCTGCTGAATCAGTTCTTCAACATCCATCAGTGAAAGAGTCTTGGAAAAGATTTGAACCCATCAAAGATTGGGAGTTCTTAGAGCCTTAATTATCTCCGGCACCTTCTTTTTTACGAGTAGACAAAATGAGTAAAGCAATTGTCATAGCTGGGAACCTCATTTCTATTTGCAAGAAAAATTCTGCGCCTCGGTTTGAAAAATATGCTTCTTTGTTGAAAAGATTTAGTCACATCAGCTAAAGCATTCCCTAACTTTGACAAAAAATCAGAAGTCATGAACGTACTACTTTTAGGATCAGGTGGAAGAGAACACGCAATCGGTTGGAAAATTGCACAAAGTTCTCAAATTGATAAGCTATTTATAGCACCAGGTAACGCGGGAACCAATCAAGTTGGAACTAACGTAGATTTGAAAATAAACGACTTTGAAGGAATCGGCAAATTCTGTTTAAAAGAGAAGATCGATTATTTAGTAGTTGGTCCTGAAAAACCCTTGGTTGACGGAATCGCAGATTATTTTGCTGCCGATAAAGCACTTTCTAAAGTTGGTGTTATCGGTCCAAACAAAGAAGCAGCACAATTAGAGGGGTCGAAAGATTTCTCTAAAAAGTTCATGAAAAAATACAACATTCCAACTGCAAAATATCAAACTTTTACAAAAGATAATCTTGAAGAAGGATATGCTTATTTAGATTCTTTGAAAGCACCTTATGTTTTAAAAGCTGATGGTTTAGCTGCCGGTAAAGGAGTTGTAATATTAGATGATCTTGACAAAGCTAAAGAAGAACTAAATTCAATGCTATCTGATGCTAAATTTGGAGACGCTTCTTCAAAGGTCGTGATTGAAGAATTCTTAGATGGAGTTGAGCTTTCTGTATTTGTAATAACAGACGGGCAGTCATATAAAATTTTACCTGAGGCAAAAGATTATAAGAGAATAGGTGAAGGCGATACAGGATTGAACACTGGAGGAATGGGAGCTGTTTCACCAGTTCCGTTTGCAACTCTTGGTTTTATGGATAAGGTCGAAAATCAAGTAATTATACCAACAATTAAAGGCCTCAAAGCAGAAGGTATTGACTATAGAGGATTCATTTTCTTTGGTTTGATCAATGTAAGAAGAGATCCTTATGTAATTGAATATAACTGTAGAATGGGTGATCCAGAAACTGAGGTTGTTATCCCAAGACTGAAATCTGACATACTTGAGCTTTTTGAAGGTGTTGCAACTCAAACTCTTTCAGAAAGAGATGTTCTTTTTGATGAAAGAACTGCTACTGGCGTAATGATGGTTTCAGGAGGGTATCCTGGAGAATACAAAAAAGAGAAAACTATTAGCGGACTAACAGGGATCTTTGATAGTATGATATTTCATGCAGGCACAAAACAAGACGGACCAACGTATGTAAGCTCTGGCGGAAGAGTTCTTTGTGTGACTTCTTACGGGAAAAACCAAGAGAAATCTTTAGCGAAGACCTATGAAAATCTTTCAAAGATATCTTTTGAAGATGCTTATTACAGAAAAGATATTGGCTTCGATATTCCTGAGCCTAAGAAATAGACAATTGCTAGCTATTTGTTATCTCGTTCAAAAAAACTACATTTACTTAAGTAAACATTAAAAGCTTAAATGCCTCCCGGACCCGAGACCTATTTAGTCATAGTCATAACACTTATCTGCTCTGCCTTTTTTTCAGGGATGGAAATAGCGTTTATTTCGGCCAATCGTTTGAAAATTGAATTAGATAAACAAGGAGGTTCTTTCACAGGTAGAATACTATCATTTTTCGTAAAAAATACTTCGAACTTTATAAGCGCAATGCTATTGGGCAACAATGCGTCCCTTGTTATTTATGGTATTTATATGGGGATAGTTTTGGGTGGTCCTTTCGCAAATCTTTATGGTGTTGATCAAACCGCGCTTATATTACTTTCACAAACTATAGTTTCGACTTTGATAGTTTTAATAACCGCCGAGTTTTTACCTAAAGCAATATTCAGAATCAACCCGAACAGAAGTTTGAAATTTGGCTCGGTTCCATTGTTTTTGTTTTATTGGATATTCTACATTCCTACTTTCATTACAATGGTCATTTCTAAGTTTTTCTTGAAACTTATGAAGGTTGATATTTCTGATTCAGAACAGGCATTTACCAAGGTTGATTTTGACCATTACGTGAGAGATATTAACGAGCGCAAAGACGGAGAAACTGAAATGGATAATGAAATCCAAATTCTCCAAAACGCACTCGAATTTGATACAGTAAAGGCCAGAGACTGCATGATTCCGAGAACGGATGTGGTTGCCTTGAATATAGATGACAGCATTGATTCACTAAGAGAAAAGTTTATTGAAACAGGTTTATCAAAGGTCTTAATATTCAGAGATTCAATTGATAATGTTATCGGATATGTTCACGCACATGAACTTATGTCTAAACCTGAATTGATCAAGCAAGTCTTACTTCCTATATTCATTGTGCCGGAAGCAATTTTGGTAAAGGACTTACTTCAGCAGTTCACAAAGCAAAAGCGATCAATTGCTGTTGTCGTAGACGAATTTGGGGGAACATCAGGAATCATCACTGTTGAGGATATAATTGAAGAGATTTTCGGAGAAATCCATGACGAACACGATATTGGAGAAGCTGTAGAGCAGAAAATAGATGAAAACACATTTTTATTCTCAGGTCGTCTGGATGTTGATTACTTGCGAGAAGAGTTTGAGATCCCTATTGAAGAGAGTTCTGAATATGAAACTTTGGCCGGCTACATCATCAATAAATTGGAGGATATCCCTAAAGAAAATACCGTTCTAGAGACTGACAAATTAGTGCTAACAGTGATGGATGTATCAGAAGCAAAAGTCGATTTGATTAAAGTTAAAGTCAAAAATTAGTTCTGGGCGAATAATAAATCAAAGTCGGTATTTACACTCAATTCCCTGTCAGTTCTTTGATGACAGTTCAAATTTTCGTATTTTTGTTGTTCATCAAAATCTAAGAAGATGTTTAAAGGAGGTAATGGAAAGGCAGCTGGACCAGCAAATTCACCTGATAGGTTGAATAGAATAGTAGAGGGTACTAGCATTAAGGGAGACGTAAAAACTGATTCTAATTTTAGACTAGACGGTACTCTAGAAGGAACCTTAGATTCAACTGGAAAGTTGGTTATAGGAACTACGGGTAAAATCGTTGGAGAAATTGTTTGCGCAAATGCAGATATTGAAGGCGAAATTCAAGGAAACATAAAGGTTGACGGATTATTGATGATCAAATCTACCGCTAAGATTGTTGGTAATATTGTTGCTGGCAAAATCGGAATCGAAACCGGAGCTAAATTTGAAGGTAATTGTAATATGAGCAATGCTCCTGTTGAGGTTACCAACAACTTCGTAAAAGAAGTAGAAGCTGAAAACGAAGAAGAGCTAGTATATTAATATGAGCTTTGAAGAGTCTTCAGACTTTCCTGAAGAAGATGGACAAATAGAAAGATCATCTTCAAACAATCCTAATTCAAATACTAAAAAAGGACCCAATAAGTTTATGGTGTTCGCAGGTATGGCTGTGCAAATGGGCGTGACCATTGGTTTAGGTGCTTGGGGTGGGCAGCAATTAGATGCCAAATACCAAACCGAGAAACCCTATTGGTCAATTGCACTTTCGTTAGCAGGAGTTTTTATCTCACTATATTTGCTGATTAAACAAGCAAAAAAACTTTCAGATGACGCTTAGCGCCTACCGAAAAATCTCATACATTTCTTTCTTATCTGTAATTGTCTTAATCTTTGCCATCAACTTTGCTTTTGTGCAGGGCGCATTTTTAACTGACTATATAAGAATGCCATATTGGTGGGCAATTTATTTGGTCCTTATTCCACAATTCTTAATCTCCTATTTTTATATTCTGAAGAAAGCTTCAAGCCATAAGACTATGGCAGTGGTAGGTAAGAAGTATATCATGACCTTGACCCTCAGAATGTTTTTGGCTATTATTTTCTTATTTCCTTGGCTCATTATTAAAGATGAGACCTCAAAACCAATGGTAGGACAATTTTTCTTTGTTTTTTTTCCGCTATTAGTGGTAGAAATCAAGCTGTTGGTCTCTTATTTAAACCAATCTGTCCCAGAAATTAAAGAAGAGGAGTAAAAACTCCTAAAAAATTATGGGCAAATAGCTTTTTCTATATACCTTTGCGCCGAATTTAAAAAACGGGTATTTCTCGAATTGTAAATCAAGACATGAAGAAAATTTTCGGATTAATATTAGCTACGGTATTCACTTTCAGTGCATTTGCAAATGCAGATGAACATGGTGAAAAGCCACCATTTAATGCTGCAGATCACGCTATCCATCACGCTTTGGATGCACATGAAATTCATATCTCTGATGCTGTCGTAATACCATTACCAATAATTCTTTGGACTGATAACGGCTTAGTTATGTTTATGTCTTCAGCTTTTGAACACGGTCACGCGATTGTTGAAAGAGACGGAATGAGCTTCGTAAATCATCACGAAAAAATATATCAATTAGATGCAGGAGCCCATGCAGTAGAATTTGATGCCGAAGGTCATCCAACTAATGCGAAACACATTACAAAAGATTTCTCTATCACTAAGAATGTGGTAGCAATGTTCTTAGTAGCATTTCTATTATTGTTTGTTTTCATAAGATCGGCAAAGAACTACAAGAAGCATGATACTTTAGCGCCAAAAGGGATCGCTAGATGGACAGAGCCGGGAGTTGTGTTTGTTCAAGATATCGCAAAAGACAATATTGAATCAGATAAGTACAAGAGATTTACTCCTTACTTATTAACTGTGTTTTTCTTTATTTTCTTCGGGAACTTGTTAGGTCTATTACCATTCCTTTCAAATCCGAACATGACAGGAAGTATCTCAATCACTATCTTATTAGCGGCGATTACTTTCTTCATTCAAATGATTAATTCAAAGAAGACTTATTGGTTGCACATTGTTGACCCATTAGGAAATTCAATGCCCCTTTTGGCAAAACTTCCATTATACCTTATTCTATTACCGATTGAAATAGCAGGAATTTTTATTAAGCCTGTTGCACTTCTAATTCGTTTGTTTGCAAACATCACTGCAGGTCACATTATCGTGGTTTCTTTGATTGCAATCATATTCGTTAATGAAAGTGCTTGGTGGGCAGGATTATCTGTGCCAATGACATTATTTATTTCGGTATTAGAACTTTTAGTCGCCTTCTTACAGGCCTATATTTTTACAATGCTTGCTGCAATGTATATAGGATCATCTGTTGAGAGTGCGCACCATTAAATTGTAATTTTTTTAATTAATATATATAAGTATGGAACCACAAGTATTAGAGTTTAGCAAGTTAGGTCTTGCAGCTATTGGAGCAGGTTTAGCAGTTATCGGAGCCGGAATCGGAATCGGAAGAATTGGTGGATCAGCTTTAGAAGCAATGGCTAGACAGCCAGAGCTCGCTAGTAAAATCCAAACTGTAATGATTATTGCTGCGGCTTTAGTTGAGGGTGCTGCCCTTTTCGGAATCGTAGTTGCATTCTTACAAGGTTAAAAAAGATTGGTGCTAGGGATTGCCTAGCACCACTTTTAAATTAATTAAAAAACAAAAAATTAGATATGTTATTAGAATTACATCCGTTAATTACACCAGAGTGGGGACAGATTTTCTGGGGAGGTATAGTTTTTCTTATTCTATTAATCTTACTTAAGAAGTTTGCATGGAAACCTATGTTGACTGCTGTAAATGATAGAGAACAAGCTATTGAAGAATCAGTGAATCTTGCGAAAAAAACGCAGGCGGAAATGAAACAACTTCAAGCTCAAAATGAGAACTTATTAAAAGAAGCAAGAGCTGAAAGAGATAAGATGATCAAGGAAGCTTCTGAAACTTCAAAGCAAGTAATTGCTGAAGCGAAAGAAGCAGCAAAAGGTGAAGCAGACAAAATTATTAAGGATGCACAGTTAGTTATCAATTCTGAAAAGCAAGCAGCAGTAGCTGAGCTTAAAACTCAGATGGCTGCTTTCTCTTTAGAAATTGCTGAAAAAGTAATTAAAGGGGAACTAGCAACAGATGACAAACAAAAAGCTTTAGCAGCAGAATTGGCTGAGTCAATCAGTGTTAATTAAGAACAATGGCAATAAGTAAAGCAGCAGTAAGATATGCACAAGCGCTTTTAGATTTAGCGCTAGAGCAAAAGGTAGCCGATAAAGTGAATAACGATATGGCTTCTCTTAATGCAATGTGCAATGAAAATAAAGAGCTTGCTAATTTCTTAAGCTCTCCTATTATTCCAAAAAACAAGAAAGTTGAAGTTTTTGACGCATTGTTTACTGGTAAGGTAGAAGCAATGAGCTTGAATTTTTTCAAGTTGATTACTAAGAATAAAAGAGAAGATATTTTACATCAAATAGCTGAAAGCTATGTTGAGTTATTCAAAGCTCATAGCGGAATAGTTGATGTTCAATTAACTTCAGCAATTAAACTTGAAGACAAGGTTAAAGATCAAATCTTAGCTAAAGTTCAAGCTAAATACGAAGGAAAAAAATTAGAAGTGCACCAAACAGTAGACGAAAGTTTGATTGGTGGATTTATAGTTGGAGTAGATGGTAAACAAATGGATGCCTCTATTGCAAGCCAACTAAGTAATTTGAAAAACATATTATTAAATTAAATAGAATCAAGTAGGGAAACCTTTCTTGAATCTTAAAAACAAATAAAAATGGCAGACGTAAAACCGGCAGAAGTATCGGCAATCTTGAGAGAGCAACTTTCAGGATTTAAGTCAGAAGCAGAATTAGAAGAAGTAGGTACTATCCTTCAAGTAGGTGATGGTATTGCTCGTATTTACGGATTGAACGGAGTTCAATACGGAGAGATGATCGAGTTCACTGGAGGATTAAGAGGAATCGTTCTTAACCTTGAAGAAGATAACGTAGGAGCTGTAATTCTAGGTAAATCTGATACAATTAAAGAAGGTGATACAGTAAAAAGACTAAAATTGATCGCTTCATTACAAGTTGGTGAAGGAATCGTTGGACGTGTTGTTGATACAATGGGTAATCCAATTGATGGAAAAGGACCAATTGAAGGTGAAACATTTGAAATGCCTTTGGAGCGTAAAGCACCAGGAGTAATTTTCAGAGAGCCAGTTACTGAGCCATTACAAACAGGAATTAAGTCAATTGACTCAATGATTCCAGTTGGAAGAGGACAAAGAGAGTTGGTTATTGGAGATCGTCAAACTGGAAAAACAACAGTTTGTATTGATACAATCATCAACCAAAAAGAATTTTACGATAAAGGAGAACCTGTTTACTGTATCTATGTAGCAATCGGACAAAAAGCGTCTACTGTTGCTGGTTTAGTAGGTAAACTTGAAGCTGCTGGAGCAATGGCATATACAACTATTGTTGCTTCAAATGCATCTGATCCTGCTCCAATGCAATTTTACGCTCCATTCGCAGGTGCTGCTATTGGTGAGTACTTTAGAGATACAGGAAGACCAGCATTAATCATTTATGATGATTTATCTAAGCAAGCAGTTGCATACCGTGAGGTTTCTTTGTTATTAAGAAGACCACCGGGACGTGAGGCATATCCTGGAGATGTATTCTTCTTACACTCAAGATTATTAGAGAGAGCTGCAAAAGTGATCAACAATGATAAAATTGCTGCTGAAATGAATGATTTACCTGAATCTTTAAAAGGTAAGGTAAAAGGTGGAGGTTCTTTAACTGCACTTCCAATCATTGAAACGCAAGCGGGTGATGTATCTGCATATATCCCAACAAACGTAATTTCGATTACTGACGGACAGATCTTCTTGGAGTCTAACTTGTTTAACTCTGGTGTACGTCCAGCAATTAACGTAGGTATTTCGGTATCTCGTGTTGGTGGTAACGCTCAGATTAAATCAATGAAGAAAGTATCAGGTACTTTGAAACTTGATCAAGCACAATACAGAGAGCTGGAGGCATTTGCTAAGTTCGGTTCTGATCTTGATGCGGCTACAAAAGCAGTACTTGATAAAGGAGCAAGAAACGTAGAGATTTTGAAACAAAAAGAGGGAGATCCTTTTAGAGTTGAGAATCAAATTGCAATCATCTATGCTGGTACTAAAGGTCTATTGACTAAAGTTCCTGTTGAGAAAGTTAAAGAGTTTGAAGCTGAGTACATCAACTTCTTAAACACGAACCATAAAGATGTTATGGATCAATTAGCAGCCGGTAAATATACTGACCAGTTGACTGATGTTTTAGAAAAAGTTGCTGTTGAATTAGCAGATAAGTATTAATAAATAGAACAAAGATCTTAAGAGCGCAAAGGTGACTTTGCCGGGTCTTTAATCTACAGAGAGTATGGCTAACTTAAAAGAAATTAGAAATAGAATCGTCTCGATTGAGTCTACAATGCAGATTACTTCTGCAATGAAGATGGTATCGGCTGCTAAGTTGAAAAGAGCGCAAGATGCGGTAACGCAAATTCGTCCTTATGCAAATAAGCTACAAGAGATTCTAGCTAATCTATCTTCTTCTTTAGATATTTCTGAAAATGACTTTGCTTCTGATAAAGAAGAAAAGAACATTGTTCTTCTTTGTGTTACCTCTAACAGAGGTTTATGTGGAGGATTCAATAACAATGTAATCAAAGCAACAATGAAGCTTGCTCGTGAAGAGTATGCTGGTAAAAACGTATCTGTATTATCTGTTGGTAAAAAGGCAAATGATGCATTTAAGAAAACTGAGTTTAATATCAAGGGTTCTTATTTACCAAGTCACTTAGAAGAACTTTGGAATGACCTTACATTTGACAATGTTGCTCCGGTAGCAGAGAAAATAATGCAAGCATACAAAGATGGTCACATTGATAAAATAGTTATTGTTTATAACAGCTTTAAAAATGTAGCCACTCAAATTGTGAAAACTGAGCAGTTTTTACCCATTCTTCCTCCTGAAGAAGTTGAAGGTGAAACAGCTACTGCTAATCTTGATTACTTATTTGAGCCTTCAAAAGAAGAAATTGTTGAAGAGTTAATTCCGAAAACACTAAAAATTCAAATGTATTCGTCATTGCTAGATTCTATGGCTGGTGAGCACGGAGCACGTATGACTGCAATGCATAAAGCAACAGATAATGCGGCTGAAATGAATAAAGATTTGAAATTAGAATATAACAAAGCACGTCAAGCTGCAATTACCAATGAAATCTTAGAGATTGTTGGTGGAGCTGAGGCCTTGAATAACTAATTAGAAAATAATTGTTTAAAAGCCCTTTCATTCATTTGGAAGGGCTTTTTTTATTCCCTTAACTTTACAACATGATCATAGAGATAGATGATAAGTTAGTTTCAACTGAAATCTTCACCAAAGAGTTTGTATGCAACTTAGGGGCATGTAAAGGAATCTGTTGTGTTGAAGGTGATGATGGAGCGCCACTAACTATGAATGAGGTGAATTTATTAGAAGATCATATTGATGCAATTAAACCTTTCATGACTGAGAAAGGAAAAGCAAGAGTTGAAGAGAAGGGGGTTTTTTATATGGATCTTGATAATGAGCCAGTTACTGCTTTAAATGATACCAAAGAATGTTCATTCGTAACAAAAGGAGATGACGGTATTTATATGTGTACCATTGAACAAGCTCATAAGGCAGGCGCAATTGATTTTAATAAGCCAGTGTCTTGTCATCTGTATCCGATTAGAGTGAAAGAGTACAGATCATTTAAAAGCTTGAATTACGATAGGTGGCCAATTTGCTCAGATGCTTGTAAACTTGGGGAAGAACTCAAAGTCTCGGTTTACAAATTTTTAAAAGAACCATTGACAGCTGCTTTTGGTGCTCCCTTTTACGCAGAGTTAGAAAGAGTTGATGAGGAACTCAAAAAAGGAAACATTGAATCAGATTAATATGGCAAAGTTTCCTAAATCTGAACGAATAAAGAGCAAAATTGTAATAGACAATGTGTTTAAAGAAGGACAGCTTATCAAAAAGTATCCTTTTAGATTGAAATATTGCGAAACTGAGAAAGAGACAACTCAAATACTAATCTCTGTGCCAAAACGATTAATCAAAAGCGCAGTTAAACGTAATAGAGTACGTAGGCAAATAAAAGAAATATATAGACTGAACAAAGCAGATCTCATTAATTCATTGAAGATGAAAAAGAAGAATTTGGCATTGTTTTTAATCTATACTGGCAAAGAAAATGAAGACTTTCATTTTTTAGAAGATAAATTAAAGCTAGTTTTAAAAGAAATGAAGAATAAGTATGAAACGAATAATTAAATTATTGTTGATTGTAGTGTTGGCATCCACTACTTCAATTTCATTTAGCCAAGAAGAAAGACCTTCTGATTTTGAGATCTACAAAAACCTTGAGTTATTTGAGATGGTTTACAAAACTGTTGATGTTTCATATGTAGATGAATCAAATCCTGGAAAATTGATGAAGGCAGCAATAGATGCCATGCTGCAAGAACTTGATCCTTACACAGTATACATTCCAGAGTCTTTGATGGAAGATTATAAACTGATGTCTACTGGACAGTATGGAGGTATTGGCGCTTTAATTCAACAACAAGGTGATAAGGTTGTGGTCTCAGAACCGCATGAAGGCTTTCCGGCGCAGAAAGCAGGACTTTACGCCGGAGATCAATTCATTGAAATTGACGGACGAAATATCGAAGATTTGAAGTCTTCAGAAATCTCTGATAAACTAAAAGGTAAACCTGGAAGCACTCTAAAAGTGAAGATTAAACGCCAAGGTGAATTGTTAGAGAAAGAGTTGACGAGAGAAGAAGTGAAATTAAAGGCTGTTCCGTACTCTGGAATGATTAATCAAGATGTTGGGTATATAAAATTGAATTCGTTTACTAAAACAGCTTATCAAGACGTTTTAGAAGCATTTGTTGATTTGAAAAAGAATCAAGGAATGAAGAAGTTGATTTTTGATCTTAGAAATAATGGAGGAGGTTTATTGATTGAAGCGGTCAAAATCGTAAACATGTTCGTGCCAAAAGGAACAGTAATTGTTTCTATGAAGGGTAGAGAAAGAAAATCAGATGTTACTTATTCTGCTCCTTACAAACCACAAGATTTACAAATGCCAATCACTGTTTTGGTCAATAGAAATTCTGCATCAGCTAGTGAAATTGTTTCAGGTGCCTTACAAGATTTAGATAGAGCGGTAATCGTTGGAGAAACTTCATTCGGAAAAGGCTTGGTTCAAAGACCTCTAGATTTAAAGTACGGAGCAAAAATTAAGGTGACAATAGCAAAGTATTATACTCCATCAGGAAGATGTATTCAAAAATTAGATTATTCTCACAGAGAAGCTGGGGATAAGGCAGCAGCAGTCTCTGATTCTTTATTGCATAAATTTAAAACTTCTAGAGGCCGTGAAGTTATTGACGGAAGAGGGATTGAACCTGAAGTAACAATAGATCTCCCAAAATACGGAAGATTAACTACAGCTTTAGTTGTAAATAATATCATATTTGATTTTGCTACGAAATTCAGAGCCGAAAATGAAAATGTAGCCGAACCAAGAAAATTTGAAATTAATGATAATCAATATGCAGCATTTAAAACTTTTGCTCTGGCAAGAGATTTTGAATACACAACTGCTTCTGGTGATTTGATGGAGAAGTTGAAAGAGATTGCAGACGAAGAAAACTTTCTTGAAGATGCTCAGTCAGAATATGATGTTTTGTTAGAGAAATTTTCAGCTTCGAAAGAGCGAGATTTAGAAAAGTTCAAATCTGAGATCATTGAAATTCTTGAAGATGAAATCGTCACAAGATATTATTTCCAAAAAGGAAGAATATCTCATAGCTTACCAGATGACAAATACATAATTGAGTCTATTAAAATATTAAACGATAAGTCGCGTTATAACGACATACTCAATATTCAAGAATAGACCTCAATGTTTGATAAGTGGCTTAAAATTCCAGCCCATTATTACCTTCACATTACTGCCTTAGTTATTCTGACAGTAGGTGTTTGCTTACACAATACTTTAATGAGTATTGGAGCAATCTGGATTATTGCGAACTGGTTAATAGAAGCAAAATTCAAATTGTATTGGACCAACTTCAAGGCCAACAGGGGTCTTTGGGCTTTGTACGGCTTCTTCATTTTAGGTTTTATATCTCTCCTTTGGACAACTGATTTTGAATATGCCAACAAAGACATGGCCCAAAAGGTTCCGCTCTTTGTGGTTCCATTGGTAATGGGAACGAGGGTTCTGCTCGAAAAAAAAGTATTGCACTTCTTGCTTTATGTTTTCTTAGGTGTGTTACTCTTGACATCAGGTATTAACTACTATCGATACAATGTTGTTCTTGAAGTCGCAGTTGATATCAGAGAAATGTCTTACTTCATTTCACACGTTCGCTTTGCAGTATTAATGGCTTTAGGAATGGTGGTTTGTATCTATTTCTTGAAAGTGAAATCTCGTTTGTGGTGGCTGTTTATACCCATCTTTGCATGGTTAATTTATTATACTTTAAAATCACAGACGATAAACGGATACGTTTTACTCTTAGCACTTGCGTTTCTTTTAAGTGCCTATCTGCTGATCAGTTTAAAAAACCAATTAGTTAAAATTCTCTTTTTAGCATTGTGCACGGCAGTGACCATGGTTTTCTTCTTATTTGTCAATAGTTCAATAAAATCATATACAGCTCCAGTGCAATTTACACCTCAAGATGTTCCTCAATACACTGTGAACGGAAGGTTATATATGCATTCGTTTGATGTTCAAGAAAGAGAAAATGGAAATTTGATATGGATGTTTGTTCAAGTAGAAGAGTTAGAAAATGAGTGGAATAATAGAAGCTCAATTGCCTATGATTCTCTTGATCGTAAAGGGCAACCAATGTTCGGAACTATTTTGAGGTATATGACTTCAAAAGGAATCAACAAAGATTCGGTAGGAGTTCATCAGTTAACCGAAGAAGATATTTCATTAATTGAAAATGGAACTACATCAACTGAGAGTAATTCTGGGGTTAGAGCAAAGTTTCACGAGTTTTTATATCAGTACGAAACTTATCAAAACGGAGGTGACCCTAACGGACAATCTCTTTTGCAAAGACTAGAACATTTTAAAATAGCCTTCACAATTCTTGGTGACAATTGGCTAGGTGGCGTTGGGATAGGAGATGTTCAAAAAGAATTTGAAAATGAATACGAAAGATCTAATTCAAAGTTGTTAGTAGAAAATAGACACAGAGCACATAGCCAATTTCTTACTTTCTGGATTTCTCATGGTATAATTGGTTTCACTCTGTTTATGATTTTCTTCTTTGCTCCATTTGTAAAAAGAAAGCAGAAAGACCTTCTCTTTTATGGTGTAATGTTCATACTATTTGTAGCGTGTATCTTTCAAGATTTAATTGAAACTCAGGCCGGGATTAGCTTATTTGCTCTTTTTTATTCTATAGTGGCCAACCTTGATGACGCTAATCTTGAAGTTCAGAAAGAAGACTAGCGTTTTCATCCGGGCTATAAAACTCTTGTATTCTTCTCCAATCTGCTTGACGCAAAAACCAAGAGTTCATTTTTAGTTTTTTGCCATTTAAAAAAATGTTCTTTTCTGTCACTTTTACTTCATTTTTAGCTGTAAATTCATGTTTTTCTCTTGATTTACCATAAAATGAGTACAAATTGATCTCATTATCAGAATAGTTGGCATATGGATTTTTGATAATCGAATAGCCAATGTAAATTAAAAATGAGCTGATTAAAGCGTATAAAATATTCTTCCAGTCATGAAGAATAACCAATCCCATAATGAATATCCCAATAAATAGAATTCCGAATAAAATATAGAGCCTCCCTATCACAGGTCTATAGAACAATTGTTGTTCATTACTTTCCATGAAACAAAAATACTCGAATTTCAACAATTTGGTTTGGATTAGTTTTTGAATGTAGATGCTCAGTGCAGTAAAATCAAAACTAAATTTGAATCGGTGAGAAGTATTTTTCTAATAGTCATAGTGTTCATGAGTTCTTTTGGATTTGCAAAAGATAAAGTGAAAATTCTAGTTGATCCTGGCCATGGAGGTAAGGACCCTGGTCATTTGCCCCTTAATAATTCGGGACTGCAAGAAAAGGTATTGGCTTTGTCAATTTCAAAAAAGGTTGCCAATTACTTAGAACATAACTTAGGTAATGTAGAAGTAGATTTCACACGTGAAGATGATTCTTATCCAACTTTAGATGAAAGAGTAGATATGGCCAACTCGGGCAAATACGATTTCATGTTGAGTATACATATAAATGGAAATCCGAAAACAGAAGTGCACGGAACCGAAACGCTAATTCATAATTATGATGCTAAAGACTCATTCAAATGGGCCAAGCTCATTGAGAATCAATTTAAGAAACGAGCGGGTAGGCACAGTCGTGGAGTCAAAACTTCGGCAGACCTAGGACACTCATTACAAATCTTAAAGTTCACAAAGATTCCGACTGTGATTGTTGAATGCGGTTTCATTACAAACAACACTGAAGCAAATTATTTAGGGTCTGTTTATGGTCAAGAGATTATTGCCTCGGCTGTTTTCAGAGGAACAAGAGAGTTTATAAAAAATAAATATTCAAGCATCAACTTTGACCCACCTACTGTTGAGGAGGTTGAGGAAATTGCTGAAGACTCAACGGCAGTTTCTGCTGATGAAGCGAAGTTTAGACTTCAAATTATGGCATCTATAGATCCGGTTGATCTAGAAATAAGAGAATTCAAAAACTTAAACTTGCCAGTTGAACGCATTTTGATTGATACTGAAAGCTCATATAAGTATCGTTACTTCGCAGGTAGATTCAACTCTAAGAAAGAGGCTAAAAAGGCCTTAAAAGAAGTTCAAGAGAAGGGATTCAAAGATGCCTTTGTTTCAGCAATAAAGTAAGTAACCCTTTCTAAAACACTCATAATTAATTGCATAAGTGGTTTAAATGACTTAAATTGCTGTATACACGAATTAATCTACACACTTATGGCAACAGTATTTGAAACTCGACTTATTGGAAACATTGGAAAAGACGCCGTGGTAAGAAACATGGACAAAGGAGTAATTGCAGTTAATTTCCCTGTAGCTCATAACAAGAACTGGCGTGACAAACGAACTGGAGAACAACGAACAAAAACAACTTGGGTGAATTGCACTATCTGGAAAAGAGATGGCGGTAATATGCGCATACTTGATTTCCTTAAAAAAGGAACCCTAGTAGAAATAGTAGGAACTCCTTTTGCAAAAGGATACTTGCAAGATGATCAATCAATCAAAGCAGAAATCAGATTGAATGTTTCTAAAACTAACATTCTAAGACCTGCTAAAGGTGAAAGAATTGATTTTGAATTTAACGAAATTGAGAACGAAACAGAAAAGAGCTATTCATCAGGAGATGCAACAGCTAAAGTTTTAGAAGAACTAGAACACGATTTGTTTTAATACAATTTTAAAAATTACAAAAAGCTCCGATTGATTCGGGGCTTTTTTTTTGGTACAATAATTGTCCATTTTGAGAAAACTAAAAACATGAAAAAGTTAGCACTACTTACAGTAATCGCCCTAGCAGGATTCACTTCTTGTAAAAAATGTCAAACATGCACAACTAAAGTTGTTCAAGAAACTGGAATTTTTCCTGTAACAACAAGTACCTCCGAAGAGTATTGCGGAGATGAATATGATGATGCCCCTGCCGAAGTTTCAGTTGTTCAAGATGTGGGAGGTGGTATTTCTCAAACCGTCACGATTGAATGTGTTGAGAGCTAGACTTGGCAAATCTGTTTTGACGACGTCTTATCTTTCTGCTTATAAAATGGCCCGAGAATGATCCGCTTATTAATATGATATCGTGTCAAAATTCTAAGGTTAGAGTAAATGCTTTATTATCTGCGTTTAAATTCTATGGAATTGTATCGTAATAAATGTAATTGGTATCCAATTCATACCAATAAGTTTTAGGATTAAATTTGAAAGTATTCACGTACAATTTGGATGGATCATATGCATCCACTTCTTCATAAGAGCTAATCAATAAACCGCCGTTTTTATTGGTTTCAAAGCTGGGTCCTTTTAAATAATCACTGAAGGCAAGCTTGTAATAATTCTCGTACTGCTTTATAAATATTGCATGCATGCATCCTCCCGTTCCGCATGCGCCCAAATAAACCATCACATCTTCAAGTCCGTCACCGTTAAAGTCTTTAAATTCTTCAACATAATTCTCTTCGTCCTCATCAGGTACAGAAAAATTTGAGCTTTTAGGGTTTGTGATGAGAACAATATTTTCTGCACCACTTATGTCTAATTGAAATAAACTATCAGGGTTTTCTTGCTCTTTTTCTTCCTCTATGATACTTTCAGTGCTGTCTATTTCTTTTTCGATTTCTTGATTCACTCTCTCGTTTTCTGCAGATTGAGTTTCTTGACTTTCGTTTGAACATGAAAACATAATGAAGGACATTAGACTTAAGACGTAAAATTGTTTCATGATTGAAATATGAGTTTGTTAAAGCCAATTTAGTGAAAAAGTGTTAGCGGGTTTGAGTGGCTAATACAACCCAACTATCCTTAAATCTTTGTTCTGGAATTTGGACGTACTGAGTTCGGGTTCAATTAAGTCTTGAATGAAAGCACTCAAATATTGGATTGTTAAATCTTTTCGAGATGGTCCGTATGAGAGTAGGCTAACTTCTCTAACCGGAATCGGTTTTTGAAACATGCGTGATTTTTCTTTGAGTCCAGGGCTCAAACCAGCATAATATAATTCTGGAATAAGGGTAAAACCTCCGAATTGATCTACCATGGATAAAAGGGTTTCGAATGAGTTTCCTTCAAATTTTAGATTCTGTAGGTCATCTCTATTCTCTTTTAATTTGCAAACTGTTGAAACCTGGTCTCTAAAGCAATGACCCTCTTCTAAAAGCCAGATCTTCTCATCCAAAATTTCATCATTGACCACGAATTTTTTCTTTTTGTCAGAAATTCCATAGACGAGCATGGGTTCGTAGAACATGATTTCTTCATCAATGTTTTTTTCATTAAGTGGGGTGGCTGCGATTCCAATATCTAGCGATCCATTTTTTAGTTGACCAATTATTTCATTCGTAGTAATCTCTTTAATCGTTAATTTTAGATTAGGGTTTTTTGCAATCAAAGAAGGCAGCACGCTTCTCAGCATTGAATTAGCAATTGTCGGAATAACCCCTATGCTAAGTTTTCCGCTTAATGATTGCGGGACAGTTTGACCGATTTGGTCTATTTCATTTTTTTTACTCAAGATATCTTTTGCTCTTGCAACAACTTCTAACCCCAGTTCAGTAGTAGTAATCGGTTTGGTGCTTCTATCAAAAATAGAAAAGCCTAAATCTTTCTCTAGTTTAATGACCATTGCGCTCAAAGTGGCTTGCGTGACATCACAAGCAAATGCAGCATCACTAAAATGTTTGTGATCATCTAAGGCTACGATATAGGTAAGCTGTTGAAAGTTCATTATAGACAGTGTCTATCAAAGGTATTAATAATTTCGATTGTATCAATAGCACTGTCTCTATAACTTTGTTCTCAACAGATAAAAACACATATTATGACACAAACAGGTAAAAAGTTCCCTTCAATTTCAGTTAATGCGATCGATTATTTAGGAGAACAGAAAGAGATTAATTTATTCGAATTAGCGAGAGAAAAGAAATCAAAGATTGTTCTTTTCTGGTATCCAAAAGATTTCACTTTTGTCTGCCCAACAGAGATTCTTGCTTTTCAGGTCAAACTAGAAGAGTTCAAGAAAAGAAATACAATTGTTATCGGAGCATCCGTAGATACGGCTGAAGTGCATTTCGCATGGTTGAACACCCCAAAAGACAATGGTGGAATTGAAGGCGTTACTTTTGATTTATTGTCTGACAGTAATCGAAACTTATCAGAAACGTTAGGAATTCTTGATGGAGGTATTCATGAAGATGAAAATGGAGATTTTTTGAGATCAGGAGATTACGTAACCTACAGAGCCACCTATTTGATTGACGAAGAAGGTGAAGTATTTCATGAAAGTGTAAATCACATGCCATTGGGCAGAAATGTAGATGAATTCATAAGATTAATTGACGCATACACACATGTTCAAATACATGGAGAAGTTTGCCCTGCAAATTGGAATGAAGGGGATGATGCCATGAAAGCCGATAGAGATGGAGTTGCGGATTATTTAAAAACACATTAAAATTTGAGATTATGTTCAAAGAATTAGAGAACGATACCCTAAAAAACGAAGTAGACACTGGAGAATTGACTTTTGTTCAATACTCTGCAAGCTGGTGTGGAAATTGCCGTATGCTTAAACCTACTTTCAAAAGATTGGGCCAAGAGAGTGCAGCCAATTTTGTAAACGTTGATGCCGAGAAGTATCCGAACTCAAGAAATTTAGCTCAAGTTACTAACCTACCAACCTTTGCCGCCTTCAGAAATGGTGAGCTTGTAAAGCAAGTTCAAACTAACAAACCGGCATTGCTAAAAGAATTTATCAATGAGATTACCAATAATTAAACATATAGGAGAATTTATTGATGCTAATGATGAAGATTTCGTAGAGGAGGCGATAGAATTACTAGAACATCTCACAGAAAGTAGAAATATAAAAGATGAAGAGCTAGATGTGATAGGAGAACTATTGTCAAATATGTATGGCGCTCTTGAAGTTCAAAAATCAGTGAGAGCCGGTTCTAATAGGAAAGATGCCCTAAATGACTTTATGAAAAGAGTGATGGGATCTATTGATAAAGAAGCATAGAAAACAAAAATCCCGACTTCAAATGAAATCGGGATTTTTTGCTCCTCTTCTTGTACTCGAATCCTGACGACAAGCTTGCTTGTGTCTGGATCCTGACATACTTCGTTTCGTCAGGGCCAAGTCCAAGAAATATTTAATTAGATTAGGTGGAAAGAAACTTTATGACATAAAAAAAAGGGTCATCTTTCGATAACCCTTTTTTGCTCGCCCTCATATTATTTTGTCGAACCATTTTTTAGCTGAGGTAATTGCTCTTGATAAGTTAAATCGAGAGATTCTCAAGAGTCATCTAACTTAGATTTAGTGAGTGAAAGCTGGCTGGTGATTTCTTTCTGCTCCAAACTCAACTGCTTATCAGTAGTTTGATTTATAGCGTCAAATAACTTTTGAAACCCGCTATTCCGCAATTTCTTGTAGAGCAAATTTTCCTTCGAACTTTCGCCATCAGCTTCTAAACCAGCATTTCTTCTTTGAACCATATTCCCTTTAACTTTTTTGGCCAAATCTAACTTTAGTTTGTCATCTTCTAATTTCACAATGTCATCTATCAACTCTTGATAGATGCGTGATATTTTCAAAACACCAGTTGTGTCAATTTGTGTTTTTGGTGAAGTAGGTTTCTTAACCCATTTTTGAAATAGCAACGAATAGACGCCAGCTGAACGAAGGGGTTGATTGATGTCTTGTGGATACAATTCTACTTTTTGCCCTTTGACCGTAATGTTTCTTTTCAAGTTATATAGGTCCTTCTTTGTCATCAACAAGTCATAGATGAGGTCGTAATTAGAACTCCCGTTTTCATTAAAATCTAGCAGAATGTGAACATCAATGTCAGATTTTGAACCGTAGTTATAGGCAGCCATAGAGCCTACCAACTGGATATCATGGATTTTTAATTCTGTATTTAGAAAAGTATAAAAGTGACTCGAAATTTCAATTAATTTCTTTTGTATTTCTGGTCGAAGATTTTCATCTGACCATAATTTGGTACTTAGGGTTTTATTCATTGCTTCGGTTTCTATATAAATATCCCGCAAATGAATAAAGAGGTAACATTCTAATTTTTAGAAGGTGCTATTGCTCCACAAGAATTGCAGCTTCCTCCCCAATATTGGCCGAATTTACACCATGTACAATTCTTACCATCATCAGAGTGTTTTTTAGTATCGACAGCATATCCTCCATTTTTGTATTTTCTCTCACTGTTGTAGCTTCCATTTTCATTCCAGTATTTCCAAAGACCATGCTTTTCGCCATTTTCATAACTACCATCAACCTTCAGCTTACCATTTGGATGATAGAATTTATAGGGTCCTTGTTCAATACCGTCTACAAAAGTCGTTTCAGATGATAATGTTCCATCCTTATAGTAAGACTTCCATAGTCCGCTTTTGACACCATTTGAAACATTCCCAGTGGCCCACAAATTCCCATCTTCATAATAGAACTTATAATAGCCATGGGGAACACCATCTTTTTTCGGACCGACTTTTCTAACTTGACCGTTATCATAATATTCTGGGTATTCATCTTTACCAATTTCATTTTTGTCAGTAGATTCAGTGAAATTCGAATTATTGTCCTTCGGTATTAGAGATTTTGATACGTCCAAATTATCATTGGCTTTTTGATTCGAACGTGTATAACAGTCTCTCTTATTGACAGGCGTTTTAGCGATTAAAGTCTTTTCCAATTTGGTGTGCCAAAGGAAATTTTTGTTTGTAGGTTGGCCCGTGTATTCAAGGGTGCCAGAAACATATAAATCCCCATCATTTGACACACAAAAATCGTGTATGACGTTAAAGTGATTACCCCCATTAAGAGTAAAATATATTGGCTTTTTTCCTTCCTGTTGAAGAAGTATATTTGAATATACACAAGCAATATATGAGTTAGAGAAGTACTCTACTTTTCTTGAACCATTTTCTTCTTTTGGACTAACATCAACAGTTTCATTCGAACATATATCATAAAGTAAAGTATTGGCAGAATTGTTATCAATAACGATTTTGTCTCTACTGGAATTGAAATATAATCTCACATCTGAATCAGTATTGGTTGGTTGTGATATTCTTGGTGAAATTGTCATACCAGACTTATCATTGTCCAGATTTATTGATACAAAGCAAGAGTATCTCTTCTCATAACCTTCTCTTTCAGTTGGAACGGTCGTACTCACGTAGCAAAAAACGTATCCATTTGGGCTGTCATAAACAATATTATCGATAATATGTGTCCATCTCTTATTTATTTCTGGAATAATGGCCTGTTCTACCGTCTTTCTTTTGGTAATAGTAAATTTTGAACTAATTGAATCATATCGAACTGAGTAAAACGAAAGTACCCCTTCAGCAAATCCCGAGAGTAATAAATCGTTGTTATCTAATGAATAGTTGAACGACTTAAAAGGTAATTCAATACCTACCTCAACAATCTTATAAGAGCCATTCTTTGAGGTCAGTAACTTTAGCTTTGCTGGTTCTTCATAGTTCCTATGTACAAAATATATTTCATTAGAGTTTTCTGAGTGAATTATAGAATATCTACTTGCCCCCAACCAACTAGAGAAAAGGAGTTGCTTATTTGAAACGTTATATATAGAAACTGTTCCCCCATCCGTAAGGCTTAAAATTTCTGTTTCATTATTAATCAGTTTAATCTTACCAGGGCCAAAACAATCATCTTTTATTAAAGTATCAAGTTTAACTACCTTGTTTTGTGCTCTTAGGTTAGTTGAGAAAGAGCAGATTGAAATAAGTACAATTAAATTAAAGAGAGATTTTTTCATAATAATGGTTATTCACAAGTTAGTTATATTTTATCTGTTTTCTTCTCCATGAGGTAACTTAAGACTCTTTTTCACTTTTATTATAGTTGTAGTTGACTTACCTGTAATCTTCGATATTTCTCTTATGGTTAGACCTTTTTCTAATTTCTTTACGACATCTGAATGTCTTTGAAGCATCTTTCTTGTAGTTTGGGTGCTCCCCAATTTTCTTCCATGATATTTACCTTTAGCCTTCGCAATTGCAATACCTTCCGAAGTTCTTTCTTTAATTCGGTTTCTCTCCATTTCAGCAATTGACCCCATCACACTAATAACCAACTTTGCTGTTGGATTCTCTTTACCGTTATCTAGTAGTGTAGTGAACCCTTCTTTGATAGACTTCAAGGAAATTCCATTGGCAGTAAACAACTCTATTGTCTTTAAAATATCTAATAAATTTCTTCCCAATCGGTCAATACTATCCACCACCAAAGTCACTTGCTCATCTGTTGAAGTCACAACATCAAATAGTTTTGATGCCTCTGGTCTTTGCATGAAGGGAATGTTACCTTGAATCTTATCGATATATACTTTAATTGGATTGAATCCCTCGTGAGATTTAAAATTCTCAATCTGGCGATTTGCCTTTTGAGTTGAAGTTGAAATTCTCGAATAGAAGTAAAAAGCTTTCATAATTGTATCAATTTTAGGGTCTTATTTAATTTGAATCGTTATCACCTGTTTATGCGGTTTTCAGAGTTGGGTGCTTGTTTTAATATATTGCTATAGTCTAAATCTAAAACGTGGAGGACTAATGTCCTTCCACGAATTCTAAGATTTCTACTAATTGGTCACAATAACATTCTTCAACCACTTTTACAGTCTCTCGTTTTCTATTTACAAATGAGACTTTGTAAGTATCCATGTAGGTAAGTTCAATTAAACACCATCCAACATGTGCGAGTCCATTTACTTTGAACTGAATTCCTCCAGCCCTTTCTTCATTAATTGATACAGCGGCATAATTATTTGCACCAACTGCCATTAGAAATAATCTATCTAAAGATTTTATCTGGTTTAAAATCGTTTTTGCGATTTGCATTGTTTCATTTTTAGTTTCCATAATCAAGTTTTGCTTTATTAATTTACAGTAAAGTAAAGCAATACTTTATTTAAAAGCAAATATAATTTGCTTTTATTTGTAATTAATAAAGTATAACTTTACTTTTACAACAAAACAAAATAGATATGGCTGTTCTTAGATTAAAGGAAATAATGAAAGAAAAAGGAGTCTCCAGGGAAGAACTCGCCCAGAAAGTGGATGTGTCTATGACAACTATCTCTAATATTAGTACAGAAAAGAACTACCCGACTATTCCCCTTCTCATTTCTATTTCAGAAGCTTTGGACGTTGATATTAGGGAGATGTTTGTGCCAACTAAAGGGACTGTTATGACAGGGTCTGATTTAGATAAAATCAGAAACATATTTGAAGAGGGTTTAGCAATTATGACGCCTAAATGAATAATTGCCTATTCAACTTCTTCAATTGGAACTATTTTGATTTCGCTGCAAGGGATAGGCTGGAAATAACCAATAGTGCCATATTCATTTAACATGTATTGAATAATCTCATCATCTTTGTAAGTCCCAACCAAAGCGTTGTATAAGGCATGAGTTACGTCTGGACAAAATGAGTCTAGACTTAAACTACTGATTGGAATTTGAAGAATTATCTCTCGTTGATTATCAAAATATGAATTGATATGTTTGGCAGTTGTCAGACATATGAATTTACCTCCCTCACCAAAGTAGCCAGCAATTTTTCTCGGAGTCAAACCAACATTGAGAATCTCCTTCGCTGCTTCTGATGAAGTAACATGATATAAAAATTGATTTTTTAGTATCCATTCCATATTTAGTAAACATTTGTAACAACTGGAGGTGTGTTAATAATTAGTTCTGGTGTATCTCCAATTTCTCTACCATAATAGGTGTCTTCGTCTCTTTCAAGCCAATATAGTCTCATCAAGTGGTGATGAGAATCGATACCACTAATATCATTGTTAGAAATGTATTTTAACATGTAAGAAGTAATGTTATAATTGTGAATTGAGAAATGACCAACTTTAGTTTCAAGTTCGTAGATGTAATGATTCTCTTCCTTTTTTAATGCAAAACCCTCTGCATCTTCTAACTTCTCGAAAGCAAAAAGACAGACATCTCTTTTTTGGGCTAATGGATTCGTTTCAATTCTTAAATCTTCTAACTTTTGTTCGTAATGATTAGCAGCTGGATTGCCATTTTTTTGAACATAGAGAGACCAATTACTCAATGGGAATAAATCTCCAACAGCAAATTTTCTTTTTGACACTCTATAACATTTCATTTATCCAATTGTATTTACAATATTAGTTTTTACCTTATAATTATTGTATTCGAAACAGAGTCTTCCAAGAACAACTGATGGATGAATTCCAATTTGATGAGCAAAATCAATTAAGTCATCTTCATACAAATCTTCTCTTGATTTAAATTCAATCCAACTATCTTCTGGAATCAAATTGTTGGATGCAAAGTCATTAGCCTCTTTCTCTTCTTTAGTTGCTTTGAATTCTTCATCATTCCCAGCTAAATCAATAATTTCAAGGGTGTTATCACCTAAAAGATGCAGAAATACATGACCCAGTTCATGAAACAATGTGAAAGCGAAATTGTCAAGCCGCTTGTGTCTTAAAGTCATTGCAATTGTTGGGTTCTCATTACTCCAAAAGGCAATTCCATCTATAGGGGCCTTTTCTGCTTTATCTTGGTAGAGAAGTTTAATTCCATATTTGGAAAGAATACTCTGAGAGCGTTCATGTACATGTTTATTTTTACAGATTAAGGTCCGTAGTTCAGACTTTAAACTTTTCCAACTATCATACTTAAACTGCTTGGTCTTAACTGATTTGGCAATATATTCTGAATACTTGACCCAGCCAATTAGGTTTGTTTTATCAATGTTCAGTTTTTCTGATTTCCTAAATCTGGCATATTGAGGATTGTTGTAGCATTCAATAAGCTGAACATTATTTGAAACTCCATATATATCATATATTACGGGTATGTCACACACGGGGTCACCTGTTAATACTTTTTGCTTACGCAAATATTTTACTGAAACGTATTCTGATATTTCAGTCATTAAGGTAATTGCAAGTACTCGCTCTTCTGCTCGTTTCTCTACTTTAACTTTGTCAAGGTCATATTGGTTTTGTAAGTTCAACCAATACTGTGCGGGTAACCCGAGACTTGCTTCAAGTATGATTGCAAGTTCTGCATTAACGACTCTTTTTCCTTTGATAATTTCATTGAGTTGAGAGCGCTCCATTCCTATTTTCTTGGCAAAATCCGCTTGTGTCAGTTCATTGGCCTTAATTTCATCCAGTATCATTTCACCAGGGTGAATTGCGATAGCTGGTGTAAGTTTTTCTATTCTAGTTCCCATGATTGCGTATGTTTAACTGTAATGATTGCTTATTTCTTCTATTCCTATAAGGTTGACTTCTTCAGAGTCGTCCTTAATCAAATCAATAATCAATCGATATTTACCGTCTATTCTAACGGAAGAGAATCCTTGTGAATGGTCTGTAAGGTCTTCAAGGTTTAAGCTTCCAATTTGCTTTAAAGTATTCAAGTCTGGTGCAGCTTGAATTTTCTTAACAGTCTTGATGTAATTCTTTACCAACGGCTTGTTAGATTTAAAGGTTTTGGATTTAGGCTTTTTTCCTTCATACAAATCTTCCAATTCTTGATTTCTGAATTCTACTTCCATTTAATTTACGCAATATTAATTAAAAAGTTCACAAATACGTGAACAAAAACATATTTTTAACATTTGTTTTGATAGTTACACCATCAATTTTTCAAGTTTGTATTTAGTCTCTTTCCAATTGGGATAATGCTTTTCTAGTAATTCATAAAAGGCTTTGCTGTGGTCATGATGGACCAAGTGGCAGAGCTCATGTATCAAAACATATTCGATACATTTCTTTGGTGCTTTAATTAGTTCCAAGTTGAGGTGAATGCCTCCGTCTTTGTCACAGCTTCCCCAACGTTTAGCCATCCATCTGTACTTTAATCCTGTTGGCTTTTTCTTAAAGGAATTGGTCAACAGCTGATTGGATTGATACAGCTCATTAAAATGTTGGTCCGCTTTTCCTTTGTACCATTTCTTAAGTAGTTGTTCTACCTTTTTTTTGTCATCCTTGTCTTTTAAAGAAACTTCCAGTCGACCTCCATGAAGCTTCACTTCTTGGGAATCACTTTTAATCAGTTTAAGCACATATTGCTTGCCCAAATAAAGGTGTGTTTCACCACTCACAAACTGTCTAAGCGGAGTCAACGGTTGGAAGGATAAAAAGAAGTCTTGTTGCTTCAATATCCATGAAGCTTTCACTTTTATTTTCTTCTTTACCTCATCAGCAGTTGAATCTAAAGGAGCTAACACTTGGACAGACTTATCTGGATGTACTTTTATTCCAAGCGTTTTCCTATCAGCATATTCCAAGGAGTAGTTGATTTGAGTCGTTCCATATTGTATCTGGTCCAACTTCATTACTTGTACTTTAGAATTGCGATTTTCAAACACTCTTCAATTATCTCATCAATCTTTTTCCAATCTGGGTCCATTGCATATTTCTGCATAAGGTCATAAATGGCATCACCAACTTCAATATTGATTTTACCTGTTACATCATCATTCTTATGCCAGTCAACAATCTTCTTATCGTTGAGGTATATATGGCTTTTGACTGTATTGTCAATTGCTAGACTTACCTCAATATGGAACTTAGTTTTCATCAACTCAGCGTCCTCAAAAATGGATTGACTGTAATTGTAAAATGCAAGTGCAACATCATTATTTGCCAATTCTTCTGGAGCACCCTTGGTTCTGCCATGCAAGAATTCTTCTTCGTGCTCTTTGGCTCTTTTTAGATACTCAGCCTCATTTATTCTCTTTTGATGGTAATCCGCAATCGTTTCTTTGATGAGGTCAGCGAGCTTCTTGAAGTAGATTGGGTCTTCCTCCATTTTCATGTTGATAGACTTAACCGTTCTACTTGCGATATGGTCAGCTTTAGCGGCCTTTCCGACTAGTTTTTCAACCTCAGCTTCTCGTTCTGCTTGATTGAAAATATCTACCTCACCAGTGATGCTAAACATTTCGCCTTCTGTTGAAATGTGCTTATTGATTAGCTTCTGTATTTGCGGCTCAAACTCTTTGTAAGATATGTCATCATTGTACCTTCTAGTAACATCCACTCTGAGCTTCAAGAAGAATTTTGCATCCTTCTTGTAAGTGTCGATTTTCTTATCGTCAGTGTTCGTGACAAACTCTACAGATGAAAGTGCCATCTTTAACAATCGACCAAAGGCTGTTACCTTCTCATAAAACTTATTACGAATGTCTTCCGCAGATAACAACTCTTCATAAGCTGTTACCTCAACACTCTTATCCTTTAGAGTTTTGAATATGTCCCATAACTCTGAATGTGCTTGAGGTAACTTCTTGATTTCCTCATTCACGTTGGTCATGGTTCCTTCTAAATCTTTCTCATCAAATCCTTCTAATCCAGAATAAGTGTCTAGTGCTTGGTCAAGGTTTTCTAAATTTCCATAGTAGTCAATTATGTAACCGTAATCTTTCCCTGGGTATACCCTGTTCACTCTTGCTACAGCCTGTAATAATGTATGCTCTTTCAATGAACGACATAAGTACAGCACTGTATTATTGGGAGCGTCAAATCCAGTTAATAGCTTTGCAACTACAATTAATATTTCTGGGTCTTCACGCTTCTTGAATTGGTTTATGATGCTTTTTTCGAATCGCTTGATGCTTCCATATTTATCAATCATTGCACTGAAATATGCATCTTCCCTTTCTTTCTCTTCATTAATATTATAGAATCCATCTTCTGTGCCTTCCCTTTGGTCCGACTGAGAAACGACTACTTCTGAGCTCACAATACCAATCTCATCCAAATATTGCTTGTACAACAGAGCTGTTTTTATAGTTGGGGCAACTAACTGAGCTTTCGGCTTATACTTATCCGCATGAGTTTGGAAAAACTCAGTATAGTGCTCACTGATATCCCATGCTCTGGCGTAAACAACTTGGTCTGACTTGTTAAGTTCGTTTACCGTATTGAACTTTCTTTTAAGAGCGGCTTTGCCTTTTTCAGTCAGTTTTTTTCGCTCGGCAAGTTTCTCGAAGTATTGGTTTATTGGATTCTCGTTAAGCGTAATGATGTTATGCCTTCCTTCATAAAGCAATGGAACTACAGCACCATCTTCAACAGCGTCATTAACGGTATATGCCATGCCTATATAACCTCCAAACTTGTTAGCGGTACTCTTTTCCTTCTTCATTAATGGAGTCCCTGTAAAGGCAATAAAACAGGCGCTTGGAAATACTTGTTGCATACTAACATTGAATGTTCCGTACTGGGTTCTATGCCCTTCATCAATCAATACAAAGATGTCTGATGAAGTAAACGGATTCTTACATTGTTTAACAGCAGCTTCAAACTTGTTGATGATGGTTGTGATTACGGCATCCGAATTATCAGTTAACAATTCTCCAAGGTGTGAACCCGTCCTAGCTTGCTTTACTTGAATCTGGCACTTCTTGAATGTGTCTGATATCTGGTCATCCAAATCAACACGGTCCGTTACCAATATAATTTTTGGATTTTTAATGTGTGGATTGGTTGCCAGCATTTGAGCTAGCATTACCATTGTTAGTGATTTCCCACTTCCTTGTGTGTGCCAAATAACTCCACCTTTACGCTTGCCTGTATTGTCAAAATGTGATACTCGTTTATTGGTTTCGTTTACGGCAAAATATTGCTGATAACGTGCGACCTTTTTGATACCATCATCATATAATGTAAAGTTTCTGATGAGGTCCATCAATCTTTCTGGAAGGCATAAACTATAAAGTAACTCATCTTGTTTGGTGAGTGCACGTTCTTCATTCTCAAGACTATCGAAATAAGGCTTAGCATAACTAAATCCATATTTTCTTTCGGCAAATAACTTAGTCTTATCCTCAGAACTAGTTGGAATGTTTTTTAACTCCTTAAGCTTGTTCCAATAGTTAGATTCATCTTCTTGTGATTGAAAAAGTTCTTTCCATTTTGCCCAGAACTCTTTACTGGTTCCAGTTGTTGCATAGCTACCATCATTGGTGGCAATACTCATCAATAAGTTGGAGTATACATACAATGAGCGAATTCCCTCTTTACTGAAATTGCGAATGTGTTGTTCTATTGCTAATTCAGTAGGAGACTTTGTTCCAGATAATGCTGGACTTTTACACTCGATTATACAAGTTGGGATTCCATTGATAAACAAAACAACATCTGGACGATAGTGCTCAGTTCTTCCAGTTCTAAGGACACTAAATTCCTCAGATACATGGAAAACATTGTTCTCTGGATGTTCCCAATCAATGTAATGGATTGTGTGACTTTTCTTATCTCCTTCAATGGATTGCTCAAAGGCTTTTCCTAAAGTAATTAGGTCATACATGGCAGCGTTTGCCACCATAAAACCATCCTGTATAGGTAAATCTCGAATAGCAATTACAGCAGAACTGATGTTCGCATCTGTGAACTCATACTCTTTCCCTTTGCGTTGGATTTTATTGATTTTCTTAAGCTGTGACCTCAACACTTCATCCAATAATACATGAGATGTTTTGTTGCCTCTCAGCTCCAATGCCTTCGAAGGAGAGATGTATTCGTACCCCATATTGATAAGCAATTGGATGGCTGGAATTTGAGACACATGGTCTTCTATAAATGATGGTGTGCTCATACCTTAACTCTTTTTTGACCTTTTAATAATTGCTGCATCAAACCTTTCTTCTGGTTTGTGAATGAATCAAGCTTTTGTGAATAGGATAGAATCTCGCTATCAATGGTGTTGATAAACGCCACTATAGCATTCTGTTCTTCAATTGAAGGAAGCCTTACTTCCATTTGAGATAACTTACCGAAATACATATAAGTTCTTGACCCTCCTTGCTTTTGTTTTAATGCATGCCTACGAAATTCTTCTCCTTCATTTAGAAGATTTAGAAGATATTCTTTATGCAAACCATCTTTAACTGTAAATACTGGGTAAAGTGTACTTACGATACCCTTATCACATAATTCATTGATATTAAATTTAAACACTAAATCATCACTCATGTGTCGATAAGTAAAATAGCCTCTTGGAACAACATTGTAGCCAGTATTATCTTTACTAGCAACCTCTTTTTTGTAATAGTCAGATTGAAAATAAAGACCATGGCGAGATGAAGTTAGGACAGGGAATTGATTGTTTTCGCTGCTCACTTCACTATGTTTTTTTAAGTAATCTCCTAGCTGAACTGAATCCCACTCTTTATCAAACCCCTTCAATCGCTTCTTGCCAGTTAATAGCTGTTGCATTAAGCCTTTTTTACGAGCGTTAAGCTGGTTGATAAGGCTTTGAGTTTCCGATATAGCCTGGTCCCAAGTGGAGAGAACTTTGGCTATTTTTTCCCTTTCTCCTTGAGGTGGTATTGGGAACTTGAATTTACGTAAATTACTTCCGTTTATAGAATTGATGGTGGCTCCAAGGTTTTTATGTATTTCTCTATTATACAAATCTGTATCTAGCAGATGAATAATATATTTATTCAGAGGTGAACGATATACGGCCATAAACGCTCCAAATGCCATACCTTCGCTTTCTTCTGAAATCAAAGCGTTTTTGCCAATGAGAGACCTACTCCCATTTCGAACACATATCAGAATGTCATTCTCCAAAACAGGATTATACTTCCCATCTTCAACGGATACAAATACATTGTCATCAAAAACAATTTGTCGATTCTGAACATTAGAAGAACGCAGAACAAGCACTCCGTTTTCATTAATGTCTTTTGGGCTGTAGGTTAAACCATTGACCGTTTCACCAATTTCTCCCAACACTTTTACTTCCCAGTCAATTGGTATCCATCCAATCTTGGTTTTTTGGAAGCCCTCTTTTTTTTCTAAAGTTGCTTCCATGTTAAAATCCTAATTCAGTTAAATAAGTATCCATTTGCTTTTCTACCTCTGCAATTTTGGATTTTAATTCTTTGATTTCCGTTTGGGTAGCAGCTATGTCTACAGGCTCTTCTTCTTCAAACGTATCCACATACCTAGGGATGTTGAGGTTGTACTCATTCTCCTTAATCTCATCTAATGAGGCGATATGACTGTATTTCTCAATTTCTTCCCAATTTTTATAGGTTGCATAAATCTTTTGGATGTCCTCTGTACGTAATCGATTCTGATTTTTACCACTCTCGTATTCATTACTTGAATCAATGAATAGTACATCCGTATTCTTGCCCTTGTTCTTATCAAAGACCAAAATTGATGCTGGGATACCTGTCCCAAAGAATAGGTTGGCTGGTAAACCAATAACGGCTTTTAATAGATTCTCATCAATTAACTGCTTTCTGATTTTACCCTCTGAACTACCTCTAAATAAAACTCCATGTGGTAATACAACTCCAGCTCTACCATGCTCATTTAGTGTTTCTATCATATGCGTGATGAAGGCATAGTCACCCTTACTTTTTGGCGGAACACCTCTATGGAATCTTTGATACTTGTCGGCAGTTGCATTCTCAGCTCCCCACTTATCGAGCGAGAAAGGTGGATTAGCTACGACTACATCAAACTTCATCAAAGCATCATTCTCAGTCAGTTTTGGGTTGTTGATTGTGTCACCCCATTCAATACGAGCGTTGTCCATCTCATGCAAGAACATATTCATTCTTGCGAGGGCATAAGTAGAACCATTCACCTCTTGTCCGTACAAACTCACGTTTGTGCTCCCAACCTCCTTAGCTGCTTTTAAAAGTAATGAACCAGAACCACATGTTGGGTCTGATATTCTGTTACCTTCTTTTGGCTCAACTAGTTTTGCCAGTAGTTGAGATACTTCTGATGCGGTGTAAAACTCTCCAGCTTTCTTTCCAGCACCAGCAGCAAAATTTGAGATGAGGTATTCGTAAGAATCTCCTATTACATCATTACCAACTAGATTTGAAGGACTGAGGTCTAATACTGCCAAGTCAGTCAATAGATGTCCTAATCTTCTGTTTCGGTCCTTAGTCTCTCCTAGATTAGATTCAGAGTTGAAATCAATGTTTCTAAATACCCCATCCAACTTGGAATGATTTGCTTCTTGGATGTTGTCCAAGGCAATGTTAATTACTTCACCAAGGTTGTCCGCACCTCTATTTTCATAGATATGGTCGAAAGAGCTCATTGCTGGTAGAATAAATCTCTCGTGCTTTAATGCACGCTCAATTCGTTCCTCATCTCCATTATATTTCTTGCTGTATTCTTCTTTCTTCTCAGCATTAACATCTGAGATGTATTTTACGAAGAGCATAGTTAAGATGTAATCTTTGTATTGACCAGCATCCAGAGTTCCTCTAAATGTATCACAGGCCTTCCAGACCTGTTTGTTAATAGTTTCTTGTGTTAGTTTATCACTCATAATATTTTGGTTTTAGCCAGGTTAAAATCGGCAACACAAAATGTATTGCTCTTAACAGGTTGTGTTTTTGTCTTATTTATTTACTTGTGTTTCTTCATTTATTAATCTATCCATAAGTCCCTTTTTCAAGTTCTTTTTAGCGAGCAGCAGTCCGCTGGTAAGCTGAATATCCTCATCCATCAGTTTAGCCACCTCAACAATTTTCATCTGCTCTTGCAGTGAAGGAACTCGTACATCCAATTGCATGAACTCTTTCTTGGGAATAGAAGGCATACCTGTTCCAGTCACCATACTTTTCATTTGATATTGTATTCTCTCCGTGTTGAGGTAGTAGGCTAAGTACTCACCATTAACCTCTTCTGGATTCAACCTAATTATGTAGAATGCAGAAGAAGGAATACAAACACCATGTTCCTCACTATAGGCCCATGCAAAATTTCTACTCCCTTTAGCTGCGAGAATTACATCATTCTCACTGAGAATGAACTTCATGTTTTTTGAATCTCTATTTATATAAGAATCAGAAAACTTACTCAGCCTTCCAAAAGAATCGAAATGACTAGCGTGCAAGTACTTCACCTCACCTTTATCAAGAGTCTTGGAGTAGGTACCATACTGTATATCAGCTATTTTATTGATGTTTATTTCCATCTATATTATTAATTTGACTCCACAAACATACGATTTATTTTGCGTGTACAAAAATATTTTTCACTTTTATTCTTGTACGTTCCAAATAATTTCGTATATTTGTAGTGTTCAATCGAACAAATGGAGTCCTTTTAATTGAAACATCAATGAAGAATTCCAACAACTAATCACCAAAAAGACCAACCAGAGTTAAGAGTAGCGACAACATGTTTACCAATGTTGTCACCTCTTAAATAAATCGGGAATTACCCGTGAACATAATCTAGCACCTTTCATTGGCTGGAGGCAAGTTCTATTGTTGAATTTAAAATGGAAGAATGAGAAAATACTTCATGATACCAAATGAATTGATGGCTACCAAGCTAGTGAACAAGAATGCTGCAATGATATACTCTGTCATCAACAGTTTCACTGAACAAACAAAGGGAAAGTGCTTTAAGGGCTCTAATGGTTATTTGGCTTTAATCATAGGGCTTTCTGAGAAGACGATTAAGGCACAGTTGAAAGTCCTAATTGCTAAAGAGTGGGTATTAAGCAATGGTCACCGTAGTGAACGCAGAACACTGCAAACAGTGCCTGTTGAAGAAATTGATGAACTACAAAATGAGTATTCTGATACGAAAAAAAAGTTAGAAGCTTTATCCAAACACTTTAAGGAAAATATTTCCCCGTTGGAGAAGTGGATGGAAGAAAGAAGGAAAGAAAGGGCGTCTAACAACCCAAATTTTCCTGTTGATGGAAATATTGGGACTTTGCAAGACCCAAAAGGTTACCACAATGAAACAAGAGATGAAACAAATAATGAAACAAGAAATAAAACAAGTAATGAGTTAGTTATTCCTTCTTCTCTTTCGATACCTACTTTTTCAGAGAAGACTATAGAATCTAACAATGGTTTTTCAATTGAACTAACTGAAGAGGTCTCTGAAGACCTCAACTTATTAATCAAGATGTTGGTGGATTGTGAAGACAATGAAGATAGTTTACCTCAACTCTTTCAGAAATTTAAAAAATCAACTAGTAGAAGGATAGTGTGGTTTGGTGAACTAGATAATGAATCACCAACAGGTTTCTATATAGATGCAAAGCATCCAACTGAAGAACAAAAATTCAATAGAAATGAATTTTTAGTGATTGAGGGTGCAAGTGTAAAAGAAATAACAAATCACTATGCATAGAATAGACCCCTTTTGTACCAACGCTAGCAAGTACTTGCTAAGAGGCCCTTAGCAAGCAAATGCCGCTTTTATGCTGAAAATTCAATTTCAACATAGAGTCCTCCCTGTATCGAGGGTCCAAATTTCAAAAATTTGTAATCTCTCTTTTTATGCGGAGATTTTCAACAAATTAATACTAAACATGATGTTCCAGAGAAAAATTTTTTGGAAAAAATTTGACAATAAATATGAAAGAATTAAAAGAAATAATTAGAAAAGCCTATGTGGTGAATGAACCCAACTTTAAGGTTGAGTTGCGAAGAATTTTCAAAGAGAATGAATATGTAGTTAATGAGCAAACCACGGTAAATGTGCGGGGGTATTTTGATGAAGTTGAAGTGTGTCCATATATTCAATTTGATATTGAAACAGACCATGAACATTTTCTTACTGACCATTATAAATATAATTTCAGTATTCGCAATAATGTTCGAAAAGATGAGCCTAGTGATGTAATTAGCGTAACAGCCTTAACTCTCTTTTATGATGACTTGAAAATGGACTAGTAATTATTCAACTGCTCGATTTTCTGTTTGATGGTTTCAATTTCACGTTTTAACCTCAACACAGAAATCTTGCGTTGAATTCGTTGTCTGTCTTCGCTACCAGTAGCAACGGACATCTCAGTATTTAGCACCTTAATTTTATTATCAATGTCTTGGATGGTCATGCTAATAAATACTTGTGCAAATCGAAAAAACAGGTTTATGGCGTTTAAACTTCCAGATTCCAAACAATAAATTAAAACTTAAAAATGATGAAAAATAGAGCACCCTAAAAACACATTAAATAAGAATGACTGGTCTATATGACCTAGATTAAAATAATCCTCCCATTCGACTAAAATTAAGAGGGCAAGAGTGGAGAAGACAAGATGAATACCAAGAGTGAAGGAGCCCAATCAAAAGGCTACACTTTAAAGCAAATTAAGAACCTCATCAATGAAAATCAACATGGTGAGGATGTTGAAAGACTATACAAATTCATGCAACAACTAGCTGAAATATGCTATGAGCATTTAAAAGAACAGAAATAATACGGTAAGTAGTTGACCGACTTCAACTGCAACAATTAAAACGAAGAAAAATTATGGTAAATACAAAACAAGCACAAAACGATTTAATAGAATTATATAAGGACAGAATCTATACCAAAAACAACTATTATATCAACCTAAAAATAGTAAGGGAAATAGCACACATTGCGGGATTAGTTCGTCCAAACATCATTAGAGATTCGTTCGGCTCAATTAGAGTTAATGGTTACATATACCATGACTATGGAAGTCCAGAACATGAGATAATTAATCTGCATGAATTTTGCTTAAGGGTGAAAATTCGACTTAATAATCAACTTCAAATTAATAATAAACAATAATCAGATATGAATATAATAATTTACACAAGGGTATCAACCGCAGAACAAAAAGAGAGTGGTTTGAGCCTAAGAAATCAGTACGAACAGCTAGTTGGATACTGTCAACGAAATGGGCATAATATTGTTAAAAGTTACGAAGAAGATTGTAGTGGGAAGAACTTCGAAAGACCTCAATTCAAAGAAATGCTTCAATATATAAAATCGAACAAAAAAGGTATTGATTTGATACTCGTTACTAAATGGGATAGATTTGGTAGAACTCATGTTGGTTCCCTAAATATGTTGGAAAAGCTTATGGCATGGGACGTTTCAGTCCTTGCCATTGAGCAGCCGTTGGACCTAAAGATTCCAGCAAGCACAGCTATTCTGGCCTTTTACTTAGCAATTCCAGAGGTCGAGAACAAAATGATTGGTCAAAGAACAAAACAAGCTTTAAGAAGAGGAAATCGAGAAGGGCAATGGATGTCATCTGCTCCATATGGGTACAAAAACGCTAGAAATAAATTAAAACAGTCAATCCTAGAGCCAGATGAGCACGCACCATTTGTAATTGAGGCTTTTCACAGGGTAGCTGAAGATGTAGAGCCCATTGGACAAATAAGAGATGATTTGAGAAAGAAAGGGATGAAAATTGTCAAACAAACGTTCTACAATATGCTAAGGAATGTAGTATACATTGGACAGATTAAGATTAAAGAATGGGAAAATGAACCGTTTGAAATAGTTCAAGGAATACATATTCCTCTGGTGAGTGAAGAGTTGTTTTACAAAGTTGAATTAGTTCTATCTGGTAGAGCAAGAAATCTACATCAGCCCAAAGCAAAGAATGAAAATTTGCCATTAAGAGGTGGATTACTTCGTTGCACTCAGTGCGGAGGTAATTTGACTGGGAGTGGCTCTAGAAGTAGAAGTGGAGACAAGCACTACTATTACCATTGTAGAAAGAAATGCAAGGAGAGATTAAGAGCAGATAAAACACATGAGATAGTCACAAATTACTTGTCTAAGATAAAGATAGATGAGAAGTTAGTAGGTGTGTTTAAGGAGATAATGGAAGAGACACTTAACACTAAAGAAATTAGTCAAGAAAACACTTTGAAAAGGCTTGAATTCGAGAAAAAGTCTTTGCTAAAGAAGATTGCGGATGCACAAGATAAAGTGATTGATGGTGTGATTGATGCTGAAGCTTTTAATCAAGCAACTACAAGATATAAAACAGAAATTGCGAGGGTAGATAATGATATCGAAAGCATTTCTAAAATTGATTCCATGCAATACTATATTGATGGGGCAATTAACATTTTGAAAAATCTAGACAAATTCTTTGAGAATGGGGGATACGAAGAGAAACGTGCGCTTATTGGTTCGACTTTTCCAAATAAAATTGAAATTGCAAAAAATAAGTGTCGAACCACTTCTTTCAATTTGGTTTTGGACTTGTTTCGTAACATTGATAAGGGTTTGGGAAAAGTAGAAAAAGAAAAAGCCACCCTTTCGGATGGCTTGTCTTTGATGGCTCCTCTTCTTGGACTCGAACCAAGGACCCTCTGATTAACAGTCAGATGCTCTAACCAGCTGAGCTAAAGAGGAATTTTGCTGTTAAGCGGATGCAAATATATATGTTTTGGAATTAAGACCAAAATAAAAGAATAAAATATTCACATCTATTTTTCTCCTTGCTTTTTTTAAGAATCCTTATCTTGTAGTATCTACCAATAAATCAAGACTTTTAAGCATGTGCGGACGATATGTTGTAGTGACAGAAACGAAGATCATTGAGAAAAAATTTAATGTCACAGCCAGTCCTGAATTCAATTTTGAGGCAAATTATAATATCGCAGCAGGCGATAAAGCGCCAGTAATTACATGTGAAGATCCCGGCTTATTACAAGAATTCACTTTTGGCTTCACTCCTTCATGGGCTAAAAAGAAGTTTTACGTCATCAATGCAAGATCAGAAGGTGATCATAACAAAGACAATAGGCCTGACTATAATGGAGCTAAAGGGATAATAAGAAAACCCTTTTTCAAGCAATCAATCAGGTCAAAGAGATGTTTGGTTCCTGCAGATGCTTTTGTTGAAGGCACAACAAAAGACAAATTGAGTGACCCTTTCTTGGTTCATATGATTAATAAAAGGAGACCCTTTGCCTTTGCTGGTGTCTATGACCAATGGGTTGATCAAAATTCGGGTGAAATCATGGATTCATTTGCTATTATTACCTGTCCGCCAAATAAATTAATGGGATTGATACCACATCACAGGATGCCTGTAATATTAGAGGCTAAAGATTATGGAGTGTACTTGGATAAGCATGCGAATCTTCAAGAGATTACAGAGCTTTTGCAGCCTTATGACCACAAGATGATGAATGCGTATCCAATATCTACGGATATTAAAAACCCAAGAAATAAAGGAGCCGAATTAATTAAGCCAATTGGTGATCTGCTGCAGCAAGAATATACAATCGGTCAAGAGCAAAAAGTACAACTTCAAGGAATGGGAATGTCGCCTTCAAGAAGAAGAAAATTGGATGATGACGGTGAGTTAGAGGGGTACGAAGAGATCGAAAAGGAAATCGAAAAAGAAACTGATCAGGTCAAAAAGGATTTGAACAAGAGATCAAAGTAAGTAAAAGTAATACAGGCAAATTGAGCCTACTCCAATCCACGCTATTCCTATTGCAATAGCATTGCTTTTTCGTCTTTTAATAAAGATAAAACTCAGTATTAAAAGAATACAACCTAAAGTTGAGTAGCTTATAATTGCTGCGGTCTTCATTAATTTATTCTCGTAAAGAAATACTATATCGTGCGTACCTTCAGTTATCGGAATACTCATAAACATGGAGTTCGTTTTGTTGATTTTAGTGTCAACGCCATCCACATAGGCAATCCAACCCGGATAATAGCTTTGCAACAAATTAAGGCTGTATGCTTCTTTGGTTTTACTCATAAAGCGTATGTCAGCAATTTCAAATTGAGTATTGATCACATAACTCAAGGTATCTTCTGTCGGATGAATTGAGCTGAAGTTTGAAAAGTCTTCATCCGCTACAAAAACAGTAGACTTTGAATAAGCGACTGAAGTGTCGGCTAGAAACTGAGAGTAAGGCACAATTTCATCTGAAATATATGCAAAGCCATTTTGAAAAAGTGAATCACTTTGATGCTTGTATATCGTCGTTAGGTTCCAGAGGTCAGTGAAATAATTTGAATTAAAACCGTCATATCCTATTCGTTTGTCAAGATGATTGACATTTTGCCAAAGATGTGGCATATAGTGATGATAATATTGGTTATCCGCCACCGGATTTCTTAATGGTAGGTCGTTAGAATTAAATTCGCTTAGTGTGTTTTCAATTTCATGTGGTTTTGAAGTTCCGACCTCTTGTGCGAGAAATTGTGGTTGAAGAGAAATAAATCCGTCAACACAGATCAGTGCAATTAACAAGACCTTTTTTCTTTTCAATAGAGAGAAGGTTATTAAGCCCAGCATGATTAGCTGAAGGATGCCGTAGTAAGTGAGGTTTTGACCTAGATTTGTTTCTTTAATCGAGTTAAAGAGCCAGAAATTTGAGCCATCCAGTTGAGTGATTCCATATACTATTGTTGAAATCAAAATCAACCCAAGGAAACTTGATACATACCAAATTTGGCTTTTCTCAATTTCTTTTTCAATAAAGATGAGTTCTAATGTTTTTAATCCTAAAATCAAGGCGCTTAAAACGAAGAAAAATGAAAAGTATGCCGGAAACCTGAACTTTCCTAAAAGTGGAAAGTAGTCATGAACGATTTCGTAAACTGGGGTGTATGTTCCAAATGAACAAAGCAGGCAAAAGAAACCGAAAGCGGCAATGATCTTTTCAATAGAAGATAACTTCCTCATTACTGAGAGGAGCAGGAGTAGAAGGAAAGCTAAACCAAAGTATCCATTAGACATGGTAGGGTTTGTACCTATCCATTCGGCTTCATTTATTGGTGCCATTGGATTTAAAAATGACATAGTTGAGTTTGGACTGAACGGAAACTGACTCGCTTCATCAAATGGCAAATGACTAAGTCTTTGCAAAAATGGTTTGAGTTGAGCGTAAACGACAATTATTACACTCGCCAATATTGTTGAGCTGGCGGTAAAAAGCAATCCGCTCAAGATGAATTCTTTGAAAGACTTTCTTGATTTTTTGTAATGTTTTATACCATAATAGATAGCGATTGGCGCAAGCAAATAGATCAATAAGATGGTAAAGGTGTGGTATCCTCCGGTCAAGTTAAAAAAGATAAATACAGAAGCGATTAAGGCATGCACTTTAGAATTTTCGTCCATCATTTTTATCACATGATAGAGTATGTGCGGAACAAATGCGGCGCTTATGATGGCAAAGAAGTGCATGCTATGGCTTATAAAAAAACCTGAGGTTATATAGGCGATACCCGCAACAAAATGAATCCATTTGACCTTTGTGAATAGATGTGCCAGCTTGTGAAACCCAATTGCACCTATCCATAAGTAAACTAAATAAGCGTATTGAATATAAACCGGTCCTTGTCTGCCAACCATACTAGCTAAAATTGATTCTAGATGCCAAGTTGGACCTTGTAAATCTGCATGAATTGGATAGCCCATTTGTTGGTAAGGGTTCCACCAAGGAAACTCACCATTTTGGATGCAATCACTAATAAAATGTCTCCACGGAATCCAACAATTAACCATGTCATGAGGAATAACATATTGTTGAAAGGTTAAAGGCCAAAAAGCAATCAATACAATGACTGCTAAAATAAAATAGGGATGATATAATAGGCTTTTTGCCTTATGCATTGAATAGGTTGTCAACTTCTTTTACTTCGCCTAATGTAAGACCATCTAGCAAAATATCACCTATTCGCACTCTAACTAATCTCAATGTTGGATAGCCGACAGCTGCGGTCATCTTTCTTACCTGTCTGAATTTGCCTTCATTGATGGTGATAGAAACCCAAGTTGTTGGTCCGTGTCTATCATCTCTTACTTTTCTTCCCACTCTTATTCCAAAATTTGGGTCTTCAATGATTTTGGCTGTGCTAGGAAGTGTTTGATAAGGCCCAGAATCGGTTGAGATTTCTACTCCATTTTGTAATTTTTCCAGGGCCTCATTAGTTACCTCACCGTCTAACTGGACGTAGTATTCTTTTTCAATTTTTTTGCTCCTAACTTCATGTGAAACTTGGCCATCAGTTGTCAAAAAAAGCAGCCCTTCAGATTGTAAATCTAATCGGCCAATACTCATGGTGCCTTCAGGAAAATCATACAACTCGCCTAGGTACTTATGTCGACTCTTGGTTTTTCCATTCGCTATGAATTGGCTGAGGTAGCCAAACGGTTTGTGAATGATGTAATGTTTATGCATTTTTTAGCTTTTTTTGTTGCTTTACATATTTGACCAAGTGAAATATAAAGAACGCTAAAAGAATTGTGGTTACGAGCCCTGTCACCCAAGCAAGTCCGGCAAAGAAAATGCCTAAAATGATAACGGTGAAGCAATCTGGGTCGTTGATAGCATCAAAAAAGGCAAAAATTGCCGCCGTTAGAATAATCCCTGATATTAAAGTGGCTATTAACCAGCCTGACGGAAACTGAGTGGGTTCTTTTTTCTCTTTTTTGTGTGATTCTTCTCTTTTATTATGGTCAACCTTTGTAGCCAGTTTTTGAGATATTTGCCCTTCATAATAGACCTCATCAATGTCTGATAAGTATATGCAGGTATCGTCTACAATATCATCTTCGGTAGCATATATTATTGCTGCATTTTCAGGATAAGGATCGGAAGTAACTGGAGTCAATTCTTTGCCACAAACATCAGCCGTTTTCATTTCGAGTTTTGGCTGCTCAAATTTGTATTTACCTTTCTCTGTTTCTAAATAAAGAGGGTCACGAGATGCCAGGCTGCTGCTTATTGTGAGTTCAATGGAGTAAGGCGACAGCAAGGTGTCATCTGGGTTTTGTGGACTTTCATAGATTGCCTGTGAATATCCTTCGCTTGATAGTTTTTTGAGCTCAGTAAACTTTTGCTTATCAAACGAATTTGACATGCATGCTGAAAACATGAAACAAATGCATATAGCTTTCCAGATGTGTTGTTTTGGGATCATTCTACCTTAAGTCACGCTCAGCTTCCTTAATTGGTTGGGACTACATTGGTGCTTGGTATCGATAGGCTCCGCCCACAGATTCAAATTTGTCTCCTCTCGCAAGTAAATAGTTTATACTACTGCCTTCAGCTCCTACCCAATCGGTCATTATTTCGATTCCGTTTTCGCTTTCAAAAACTGCAATTATATGGTAATATTCAAAGTAAAACTCTCCGCCATCATCTACTCTCCAAGTGCTCATTTCGTCATATTTTGCTGGGAAATCGAGATAGGTAAATCTTTGTTCTCTTACCCAAACAATTGATACCAGGCAAGAGTCTTTTTCTTTTTCGAATTCAAGGAAGTAGAGTGATCCTTTTTCGCCATATGATTTAGAGAGTTCTGATTTCTTAATTGTTCTTTGCTTGCGCTCTTCAATTTGGCTTATTTGTGAGTTACTTAGACTTTTACTTGATTCCTTTTCTGCTTTTAGTATAGTTCGGTTTGATCTAAATTCTTCGGTTAAAAATAAGGTTGTATTCCATTCGTCTGCTAGGCCTTCTTTCATTTCATATAATTGACCTTCGGCATTGTTGAAGTTATAGTGATTGTCGCGGTGAGTGTCAAATTGACCTGATTCTTGTTTACCGATATATGCGATTTTCGATATTGTACCTTCTTTGTTTATGGCATATTTGAATTCCTCGGGCTGAGGGCCATCTTCTTTGTTCATTTGAAGTAAGGTGTCTCCGGTTTCATTGGCATATCCAAAAGTAAGCACTTCATAAACTGTTGTATCTATGTCTACCTCTTCTTCAATTTGTGCTATCGTTGAATCATCTTCAACCATTGCTAATGTGTCACTCTCTACTTCAATGTTTACTGTTTCTTGAGTTGGCTCTGAACTGCAAGAGAAAAGAAGTATACTTAATATTGTTAATTTGCTAATTTTCATGGATTAAAGATATCATTTCTTAAACTATCGAGACTTTTCATTTGTCATCTCGAATCCGAAAAACGAATAGCCCTGCGAAGCCAGGACGCGTCAAAAACTTTCCACATCAAATCGTTCGAGTTTCCAGTCTCCAGTCTCGAAATCATTTGTCATCCCACTCGAAACACGAAACACGTCACTTGTCATCTCGCCCGAAGCGAAGCGCTTATCTTCTTCTATTAGCTAACAAAGGCGGCGGCCCACCGTTAAAAGGGTTCCACCTACTAATACTTTTCGCTCCCATCCCTGACGCTTTCATTATTGCTCTATCACCATATTTTTCTCTTATGTGATCCATGGCTTGATAAAGACTGATGACGTTTGTGTCTTCAAATAGATTGATTTGATGTCCGCCCTCTACTAAATGAGTAAACTTCACACCTATTAGTCGCACTAACATTCTTCGGTTATAGAGCTTACGAAATAGTTCTAATACTAACGGAACAATGGTATGATCAGATGCGCTATAGGGTATTCTTTTTTGTACGGTATGCGTTTGAAAATCGGAGTATCTGACTTTTACAGAAACACAGGCTGTCACTTTGTTGCCACGCCTTAACTGATAAACTAGATTTTCCGCTATTGCAGTGATGATGCCTTCTAATTTCACGGTATCAATGGTGTCTTTATCAAAAGTTCGTTCGGTGGATATTGACTTTCGTTCTTGATAAGATATCACGGGTGAATTATCTATTCCACTCGCTTTTTTCCAAATCATGATACCGTTTTTACCAAAGACTCTTTCCATTACTTCAATGGGCATTTCTTGTACAGTTTGAATTCTCTTCACGCCCAAATTGCAAAGTGATCGGTAGGTTTTGTCTCCAACCATTGGAATCTTTTTGACAGATAAGGGAGCTAAAAATGGCTTCTCGGTTCCTGAAATAACATTGATTTCATTGTTAGGTTTTGCTTCACCCGTAGCAATTTTTGAAACAGTCTTATTTACTGAGAGCCCAAACGAAATAGGAAGACCAGTTTCTTTGATGATTTTAGCCCTGAGTTCAGAAGCGAACATTTGGCAGCCATAAAAGCGATCCATTCCAGTTAAGTCAGCATAAAATTCATCTACCGAACTTTTTTCATAAAGCGGAACGGCCTCTTTAATAATGTCAGTAACGTTATCAGAAAATTTGCTGTAAACACCCGAGTTTCCTCTTAAAATTATGGCTTCAGGGCACAGTTGTTTTGCCATCCTCATGGGCATAGCAGAATGAATTCCAAACCGCCGAGCTTCATACGAGCAGGCAGCCACAACACCTCTGTCTGAGGTTCCACCAATCATCACAGGTTTACCAATTAACTTACTATCTATTAGTCGCTCACAAGACACGAAAAAAGTGTCCAAATCCATATGCATTATTGCTCTCATTTGTTTTTTAATTTATTCGAAACTCGAAACTCGAAACTCGAAACTCGAAACTCGAAACTCGAAACTCGAAACTCAGAATTCATTTGTCAAATCGTTCGAGTTTCGAGTCTCCAGTCTCGAAATCATTTGTCATCCCACTCGAAACACGAAACACGTCATTTGTCATCTCGCCCGAAACGTCACGCCCAATAATCAATCCTCCTATTTCTCGTCACCACTGTTTTCTCCTTTTCTTCATCTCTTACTTCTGAGTATCTCGGATCTTCTATTACATCTAACTTCTCCATGTATTCGGCTTCAATGTTGATACAGTCAAAATCTTCTAGCACCTTTCCCTTTACTTTGTAAACTCCGGTTCCTCTGAACGGAAATTGCTTGGCTATTATGGGAAAGTGAACAGAGTCTAACCATTGTCCTTCTTCATCTAAAAAGGTTCCGAAAAACATCTTGTCTTTGTTTTTAGTACTCGTTCTTTTTCGGTGGATGAGGTAGCCTTTTATCCATACAACTTGCCCAATATATTTGTGAAGGTCTTTTGCTAATACTGCAGGCGTATCATCTGGCCGCATGATGTTAAAGATGTTGTGAAGTGAGAATCCAATCAGTTCTATTTGATCAAAAGTGTCTTCTTGCCAGCTGTTTTCTAAATCAGGTATTTCATACTCTTTATGCTCTGTTTTGAAAAGGTCGCGCATGGGATATTTTGCAGCACGTTCTTCTACTTTTTTCGCCGACATTTTATCAAGTTTAAAGTGTGCTTCCCACAGTAAACTTCGTTTATCTTTTTTTGTGAATCTGAAGGCGTCAATTCTAATCAGTGTGCTGATAGTTTCTAATGAAATATTGACCCTGTCTAAAAAGTCATTGAAGTCTGTAAATGGTCCGCCGAATTCTCTTTCAGCAACTATTTCTCTTGCTTTGCTACTTTCAAATCCGTGCAAGAGGTGAAAGCCTATGAAGATGTCATTGCCTTGCAATGAAGTTTCTAATCGGCTTTTGTTTATGCAAGGCGCGTGTAGAATTCCGCCATGTAATCTAGCTTCTAAAGCGTAGAGTTCGGTTCTATAAAATCCACCATAATTATTTATGGTCGCTACCATATATTCAAGCGGATAGTAAGCTTTGAGAAATAAACTTTGATAACTCTCAACGGCATAAGAAGCGGAATGTCCTTTTGCAAAAGCATAACCGGCAAAACTTGCTGTTTGTCGCCACACCTCTGCAGTGAGCTCAGGTGAGTGTCCTTTTTTATGAATGCAGTTGTGAAAGAATTTATCTTTTACGGCATCAAACTCAGCCCTAGATCTGTACTTCCCCGACATTCCTCTTCGCATTTTATCTGCTTCACCCAAGGTTAATCCTGCAAAGTAGTGAGCTACTTTAATCACATCTTCTTGATATACCATTACGCCATAGGTTTCGGGCATGAGATTAAGCAAAACGGGATGCGCTTCTTTCCTTTTTTCTGGATATCGGTGACGCATGATGTAAGCTTGCATCATTCCTGATTGTGCTACACCAGGTCTAATCACTGAGCTCGCAGCCACTAATCCTAGGTAATCGTCTACTTGTAGCTTTCTCAATAACATGCGCATTGCTGACGATTCAACATAAAAGCAGCCAATAGCTTTCGCGTTTCGCAGCATTTTCTTGATCTTTTCATCTTTTTTGAAACGTCTCATATCATGAATGTCAATTTCGGCGGCTTCTTCAGGTTTTGTTTGGCGGATAATCTCCATAGCATCTTTGATTTTACCGAGCCCTCTTTGACTAAGAATATCAAATTTGAATAGGCCAACATCTTCAGCTACATGCATGTCAAATTGAATGGTAGGGAAACCCTTCGGAGGCATAAAAGTTGGTGTGAAATAATGAATGGGTTTTTCACTGATAATGATACCGCTTGAATGTATGCTTAAATGACTCGGAAAACCATGAATATGGCTGCTGTATTTGAGTACTAATTGGGTTAAATGATTCAATTCCCAAGTGTTAATGTAGCCTTTATTCAATTTATCAATTTCTGCCTTAGGTAAACCAAACACTTTACCCAGTTCACGCCTCACTGCACGGGCCTGAAAGGTGTTATAGGTAGCAACAAGCGCACAGTTTTGAAAACGTTTAAACATATAGTTTGTAACGTCATCTCGGTCTCTCCAAGAGAAGTCAATGTCAAAATCTGGTGGATTGGTTCGGTATAGGTTAATGAATCGCTCAAAATAGAGGTCTAATTCAATAGGGTCTACATCAGTTATTCGTAATAAATAAGCAATAACTGAATTGGCACCACTTCCTCTTCCCACATAAAAATATCCTTTTGAGCGGGCGTAGTTTACAATGTCCCAATTCATCAAAAAGTAAGAGATGAATCCCATTTTTTTAATGGTCTCAATTTCCATTTCAATTCTGGCCTTAATCTTTTCGGTTTGCTCAGGGTAGCGATACGGAATGCCTTCTTCGCATAATTTCATTAAAAGTGCTTCATCTTCTTCGGCATTTTCACCGTAGAATTTTTGATTTTGCGGAATCATCTCATCATCAAAACCAAAGCTTATTTTGCTGTTTTTGAGTATAAATTGCGTGTTTTTGATTGTTTTTGGATGATTTTCATACGTTTTTAGCAATTTTTCAATATGAAGCATTTTATGTTCAGGATCACTTTGTTCGCTTTCAGGCAGTTTGCTAAGCAGGGTGTTTTTATCTATCGCTCTTAATAATCGGTGGGCATTAAAATCTTTTTTATGCCTGAACGATACTGTTTGTAGCATGACACATTTTGAGGTGTCTACTTTTTTGATTCTGATATAATCTAGATCATCAATGGTGATGCCCACGAACTCATAGGCTTTTAGTTTTCTAGTATTGATATCTTCTCCTTTTTTATAAGGATAGATGACGAAGACGTTTTTGAAATTGGGTGCCTTGGCCGGAATCTCAATATGACCACTTTCAATTGCTGTTTTATTGATTAGAAAAGGAGTGAGGTAGGCATTGATTTCTTGGAAACCTTCATTGGTTTTGGCAATGGCAATAAAGAGCTGCTCAATTCCATTTCTAAAATCGATTCCGCATGATATTTTGATATCAGTTTGCTTGGCCTCTCTTAGTAAAGTGAGGCAAGCCGAAGTGTTGTTAATGTCTGTGATAGCAAGATGTTCAACTCCATTTTGTTGTGCTAAACTGAGCAACATTTTGGGGCTAAGAGTTCCGTATCGCAAACTGTAGTAAGAGTGCGTATTCAGGTACAAGGTTAAGGTATATGGTGAACTATTAAAGTTCAATTCAACAAAGTAGAAGGTAAAGCCGGTTCGGGGCTTTTCTTCTTAATACTTAATCAATCACATCTACCAAATTTGATTTGCTTCCACCAAGAATGAGAAAACGCTATTCGCGTTTGGGTTTGAATCCAATTTGTTCACGCGGTACTTGCTCTTTAGTCACGAACTTTGTGAGATAGTCAAAAACAACTTCTATTTTTTCATCTTGCGAAATCATTTTCTTTTTAATTTCTTCAAGTTCTAAGAGAAGGTCTTTATTTGTAAGAATTAATTCTCTCATCCTAACAAACACATCAATAATTTTGATGCTCATTTCTGTAGCTCTTTTGCTCTTAATTACATTGGATAATTGTAGGATTCCATGTTCAGTAAACACATAAGGGAGGCTTCCTCCAAGCTGCTGTTTTGATGGTGTCGCAAAATGCGACACCATGTTGTCAGTCTCGCTCTTATTGAGTTGGAACATAAATCTAGGTGGGAACTTATCGATATTTCTTTTGACCTGCTCACGTAGACGTCTAGCTTTTACTTGAAAAAGTTCTGCCAAGTCTTTATCCAACATTACTTTTTGATCTCTAATGACATAGATTTTGTCAGAAATCACTTCTTCGGGTATAATTATTTTGTTCTGCATAATAGGAGGCTTAGCCTACTTATGAACACAAAACTATTAAAAAATAGTCAATAAGTTGATTAAAAAATAATCAAAAAATACATGTGTATAACGATAGGTGGCTGAAAACCCTTGTTAATACTGATAAATAAAAATGATTAGTAACCTGTTTTTTCTCTAACTTTCGTTAAAACAGAATCTGCAATTACTTTTGCTTTTGCTGCGCCTTCGGCTAAAACTTTATCTAATTCAGCCGTGTTTTCCATGTAGTAATTGTATTTCTCACGTTCTTCTTTGAAGTTTTCAAGAATCAATTCTAGGATGGCTTTTTTGGTGTGGCCATAGCCCCATCCGCCAGCAGTGTAATTGTCACGCATTTTTGCAGTTTGCTCATCATTAGCAAGTAAAGCATAAAGTGTATAGGCATTGCATGTGTCAGGATCTTTAGGTTCCTCTAATTCTAAGCTATCAGTAACAATGCTATTGATTTGCTTCTTCAGCTTCTTTTCTGGTAAGAAAATATTGATGAAGTTATTACGAGATTTTGACATCTTTTCGCCATCAGTTCCAGGAACTTTTTGAGTAGCAGTATTATGTTTTGCTTCAGGAATTACAAATATTTCGCCCATTTCATTATTCATTCTACGGGCAACATCACGAGTAAATTCAAGGTGTTGTTCTTGATCTTTTCCTACCGGAACATACTCAGCATCATACAAAAGGATGTCAGCAGCCATTAGAACTGGATACGAGAAAAGACCGGTATTAACATCTCCTAATCTGTCAGCTTTATCTTTAAATGAGTGAGCTAAGGTCAACCTTTGGTAAGGGAAAAAACAAGATAAATACCAAGTTAACTCAGTTGTCTCAGGGCGATCAGATTGTCTATAAAAAGTAGATTTCGAAGTGTCTAATCCGCAAGCTAGCCAAGTGGCAGCAACACTATAAGTGTTTTCTCGCATTTCTTCAGCATTCTTGATTTGTGTCAATGAATGCATGTCAGCAATGAATAAAAAAGAATCATTGTTAGGGTCTTTAGCCATTTCGATAGCAGGCATAATAGCTCCTAAAATATTTCCTAAGTGTGGTGTTCCTGTGCTCTGGATTCCTGTTAAAATTCTTGCCATCCTAAAATAATTTTTGCTTTCAAAAATAGGCAATTTTCAATACACTTTGAGCGTTAATTTGTCTCGGTTTATTCACTACATTTACCGCCCCATGAGATATTTGCTTTTACCATTTATAGTTTTGTATCGCGTTTATTTCGCGATTATATTCTTTGTGGTACTCACTATCTTATATCCTGTGTTTTGGTTAATGCTTTTAAATGACAAGAATTTCGAGAAGGTATTTAGGTTAAAAGTTTGGACGTCTCGAATCATATTGTTCCTTGATTTCATTTATGTAAACAGAATTGAAATGCCCAAAGATTTACCAAAAGGGCCTTATGTAATCTGTTCAAATCACAGTTCTTATCTTGATATTATTCAAATGTATCCGATTTTACCACAAACGAAATTCATGTTTATTGGTAAAGCTGAATTACTAAGGTGGCCGGTAATTAATATCTTTTTCAAGAAGATGGATATTGGTGTGAATAGAGAAAAGAGGCATTCAGCAATGCGTTCAATTATTAGAGCAAAACAAGAGTTAAAAAACGGATGGTCAATTGTTATCTATCCTGAAGGCGGCATACCTCATGATACTCCAAAACTGAACCCTTTTAAATCAGGAGCATTTAAATTGGCAATAGAGGGTGAAGTTCCAATTTTACCAATTACTTTGATTGATACTTGGAAACTTTTTGATGCTGATCCGCCCTTAACCGCGAATGCACGACCTGGAATATCAAGAGTAATAATCCATGAACCAATATCAACAAAAGGATTAGAAAAGAAAGATTTAGTAAATTTGCGTCAGCAAACCTTTGATGTAATTAATGGGCCTCTCATGAAATACAACAAAGAAGTAATTGAAAAGTTATAGAATGGAAATTACAGACGATTTAGTTGAACACATTGCACACTTAGCTCGCCTTGAGTTTGAAGGGGAGAAGAAAGAAGCTATAAAGGCTGATTTAACAAAGATTATTGGCTTTGTAGATCAATTGAATGCTGTAGATACTGAAGGTGTTGAGCCATTAATTTTCATGACGAATTCAATTAATGTTCTCAGAGAAGATGAGGTGAAAGAAACTATCACTCAGGTTGAAGCTCTTAAAAATGCTCCTCATAAAGATTCAGATTATTTTAAGATTCCGAAAGTTTTAAAGAAATAAGTCTTAACCGCTAATTGCGTTTTTCGCAAATCACATTTTTCGTTTTCAATATTCAATTCCATTAAGCAATGGCCTCTAGATATCTTTGGTCTATAATTAGATGAAAGATGGATTTAAGATTAAAGCAAAAAAAGAAGCCAGACCTTACCGTTGTAAGTATCTGGCTTCACCCAAAATCCACGAATCAATTAGTCTAATTCAGTTAAGGAAATTGCGATAACCGTGCCAATAAATGCTAAAACAGATTAATTAAGAAATATTTAACAATTATAATTACATTGAACTCTCATGAAAACTATTCTAACTTCCCTGATAATCTTAGTAGTTAGCTCATCTTTTGCTCAAAATTGGGTTGACCTAGGCAATGTGTATTGGAATACTTCACCTGCGAATGCAGCAGATTCTTCTAATACTAAGTGGAACCTAAATACTTTTGCTGTTGATCTCAAAGCTCCTGTTGTAGTCAATGATAACAATGTACTTTTATTTGGCTTAGGTTATCAGCAAAACATTATTTCTAATGATGCAACCTTGAATGGAGACAATTCATTGAGATTTTCTTCATCACAGCTTCAAATAGGTTGGGAGCATAAGTGGAATGAGAAATCTAAGATGCTTTTCATGTCAATAACTAGGTTAAACACAGATTTCAAATATGTCGATATTTCTCATTTTCAGCAAGGTGGGGTTGCATTAGGAACTACCGCTCATTCTGAAAATTTTGATTGGAAATACGGACTGTATTATAACGCCGAATTCTTTGGGCCAATGTTTGTTCCTCTCTTCGGTTTTAATTGGGCAATAAACGATAAATGGCGTTTAAAAATGGTGATACCTGTCAATTTAGAACTCTCCTATATGCCATCTGATAGATTTAGAACCGGTTTAAGATTTGATGGAGTTAATGCTTCTTACAGAACTAATCTGAATACCAATTTAAATTGGATTGACGGCTACCATATTGATAAGGCTGATAATAATGCTTGGGCCTTTGCAGAATTTAATCTCGGCAAGAACGTTTGGATTCATGCCAAGGCGGGTTATTCAATAATTCGTAAATACAGAGTGTATAACGATTCAGATCAAATGAATGTGAAATTTGGACCCGTAAATGTTGGGGATGATAGAGTAGAGACGAATCGAATATTCAAAAACGGAGCTAATTTCGAATTCAGATTTATTTATCGATTACCATTAGACTAGAACTAAAGAGCATAAAAAAAGGGAGCTTAGAGCTCCCTTTTTAATTTCTTAATCTTAATGTTGGTGTCCTCCAGGTCCGTGAACATGACCATGAGAAATCTCATCTGCAGTAGCTTCTCTTACATCTTCAATTTGAACATCAAAGTGTAAAGTCATATCTGCCAAAGGATGATTTAAATCTAAAGTTACATCATTACCTTCAATTTTTGTAATGACTGCAATAGCTGGTCCATGCTCAGTATCTAACTGAACTTGCATACCTTCTTTCATTTCTTCTTCACCTTGAAAACCATCTTTAGAAACTTGTTTTAACAAGTCATCTCTTCTTGATCCGTAAGCATCTTCTGGGGCAATAATTGCAACCACTTTATCACCTTTTACTTTTCCATCAAGTTCTTTTTCAAGACCTGGAATCAATCCTCCAACTCCATGTAAATAAACCAAAGGAGCTCTTCCTTCAGATGTGTCCAATAATTCTCCTTCACTGTTTTTTAAAGTGTAATTAAGTGAAACCACTGTTTCTTTTGCAATTTGCATATCAATAATTTAGGCTGCAAATGTAAGGGGATTTTTAGAAGAGCGGTAATGAAAGCTTAAGCAATAAAATTATTTGGCTAATTCAATCATAAAGCTTTTAGGATTGTAATTGAATCCTATTTCTTCTTTGATGTTCAACGGATTATACGTTCTTCACCTGATCCACCAGGTCTTTTTGTCTTTCCCAATCCATGTAGACGACGGGCATAGAATGAATGTCAAACACTAAGCCTTCAAATTTCTTTTTAATTGTTTTGTTGATGGTCTCAAATAGAAGTGCTTTGGTTAAGGAGGTGATTTGAACTTTTTTTGAACTCACAATTTTTCCATCTATGAGTTCTTTTGTACGCACATTGTCTTGTATAACAGCTTCTAAAATTAGTTTTTCTTTGAGTAAAAAGTCGCAAACTGCATCTGCTGCGGCAGTATCTGGAGTGATTATTTTTAATGTGATCATAAGTTTGACTTTAGTTTAGTATCCCTAGTATGTATTTTGCTTTGAGTGCAGCCTTTTGGTTTTCCTTAATGGTTTCAATGAGCATCAATTCAGATTTGATATAAGATTTTTGCCTTGAGTTAACCTTGAAAAGAGAACTCTCACCTATGGTGTATAATTGATTTTCGTTTTGTAGTAATATCTCGTAGTCTCCTGTGGTTTGAGACCATAGGTCTATTTGAGTATTTGATGTTTGCCATAAATTAATCGCCGATTCTATCTTGAATCCAATTTCTTGGGTTTTCATTTCGAAATCAAGTTGTTTCAATTCAACTTTGAGTTTTGACAGCCTAATTTGGTTCCTTTCCTTTCTCAAAAATAGCGGCATTTTGAAAGACGCTCCCCAAACGTAGTTTTCAATGCTGTAATTTTCTGCGGGATTTCCAAATTCGGCTGAATTGATGGCATTATATTTTAAATCTATCTCTGGTTTGACATTTTCCCATGCCAGTTTAAGTGTAATTTTTTCACTCTCTATTTTATAGTTTGCCTGCAAAAGTGATGGGTGATTAATTTTGAGTGAATCAACCTTCAATAAAAGTTCAGGTTCTATTGTGCTTTTGTCAACTTCATACATTGACGGCGGAAAAGTTAAGCTATCAAGTTCAAGTGGCAGATAGCCATCTTTCCATAAGAAGATTTCTAGGTAGGCCAAAGAGTTGAGGTAATCTACTTCTGTTTTGAGAAAATTAAACTTTTGAGTTTGTAATTGTACATGGGCTTCTAAAGTGTCCATAAACGGTCGGTCTCCTACTAAAGCACCTCTTCTCACATTATCCATTACTTCTTGAGAATTGGCCACTGCTTTTTCATAAACAGTCATTTTATTATAAGATTTGAACCACTCCCAATAAGCGCTTCCTGACTTTAACACAAGATCATTGAGCATTATTCTTCTTTCTTGTATGGCGCTTTGGGCGTAAATCTGGGCTTTTTTAAATTCGGCTCGTCTTTTATCAATGATAAGTCCTTTTCCTAAAGAGACTTCAACACCTGCATACCACAGGCCTTCTTCAGGTGTTAGGCGTTCAGGGTTTAGTTGAGTTCCGTTATTCATATCATAACCTCCCTTAAAGCTGATGCCATACCAAGTAGGAACCTTTAATCCAATGTTTGAGACGTTATAATACTTGTCTGACTTAAAATATTTTTGGTTGATGTTTCCTTCTAATTTAGGATCAAAGTTTCCTTTACTTTTTTGAAGGTTTGCGATACCATACTCGTTTTTTACATCAGCTTGTCGAGACATGGGATGATGTTCCAAAACAAGGCCTATGAAATCCTCAAAAGTGAGCACATTATTTTGCGCGTGCATCCAAAATGGAGACACCAAAACCAAGAAGAAAAGAATTATAATTTTCATTTGTCTTGTTTTGTTTTTGCGGACTTTGATTCTCGATAATAATTTGGCGGGAATCCATTCACTTTTCGCCACAATTCATACCAAATTGGGACATCATCTAGTAACATAATTGAGTTCGTTCCTCCACCAAATCTCAGAGCTTCAGGCCATGGATGATCTTGTGGGTCAGGACGCACCAAAACTCTATATTTTCCGTTTGGTGAAATGTATTGATCAATGGCATAGACTTCTCCTCCATATGTACCATAGCTGGCATTTGGCCATCCAGAGAACACAATTGCAGGCCATCCATCAAATTGAATTCTCACCTTTTCTCCTTTTGATACCAATGGTAGATCTATTGGATCTATATACATTTCTATTGCTAAGTCATAGTTGTATGGCATAATGTTTACCACAGGTGATCCTTCTTTAATTGTTTCACCAATTCCTGTAGAGATTAGCTTTGTGACATAGCAATCTTGTGGTGCAAGAATGTAATAGAGCGTGTTTCTTTTCTCATAATTAGAGAATTGATTTTCTAATTTATTTACTTCACCTTCTGAATTTAATTTACTTGACAAAGCAGAAAATTTATCTGAACGAGATTTTGCCACGTCTGTTTCATATTTAACTTGAATATTGCTCAATTCAATTTTCACCGAAATTAGCTCAGACTGAGACGCCAGATACTTATTTTCAGCAGCTATTAAATAAGAATAAGAGTTTTGTTTTTTCACTTCTCTATTCTCTAAATCAGTGAGTGATTTAAGACCATCCTTGTTCAGTTTTACGTAACGTTCATACTGCTCTTCGGTAGTTTTGTAATTCAGTTGTGCAGCTACTAAAGAAATGCTATCATTCGTTACTTTTAGTTGCGCTTGATTCAATTTAATTCTTCCTTGTTTTAATTTCAGGTTTCTCTGATCAGACAAGGCAGATATTTGATTGTCTAGCGCATTTACTTTTTCGTCGTAAGAATCAACACTTTGTTTTTTTAATTCGGTTTGATTGGCTGTTCTGTCCAACAATTGTGGATCAAAATAATTGTCTTTGATTTCTGAGATGAATGCAATGGTATCTCCTTTTTTTACTAGATCGCCCTCCTGCACGTACCATTTTTCGATTCTTCCTCCAATAACTGAATGGACTGTTTGCGGACGTTGGTCTGGTTTGAGTGTCGTCACTTGACCTTGTGAACGAATGTTCTGCGTCCAGGGCAAAAACATAATGAGGATAATTGTGATCAAGGTTCCGATCATTAATCTTCTCACGATTTTACCTGATTTCTTTCCCTCAACTTCTTCCAAGATTGAAAGTTGAATATTTTTGAAACCTCCTCTGATACTGGTTTTTGAAATATTGAGCATATTAAATAATGTTATTTTTCATTTCCTGGTAGTTCCCAATTTTGACTATCCTACCATTTTCAAGTCTCACTATTTGGTCCATCTTTTTTGCCAAATACATGTCTGATGACACGGCAATCATTGTCCATGGTTGATCTTTATCCGTTAAGAAGTCAATGATTCCTGATTTGTCTTGAGCTTTGATACTTTGAAAAGCATCTTTAATGATGAGTAACCTAGGCTTATCGGCAATACTTCTTGCCAAAATTAGTCGGTCAATTATACCCTTAGAATAATGCTGACCATCAGGTTCAATAATAGTGTCATAACCTTTTGGTTGACCTTTAATAAATTCTGTGAGACCTAGATTATCGACTGCCCATTTGATGTTTTCCATGCTGGCGTTTTTTCTTCTCATGCCAATATTGTCAAGAATAGTTCCTTCAAACAATTGCTCTTCCATCAAACAATCTCCTATCACAGATCTTAGGTTTCTAGGTTCTAGATTTCCCTGTGGGTAACCGTTAAAAGCAATATATCCTTCAATAGGTTGGTAAACTCCTGCTATGAGATGCAAAAGGGTAGATTTCCCTGTGTTATTTGAACCGTTAATGAGGATTCTTTCTCCCTTTTTGATTTGCAAATTGATATCACTTAGAGTCGGATTCGGGTTTCCGGGATAAGTGAAATTCAAGTTTGAAATATCTACACTCAATCCGCAATCTTCACAATGATCAGAGATTTGAACTCCATCTGAAGGTTCAAGCTCCATGTCGGTTACCTGACCGATTTTTTCAAGTGACGTAAGCACATCATAAATTGTTTCTAAACTCAGAATAAGCTTTTCTACCGCGCCTAGGACTAAAAGAATAATGATTTCAGATGCTACGAACTGACCAATATTCATTTGTTGTTCCATCACCAAAACGCCTCCAATGGCAAGTAAACCAGTTGCAACCAAAACTTTGAATCCAACCATTAATATGAATTGTTGAATCAGAACTTTGAAGTGTTTTCTTCTGTATTCAATGTAATTTCCTACTTCGTCATTAGTTCTTTCTAAGTGTATGTTCGTTTCACCAGCCAATTTCAATGTGACGTTATTTCTTGCCATTTCTTCAAGCCAGTGAGCAACTTTATATTTACTTTTTGATTCAGACAAGCTGGTCTCCAAACCTTTTCTCGCAGTAATTTTGAAAATGGCGAAAATCAGTGCAACAAGAATGAAGCTAAAGATGATGAAGAATGGATGATAGAATGAAAGCAAAATCAGTCCAAACATCACTTGAATTCCAGCTGTGATGAAGTCAATTAAAATTTTCGCCAATCCTTTTTGTACCGAAATGATATCAAAAAATCGATTCATTAATTCAGGGGCGTAATGCTTGTATAGTGCTTCCATTTTAATTCGTGGAATTCGATAAGCAAATTCAAATGCTGCACGAGTAAAAATCTTTTGCTGAAGGTTCTCAACTATTCGCATTTGGCTTATTGTGAGCACTCCATTCAGAGCTATTCCTAATAAAACGAATATGACTAATACAATCCAGCTTGTAGAAACTTGACCTCCTTGAATTAATCCCATGATCGCTTGAATCCCAATGGGCAGAGTCAAGTAAACTAAACCATTAAAAATGGCATAGAAATAAACATTTCTAATTTCATTTTTATCTGGTTTTAGCAATAACCAAAACCTTTTTACAGGTTGTCTTACATCTAGTTGTGACATTTTATTTTTTTGTTGATTGTTGAATAGCCATTTCCTGGTAAAATGAAACTACGGCATCTTCTCCCTTTATTACATCTGTTAACCTTGGAAGATGCTCTGCAAAGAATCTTTGATGGTGCGCACCTTCTATGATAGTTGAGACTAGCATATGGGGATATTTGTATTTTGGATTGATCTCAAGAATAATTTGACTTACTCGCTCAACCACGTTTTTATATTTCAAAAAGAAACCATCTGAATTTTCAGAGTCTACATTCTTGTTGAAGTAAATTTTTGAGGATTCACTAATTACTATCCTATTTAATTTCACCTCATTTACGTGTGAGAAAGTGCTGTCCTGTTCCACTCTTTCTGTCAGGATTTTTATGGCTTTTTCAAGACGTTCTTGAGGTGATTCAATATTGTTTAAACCAAATACAAGCCTATACTCAATCCACCCCCAATACCACAGAACAATATAAATAAGTAAATGGTGTTTTGAGGTGAAATATCTATAGACAGAGGCTTCAGTGGAGCCAATTTCAGCAGCAAGTTTTTTGAAAGTGAAAGATTCAAATCCCAATTCCTCAATCATTTCAATTCCCTGAGCGGTAATTTTTTTTCCAAGTTCAGTGGACTCTGGATCCTTTAGATACACCTTCTCATTGATCTTGATCGATAGGTTTGATAGTAAAGATTTCATTTAAATAAATTTTAATCGCAAATATAATAGTAATACTATCACACAAACAAGTAAAACTTTATTTGGTTCATTTAAACGCGATTTTTTTGATATGAATGAAGTGAAATGTTAGGTCCCCAGTCTAGAACAGACTGATATATTCAAATCCGGCATAAAATCCATCTTCTCTTTTTTCAATTGGATAATTGTCTAGATGCAATCCTCCTCCACCTCTACCTGTTTTTAGATCAAATCCATACCTATGCCAAGGGCAAACAATGAACCCATCTTCACAGCTAGCCTTTTCAAGAGATATTCCTTGGTGCGGGCATTTGTTTTTTACGAGGAAGAATTCATCTGAATGTTTCACGAGCAGAACCGCCTTGCCATTAATTCGCGTTTTGCCGCAAGATTTCCCTAATAGAATTTTTTCGAGATCATTTTCAGACTCCGCAAACTTTACCCATCTGATTTTGGTTTCAAACATCTCTTATTTTAAGAATAGTGGAGAATATCGGATTCGAATCCCGAAAAATGAATTAGAATTTTTCGAGGACTCGCGAAAATTTTAATTTTCGGAGCCGATATTTTGTCCTTTTTCAAGTAATAATTTTTCAATCATTATTCTCTTTTTCCACGATTTAATATGTCGTTCTTTTTTAACACTTTCTTTTCTACTTTCAAATTTTTCCGTGTACATCAAAATCCAAGGTGCATAGGCTTTTGTCGATTTAGCTAGACCTGAATTATGCATGCCAAGTCTTTTTTTAATGTTTTGAGTCTGTCCAATGTAACACCTCCCATTCAAAGAACTCTTCAATATATAAACTGTGAAATCCATCCAAATGTTTTTGCTTACCTAATCCCCCAAAAAGTGATTCCAAGATAATTAAAAATGTAACCAATTTTGAAATTACGTTATGTATGGTGTGAGGAGAAGGGTAGAGTTAAAGCTTGAGACATGACCGCTTTCTAGAGATTGTCTCAGGCTTAATTCACAAATCACATTTCAAACGATTTTCTAAAGTTACTTTTTGGTTGGTGTTACATTAAATAGTAAACCAACACGTAACATTATGAAATTTCTCATCTTATTTTCAGCTTTAATTATTCAAACCTTATCATTTTGTCAAACTGCACCTTTGAGTGTTTCAGTTATGAATTATGAGAAGATAGCTCTTGAAGGTGAACAAGTGATTTTCGTGAATCAGAGTTCTAAAATTCAATTCAAAGGAGTGTCAAATGATGAAGGTAAATTTAAAGTTGACTTACCTGCAGGTAAATATGACATTCAATTAAAAAGTATCGGGGAAGCCATGGATTACTCTACTCTTGAAATTCCAGAGCTTGGACCCAATCAATTTTATAACGAAATGTGGATGGAAGTGATGATAGAAGAAGCGCGCTCTTTCACTTTGAGTAATTTGAATTTTGCAACCAATAAAAGTGATATAAAAACGAATTCGTTCAAGGTATTAGACGAATTGGTAGATTATTTGAAACTCAAACCAGAGGTGAAGATCAGGATTGACGGACACACTGATAACGTTGGAGAAGAAAGCGCTAACCTCACTCTATCAAAAAATAGAGCCAATTCAGTTAAAAAATATCTGATTTCAAAAGGTATCTCGGCATCAAGATTGAGTACGAAAGGTTTTGGCGAAAGCGCTCCAGTTGCTGAAAATACAACTGAAAACGGTAAAGCTCAAAATAGAAGAACCGAGATTCAAATTCTTTGATTCAAAGACTCTTTATGTCTTCTGGTCGGTATAATAGGGCCGGTGAGCAGAAAAAAGAATACGATTGAGTATATCCCATGTATATTTGTGATTACTACTCAATTTACTTACATGAAAAAGAAAAAATACTCTGTATGCATCATTGACGACTCTACTGTTGATATATTCATCACCAAAACTGTTCTAAAAGAGATACCTGAAATAGGTGAAATATTTGTGTTTCACGACCCTGAAAAGGCGCTAGAATTTGTAGAAAAAGAGAGAGAATCAAACCTTCAGTTTCCTGATTTAATTTTATTAGACATTATGATGCCGGTAATTGATGGCTTCGAATGGATTGATGAAGTGGATGAGATGTTTGATGACGATTTTCAACCTAAAATTTTCATGTTGAGTCATACGGATATGCAAAAAGATTTCGAGCGTTTTCAAAAACAAAAATTAAGTTCAGTTCTATTGAAAAAACCACTTAAAAAAGATGAGTTTTTAGAACATCTGCAAAAAGAGTTTAACGAATCTGAAACAAAAACAGTATTTTCAAGATCTCCAAGGCTGTGATAAAGTGAATTTACCGAAGAGTATGAGAAGTTTGTCAAAATATATTTTGCTACCATTATTCCTTTCTTTTTCTGCATTGTCCTTTGGTCAGCTGGGAACAATAAAAGGAAAAGTATCAGATGAGTTTGGACCTTTGCCAGGAGCAAAAATTACTATTGAAGGAGAAGAGTTAGTATCGAAATGTGACATTAATGGTGATTACAATATTGAGTTGAAGCCAGGTACTTATAAAATTTTTGCTTCATATTTGTTGTATAAAAGTGAGGAAAAAACAATTTCGATTTCTTTCAATAGCTTAGAAAATTCATGTGATTTTGTGTTGAGTTCAGTTAGTCCAGTTGACGCTAATGCCTCTGTTGGAACTAGGTCAGCACCTAAGTCACAGCTGGAGAGTACTGCTGCAGTTGATATTATTTCTCCGGCTGATTTTTCGCTCTCAACCCAAATGACATTAAGCCAATTCTTACATTTTCATGTGCCTTCTTTTCATTCTACAAGACAAACTATTTCAGATGGAACCGATCATGTTGATCCCGGGACATTAAGAGGTTTGGGGCCCGATCAATTATTGGTTTTTGTAAATGGAAAAAGAAGACATTCTAGCTCTTTGATTAACGTAAATGGAACAGTTGGTAGAGGAGCTGTTGGTACTGATTTTAATGCAATACCACTTTCAGCAATTGATCATATTGAAATTTTGAGAGATGGAGCTTCAGCACAATACGGTTCGGATGCCATTGCGGGAGTAATAAATATCATATTAAAAGAGCAAACGAATGTTTTCTCCATAAATGCTGCTTACAATCCAACCCTCGCAGGGGATGGTCAAGAAGTTAACCTAAATGCTAATTATGGCTTAGAATTTGAAAATGGCGGATTCTTAAATGTGAATTCTGAATTTATGCAAAGGGAATCGTACAATAGAGCTGGAAATTATACAGGAAATATTTATAGCCTTGATGATTCTCTTGATCAGGCCCTGATTACTCAAAATGATTTTTGGAATAAAACTCCTTTTGAAGATCAAAGAATAATGGAAATTGGTTCGGCTGCGGCATTTGATGCATCATCTTTCGGTAATTTATTGTTGCCTATGAAAAATAAGGCAGAATTTTATGCAAACGGAGGGATAAGCTACAGACAAGGAAAAGGTCGTGGTTTTTATCGATTACCAAGACAAGAAGAGAAAGTGGTAGATGAATTTCATCCGAATGGGTTTTCACCTGAGATCCAGACGGACATTGTAGATAATTCAATCACAATGGGAATGCGCAATCAAAAAAATGGCTGGTTGATTGATCTTTCAAATTCATCAGGTCATAACAGCTTTGATTTCACTGTTAATAACTCAAACAATGCTTCAATGGGTCCTGCATCCCCAACAACTGCTTATGCAGGGGGATTTGATTATAATCAAAACATTACCAATTTTGACTTTTCTAAAAAGCTTGATTCAGTTTGGTTTTTGAAAGGATTTAATATGGGGTTTGGTTCAGAATTTAGGGTTGAACGTTATGAAATTACTGCCGGTGAGGCTGCCTCTTGGATGGATGGCGGAGACACCACTTCTGATGGCTCTGCTAAAGCTACAGGGATTCAAGTTTTCCCTGGCTTTCAGCCTCAAAACGCCTTAAGAAAAAACAGAACCAATTTTGCAGCTTATGCAGATTTTGAAATGAACATGACTGATAAATGGTTGATTGCTGCTGCTGCGAGATTCGAGAACTACAGCCTATTTGGTAGCAATTTGAGCTGGAAAGTAGCTAGTCGATTTAAGTTCAATGATAAGTTTTCGATTAGAGGATCATATAATACTGGATTCAGAGCACCTTCTTTACATCAAATCTATTTCTCAAATGTGGGTACACAATTCGTGAACGGAGAAGCTCTTCAAGTTGGAACTTTTAATAATGAAAGCGCAACAACTTTAGCTTTTGGTACTACTGGCTTGATGCCTGAAACTTCGGATAATGTTGCTTTCGGGTTTACCGCCAAATTACTCGAAAACTTTGCGCTCTCTGCAGATGCTTATTACATACATATAAAAGACAGAATAGTGCTTTCTGGTCGACTCGGATCGGGCTTTGAGTCTATACTGAATCCAGTTGGTGCAAGTACTGCTCAGTTCTTTTTGAATGGTATTAATACTGAAACATTCGGCTTTGATGTTGGAGCCGACTATTCAATTAAATTGGGAAAAGGCTTATTCAAAGCAAGGGGAGCATTCAACTATTCAAAAACGAATGTTCTTGGTTCTATTGAGACAACGGGAATATTGCAGGGTGCTGAGGATCTATTGTTTAACAGAGAAGAAATATCGAGACTTGAGGTTGCTCAACCTAGAACGAAAACGATTTTAACTCTCAATTACACACTGAATCGGTGGAGTTTTCTACTGAAGAACACGAGATTCGGAGAAGTTCAGTACATACATCCTTCTGATGCAGATCAAGCCGATTGGCAGACGAATGATTTTACAGGTCAAGTTGAAAGTCGTGACCAAACCTTTTCGGCAAAAATTCTAACGGACGCCTTGATTGGATTTGAAGTGAACAGTTACTTTACCATTTCATTGGGCGGCAATAACTTATTTAATATTTATCCTGACAAACATTACCATTCTGCCAATACAAGTTCAGGAAACTTTGTGTATAGCAGAAGGGTTCAGCAGTTTGGTATAAGAGGAGCTTCTTATTTTCTAAAGTTAAATTTTACCATCTAAGTTGAAACCCCTTAAATTAAAATATTCTCTGTTCCTGCTTTCCACTTTTCTCAGTGGATTTTTGAGTTTTTCACAGGATGAAAGTGAGGCCATAAGAAACAAGCAAAGGGTAAATTACATCTACAACTTTACGAAGTATATAAGTTGGGAAAACATAGAAAATCAAAATGAATTCACGATTGCTTTATTGGGTGAAAAGGATGAAGCTTTATTTGAAGAGTTTTCGAAAACGGCAGCACAAAAAAAGATTAAAGGTCTTGATGTAAAAATCAAATCAATTCAATCTCGATCTGAAATTCAAAATTTGGATATACTCTACATCTACAAGAATTACAAGGTGGAATTAGATCCTATTTTGGATGAAATGTACTCTAATAATGCACTTTTGGTAACCGAAGGATTTCCCTTTCATGAATCAATGATCAACTTTATTGAGATTGACGAAGACTTTCAATTTGAAATAAATGAAGAGAAAATCAATAAAGCATCATTACTTATTGACCCGGCTCTTACTTCTTTCTCTATCCAAAGCACTGTTGACTGGGATAAACTCTATAATCGTTTGCAAGAAGAGATTGCCACTGTTCAAAATCAACAAGCCGAGCTCGATAAGTTGGCAAAAAAGATAAAGAGCCAAAAAGATGCAATTGAAGAACAACAAAAAATACTGAGCGAGACTTTAGACGAATTGAGGTCAAAAAATGCGTTGGTTGAAGAGCAAAATGCAGAGATTCGAAAACAAGAGGCTGATATTCAAAGGCAACTCAAGAAATTGAATGCCCTTCTTGAAGATATTGATGAGCAAACAGCTGCGAATAATGAGTTAAAAAAGACTTATCAAGATCAGCTGGATAACGTAACCATTCAAACTAAAAAATTAGAAGAACAACAGCAATTATTGAATGAGAACCTATCAGAAATTGACGATCAAAAAACACTAATCAAAGATCAAAATGAAATTTTGGGTAAGCAGCTTTCTGACTTAGAAAGACAGCAAATTATTTCTTGGATATCAATCATTTTTGGGATTTTAGCCATCTTCTTTATAGTCTTCATGTTCAGGTCAAATAAGAAGAGAAGAAAAAGCGAATACAGATTACATAAGAAGAATGAAGAGCTCATAGAATTGAATCATTCCCTAGACAGTTTTACTTACCGAGTATCGCACGATTTGAAAGCGCCAATTGTGAATATGAAAACCATGATTGGCATGTTGAATGAATATTCAGATAAAGAGGCGAATCCAATATTGCCAGATTTATTTGAAAATCTTGATTTATCTACAAGCCGACTAGAGAATACTGTGACCGACATGCTTGAACTGACTAGGATTGAAAGAGTTGACGAGATTAAATCATCAGTGAATATTAAAAACATATTTGATGCTTTGGTGACCGAATATCGTGAAGAGTTGGAAAGGATTGGTGCCACGGTTTCAATGGATATTAAGCAAAGCAAAGTGTACGCATCAGATACCGAATTAACGAGTGTTTTTCAGAATCTTTTCACAAATAGCATGAAGTATCGATCAAAAGAGAATGCTTTAAATATTTCAATAAAAGCTGTTGAAAATAAGGGTAGATGTGAGATTACATACAGTGATAACGGTCAAGGAATTGACTTGAAAAGACATGAGGAAAAGCTCTTTAATATGTTCCAAAGATTTACAGCTGATAGTTCTATTGAGGGCACAGGAGTTGGGATGTACATCATTAAAAAATTGATCTCAAAAAATGATGGTGAAGTTAGTTTAGAAAGTGAATCTCAAAAAGGCTTAACTTATTTTATTAACTTTCCAGTAGAAAAAAAATAGAATGCAAAAGTTTCAAAACATACTTTTGATTGATGACGACCAAACAAATAATTTTTTGGTTAAGCATATGCTCAATAAAATCAATGCTGTAGTGAACATTCATATAGCCTTAAATGGCCAAGAAGGACTTTATAAAATTGATGAGTTCTCAAAAGCCGGAATTGTTTTAGACCTGATATTTTTGGACATAAATATGCCGGTTATGAATGGTTTTGAGTTTCTTGACGAGTATCAAAAGCTGCCAGAAGAGTGCCATTCTAAGACAACAATCATGATGATTTCTTCATCAGTACACCCTGATGATATCAAGAAAATTAATTCTTATGAATGTGTTGACGAGTTTGTTGAAAAGCCACTCACTGTTCAAATTATTGAAGAATTGATTGAAAAGGCAGAATTCAATTAAACAAAGACAGCTTAAGCCTTATTTAAAGCGCAATTTTTCTCACTAACTCCCGTATTGTATATAAAGGCATATCTTTATTCTCTAGGGTGGCTAAGACAGGATGGTACATATTGATGGTGATTTCATTTTTAGGCAATTATAGCCTGGCTCAATCCCGTCTTGAAAAAACAATGCCCTTTTCTTCTGATACAATTCAGTTCGATACTGTTTCGGTTTACAATTCTGGTTTTGAGATTTTTGTAGATGGCAACAAATTGTCTGACAATCAATACAACTTGAATTCTGTGAAGGCATATGTCATATTAGAGAATGGCTTGAGCGGAAAAGAAATTGTCGTTAAGTATGAGCCAACTCCAATCAACTTTAATCAACCCTTAGCTCACAAATCAAGAGATATTATCGTTTCTGACACCATTCAGGATGTTGAAGCATTTATTCATACCGTGTCGGCAACTAACCCAAATCAGGATCTCTTTGGTTCTTCAAAATTGAACAAACAAGGTTCAATATCAAGAGGAGTGACCGTTGGTAACGCACAAAACCTCTCTTTACAATCCACTTTAAATCTCCAATTAGATGGGCAAATTGGTCCAAACCTTTTTATGAAAGGGTCAATTTCTGACAATAACATTCCGTTTCAACCAAGCGGAAACACACAGAAGCTTCAAGAGTTTGATCAGGTTTACCTTAAAGTTTATAATGATGATTTCGCCGTTATTGGAGGAGATTTTTGGCTCAGAAAACCTCAAGGTTATTTCCTTAATTATGCTAAAAGAAGCCAAGGGGTATCTGTTGAGGCTTTTCACGATATGAGTGTTCTAGGTATGAAAGGAAATGCCGAGCACAAAATATCCGGAGCATTTTCTAGAGGGAAATTTTCTCGTAACGTCATTCAAGGAGTAGAAGGGAATCAAGGTCCTTATCGTTTAACCGGAACTGAAAATGAGCCCTTTATTATCATATTGGCAGGAACCGAAAAGGTCTTTATTGATGGCCAATTAATGCAAAGAGGACAAGAGTTCGATTACACAATTGATTACAATACAGCCGAAGTGACTTTTACAGCAAATCAATTGGTGACTAAAGACAAACGTATTATTGTTGAGTTTCAGTATTCTGATCTCAATTATGCGCGATCATTGATTGCTTATAACGCCGAGTTTAAAGGAGAAAAATATCACTCATGGATAAATGTGTACTCTGAACAGGATGCAAAGAATCAAACCATTCAACAAACTTTGACAACTGAGAAGAAAGGAATCTTAGCTGCAGTGGGAGATAGTATTCAGCTGGCCTTTTCAAATAGCATTGACAGTATTGGGTACTTTGATAACAGGGTATTATACAAACTGGTTGATTCGGTTGGTTATGATTCAGTTTTAGTTTTTTCAGTGAATGCTGACTCTGCAATTTACCAAGCCTCTTTTAGACAAGTCGGAGACAACAATGGAGACTATATTTTTGAAAAGTTTACCGCGAACGGAAGAGTTTATAGGTGGGTAGCGCCTGTTGCTGGAGTTCCCCAGGGAGATTACGAAGCCGTGCAATTATTGGTAGCCCCTCAAAAGAAGCAAATGATGAGTTTCGGAACCGAATATCTATTTAGTAAACACGCAAAATCTTCAATTGAGGTAGCAATTTCAAATCAAGACGTCAATACCTTCTCAAACAATGATGCCGGAGACAATAAGGGGATTGCTGTGAAGTGGAAATGGGATTCAGATCATGCCATAACTGAATCTGAAAATTGGAGGCTTAAAACAAACGCAAATTTTGAATTGCAACAAAGACATTTTCAAGCCATTCAGTGGTTCAGGTCAGTTGAATTTGATAGAGATTGGAATGTAAGAAGCCAACCATTTTCTGGTAATCAGTGGCTTTCTAATGCCGGATTGTCATTGAATGGGAAAGGTGTTGGTAGTTTCGGGTACGATTTTTCAAATTTTGTTTGGGGGCAAGATTATCAAGGATTCAGAAATAGCTTAAATACCGACATTAGAACCAATGGCTTTAATGCCAAAATTGATGCGAGTTGGCTGTTGTCTGATGGAAATGAATCAACTTCTTTCTTAAGACATAACTCAAGAATTTCACAAAATATCAAAGTGCTTAAAGTTGGTTTTGAAGATATACATGAGCAAAACGAGAAATTTCTTGAAGGGGACCCCACTTTGCAAAACACATCTTATCGATTTTATGATTGGAAAGCATTCATTAGCACATTAGATTCTTCTCAAAACAAGTTTGAACTTTACTATCGTGAGCGCTATGATTGGTTTTCTGATTCTATTGATTTGAGGCAGTCTACAAAAGCACAAAATATCGGGATTGATGCTCAACTACTAAAGAATAGAAACAATGTATTTAAGGTGAATTTAAATTACAGAAAGTTGGCAATTTTAGACACCACACTTTTCTCAGGCAAGCCTGAAAACACCTTATTGAATAGACTTGAACACGTGTTGAGGTTATGGAAAGGAACAGTGACAGCAACTACTTTTTACGAAATAGGATCAGGTTTAGAGCTTAAAAGAGAGTTCATATTTATTGAAGTGAATGATGGTCAAGGTACTCACACCTGGATAGATTATAACAATGACGGCATCAAGGATTTGGGAGAATTCGAAATTGCTGCATTTCAAGATCAAGGACAATACATCAGAGTGTTCATTCCGACTAATGATTATGTAAAAACATATACCAATCAGTTCAATAGCTCAATATTTTTAAGACCCGATCGAATTTGGAGAGCAGAGAAGAAAGGAATTAAAAAAATGATGTCTCGTTTTGCGAATCAAACTGTTTATAAGGTGAATCGAAAAACATCTTTTGAAGATGCCCTCCAAGCTTTTAACCCTTTCGTCTATACAATAGCCGACACCTCTTTAGTGTCAATCGCAACCTCTTTCAGAAACACCTTCTACTTCAACAAGAGCAGTGCCGTTTTTGGAGCAAATTATTCTTACCAAGAGAACGGATCAAAAGTTCTTTTATCAAATGGCTTTGATTCTCGTTTAAACACTTATCATGAAGTGAGACTGAGGTGGAACATTAGCAAAGAATACAATCTAAGAGTTAATGGAGTCTTAGGGCGAAAAAAGAGCAATTCTGATTACGCAAACAACAGAAATTACTTCTTAAACTACTTTGAAATTGAACCAACTTTGGCTTATCAACCCAATACGGCGTTTAGAGTTTCTTTGAGCGGAAAGTTATCCGATAAATTGAATAATTCTGATCTAGCTGAGCATGCCACAATCAGAGATGTTGGTTTTGACTTGAGATATAATAGGGCAAAAAAAGGGAGTCTTAATTTGAGAATGAATTACATCCTCATTTCATATAATGCTAGTAACAATACTTCTCTTGCTTTTGAAATGTTAGAAGGATTAAAAACAGGAAATAACTTTACTTGGGGATTATCTTATCAAAGAAAAGTGGCCAAAAATCTTCAGCTTAATTTCAACTATAACGGGCGTAAGTCAGAAGATAATAATGCGATTCATTCAGGCGGAATGGAGTTAAGAGCGTTTTTCTAATTGAAATCATACGAAATTCCTCCATTTAATGTCTGCTTTTGATAAAGGTCACTAAAAGATACGAGATTTTGAGTAATTTCGTTGAAGAGCATGAAAGAGAAAGACATGAAATTTGGAACCAAGGCTATTCACGCAGGAGTTGCTCCTGATGAGGCGACTGGTGCCATCATGACTCCCATATATCAAACGAGTACATATGTTCAAGATGGAGTCGGAAACCATAAAGGTTATGCTTATTCTCGCTCAAAAAATCCAACTAGAGATGCATTAGAAAAAAACATTGCAGCTATTGAAAATGGAAAGTTTGGAGCATGCTTTGGATCTGGAATGGCGGCAATTGATTGTGTCTTAAAGATGTTTAAACCAGGTGATGAAATAATCTCAACGAATGATTTATATGGTGGGTCATTCAGAATCTTCAAAACTGTTTTTGAGAATTACGGCCTAAAGTTTCATTTCGTTGACATGCAAGATGCTGCAAACATCCAAAATTATATCAATGAAAATACCAAATTAATTTGGGTAGAGTCACCAACAAATCCAATGATGAATATCATTGATATTGAAGCATGCGCTCGTATAGCCAAAAATCACAATGCTCTTTTAGCTGTGGATAATACTTTTGCTACACCATATTTACAGAACCCATTAGACTTGGGTGCTGATATCGTTATGCATTCTGTTACAAAATATTTAGGAGGTCATTCTGATGTCGTAATGGGAGCATTGGTTTCTAATGATGAGGCTATTGCTAAAGAAATTTATCGTATTCAAAATTCGTCAGGAGCCGTAACAGCACCTATGGATTCATTTTTGGCCTTGAGAGGAATTAAAACTTTACACCTTAGAATGCAAAGACACTGTGAAAATGGTAGAAAAGTGGCCCAGTTTTTAAAATCGCATCCTAAAGTTGACAAGGTATATTGGCCTGGTTTTGAAGATCATCCTAACCACGAAGTAGCTAAAAGTCAAATGCGAGATTTTGGTGGTATGATCTCATTCTCAATTGTTGGAAACCAATTAGAAGACGCCTTTGCTTTCTTAAAGAAGACGAATGTATTCGCTCTAGCTGAGTCTTTGGGTGGTGTTGAATCATTAATGGGACATCCAGCAACTATGACACATGCTGCGATACCGAAAGAAGAACGAGAGAAGTCAGGAGTTGTCGATTCATTGATAAGATTGAGTGTTGGAATTGAAGATGCTGAAGACTTGGTAGCCGACTTGGCGCAAGCTTTGAGATAAATTATAAAGAATTAAAATAAAAAAATGACTGTAGAAGAAATTAAATGTCAAGATGCTGTGAGCGCAGTAAATGCTGGAACACACATATTTGTGGATGTAAGAGAAGCTTACGAATTAGAAGAAGTATCATATGGGGTAGAGCACTTACACATTCCATTAGGAGAAATTGAAGTAAGAATGGCTGAATTCCCAAAAGATAAGAACATCATTATTGGATGCCGTTCAGGGAAGAGAAGTATGAATGCTTGTATGTTTCTCAAAATGAGTGGATATGAGAATATTCAGAACTTAGAAGGTGGAATTTTAGGATGGTCAGAAAATGGGTGTCCAACAAAATAAACTAGCTTATATAACCGGTTCTTCTAAAGGAATTGGCAGAGCTTTAACTGAACTCTTATTAGAGGAGGGTTATGAAGTGATTGGGCTTTCTAGGTCGAATGATTTAAAAGCTGAAAACTTTAAGCATATTACGCTTGATTTGGCTGATATTGGAAAAGTTAGCTCATTTGAGTTTCAAAAAACGGCTGATAAGGTATTATTAGTAAATAACGCCGGGTTAGTAGGAGATATTAATCCATTGGGTTCTGTTCAAAACTCTGATATACAAAAGGTTATGAATGTTAACACCATAGCGCCCCAAATCCTGTGCAATAACTTTATAAAACGTTTTCAAAACGAAAAAGGTAGCTTTCATGTCTTGAATATTAGTTCGGGTGCAGGGAAAAGCGCCATTGATTCATGGGCCACCTACTGTGCGTCAAAAGCGGCCCTAGATTTATTCTCAGAAACAATGAGTTCTGAGTTAGAATGGGCGCAAGCAACCAATTGGCATGTTCATTCTTGTGCACCTGGTGTGGTTGATACAAATATGCAAGAGCAGATTCGTTCTTCTTCTGAAGAAGAATTTAATAGAGTTCAATATTTCAAAGATTTAAAGTCAAACAATGAGCTTTTTACGCCACAATTGGTAGCAAATAAGCTCAATATGGTCATTGAAAATCCAGAAAAATTCCCTGAGACCTTAATTTCAGTACGTGATTTCTAGGCGCGCATAATATTCCGTTTACATTTTTTTACTACCGCTTGTAATTACCGTTCACTCAATAACTACTGCATTTCACTATATTGTATAACTCAATACGCCCATAAATTGGTAAATTGAGTCACCCATTTAATCAGCAGAGCTGAGAAACCGACATCTCTCTTTGCGCCATGAAAAATTTTTACATGAAAAAAGTTACGCTATTGTCATTAGGACTCCTAGCTATTGGAGCCATTGCACAAACAACTGTTCAACACGACCACTCACATAATCAGGCTGTTAGTCATGAATGTGAGAATAACGTTGAAATGAAGAAGGTCTTTTTACAGAATCCTGAATTAGAAGCTCAGCATATTATAGATCAGGCAAATTTTGAGAATGAATACCAACAGTTCCTTCAAGATTATGATCCATATGCTAGATCTTCCTATACTGTTCCGGTTGTAGTTCATGTAGTTCATGAGAATGGGTCTGAAAATATTTCTGACGAGCAGATTTATGATGCTATTCTTAGGATTAACGAAGACTTTACAATGACCAATGATGATGGTTCTAATACAATTCCAGCTTTTACTAGCATTATTGGAAATGCTGATGTAGAATTTGTTCTTGCTACAAGAGACCCATCTGGAAATTGTCATAAAGGGATAACAAGAACTTATGTAGCAGGTGCTGGTGAACATGATGTTGGAGACAATGGTGATGTTAGAACTGCTGTTCAATCTGCACATGGCAATTGGCCTCAAAACAAGTACATGAATATTTTTATAGTCAAGAAATTCACTAGCACTGGCGGGGGAATCACATTAGGTTATACGAATACGCCTGGTAATTGGTACAACCAATCAGGCATGGGTGGATCTATTTATATGGATAATACTGCCGTTGGTTCAATTGGGACAAGTACATCATCTTACCGACACGTATTAAGTCATGAAGTAGGTCACTGGTTAAATTTAAGTCATACCTGGGGAGGGAGTAATTCTCCAGGAGAAGCAGCTAATTGTGGTGATGACGACGGCGTGACTGATACACCAAATTGTGAAGGTTCATTTTCATGTAACACTAGTTCAAACACTTGTGGTTCTCTTGATAATGTTCAGAATGTTATGGATTATGCTGGTTGTAGAACAATGTTTACTCAAGGTCAAGCGGCAAGAGTTCAGACGGCTCTTAATTCAAGTACGGCGGGTAGAAATAATTTGTGGACTGCTTCAAATTTAGCGGCGACAGGGACAGATGCACCTGGAGATATTTGCGAGGCAGAATTTTCATCTAACTACAAATACATTTGCGCAGGGCAGTCAGTTGATTTTTATGATGAGTCATTTCATAATGTCCAAACTAGAAGTTGGATATTTACAGGAGGTACACCTGCAACATCATCTGATGAAAATCCTGTTATTACTTATAATACTCCAGGAGTTTACCCTGTTAGCTTAACCGTTTCTGATGGTTCAAATGATGTTTCGTCAACTGAAAACAATTTTGTTATCGTCTTAGCTGACCCTGGCAAGTCATTGCCTTATTCTGAAGGCTTTGAAACAATTAGTAATATTCCTGATGATGAAAACTGGATGATTGTAGACCAAGCTGGAAGTGATCCGTGGATTTTGACATCTACTGCGGGTTCTCAAGGTTCTCAAAAATCAGCAAAGCTTTTAAACTACAATAACTCTGAATCATCTGATGATGAATTAATTTCAGGTACTATTGATTTATCAGGAGTTGATCCAAGTGATGATATGATTTTCACTTTTGATTATGCTTACAGAAAAAGAACTTCTTCAAATGATGAATGGTTGAAATTCTACATTTCAAAAGATTGTGGTGAAACTTGGGTATTAAGAAAAAATATTCATGATGATGATTTAAGTTCTGTTACTGCTTCAAGTTCTTATACACCTGCTGGTGACGACGATTGGTACACGGTTGATATTACGAATATCAGTTCTTCATACTACGAAGCTGATTTCAGATTCAAATTTGTGTTTGAAAGCGATAACGGAAACAACATCTACATTGATAACATCAATATGTATCCTTCTTCAATGTCTGATGTAGTTGAGAAAAAGGAAGCTACAACATTGAATGTATATCCTAATCCGGTAACTGATATTACAAACATTCAACTTTCAGCTGTTGACGGTCAAGATTATAATGTTTCAGTATTGAATGGAATGGGACAACAAGTTGCTTCTATTTACCAAGGTACTTTAGCTAAAGGATTAAACAACTTTGAGTACAATACTTCTGAGCTAGCAAAAGGAATTTATATTGTTAGAATCGAAAGCGAAGGAAACGTACAAACTGTGAAGTTGATCAAGAAGTAATGAAGAGCGCATTTGTTGTTGCCCTGTCCTTACTGACACTACATTCAGTAGCTCAAGAAAGTGATGTTCATGTTCATTGTTTGAATAATATTGAGCAAGAGAAGTATCTTCTTGAACACCCTGAATTCGAAGATCAAATCATTCAAGAGCAAAATGATTTTCAGACTTTTTATGAGTATTATTTAGCTCATGAATTTGATGCAAATGCACGTTCATCTTATGTGATCCCGGTTGTGTTTCATGTGGTTCACAATGGTGGTCCTGAAAACATTGAGGATGCCCAGATTATGGATGCTCTCGAGAAGTTAAATGAAGATTACTCAGGTACAAACACTGATTTGTCTGATGTAGTTACTGAGTTCACTGCTGTGATTGGAAATCCAGATATTGAATTCAGGTTGGCAACTAAAAATCCTCAGGGAGAATGTCATCCAGGAATTACAAGAACTGTATCTGAGAATACTAACCATGATGGCGGTGACGGAATTATTGATGAAGTAGCTGCCTTGCATGGAACTTGGCCTCAAAATAGATATTTGAACATATTTATTTGTGCAGATCCAAATGGTGCAGCTGGATATACAAATTATCCTGCAGGTTGGTATCCTGCAACAAGTATGGAGGGTGGAATATATCTGAGACACGATTATTGCGGAACAATTGGAACCGGTTCTACTGGAAGAAGGAGAACTATAAGTCATGAGTGCGCGCACTGGTTGAATATCCAACACTGTTGGGGTAGTTCTAATACTCCAGGTGATGCTGGTAATTGCGGTATGGATGATGGAGTGACAGATACTCCTCTTTCTATAGGATGGTCAGGATGTGATTTAGATGGAGAGTCTTGCGGTTCTGGTGTTAATAATGTTCAAAATAACATGGAGTACACTGGCAGTTGTAGACGAATGTTTACGACAGGTCAGGTAGCACGTATGCATGCCGCTCTTAATGATAATACTGCTGAAAGAAATAATTTGTGGACAGCAAGCAATTTAAATGCAACAGGAACTAACGGTCCTGGTGATTTATGTTTGGCACAGTTCTCATCAAATACTCAAGCAGTTTGTTTAGGTCAAACAGTAACTTTTACTGATGATTCTTATCATAATGTGACCTCAAGAACTTGGACATTTGAAGGTGGAACACCTTCAACATCTTCTGATGCAAATCCTACTGTGACTTACAATTCGTCTGGAAACTTTTCGGTGACTTTAGAAGTAACTGATGGGACAAATGACGAAACCGTTATTGAGTCTAATTATGTTGCGGTTTTAAACAGTGATGGAGAAGACCTTCCTTATTTTGAAGGATTTGAAGATGTTACCTCAATTCCAGATAATGAGAATTGGGTAATACTTGACGAAAATGGATTAGCATGGTCGTTGGATAATACCACAGGAGCAACCAATACTTCTTCCTCAGCCAAACTTGCAAACTACGGAAATACTGACGGTTCAGCAGACGAATTGATTTCTGCTACAATTGATTTGTCAGGTGTTGATCCTTCTGATGATATCGTATTCAACTTTAATTATGCTTACCGCAAATTGAATGATTCAAATGATGAATGGCTCAAGTTTTATATCTCTAAAGATTGCGGAGAAACATGGGTTTTACGAAAGAATATTCATGGTGATGATCTAAGCACAGTTACGGCAGGATCTGCTTATACACCTAATGATGCCGCTCACTGGTATACTGAGAACATCTCTAATATTAGCAGCTCTTATTATGTTTCAGATTTTAGATTCAAATTCAGATTTGAAAATGACGGAGGAAACAATATTTACATAGATAATATTAATCTGTATCCGGCTTCAATGACCAGTATTGCCGAAGAAGAATTGAATTATACTCTGTACCCTAATCCGGCAACTAATGAGGCAATATTAAAATTGAATTCTACTCAAAACATTGACCAAATTCAATTATTGAGCACTGATGGAAAGGTGATTAGAACGATTTTACAAAATTCAATTGCCACTTCAAACGAGTTTAAGATTGACTTGGCAGATTTGAGTGCAGGAATATATCTTGTAAGAATACAGACTGATAGTCGTCTTGAAACTATCAAATTACTTAAGAAATAAGATCAAATGAAAAAATTATTTACGTTATTGTTATCTGTTTCTGCTTTGAGTGGAACATTCGCTCAAGAACACGGATATTGCAGTACTGATGAGCATATGGAAGAATTGAAGCAAGAATTTCCCAATGCTGAGCAATTAATGGCAGAGCAAATTGCGAGAATTCGTTCAACGAATATCGCTACCGATAGATCGACAAACGGTATTATTCCTGTGGTAGTACATGTAATTCATGATGGTGGTGCTTCAAATATCTCATATGAGCAAATTGAATCGGCGATTCAACAATTAAATGAAGACTATAACGGAACGAATCCAGATATTGGAAACGCAAGGAATACAGCTACCGCTCCTTTTGCTCCTGAAGTAGGAGTTCTAGAATTGTCGTTTGAATTGGCAAAAATTGATCCTAATGGAAACTGTACCAATGGTGTTCAAAGAAGAAATTCGCCGGCAACCATTAATGCATATCAAAACATTAAAACTTATAGTGGTGGGGGACTTGATCAATGGCCAAGAGACAGCTACATGAATATTTGGGTGGTATCTTCAATTGAGAGTTCAGGCCCAGGAATAACCTTGGGTTATGCGCAATTCCCATATTTCGGTAATGCCAATACTTACGGAGTTGTAATAAGACATGATGCGTTTGGTACCATTGGTACTGCGAATGGTGACAGAACGTTCACACATGAGTTAGGACACTGTTTAGGTTTGTTACATACTTTCCAAGATGGTTGTCACAGTCAAGATTGTAGTGATAATGGTGATTACTGTTGTGATACACCACCTCAGCAAGAAGCGTTTTGGACGTGTAATCAAACGCAAAACTCTTGTGATCAAATTCCTACCAATGACACATATGGATTTAACGCTCTTGATCAATGGGAAAACTTCATGAGTTATTCTCCTTGTCAATACATGTTTTCAGCTGATCAAGTTGATATTATGTTAGGAAACATGAATACCCTTGAGTGGATGGATTCGCTAAGAGGAGTTACTAATGGAATTGCAACTGGTGTAGGGTCAGCTCCACAATTGTGTGCGGCTGAATTCAGCTCAACAGAGACAATAATTTGCGCAGGCTCAACGGTTGATTTTACTGACTTATCATATTTTGATATTGCAACAAGAGATTGGACGTTTGATGGAGGTACACCTGCAACTTCAACTGATCAAAATCCAACTATAACTTATAACACACCTGGGGTATATGATGTAGAGCTTGAAGTATCTGACGGATCAAGTTCTGTTTCTACTACCGAGACTGCACACATTATTGTTTTAGCAAACCCAGGCATTTCTTTACCTTATTCTGAAGGATTTGAAACTTACTCTTCTATTCCTGACAATCAAAATTGGTTAGTAGAAAATGAAGATGGAGTAGCTTGGAATATTGCTACAGGTGTTGGTTCAAGTGGCACGCAGTGCATTAAGCTTGCTAATTTTGGAAACACTGATCAATCTAAAGATGAAATTTTGTCTGGTCCAATTGACTTAAGTGGTGTAGATCCTACCGATAACATTGTCTTTAATTTTAAATATGCTTACAAAAAACGTTCAGCTTCAAATGACGAATGGTTGAGGTTTTATATTTCAAAAGATTGTGGAGAGACATGGGTACTGAGAAAAAATATTCATGATGATGATTTAAGTGATGAAGTAATGTCATCTTCTTTTAATTCTCCGGCAGAAGATGATTGGACTCAAGTGGATATTACCAATATTAGTGAAACATATTTTGTAGAGAACTTCAGGTTTAAGATTCAATATGAAAACGACATAGGTAACAACATTTTTATTGATGACATTAATATATCATCAGGAGCAATGGCTAATTTGGGTGAGAATGAGAATGTATTTAACTTATCTGTTTATCCTAATCCTGCCGAAGATGACTTCACTGTACGATTAGATGTGGCAAAAGCTGGAATGTATTCAGTTGAGTTGAAGAACACATTAGGACAAACAATTTCAAATGTATTTAACGGGGAGCTGATTAATGGTATTAAAACAATTGATTATGATGCTAATGAGATTCCGGCAGGTGTTTACTTCTTGAGTGTTATGCATGACGGAAATAATCAAACGATTAAATTCATTAAGAACTAACAGAAACAGACTATAATAATAAGCCCTTTAATTTAATAGATTAAGGGGCTTTTTAGTTTAACTGAAAAGTGATTGGCACTGTGATCATCATTTCTGTCAGTGCATTTTTGTATATGCCAGGAACCCATTCGTTGGGAATTAACTTAACTACCCTCAAAGCTTCTTCGTCACAACCTCCTCCAATTGTTTGAGTAATTTTATGTCTCACGGCCTTGCCGTATTTGTTGATGTAAAATGAAATCATTACCGTTCCAAAAATATTTTGATTTATTGCTGTTTGCGGATAGCTGATATTGTTTCTTATTATCCTGAGCTTTTCTTTATCTCCTAAAAGAAAGATAGGTGGCCTGCTTACTTTATCTTGGAATATTGAATCGTCAATTGAAATGGTTCTAGTCTTAACTGTGTCTTCAAAAGTTGTGAAGCTTAGTACTCCAGTGCTGTGATTGTATCTATGTCTTAAGCCTTCTTTATCATCAAAGTAATCCCAAACTCCTGTTTTGATGTCGTACTTATATTTACCTCTTGAAGCCATTATTGGTTTAACAGAGTTAAAATAGGTCCATAAGCTGTCTTTTTGATTGAATGTATACCAACCTTTGATTCTTGGGCTGCCGTTAACGTAGGTGCTTTTATAACTACCGTGTTTAACTGATTTATCTTTTTTCAACACCTCATAGATGTTCCGACAGAAAAGGTCGTAATCGTCTTCTATAATTTGTTTAATCTTTTGCGCATTAGACGCAAAGGATGCAAATACAAATAGTATGATTAAAAGTGATTTCATGTCCTTTCAAAGGCGTTAAGCAATTGAATTTAGACTTAAGGATACAAAAAAACTCCTTTGTTCGAAAGGAGTTTAGAATATTATTTGGGGAGTTTATTTATTTTCCTTCTGAGACATTAGGTTTTGAACCACCATTTTTCTCTTCTTCATCAAAATCTTCATCCTCATCAGGATCAACGATATTTTCATCCTCTTCTTCTTCGTCGAAGTCTTCGTCTTCGTCTGGGTCAGTTACTGAATCACCATCATCAACGAATTCGCCTCCACGAGTACCATTCGGGTTTTCGATATACTCATCTTGATCTTGATTAAAAGGTGTAATCACCTCTTTTTCACAAGAACCAAATACGAATAGTACCGCAAAAATTGATAATATGTAAACTAACTTTTTCATTGTTTTCAAGACCTTTCAGAGCCTATTACAAACAAATATATAAATAAAATGTTCTTAACACAAGGATTTTAACAAGTTTTTAAGGATTATTTTCATTCTGACTTAATCCCCATCTTAATAGTTACCTTGGTTCCAAGGCTATTTCCTTCGGCATCATTCAGCTGAAATGGGCCCACAATTAGTAGGTTGTCTCCTGTTAATTTTCTAAGTAATTCAATTCTACGGTTTGTTATCTCCATCCCTTTAGATTCGTGGTCTCCAGAGATACTGACCTTCTTGTTTTTAAGAGTGTTATCAATCCCCACTCCGTCATCTATAACTTCGAAAACTATGTCTCCATATTCATCATAAATTCTCACTTTTATTAGGCCTTTTCGGTCTAAAGGAAGAACACCATGAATTATGGCATTTTCTACAAAAGGTTGCAAAATCATGCTCGGAATCTCTATTCCTTCGGTATCAATTGATGAATCTACGTCCAATTCATACTCAAATTTCTCTTGAAACCTCATCTTTTCAAGAGTTAGGTACAATTGAATACGATCAACTTCCTCTTGCAAGCTAACAATGAAGTTGTTTGCTGTAGAGCTATCAAGATTTTTTCGAATCAATTTTGCAAAGCTCGAAAGGTATTTATTTGCCGAACGCTTGTCCGAGCTGTTGATATAGTATTGAATGGAGTTTAATGAATTGAATATAAAATGCCTATTCATTGATGCATTCAGAGATTGTTGTTCTAAAAACAAGAGTCTGTTCTGAAATCCTAACTTTTCGTTCTCTTGTTTTTGCTTAATTGATCTAATTCTAATTCTGAAAATTAGAAGAATAATGAAGCCTGCCATAAAGAACATCAACAAAATGAACCACCAAGTTTTCCAAAATGGTGACTTTATAGTGATGTGAATTGATTCAGTTGTTGACCAAATAAAGTTTTTGTTGGTTGCTCTCAGTTCAAAATCATATTCACCTGGAGCAATTGATGAATACGTGGCAGTATTTGAACTGCTCAATGGAGACCAACTGTAATTTGCACCTAAAAGGCGGTATTCATAGTTCACTGATTCAGGATCTTTCAAGTTGATACCAATGAAATCAAAGGTCAAGTGATTCTGATTATAAGGCAAAGTTAATTCAGTTGGTATGGTTCTTCCCTCTTGGTATGACGCTTCAAATCTGTCGTAGTCAAACTCCTCCATGAATAAACGAATACCGGTAAGTCTCAAGTAAGGCGCTTGAACGTTGAATAATTCTTCTTTTAATTCAGGATTAATTTTCGCTAATCCATCCGAAGTTCCTATCCAAATCATACCATAAGTATCCTCATAAATTGCATTTAAGTTGCTTTCTAAATTAATCAGTCCTTCTGCGCTACCGTAGTGAGAAATCTCATAGCTGTTCTCCGAATTTTCTTTCCCAGTTATTTGGTACACACCATTCATTGTAGCCGCCCAAATGTCTCCAGATTTTGCCGAAGTTATTCCGATTACCGTTTTAGATTTGAAGTCTTCTGCGTCTAGTAATATTGGAACGATACCTTTGTCACCTAAGTTTACAAATAGACCATTGTTGGTTCCAATCCAAAGGTTTTGATCGGCATCACATTCAACCGAATTTACACTCTCTTCGTCTAATTCAATTTTTTGAGGATTATTAAAACCTTCATCTTCAGTAACGAAGTAAAGTCCATTTCTTGAGGCGATATAAATGGTGTTATGCTCATAGCATAAATCGTTAACATTTAGGTCAGAAGTGCCATCTAGATGAACAAGTTCATTATTCGTTAAATAGTAAAGACCATTTGTTCCAGCAAAGGCAAAAGAAGAATCAAATTGAATAATAGATCGAATTTTTGTGTCAATTAAATTGGTGATTTCTTGCTTGACTTTTTTACCGTCTTTGAAGCAGTCAACGCCACTTGATGTAGCTATCCAATAGTTATTCTCATCATCTACGAGCGTAGACCAAACAGAGCTGTTGGGCAAACCGTTTCGATTTGATAAATACTCATATCCTTCTGAATTTTTGATGGTCAACCCTTCACCATAAGTTCCAAATAAGAAATTACCATTTTGATCCTGATTAATGTTCATAACTAAGTTAGAGCTTAGTCCATCTTTGACCGTGTAAGAAATAAGAGCTTTGCCTAAAAATTTTAATAATCCAATGCCGTCTGAACCGAACCAATAATTCTTTTCACTGTCTCTGAAAGAGCAAATCAATCGGCCACTTTCTAAACCGTTATTTTCATTGAAATAGGTGATTTCGTCTCCTTTTATCTCAACTGCCCCATCAATTGTTGAACATAAGATGACTTCATCATCTGCATACATTGACCTAATACGACTCAAATTGATATCAAAGCTTTTAACACTCTTCTTTTGTAAATTATAGGATAGTAATCCATCTCTATAGGTGCTGATTAATAATTCATTTTTTCTGATTTTTAAACCACTCACACTGAGTTCCTCAAGTTCAGGGTGGTCAAGTTTTTCAAAATGATTAGTCCAAGTATAGATCCCATTTTTTGAACCGCAATAGAGTTGGTTGTCTTGGTCGTTTTCAAGAGAACGTAAATAGAGTTCTTCGTCAAGGTCAAAAGGTAAAAGTGTGAACTTACCTTCTTTAAACTTAACCAAGCCCTTATCAGTGGCAACAAAAATTTTTGATTGAAATTCAATTAAATCGTTCACTCTTTTTGGCTCTTCGAATAGATATGACTCGAATTTGTCCTCTTTATAGAGGGCTAAACCTTTTGGAGTTGCGATCCAAATATCATTTGCTTCGCTAATGAAAATTGCTTCAATTTTATTGTCTGGTAATCCATCATCAACCGAGAAGTTTATGAAATCGATTCCGTCAAATCTACTTAATCCAGATTCTGTTCCTATCCAAAGATAACCTGAGAGATCTTGTTGAATTGAGTTTATTTGTGATTGTGCCAAACCATCTTGAACAGTATAGTTTTTGAAATTATACTGTTGCCCAAATGCTTGAGTGACAAAGAAAAATAAAAGAAGAGCTAATAATTGCTTCACTTATAATCCCTTCAGGGTTCTAACAAATGTTGAAACTCTATTTCTTGCAACCGATAATAGTTTACCGTTTTTAAGAACTGCAAAATGACCGTCTTCATTCAAATACTCTTTCAAATATTCAAGATTGATAATGTGCGATTTGTGAATGCGATAGAAAATGGATGGATTTAAAATTCCCTCATAGATTTTCAATGTTCGCGTATCTAAATATCGTGTACCGTCATTGAAATAAAGAACGGTACAATTACCTGAGGCCTCAAGGTAGATTATATCTTCAATATGAATCAGCTTAATTCCTTTAGTGTGACTAATAGCCACTTTATTTCCATATCCCTCTGATTCCATTGAAGAAGATAAATTCTTGATGGATTCAAAATAGGTTTCAAAATTCTCAGGATTATCAGCAAAAGTGGTTTTAGAACTTGAAATTCTATCAACAGCATCAACCAAATCTTCAATATCAATAGGTTTTAATACATAATGAATTGCATTTGCTTGAAAGGCCCTTAATGCGTAATCTTTGAATGCCGTCACGAAAATGACAAGAAAGTCTCTATTTTCTATTTGTTCTAATAAATCAAACCCTTCTGATCCGCTTGGCATTCTAATATCAAGAAAAACAACATCAGGTTTTGAGCTTTCAATAAGTGTTTTAGCATCTGAAACGTTTCCGGCATCTCCAATGATTTCAACATTTTCACAATATTCTTCAAGAAGCATTGTCAGATTTTTTCTCGCCAAATCCTCATCATCAACTATTATAGCCTTCAATTTCATACGGTTAGTTTTACTTACTCAATGACTTTTGTTAAATTCTGTAATTACGTAAATATATGAATAAAGCCGAATTTCATAAAACCATAGAATCCCAATTTTATACACTTCAATAAAAATTAAAGACAGTATGACTTTTTATTGCCCTCTGTACTGTTTAAAGATGTTAAATTGTGTTAAGAAAAAATCTAACACACATGCTTATGATTAACACTATACATTTTAATCAAGCTAGCAAAATCTGGATTTTCAACGACAATGGAAATTAGAATTGGATTTTGAAAGCAAAAAAAAGGGAGCCAACAAGCTCCCTTTTTTTATGTATTAAAGTTTCTATAAACCACCGCCTCTTCGGCTATTTCCTTTTTCGACTCCTGTGTTTGTAGGTTTCGTAGTGCCAGTGTTAGTCGGCTTAACAGTTCCTGTATTTGTAGGCTTAACCGTTCCAGTGTTAGTTGGTTTAACCGTGCCAGTATTGGTTGGTTTAACAGTGCCTGTGTTTGTCGGCTTAACAGTTCCAGTGTTTGTTGGCTTAACTGTTCCTGTATTTGTAGGCTTAACCGTTCCAGAATTTGTCGGTTTGTCTTTACCATTATTTGTAGGCTTAACCGTTCCATTATTGGTTGGCTTCGTCCCTCCATTGTTTATCACTCCTCCGTTATTCGGATTTGGTCTTGTATTAGCTTTATAAGTGATAGAGTAAGTTCTTTCAGCAGCTAATTTTCCGTTTTTTGCAATTACTTTCACGGTATTCAAGCCACTTCTTAAAGAAACAACTGCCGTAAGTTGCCCCGTTGACGAACTGTAAGTGAAGCCAGTAAATGCTCTTCCGTTTACAAGAACCTGTACACCTGATTTAGAAGTCACATTGCTCAATTTTGCTTTGAACATATAACTTGCCTTCGAAACATTGATTGACGTACCACTTGGAGACATATTAGTGATTACTGGTTTTTTCGCTCCAGTGTTATCATTTGAATCCCCGTTTGTGTTACCATTCGTGTTAATAGTCGTACCTGTTTTTCCGTAGCTGATGTTATAAATTCTATCAGCTTTTTGAGTACCATTAACTGCTTCAAGTTTAATCGTGTTGTTACCTGTCTTTAATCTAACCACAGCCGTCACCATCTTGGTAGAACTACTATATGTGAATGATTTAAGCGGGATTCCGTTAACACTTATCTTAACTCCAGTTTTAGAACTCACGTTCTCAACTTTTGCTTTGAAAGTGTAGGTTGTCATTTTACTCTCTGCCTTAGTTCCTGCTGGGTTCACATTAGTAATCACCGGAGTAACAATAGGTGCCGCGTATGTGATTCTATAAGTGATAGACTTCGATTTGTCACCATTTGTTGCGTCAACTTTGATTTCATTTACCCCTTCTCTTAGCGTGATTACCTTATTCATCACTTTAGAAGTCATGTTGAAATTGAAGTCAATGTTACCACCATTCAAGTACATCTTTAAGTCTGCTTTTTCATTTACATTCTTCAGTTTTGTCTGGAATGTGAATGATTTTTTAGAAACATTGACACTCAATGATGAAGGGTTGACATTGATAAATTCTGGTTGTAGATACGTTTGGCCATGACCGTTTCCGTTTCCATTCCCATTCCCATTCGAAGTTTCACAAGGACTAGCAGGCCTGTTGTTACCATTTCCAAAAGTCGGATTAGCATTTGAATTAATGCAAATCTCCCAATGACCCATAGAACCTGGGTGAGAAGAACTCACATCAACAGTCAAGTTTCCTTCAAACAAGTAATAGTTACCGTTTGATACTGGATAAGGAGATCCATTAACTATTGCGTCTCCACCTCCAGCAATAGGCTTGAAATAAGCCGCAGTTGCAGGCCCACTATATGTGAAATTAGAGTTAGATGAAAGATCATCTCTATTGTATGTGCCGTTTGGAGTTACCAAACAGAATTGCCATTCTGAATTTCCAGGATTAAATCTTGGTCCACATGGAAGCGGAGCAGCCACTGGTGGATTGTATGTAATTACATACTCCAACATTTGATTACTGCAATCATTTGCCATGTTCACAATTACTGAATTTGCTCCTTCAATAAGAGTTAAGTTAGAAATTGAGATTTTACCATCTTGAGTATTAAGAACTGCTGGCACTGTTGTGCCGTTTAATGTAGCCGTCACTTGCGCCGCATTCGTAATATTTGTTGATGCCAACTCTATTGCATATGCTGATTCTGTTAAGGTTGCTACACTGTTCGCTGGAGCCACATAAGTAAATGTTAAGTCAGTACAAGGCAATGTATAAGTCACTGCTGAAGTTCCAACTACATGTTCGCATCCGTCAACTTCGATTACAAAGTTATTTGCTCCTTCAATTAAGGTCATTGGAGCTGACACTACACCATTACTATATGTGAAAGCTGTCACCTGCCCATTATGCTTCAATTCAATTTCTGAACTATCTGCATTTGAAACATTAATGTTCAATGTATATGCAGGATCATTCACTACCGGATCAGGAATTACGAATCCAATCACTGGTGGGTCACAATCAGGCTCATCAACACCATATTCAATATGGAAGTTTGCTGAGGAAGTACTGCACTCGTTTGTCATTGTGATGACAAGTGTATTGCTTCCTACAACTAAACTCTTATTCATTACAGTGATTGAACCACTCAAGAATGAGAAGTTAACAGCTGCGCCATTTAAAGTTGCAGTAACTCCTGATTGAGTAACATTTTGGGCATTGATTTTCACAAATAAATTTGGAGCATTTACATGCATTGTATCATTCGTTTGTGGAATCATATGCGTAAATGTGATTGGATCACAAGCCGATTCTCTAGTTACTGTATAAACAACTGATGTTGTTTCACAACCAACTGCGGTCACAGCTACTTCATTCGCGCCCATTACTAGGTTAAGTGGAGCTGATAAAGTATTTGTTCCTGGTACATAAGTACTTGGAATAACCGTACCGTTCAATTTAACACTTACATCATTTGCGTTATCTACATGTAAAATCTGACATGTAAAGTTGTATAATTCATCAGTTGTAACAACATTGTTATTGAACACTGTGATTAATGGACTGTTAGGGCATTGATCAGATTCAATTGTGTAAGTCACTGTTTCAGAACTGCACACGTTTGAGAATGATACAACTAAAGTGTTCGCTCCTTCATTAAGTGGCACATTGTTTATTGAAACTATGTTATTCGCATAGTTCGCATTCACGGCAGCACCATTAATAGTAGCCGAAACCTCATCTGCGCTCTGAACTGTCAAGTTAATATCAACCGTGTTACCATTAACAACTTGAGATAGTGTGCTCGGAGTTCCTAATGAATATGAAACAGGTGAACAAGGTAGAGCGTAGCTCACATTAATGTTGGCTGATGCAGATGCACACCCATTCGCATTAAGCGTGATTACATTTTGACCTTCTGTTAATGTCATAGTTGCCACTAACTCTGTTGTAATTGGATCAAATGTGAAGGTCACATTCGCTCCGTTTAAATCAAGGCCGAGTTGGTTAGCATTATCAACATTAGAAATTAATGCAGTGAATGTATAAGTCGCAGTGCTTGAAGATGCAGAGTTCATTGATGTTGTAATCACTGGAGCATCACATCCATCATGATGGATTGTGAATGTTTTAGTTTCATTACTACAATCATTCGCCATAGTTGCTATAACAGTATTGTCTCCGTCAATCAAGGTAAGATTCGCGTTGATCACACCATTCGAGTATGTATGTGGAATAACTGCTCCGTTCAGTTTAACACTTATTGTGTTGGCATTTTGTGCCACTAAGTTGAATGCAAATAATTCATCTGCAACTGAAGTTTCTAATTGACTAGGTGCCGATAAAGAAATAACCATAGGGTCACATGGAATAGCATATGCCACATTGATTGTTTTGCTATCAGAAGCACATCCATTTGCAGAAATTACAATTGTGTTGGCTCCTTCTGCTAAAGTCACCTCTCCACTAATGTTACCGTTTTGAGCATTAAATATGAAAGGAACGGCAGCACCATTTAGTGTTACTCCAACGCCTGCTGGGCTAGAGATGTTTGTAACAGATGCATTAAACGTATATGCTGATGTTGTCATTGAATTTGCGTTAGATCCTAGTGTGATCACTGGTTCTTGACATCCATCATATTGAACCGTGTAAGTAATCGTCTCTGAACTACAATCATTGGTTGCAGTAACCACAATTGTGTTGGCTCCGTCAATTAATGTCAAATCAGAAACTGATAATGAATTAGTTCCAGCTGAATATGTGAAAGTAACAGCTGTTCCATTTAATGTTGCGCTTATTTGTTGATTGTTCTCAACATGCATCAAGTTCATTGATAAGCTAAAGCTTGAAGAAACAACAGTCGTGTTATTTGAAGCTGGTTGCATTAATGAGTATGAGATTGGCTCACAAGGAACTTCATAAGTCACATTAATGTTTTCGTTAGCTGTTTCACAACCATTCACTGTTAAGATGATTGAATTGCTTCCTTCATTTAAAACAAGAGTTGAAGTCAATAACATTGTTTGATCATTGAAATCGAAACTTTGCGCTTGTCCATTTAGTAACAATTGAATATTTCCAGCTCCGTTCGAATTTTGAACTACTGCATGAAAGTCAATTGTTGAAGTGTTCACAACAGTTCCTGAATTAATACCAGGAATCTCGATTTCTGGTGGCTGACAACCATTATATGTGATTGAATATGTCACAGTTTCAGAACTACAATCATTTGTTAGGTTAACCACAACCGTGTTTACACCATCTACTAAAGTTAAATTATTGATGTCAACTTCTCCTGTGATTGAGTTATATGCCGCAGCAACTGAAGTTCCGTTAAGACTTGCCGTAACTCCTGAAGAGTTTAAGGTACCGGTTGCATGCAATGCAATGCTATAGTTAGATTCAGTCACAGTTGCTGTAGCTGATGTAGGGTGTACAAAGCCAACTACGATTGATTCACATGGTAAAGTGTGAACGAATTCAAAGTCCTTTCTTGTAGATCCACATGAATTTGTTGCGATAATTGAAATTGCATTGTCTCCAACTGCTAAATCAACTGCCGCAGAAAGTAATCCACTTTGTTGATTAAATGTGAACGCTTGAGAAATCCCATTCACTATAAATTGAATTTCAGATTGTGTCGCATTCTGAACGCTTGCAGAGAAGTTCATTGTACTTGTCTCAATTACCGAGTTATGAGCAGGACTGCTTCCTGAAATAATCGGGGTATCACAACTTTTTCTAACAATATGGTAAGTTAGAGTTGCGCTTCCACAATCATTTGTAGCAGTTACAACAATGCTATTGTTTCCTAAAGAAAGAGCAGCATCATTAACTGAGATTGAATTTGTTCCAGCATCAAAAGTAAACGGAGTGTTTTGACCATTTACTGTCACTGTAATTTGACTAGCAGCTGTGATTTCTGATACTCCAGAAACAACTGATGCAGTTTCGCTTTGAGTTGTAGTATTTGCCATTGAAGTTGGAGTTAACATAGGGTCAACACATGGTGCTTCAGGCGCAACATAGTTTAATGTAAATGTTGCTTGGTTTGTACCACAATCATTTGTAACGATCACTGTCACAGCATTAGAGCCTTCAACTAATACTGCAGCTTTAGCAGCAATTGAAGTTCCGGTATTATATGACATCAACCCTTGTCCAACTCCATTCAACACTAATTGAATTGTTGTACCTGGAGTGTAGTTGTTGATTTGAGCATCAATTAATACATTAGGGTCATTTACAGTTGAATAAGGTACCGGGTGTATGTATCCTACTGTAGGAATGATACAAGGCACTTCTGCCTTCTTGTAAGTAACAATAGCCATTGCATCATCTGATCCATCATTGTTTGTGACAATAATCTCAAAGATGTTATTGCCTTCAATCAAAGTTGAATTGTAGATGATTTGATTTGAAGATGTTAAAGTGTACAACTGATCTGGCACCAAATTACCATTGAACAACAATGATATTTGAGATTTAGATGAAATGTTAGTTGTGTTAGCAGTCATTGTAAAGGCCTCTTGAGTCACCAAGAATGGAGAAGTAGGAGGGTTTACATATGTCACCGTTGGTGGTGCTGGCACAACAGGTTTCTTATAAATGATGATTCTTGTGTCATTATCAGAACCGGCAGTATTAGTACCTGTGATCTTAACAGTGTTTGAACCTTCATTTAATGTCAATGGTAAGTTCAAGATCTTAGTGGCCGTATTATAATTAAAGTTATAAGTTGGCTGACCATTTACTAATACCGCGATATTAGAAGCGCTACTTACATTCAATACAGATGAAACAAGAGTCAAATTAGATGAGTTGAACACTTGGTTATCTGAAACCGGGTAAGTTATATTCACTACAGGAGGCGCTTGAGGCACTACTCTTCTGTATACAATCGTTGTGTTTTCAGTGTCTTGTCCGGCATTGTTTGTGCCTGTAATCTCAATCACATTTGCTCCACTATTCAAATTAGTAGTAAAGTTCATGATCTTAGAAGAAGTACTGTAAGAAAAGTTATACGATTGAATTCCGTTTATCTTAAGTGTAATATCAGAAGCTCCATCAACATAAAGTACTTTCGCCTTTACATTGTACGAAGAAACATAAACCGTCGTAGGATCTAAAGCAGGGTCAATGAAAGTCACGATAGGTGGCTTTGGTACCTCAGGCTTCTTGTAAATAATTGTTGTTGTCTCGTAATCTTGACCAACATTATTTACCCCTTTTACTTCTAATACATTTGCACCAACGTTAAGATTAACATTGAAGTTAACTTGCTTAGTGTTCGCATTATAAGAGAAGTTAGAAGTTTGATTCCCATTAATTTTAACGGTAATGTTATTCTTTGAAGTAACATTTAAAACACTTGCAGTGATATTCATTGCGGCTTGAGAAGTCACAAACGGATCTACTGGTGGTGTAATGAAATCTACTACCGGAGGTTGTTGAACCTGAGGCTTTCTATAGATTAATGTTGCTGTTTTGCTATCACTTCCAGCCGGATTTGTAGCAGTAACAGTAATCGTGTTAGTTCCTTCTTGAAGATTTAATGTCGCATACAAGTTTTTACTAGTCGTGCTATATGTGAAATTTGACATATAAGCTCCGTTGAAGTAAACCTTAATTTGATTTTTTGAATCTACATTCAATACAGTTGAAGCAAAGTTAAATGTACTTGAACTTGTTGTATGAGGAGAATTTGGCGGATTAGTAATAGTAACAATCGGAGGTTGAATTTGTGGAACCTCTTTTTCATAAATAATGATTGTTGATTCATAATCTTGACCAGCACCATTTACACCTGTAATTTCAAATATGTTTTGTCCAGGATGTAAAACCACATTACTGGAGAACTTGTCAGTAGCAGGATTATAGTAGAAATTATTATTGATGTTTCCGTCTTGTTTGAAAGTAACATTCTGCTTACCATCTACATGGTGAACATTGGCTAATAATTTAAACGTATTAGAAGTAGTTGTGTAAGGACTTGAACCTGGATCATAGATATCTACAATAGGTTTTTGCTTAGGCGTATTGTCAACCGGAGTTGTAATATTATTGTTAGGGTTGTCAAATACATTCGGGTCCGTTACGTCTTCAATAATGTCATCTGGTTTTGTACTATGGTTTCCACCAAACAAGTGAAATTTAAGTCCAGCAGAAGAGTAATGATAGATATCATTTGGTTTGTTTGTTCCCACTGGAGAGATAACAGGATCAAATAGGTTATCATTTCTTAACCACGTCATTTTATGAGAAATTCCCATTGACATCCAAGGAGTAACTTGGTATGAAATACCAGCACCAAAGCTTGCCGCCCAGTCAACTTCAAATTCAGAATCTGAACCAGTCACGTAAGTTTCATAATTACCGTCTTGATTTGAAAGTAAGTTAGGTTTTGTTAATCCACCAATATTATCGTAATCGTATATTTCATTATTCGAATCAACTAAATCGACTTTAGTATCATATCCTTTAATTCCGATTCCTCCAAAAATTTGGAAATTCCATCCAGTATTTTCTCTAAGTCGGTTTGTATTCAATGCCAATTCTAAAGATCCGCTCATTAATTGAGATCTAAAGTTAGGAACGAAATATCCTGTTGAGTCTTGATAAGTTTGAAGGCTGTTTCCATATCCGCTCGGAATAGTTGAAACGCCAGTTGAGTCAAGCGTATACTGAGAGGTTGCTTGACCACTCCACCATCCGTGCAGGTATCTAAGTCTTAAATCCCAAGAAAATAATTTTTCAGGGCGCATGCCGAATGAATGTCCAAAAGTGAATCCATACCCACCTTTAATTACATTGTCAGTTTCGGTTCTTGTATGCCATGTGGCACCACCATTAATTCCAAAAAACCATCTAGAATCTTTATCATAATTAACATAGCTTTTTTGCGAGAATGCTCCCGTCGTTACTATGAATGTCAGAAAGAGTAAAGTAAAAATTCGTTTCATACGCTTTGTTTTAGTCAAATTAAGTCTGCAATCTAAAAGGTTTAGCAAGCTTAATTGTGAGGTCTTGTAAAGTGCTAATACATTTTTCGTACCAAAGTTAAAAAATTGCGTAAAAACATTGCAATTTCATGACTTTATCCGCAAAAATAATCGGTTTATCGAAATTGAATTCAAAATTTAACTTTGATTTTTAAGTTCAAGAAAAAGTTAAAATGAAAAAAAATGTAAAAGTTTGATTTGTTTTAGAATTGATTGTTACCTTTGCCGACACATTTTTGAATGGTGATATAGCTCAGTTGGTAGAGCAATGGACTGAAAATCCATGTGTCGGGGGTTCAAATCCCTCTATCACCACTCTAATAAACCTCTTCAGTTTTCTGAAGAGGTTTTTTTATTTGCAACCGAAGATTTCATCTTACCATTAATTTCCCCAATTTTGCACTATGAATTTAATAATTGATGAAGGCAATACTGCTTTCAAAATGGCTGTTTACGAGAATGATCTTCAACTAGAGTTTGAAGTTTTCGAACCTTTCGAAAAACAAGAAATGCATTCATGGATATCTGATCGATTGAGTAAAATAAAGCATGTGATTATAAGTTCAGTGGTTGTTGAAGGCCTTGATTTGAGTAGGTACAATTTTAATGAGCTAAGATTGGATGAAACCACGCCTTTGCCAATAAAAAACAATTATAAAACGCCAGAAACCCTAGGTAGAGATAGGTTAGCAAATGCCGTTGGAGGATGGTTTAGAAATTTAAATCAAAATACGCTCGTTATAGATTTGGGCACATGCATAAAGTATGATTTGATTGGTTCGGATGGTTCTTATAAGGGTGGAAATATTAGCCCAGGTATAAAAATGAGATTTGGAGCATTAAATCACTACACTTCAAAATTGCCATTATTGAAAAGAAGTAAAGTTGATTTTAAATATGGAATTGACACTAATTCAAGCATCCACAATGGTGTAGAACAAGGAGTTTATCATGAGATAAATGGATTTATTCAGAAGTACTCAGACGACTTTGGTCAATTAACAATTTTTATGACGGGTGGGGACGCTAATTTCTTTGATAAACCGTTTATATGTGACATCTTTGCACATTCAGATTTAACCCTGTTTGGGCTGAATAAAATTTTGACATATAATGTTGAGAACATTTAAAGTATTTTTCTTTCTAGGATTGGCCACCATTTCTTATGGCCAAAAGAACACCCATACACCTTATAGTATATTCGGTTTAGGTGAGCTTAAAATGAATGATTATGCGGCGTTCATGTCAATGGGTGGGGTAAGTATGGCTGCCACTGACTCAACAATTGTCAATCATTCTAATCCGGCATCATATTCATTTATTGGCAGATATAGACCGATTTTACAAATTGGATTAGACGGAAGATTATCAACTTTTGAAACAAGCACATCATCAACAAATCAACGCTATTTTAGCTTGAATCAATTTCAACTGGGAATTCCCATTAAAAAAAGATGGGGAGCGGCTATCGGGTTAAAACCATATTCGTTTACCGGATATCAAGTTTCAAACTATGTTGTTGAGGATGCAGATAGTACAGCCCTTTATACTAGTGAAGGAAGTGGAGGGATTAATAAATTTTATTTAGGAGTTGCTTATCAACCATTGAATAGAGTTTCTGATCATAAGAAGGTGTTTTTTGTGAAAGACTCTTTAGGTAAAGAAGTTAAAGATTCAATTAAGATTCAAAGAACTAACATACTTTCAATTGGGGCCAATGCTAATTACTTATTTGGATCAACTTCAAGAATCAGAACGTTTCAATACGCAACTTCACTTTCAGGTTTGAATGCGAAAGTTGACAATTCATTGCGTTTTTCGGACTTAACATATGAGTTCGGATTAAATTACCAATTCAACTGGTTGAGATCAAAATTTGACGGAAGCGATAAAAAACAGAATGGATTCGCAATTGGAATTGCTTATTCGCCAGAGTTGAAAGTAAAAGCTTTCCAAGACTTGTTTTCGTATAGCTATTTGAATTTTGGTGGGTTCAATGGCTCAGAAATTCTTTCAGATACAATTGAATTTATTAGAGATAATAGAGGTTCAGTCACTATTCCCGAAACAATGAAAGCCGGTTTTGAATATAGAATTGGGCCTACTGATTTTGGTACCTCAAGTCAGTTCAAAATAGCGGGAGATGTTAGATATCAAAAGTGGTCAAATTATAATGAAGATTTTGGATCATCTTTCACTAACGAGCTGAAAGACAGAATGCAATTTGGTTTTGGAATTGAATATACGCCGGTCGCTATCCCTGATGCCGGAATCACTCCACTCTTCTCAAAAATTCACTACAGAATTGGAGCAAATTACACAATGACTGAATTAAGCGTTTTAAATAATTCGAATAATTATACAGATCTAACAGCTTATGGCATGAGTTTTGGATTAGGTATTCCGATTACAGTTATCAAAAAGTCCAATACAAATATTAATTTTGGAGCAAATTTGGGTAATCTAGGAACCACGAATGACGGTCTGATAAGAGAAAAATACTTAGGTCTGTTCTTCGGAATCTCAATAACACCGGGTGTTGGCGATTTATGGTTCTTAAAACGTAAATACGACTAAACAATAAAAAAATGAAACGATTAATTTTCACATTAGTACTTGCAATTACAACCATATCAGCCAGTGCTCAAGATTCAACAACAGTAGCGTCAGGCGATTATAATAGCGACGACTGTAAAAAATTCAGAAGTCTTTACTACCAGTATTTAAAGCAAAAGATGTACAAAGATGCGACAGTGTTTTGGTCAAAAGCTTGGACAAACTGTGGTGGAACGGACTCTTTAGATTCAAAGTTTTTCAAAAATGGAAGAGTTGCATACCTACAAAGAATTAAAGGATTAGATAAAGAAGCAGATGCTGCTGAAATTCAAATTTTGAATGATACTATTGCTTGGATATATGAGCAAAGAATGACAGTAGAGAAAGATCCTAGATGGGAACTTGACTATGCTGTAATGTTAGTAACAAACAAAACAGAAGACTTTGATAAGGTAGATGGATTATTCACAAACATCCACACTCTAAAAGATAAGGCAACAGGAACACATATCAGAACTTATTTCAGACATTTGATCCTAAACAAATTCAACTCTGCTAAAGATGAGCAAAAAGAGATTGAAAGAACAAAAGTGATTGAAGAGTATATCGTTTTATCTGATTACTGTAAAGCTGCACTTAAAAATGCAGAAGGAATTGCAGATGAAAAGAAGAAAGCAAGATCAATCAAAAGCTATACTGCTGCTCAAGGATTCTTAGATAAGTATTTCTTGAAGATTGCAAAAGACTGTGCTGTACTTACACCAGTTTTAGACAAGAAGTTTGAAGCTATTCCTGAAGGAGAAGCTGGTTTGGCAGAATTGAACAAGTTTATTTCTTTAATGGAAAAGCAAAAGTGTACTGACTCTGAAACTTACTCAAAGTATGTAACAGAATCTGTAAAAAGAAATCCTTCAGCTGCAGGTTATGCGGGATTAGGAAATATCCAAATGAAAAAAGGAGAAGGATCAGCTGCAATTGAGTCATTAAAGAAAGCAGTTGAATTAGAAGCTGATGGAGAAAACAAAGATAAATACACTCTCGCACTTGCAATTGCTCAGTATAAGGGAAGATCTTATAAAGCTGCGGCAAGTACTGCAAGAAAAGTTGGTGGAGAAGGAAAAGGAGATGCACTTAAGATTATTGGAGATTGTATAGCTGCAACTGCTAATAGCTGTGGAAATTCGACTTTCGAAAGAAAAGCGAACTACTGGTTAGCGAACGATTACTATAAAAAGGCTGCGGCAAACGGAGCTAAAGTTAGTTCAAGCAAATACTTGAGCAGTGCACCATCAGGAGATGACATGTTTGCTGAAGGAGTTAGCGCTGGAGCCTCAGTAAGCTGCACATGTTGGGGAGAATCAACAACAGCTAGATAATCGATACTAAAAAATCATATTATATAAAATTCGTTCCTGCCATATTAATGGCGGGAATGTTTTTTTGTGGCCTATTGGCTTCATGTGAAAATGATCTCGAACAAGTAAGGACTGTTACCGCAACAGAAGAAACTCCTGATGAGATAGTGAATGGAATGCATACCGTATACTCTGACTCTGGGATAGTGAAGTTTGAAATTATTGCCACTAGAATGGAGAAAACCAGCTCTACGAATACCACCATTTTTAAAGACGGCTTTCAGGTTAATTTTTTCAAAGGTAAAGATGATATTGAAGCTCATCTTGAGGCAGATTATGGAGAAATGAGACAAGACGAAAAGCTCATTATCGCAAGAAATAATGTTATTTTTACCAATTATATTGAAAACCAAACTTTAAAAACTGAAGAGTTGATCTGGTTGCAATCAGCCAAAAAGATCACAACTACTAAACAGTTTGAAGTTTTTGGCGAAAAGTATTACGCAAGAGGCAAAGGCCTTGAGAGTGATGAAACATTTAGTGATTACGTCATGCACGAGGTATCAGTAGAAAAAAACTTATAGAATGGATTTTGTAAAATTGAGTAGAATACAAATGATTTTTTGGTTTGCTATGGCGGCCATTACATTAGTTGCTGTTGCGATTGCTGTGCCAATGGGAAAATTAGAAGCGGTTTACTTTTTTATTCCTGTATTATGTGTTGTTTTAGCCTTGCTGAGAAGATGGCAGTTAAAACGTATCATTAAGAGTTCAGGAGAAAAGAAAGAGCGTGAAGCAAAGCAAGCTCAAGAAGCTTAGCCTTTAGATTTTACAGGCACTTTAATCAGTTTTGAAGATCGATTGGTTTCAGTTATCAAGTAAATCCCGTCTTCATTAATTTGTCCCGACATTTTAGCGCGTAAAATAAAGTTGTTTTTTGGGTCAATCAATCCACCCCTATCTCTCAGTCCCTCTTCATTAATCAAGGCATAAGAAATTTGAAATTTTCTATTGTTAAAAACACTGGTATATGATTTATACGAAGGGTTTTCTAAGAGATTATTTTTCTCATTATCATTAAAGAATAAGGCAATGTCTTCACCCGAGTTCAAGAGGGCAAATGATGAAAAGTATCCAAAGTCATTCGTTGAGTTTTGGTATTTAGGGATATGCTCCGTCCAAACATGATTTCCTCTTTTATCAAAATAAGAAGCAACAATTGAATTGTAATTAAAGTGCTCGGTGGTTGTTGTGACATTTGTTCGTGGGTCATAACTACGTTCGGTATACTTAAAGAATTGTTCACCCAATAAGTAAAAGCTTCCGTCATCCATGAGTGCTAAGTTTTTGATTTTGACATCAGCTATTTCTTTAATCTTTTTGTCTTTCTTGTCAAACATTGCAAGTTCATCTGAATCAAATTTATGCCAGGCAGTATTAACTATTTCGAGCTTAGAATTTATGATGAGAGAAAACACACCATTCACTGTTTGTTCTTTGCTCTCATTGAAGAATCCTGAGATCACCAAATCGTTATTGCTTCTCATGTCCATCTTAACTCCATTAACCCACTTTCCTTTAAGTCTTATCTCAAACTCCTTCATGAAATTAGTTTCTTTATCATAAGCCCACAAAGAATACTTGTTGTTTACTAGTTGATCAGACGTTGAATTGTCACCAGTTGTGATATCAAAGGCGTAATTGCATAAATAGTACATAGGACCTTCTGAAGAAAAAGATATTTGCTCAATTCGGATGTTTTGCAAGGCCATAGGAGATTTGATAACCTTTCTCCATTCTATCTCTCCTTTATTTGAGATGCGAACCATTTCAATTTCTTGTTCAACCAGTTGAGTGTATTTGAGGTGTTTGGCAACCACAAATCCGTTCTTGTCTTCAGTTATTTCTATGTGGTTTATCTCGTCAGATTTTACAGAATCAACAATCGTCAATGATGTTCTTTCAAGCGACTCATCAAAAATCTCTAACGAAATTAGTTGAGTTCTATCTCGGTCAGATTGCATTGTTGAGAACAGATATAAGCTTCCTTTATGTTGAAATATCTCTTCAGGATCATTAGTGAAACCCTCTTTAACCAAAGTGTAAATGTTCTTTGAATCAATTAATTGAAGATCACTTTTGTGAAATTTACGAATGATTAATTCTTGCTTACGCTTGGTGTAATAGATATAGTCTGCCGTGAAAACACTGAATTCAGTTTCACCCAAAAAGCCCGAAAAATTTTCTTTCTTAGATGTAGAATACTCTTGTCCAATCAAAGGTTCTCCAAAGCGAGCAATTGAAAATTGGCCGATTAAACAAAGGATAATGATTAGAGAAATACGCATAGGTTCATCTACTAGCTTTAGCTATTACAATATACGCATTAACAAGAAAGTATCAAGGTTGTCTACCAAAGAGTCTCTTCACCGTCATCTTCGTAATCACCAAAGATTTCATAAAGAGTTAAATAAAGTACGAAAGTACTTGCTCTATAAAGTTTAGTCTTTGTAGTAGAAGTATATCCTGCTGAAACCTCCACCTCTTCAGGGTAGTCAGTATCTAGGTTATAATCCCATTGGTTTGGAACTAAAAGAGCACCTGGAATAACTGTTGCGTCAATTCCTTCATAAGTTTCACCCTTATATGTGAAGCTTGTTTCAAGTTCGTTTAACAATGAAGAGTAGTCAGTTTCAACTGTGTACTTCATGTTTTCCATGATGTAATCTTCTTTTGAAAGATTTAAGTTATAGCTGTATTTGTAATCATCTTCATCCATGAAAATTTCTTCTCCATCAATGATAACAGAATCGAGACAAGTAATAGCGTCCACTGTATATTTCCCGTAAGGAACAGAAATGTACTCTAATGAATAACTTTCTACTTCAACTTCAAATGTTGTATCTCTGTCAACACCTGTTAAAGTAACAGTTACGTTTGTATCTGCTGAGTTATCTACATATAATGAAGTTGTAGCGATATAATCATCTAAATAAGAATCATCATAATCGTAAGATCCACCACCACAAGAAATCATGAAGGCACCTACTGCAGCTACTAAAAAGAGTTTAAAATTTTTCATAAGGGTTTTATTAATTGTAAGCTAATTTAAGTTTTATTTCAAGACTCTTTCTTTGAGCTCGATAGATTTATTTTTATTTGCCAGTTGTCCGCAAGCAGCATCAATATCTTTTCCCCTGCTGCGCCTAACATTCACGACTAAATTACAAGCTTCTAAAAATCTTGCGAACTCATCAACTTTTTCTGGGTCAGCTTGTTGAAACTCACCATCATCAATTGGGTTGTATTCAATTATGTTGATTTTGACCGGAAAATCTTTGCAGAAATCAGCCAATTCTTTGGCATCAGCAATCCCATCATTAAAATCTTTGAAAATGATGTATTCAAATGTAATTCGGGATCCGGTTTTGGCGTAAAAGTATTGGAGCGATTCAGATAAGGCCTCTAAATTATTAGAGTCGTTAATCTCCATTATTTCTGATCTCTTTTTATCATTTGCAGCATGAAGCGAGAGCGCCAAATTGAACTTCACTTCATCATCACCTAATTTGGTGATCATCTTAGCAATACCAGCAGTTGAAACCGTGATTCTCTTTGATGCTATTCCTAATCCTTCTTCTGAAGTGATCATTTTAATACCGTCAATCATGTTTTTATAATTGAGAAGAGGTTCACCCATTCCCATAAAAACAATATTGCTCAGTCTTTGCTTAAAGTTCTCTTCTGAAAGATTATTTAAAAGCAATACTTGGTCATAGATTTCACCTGGACTCAAATTACGCATCAACTTAAGTCTACCAGTTGCACAAAACTTACAGGCCAAACTGCAACCAACTTGAGATGAAATACAAGCTGTAACTCTTGAAGTTGTTGGAATCAGAACTCCTTCAGTGACATGTTTGTCAAATGAATCAAAGGCACATTTAATTGTTTGGTCATTGCTTTTTTGCATATCACCAATACTAATGGCATCAATAAAAAAGTGTTCAGCCAAATGCTCAGTCACTTTTTTAGAAATGTTGTGCATTTCATCAAATGAACGGGCACCTCTTTTCCAAAGCCATTCGTATACCTGCTTAGCTCTGAACTTTTTCTCTCCTATTTTTTCTAATTCTTCAATTAGCTCTTTTTGGGAGAGGTTTCTGATATTTTGTTTCTTATCTTTCACCTTAAATGCAGGGCAAAAGTACGGTTCTATTCGCTTGCATCCTAGATTTTTATAAGAAATGAAGATTCTGAAAATTATAGCCAAAGTTATTTATCAATTTGTGATGACATTCATTTCTGCTTTGGTTATTTACATTGCTATAATTGCTTGGGGTTCAATTATTCCATCTTCTGCAAAAGATCAAGGCGAGGCAGAACTGAAGATGTTCGTGCAATCAAATGGCGTGCATACTGATGTTTGTTTCCCCGTCAAGTCAGACTATTACGATTGGACTACTTTTATAGACACTAGCTATTTCCCTGAAAACAGTTCATTCGATTATATCGCCTTTGGCTGGGGAGATAAAGGGTTCTTTTTGGATACTCCAACTTGGGCCGATTTGAAAGCGTCAACTGCGGTTAATGCCATTTTTTTACCAAGCCCTTGTGCTATGCATGTTGAATTTAAAGATTTTGAACCCACAATGGGAGATATGGTTTCAGAAGAGCACATTTCGGCTGAAAACTATTTAGCAATGATTGAATATGTAAAAGCATCATTCAAATTGAAAGATGGCAAACCAATATTTATTCCTGGCACTTCATATTGGGGAACAGATCATTTTTATGAGGCAAAAGGAAACTATCATATGCTCAATACCTGCAACTCTTGGACCAATGGCGCTCTCAAATCTGGCGGATTGAAAACGGCGGCATTCGCAGCATTTCCGGGTGTAATCATGAGTTACCGAAAATAATTTTCAATTTCTTTTATGGATTTATTAGGTCAAAGTAATCTAATAGGTGAACACGAATTTTTTCAGCTGATTCGAATTCACAAAAACACGAAAGATGAAAATTAGATTAATTATAGCAGCATTACTTTTTGGCGTAACATTAAATGCCCAAGTAACTCACGGTACCCTTAAAGGGAAAATAGTAAATGAAGAACAGGCTTCGATTCCTGCGGCAAAAGTAGTACTTGAGGGTCAAGGAGTAACATTGAGAATGCTTGCCGATATGGATGGAGCATTTAAGTTCTCTGCACTTACTCCGGGTTTATATACATTGAAATCTTGGGCAATGGGAACGGATACAACTGCGATTTCAAGTATTCAAATCAAACCCGACAACATTTCAATGTTAGGTTCTGTAGAACTAAGATTAAGTACATTAATGGGTAAGATGTTTGAATTAGTGCATACAGAGCCACTAGTAAGCAGTGAGCCGAGTAAAATTCAGATAGGAATTGGAGACATTAAACACTCTGGTAATATTCAAAATCCAAAAGAGCTATTTGCTTCAATGAATTCGGACATCATTATTCCTGAAGGATCTTCAGAAATGATTATCAGAGGGTCACGACCTGGTGATGTTATTTATTATGTTGATGGTGTAAAATCAGATGATTTAAATGGGGTGCCTGGAGTTGGAATTGGATCAATGATGGGATATACTGGTGGAGTTCCTGCAAAATATGGCGACACAACAGGTGGTGTAGTGATTTTAGAAACTAAAAGCTATTTCGATTTATACTACGCTTGGAAAGCACGTTAAGGTTTTATTTATATGGTGATAAAAGTCTGTCTCAGAATATTGAGGCAGACTTTTTTTGTGATACAGGCTCAGTAAATACTGAGAAATTGAAAATAATTAAATTTTATTTGTGGAATTTTTATGGAATTGGAAAAGTGGCTGCATCTATATACTGAACATGAGAACTTCGGTCACCGATTTCTTTTAAAAACACAAGACATGAAAACTAAATTCAAATTAATATTAGCCGCAATTTTTTGCTCAGGAATGGTGAATGCGCAAGTTTCATTGGGAACATTGAAAGGACAAGTAGTAGATGGTAAATCAGTATCAATTCCTTCAGCAAAAGTTTTTCTTGAAGGACAAGGAACTATCAATAGACAAAAAGCTGATTTAGACGGTAAGTTCACATTTGAAGCTTTAAAGCCTGGGGTATACAATCTCAAAGCAGTTTCAATGGGGAAAGACACTACAACTATTAGCGCAGTTCAAATAAAACCAGACGCAATTACAAATTTGGAAAAGATTGAATTACAAGAGAATTCAATCATGAAAGATCCAATTGTAATTAGATATAAAGCGCCATTGATAAATAAGGATGTATCAAAAATCGAGATTCCATTAAGTGATATCGAGAATAGTCCAAACCTTAGAAATCCAAAAGAGTTATTCGCTTCAATGAATTCTGATATTATCATCCCAGAAGGGTCTTCAGAAATGATCATTAGAGGTTCAAGACCAGGAGATGTTATTTACTATGTAGATGGTGTAAAATCAAATGATTTAAATGGGGTGCCAGGAGTTGGGATCGCATCAATGATGGGATACACTGGAGGAGTTCCAGCAAAATACGGAGATACGACAGGTGGAGTAGTTGTGTTAGAAACAAAAAGCTACTTTGATTTATATTATGCTTGGAAAGCAAGACAATAGCGCTAGTCTGAGTGTAATTTAAGCCCCGACATTATATCCGTAATGCTCGGGGCTTTTTAATTCCTAAAATAGCCAATATGAAATCTTTATTAATCTTATTCTTTCTTGCCAATGGCATTGCATTCGGGCAGATTGGTTCAATATCGGGACATACTATTTCTGAAGATGGATCAACATATCCCGCTCCTAAGTGCATTCTTTATTTGAACGATTCAGTCGTAGCTAAGAAATTAGGAACTTTAGAGGGTAGGTTTGAATTTCCTTATTTGAAAGTAGGCACTTATGAGCTAAGAATTACTGGTCTTGGAGTAGATACCTCAATTGTCACTAATATCCAATTAGGGGATTATCAAGCAATTAATTTGAAAAGCGTTGAGTTGATCTCAAACTACACCTTGATAGATGGATGCTTCGGAGGAGGTTGTTGTTGTTGGCCAATGCCCATTCAAATAAACAATGATTTAAAAGATGCCCAAAAATCTCTTACTATTACAAGGGAAGATATCTTGCATGTGCCAAATAGATCTCCAGATGGAATCATTGATGCTTTTCAAGACGTCATTGTTGTGGATTATGAGGAACCAGAATTAATTAGAGGTGGTCGGCCTGGTGATGGAATCTATTTTATTGATGGCGTTAAATCTGAAAACATGCCGAATTTACCTTTGGCTTCATTTGAAAAGATGAAAGTTTATTCAAGTGGTCTTCCTGCTAAATACGGAGATACTACAAGCGGAGCAATAGTAATTACCACGCTTAGTTACTTTGATTTGTATTATAGAAGATAGTTCACAGGACTTTTAGTTTCCGCCAGTTCTTTTGTCCTCATCATCCAAACCAGTTTTTCTATCTCTAGGTCCTTTCGCTTCTCTGTTACCGAAGTTGTAAGTTAAACTAAAAGTGATTCTCTGGCTTTCATATCCTCCGGCTCCAATGAATGAAACATCTCCGAATGTGGCTTCTGCCTTCCAAGGTGAAGTATAGAATATATCTGAGCCTGCAATCCTAAGAGCGAGCCTATCCTTCATGAACTTCTTCTCAATTGCAGCATCAAAAGATCCCATGCTCTTGGTAAGGTAAGTTCCTCCCCATACTGAAGGCGAACTAAACCATCCTGATAATTCAAGTTTGAATCCCCATTTCATTAAGAATGAATTTTGAGCATATAAACTAAAAGTTGGTTGATTTATAGTTTGGAATTTGTCATCTTGAGCCAAGTATTGGCTGTACGAGCCATTAAGAGATAAATAAACACTCCACCATTTTTTGATACTGAAAGGCAAACTCACGCCTAAATTAATCGTGCTCTGATCAGCAACATTCATTGTAGTTAAAAAGGCTTTGTCTAAACCTAAAGTATCAGTTACTTGAGCAAAGAAATCTTGCGTATGACTGTAGCTCACGGAAGTGGTAAACCTATATTTAAATGTGTGAGAAATCTTGGCGTTATAAGCATAGGCAGGTTGCAAGAACGGGTTCCCTTTCATGAATGAAAGTTCGGTTGATTGATTCACAAAAGGGTTCAATGATTGGTAATTTGGTCGTTGAATTCTCTTAGAAAAATTCACAGCCCACATATGTTTGTAATTAGGAGTGTAAGTTAAACCACCCGACGGAAAGAGGTTGAGGTAATGTCTTTCAACATAGTCATCAGCCGAACTCTGAGTACTAGTCAACTCACCAACTGAATTTGTTTGCTCTAATCTCAATCCCAATTGTAAATTCCATTTTGTTTTCAACTTACGAGCATAATTCACATATGCAGCATTGATGTTCTCTGTATACACGAAGTTGTTTGATCGATCCACATTTAGTACGTCTCCACCATCAAATACATCATAGAATTCAAAAGTATTGTCAGTTTCAACAATAGAAAATTTCGCACCAACACTCACTTTTCCTCCCCAAAGGTTTTGAGCATAATCTGCTTTCGCACTGATGATTTGAATATTTGTTGGGGCCAACATTCTAAAATTGTTTTCGAAAAGAGTATCTCCGTTTCCGTCCAAATAAAGGTTTGGCTGGTAGTTGTTTGATTCTCTTGCATATTGCGCGTAATCTGCATCAATAGTCAATTCATGACCAAGAGTATCTGCAAAACGGTAGTTTAAATTTCCAGCAACTTGATAGTTTAAACCTGTTCCTGTATTATCTGCTATGAGTCTTTGATCAACAGTGCCAATATTTGATGGTGTTATATCAGTTGTTGTTGTTCCTTCACCTCTTGCATCAAAGTAGTTTCCGCTCGCCAAAACTCCAAAAGTGTGTCTTTTATTAATGAACCAATCTGCTCCTATTTTGGCGTTATGTGCGCCAGTATAGTTATTGCTTTCAGTTTTTGAATCATATACCACACCATATTGATCTCTTTCCATATTCATGAAGTGATAGTTTTTACCAAAACTGTTGCTGTATGATGTGTAAACATTCAATTTCTTTCTTCTGTGATTTAAAGAGATAGATGAATTGGCATGATGGTTTCTACCATAAGCATAGCCAGCAGTTATTGTTCCGTTTGTACCTAAGTTTTTATCTCTTTTTAATATGATATTAATGATTCCTGCACCACCAGCTGCATCATATTTAGATGAGGGTTGTGTAATGATTTCTATGTTGTCAATATCTGCTGCCTGAAGCGTTCTCAGAAAATTGATCAAGTCATCACCCGATAGAATTGCAGGTTTATTATCAATATAAACTTGAACACCACTTTTACCTTCAACTATAATGTTGTTACTATTGTCAATAATAACTCCTGGTGCTTTTCTTAATAAATCAAATCCGTTAGAACCTGTTGCGTTAATAGTGTTATCTACGTTAAATACTGTTTTATCAGGGTGTATTTCAATTACAGGTCTTATTTGTGAAACCATTACCATATCTAATTCGCCGTCAGCCGCTAATTGAATCTCTTTCAAATCAACATCTGCTCCATTGATTTCAAAAACTTCAGAATTTTGGTCCTTGTATCCCACCATTTTATAGGTGGTGAAGAAGCTTCCATTTTTTAATCCACTAACATTGAATATTCCGAGGGTATCTGTAACACCAACTCTAGCAACTGATGAATCTGCTGCATTCTTCACAAGAACTGATACGAAAGGGACTGGTCCGTCAACAGAAGCAATGAAGCCTTTTACTTTATAAGTGCCTTGCGAAAAACTTATTGTAGAAAGTAGCATGATAAAAACTACCAGACTAATTTTTTGAATTTGTGAATGTCTCATTCTTTTCGTGGATTTGTAATCTTAATGCAAATATCTGCAAAGCTAAGAACTCTCAATTGTTAAAAGAATACGAACGCTCAACAAATAGTTCAAACGCTCAACTTAAAGGTTGAATGGTTTGATGATTAGTCACCTTTCATGCAAAAAAAATACAATTCTTGTAATCTTAGTTAAAATCATGGCTTTGAATAGTAACCAAATCGCCCTAATGACGTACTATTAATTAATATCCTTAACTTAGTATTATAGATGTTATTACAAGATTACATAGCAGCACTTTTAAAAGAGCACAATTGTGTCATTGTTCCTGAATTTGGGGGGTTTGTCGCTAATTACCGTTCTGCAGTGGTTGATGAATTTCGAAAAAAGATTCATCCGCCTTCAAAAAGCGTGCTTTTTAATCCTCATTTGACTACAAATGATGGTTTGCTGGGTAACTACATCTCACATGATAAGTCAATAGATTATTCTGCGGCATTAAGTTTCATTTCAAATGAGGTTAAAGACTGGAGCGCGAAACTTATTGATGGTGAGAGAATTGAGGTAGGAGAGATTGGATTCTTGTATTCAAAGAATGACAAAATTCAATTTGAGCAATCAAGAGAAGTAAACTTACTTCTTGCAGCTTATGGGCTGAAAACAATTGACTTTGTTGACTTCACTCAAAAAGTGAAAGCTGTTGCTGTGCCTAAAGTTGAAAAGGTAGAGGAGAAAAAAGTAGAGACCAAGCCTGTAATTGAACAGAAGCCAATAACAGAAAGGCCAGTTGTTGAAAAGCCTATTGAGAAAAAGCCAGTTAAAACTGAAGAGCCTAAAGAAAAAGAGGTTGAGGTGATAGCATTAAATGTTGCTGAACCAATTGTAGAGAAAACAGAAGCTTCTGAGCAAGAAGCCCAAGTGATTCCTATTAAGAAGAGTAGGCTCGGAACTGTTGCGAAGTATGCAGTGGCTGTTTGTATTGTACCGGCTCTATTTTATTCTTATTGGATTCCAATGGAAACGGACGCTTTGGATACTCAATCAATTCAGGTTTCAGATTTCAATCCAATTCATAAGCAAGCTCAAAGAACATATCGATCTAGAATTTCTGAATTCAAGTCAGAAGAGATTACAGAACATCAAAGTTGGGAAGATTTAACTGCCGGAATTAATTCAGACATCTATAATTTAGAATACTCTGAAGATTTTTATGTGCCAATTCAAATATTGAGAGAAGAGGCTGAAATTATTGAAGACATTGACAAGACGGAAGTTGATTTAGATCCTGTTAATACGACAATAGAGTCTAATGATGTTGTTTCTTCAGGCGATTACCATGTGATTTCAGGATGCTTTGGTGTGAAGTCAAATGCCGAGAAGTTGGTGGCTGATTTAAAAGCTCAAGGTTTTAATGCTCAAATAATTGACAAAAAGGGAGGTCTTCACCGTGTTTCTGCTGGAGGATACTCTTCTCGTCAAGATGCGAAAAATGCTGTTGGTTCGGTTGAGTCTAGCGGATTTTCGGGCTGGGTTTTAAAGAAATAGTAATTCTGAACTAGTTTTATCCTCAAAAAAGGTCATTCATCCTTATCCAATGCCTTTAAACCACCTTTTTTAAAGGCGAATAGGATGTTTTCATTAAATTAGCGACAATACCAATTTAACATTGAATATGAAAAAGACATTTGCATTGGTTTTAGGAGGGTTAATCTCTTTTGCCGCTACTGCTCAAAAAGCAGATATTACAAATAAAGAAGGAAGTAATTATAAATTTAAAAAGGTAGTTCATTTAGATGCTACTCCAGTACAATCTCAAGGTTGGACAGGAACTTGTTGGAGCTTTTCTGCTCTTTCATTCTTTGAATCAGAATTAAATAGAAGAGGCAAAGAAATGCCAGTTCTTGCTGAAATGTACATTGTTTATCAAGCATACTTAGGTAAAGCTGATAAGTATTTCAGAACAGACGGAAACACAAATTTTGACGAAGGTGGTGCATTTCACGATATCCCTTGGGTGATTAGCCGCTTCGGTATTGTTCCAGAATCTGCATTTTCAGGTCTAAATTATGGATCTGAAAGACACTTACATGGTGAACTTTCTGAGATTTTGAAAGGTGCAATGAACGGACTTCTGAAAGCGAAGAAAGATTTAGGAGATAACGATCAAATTACTCCGGTTTGGAAAAACGCAATGCGTGGTATTTTAGATGCTTATTTAGGAGCTATTCCTGAAAAAACTGAGGATTTTAAATTCCAAGTGGATGGTAAAGAATATAATCCAATTTCATACAGAGATGAATTAGGATTAGACATGGATGATTACATCTCACTTACTTCTTTCTCAAATCACCCTTGGAACAAAGAATGTAGATTGGCAATTGCTGATAACTGGGCATGGGGATCAGGATACAATGTTTCTTTAGATGATTTATGGGGTGCTGCTGAGCACGCTTTAATGGAAGGTTATTCTTTCGCTTGGGGATCAGATGTATCTGAAGATTATTTTAACTACAGATCTGGTTTAGCAATAGTACCAGAAGACAAATCAACAATTTATGTATCAGGAAAAAACAATAAGAACTTTTCTGATGGTGGTTCTGATAAAAAAGCATCTTGCTTTTTAGAGCCAGGTAAAGAAATGGAGATCACTCAAGAGATCAGACAAAGAGCTTATGATGGTAAGCAAACAACTGATGATCACGGAATGCATGCAGTTGGGATTTATAAAGATCAAAACGACACTAAATATCTTCTAATCAAGAATTCTTGGGGAACAACTAACAATGATTGTGACGGATATTTCTATGCTTCTGAAGCATACTTCAAGTACAAAACAATTAACATCTACTTACACAAAGACGCTTTGTCAAAAGAGATGAAAAAGAAATTGGATGTTAAGTAATATATCCAACGTAATTAAAATCCCTGTTTGGCTGAGCTGAGCAGGGATTTTTTATGAGCTAAACTTGAGAGTACATCTGGTACATTAATTCCTTCTTCTTCTTGAGCTGAAAAATTTACTTCTTAAGAGTCTGTCAGATTAGAAATCGGGCGTTAAGAAATGGTTCTGTGCCCTCTAAAAGCGTTGAATTACTCTCAATCATTTTGATTCAAGCCTGATTTTCATTAATTTAGGCAGAATCAAAAAATCTATGAATATGAGAAAAACATTTACTCGACTCTCGCTTATGGCGATATTTTCGGTAAGCTTTTCTGCAGCTTATGGCCAAATTGCTAGACAAGGCGGCGCACATCTTACCAAAACGCAGAATACCACAAATGCAGTAAACCTGAATAAATCTCCTGATTTACATCATGAGCATGATGGTCATCACTGTTTTTCGGATGCTTTAACCAATGAATGGATAAGCAGTCAAGGAATTGAAACGAGATATGCTGAAGAGCAAATGCGTCAAAACCAAGATGCTCACGTAGCACATGCTGATAGAGCAACCTATACTATTCCTATCATATTTCACGTAGTTCATAACACGAATAATCCTGCAGAAAACGTTTCTGAAGCGGATATTATTTCATTGTTGAATGCAGTGAATGCTGACTTTACTGCTTCTAATGCTGATATCGGTAACTTAAGAGGTGGTTTCGGTTGGACTGGGGCTGATGCAGATATCGAATTCTGTATGGCTCAAAAAGATCCTTGGGGAAATCAGTTGACTGAGCTCGGAATTAACAGAGTTTCAACTACTGAAGATTTCTATGATCCGAATACTGAATCAAACAAAATGAAAGGTAACACCGGTGGTGATACTGGTACTCCTGGATGGGATAGAAATTCTTACGTGAATGTTTGGATTTGTGATATCACAAACGGAGCGTCTTCAGGAACTGCTGGATACGCTTACAAACCTACAGTAAGTTCTTTACCTCCAGCTTCTATTGATGGAATCGTAATTGACTACAACTTAGGTATGCCACCAACAAACAGAGTATTAACTCATGAGATTGGTCACTACTTAGGTTTATCTCACACTTGGGGTAACTCGAATCAAGCATCTGGATGTACGCAAGATGATGGTTTAACTGATACACCGCTTACTGCAGGTCCTTCTTTTGACTATGCTGGTTCTTGTGGAGGTTCACAACAAACTTGTCCTGGAACAGAGACTCAATATGAGAACTTCATGGACTATTCAAACTGTACTGTAATTTATACGCAAGAGCAAGCTAACTTAATGGATGACGTATTGAACGGATCTCGTGCTAGCCTTTTGGTTTCAGATGCATGTACTCCAATTAATCCACAACCACCAGTAACTGATTTTGTAGCTGATATAACAACTGTGATTCAAGGAGGTTCTATTAACCTAACTGACTTATCAACTAATTATCCAACAGGTTGGACATGGACAATTGCACCAGCTGCTGGTGTAAGTTTCATTTTAGGTTCTGATGCTAATTCACAAAACCCAACAGTTCAATTCACAAATACAGGAACTTATACAGTTACATTAAATGCTTCAAATGCATACGGTAATGATGATGAAATCAAAACATCTTACATTACGGTTGTTGCTTCAGGAGCAGGTACAATTGATTGTGATACATTAAGAAATTGGGACCCTTCAGGATCTGTTTCTCAAGTTTCAGGACCTTCAGGTCTTTTAATGGGTAATAGTGTTAACGGTACTATCGATATTACAGGATGGGCTGAAGAGTATACCTTTACTTCAAACACAAATATTAGAAGATTACGTTTCTTACCTTGGAGAGTTAATGACGCCGGAGGTTCGATTACATTCAACATTTATAGTGATAATAATGCTGGAGATCCAGGAACTGTAGTAGCAAGTACTACAATGGATTTAGCTGATATGAATGAAGGATTCTGGAGTGAAGTTGATTTTGCAGGAACTGGATTTGCAGTAAGTGCTGGTCAAAACTATTTCATTGGATATGAACCTTCTTATGTAAGTACAGATTCATTCGCTCTTTATACTAGCTTTAACGGTACAGGAACACCTCCTGGAGAAACATTTTGTGAGATTCCAGGAACCGTTGACGGACCTTGGCATCCTGTTCAAGATCTTTATACTATAAGCGGTAACCCTGCGCACACACAATTTGTTTTGGATGTGTTAGTGTCTGACGGACCAGCTCCTACAGCATTAGCATCATGGCCAAATAGTGAAACTTGTGAAGGAATGGAAGTAACTATGAATGGATTTGGATCTGCTAATACAGATTCATACTATTGGGATATTACAGATGGTACTGATGATTATTTTTATGATGAAGGAAATCTAACGACACCTTTCAATGAAGGAACTTGGACAATCTCATTAGAGGCAGACGGTTCTTGTATGACTGATGTTGACGGACCATTCGTATTGACTGTAAATCCTCCTATGGGTGGATCATTCTCTACAACTGATGAAAACTGTATTGCTGCAGATGGAGGAATTGTCGTGACCTTAACAGGTGGTGATGGTGGACCTTATAACTACTCTATTAATAATGGAGCAACTATTGAGACTACTGGAACTTACACTGATTTGATTTCAGGTGATTATACTTATCTATTTACAGATAATGCTAATTGTGAAATTACTGGAACAATTACAGTTGACAATGCAAACACATTCTCTCCTTCGATTACACCAGACGCAACAATTCCGGCTTCAACACCTACTGATTTAACAGTGACTGGTGGAGCATCTTGGGTATGGTATGCTAATGACGGTGGTGGACCAATTGAAATTGGAACTACACAAACAGTAAATGTTGCTCCTGCGGTAACTACAACTTATGTTTGTAACGTAACTGACGGTTCTGGTTGTGAAGCCGAACTTGAAGTAACACTGACTGTTGATACAGGTGGTGGAATTGCTGAGGCATTAGAGAATTCATTCTCAATTTATCCTAATCCTACTGAAGGTGCATTCCAATTAATATTTGGATTGAATGAACCTAAAGACATGCATATTGAAATCATCAATATTCTAGGAGATAAGATTTTTGTAAAAGAATTTACTGACATCAAAGATCAAACGGTAGACTTCAATTTAGCAGATATGGCTTCAGGAGTTTACTTTGTAACTATTCAATCAGAAGGAGAAACAGTAAGTAAAAAGATTGTTTTAAGATAGAGATTGATTAACAAATTTGAAGGGGAGTTTCCTCAGGAGGCTCCGCCTTTTTTGATTAAGACAATTAAAAATCTGCTTTGAGGCTAATCATAAAGTTTCGGCCAGGAGCTGAAATACCTGAAGAGAATTGAACATAATGCATATCCAAAAGATTCTCTGCAGCTGCTTGAACCGTGAAGCTCTCATAAAAAGTATAACTGAATCTTAAGTTAAGTGTCCACCAAGGTGGCGTGCCTTCTTCCTTAGGCGTGAGGTCTATATTGTCGCCGCCTGGCGTGTAATCCGCCAAGTTCTTTCTGAAATTGTAGAAACTATAAATAGCCGTATTCATTTTAGGTCCTGCATATCCAAAAGAGATTTTACCAAATTGAGGCGGAATATGCTCAAGTGGTGTATCAGCTGCTAAATCAATTCCTTTGGTGAAGTTATGAGAATAGGCCAATGACAATTTATCAGTAAAATTCACTTTCAAATTTGCACCTGTACCGTACACAATTGCATTGTTTGTGTTCACTATTGCCTGAATTTTCGTGTTTTCACTATTGTAAACAATACTGTCTTCTCCGTTTAAGGTGAAATCTCTTTGCACCATGGCATTCAAAATGTAAGTACTATAAATTACGGCACCTAGTTGAATTTTGTCATTGACTAACTTTCTTTGAACTGATACTTCTCCTCCTAGAGCAAACTCTGGAGTTAGTTGATCATTAGGTACTACAGTGACACCTTTCTTTTCGAAAACTTTACCATAATCATCAATATTCGGAGCTCTGAAACCAGAAGTGCCTAAAAACTTAATGTTTGTTGAAGTGTCAGGTCTCATTACAAACCCTACATTCCCTGAAGGAGCCATGGCGAATAGATTCACTTCATTGAAAGGAAGTTGTAGAAATGTGGTGTCACTAAAATCAGAATTTGCATAGATTGCAGAGATTCTAAGTCCTGCAGTTAAAGAAGCATTATTCTTGAATTTTTGTTTGTATTCAACATACAGTCCTGAAGATAAATAATTGCTTAATTGAGGATACCTTCTTTGGGCGTCAACTGATGAGCCAGAGTTTATATTTTCTTCAAAGGCAGTAGAGGTGACGAAGTTATGCTGTACTTCTAAGCCGTAGAACAAAATTCGATTTTTTGTGAAGATGCGGTTGAAGTCAAGGTTCAATGAGAAAACCTGAACGTCCTCTTCTTGGTGCTCTCTGATGTCACTTCCAAATGATCTACTGATTCTATCTTCATCTATCTTTTGATATGCCGCCGAAAAGACTCCTGAATGGTATAGTTTGTTTTTAGGATTATTTGGATTCTTTGAAAAGTCAACTTTAAATTGGCCAAATAATCGTTTTTGTGGACCATAGTACCACTCTGCAAATCGAAGATTACCATCTTTATATTCTGTTAGTTTATCGTATCTGTTTACGGCTGATGATGTAGAATATTGAAAATTGAAAGTGTATTTTAAATGACTATTTGATTCGTAAATAAACTTCTCTAGAATATCAAACTGATTGTAGCCCGAATTTGCTTGCCATAAGGGGTTTAAATTTTGCACCACTGAGTCCGCGCCATTTGACTGAATAACAACATCATTATGAAGAGCATAATTTGGGTCGCCATGAAAATCACGATTTGACCCCATAATAACATCCCCAAATTGACTTGCCGTTATTGAACTCAATAAGGCCCACTTCTTTTTTCCTGTAGCAAAGTCAAAGTGACCTGTCATACTGCGGTTATTTGAGTTTAACCTAAAATAGCTGCTACCCTCAAAGTAAATACTGTCTGAGTTCGATATACTTGGGTCGCGCGTATGAAAGTGAATTACCCCTCCTAAGGCGTCACTGCCATAAAGAGAAGAACTTGGCCCATAAATGATCTCTGTGTGGTCAAGAACTCCGTTATCAATGGTAATTGCATTTTGAAGATGTCCACTACGATAAATTGCATTGTTCATTCGCACACCATCAATCACCAGTAGAACTTTGTTTGCTTCAAATCCTCTAATAATCGGACTACCTCCACCTCCTTGAGATTTTTGAATCAACACATTACCAGTGTTTTGAAGCATATCGGCAGAAGTGGCCGGGTTTTCAAGTTTGATGATGTCTCTTGATATCTTATCAATTTGACCAGCTTCGTCCTCTTCATCTATGTTATATCTCAAGGGATAATCGTAATAAACTGTTGGTAAGCTGTTTTCTTTTTCAGTGAGGCTTACAGCCCCATTTTTTATTTCAGTTTTCTTAATTCTAAAATCTTCGAACTTAACATGTTTAAAGGTTATGAGGTCTTCAGAACCAAACTCAGAAAGATCTACTTCGCCCTTTTGATTTGATATGACTCCTCTTTCGTTTTGCTTTGAAAAAACATAAACTTCCTTAATTCCTTTACCATGTTTTTTGTCAAGCACTTTTATAGTTTGCCCGAAAGCATTGCCCGAAAAGAAAAGACTAAGAATGAAAAGTAGCTTCCAAGACTGATAAGCTTTGGATTTCTTCAAAATTATCAAAGATGACTTTATAGTAATTGAGTAAGTCATAAACTAATTCTCTGCGATCTTTAAGTGTGACATTTGGGTCGTTTTTACCATCAAAATTCATGCCTGAAAACTCCAAAAGTAAGTCAGATTTTTCTTTTGTGAGGTAGAAAGGATGATTAGGTTGATATTTAACATACCTACCTTCTTGTAAATCAAGGTAGATGCCGTTTTCATCAACTTGAGGATAAAATCCTAAATACTTAGTTAATTGGTATAGAAACTTTATTGGAAAGTTGGCTGTGGTGGTGCTCAAATCTAAGATTTCAAGAATACTTCTTAAGAAAGTATACAAGTCATGGTCGGCATCTTTTTCTTTCAAAGTCTTATTCAAAACTTCATTCATGAAGAAGACAATACTCGATTTAAATGGGTCAAATGGAATTTCTTTGAAAATGATTGCCGGCTCAATTTTACTAATCTTGCCTAAAGCTGAATCATTTCGTTTGTAATATTCGATTGATAAAATTGCCAAAGGACTTATTAAATTACCCTTTTTTCCTTTTCGTTTTGCGCCTTGAAATATGAAACTTTGTACTCCTTCTGAAGTCAGGAATTTGATAATTAAACTGCTCTCAGAATAATCTGTCTTTTGTAAAACAATTCCTTCTACAACTCCAGTCATCTCTTAATTGATAAAGAGAATCTTTGCTACTTCTCTTCCTTTGCCAGTGACAGAAGCAGACCATACAAGATAAACTCCTGATTTAGCTCTTTCGCCTTGAAGTGTTTTCCCATCCCAAATTACGGTTCCACCATTTGAAACAGTTTTGAAAACCACGTTTCCTGAAACATCCGTCACCTTAACATCAGATTGATAACCCAAGCCTTGAACTGTGATTGGCCCCTGGTAATCAGGTCTTACTGGATTAGGAAATACAGTGACATTGCTAAATTCAGGGTCTCCCAATGAGGCATCTGTTCTTACCGAAACAAGACCTGATTCAGTTGCAAAATAGGTCTCACCAGTTAGTAAATCTGTTCTAATGTCAAATATATTGTTGGATACAAGAGGGCTGTTCTCTTTTGTATATCTATAGATCTCTTCAGTTCCGTCAGGCGATAAACAGAAAACACCTGAACCACTTGTTCCTATCCATTTTCGGTTCCCACCATCAACAGTAATTGATGAAATGTCTGATTCACCCAATAGTTTTTCAACTTCGCCATCTACTTCAATTAAGATTGGATTTGAATCGTATTCTCCAAATCCGCCATCAAAAACATTAGAAGGATTGTAAAGAACAGTCAAACCAAAATCAGTTCCTATCCAAATTTCACCATCAACATCTTGTGCAAGAGATTTTACTAGAATAGAAGGGAGGTTCCCGTACCCTTCGGCAGCAGACAATGTTTTCCATTGATCATCTGATGAGTCGTCAAAGGTTCCACCATCACTAAATGCCACTAATCCTACTTGATTAATTCCTACCCACTTAACGCCATCATTGTCAATCATCAATTTATAAGGATGCTGATTTTTAGCGGCTGAACCTAGGGTGAATGAATACCATTGTCCTTCAGGAGTCAACATCTTAAGAGGTTCTACTCCTTTATTCAAAACCCAAAGGTTTCCTAATTGGTCATACTTTAAATCAGTGATTACTATGTTGCCATTTACTCTTTCTAATGAAGAATTGTTTTCGTCAAACACTTCGGTTACATTAATACCGTCTTTAACCACCATTAATCCACCTTGAGATACTGAAGCAAAAGCCAAATCATCTGTATTGTTTGGATTGACAACAACTGAAACGAAATCCCAATTGGTATCAAAACTCATAGAGTCTTGATTTTCATGGTTGAAATTTGTCCAAGCTTCATCCTTGAATTTATAGACTCCATTTCTTGAAAAATTATTTTGCAGATTGTTCAATCCACCACCTGCAACCAATACGGTTCCGAATTGAATGTCTATTCTATAAGTTCCATCTGAAAATGGTGAATTTGAAAAGATAGATTTAGTGTCCCAGCTGTTAAAGCCTCTTGTCATCCCATTTCGTGAATCACCCGACCAAATTTCTCCATCTTTTAATAATGAATTCTGTGGATTTGGGAAGTTTCCTTGAACTTCAAAAATGATACTTTCTTGAACTAGATTTTCATCTAAAACTTCTGACCCACCATAAAGTGATAAAAGCAATTTGTCGTCATCATTACGAATGGCATTCACCTCAATTGGGTTGCCAGAATAAGCATTCAATACTGAGTTCTCGAAATAGTAAAGAGAGTCACTTTTAAAATCGGTTGTGTTGTAAGTAAACATCAATTTATTCCCGAACGATTCTATTTGTTCAATGTTTGCTCCAACCAAGTTTGTTGGAAGATTACTTTCTTGGGTCCATTGGTTCTTGTCATTTAAGAAAGAACTGTTTTTTGACGCCTTGTAGATGCCATTATCAGTAGCCGTATAAATGGTGTCGTTAAAAATGGTAACATCATAAATTAAGGGATTATCGTAAGGGTAATAAGTGTCTTTAATTTCTTTCTTATCATTATCAAATACAACCAAACCAATGTTTGTGCAAACGTAAATGATGTCGCCATCAAAGAAAAAGTTGTTAACTGCTTTATCTCCTGAAATTTCTGATTTTTGAATCCAAGGAACGTTTGTGATTAAGTCTGGTTCTATCACATCTAAATTCCCATTGGCGTATCCTACAATCACTACATTGCCTTTCCCTTCGATAGCTGAAACACCTAAATCGGATAAACCATTGGCTGCCGTAAGCATGCTTACTGAGTTGTCACTAAGGCTGTATTCAACTAATCCATTTGAGCATGCCATGAATATTGACTCTTCGCTTTCTGCTATACCAGCAGTATTGAAGGCTGAAAAATGAATTCGCCAATCTTGCATGCCTATTTGAGCCTGAGCCAATGAGCAGAGAAGAAAGGTTGTTATGACAAGAGAAATTCTCACTAGGATAAATTTACAAACATTAACTTCAATAGCGATCTTTTATTGCCAATTGGGAATAAAAAAAGGCGTCAAGGTTAAACCAAGACGCCTTTTTTTGAATTATTTAGATTTAGTGTTTAATCAATTGCTTGATTCCTTCACCTTCATTTGATTTAATTTTAATCAAATAAGCACCTGATTCTAAGTGTGAAATATCAACCAATGCATTTTGACTATTGATGGTTTCTGAGTAAGCCACTTTACCACTGATGTCGAATATTCTTAAGTCATATGTATTGAATTCACCCATATCAATTTTGAACAATCCTTCAGAAGGATTTGGATAAACTTCGAATTCAATATTTGCTTCTTCAAATCCTATGTCATCTGGTCCATTTGTTGTTGCGCCTGACTTTTCAGATTTATTTGATCTTGAAGAGTTGTAATCTGTCGCTTTGTAGGTAGATGTACAAGTTGAAGGCGGGTTAATAGTCACTCTATAATCAATTCCAACAATGTCGGTTGGTGTTTGAGTATAAGTTGTCACTGTAGTTGGTTCTTGATCGATTTCAGTCCAGCCCAATGCGTCAGTGTGTTCCCATATATAATATGTTGAATAAGGGAAACCTTCATAATGATCCCAAGCCAGGTTATAGACTCCACTACTTTCATTATAAGTGATGTGCATAGTTTTGTGAGGCTCACTCAAAATAGATTCATTACCACAAGTATCTACCGTTCCCAATCTGTATCTCCAAGATCTAAGACCCGGGTACGCAATTGTATCATTGTATTCAGATACTTGGCTATAGCTAATGCTGTCTACAAGCTGGAACATACCTGCTATTGAAGATTCTCTGTATACATTAAAGTAAGCGATTTCGTCAGTAACTGGTTTTTCCCATACGATGAGGTTGGTGTTGGTGATGTCATCAACAGATACGATACAAATATCATTTGTTGTAGGAAGAACAGCAGGAAGATTAACTGCAACAACTCCGAAACATCCGTTTACATCTTCTACAGTTAAATTATATTGACCTGCACCAGTTGGAGTAAGATCTTCAGTTGTTGCCCCCGTATTCCATAAATATGAAGTAATAGCAAATGCAGAATTAACATCAATGTTAATCGTTCCGTCATTTGCACAGGTAGAAGCAATTAGTGAATCAACAGTTACGATTGGCCCATTGTTTTCAGAAATTCCTCCAAAGAGTTCATGAGTACAACCGTTAACATCTGTAATGGCTAAACTGTATGCACCTTGTCCATAAGCCGACAAAGTAGAGGCATTTTCACCAGTTAAATCAACTCCACCATCATCTTTCCATTGATATGCATATGCTGGCGTTCCACCTAAAACAGCTGAAGAAATTGATCCGTCAGCTAAACCGCAAGTAGCATTTGTTGAAACCAACTCTCCATACATAGCTGTCGGTTCTTGGATTAAGAATGAAGCGTTTGACATACAAAGGTTTTGGTCGGTTACCATAACTTCGTATTGACCTGAAGTCAATGAAGAAATATCTTCAGTAATGTCGCCATTTGACCAATGATAGGTAAATGGTCCACTTCCTGAAACAGTCAAATCAACTGTACCATTGGCGTCACCAGGGCAGTTATTATCAGTTTTAGTTCCTGTAATTGACATAGCTGTAGATGATACTGTCGCAACTTCCATAGTATAACAGCCGTTATCGTCCGTCACATTTATATAATAAAGAGCAGGCTCTAAACCACTGATGTCGCCACCAGTTGTTCCGTTTGACCAGTAGACATCATATGGAGGTAGGCCGTTAGAAATTGATGAAGTAACCACTCCGTCTTCAGCAGTGCAAGTAGCATCTGTTACTGATAATGTTACGTCAGGTAAAGCATTTACCGTAATTGTTACCTGATCTGTCGCGGTACATCCAGAAGAACTTGCTGTTACAGTGAAAGTTGTGGTAGTTGTTGGGAAGAATGTGTGACCATTTAAGATTCCATTGTCCCAACTGATTAATGCATTTTCTGAATTAACAGCTGTTAGCGTAATTGGCTCACCTTCACAGATTGTCATGTCAATTCCGGCGTCAACAGTTGGCGCGCTCGGATCACTAAGACCATAAGGCCCTGCGTCAACAGTTTGACAGCCATTTGTATTAACAACAGTGATGTCGGAAAAAGAGCCAGCTCCTAAACCAGGAATTGTCAATTCGCCACCTGTTCCTGATACCAGACCAAATGGTCCTTGCACTGAACCATTGTTATAGTAAATGTCATAGTTAGTAACTGGTAATAATCCGTTCAATAATAAAGATCCATCAGCAATAGAACAAATAGTTGGGTTCGTAGAAGTAACTGTAAATGTTGGTGGATTTGGATTAACTGATACAATAGACGTTGCAGGCAAACTCGCACATCCATTTAAAGTAGCAGTTACTGAATAGGTCCCTGCCTCAGCTAAACTAACACCAATAATGGTTGGGTTTTGTTGAGTTGATGTAAAAGTGTTTGGGCCCGTCCAACTGTAAGTAGAACCTCCTGTTGAAGTTGCTGTAAGATTCAAATTATCTCCTTCGCATAGAGGTGAATTTGCAGTTACCAATGGTGTAGATGGAATTGGATTTACTGTAACAAGAACTTGATCGGTATTCATACAACCATTTGCATCTGTACCTGTTACTGTGTAGGTGGTTGTTGAAGTTGCAGTAAACGGAACCGCATTTGAAATTCCATTGTCCCAAGCATATATTTGAGCTCCTGACCCACTTAATGTTACATTGTCGCCGTCACAAACTGTCAGATCAATACCACCGTCTACATTAGGCAGTGCATTGATGGTGAGAATCATATCGTCAGAATCACCAGCGCAGGCTCCGTTTCCAGTAGTAGTTAAAGTCAGTGTGACTGTTCCTGCTGTGATATCCGCTCCTGAGGCGGTGTATGTTGTGGCGGCACTAGTCGTATTTCCGAAAAAACCCGTTCCTGATGATGTCCAAAGCACCCCCGTTGATCCGTTAAAAGATCCAGTTAAGCTAGTAGTTGGAGAATCAGCACAAATTTGCTGATCTAGACTAGCGTTAGCAGTTGGTTGCGGATAGACATTTACAACAATTTGATGAGTTAAGGTATCGAGCCCATCAATAGCCAATAAGTCAACCGTGCAAAACCCAGACTGTCCTGTCTCAGGAGTTACATCTATGCTGAAAGTATTTAAATTCGAAAACGGATCAAATGGATTGGTTCTCGTAATAACAATGTTCGCGTTTTGGATTAATCCCACATTCTGAGAGAATCCTTTTACGAACACACTATCGTGATCGGTGTCCGTAAATTGAATATCCGTTAATACCGTTGATACACCGGCATCCTGGCAGATGTCAATAACTCCAGCATCAGATAAATATGCAGGTTGATGGTTCCAGGCACGAATCTCAGGCATACTGCTTTCGACTGAAGTTAAATATGGTCTATTTGAAGGATGAAAAATCTCAATATCCAATGGGTAATTAAAGTTGGTCATTACTGGAACACCGACATCCACCCAAGCGCCACCATCTTCTCTATAAACATGTGTTTCGCCAGCGCCATCAACATAAGCAACAACCATGGAATCATTGGCGTCATAAGCCATCACCATGTCATATAAATCGCCATTACCTGTAAGAGTTGGTTCAAAATCAAAACTATTCGTTCCATTGGTTCTTGCACAGTTTACTGATTCGGGAGTATCGGTTGTTCGATAACATACACCTGTCGGTGCTCCCGGATTTACATCTATGTCAAAAAATGAAACAGTTGTTTCAACTGCTCCTCCACCATATAATGAGAAAGGCCCTCCAGTTTCTGCAGATGTCCAAATTTCGTTGTCAGCAGGACCGTTTAATGAACCTAAGTAAACTTTATTCCCCTCTGAGGCCATTATCACTTCATTCGGTGTGGTAACAAAATCGGTATCAAAACCCAAGAAGTTACCACCCGTATTTTTTCTTACCTGCACTGTCCCTCCGTCATCAATGTATGAAAGGAACATATCCGGTGCCGACTGACTCACCTCTAAAGATGCAGTATAGGACATATAAGGCGCATTGATTCCTGTGTCTCCATATTGTTGCCATGTAGTTCCATCCCAAAACATCACCATATATTTTGATTGCGTTTCATTAAAGAAACCAACGTAAATAGTATTGTCAATATGAACCATGTCAATGTTTGATGCTTGCTCACCAGGAATTGGTGGGTCCAGCAAAACCCATTCGGACCCATCCCAAGCTTGAACTTCAACTTCCAAAGAAGAAAGAATGTATCCAACCGCTGGACGATTATTTTCTAATACTGTGAATGCATGATCAACAGCAACAGGTAATTGTCCTGGTGTCCCAAACATCTTCCATTGCTGTGAAAATCCTGATAGACTGAAAGTTAATAAGGCTAAGGTGAGTATCTTTTTCATTTAAATTCTTTAGTTGTAAAGGAGTCGAAAGATACTAAAACTGGACTAAAAATCCAATGCCAACAGTTCAATAGCAACAATTATTTCTTGAATGGATGATCTAAGATTAAAATTTTAGCCGAAAATTGCTTTTATGGCTTCTTCGATTTTACCAATTTGAATTATTTCAATGTCAAAATTGGCCTGTTTTACTCCTTTATTGTGCTTTGAAATGATGATTTGGTCAAAGCCCATTTTTTGAGCTTCTGAAATTCTTTGCTCAATTCTATTCACAGGTCTTATTTCTCCAGATAAGCTCAGTTCAGCTGACAAACATATTTTGTTTGAAATTGGAATGTTAGCATTTGAAGACATAATTGCACAAACTACGCCCAAATCAATGGCTGGGTCTTGAACTTTGATTCCGCCCGCAATGTTTAAAAACACATCTTTTGTTCCCAGTTTAAATCCACATCTTTTTTCGAGAACGGCAAGTAGCATATTTAGTCTTCTCAAGTCAAAGCCAGTTGAAGATCGTTGAGGTGTACCATAGGCGGCTGTGCTAACCAAAGCTTGCACCTCAACTAAAATGGGCCTTACGCCTTCTAAAGTTGAGGCAATTGCAATTCCTGAAAGCTCTTCTTCATTATTTGTAATGAGAATTTCTGATGGATTTTCGACTCCGCGTAGTCCGGCACCATGCATTTCGTAAATGCCAATTTCGTTTGTAGATCCAAATCTATTTTTGACTGATCTCACAATTCTGTATACATGATTTCTATCTCCTTCAAAAACAAGGACCGTGTCTACCATATGTTCTAGCACTTTTGGTCCAGCCAAAGAACCTTCTTTTGTAATATGTCCAATTAAAAACACTGGTGTACCTGATTCTTTTGCAAATCGAAGTAGTTCTGCTGTGCACTCTCTGATTTGAGAAATACTGCCAGGAGAAGATTCAATAATTGCAGATTGCATTGTTTGAACGGAGTCAATAATTAAGATGTCTGGTTGAACGGCTTCAATTTGGATGAAGACATTTTGCATAGATGTCTCTGTGAGAACAAAACAGTTTTCATTGTCTTTACCAATTCTATCGGCCCGCATTTTTATTTGGGTCTCAGACTCTTCGCCTGAAATGTATAGAATCTTTTTGTCAGATTCTTTAATCGCCATTTGAAGCAAGAGGGTAGACTTTCCAATCCCAGGTTCTCCACCGAATAAAATAAGTGAACCAGGGACCATTCCTCCTCCTAAAACTCTGTTTAGTTCAGCATCTTTCAGTTCAATTCTTTTCTCAATTTTTTGTTCAATCTCATCCAATTTGTGAGCCTTTGCAGCACGTTGAGTTGTTGAAGATGAAAATGGAGTGGCACTCTTCGGAGATTTGTCTATAACTTCTTCTACATAAGTGTTCCACTCATTACATGAGCCACATTTACCGACCCATTTGTCAGATTGTGCACCACAATTTTGACAAAAGAAAGATGTTTTAATTTTAGCCATTAGTTCAAATTTATGACAATTCTAAAAAGTGAAATCGTAATTCATTTACGTGCCTTAGATTGGTGAAATTAAGTTAATTTTAGACAAAGGAATTTTATGGCGAAGATTATTTCATACAATGTAAACGGAATTAGAGCTGCATTGAAAAAGGATTGGATAAAGTGGTTAACATCTGTTGACCCTGATATTGTTTGTATTCAGGAGACGAAAGCTCACAAAGATCAATTGGATCTGGCAATTTTTGAAGATGCTGGATATCAAACATTCTGGTATTCTGCCGAAAAAAAAGGCTATAGCAGTGTTGCCATTTTCTCAAAAACCAAACCTGATCACATAGAGTATGGTTGTGGAATAGAAAAATATGACAGAGAAGGAAGAATTATGAGAGCCGACTTTGGTGATTTTTCTGTGTTGAGTTGTTACTTCCCAAGTGGAACAACTGGTGACGAAAGGCAATCATTTAAAATGGATTTTTTAGCTGACTTTCAGGATTATATTAACGACCTAAAAAAGACCAGGCCTAATCTTTTAATTTCAGGAGATGTGAATGTTTGTCATACAGAAATTGACATTCATAATCCGAAAAGGAATAAGGATACTTCGGGGTTTAAACCGGAAGAAAGACAATGGGTAAGCGATTTTTTAGACACTGGCTTCATTGATTCCTTTAGACATCTGAATAAAGAACCTCATAATTATACTTGGTGGTCTTATAGAGCGGGAGCGAGAGGGAAAAATTTAGGATGGAGAATTGATTATCATTTTATCACACAATCATTAGAATCTAAGCTCAAGAGATCCGTCATCTTATCTGAGGCAGTTCACTCTGATCATTGTCCTTTAATGGTTGAACTTGATGTAAATTTGTGAATCAGCTAACTTTAGTCATGTTTAAACGTATAAATTAAGGTCAACTTTGTAAAAAAGAAGTTTTGGGAGAAGTCATTTTAACAGGATTAGGATATGGATTGCTACTAAGCGTACTGGTAGGTCCTGCCTTTTTCATTCTTATTGAGACCAGTATTACCAAAGGAGTGAAGCATGCTCTGTTCTTTGACTTAGGTGTAATTCTAGCTGATTTAGTATATCTCTCAATCGCTTACGTTTTCTTTTCTGAGGTTACTGAACTAATGGAAAGCGATAATAGTTTTTGGTTGAAAATTATCGGAGGTGCCTTCTTTATAGGAATGGGTCTTATGAATGTTTTTAAAAAGAAACCAAAAATTAAAAAGATTAAAGTTGAAGATACTCGTGAATTAGCTGCCAATAATTATTTTATGATGGTTTTGAAAGGGGTTCTTTTTAATATTATCAATGTTGGAGTCTTGGCATTTTGGCTAACTCTTTTAAGTGTTTTACCTGAAACGCCTGCTCACCTGGGTCTTTCACGAGCAAATGGAGTCTTCATTTATATCATAATTATCTTAATTACGTTTGTCGCCATTGATATATTAAAAATACTTGGTGCAAAAAAACTTAAGGAGGTACTTACTCCTCAATGGATGAACAACTTAAATTTGGCACTTGGAATTGTGCTGATTGCATTTGGCCTTTTATTTCTAGCTCAAGGCTGGATGGGGTACATGAAAACGTAAGTAACTTATCTGTACATTCCTGTTATATCTCTAAACTGCATTCAGGAATGAAAAACCTTATCGTATTCATATTTGCTAATCTTTTGGTAATTGGCGCTTTTGCTCAAAAAGTTCCTAAGCCAAAATTGAAAATTGACTATTGGGATTTTGAAAAGACCCAGATGAGAAGCAAAGGTTTCTATTATGCTGATGCTTTCTATGGTGAATCTACTTTAGAGCACGGAAAGTGGGAGTATTGGGATAGACAAGGGCGAAGAGAAGAAGTGCTCAATTATTCAAAAGGAAAACTTCATGGTAAAAGCACGAGTTTTTACAAAACAGGTAAAAAGAGAGAAGAAGGTTTTTTCAAAGAAGGAAAACAAGATAGTGTATATCACGCTTGGCATCAAAACGGAAAATTAAGTGTTGAAGGTGAATATCACATGGATAGGCCTATTAAAGAGTGGCACTATTACTATCCGAATGGCTATCATATGATGGATGAAAAAAATGTCGATTCCATTACCTACGTTGAGAGTTTTTGGAAAACAGACAGCACACAATCACTTAAAAATGGAAACGGTAGAACATTTATTTACTACGAGAGTACGGGCTACCTTCAAGAGTTTTACACTTATAAAGACGGCCTCAGAGATGGTGATTTTGAAGAGTATACTTCAACAGGAAAAATATTTGTTTTAGGGCAGTATAAAGAAGGTTCGAAAGTAGGTGCTTGGACTTACTACTACTATTTAGGTGGTGTAGATAGAGAAATGTCATATAAAAATGATAAGCCTCATGGCAAGTACAAGAAGTACTATGATAATGGACAACTGAATATTTCGGGACAGTTTGATCAAGGAGAGAAAGTTGGTAAGTGGACTTGGTACACGAATGTAGGAACCAAAGATATTGAAGGTGAATTTGTTGACGGAAAACAAGATGGACTTTGGAAATATTGGATGCCAGGAGACTCAGTGCATTTAGAAAGTAAGGGATATTTTTCTAAAGGATTAAGAGAAGGTGATTGGGAGTTCTTTTATAGAGATGGGTCTAAATGGAAAACCGGCTCTTATAAGGATGATAAAGAAGAAGGAAGATGGGAGACTTGGTTTGAGAATGGTGTGCTGCTGAAAGAAGGAGATTTTTCTGAAGGAAAAGAAAATGGGGAGTGGAAACAATATTTTGATAATGGAAAATTGATGAACCGTGCGAATTTTGACATGGGCCATCTTGAAGGAGAATGGGAGTCTCGATTCTCAAATGGTAAGGTTCACCTCTTAGGAGAGTATAAGGAAGATTTGAAAACCGGAACTTGGACGAGATATACTGAAAAAGGTAAACTTCTTGAAACGGGCGATTACAAGATTATCAACTACAAAAAACACATCAAGTTCGGTCCGTTTTCAAAAAGAACGCTCAAAGAAAGTGTCAAAGAAGGTAAATGGACATTTTATTCTCAAAAAGATGGGAAACGAACGCATACTGGCAGTTATAAGGGGGGAAAAGAAGAAGGTGAATGGACTTTTTATTTCCCAGGCGGAGTGAAACCCGAGCGTGTTGTTAATTATAAAGAAGGACGCTTACACGGCAAAATGTTGCTCTTTAATTGGAGACCGCATTATGTAACCACTCAAATTGACTACAAAGATGGTTTGAAAGATGGAAAGTTCTACGTTTTTGATAAGCGCGGAAAGGTGAAAATCGAAAAAGATTTTGAAGAAGGAATGCAAGTTGACCCTAACGGAAAACCAAAAGGCTTTAACCCTTAAAGATTTCGTTAACGTTATCCTTAATTTTTTGACTCAGCTCATCTGTTGGGAGATCATTCGGATCTAATCCAAACGGATCTTCAATTTCTTCAGCTAAGATTTCCATACTTACCAAAACGTAAAATACAAAAACAGAAACTGCTGCTGAGTAATAGCCAAAGCTTTCAACAAATGCCAGGGGCATAGTCAATACGTAAACAAAAATAAATTTCTTTAAAAAGTTGCTGTATGAATACGGTAGGGGAGTATTTTTGATTCTTTCGCAGGCACCAATAATATCTGAGAAGGTTTTTAAATTGATATCCATCACAATAAATTCTTCTTGTGTTAGGTCACCTTCACGTTTCATTTGATCTAGCTTTTCATACATCCATTTAGAAATCAAACTAGGCTTATGTGCCTTCGATTCTAGATATGCGCGTTCCTCTTCAGTTAAATCAAGTTCATCTATGTTTACGCCATCTCTCAAGTGACCTTTCATGGCGAAAGCATAGTTCGGAATCATTCTTGCAAAAAAATCTTCAGTGTCTTGATTGGTAGACATTGAACTAATTTTAATAGCCAAGTTTCTTGTGTTGTTTACAAGCTCCCCCCATTTCTTTCTTCCTTCCCACCAACGATCATAGGCAGTATTGGTTCTAAATACAAGCAATAAGGACAACACAAAACCTACCAGGGAATAAACACCCATCAAGTCTTTCAAATGATGAAAATTCTTCAAATAAGTAAGTTCAACCCATGCTATTCCTACCGTGAATAGGGCAATGAGCAACATTTCTTTCCAAATGATGAAAATTGTATCACTTTTTCTAATTTGAAAAATATGTCTGAACCAAATTTTGGGATTATACTTAATCATAGTTGCTGTAAATGATGTACGAAAATAATAAAATTAATTTTTATTTAGATTGAGTCTTAATAGTATAGTCACTTCTTTGAAGGCTTTATCTATTGAATCAAAACTATTCTATCTTTGCTATGAATGTCTATTATTCAGAAAATAAAGCGTCTTGCTCGAATTGTTAGGGCTGTATACATAAGGAAGTTCATTCACATCACTCGAAAAATTAAATTGCCAGGTTTTCAAGGTGTCTCTGTTTGGGAAATAATATTTTTCTTTTTGTATTCAATTAGAAAGGGCCTCGTTGGCATGAGAGCGGCAGCTGTAGCTTTTCATTTTTTCTTAGCAATGATTCCTTTTGGATTAGTTTTGGTCGTCTTGACGTCCTATACGCCCGGCATCAACTTAGAAACTGATATCGCACCCGTAATTTCTGCGCTTATTCCTGATCAGTTATTTGAAAAATTTATGTCAGGTATAGATCAGTATGAGCATTCATCCGTGACCTCTTTGATTTCGGTGGGCTTTGTGTTGGCACTTTACTTTACTTCAAACGGTTTTAATGTTTTAATTCGAGCTTTTAATAGTTCTAAAATTAATTTTGCAAAACGAAAATGGTGGTCAGTAAGGTTGATTTCTTTCGGATTTGTTTTGGCATTTATTTTAAGCATCATTGTTACTTTTTACACCATAATCTTAGTACGAATTGGTTTGGTGAACTTGGCAGAGAACATTGAATGGGTGAACGATTATTTTGATCAGATATATGTGACTATCGATTTTTTATTTTTAGGAGTACTCTTATATTTTGGTGTTGCAATGCTCTATTACATGGCTCCAAGAAAAAGGCATGAGTTCAAGTTTTTCTCTCCAGGTGCGACCTTAGCCACTATTTTAATCTTGCTTATTTCGGTGGGATACGAGTTGTATGTAGTGTATTATGCTAGCTATAATGATTTGTACGGTTCGCTAGGAACTATCATTATCATCTTGATTTGGATTTATTTAATCTCCTACTCGCTTATTATAGGTTTTGAGTTGAATGCAAGTATTAAAGGAGCTATGGCACAAAAGAAGTTACGCCGACTAGAAGATCTTGATAAAAGGTATGAGGAACAAAAGGCGTGAGGAATGTTCTAATTATGATTAAGTTTATGGTTCTAAAATCAATCGATACAATGAAAAATAGAAAATTATTAATGCTTGGATTACTGCCTTTAATTATGGCTTGTGGTGGAGCAGAAGAAACTGACGAAAGTACAGACGAAGTAGATGAGGTAGTTGAAGAGGTTTGTACTTATTCGTATAATGCTGATAATACGATCTTAACTTGGACAGCTTATAAGTTGACAAATAAAACAGGTGTAGACGGAAGTTTTAATGAAATCAACGTAGAAGCGAATGAAAGCGAAGATATGTTTGGAGTGCTAAGTGGTGCGACATTCGAAATTCCTGTTGCCTCTGTCAATTCTCAAGATGATGTAAGAGATCCAAAAATTAGAGATTCATTTTTCGGATCTATGGATTCTACACTTTCAATTACAGGAGAAGTAATTTCAATTGATGAAACCGGAGCAACCATTTCAATCACTATGAATGGAGTAAGTGTTGAGTATCAAGGTGAAGTGACTGTTGAAGATGAAACAATTACAATGAATACAACAATTGATATTCTCGATTTTGACGCACAAAAATCTATGGATGCTATTGGAGAAGTTTGCGAAGAAAAGCATACTGGTGATGATGGTATCAATAAGTTTTGGTCAGATGTAAAAGTGGCCGTTCAAACTAAATTAGATAAGGATTGTAAATAAACCTTTCGAATAAATTACCCGAAAGCCCACTTTCATAAAGTGGGCTTTTTTTATTCTCATGTGTAGATTTCTTTCGTTATTTTTGACGGGATGTCAGAAAAAAAGCAAATAATAATCACTGGAGGAACTGGTTTTATAGGATCACATACGGTTGTAGAGGTCATTAAGGCTGGATTTGATGCGATTATTTTTGATGATTTTCGAAATTCAAAACCTTGGATTCTCGATCGCCTTGAAAAGATTTCTGGGTGTAAGATTAAGCACTTTGATGTTGACTGTAATAATTATAACGCAATGTCAACTGCCTTGAATTCCCTTCAGAATGTTACGGGAATAATACACTTTGCTGCCGATAAGGCCGTAGGTGAATCAGTGTTAAATCCTGTAAAATACTATGAGAATAACATAGGTTCACTGACCCAAATATTGAAACTTGCTAAAGATTTTGAAATAGAGCACCTTGTTTTTTCTTCTTCCTGTACCGTTTATGGAGAGCCTGCTAGTCCCATAGTGACAGAAGAAACAGAGATAAAAAAGGCAACAAGTCCTTACGGAGCAACCAAAATTGCTTGTGAAGAACTGATTCAATTTGCCGTGCAATCAGATCAAAAATTGAAGGCAACATTGCTACGATATTTTAACCCAATTGGGGCGCACCCCTCTGCTGAAATCGGAGAATTGCCCCAAGGGATTCCAAATAACTTAGTTCCTTACATAACGCAGACAGCAAAAGGGATTAGAGAACAATTAACCGTGTTTGGAAACGATTATGAAACGATTGATGGCACAAATGTAAGAGATTACATTCATGTTGTTGATTTAGCTGACGCACATGTGAAAGCGCTTCAGAGATCAATCAAACAAGAAGCAAACTTTTGTGAGGCTTATAATTTGGGAACCGGCAAAGGCTCTTCTGTATTAGAAATAATCCATACTTTTGAAGAAGTCAATGATTTGAAATTGAATTATGTGATCGGAGACAGACGTCCCGGTGATGTTGTTCAAATTTGGGCAGATCCTTCTAAAGCAAATAATGAATTAGGTTGGAGCTGTAAATACACAATCAAGGACGCACTTAAACACTCATGGAGTTGGGAACAAAATATCGATTAAATATTATCAAAGGCACTGCTTTTGCGCTTCTCATGTTGTTTTCAAGCAATATGATGGCACAAAAAGACGACTACGATCGTAAAGAGCGTTGGAAAGTATTTGAGAATAGAAAACCAGGTATCATGAGATTATATACTGGTTTAACTGCTCCACCACCTGATAGACCAGACAAATTTGATCGCTTTAACACTGATTTTTTCTGGAATTCTTGGTTAGGCGAAACAAATGGTGTCAAAACTAAGTTTTATGCAATCGGACACGGAATTAATCTGATGTTTGATGTGCCTTTTGACAAAAAAGGAAGAGTAGGACTCGGAATAGGATTGGGTTATAGTCACTTCAATATAAGAAATGACGGAGAAATCAATTATGAACCGGTTGTAGGAACAAACGACTTTTATTCTGAGCTAGCCCCATATGAAGGTCCAAACAGATGGATCAATAGGACTGTTTTCAACTTTGTTGAGGTTCCGTTCGAATTGAGGTTCAGATCAGCAAGAGAAAGAGGTAAAATTAAGTTTTACCCGGGTTTCAAAGTCGGATACATGTTTGAATACTTCTCTAAATGGCGAATCGAAGGTGATGAGTTCAAAGAATTTAATTTCCCTGATGTACAAAGGTTGCATTACGGACCTACCGTGCGTTTAGGAATAGACAACATCATGCTTTTCGGTTACTATGATATGACCACTTTGTTCTCAGAAGGTCAATCAAGTGAGCTACAACTCTTTTCTCTAGGAGTTAGTTTTGGATGGTTTTAAAGAACCTCGTCTTTTAAACATTGTTAGGCAAAACTAAGCTCAATACGATATAAGCAATACCAACCCCTACGAAAAGAGCCCAAGCTACAGTCTCAGCTGCGTTTAATTTTTTAATTGAATTTTCGATTTTGTTATCTGTTGAAATCGTTCCGTTATTGTTTACTCTATTTTTCATATCATTTGTTTTTTGTTACTTCAAATTTATGGTGATAATCACCGAATAAAGAATTGAATAACGCTAAGTGAAATAGTTATTTGTGAAAAACGCAAATTGAAAAGTCGACAAAAATTCATAATTTGAATTCAAATCTTTGAGTATGGACTTAAATGGATTCAAAAAGGCGGTGGGCAAGTCGGTTGTGAAAAACGTCATTGTCGGAAGTTGTATTTTTTTATTCGGAGTATTTATTGCTTGGCTTGTAATTTCGGGTGCTGATTCTGAAATGGAAGACATGGGTATTGGTGGCTACATTGTAATATGCGCTTTGGCTGGTATGTGTCTATTTTTTGGATTCTTCATTACTTTCCAACATATCCGCAATCATCTCAAAGTAAAAAATGGAGATCATCCCATTGTTAAAGCAATTGAGTCAGGAGATAAGGGCCACATTATTTGGATGTATGAATATGTGACGCAAGTGCAAGGAGGTGGTTCTGACCACCAAATTTGGACATTTGATCGTGAAGGCAAAAAGTTCACATTGAGTTTAAAGGCCAAGCGTGTGCAAGAAGTTTTGCAATACTTAAAGGAGCAATTCCCTAATGCAGTGCTCGGTTACTCTGAAGAAATTCGTGAAAATATGAGTCAATCGTTAGGCAAGAAAATGTAAAATGCCCAAGGATTTCTCCTCGGGCTTAATGACTACTCCTTAATTTTAAAACTTACCGAAAGGGATACAGTCTCAAATTTTGATATTAAACTAGTTGATTTTGTTGAAATACTTTGAGTATTATTCATATTGTAAACATTATTGTAGTTGTAATTTGGATAGTCTTCTGCATACCAAACTTGGCCACTTGCATAAAGATCAGTTTGAGAAACAGCATGGAGTTCTCCAAGTTCTTTTCCGAATTCGGCTGCCATTAATTGAGCATTCTCCTTAGCTAATTTCAAGGCAGTTGTCATTAGTTTTTTTCTTGTAGCCTTTATCGTTTCTGCTTTGTAAGAGGCCGTCACTGCTGCAAATTCGAACCCATTGAATCGTAATCCAGTCAAGAACTCTTCAAGTTTATCTAAATCTCTATGCCAATTCAATACATAAGTTCTTTTAAGTAGCTTTTTCTTAGATGCCGTATAATTTTGATTGTAGTTCTGATAACCATTAATTACATTGCTTGTAGATGATTCGCTAATGGTTTCCAAGGTCAAATCATCCATGTCTAAATCTTCTGTTTTCATCTTTTCTAAAAGACTTTCAAGAACCATATCTATAGTAATTGATTCAGTTAATTGTATTTCTGGGTCAACCTTTACTTTCTCAGAAAGACATATTTGCACTTTATAAAAATCAGGCTTCATCTCTGCCCTTTCGCTTACACTAACTGAGATAAGATTGTCTTGCCCGAATGATACGATACTCATGAATAGAATCGTTACTAGAATTAAATTTTTCATAATTTATATTTACTAATTGTTTTTATAGAATGTAGCTCAAATGAAAAGGTAACTATTGACAATAATTCCTGAACACAAGCGGATAAGAAAACAAACACCTACTTTCTTTAAAAATTGGGTCTTTAGGACAGAAAGTCCTTAAATTAGTAATGTGAAGACAGTGCTTGACATATTTTTTGCTACCATACTTTTTGTATTGTTGCTACCAATTTTAACCATTGTGGGCTTACTTATTTTCTTTGCAGATTTTAGGTCGCCGATTTTTATGCAAGAACGTTTAGGCCTGCAAAAACTTCCTTTCAAAATCATAAAGTTCAGAACCATGTTAGATGGTGAAATAACGCTTTTGGGACGGATATTAAGAAAAACAGGTATTGATGAATTACCACAGCTTATAAATATCATATTTATGGACATGAGTTTTGTTGGTCCAAGACCGTTAACTCAAGATGATGTGGTAAGACTGGGCTGGGATGACAAATATTATGATCAAAGATGGGATTACAAACCAGGGATAGTTGGTTTGGCTCAATTATCTCCTATTTGCCATAAAAAAATGTCTTGGTTTTTAGATTTACACTACATAAAACATCAATCCTTATATTTAGATGCACAAGTGATGATGTCGTCAATGTTGATTCCTTTTTTAGGAAAAGATAAAGTCAAAAAATGGATGCATAAAAGATGAATGTTTTAGTAAACGGAATAGGGAACATAGGCAGTACACTGCTCAATTTGTTAGTTACTTACAAAAACGACTTGGGTATTGACGAAATTCATGCTTGCAAAAGAACCGTTACTAAATGGAATAGGGCAGAGCTCGATTTACTAGCGGCGAAGGGAGTTAAAATTTGCACTTCTGGTGATTCAAGAGACTATCCTCAATTAGGGAATATCTTACCTCAAATCAACTACATTTTTGAGACAACCGCAAACGGAGTTGGAGTAAAGCAGAAAGAGAGGTATGAGAAGTTACCAAATCTAATTGGTAGTTGCGCTCAGGGTTCAGAAAAAGCCTTCGGTATTTCATTTATGTCAGGAGTTAATAACGAAGTGATTCGTTCTCAAAAATTCGCTCATGTGGTGTCTTGCAATACGCATGGTTCGGCGGCATTGGTACGACTGTTTGCTGGTAATGAATTAGAGAACCTTGAAAAGGCAGATATGGTTGTCGTAAGGCGATCAGAAGATGTTGGAAACCACGAGCGTCTTGTAAGTGCAAATGTTGTAGCAAGACATTTAGATCCTCAGGCCGGAACACATCACTCAATTGATGTGAGAGATATGTTCAAAACGATAGGGGTTGATTGTAATCTAACATCCTCTGACATTACAACTCCCAGTCAATTAATGCACTCAGTGCGGTTCAATATTGATTTAAAAAGTCCTTTGACAGAAGACATAAATCAACTTATTCAGTCAAATTCGCTTATCTCTAAAACAAACAAATTTGATTCTAATGTCATCTTTGAACTGGGCAGAAGATACGGTTTGAATGGGAGATTATTTTCGCATGCAATAATACTTTCAGGTAATTTATTGGTGACCGAAAAATCGGTTAAGGGTTGGGCCTTTGTGCCACAAGAAGGTAACTCATTAATCTCAACATTACATGCTTTCTTGTTGCAAACAAATCATCCTCAAGAACAAGATGTCATCAACAAGATTATTGGTGAGTTATGTCAAGACGAATGGTAATTAATAATATTCGTATTCAAATTGATTTACAGTGATTCTTCTTTTTGAAATTCTGCTGTTGGTAGATTGTAAATCACCTTCGTATGAATAGATGTTAGTGTAATTGAACCCTTTTGAGGTGTATTTTGATCTGATTAGCTTGCCATCTTTATTGAGAAATGATTCTCGTTTAGAAGCAACTTCTCCCTTTTTGTCATAGCTTTCTGTGCAGAAACCGCCATTCTCTTTCATGAAAGTTTTGGTCAATAGTCTATCGGCCTGATTAAAAATTTCTCTAGTGATTAATCTATCATTTGCAGATCGAACTTCTTTGGTTTTAATGAGTTTTCCGCTTTCATCAAATTCACGATTCCAAATTATCTTGTTTCCAGTAGGGTCTACTTCTTCTTTTATGCAAATGGTTGATTTGTCTTTAGATTTTATATTTACTAACTCACCTTCTTCTTTACAATCAAAGTTCCATACATATTTAAACTTTCCTTTTTCATTGTAGATGATGTTTTTCTTTGATCCACCTTCGTAGTATGTGTAAATGAGTTCATGAGTTGGTTCTGTCCTTGATTTTTCAAAACGTAAATGACGTGTGATTAATCCTGCTTCATTATACTCTCTTTTTGTTCCAGAATACTTTCCTTTTTCATCAATGTTTTCAACTTCAACTGCCAAGCCATTTTCATACTTCGTATTAGAAACCCATTTTTCACCTTTGTTGTTTTTGGTGATCACTTCAGTGATATTATTATCTGAATCATAAGATAGTAAAGTGACTGTTTCAAATTTAGAAGTGATGTATTCTTTACGAATCAGTTTTCCGTTTTCATTATAAAACTCCTTGTAAGCATTATTAAAATTCTTAGAGTAGTGAGTGGTCGTCTTACTCTTAATGTTATTAGATTGAATCGCCTTTTGTTGTTCAGGAGAAGTTCCATAAACACTAAAAGTGGAGAAATTGTTGAATGCTCCTCTGGTTTCAGACCAAAAGTTGCGTTGAGAGCTTGCATTAATACAAATAAGAGAACAAAGAGTCAGGGCAAAAATTGATTTCATAGCTTGGATTTTCTGAGTATAATGTACTACCAGAAAATCGTTACAATTACTTTAACAAGATACGAGAAGAGAAGGTTTTCTCGTCATTGGTCAGCCTCAATAGATAATTTGAACTCCTAAAATCGTGCAGATTTATTTGTCTTGAGTTAAAGCCATTTGAAGATTCAAAAGTTTCTGAATATATAATCTCCCCTTGATAATTGTAGATTTCAATTTTGCTATTTAACCGCGGGCTAATTTGACTGAATTCTACATTTAGTAATCCTTCAGTTGGATTTGGGTAGGCATTAAAATAGTCATCAGTAGTTTCTCCTTTGATATATTTAATAGCCAAGGTTGTTTTTTCATTTTCGTTTGAAAACTCGCTTAATCTATAATAAACATTTCTGCTTGGCGCTGAGTCGTCAGTAAACTGATACACATGCTCAATATGGTGGTCACCAATACTGTTAATTCTTCCGATCTCTTCATAATCAGCTCCGTCTGTAGATCTTTCTATGATGAAATACTGATTACCAACTTCAGACATTGTTTTCCAGCTGAGGTGAACATCATTTTCATTTCGGTAAGCATTAAGACCAAGGAAGTCAACTGGCAATACGACACATCCGCCAGTAATATTTGTAAGTGTGATTTGATAATCACAAACATCTCCTGCAAAACCATCAATACCCAAATAAGCGCATTCGGCAGAGTCCACTGTGATTGTTGCTGACGTCCAGTTGTCCCCTGGATTTATAGGGCTTTGAGAGTCTTCTAGTGTAAGTGAAGCTTGAGTTCCGGTGAATACTGCCGCTTGTATTCCGTCATTGGGCGCAGGCACGTTGCAATTAGAAACACCATTAACAGTGATCTGCCATGTTCCTGAAGTCAATGAGCAAAATGTATTCCAAGCAAAATTATTAATTACGAAAGCCACATCATTACCAGCCGTAGAATCTAAATCAGCAAAAGAAGTTCCCGCTCCACTATTCCAATACCCGCCATCAGTGGTTTCATTAAAAACTGTCCCGCATTCATCAATTAAAGTGGCCCCAGTACTAAAACCATTAGCTGCTGGCTCATCTATGCCTAAACAGAATTGAATGTCACTTACACCAGAACCATTACAACTGTTGTTTTGAACCTGAATCAGGTAATCTGCGTTTCCTGCTGTGGTAGACAAACCTGTAATTAAATCATGATTTCCTGGATCACCAGCTTGCAGTTCATCATAAACTTGATCGGCACAGGCTGGGTTACAGCCGCCGCCAGTGGCATATGGGCCGTAAATGGCAATGTGAGGTTGGCAAATAGTAGAATTAGTTTCAATAAAGTTGAGAACTAAAGAGTCATTTGTTGCAGTAATTCTATACCACATTGTTCCCTCAGTTGAACCTCCAGCATAATTTGTAAAGCATTCGCTACCTTCTAAAGTCGAGTTTTCACCATCTTCTCCACAAATCAAACCTCCGCCAATCGTGAGCGTTATTGCATCCGCACAGTCGTCATTTGCCGGTTGAGAAAATCCTGAAATAGAAAATAAGAATGTCGATATGTAAAGGAACCACTTCACTATTTCTCTTTTACCATTTCTTGTTCTTCTCTTTTATAGATAAGAACACTGTAGTTTCTAATATTAACAGTTACGTCAGCAAAATTTGATCTCGCAGCTTCAATTTCACACAACATCTTACATGAAATCATGTAGTTGGTATTTGGTGTTGACGTTTCTGTTTGTTCAGCTAAACCAAGGATTACAAACGAAGAGGTGTCCGCATATTTAGCGCATTCTAAAGAATCACAATCTAGTTGTGTATATCCAAAATATGGAAATAAAAACAATATTGAAATTAGAAATCCTCTCCTCATAGTAGTAGCTGTGCTAAAAGAAGACGCGAAGATAGTCACAAGGTTGGAAGACTTTTGTTAATTTTTTAAGAAAAACCTTTTTTCTCCTTAATCAATTCATATGCGTCTGAAATAATCTGGAATTTCTCTTTCGCTACAATTTGCATTTCTTCACCCAAATGAATCACTTTATCAGGATGATGAATGACAGCTAAAGCACGATACGCCTTTTTAATTTCATCTATTTCGGCATCTTCAGTAATTTCTAAAATACCGTAAGCAGATAGCAACTGGCTTTTACTAGAATAGGTAGTTTTCTTTTTACGTTGACGTGCCCCTTCATGCTTAAAGCGATACATCAGTAATATTTGATTGTAAGTTGAGAACGGAACCTTCAATTCAACGGCAATTTCTCTCAAAATCGCATTCTCTTTTTTTGTGAGAAAAGCATCTGAAACACAAATACCGACAATTAAATGCATGAGCTGCACAACGGCATGCGTATCAAACTCTTTCATCATCTCGGCGCAATGTGCTTTCACATCAATTGGTGGATTCTCTAGCTTAGCATAGATGACACCTAAAATGTAGCTTGCCCTTTTTTCAGTGAAGTAATGGTTAACAATTTCTTCAAGATATTTAAGCTCTTTTTCTGATTTTCCGCCATCAACACGAATAACTTCGGTTACTAATTCAAGGTAGATATTAGATGCCGCACTTTGATCAAATAAAAACTGATAGTTTCGCTTTTTAGCCTTGCTTTTTTTACGCATTCTGTGGCTGAAAAAAATGACAACATAAATGATGATGAGGCCCATGGTTAGAGCGAAATAATTAACTGGGCCCTCTTTCATTACGATTACCCATATGTAAACGAAGAGAACAAAGCCATAGGCGCAGCCAAATTCATTTGCTAAAGAATTAAATCGTTTACTCATATTGCTAAGAAAAGCCTTTTTTAGTTTTTATTAACTCGTAGGCATCCGAAATTACAAGAAAGTTTTCTTTTGCGACCTCTTGCATTTCTTTACCGAGGTGCGCCACTTTATCGGGGTGATGCTTAACGGCCAATTTTCTGTATGCTTTTTTTATTTCTGAAGGTGATGAACTTTCTGTTAGACCTAGAATTCCAAGGGCAGTTTTTAGCTGACTTTGTGATGTGTATTTTGGTCTTCTTTTTTGATACTTCTTTTCATTAACATCCTTCTCATATTTGAATTGATGCATTAATAATATCTGCTGAAAAGTAGCAAAAGGGAGCCTCATTTCAAATGCAATATCTTTCAATAAGGCCTCCTCCTTCTTTGTCATCAAGCTATCTATGGCGCAAATTCCAACTAGCAAATGCATGAGTTGAATTTTTGATTTGCTATCAAATCTCTGACTCAAAATTTTACAAATGGGCGCATAGTTTGAAATGTCTTTGGCAATAAAAGATTCAATACCGGTACACAGGTTTTTTACCCTATCGGCTTCAAAATACTTCATGAGTACATGTTGTACATAACCCATCTCTTTTTGAGTAGTCTTGCCGTCTACTGAAACCACTTGAGCAATGAGTTGTATGAGGATATTTGTGTAGTCTGATTCCTCTTCTAAAAAGTGATACTTGCTTTTGTAAGCTGTCTCTTTGTTCAAATTGACTACTCGGTTCACATGATAAATAGCCAAAGCCAATGCTCCTAATGAAATAGAGCTTCCCCAATGTCCTTCTGTAATGATCATTGAGCATGCTATTGTGGTGAACACCAAAAAAGCTTGCAAAAGAATTTGAGAAAATAATGAAAGCCTCATAGGTTTAGGATTCCTCTAAAATAATTAACTTTCATGAACTATAATATTTACAAAGCATGCTAGAAAAATACTCAACTACCGCACCTGAGGGATGGGACAAAGAAAAAATCAAACAAGAAAACAAAGAGCTCATCTCTAAAATTGCGGAGCTGCAAAGAGTATTATATGCTGATGGATCAAAAAGTGTACTGTTAATATTACAAGGCGTTGATGCCTCAGGTAAAGATGGAACTGTAAGAAAAATATTTTCGGCGGTCAATCCTCTTGGATGTAGAGTTTACGGCTTCAAAAAACCAACTGAAGAAGAGTATGCTCATGATTTTTTATGGCGTATTCATAAAGTAACGCCGCCAAAAGGAATGATTCATATTTTCAACAGGTCTCACTATGAAGATATATTGGTGCCTACTGTGTTGAATCTATTTCCAAAAAAGGATATTGAAAAAAGATACGATCAAATCAATCAATTTGAAGAGCTTTTAGAAGCAAATGGTACAAAGATTATCAAGTGCTATTTGCATATTTCTAAAGAAGCCCAATTAGAGAGTTTAACAGATCGAATAGAGAATCCCCTAAAACATTGGAAACACAATGATGGTGATTGGAAATCAAGAAAACTTTGGGATGATTACATGAAGGTTTATGAAGAGATTTTTGACAGATGTGACAAGGTGCCTTGGAACATCATTCCTTCAGATAAAAACTGGGTCAAAATCAATCACATTTCTAAGTTGTTGCTAAATACTTTATCTGATATGGATTTGAAATGGCCTGGTTTAGATACAGAAACCTTTAAAAAGTAATGCGCCTCAAACGAATTCTCTAAATCAAATGAGGATTTGATTTCTGTGCGTAATCCGGAATCGTTAATCCGAAATTATTCAAGACAGTTGGGAAAATAGTGCAAGTTGGTACTACATTCATGTTCATGTGAGAATCTTTAAAAGAGGGATGATAAACATAAAATATCCCCTCAGGTATGTGATCTGCCGTTGTGCTAGATTGATCTGAAATGGTAACATTCTTCAGTCCAGTTTTCTCAGGATGAATTTCTTCACCGCCAATTTTCATTACAATGTCTCTTTGATTAATATGTCCCATTTCAATTGAGATGTGACCGGCATTATGTTCTCTATACCTTAATGGTTTACCATTGATTTCTGTTTTATTCGCGATTGTCTTAAACTTCTCAATGTTATCTCCTTCAAGTTTGTAGTTGAACTGGGGCAGCATAGCAGGTAAACTTTCAAATTTGTCAATATTAAAACAAGCCAAGAATTCCTTTGAGTTTTTAATGTAAAGTTGAGTCTTAATAGGTCGAGCTTTAACGGCGTCCTGACCCATGCTTGAAAGAATTATCAGTTTGTATTCGGGATTTTTGTTCACGAATTTTGCCAAGCGGGCAAGCATCTTATCAGCATGATCTAAAGCGTAAAGAATTTCACTGTCATATCTATCTATCCAATCATCTGAATAATGATTCACTTCATAATTATCAGGAAAACTAGCGGCCCAATATCTATGCAAACAGGCGGCAACATGATTGGTGAAAAATGTAGTGAAATCTGGCTGCTCTTTTTGCAAGAGTTTATAGAAAATGTCAAAACTCAAATTAGCTTGATGAGTTCTTCTCCTCGTGCTTTTCCACTTTTGAGATTTCTCTTGAATAAGTTGGCTGGCCACTTTTGAAATGGTATTACTCTTAAATCCTAATTGGGGAGACTTAATTGCCAATTTAAACAGTGATTTTTTCGGAACCTTTCGGCTAACATTTCTGGCTGATTTTCTTGATAAACTCAAGTTCAATTCCTGAAATGAATCAACTGATTTTGGATGACATTCTGCACTTTGGGCAAAAACGTCTGGCACATAAAAGCCAATGTTTTCAGTTGACTGCGGCAAAGGGTAAGAATGCAAAGAACCAAATACTCCGGTTTTAATCTTTTTTTCAGAAAGAATTTTCCAAAGTGTAGGATAAGCCTTGTCTTGCTCTTCAAGATCTTGATTTAAATCCAAGATTTTATGTTGAGAAGAATCAATTCCTCTGTGAACAGTTGGCCAGGTATTCCACGGGTTCAAATGATCTGGGTTTTCAGAATACGAATTGAACTTATTGAATTGAATGTAATTTTGAGCCATCCATGATTGAGGGCGCACACGACAATAGTAGTCCACAATTTTTTGCGGAACCTCATTCAATTCAAATAGGATTAGCTTGTTCACGAATCTTAAAAATAGCCCATTGTCTTGGTTTTATTCCCAAAGAGAAGGGCCCCTTTTTTATTCGTACGTAAATTCCGGGAAACTGTTTTGATTGGGGGATTATTGAAAGTCACTTAATTTTGAGAATTAAATCTTATCTGATAAATCTGTATTTTTAGCCTAATGGATTCATCTTATCTTATTTATGTCGGTATTGGATTGGCAGTTGGTTTAGCAGTTGTTTATGCTAAAAGAACCGGAGGCGATTCAGCTCCAACTGGAATTCGTATGCCAGATAGAGAATTCCCCTATCAATGGCGTAAGATTCTTGAAAGTAGAATTGAATTTTATCAAAGATTAAATCGCTCAGACCGCAAAAAATTTGAGCATAAAATGCATGTTTTCTTATTGAATGTAAGGGTGATAGGTATGCAAATGCCCATAACTCATGAAGACAGGGTTTTGATTGCGGCCAGTGCTGTTATTCCGATTTTTGGATTTCCTAATTGGCATTATGGTTACCTAAGAGAAGTTCATCTTCATCCTGATAAGTTCCCAATTAAAGGCACTGATCAACTGGCAAGAGGATTAGTAGGTTGGGGTGCAATGGAAGGAGTTTTGAAGCTTTCGAAAAAAGCTCTTTATGAAGGATATGCGGATCAAAACGACCAAAGAAATGTTGCCATTCATGAGTTCATTCATATCATTGACAAACAAGATGGTGAAGTTGATGGCGTGCTCGAAAGAGTAATGGATGAGGTTGATATAACTCCTTGGCTTCATATTATTCATCAAAAAATGAATGAGATAAATGAAGGCAAATCAACTATTAGAGATTATGGCGGCGTAAATAGAGCTGAATTCTTGGCGGTTGTAGGCGAGTTTTTCTTTGAAAGTCCTGATAAAATGAAAGCCGAACATCCAGGTTTGTATTCAGCCCTTGACAGCATCTTTAATCCCAAAGTACAAGAAGAATTCAAATACACGCGAAAATATGACCCTTGCCCTTGTGGTAGCGGACGAAAGTTCAGTAAGTGCTGTTCCAAGAATATTGTGAGTTATTAAACATAATAAATCAGTCTCTAATTGGTGATTTCCATAGCTTTTTCGCGTTAAGGAATTCTGCCCAATTATTATAGCTTGATAATCCTGTGAAGGGCGTCTTTTTTTCCACCTTCAAAAACATTTCCATTATAAACGATAGCCTCTACTTTGGTTGATAAATTACAGTTCCAACCTTTGTCTTCGTAAAGAATGTTGATGGTGTCAATGTCAGCATGAGTAGAGTAAAAATAATAATCTTGACCGCTTTGAAAACCATCAGAGCTAATCGTTAAAATGTTGTCGCTTTGACCGCCCACAATAACCATAGGTCTCAGCTGGTTGTTTTCAACCCAAGTCCAGGTAGAATCTGAGACTGACGAAACAATGTTGTTTCCTTCAAGATTATTTATAATTAGTTCAATACTTGGTGGCAATGCTTTGCAGCAAGAACCGAGAGCGAATAGCAATAGTGCGTAAAAAGTGATCTTCGTATTCATTTGAGCGCGATAAGATGTTCAAGATGAATGACGAATAAAAATTCGATATGGTTTGTTAATGCTCTTGTGAAGGATAGGATTCGTCCTGATTTACTTTTTCTTCGCAATGAGTAAAATAGAATCGTTCTCATCAAATTCGGCATAATCCTCTAATAAAAGGATGTCGAATTGGTCTCCAAAAAAAATCTGAATGCTGTTGATAGGGTTTTCATATAACTTAAAGATAAGGAATTCTAATGTGATTGTTTTTTCGGACTATCTTCAAGGAAAATTACTTTCATCCGTCTAAGGACGAAAACCAATCCACCCAAATGAGAAATACCATTGAAGAATTACATTTAGCAGCACAATATTTGTCTGCGGCTGCTATCAGTTTTATTGAGAAAAAAGATGACGATAGCCATACAAACTTGGCTTGGTCATCAGTTAAAAAAAGAATGGAGACTCATTTTTTTGGCGATAAATGTCAACTTTCTTTAAACCTAAAAAAGGCACACTTAGAGTGGTTGAAAGAAGGGAAGGTAACAGCCAGCACTGATTTGCAAGACAGGCGTCATGCTCAAAATTTAAGTTGGATTAAAAAACAAGCTGCGGCAAACGGAATTACCGAAGACTTCAAATACGAGTTTCATTATGACTTACCTTATAAAAAGCTAGAATTCAATCATACTTTCAAGTTTTTAGAAGGCGATTTAAAGCAAATTTCAGATAATTTGAGTCTAGGAAAGAAAGCTTTTAAAGCCTTTATAAAGGAGGCGAAAGTGAAAGGTGAAAGTAGAATTTGGCCACACCATTTTGATTTGGGATTCTATGGTCCTTTGAACAAAGAAGCGAACGTTTTGATGGGAGCCGGATTGGCAATCCCTGATGACCTAGAGAATGACTTTTACTTTTATGCATCTGGCTACAAAGATGAAAAACCAATCACAACTAAAGATTTGAAAGGTCTTACCAAAGGGGAATTCAAAACCAATTGGAATGGTGCAACTTTATCGGCAAAAGGCATTTCAGTGGATGAGGTTGGCAAGTTTTTAACAGAGAGTAGTGATACTTATTTGAAAGCTTAACTCCTTGTTTCAATTTTCTTGGTTTTATGATTTGTAAGTTCTTTCTTAACTTACCGTCTTACAGTTCTATACAATTTGAATTATGAAAAAATATCTTCTTTTATTGGCTGTTGTTTTAGGTGTGAATATCTCAGCCCATTCTCAATTAACAGATGGCTCAATTGCACCTGATTTTACTTTAACTGATCGTGACGGTACAACTCATCATTTATATCAATATTTGAATGAAGGAAAAGTAGTTTTTATTAAGTTTTTCGCTTGTCATTGTCCTAGTTGTTGGTCTTACCACCAAACAGGAAAATTAGAGCAATTACACCAAGCTTATGGTCCTGACGGAACTGATCAAATTGTGGTAATTATGCTCGAGCATGATCAAAATAATACGGAGGCATTTACTGGGGGCGGAACCTATACACAAGGTGATTGGACGCTCGGAAACACAGTGCCAATGATTGATGTTGAGGGAACAGAAGATAGAACTGTTTTTGATGATTATAATTTGAATTATTATCCAATGGTGATGAAGGTTTGTTCAGATAAGACGACTGAATTAATGTCAACATCTGATTCGGTAGATGATCTTTTTCAAGCTGCTGACGCTTGTGCTGGTAACTTGAGTATTGATGATGAAGTTGAGACAGGAACTGTAAACCTAGATCAAATCAATAAGCAACTACAGCTAAAAGGATTTAATGCCGTTTCAAACATCTCGCTATTTAACTTGATGGGCCAAAAAGCCCTTGATCTCAATGCAGCTTCTAATAATTTGGTAGATGTTTCAAGCTTAAGCAAAGGCATGTATGTTGTGAAAGTAAAACATGCAGGCGGAGAATATACAACTAAGGTTGTTGTAGACTAGGTCGTAATCTAAGTATTGGCCTTAAAATAATCCACTACTACCTGATCTGTAATAACATCTGACTTCTTTACAGGCTTAGCTAAAATGACGTTTTCTAGTGTTTTACATCTACTCAATGCCACATAAGTTTGGCCGTGAGCAAAGCTTCCTCTTCCTAAATCAATCTTAACCTTATCAAATGTTTTGCCCTGGCTTTTGTGAATCGTAATTGCCCAAGCAAGCTTTAGTGGAATCTGTGTGAATGAACCAATTTCTTGACGAGTAAATCGACCCATTTTGAAAACGTATTTCGAAATCTCCCAAGTGAAGGGAGATACCTTCACAACTTTTCCATTTTCTAACTCAACTTCCAAAACAGGGAAGGTTCTATCCAATTCTTCATCAAACTCTTCTGATTCTCCAAGTACTTTACCAATGGTTCCGTTTACCCATCTTTTTAGAGCATCATTATTAATGAAAATAACTTGTGCACCTTTCTTCAAAGTGACCTGTTGCTCGTTTGGTTTTAGATTCTCAATATTTCCTGATTGCGAAGCGTAGAACTTAATTTCATCACTATCAAGTGAGTCTAGTTTCTTCGTGTTGATTGCCAAAGCAAGTGCATTTGTAGCTACTAAATTGATCCTCAAATCATCATCACTATCCGTTTTTACCTGCTGGTTTAGTATTGCCAGTTGCGAATCATTAATCGTGTTTGTTCTTATGGCGTTCAATAAGTCTGTGAACTTTGAATCTTTTTGACGATAAATGGTTTGTAGTTCGCACAGCCTTAAAACAAAGGGGTCTGAAAATAAATCCTTGGCTTCAAAAACTTTGGCCGAAAAGAAATAGGGAGATTCATATTCTTGCAAAAACTCGGCTTTCTTATCTCGCATTAGAACTGGTGGCAGTTGAAATAGGTCTCCGACAAAAATCATTCTCACTCCACCAAAAGGCAGCTCACTGCTCTTTACTCTTTGAAGAAATACATCAATTGCATCTAAAATATCTGCCCTGATCATTGAAATCTCATCAATAATAATGGTGTTCACAGGAGCATATCTTGCTGTAGTGTTCTTATCGATTCTTACATGCTTCGCTTCATCCAATTCAAATCCTGGTTTTAATCTGAAAAAAGAATGGACGGTTTCACCTCCAACATTAATGGCGGCAATACCTGTTGGTGCTAATAATATAATGCTGTTGTTAAGGCTATAAATGTGCTTAAGCAGGGTAGATTTTCCTGTGCCCGCCTTACCCGTTATGAATAAGTTTTCGCTTGAATTTTGAAAAAGGTCAATGATTGCCAATGACTCTTCTGAGAATTTAATTTCTTGCAATTGAGTAGTTTTTGGCAATGATAAGAAACAGTTTATGATTTAGCGCAATCTGAATGAAATAGGAAGACGATATCTTGATCTTACGACTTCTCCCTTGTATTCAGAAGGCTTCCAGTTGGGCATTGTCTCAATTAATCTAATTGATTCTTTACTCAAGAGTTCGTGTGGTGACTTTAAAACTTTCATGTTGGTCAGTTTGCCATCTTTCTCAACCACAAACTCAACATATACTCTTCCTAAAATTGCCATGTCATGAGCATCAGAGGGATACTGAATATTGCTCTCCACCCAAACCATCAGGGCTTTCATCCCGCCCGGAAATTCGGCTTCTACATCAGGGAAGTCATAGATTTCATCTTCAACTCTCTCAAAAGGAAGTCTGTTATCTGCAAAGAAGATTGAGTCTGCAAGCGGAATGCAGGGTGGGGTGTTAGACTCGGTGAGTCTCAAGGTATAAGTCGCAGTGGTTTCAGTTTTTTTCTTAAATATCCAATTCTTTTTTTCGCAAAGATTTGTGAGTCCTTCGGTTTCATTTTTGAACACATACCAAAATGTAGGTTCTCTAAATTCTTCAGCCCATTCTAAGGAGCATATTTTCTTGTTTTCACCTGGTGATAAAACGTGTTTGGTTGGACCCGCAGTAGAGAATCCTTCTTGGTTCTTATTGTTCACCCAAATTACAACAGTATCAGCTGTTTCATTAATTACATGATGATCACTTATATAGGCTATTAGACATTCTCCTTGAGAAAAGGAGTTGAGCGAAAGTAAGAAAGTTAGTGTCAGGGCAATTTGTTTCATCTTGGTTATTATTTTAAGGTTTTGGAGCAAGTCTCGTGCCAGGAAGCTTTGCCTAAAAGCCTGATGATTTTATTTCAAATGAACTAATCAAGCTCAGGCCAAATAATATTGTCTTCATCTTGCCACAAGGGGCTGAACTGTATTTGACTCACTTCGCCATCATTCAACCAAAAATTGGTCTGCATCTTGTCAGATTCGATCAATTCATAATTTGGATTCTCCCCATAAGGCATTGGTTCAATCACTAAGTCGTCAATTCCGAGCTTTGTTAATTCTCGAATCAGCTTATCTTTCTCAATACCCACTCTGATGGTATGACCAAGTTTGTGTCGGTTTGATTCAATCATAATTGCACCCATTTTCCAATCGTCAGATTGGTCAAAAGTGAAATCAATATCAAGGCGTTCGTATTGCCAAATAATAGCTTTATCTTCTCCGGTATTATCATAGTTCATTTCAGAGACATTATCTGCTTTTCCCATGATAGATTCTACTTGAGCGCGATCCATGCCGAATTTCACATCTCCGATTCCGATACCAATTTTGATTTCCATCTATTTTCTTTCAATCACTTCCTTCTTCGGTTCTTATTCTTCTTCTTATTCTGGATTTTGTCTCCACGCCTGATTGGCTTTTTATACTTCGCTTTTAATTGCTGAGAGTAACTCTTTTTCTCAACCTTAGCTTTACTGTTTTTGGCAGACTTTTCATGATGAGATGCGCCTTTGTTCGGGTCTCTTTTGAGTTCAACCTCTTCTTCCTCTTCAGGTTTGCCTTGTTCTTCGGGAGTCAGTTCGGTTGAGACTTCAACTTCATCAGGAAACTCAATAAAAGGAATGGTATACTTCATTAGACTCTCGATTGCCTCTTTCAAAGGTTCTTCTTTTTCATTGTAAAAAAGAATTGAATTTCCTTCTTGTTCGGCTCTACCTGTTCTACCAATTCTGTGAATGTAATTTTCAGGATACAAAGGTGTGTTAAAACTGATTACCGTGCTGATTTTCTCTATGTCAATTCCACGAGAAATAACATCTGTCGCAATCAAAATTCGGCTGGTACCATCAACGAATTTATCAATAGACTTCATTCTGTGATTTTGCTCTTTTCCTGAGTGAATCACTGAAGTTTCCTCTTCAAAATCTAAGGTTTCGTAAAGACGATCGGCATCTTTTCGGCTACCAACAAAAACAAGTACCTTATTATGTTTGTCTCTATCTGATAAGAGATGGTTCAACAAGTTTGCCTTGGTATAAAAGTTCTCAGCTGCATAAACTTCTTGACTAATCGTATCTAGTGGCGTTCCGCTAATAGAAATTGTTTTCTTAATCGGATTCACCAAAAAGTCGTCAGTTAATTGATCTACGTATTCAGTCATTGTTGCTGAGAACAATATGTTTTGACGTTTGGTAGGTAACTGCTCAAAGATGTTTTTTAATTGAGTTTTGAACCCAAAGTCAAGCATAATATCAACTTCATCAATCACTAATTTTTTAATCGATTTTAATCGCAAAACATTTGACAAAGCCAAGTCATACATTCTTCTTGGAGTGCCAACTAAGATGTCTACGCCTTCAAGCACAGCAGCCTGTTGAGTTTTCATGTTGGTTCCGCCATAAACAGCTAATGATCTAACTGAAATGTACTCGGTTAATTTATTGATCTCTTCAACAATTTGAATCACCAATTCTCTGGTTGGTGCGATAATTAAAACACGCGGTTGTTGTTGGTCAGAGTATTTTAACTCTTGAAGAATAGGGAGTAAGTAAGCAATGGTTTTACCAGTACCTGTTTGAGCAATCCCCACAAAATCATTTCCTGCAAGTATCGAAGAATACGATTCTTGCTGAATAGGAGTGGGTTTTTCAAATCCTAAATCATCAATGGCATTTTTTAATTGCCTTTTGATTTTGAAATCTTCAAAAGTATTCATGATGTAAAGTACGGTAGAAAAAGCCTAGGGTTTAAGAAATTGGGCAATAATCTTTGAATTAACTAAGGTTGGATAGTTGGAATATTAGAAGAATTACAGTCTTATTAAATAAGCCTTAGTACAGTTGTCGTGTTTCGAGCAACTCAGCATTGAGATTTTGTTGTCACTTATTTCGGTAATGTCAAAGTCTTGTTCATCTACCCAAATTCCGCCTTTAAAAAGTATTGCGGTTTCTCTCTTTGATTCAACAAACTTCCATTTAATTCTATTCTTAATTTGAGAGCCGTCTTTTCGAAGCACTCCAATTTCATTCCCACTTTTCTTTTTCAGATTGATAATAATCTGAGATAATATAAAAGTTGTGTCATCATTATCTATCTGACTTTCATAAACTAATTCCCAACTCCCAGATAATGCGTTGAGCACATCTTTCTCACTTATATTTTGAGAAAAGGATTGGGTGCCGGCTATGATAGCGAGAATTAAAGTTAGATACTTCAATGAGGATGTCATGGATCTTAAGATAACACTTAATCTAAAGTTTCCAGCCTTGAATGTTGTAGGTAGAATAGTATGAAGAATATCCCGGAGGTGCCGGTTGAACATTGTTATAAAAGTCAATTTCATTGATGTGCCATGATCCTTGATAATTTTCATTGAGGTCGTAAACAACATCTGCACAAGTTGAACAATATTTTATAATCAGTTCGTTTTGATTTTTCCCAAATCTGATGCTTCCGGTACTATCATTATACGAAGTTGATGAGCTGGTATTAGATGTCCAAACCGGAGTCATACCACTGTAATCGTAATATCCTGAAAATGTATAGCTATTGCCTTTGAAGTTCCAGTCACCGGCATATTTGAGACGAGGGTCATCCATTATTTCATCATCTTTTCGGCAAGATGTAAAAGCTAAAAGAACAAGCGTAATGATGATGAGATTTTTAGACATAAAATTTTGGCCTTTGTTGAGCTAATCTAATTAACGAATATTTAATTGAATCGGTTGGATGAGTTTAGGGTTAACAAGATGTAGGTGTGAAAAAGACGAAAATATGCTCAGTGATTTCGCCCGAACTCAAATCCCTCGTGATAATTTTGTAGTTGTACCTGTCAGTGAAATCCCAATACGGAATTTGGCTCAAACTGTCGGCGTCAGCATACTCTTCATACCATCCTTCGCCACAAGAGTTCATCAATTCATTTTTTAATTCATCTAATTCTACGATTAGCGGTTCACTTTCTTGATCAAAACTTTCAAAGTGAAATTCATTATTTTTTGGTTGAATTTGTTTCCAAGATGAAGTTGAATTTTTCCATCCAGATAAAGCGCAAAAAGGTACTTCAATCATACGATCAGAATCTACGCCAATAACACTAACGGATTGAACGTACATTTCAATAATTTCACTGTCATCATCTTTCAATTTAACGACCTTATCTTCCATCCAATCACCTGGCCATAAATTAAAGAATGCCGTGTCTTCGAATTTGCAAAAGTTTTCAGTGCCTTCAACTTCGTAATAACAGCTCATGTCAATTTCCTCGAAAAGAAAGCTCATTTCATTTATCACAATCTCCATCATACCAAAAGGGATGTCAGGCTCTTGCTCTTCTTCCCATTCAATTTCAGTTGTATCTAATTCAAGGGTTGATGTTTCTATTTGATCTGGTTGAACTTCATCATTACATGAAATTAAAATAGATGATGCGAAAAGGAAAAAGAATATTGCTTTCATCTTGTTTGAAATTACATCAAACCATTGATATCATATTTGGAAACAAAATCCCAAATCAATTGAGCGGTATTCTTTCCTTGATATGAATTGTTGAACCAAACGTGATCTCCACTTATGTATTTATAATGCTCTACTGAAACACTGCTATCGCCTTGCTCATATAAATAGTGCTCTATAGTGATACCACTGTTTGAATCAGAATCCGTGATTGGGCTCGTTGAAGTATTATTGAAGTTAATCCAATGATTTAAAACCGATTCAGCTGAGCTCCAATCGCTACTCCCGTCATAAGGAATAACACCATCAGAAGTTCCATGCAGATGAATGACAGGCATTGGGTGAGCAGTTGGTCCGTTAAAATCAAGCATAGTTCCTGAGACCGAACCTACAGCCGCTACCAACTCACTTTTGAAGTTCGCTAGGCCGTAAGCAAACATTCCTCCATTTGAATATCCGCAGGCATAAATGCGTTCTGAATCAATTGAATATTCATTTGACAATTGGTTAATCATGGCTTCTACAAAACCAAAATCGTCTGCTGAGCTTTTGTTATCTCCTCCAGGTAAACTGGTGTTCCAATGAGAAGAACCATCTAAACAAGTTCCTTGCGGGTAAACTAATATGAAATTCTCTGTGTCAGCCAACGACCTCATGTCAGCATAAGTCATGTAATCTGCAGCTTGACCTCCAAAACCATGAAAATTCATCATTAAAGGGGTTGGGGTAGATGCATTGTACGAAGATGGGACGTAGAGCATGTATTCTCTGTCTTGCCCATCATGAACCAAAGTTTCGGCTCCGGCATTTCCATCACAGGTACCGCCATCTTTAAGGTCCTTTTTACAACTGAATAAGATGAGTGGGCTGACTAAAACGATTAGGATTAACTTTTTCATAATCCTTAAAGTTACAAATTCGAATATCATAATTCAAAGATTTCTGGGTTTTGACCGCTGTTCAACAATTCTTGATGTAAGGTTGTGTTTCGAGTTTGCTGTTTGTTTTAGGCAGAGTAAGCTTAGCTTTTTCGCCATTCATACTTTTTATAACCGCATTCAAACATTGTTTTGATTAAATTGTTCTTTCAATTAAATCCATGAAGACAATTATATCCTTCCTAGCTGTTTGCGTAACGGCTCTAAGTTTTTCTCAAAAAGTTGATATGTCCATTTTTGGCGATATGTCTCCAAGACAAATTGGACCTGCCGGAATGAGTGGCCGTGTCACTTGCATTGATGTTATTGAAAGTGACCCCAGCACCATTTATATTGGAGCAGCTTCAGGCGGAGTTTGGCGATCGACTAACGGCGGAATTGAATGGGAGCCTATTGCAGACACCTTGCCTACCATAAATATAGGAGCGCTCGCTATCCAGCAATCTAACCCAGATGTGATTTGGGTGGGAACAGGAGAAGGAAATCCTAGAAATAGTCAGAACTCAGGTTACGGATTGTACAGAACAATTGATGCCGGAAGAACTTGGCAAAGCATGGGGCTTGAAGAAACAAGAAACATTCATAGAGTGATTATCCACCCGAGTGATCCCAATACAGTTTGGGTAGGAGCACAAGGTCCTCAATGGGGGGATAATCCAAACAGAGGAGTTTACAAAACAACAGATGGAGGAAAGACTTGGAAGCATGTTTTAAAAGGAGCAGACGGAATCGGAATTGCAGATTTAGTGCTTGATCCGAGCAATCCAAATAAGTTAATTGCCAGCATGTGGGAATTCAGAAGACAACCTTGGACATTCAACTCTGGTGGAGAAGGAAGCGGTATTTACATGTCAGTAGATGGTGGTGAAAGTTGGAATAGAAAAACAGATGAAGATGGATTGCCAAAAGGAGATTTGGGAAGAATCGGCTTAGCCATTGCTCCTTCAAATTCTGATCGTGTTTATGCTATTGTAGAAGCTGAAAAGAATGAGGTGTATCGTTCAGATGACGGGGGATACAATTGGTACAGCATCAGTTCAGATGAAAATGCAGGAAATAGACCTTTCTATTACAGTGACTTATTTGTAGACCCTGAAAATGAGAATAGAATTTACAGTTTATGGTCAAGAGTTTCTCGATCTGAAGACGGAGGGAAAACTTGGAAGATTATCATTCCTTACTACGGAGTTCATCCTGATTTTCAAGCATGTTGGATACACCCAAAAGATCCATCTTATATCATAATTGGTAATGACGGAGGCTTGGCCATTTCACGTGACAAGGCAAAGACTTGGCGTAATGTGAAGAATCTGCCTTTGGGTCAATTTTATCATATCAATATAGACAATGAGCTGCCGTATAATATCTATGGCGGTATGCAAGATAACGGGTCGTGGAAAGGACCTGGATACATTTTTGGATGGGGGAGCATTAAGAATGAAAATTTCCACCGTTTGAGTGGTGGAGACGGATTTGATGTCGTACCAGATCCTGAAGAACCTTCTCGCTATGGATACTCAATGAGTCAAAGAGGTTTTGTAGGTAGATACGATTTGAAATCAGGTTATGATAAAGATATTCGTCCAACCACTGCAGATACGATTCCGCTTAGATTCTCTTGGAATGCGGCTATTGCACAGGACCCATTTGATGCGAACACCATCTATTTTGGAACGCAGTACGTGCATAAGAGCACCAATGAAGGAGACAGCTGGAATACGATTTCACCTGACTTAACCACCAACGATACATCCAAACAGAAACAATTATACAGTGGAGGATTGACTTTTGATGTGACAGGAGCTGAGAACTTCACCAACATCATCACTATCAATCCGTCTCCGGTTCAGAAAGACATGATTTGGGTAGGCTCTGATGATGGCAGATTGAGCTTAACTACTGATGGAGGATCGACTTGGCAATCATTTGAATCTAAATTACCTGATATGCCAGAAGGCGCATGGATTCCACAAATTCATCCATCCAATCACAATGCGAATGAAGTGTTTGTAGTGGTGAACGATTACAGAAGAAATGATTGGAAACCTTATTTGTATTTCTCAGATAACCAAGGTAAGAGCTGGGAACGAATTGCTGATGAAAGCGATTTTCCTGGATTTTGTTTGAGCGTAATTCAAGATCCTATTGAACCTAATTTGGTTTTTGCTGGAACAGAGCAAGGTCTGTATGTCTCATTTGATAAAGGAGAAAACTGGAATCATTGGAAAGAAGGTTATCCGAATGTGAGCACTATGGATATGAAAATACAAGAAAGAGAATCAGACTTAGTATTGGGAACATTCGGACGTTCGGCTTACATCTTAGATAATATTGACCCTTTGAGAGTAATGGCCAAAACAAGTGAAGATCAATGGAAAAAAGATTCATTGTTAATCTTTGATATTCCGGATGCTTATCAGTTTTCAAACCCACAGCCTATAGGTTGGAATTTTGCAGCAAATGCCATTTACAATGGAGAAAACAAATCAGCAGGAGCAAGGCTTTACGTTTATTATAATGGAGGAGAGAAGGAAGAAAAAACAGAGGGAAAAATGTATGTGATGAATGAAGCCGGAGACACCATAAGAACCAAAAAAATAAAAGTAGATGATGGCATCAATAAGTTAGGATGGGGCTTAGAACGAAAAAGAAACAGATCGGCAAGAACTCCAAAGCCAAAAAGTGAGAAAGATGTAAAAGAATCAGGAGGAGTCTCAGTTCTTCCAGGAACATACACTGTTACTGTAGAAGTTGGAAATCATGTTTCATCTCAAAAAGTGAAAGTGATGATGGATCCTAAATTGGATTTTTCAATGGACGATCTTAAAGAGCGTCAGGCCAGATTTGACAAAGTAGACGACCTAATGGCCAAAGTAACTGAAATGTGTGATGAGCTGAGAGCGAATAAAGCGAGCATTAAAAGAGTGAATCAATTAATGCCAACAGAAAAGGATACTGTTTTTAAAAATGTAGAAGATTTAGGCAAAAAGGCCAAGAAGCAAATGCAAGCGTTCATGGACCAGATATTAGGTAAAGAAGAGGTAAAAGGAATCTTTAGAAACAGTGAAGATCTTATTAGAAAAGTGCAACAACCTTTATGGCATACTTGGGGAACCATGGCTGGCAATGAGCAGGCGTTTAATAATTATTACGCTCAGGCTGAAAGAAGATACAAAGAGATTTATGCTGAGGTTCAAGCATTTTTAAAAGCTGATTGGAAAGCCTATCAGACCGCTGTTGGCGAATTAGAATTGGATCCGTTTAGGGAGTAGGTCGGAGGTCCACGAAAATAGTAGGATGTGTGAGTTGGTTAGTTTTCTATTGCAGATTTGATTTTCAAATAGAAATTCTTATCTACGATATAATCAGTTTTATTCGCCGTTTTGACAGCTCCGTCAACACCAGCTTCACAAGTTGCATCTATGGCACTTTGATCAAGTTCAGGACCATATTCAGTCCATGAAATAGTCTCATTATTAGCATCATATGTAGTATTCGTTGCCGCGTTGAAATGATCATGAGTTGTTGAGCTATGGTTGTCAGCTTGTGCTGTACGGCTCCATGATTGACATCCTTCTTGTGTTTCAAAAATGAGATCTTTGTTTTGATCTTCATATGTGCTTCCGTTCAAGATATAGACTCCAACGGTTACAGTATAGGTTTTGTCTGAATCTTTATTACAGCTGCTGATAATAGTTGTAGTAGATAAAAATAAAACTAGGAACAACCATTTACTTCGGGTCAATGACTTTTGTGATTTCATTTTTAGTTTATTGAGGTTGAGTAAATATACTTAATTCGAGCGAAGTACATACTTCTTCAATCTTGCAAATCTGTGATCTCAACGGTTAATTGAATATTTGCTTTTTGACAGGCCATCTTCATGCAATCTAGATAGGGCTGGAGATTTGTGTCCTGTTCAAGGCTATTCATGAAGAAGACAATTTTTGAAATTCCTTTTGCTTTGATTTGAGTAGATATTAATTCTGCGTGCGCTTGAACTTCTGTGGCTATCAGTAAATGATCGTAGTAATCAATCTTGTCGGTGGGTGAAATAATCCCGAATTTACCTGAAAGTATGATGAATCCTACTTTTTGTTCTATGGCTGTCCCATACAGGCTTAAAATTCGGTTGCTCTTGTAAACATGAATTGCCTCAGTTGGACTTTCTAAATGGTTTTTATCGGCAGAACAGTATGTGCAGTGAGTTATCATTTCAATTTTGTAGCGAACGTTTGGCTAAAGTTAGGCATTTTTAGATGCCGCCGCAAAGTGGGTTGGCATTCCGTAGTGATGGCACCCCAAGATTCTGGACAAGCAAATGGGAGGCTTTTGCGAGGGACAAGGGAGGGTGTGAACTTTACTTACTGTGTTAGGGGCTGTTTTTTTCCATGTAAAATCGAAGGGTGAGCTTGAGGGCGCGTTAACTGCTAGGTCTCAATCTTTCGCAATTATATCCTGATCGCGCTTATGTATGTCCAAACAATGAATAGTATTTGTAATGGTATTCTAAACCATAAATACATCATCCCGCTTCCATCCAAAGTCCCTTTTTGGTAATTTACATTGTTCATAGAAGCAAGAATATTTGCAGGAAGCATTAACAAGAGAAATATTATAAGCGTCCATCCAGATATAATTTTGAGCTTAGGGATTAGCAAACCTATGGCAAGTAATATTTCAAATATCCCTATTAGGTAAACAAAATTTTCTTTGAAGGGAATAAATTTTGGTATCATCATTGACATTCCTTTTGTAAAGACAAAATGTCCAATAGCCGTAAAGACTAGCATTATAGACATTGCTATTATTGCCGATAAGGCCAAATCATATTCTTTTTTGATGATTTTAATGACAATTAGAGAGATTACAAAACTTAAGAGAAGTACAATTAGTGGTTTCATTATTTTCTGAATTATTGAACTACAAATGTCAGAAAACACAAAAGTAAAAACAATGAACCTAGGTTAAGTAATACGGCTTCTTATTCTGCTCAGCGCTTGGGGAGTAATTCCAATATATGAGGATATATACTTTAATGGAATTTGTTGTATTAATCTCGGTCGCTCTGAGAATAAGTCTAAATACCGTTCTTCGGCAGTTTTACTTAGCAAAGAAAGTTCTCTCTTCGACTTTATCAAGAACATATTTTCAGCCATTTTTCGTCCGATTATGTTACCACTAACGGTTCTTTCATAGACTTCCAGCAAGTCTTTATGCGAAATTTTCCATAAAATGGCTGCTGTTAATGTTTCAATTTGATATTCAGAGGGGATTTGAGTTAAAAATGAGTCATAACCTGTGACAAACTCATTTTCGAATAAAAAGCCAAAGGTCAAATCGGATTCTACTCTTGGAACATAGAGCCTGACAATTCCTTTTGAAATAAAGTATAAATGGTTTTCAACCTCACCGACATTTAATAGAGTTGATTTTTTTTTGAGTTCTACTTGTTCCAATTTTGACGAAAAAAATTGCCAATCAGAATCGTTAATTGGAGTGATGTTCTCAATAAACTTTCTGATTTCATTCATTTACGGAGTTTTTTATCTATCGGAATAGCACCTAACGTTTGGCTAAAGTTAGGCATTTATGCCGTCTTGAGGTGTGCTGGCCAAAACCCCGGACTCTGGACTGTCAGACCGAGATGGCCCCAGCATTTTGTACACGCCAATGGGTGCTTTTGCGCCGGCCAAGGGTGGACCTGAACTTTAGCTAATTTGTTAGGTGACGTTTTCAGTCAATCTTGATCTTTGCTGAAATATGAATGTTTGAATTATTCTTTGGCAAGAACTGCGCTCCAGAAAACGTAGGTCCGAGAAAAACCTAAAATTATAAGCTGAATCATGCGGTTAAATCAAACTCAACTGTTAACATTCTCACCATATACAGATAATGTAATCTCCATAATTTTAGGTCATGTGAAATGAATTAGGTCTAAAACTATGATTATGAAAACATTACTGCTTGGATTATTGATTGTTCTTTCTTCTGCAGGGCTAGCTCAATCAACGGTTACGATTAGCAATAATATTACTCAAGACCGAACTTTCCACTGCGATACTATTTATATCCTAGATACGGCCGTATTTGTTGAAAACGGCGCAACCTTAACTATTCAGGCTGGTACAGTCATTAAAGGCACTCCTGGAATGGGTGTAGATGCCTCTTTTCTTATAATTGCTAAGGGTGCCAAAATAGAAGCTATTGGAACACCGGCTCATCCAATAATTTTCACTTCTACCTCAGATGATATTACCAATGCACACCCAAATTATCCAGGGTGGGCCAATTTAGACACCTCAATTACGAATACTGGATTATGGGGTGGATTAATAGTATTAGGTGATGCTCAAATATCAGCAGTAACACCATCAATAATTATTGAGGGGTTGCCAATTGACCCGATTTCGGAATACGGAGGAAATAATAACACTGATAACTCCGGCACAATTCAATATGTGTCGATTAGACACGGAGGAACCAATATTGGACTTGGAAATGAAATTGGTGGATTAACGCTTGCTGCAATTGGTGCGGGAACAACCGTAGATCACATTGAACTCCTGGCTTGTCAGGATGATGGACTAGATGTTTTTGGAGGAGTTGTGAACATATCTCATGTCATTTCAACGAGCTCTTATGATGATGGAATTGATACGGATCAGGGTTATTCAGGCACCATAGATAACTTTATTGTTTATGACGCAAATGACGCCAGCATAGAATTAGATGGGCCAGAAGGAGCAGATTTAGGATTAGGTAATCATGAACTAGTGAACGGAACAGTATTTTTGACGGAAGATTCGAATGAGCTAACGGATACTGATGCCAATACAAATGTAGATATGAGTAATGTCTTTTGGTTTGGTATGAATCCAAACGGTTATTCGTATGGACAGATTTTTACGGAATTGCCTACCACTTCAGTGGTTTCTCCTACTTTTTCTAATCTAGAAGTTGCTATCCCTACAGGTGAATCTGTAACGGATTACTTTCTAAACGGTACAAGTCCTTTCGCTTTAGACCTAACAGTCGGGTCACAAACTGTTGGAGCAATTATCTGTGAATTTGCAGGCTGGTCATCTTCTTATGTTGAAGGGCTATTGACGACAGATTTTGTAGTAAATTCTTCTGGTTGTATTGACCCAATTTCAGGTAATTATTGCCAATATGCAACTTCATCCACAAATTGCAATTACGATACTGTATTGTCCTGTGGACTGACGATAGGCTTGGCTGAAAATCCTTCAGGGCTTGGTTTGTTTGAAGTCTATCCGAATCCTACAAATGATCAGTTTATAATAGATCTTTCATCTGGAGACTTGAACGCCAATTACTATTCCGTTGTTGACACAAGAGGAAGAATAATTGCTGAAGGGGTAATCACTAACAACCTGACACAAGTATCTGCACATCTTTGGTCAAAGGGTATGTATATCTTGAATTTGCGTTCTGAAAACGGGCTTACCACAACTAAGATTTTAAAGGAGTAAAATTGGCTCAGAAATTCATTTGCGCTTGGTGTTTGAACAAGAACATCTCTGTGATAGTTAGGCTTGCGAGCAAAACAGATGCCTCAATGACACCTAACGTCTGAGTAAAGATAGGCATTTTTAGATGCCGCCGTTAGTGCGCTGGCCAAGCCCCGGATGTTGTCCGTTCCGCCGTGATGGCACCCCAGGACTTTGGACAAACAAATGGGAGAGAAAAGTGATGGACAAAGGGGGGGGAATGATCTTTACTTAATATGTTGTGTACAGTTTTCTATGTCGCAAGCGAATAAATAATATAGCCGAAGGAACCAATGGAAAATACAAGTGCTAACAAGGAAAGTATTGTTTGTGAGTCGATTTTCTTACCAAATTTTGTCCTGTCTGCCTCTGTCCAGTTTTTCTCATTAGAAGCGAACCTATGGATTTCCATTTGTCTGATTTCAATTATTACTAGATAGATTAGAATGACGATTGGAAAAATTATTGTCCATAGCGGTAAAATGGGAGACTCTGTAGGGAACGTGCCAAGAACAAGATAAGCTCCAATCATGATATTGTTAAAATTGAATATTTTATCGTGTATACGGTCAAAGCTGTTCTGGATTTGACGGGTTGATTGTTCCACTCTTTCGTCAACCTTAGACATTAGCTTCTTTGATTCTTGAAAAACTTCTTCAGTCTCTTGTCGAGCATTTATTGATTTAAGAGATTGGTTTATCTCTTCCAAGAGTTTACTTGACTTATCTACTTCCATAATTAAAGACTAAGTTACGTCACCTTAGCATATTCTGCAATTGCCTTTTTAACAAAATATGAACTGGTCAAGTTTGGATGACGGATATAGCCACCTTTCATAAAGATAATATTGAATATGCCGCAAAATTCGTCTGCCAGGTCTGATAATTCTCTGATTAAATCAATTTTTAAATTGTGTCCTTCATTGACGAGTTCAGAATGTGCAACAAATTTATTTCTTGCGTGGAAGACTTCTTCAATCATTTCCTTGTATGGTGCTTTCTCAACTTTGTCCTTATAAAAATCACAAATGCGAACGCACAAATTTTTATCAGGATTTTCTAGAAGTCGAAGAATTTCCTTAGGACAATTGATTTTTTTCAATTTTTGAATTTCAATGAAGGAAATCTTTTCTCGGACAAATTCTTTTCTGTGATGTATTACTAAGGAGAAAATTTTGCGAAGACAACGAGTGTTTGCATTAGAAGGTGTATCATAAATTTTAGCAAGACTGAGGGTAAAAGTGTCAGAAGCAGCATACTGTAAGTGGATAAACAATCGTTGGACTTGTTCATCACATTGCTTGAGTTGCTCAATCTTGTCAGCAATTTTATCCCATACTCCAAGGTTCAGACGAATTTTGTCCACTTCGTTTAAGACTCCATATTCTATGAAATCATGAATCTTTTCGGTTATGGTTAAGTCTTCTTCCAATTGTATACAACGTTTGGCTAAAGCTAGCAATTTATTGCGTGCGAAGTGTGCTGGCAAAAAATCCCGGACTCTGGCTGTCCGACCGAGATGGCCGCCCGGACTGTGGACACGTAATGGGTGGAAGAAGCGTGGCCAAAGGGTCGGACGTTAGCTTTAGCTACTGTGTTAGCATGCGTTTTCTACACACTGTTTGAGTGCTTTACCGAAATCAGTGCCAAGTGGATCTATCAGGCCGGAATAACCACAAAAGAAAAGTTCTGAACTTCCTTCTTTTAAAGCTAGAACTCCATCAGAGAATTCAGCCAAATGATAATAATTTCCGTCATCTAAACTAGTTGCTCTTATGCGCGATATTCCGCCAATAGAGAATTCATCAAATTCAACACCTTCTGTTTGCTCTATCAAATCGTAATACCCCATGGGTAATGTACCTTCAACTTTTTCTTCAAAGAATTCGATTTGTACTTTAAGCAATGGCTTGAAAGCACGGTTTGGTTTTTTTATTTCGATTATTTCCGCAAGCAAACCAGTGAATTTGGGAATGGATTTAAATTCTTTTAAATCAAGCATGACTTGGACTTCTTCATTTGGATCATTGTTGATCTTCTTACTGGTCACTTCAATTGACTCAACAGATTGAATGCTTTTTGGATTTGGTCTGATTTTCCAACCCCAAATGCGTCCGTCATAATTGGAATATTCAACAGAGAACTTTTCTCCGTTTGCTTTGAAACGTATAGTTGCGAGTTTACTCTCGTCTTTTCTAGGATATTTTTGATCATCTGAAAGAGGATTGTCATTGTCGCCATAGAGTTCCATGGACATACTTTTGTCCCAATAGTGACGCCATTTTCTTTTGTTTTCGAAATAGGAAATTTGAGACTGTAGTTTTACCTGTATATTCTGGTCAAATAAATCATAGAGTTCTTCAAATAATATTCCTTCAAGTTGAGTAAAACCCTTTGTGTTAAATTCTTTATGAAACGAAGCTATTCTTTTCCTTCTTCCGATTTCAAGCAAACCAATTATTACGATAATAATTAAGGCTAATACTCCAATAATTTTTAGAAGAATCATAAGTCCACTTGGTAATGAATGCTAACGTTTGAGTAAAATTAGGCATTTTTAGATGCCGCCGCAAGGTGCGTTGGCAATTCCTGCGTGGAACCCCAAGATACTGGACAAGCAAATGGGAGCTTTTTGCGCTGGACAAGGGAGGGTGTGAATTTTACTTACTATGTTAGGTACAGTTTTCTGCAATATTACTATTTTGTAGTTATACAAAGTATGAGTGTAGTAATCAAATATATCGAAACGATTGAGGAGCTTTCCAAAAGCAAAAATTTGCATTCAGGAAAAATAGTTGATTTTACTAAAGAAATTTTAGAAAAATCATGTGATACTCTTGGGTGTGAGAGAAGTAATGCATGGCTATTGAATAGAGAAGGAGATATATTAAAATGTATTATGGCTTATTCTAAGGACAGCAACTCTTTTGAATCGATAGCAGACTTAAATAAAAAAGAATTACCAAAATATTTCAAACATTTAATGAGAAATGAGATTATCATTTCTAATGATGCTCAGTCTGAACTTGTTAATGCTGAACTTCTTGAAAATTATTTAAAAGCGAATAACATAACTTCAATGATTGATGTTCCATTAAGGTCAGAAGGGAATATGATAGGAGTAATTTGTTTTGAACATGTGAGAGCAGCACGTAAATGGAACAATGAAGAAAAAAAATATACTCAATCGCTTGCTCAATTGCTGTCTCTAGCACTAGAGACTAAAGAGAAAAATGAATACAGAAATAAGCTTGAGAGAATAATTGAAGAGAAAGAAGTACTGATTTCAGAAGTTAATCACCGTGTCAAGAATAATATGGCTGTAATATTAAGTTTGTTGAATCTTCAGAAAACGAAAGCTCAGGATGAATTTCACTCTGGTTTGTTTGAAGGAATAAAAGATAAAGTGTATTCAATGTCAATGGTGCAAGAGCTACTTCATGCTAGTGAGAATGTCAATAGCATTGATTTCCGTGAATATATGCACAATCTAGTTATGAATTTGAATAATTCATATGGTAAGGAAAGGGAAGTCTCAATTGACTTGGAGTTGGAAAATGTGATTTTGGACGTGGCAAAGGCAATTCCTTGTGGATTAATTGCAAATGAGGTTCTGACCAATTCATTTAAATATGCTTTTAACGAAAAGAATTTATTTCCGGAATTAACGGTTTCTCTTAAGAAAGATGGGGAAAGAATTAAATTAATATTTAGCGATAATGGAGGTGGATTTGATTCTAATAAAGTGAATGATGGAATGGGGTTAGATTTAATAATCGGTTTGGCCGATCAGGTTGATGGAGAAATACAGATAGAAATATCAAACGGGGTAAAGATTAGCCTTTCTGTCAATTGTACCTAACGTTTGAGTAAAGTTAGGCAATTTTTAGATTGCCGCACCGAGTGCGTTGGCGTTCCGTAGTGATGGCACCCCAAGATACTGGACAAGCAAATGGGAGCCTTTTGCGCTGGACAAGGGAGGGGGTGAACTTTACTTAATATGTTATATTTAGTTTTATCTCCCTAAAATATTCCGTATTTTTTCTTCGTCAGAAATAGTTACTAAATCTGACATCAATACGTTTTCTTCGTAATCCTCAATCCACTCGTTGTAGTCAGCTGTAATGTTGTTTTTCAAGTGTAATTTGTAAGTGCTGACTTTCATTGGAGAATTTTTTGCTCCAAAATAGAGGAATAGCTCAATATGCCAGTCAGTTGCTTCCAAGGTAGATTCAGGTATATGCAAAATTCGTGACTCATGAAGCATTTCGCCATAATGAATCACTTCTTTTAAATTTTGTACTGAAAGAATAGCACCATTCTCTTCAAAGGATAAATTATGTTGTGTTTGTAGTCCGAAATTCCAACCGTGGAATTGACCATGGCTACTCATCACGCGATAAGAAATGTTATAATCATTTTGAAGCTTAGATAAGTTGAAAAAGAAAAATTGCAAACCCAATGTATATGTGGGGACACCCTGAATTGTATTCAGTTTCCAAGACATTAATTTCACAAAACCAGTTAAATTAGGATAGCGTACTTTTTTAAATAAGGCTTCTATGTAATGGTATGGCGCTTCACGAGTTTGGCCATCTAGACGCATGTAGAATTTATCTTTCAATTGGTGTGGAGAAATCTCACTTTTACTTGCTTCAATGACATAAGCGAAACCACTGGATAAATTGACTTTTTTAAAAAGAAGGCCACTCGGAATAGGTGTTATTCTGTTAGAAAATTTTGAAATGAATGTATCCTTTTCGATTTGATCTGGTATTGAGGTCAACTCACCTACGAATATTTTTTCTTTTCTGCCTTCAGGGGTGTGGCCGAGTGGTGCCCCCCAAATCAACATTCCGCCTTCTGAATTCAAAAAAGCGCAAATGGTTTTAAGAATAGGGAACATTTTTTCATTGATATTGCTCTCATCTAACGCAGAAAATGATTTGTATTCAAGCTGTGTACTTTCTTCACGTTCCTCTATGAAAAAATTGGTCAAATCTTCTTCGGTGATGTCATCAATACTCTTATTTAAGAAGGTCTGTGTCAGCATATTGTCAATTAAATATAACGTTTGGCTAAAGATAGCCATTTTTAGATGGCGGCGCGAAGTGCGTTGGCGTTCCGCAGTGATGGAACCCCAGGATATTGGACAAGCAAATGGGAGCCTTTTGCGTAGGCCAAGGAATGGGCGTGAGCTTTAGCTAGTATGTTAGGCGCAGTTTTTCATTCCAGTTTAAAGGTTTCACTAATTCTTGATTGCTGAATTCAAGGTGAAGAACCCGTCTTCTTTTTTGAACCTTAGAACGACTTGAAGCATGGAAAGTTAGAGGCTTCATTAACATTATTGCACCTCTTGGAACTTTGCATAATACCTCAGATTCCGTGGAAACCTCATGAATTCTTTTCACACCCAATTTGTGTGAAGATGGAATTAACTTTAAGGCTCCGTTGTTTTCATCTGTGTCATCTAAATGAAGCCGAAGTGTTATTATATTTTCCAAGACTTCGAGAGGTGGTTGAACACCGAACTGGTCGTCTTTCTTTGTCCAATTTCCATAATTTTCAAGTTGATGCTTTTCTTCAACTGAAATACTAAGGTCTTGATGATAGGAAACGAACCAGTTTGATTCCTTTGGCTTATCAAAGTATATTGATTTAGTTAAGAAGAAGTCCGTTCCACCCATTTCTGAAATTAAGGCTTTCATATTCTTATTCCATAGTAATGGACCTAATTCAGGTATTCTTTTGATTGCTCGCCTAATGGCGTGGACGGGTTTGTTTTGATCAAGCTTTGAACAATAAGCATCAAGAATATTCCTTAATTGACTTATTTCCGAAGAATTATAAACCTCTGGGACAACTGCAAAGCCTTTATTTTCGAATTCCGTTTTCTTATTCATAGAAATGGGCGCAATTGCGTCCTAACTTCGGAATAAAGTTAATATTGACTTTATTCCCCATATATAAGAGATAAAGTTACCCCTACTTAATCATCAACTTCTTAAATGTTCTGTAATCATCCATTTGAATCATTACTTGATACATACCCGCCGCATGAATTGAAGCATCAATAAAGAAGTTTTTGTCTCCTTGGGCAATTGGTCCGCTATAGATTTTTTCAACAGTTGCACCTAACATATTTGTTAAGGTGATAGTACAATTTACATTGTGATTTGAATGAACAGGAATCACTGTGATCTCAGAAGCTGGGTTAGGGTAGATGTCTTTAATTACGATTGGGTTTTCGTCAATTGAAGCGCCACCGCCTCCGCTTCCACCAGTAACGGTAAATTGGTGATATCCTGCTGGTGCAGGTATTGGGTGAGTTACTTGTTTTCCTCCAACAGCAGTTCCTTCAATGTAGTAATATACAGTCGTTCCTGCAGCTTGTGCCGGAATCAATCCATCCCAATCATCACCTGAAGTATTCGTCATGGCAACCTCAGTATATGATCCTCCAATTGAAGTTTTGTACCAAATTGAAGCTCCCGTAATTCCATCTTTGTGCTTTACAAAAGCTGAAGCTGGGTAAGGGTTTGTATCGTCATTTGTATCTTCTAACTTTTGGTGAGAGATATAAATAGGATCATTTACACCGACTGTGTGCGTGATACAGTGAATAGCTCCACCTTGAGAAATCAAGTTCTCTCCACTATTGTCAACATCAATTTCTACAATGTTATAACCAGGCATGATGCTTTGTAATTTGTTTACTGCAGCAGTGTCATATTCTTCTCTATAAGTTGGTAAAAGAATGGTGTTGTTTACAAAAGTTTGATTGGCATAAGTTCTGTAATATCCGCCATTGTTAGGGTAAAGTCCGCCCGTGCTTGGTGGTTGAGTAATTCTATGAACTTCAAAAGGTGTTCCGAATTTGGTAGTGAAATTGTCTAAAACATATTGAAGGTTTGCCTCAATTTGCGGTCCGTCTGCTACACCTGTTGGATATTCACCAACAACTAAAGTTTGCTCATCAATAATTTTCATGTGCATGTCAATATGGTGGATGTCATCATAAGGTAAAACGGTCATTTTAATGTATTCGTTTATTCCCATCCAATCATCAAATAATTGGTCTAAAGCTGCTTCATTGTGATTTGGATATGAAAGAGCATATGGTCCGTTACCGTCATTTTCATCCAAAATTAATTCAGAAGAGAATGCAATTTTATCACCATCTGTCATCCAGTTACCACCCGTAGACATGATGTCGTTCGGAGATGATGTCATAGAATACAAGTCTAAACCAAGGTGAGCTGCATAGGCATCAGGAATTACATCATCTAGTGGTCTTGGTCTATTATACATCCAATCCACCAAAAATAAATCTTCAACATAATTATTATACATTGTATTTGCTCCGTAATCTCTAATCCATACCGAGTTGGTACCTACTTCAATATAATCTATGTTTACATCAGGAACGCCGTTTCCTGCCAAAGTAGATTTTACAGCATTTGAATCATTACAATGAATAATCACCAAGCACTCTTCTTGAGCGGCATCAACAATTTGAGAATGAATACCAGGTACTCCACCTTTCCAAGTGATTACTAAGGCTTGAACTTCTTCCCATTCTGCAGCTGTTCTAATATTTGAAAATGGAGGAGGAGTGGTGATTCCTCTATCATTGAAAGACTGTAAATAGTCTTCCATAATCAGCTTTTCATGATCTGTCATTCCTTTAGGGAGGTTGACATTTATATTGTTTTCGACTTTCTCTTGTGCTACAGATGTTGTAGACAATAGAATCGAAGCCAAAATAGATACTGCGGTTAATGTAGTTTTCATGGTAGATTTTTAAGGAACCTAAATATACGTAAATCTACGGAAACAAAGGAGAAAGTTAAATTAAACCGACCGTCCATGAAAAAAAATTGTATCTTCACCATCCATTTTGGCAGCCAATATGTTATTTGGTCGTCTCATAAGTGGAGTTGAACGAAATGAAACCAGACTTAAACGATAAAATATCGATTTTGAGTCCTACTGAAATGAATAAAAACGCAATAATCGGAATGGTATTATTAGTGGGCATGGTGCTTACTAAAGCCTATTTGTCTTCGGGCGAAGATTCTAAAGAAGGTTTCTTCAGTAGATCAGAGCAGAGTATTGCAAATGTTGAGCATTCAGAAGATTTAAGGTCTGAAAGGTCTACAAGCGTTTTAGGTTCTTCTCAATTATTTGCCTCTAACTTTACAACACCTTCATTAAGTGATTTCAATTCATTAAAGCCAAATTTTGAAGCATCAGTTGATGCTAATAATGTTGTGGTTGATAGAGATGTTGCTGATTATAACAATGAAGAATTGGCTGAAGACATCAGACCAATGGAGTCATACTCAAATACAGGTTATGGCATGTGGATGGGGTCTTCTGAAGATGTTGAAACAATAGAAGAATCTGCTCCGCTTGATCGCGGAAACACAATTTCAGATAACATTTCGAAGTTGTTCCCAATCAGCCATTAGAGAGATCAGGAATCTCTTGATAATGCTCTTTTTCAAAAACTAAATACTCTTCAAAACCAGGTTCAAGTTGAGCTAATACTTTTACGTATTCTTCGTAAGACTCTACTTCAAGCGCCTTGTAAACTCTGCTATTAGTAATTGCTCCGGCCTTGTACATTTTATTCATGTCAAGATCATTCTTGTTTTTCATGATGTCTTGTACACGAATTTCTTTCCAAACAGACATAATAATGAGGTTGTTGTTGCCGCAATTTATGGGAGAACGAATTCATAGAAAAAATATTCTGCCTTCTTTTATCCACAAATTAAATTACTGTTAACAATTGATTTTCATTTAGATAGTAAAAAAGGGGGCTTCACGCCAACCAGAGCAGTCCTCTTTAAATTCATGAAAAGGCACAAATAATTTTTTCGCGCTTGAGAATTTTTATCAAACACCATACATTTCGATTAACACAAATATTATAGAGATGAACACCTTATTACTGTTTGTGAAGCTTTGATTTTGATATGTCAATGATTTGTGAACAATCGTGGTTATTGCAATTTCCTTGATTTTTTTACAACCTTTTTGTATTTTTAAGCATCTACAGAGTGTGAAGAAGATAATTAAAATAGTATTGATTGGTTCCTTGGGATTGGTTTCGTGCAAAAAAGCGGAGCTAAAAAAGCCAGTTGATGTGAATTTTGCATTCGAAATGATTGCAACAGAGGGCCAAGACCCACTCAAGATTCAGAGTGGTGAAATTAACCTACTCAATTTTGACGTTAGCGGTGATAGAATAGAAGGAGACGATATTTCGTTTATGCGAACCTTTCCTAATAATCTCACAACTGATGTAAATGGATCGGGTGAAATAAAGGAATTGGATTATAATTTACCACAAGGTGAATATTCTGAGGTGTTGTTAGATTTTTCAACCATTTCTAACCAAGCTCACCATAGTTTAGAATTAGAAGGAAAATATATTGATGGACCATTAAATGTTGACGTTAGATTAGAAGTTGACAGTGAGGTTGATTTTAATGTAATTGGCCAAGACTTTGAAGGCTTGGGTACGATTAATCTGGATAAAAATCTTCCTAAAAAAGTAGATGTGCAACTCAATGTTGCTCATTGGTTTTCTGAAATCACAGCTTTGATGTGGACTTCGGCAGACTTGACTACGGAGAATAATGTGGATGTTATAGTTATTAACTCTACGAACAATCAGTCTATTTATAATTCGGTATTGTCAAATATACCTGAAGATAACAAAGCAATTTTCAAAAATTGAGCGAAGAAGAAGTTAGAATAATGATTTCAAAGTGCTTGAATGACGAAAGGTCGGCTCAAGAGCAATTATACAAACTGTATGCTGATAAGATGTTTTCTGTTTGCATGCATTATGCTGCAGATAGAGAAGAGGCAGCTGATTTTCTTCAGAATGGTTTCTTGACAGTGTTTTCTAAGTTGCATTTATTTGGCTTCAATGGTTCATTTGAAGGATGGGTTAGACGGATAATGGTGAATTCAGCGTTGTCCATTTTGAGAAAGAAGAAACGATTTAATGAAGCTTTAGAAAATATAGAATACATGCAAGAGTTACCTGAGCATGAAGTTGACATGGAATTGATTCCGTCGGCTGAAGTAATTGCCAAGGTGAATGACCTGCCTAGTAAATCAGCAATGGTTCTCAAGTTATTTGCCATTGAAGGTTATACGCATCAAGAAATATCTGAAATTATGGGTATCACTGTTGGGACGTCAAAATCTCAATTGAACCGAGCTCGTACTTTATTAAAAATAGCTTTTAATAAGAAGTGAAAACTGAAAAGGACATAGCGAAAATTAAAGAAAGTTTTGAATCTCAAAGCTTCAAAGCTCCTGTTTTTGACTTTGAGAAGCTCAACAATTCTCCTCTTGATGAAGCGGTAAAGAATAGTTTTGAATCTCAAAAATTCAGTGCTCCTGCTTTTGACTTTGGAAAGCTCAACAATTCTCCTCTTGATGAAGCAGTGAAAAATAGTTTTGAGTCTCAAACTTTTGTTGCCCCTGCTTTTGATTTCAGTCAAATCAATACTTCTAAGATAGACAAGGTTGTCAAAGATAGTTTCGAGCAAGTTGTTGTTTCGGCTCCAGTAGATGGTTGGGAAAAAGTACATGACGGTTTAACTATTGGAGATGTTTGGGAAAATATCTCTTCAAACATAGTTGTTAAATCAAATTCATGGAGAAGAGCTGTCTCAGTTGCTGCGGCAGTATTAATAGTAAGCTTCGTGCCTCAATTAACGCTTGATAGTAATCTCTATGAAATGGGTATTACTAATAAGGCAGATGAAGCTTTATTAGTATCGAATGAAACAATTCAGGATAATGGATCCGTTGAAAGCTCAAATTTATTGGCAGACAACTCTTTAATTAATCCTATCGATATCATTGACAATTCTGTAATTCAAAACCCTGTGTTGCCTGCCTTTGTTGATGACAATAACGAAATAGATAGAGTTGCTCTCACGCAAAGACATGAATTGAGTAAAGTTCAAAAGATTGATTTGTTTTCAACTGTCCAATCAATTCCGACAATTGAATTACAAAAGCCTTCTCAAAAAAGAAGCTTTGGATTTAACCTTGGTTTAATTGCCGGAGCGAATAGGACTTGGTTAAGAGATGTTGAAACAAGAAATGCTTTAGAAAAGAACACTATTTCTTCATCAAAATTCTCTTTGGGAGGATTTTTCGGAGTTCAAGGAGAAATTAATTGGAGCGAAAGATGGTCAAGTCAAGTTTCTTTTGCAAATGGTAATAGCCGAAACAGGTTGGGTGTATACAGTAATGGGTTTTATCAAGAGAAAGAGAGTGAGATTAACTACTTGAAAGTTGGATTGTCAACTTCATATTCACAGCCGATAAGTGTTCAAAATAGAAATGGTTTTCTTAAGTCTAAATTAGGAGTTAGCTATTCAAACATAATGTCATCTTACACATCAACGGGTGATGTGTTGACTTCTCTTAATGATTTATATGCAAATCATAATGTAGGTGTTTTTGTTCAGCTTGGACCTGAGTTTAGAGTGGGTAACTTCATTTTTGAAACAGGCCTGAATTTTGAGCAAGGATTGCTTAATATCTACAATGGTAATGGTCAAATATCTTCTGACCTCAATTACACGTCAAATCGTGAGTTTGGTGTATTCACTTCTATACGTTACATCCTAAAGTAAAGGGCAAAAAAAAACCAAGAACCGGGTTTCAAGTTCTTGGTTTAATGCAGTTAATTTTGGTTAACTGGTATAAATGCTAAACGTTTCTATGAGAAAAACTTCAATTTTATCTAAAGTTCAAGATCATTGTCTTTTAGATATAACAGCTACTACCTTGTCAAATGAAGATGGTCAACTAAGACCGACATTTATACACCTCTAAGATGCACGATAAAATGAAAGGTTGGAAAAAAAATAAATTAAAATGATCTAACTGCTCTTGCCCTATATGTGTCAGACTTTAAAGAAGTGAATTCTAGCCCGTTAGAGAAATTTACAACTGAAATTTTATCAAAAGAACTTGGTCCTTGAGAAGTCCAATACCCTGAACTTGAAAAGTCTCCGTGATTAATTAAATGAAGGGCCATATACATTTGATAAGCTTCCCATACTTTTGGTAATCTCCAGTCAAAGTAAGCCTTGCCATCTTTATCATGATAAAGTGGGTTGTTCATCATGTCAGTACATTCATTATAAGAAGCATTAGCAAATTGATCTTGATTAGCACAAACAAGGCCATGAGTTCCGTCTTCGTTAATAACGAAAATGGTTCCTCCGAAAGCATGATCTCCGACCTTATAAGTCTTTGTTTTTTCAGGTTCACGATTGTTTATTTCACCTTGGTTCGCTTTTGAAGATGCCGAGCATCCAACAACAGTTAAAACAGACATGGCAACAAATGCCGAAAATAAATTTTTCATCTTATTGTTTATAGGTAATGTGAAGCTCTGCCCTTCTGTTTCTTTCGGCGGCAGCTCTTCGCTTGTTATCCTCTTCTAATAATTTGCTTTCTCCCATTGACTTAATAGTAATCTTTGATTCATCAACTCCGTTCTCAATCAAATACTTTTTCATTGATGTGGCTCTTTCAAACCCTAGTTTTTCATTGTATGCAACCGAGCCATGAGAATCAGTATGACCAATAATTGAAATTTCAAACTCACTGGCTGAGTGAGTGATCTCAACTATCTCGTCTAATTGTTTTCTGTCTTCGGCATCAAGAATATCTCTGTCGTGCTCAAAGTTTACCAAGATGCTTTTGCTTGCTTCAGTTAAGACAGCTTCTTTTTTCTCTTTCAGCACAATATCAACATGATACTCAGCAACTCCATCTTTCAATTCTAAGGTGAAAGTAGTGTCAACCAATTCATGATTTGCATCTCTTATTCTATAAGTTCCTATGACATCAGCAGTTGAGAATAAAAACTCTCCGCCTGTTGAGTTAGATTTTGAAGTCGAGATCTTTTCTTTGCTTTGACCGTCAATCAATTCTAAGTGCATTTGAACAGCTTCACCATTTTCCTTTTTAACAGTTCCTGATATAAGGATGGTAACTTCAGGTTTCAAATCGCCATCAGCTTCTGAAGTATTTGCGAAATAAATGTCTCCTTCACGCACAAAATAGCTTTCGTCTCCAGATGCTGTAGTAATGAATCCGTAATCATCTTTAGCCGTGTTGAATGGTTCTCCAATGTTGATCACTTCGCCACAGGTACCGTCATCATTTAAAGTTGTTTTGAAAACATCTAATCCACCAAAGCCTTTATAACCATCTGATGCAAAATAGATAGTTTTCCCATCACCCGCAATAAATACTGAACGCTCATCTCCGGCAGTTGAAATGGGTAACTTTTTCATGTACGACCAAACGCCATTTACTTTTCTTGAAATATAAATATCTAAGTTTCCATCATAGTATTTTCCACAGCACAACAAGAATGTTTTGCCGTCGGCCGACATGGCTGCTCCGTCAGTGGCATAAGTGTTCCCTGATTTTATGTATTCAGTTAGGATAAACTTATTAATTCCGCCCCCTAATCCTCTGGTGTTCGTAAATCTACTTCCGTTTAGTTCAGATGTGTAATAAGGTCCTCCGGTAACTTTCCAATTATATTTCCAGCTTTGAAAAACAACATATTGTCCGTCTTGCGAGATCATTGGCTCATCTTCACCACTTGAGGTGTTTACTCCTATTCCCAAACATGTCGGTTTTCTCCATCCATTTTCTGATTTGGTTGAGAACCAAATGTCACCATCATATCTTGGTTTACCTTTATAAGTACCACTGTATCCTGACCAAATTTGGCCACCACGATCACTCATAAAATAAAGGTATTTACCATCAGGAGATATTGATAAATTCGTTTCTCTGGCGTAAGAATTTACGGCATCAATTTTTTGAATTACAATTTTATCCTTGTGATCTAATATGTGATTTTGCCCGAAGCTATTGAAAGCTAGGACGAAGCAAATTAGGATTGGGTATTTTTTAAATTGGCTTAAATTCATCTGGTAAGTTTCGAAATATACGAATAAAATCATCCATATTTCATGCCAGAGCTACCATCTTATTGGGGTTTTGAGCCTAAAAGGGTTGAGTTAGGGTAAAACTGACTATTTTTGAGGCGAAATGAAGAAGTACTTAATTCTTTTGATAGTCTTAGTTGCCTTGGGTTCATGTAAAAAGAACGCTCAAAAGGTAATCAAAGAATGGCGTTTGGTTCAATTAACTGAATTTGACAGCCTTGGTGACCGCAAAAACGGCTATTCTTATAGCGAGATTTGTCCTTATCAATTATTTAAAATTGAGGAAAATGTTTGGTCAAAATATGATGAAGATTGTAACGGATCAGTGCAAAATGCTTCTGACGGCATTTACAATGTTGAAGAAGATTCATTGGTAGTTGAAGGCTTTGACCAAAATCAAGATTGGTTTCAAGATTGGTATCTGATCACCAAAATTAATCGCAGCAAATTTGAATTTGAACTTTGGCAATCATTTAATGATTCAATTGGTGATTGGGAAGTGGTCGATAAAATTCGATACGAATACAAGCTCAAAAAATGACGACTTTAAAAAAGGTCATTTATGTTTTGTGGATTGCCGTAGTTCTTGCAATTCTCGGTATTCTTTTAGTTAATCCATCTTTTTTTAGTGTTGAGAATCTTGTGGCTTTCGTTCAAAAGTTTGAGACACAATTGATGGTTGTCTATGTTCTAATCTCCTTTCTGAGAGGGCTGTTTTTGATTCCGAGTACGCCTTTTGTCTTAGCAGGTATTATACTTTTTCCGATAAATCCGATTTTTGTAATCTCGGTTTCAATGGGCGGAATTCTATTTACAAGTATCCTATTATATTACTTTTCAGATGTACTTGGTTTCAGTAAAAAACTGCAAAAGAAATTTCCTAAAAAAATGAAAGTTTGGGAGAATAGGCTGCGATCAAAACATGCGATTTGGATTGTTTTGGTTTGGTCTTTTTTTCCTCTAGTTCCTACCGACTTGATGTGTTATATAGCAGGAATAGTAAAGATGCCATTGAAGTATTTATTGATCGGCGTTGGTATTGGTGAGCTGATATTAATTTGTTGCTACGTTTATTTAGGTAGCGGTTTAATAGAATGGATAATGTCCTAAAATAAAATCGCCACTACAAACCTCTTGTAGTGGCGACCCATGAAAAAATCTACTATTACTGTGAATGCTTACTAACCGTTTAAGCTCAACACAGACGCTTATGCGAATAATAATAGTGTCTATATAGGTAAGACACATTATTCAACTAAAAGTTACAGTGAAATGAAAATTTATTTTCTGATGAAGGTTAAAAAGGTAGATAGGAAGTTCTCATAGCCCATTACCGCAGGGAGATCGGCGTGTCCGCCATTTTCAATTCTGTGAGCTTCTTTATACGGTCCTTGGTAATTTCCGTAAATTAATTCTCCATTATTAATCTCTACATAATCATCTTCATACCCATGTAGCCACATGAATGGCACATTTACATTTTTGATTTGTTCTGCATTATTTAACTCTAATTCAGTTACAAATTCAGAATCAATATTCAAGAGGACAGATGATTGGGCTAAATTCTCTGTTGATGCCAATGGGGCCTCACAGATTAATCCAATGGGTTGAAAATCGGTTCTGTTAGCGGCTCTATGAATAAGAGGAATTGCCCCTAAGCTGAAACCGTAGTAAACTGTTTTTTCTTGGGTGGCACCATTTGCAATTAACCAATCAAGACCGGCATCAGCATCTTCATAAAGTCCTTGCTCTGTAGAAGAGCCTTCAGACATTCCGTACCCTCGGTAATCAATCATAAAAACACCATAGTTATGCAATCCTCCTAGGTGAGAAATTAGTACTTCACGTGTCCAATAAAAATCATTGTGGCGTGATTGTCCATGACAAAAGTAAATTATGGTGTCAGTTGAAATGTTAGCTGTGTCTCCCATGTATAGGCCATAAATGGTATACGTTTCACCAGTCACTTCATCAACTGAAGTTAACGGAATTAACGTCTGTTGAATAGGTGCATTGAAGTATTCATCTGGAATTTCAAGCTCGTGATTGTCGTAATCTTTGTGTTCGTATGAATCAAGAGCCACGGATGGAAAAGCTAAACCATCTAAAGTTGCTTTTTTGCAAGATGATAGGCCAACAAAAACAATTGATATGATGATTAATATTCTCATTTCTTAAAATTCAATGCTCTTCTAAATCCTAAATAAAAACCAGTTGAGCCCCATTTTCCTAATACACTCTTGTAGGGAACAAAGGCTTTGGTGTTGTCTAAATAAGGTGCTATTAATTTGAGTTCTACTGAAAATTTCCAGGGTGATTTTTTTCCTTTAATGACGTGTCCAATTTGCGGATTAAAAATCCAGTGATGCATTTGCTCTTGCTCATTCGCCATCATTTGTCGCATTTCAAAGTAATTGTTGAATCCCACGTAAAAGTAATTTCTTCTTTTACCATAATTCCAATAAGCATTCAAATCAAGAATAGGCCAAAGTCTTGCCGCTTTTGCATCAAAGCTGTAAATGAAATTTAAACTTGGTGATACCGATACATTCGGGATGTATTTGTTTTGATCAATGAACTGATAGGTTACCCCTGCATCTATTTGAGCATTTCCGAAAAAAGCAGCAGTCGTGTGCCAACCACCATGGATTGTTAGATTGGAATCAAGACCATAACCTACTTCAATTGAAGTCAAAGGAAGTGGAATTGGGGCGCCTGCAAATTCTATTGTAGGACCGCCAAATCCAGCTCCTATTGAGAGTTGATCCTTTTCAAGAGGTTCTACAAAACGGGTAGAAGAACATCCTGTGATTAAAAAACTAATAAAAACTATGGGCAAAAGGACTCTCATTAAAACAAAGTTAATACAATTTTAAAACTATGCACGCATAATGAAATTATTCCATAAAAATAAGAAGGCCATAGGGATAGAACTATGGCCTTCAGTGCTAATTAAACGATCTACTGATTAATTATGAGCTTCTTAAAATATCTTTTTCCCGATTTAGCTGTGACTGAAATGATATATATTCCTTCATTCAAATCTGTAATTACCGTATTGTTTCCAATTTGAAAAAGAGATTGAAGTACTATTTTTCCATTCAGATCAATAGTTTGAAAGCTCCCAGATTCTTTTGAACTAATTGTAAAATTATTGGCCGTCGGATTAGGATAAATCTCAAAATTGAATTCGTCTTCAGCAAGTGAAGAAGTTAAAGTGATACTCTCGCAGTCAGAAATTACACTGCAATTACCGTTGTCAAGTATTACTGCGTATGAACCTGAAATGCTAGGTGTAAATGTTTGTGAAGTGGCTCCGCTAATTGGTGAGTTATTGCCATTGCAATCAACCCACTGATAGCTAATTCCGGTCTCTTCAGCAGTTATTGTAGTTGCTGTAGCAGAGATGTTCGTATTAATTATTGGTTCTGTTTCAGTACAAGAAGTTTGATTAACGACATCAGTGCTAGCCACTAGATCTGATTGAAATTCGGTTAGTGATCCGCAGATATTTTTTAATCTGTATTCCAACCATGTTTTAAGATGCAAAAAGGTGGTAGCGTGCTGTTCTTCTCTTGTTACTGTTATTCCTGTTGATGAAGTTCCTTCACCAAAATCACAATTGAAGTTTGAATTTGCGAAGTAGCAATGAGCTCCGCCTGTGATACTCAAGAAGTATTTACAAGAACTTCCTAATCCATCATAAATTGGTTGATGATGATCCACTGCTGGTGTTACCCCGTCCGAACTTCCTGAAAATATTAATGCCGGAACACTAATTTGAGGAGCAGCTGAAATGGCTGAGGGAGTAGTTTCGGCCGGAGCCAAACCAATAACAGTTTCAATACTTGTGTTGTTCTCTGCTGCAAGCATAGCAGCTCCGCCACCCATAGAATGGCCCATAATTGCTGATTTATCTGTCAATGAATTATAGAAGATAGAACTCATGTCGTCATTTTCAGCTTGCATTTTATCAACCAGTAATGATAAGTCTAAACCAAATTCATCATGACTTGGACTAAAGCCTCCTTCAGTTCTTGGGAAAACAAACACATACCCTTCAGGGACGAATTCTTCCCAAATATTTTGATAGGCATCCCAGGCCATAACAAAGCCATGACCAAATATAATTACAGGAAATTCTCCATTCGCTATAGCAACATCATCTCCTGCAGTTGCAGCAGGGTAGTATATCTCTGATTGGATTTGTCTTCCAGCACCACCGCCTGATCCGAAGCCGCCAGTTCTTGAAGCATCATTAAATGTAATTGTGGTATGTCCAATTTCAAAGCTTTGTGAAAAGCCAATTAGAGTTGAACAGACTAGTAGGAACAAAAGGGTGATGTTTTTCATGTTTATTTTTTTAGAGCACCATAGATTATAAAGTCTACAAATGCTTCTCGATTTTCTTGGTGAGCCGCAGCTTGATCAGTAACATACATTTGAACTTCTAAACCTTTCAAGTTTTGCATTAAGAGCTTAGCTGTGAATTCAGGTTTTGAAATATTGAATTCATCTTGAATTTCTTTTGAGCTTAGAATAGAACTAACAAATTGAACTTCTCTTTCATCTGCTTTCAATCTATTGGCTTCAACAATAGGCATTAATTCAAAAAACTCACTTTTCAAGAAGCTGTATCGCTTAGCGATTTTCTCCATTAAGTCAACTCTTGTGTTGACGTAGGATATTAGCTTTTTCTGTGGATTTTTTTCTTTCTCAACCTCTTGAATAAGATTATTTAAGAACTCTTCGGCTTCCACTTCAACCAACTCTGCAAAAATTTCTTCTTTACCACTGAAGTAATAATAGATTGCTGTTTTTACTTTGCCAACTGATTTGGCAATGTCTGTAAGTGTCGTTTTTTGATAACCAAAGCGTTCAAATAACTCTCTTGATTTATGTAAAATTGAATTCTTAGATGCTGACATTTTAACTTTTGAACATTTTATTTAATAGTTCAAAAGTAGGAATTCTTTTTTAATAAATCCAAATGTAGACGCACTTATTTTAGAATGCAAGCTATTGAATCATAGCGCTATCATCTTTTCTAAAACGACTTAGGCCGTTTTAGAATAATGAGTAGTCGTAACTCTCAAAAGTCTGGTTTTTCTTGTTGTTTTTCAACTTATACGATAGTCCAACTTCGTAAGATCCGCCTACGCTATTTGTTAATTTTGAAATGGTCCATTCACCTGAAAGACTTAGGTCAAAATTCCCAATGCTCGCTCCAACTACTGCAGAAAAGGCATCTCTTGCCGAGTATTCAACTCCTAACTTTGCCCATTTATAGTAAGAAGACACTTTAATTGCTGCGCTATGAAAACCGCTCAAAGTGTTGTACGATATTTCAGGAATGATGGCAAAGTCACCACCTTTACCTCTCAATGAAATTCCAATATTTGCGTAGGTGTTAAAAATTGATTTGGCGCCAAGGCTTCCCCATTGGTTAAAGCTCGCACCAAAGAAAACATTTTGCCAGTTTACTAGAATTCCTCCACTAAAATCTCCTGAAAAGGTATTTTCTTTTAGAGCCAAAGGATCGTAAAGTCGACCTGTTCTAGGATTTGCTAAATCACCAAAGGTTACCTTATTAAAATTAATATGATCAAGAATTAAGGATGCATTCAAACCTGCCGTCACCATCAGTTTCCTAGTGAGACGAATTGGTTTAGCGTAGTTTAATCCAAAACGATTTGAATTGAATGCTCCATTTGAATAATAACTGTTTAAATAGTAGCCACCAAAGTTTCCAAAGTTGTGGCTTCCGTCTTCGTAAGAAGCGAAAGTTGATCGAATTCCTGAGCTTAAGCTCGGTGATTGACTTTGAAATGAAGTTGAGATTTTTTGCTCTCCATTGGCTCCTGTTAAGGCTGGATTCGAGTATAGTCCTGTGAGGTTTACTTGGTTAAAATTTACATCTTGAGAGTATGAAATTGAAGTAATTAAAAGAATAAAAATTGAGATTGAATGTTTCATAATGTGGATTTATTAGTGAAACATCTGCAAGGGTCAAAAGTTACATTTGGCCTTTTTATTTTTTGGATTTGAGCCCGTCCCGAATGTCCTTAGCCCTTTGAGAAAGATCATTGTAGTCATATTCATAAGAGCTGTATTCTTTTTTAATTTCGGACTCTAAAAATTTGATCTGAGCTCTGTTTTCATCCATAAATTTTTGAATATAATTTGGATGTGTGATTCTTTCAAGCTCTGAATAATATGCCGTATTGATTGCGCTATCTTTCAAAGCTGAGTAGACGATCATTGTCGTTTCAAAGGGGTCATTTTTTGTACGCTCAACATTATTTCCGAGATATGGTTTTCCCCACTCTAATACAGGATATGGGTCGTAACCAACTGCTTCCATTTTTTGTGTTTCGTAATTGAAGTAAAATCGAATATTTATCCACCCCATGGCGTGATAGGCTGTAGTTAAATCACACAGTGCATAATACTTTGCCATAGCTAATTGGTCAAAGTCTGTATAGCTACCTTCTTTTTGTACTTGATAATTAGAAATGATAGACTTCGCTTTTGAGTTTAGATCATTGTCATCATTTCCACCATATGTGTTTATTTCAGCTTGCTTAATTAAACCATCTGTGCTTTCTCCTGAATTATCGATTTGAAAAAACCCTGCATCACTGAATTTCAGAATCATTCCAGCAGGTTTTCCTTGATTTGCGATCATTCTATTTGACAAATGTTCTTCAAGACAATATACTCCCCAATTATTTCCATTAACTTTTAAATGAATGAATCTCATCTCGTTGGTAAGTATTCCTTCTTGTTTCAAGAGTTTATGAAAAACGTATCCACTTACATGTCCTCTTGATTTTGGGTTTTGAATGCTGAAAACCTTCAGGCCGTCATCCATTTCATCTTTCAGTTTTATTCTGAATGACCATTTTTTGTGTCCTAAATGATCCGTCCAATCTCCTTTTAGCCTGACTTTTCCTGACTTTTCTTGAGAGCGGTAAACTATAGAGGCTGGCACAAAATCATCTTCACTTCGTTCAAGAAAATCATTTTCTAAAGCGACATCCCTAAGCTCACTTAGTTTCTCAAAATCGGCAGAAGAAATGTTTAATGAGAGCGTTTCAAGTTCAAAATTCGGCACTCTAAAAACAAAAAACCAAAGACAAAACAGTCCTATTCCCAACAGAGGCAGAATGATAAACTTGAATATTTTGCTTTTAAAAAGTTTCATTTTTGTGGAGTCAATTGACTTTTATAATTAGAAGGCGAGATGTCAAATTCTGACTGAAAGGTTCTTGAAAAATAGGCAACATCATTATAACCACATTCATAGGCGATTTCTGATATTCTGAGTTCAGATGTTTCAAGTAAGAATTTTGCTCTTTCTAATTTCTTAGAATTAATATAGTGCTTAGGGCTTTTACCAAAAATTGACTTAAATTTTCTCTTGAAAGTCGAAAGGCTCAGACCGGTGAAAAAGGCGAGATCATCTAATTTTAGATGTTGATAAAGATGAGCGTTAATTACATCTTTGAATTCATGTTCACTTGAGATAAACAAATTGGCTAAGATCAATTTTACTTTACCTGATCGGTCTGTTTTTGCCAGAATATGTATGAGCTCTTTAATCTTTAATATCATTAAGTCATCCGTCATCATTTCAGGATGATCAAAGTAGTAATTTAAACTGTTATAAAAGGTTGTGATGAGCTCATGTGAGCTGACCTTTTCTATTGGTTCATGAGGAATTGATTTATTAGTGTTAAAAAAATCGGGCAATCCATCTTTATACACTTCTTTCAAAGTTTCGGGATAAAATTGAAAGATAACAACCTCTGTGAAGCTGCCGTCTTCATTCGCTTCCCAACTATTGACAAAGCTTTCACACTTGATCAAAAAACTATCACCACTTTCTATTTTATGCTTGTTGTTCGGAACAAATAAGGTTGAGGACCCATTTCGAACATGAACGAACCGAGCTTCTTCTTCAAGAACAGCATTCACTTTGAAGGGGCCTTTAAACAATGCTCTTCCTAGCACTACTTTGTTTTGAAACGTAAAATCTGACTTTGAGAATGACACCCTTCAAAGATATGAATACTCTTTGAAGGGAGTGAGTTCTCAATTAATGTATTACTTCGAGCCGAAGTAAGCAACAACTGGTTTACCAAACGACAACCCCAAAGAAATTGCTGCTAAACCAATGCCGATTGGCGCAAGGATGATAACAATTGATGTTACTATTGTTGTCAAAAGAGCTATCCTCATTCCCCAAATCATCTTTTTCAAGATGGAGATTACAATTGCGACAAACATTCCTAAATAAATGATAGCCATAGTGAGGAGGGTAGAGGGTGGAATTCCTAGAGTTTCAATACCTGCATTAGTTCTTGCCGAAAATACGAAGTAGAATGTAAAGCCAGTAATCACTAAAAGTGCATTGATTATGAATATCGCTCTAAGCATACCCGGTTTTTTCATTTTGTTTTCTGTTGATGTCATAATATCTTTTTTGTTCGGCTAAGGTATTTCATGTTTAAACCAATCGTTGTTGAATTTAGGTCATTGATTTGTAGATTTAGGTCAAATTGTCGTTTTATGATTTTAGGTAATAGTTTTATTGGAAACCAACAAAAAGGGGATGGATCACTTCAGTTCAAAACATTTAATCCCTCTTTAAATAAGGATAATGAATGGTCTTTTATTGAAGTAACTGCTTTAGAGTTATCAGAGGCAACTGAACTTGCATCACAGGCTTTTAAGATTTATCGCAATATTTCTGATGATAAAAGAGCAGGGTTTTTAGAAGAAATTGCTTTTGAAATAGATTCATTGGGTGATTACTTGATCCAAGTTTACTGTCAAGAGTCTGGTTTATCTCGCGATAGGGCCATTGCAGAGAAGGATAGAACGCTTTTTCAAATTACTTCATTGGCTACATTTATCAGGTCTGATTGGAGAGAGCTTACGAAAGAAGATGCCGAGCCTGATAGGCTTCCAAAACCCAAACCAAAGTTAGAAAAAACGTATTTGCCTCTTGGCCCTGTTGCTGTTTTTGGTTCTAGCAATTTCCCATTGGCTTATTCTACAGGAGGAGGTGATACTGCGAGTGCTCTAGCCGTTGGTTGCCCAGTAATAGTTAAAAGTCATCCAATGCATGCAGGAACAGGAGAACTTGTTGCCTCGGCCATAATTAAGGCCGCTATTAAGACTGGTATGCCGAATGGCGTTTTTTCAAATTTAAATAGTGCGGGTATTCAATTGGGAATTGACTTAGTAAAGAATCCAAATATAAAGGCCGTCGGTTTTACCGGCAGCATAAAGGCAGGGCGGGCAATTTTTGATATTGCAAATTCTAGAACCGAACCCATTCCAGTTTTTGCCGAAATGGGAAGTGTTAATCCTGTTGTGATCTCACCTAATTCTTTGGAAAATGAAGCAGATCATTGGGCAGCACAATACGCCGATTCGATCACGCAAGGTAATGGGCAGTTTTGTACTTGTCCTGGGTTAATTCTTGGCCTCGAGTCAAATCATTTGAAGAAATTTTCTTCTCTGCTGGCCGAAAAAATAATGCAAGTTAAACCGCAATTAATGTTGCATCCGAATATTCATTCTGCATATGTGAGATTAGGATCAGAGGCAAAAAACTCAGAAAATGTTTTTGAGTTGACGCCTTCAATGAATCTTGATTCCAATTATGCTGGCCAAACGATCTTGTCAGTGAAGGGGAAACAGTTTTTATCTAATGTCAATTTACACAATGAGGTTTTCGGGCCATTCTCAATTATCGTAAGCTGTGCTGATCAAGAAGAATTGTTATCTGTAATTAATAGTCTTGAAGGTCAATTGACAGGAACGGTCATTTTTGATCAGACCGAGAAAAATGATTTCGAACCAATTATTGAAGAGTTAAAATATAAGGTTGGTAGACTCATTTTTAATGGAGTTCCCACAGGTGTAGAATCAAGTCCGGCTATGAACCATGGCGGACCGTATCCGGCTTCGTCAGATTCAAGATTTACTGCTGTTGGTGTTCAGTCGATCAGAAGATGGATTAGGCCAATTTGTTACCAAAATCGTCATTAAAAAAAAAGAGGAGAACAATCTTGCTCTCCTCTTTTTCTATTTCTTATTTCAATACTGTCACGTGACCTCGTTCTTTATATCTCTTATCAGACATTG
>CAJXJK010000008.1 GCA_913054135.1 uncultured Flavobacteriales bacterium | reverse complement strand
CAGCTTCATCAATTACATCTAAGATATCAGCTGGTGTTACATCAGCAGCACATTGGAATGCAATTGGAGCGGGGTTAGATGCTGTTGGATCAGTTAAGTCATGAACTGTAATAGTTTGTTCTACTGTAATTGTATTTGCACAATCATCTGTTACTGAATAAGTTCTTGTAATGATCGTTGGGCAAGTTCCTGCTGCCACGTCTGAAACAAATGCAACTACTGGCGGGATTCCAGAATCATCCGCTTCATCTGTTACTACTGTCACATCTGGTACTGGGACTAAATCAATACATTCAAACGACATTGGTAATGGATTTGATGCAGTTGGAACGTTAGGGTCTCCTATGATGATTAATTGAATCACATTAATAGTGTTATTACAATCATCCGTAATAGAATAAGTTCTCGTAATTGTTTCAGGACATGAACCGTTATCTGAAACATCAGAAACGAATGCTACTGTAGGGTCTGGATCACAGTTGTCAGCTTCATCAGTAACTACTGTCACGTCTGGTGCTGGTGCAGCTCCACCAGGTACATTAATATCCGCTGGGTTGGTTGCAGTTGGATCTGTCGTATCATCAATTGTGATTGTTTGAGTTACAGTTGCAGTGTTGTTACATGCATCTGTATAAGTCCAAGTTCTTGTGATGGTTCCGCCACAAGGTCCACCGACCAAAGCTCCATCAGTACTAGCTACTACACCAGCCCCATCACAGTTATCTGTCCAACCTAAGTTAACTGCAGCTGGAACGTCTCCAACGCATTCAAAAGTTACGTCAGCAGGGGGAGCCGCGAATATGGGATCAGTGGTGTCATTAATCGTAATTGTTTGAGTGGCAGTTGCTGTGTTATTACATGCGTCCGTAAAAGTCCAAGTTCTTGTAATTGTTCCTCCACAAGTTCCGCCAACTAATGCGCCATCCACTCCAGCTACATTACCATTTGGGTCGCAGTTATCAGTATAAGCCAAATTGGTCATTGCAGGTACATCTCCTGCGCACTCAACAGTAAGATCTGCAGGTGGAGCGGCAAAGACTGGGGCAGTAACATCTTCAATCGTAATTAATTGAATTACATCAATAAAATTATTGCAATTATCTGTTATCCTATATGTTCTTGTGATAATCTCTGGACAAGATCCATTGTCTGATACATCTGATAAGTGAACTACCGATTGGATTCCACAGTTATCAGCTTCGTCTATGATTAACGCAGCATTGTCTGCAGGCACGTCTGCGGCACACTCTACGTTTATATTTGCTGGCGCCGTTCCTGTTGGATTGACATTGTCATCTATCGTAATAGTTTGAGTACAAGTAGTTGTATGACCACAATCATCCTCTATTTGATAAGTTCTTGTTACAACTTCAGGACATGAATTATTATCAGAAACTTCACTTAATAATGTAAAAGACACGGCATTCAATGCTGTTTCATCTGTAGCTGTTCCTCCAGCAGTTGTGAAGGCAGCTAGATCTGCATATGCGGGTTGTTCTGTTATATCACAAAGGGCAGTTAAATTTCCAGGACAATTTAAAACAGGGTCTTGACCATCTATGTTAATAGTTACTGTTGAGACATCAGAAGGACAAGGTGCGGCAGGGTTTACAGTGTAATTGAAAGAGTAAGTACCATTAAGACCTGTTGGGTTCAAATGAGAAGTTCCCGCATTAAAATTCCCTCCAGGTGCTCCAGAAGCCACAGTCCAAGTTCCACCTGGTGATTCACCCGTCAGTACACCTTGAAGTTGAGTTGTAGCATCAGAGTCACACCAATCTTCGGTGACATCAGTGCCAGCCGTCATTTCGGCAGCCACAGAAACAGTAAAATTGGCAACATCTGGTAAACAAGGAGCTCCAGGAGTAACAGTATATGTAAAAGTATAGTTGTTTGCGGCTAAACCTGAGGCATCAAATACTCCTGTTCCTGTATTGAATTGACCTGAGGCTGTAGTCTCAGCCCAAACTCCACCAGGATCTTCTCCGTTAAGCAAAGTATTTAAATCAAGCGTAGTTCCAGCAGAATTACAAAGACTTGCTGAACCATCTGCCCCAGCTGTTAATTGGTCGTTAATAGTAACTGTCACCGTTGCCACGTCATCAGGACAAGGTGCGTCACCCGTAACAGTATAAGTAAAGGTGAATACTCCTGACAACCCTGTTGGATTCAAGTGAGATGTACCAGTGTTAAAGTTAGCGCCAGGGGCACCACCTGTAACAACCCATGTTCCACCCGCATCTTCTCCTACAAGCAGTCCATTCAATTGGAAAGTTGCATCAGTATTACAAACAGTAGTAGCAACATCAGCACCAGCAAATGGTGTCACATTAATTGTGATTTGAAATGACTCTTCGTCATCACAAAATGGAGCTGCAACTTGCGAGTCATGAATGAAAAGAGTAACGTTCGAAGTAATAACATCACCAGGGTTGTATTGCGTTCCTGATCCACCACTGCCGGTAAAGTAAGCTTCATTCCCTGTAAGATCTGTTCCTGATATTGCTGGCAGAGTGTAAGAATCGCATTCAACAACATCAGCTACAGGGTCTATAACCGGAGATACATTCACAGTAATACATACAGTAGTGTCGTAATCACAACCAAAGTCATCAGTTACTTCAAAAGTGTAACATGCAGGACCTGCTGCAGTCGGTTCAACGACTATTGGATTGGTACCTGAAACAATTGTTGGATCAGCTTGCCATGATTCACTTACAATAGTTGGAGTAAAGGTAACAGGTGGAGGTTGAATGTTCGGATCAAAATTGATTCCCCAATTGAAAATAAATCCATTATCCGATCCAAGATTATCCGTAATAATAAGTGTCCAATCTCCGTTTAAAACACAACCTAATAGACCAGCCCAAGGGTCTTCTGATTCATAAGTTCCCGCAGGAAGTGTTCCACCTGTATTATTGGCCCAAGTTCCAGCATTTGAAGTTGGTGACCAACAATAGTCAAAACCGGTACCTTGTATTGCAGGAGTCGCATCATTATCGATAGGCACTCCTAAAAAAGTACCGCCACCACCATTTGGGTAATCCACCAAGGTGATTTGTTGACCTGAAGGACATTCAATTACAATGTCAAGATCCCCCATGTATGAGTGCTCCATGTTGACACAGATATCCAATAAGTCAACTACATCATCTAAGGTTTGACCTACTCCAAAGCAATCCATATTTACAGAGGTTTCATAAGAAACTCCTGATCCGTCAGGCAAGGCTAATGGTGGGAAAACTGGAGGTGTACAGATCTTTTCGAATTCAACAGGTGTCACAACACCAGTCATTGTAGCTTGTTCCCCAATACAAATTGGGTCAGGTGCACCTACGGTTCCAGCAAAAATTGGAGTCGTTGAAACGTAAACTAATTGATCTAAATCAAGAGTATTTGAACAACCCATACTATCGGTTATTTCTAACTGAATCATGTATGCTCCTTCGTCATTATATGTGTAATTTACATTTTGTCCATTCAAAGTGGTCCCGTCACCTAGTGTCCACTCATAAGTTGAAAGAGCATCAGATTGAGTATATCCATTACCGTTCTCTGGATAAGTTCCAGAACCGTTCAGTGTTACCGCGACACCCTGACATCCGTAAATAATTCCATCTAATGCTGGAGCAGGTGTAATTGTCGGGTTTGGAATAATTGTTTGGCAAGGAGGGACACATGAAATTGCAGCCACCCAACCTTGATTAGTATTGAACCCATCAGAATCAAACCAAATTGTCAAACAGCCATCCGGGTTTGTAGCTTGGACTACCCCTGAAAGAGGTACGTCATTATCATAACATCCTAATGAAGGTGCCGCAGTTGAAGTTCCGTCATAAATACAAAATCCATCCCAAGCTCCTTCAACATCAAATTGAGAGAAGTCAAGCGAAACGAGGTTTCCTGGAACATCTGGACAAATTGTAATTTCAAATAATTCATTTGCTCCATAAGCACCACCATTTCCCCCAGAATCGTAGAAATTGCCTGAACACATGTTCACGGTTCCCCCCATATTAATGTAAGCATCATTACAAGCAGGACAAGGCCCACCGCAATCTATTGCGGCCTCACCTTGGTTTTGAATTCCATCAAAACAAGACGGAGTTATACATGAAATATCTGCAATCCAACCCACGTCTTGTACAGACCCATCTGAATCCCATTGAAATGTCAGGCATCCATTAGAAGAAGAAATCGTACCAGGACTTGGGTCAGCTCCATCCCCAGTGTAGATTTGAGGTGAAGCAGTTGTTGGTCCGTCATAAATAGTTAAGAAATCACAGCACGTTTCAAGATCCCATAGTGTAAAATTGAAAACGATTTCGTCTCCAGCTTGATCTGAACAAAACGTCATTGTGTATAAATCGTTTGCTCCATAATTTCCTGCCGCTCCTCCTGGATCGTAAAATGTTCCTCCACATGTATTCACAGTTCCACCCATATCTATTGTGAAATCTGTACATGCAGGACAAGGTCCTCCGCAATCAACCCCAACTTCTCCTTGATTTTGAATTCCATCATTACAAGTAGGAGGTGCTGGTGTGAAGCATGAAATAGATGCCGCCCAGCCAGAACCAGTTATAGACCCATCAGAATCCCAAACGAAAGTCAAACAACCATTAGTAGATTGAATTGTACCTGGACTAGGGTCACCACCATCTCCATTATAAATTTGCGGAGAAGCTGTTGTTGGACCATCATATATTGTTAGGAAATCACAACAGGTTTCCAAATCCCACAGTGTGAAAATGAACTGTAATTCATCTCCAGCCTGATCGGAACAAAATGTCATGGTGAACAAATCATTGTTCCCATAATCATGGTTACCACCAGTATTTCCTCCTGGATCATAAAAATTTCCAGAACATGTATTTACAGTTGTCGTGGACATTGTATAATTCTGCGCTTCAGCAGAAAATCCAATAGACAGAACAGCAAGAGTTAAAGCAATTAATTTTTTCATCTAAATTGAGTCTTTAGGATTATTATTTTTGAGCAACTACTTTGTTGATATGATTAACAGGGAAAATCATTAAGACTTTACCAGTGCTTCCTAATTGGTAGTAAACAACTTTTTCACGGTCATACTTGAGTTTGTATTTGAGGATATTAAGAGTGCCGGAGTTTTCTTTTTGAAGGAATTCCTGAGCTGAATCATATGATTTACCTGTTCCATCCTTACAAGTCCCAAGCGTATCCTTGCTATCACCAACATCAATCCTAAAAGGAATCATGTCAAGCTTTTCAACTTGATCGAATTTTCCACCTTCATTGTTTATGATTTTATAACCCTCTTCTAACCTAGCTTCCAAATAAACTATTCGAGCTGGATTAGAATTCTGAATGTTGTCAAATCTTTCTTGACCAAGAATATCAAGTATTTTCGATTGGCTGTCAGAGTTTTGAGCGTACGAAAATACACAGCTCAAAGTGACCACCGCAAGTAGAATTTTTTTCATAAGAACATCAATATACGTATATGTACTGAGTCAGACGTTCATTATTTAACAGGGTTGGCTAGCTTTTGTTAGTTGTGAAAAAAAGTTTATTAACAATGTTTTTCGAAACTGTTAGTAACTAGATTTCGTCTTTAAAAATAAATGGTTTGTCGATTAAAACTGGCAATATTGGTTTAAATGGAACTAAGAAATAAGTTTGAAAAAAATTATAAAAACAAAGCGATTCCGGCATTAAAAAGCTTAACAAATTGTTTTATTTTTAACACTTTTGGAGCGCTATATTGATGCAGTCTTAGTTCTTGTTTTATTGGTTGTTTGCTGTTTTTTAGCTGTTTAGGTCTTCAAGAATAGGTCAAAAATCCTTACATTATCAATAGAGAGAATAAGATTTTGTCAAAACAGTAAAAAAGTCCTTCATTCGAAGAGCTTTTTGGTGACCTCAAGCGGGGAGAGTTCAAACTTTTTGCTTGAGGATATTTCTGATATGCTGAAAATAGATGTTCCTTGTTAGGAGCACTTTTGCATAGAATCTGCATAGAAGTATAACCTAAAACAGAAGGAGGATTACCTTAAAATAATTCCAGCTAATAAAATTACACTCCCTATGACTAAAAAAGTAAGTTGAGATCTACGAATTGAGGTTTTATTCATTTTTACCACTAGAAAATTAATAAAACTGTGTAGAGGAATTGCTATAATAACGGTATAAGAGCTGAATACTAATAGGAGACTAAATCCAATATGAAGAGCAGCTGCCGTCAGTCTTTCTAATGCCCCCCAAAAAGGAGTGGAGGGAGCCAAGGTCTTATCCATTCCCAGTTGTTTCATGAGCTGTTTAGCTTCTACTGCTTTCTCATCTGTTTTTTGATCAAGAACCCCTAGTCCTATTATTTGTATAAGGCCGTAAATAACTTCAATCATTGCCCACCCGAGACCTACTGAGTACGCAGTAGAAAAGTTAAGTCCAATCAACAAAAGCAGAACTAAGCGAGTAATTTCTTCAGTTGGTCCAGAAAATCCCACTACCAATTTGTTAGATTTTTCAGCTTCAAAATTTTTCGACTTAACAAAGAGAATTACAGGAGCCCTTAAAAGCAATGCTATCCACCATCCCAAAGCACCTAGTAAAACTGAACTTGAGTCAATGTTGATGTCTAAGGCATATGCAAGAAGGAAGAAAGGGATTGGACTCAAAAAATACAGCGGTGTCGCCCAAAGGATATTTCGAAGGTAAGGGGTAAGTTTATTATTTGATTTCATGTTATAGTATATTTTCAGTTATTAAAATTTATCTAGCTGTTTGTTTAAACTGATAAATTTTTCTGGATCCAATTGAGTCAGATAGTTCCATAAGTATTCGTAAGCTAAGCTTATGGTCAACATAATCGCAGAAATTATTTCCATTTTCAAAATCCAAGCCGTCTAATTTGATTACTCTCATATTTGGTCTGACACCTTCATTGTATGCATTGGATTTCAACACGATTGATTGGACATACATGCCTAAGTCATTGGAGTAGCCTAATCTAAAACCCGGAAAGCATAATAGGGATGGATGACTATCATCCTTGGCTAAATGAAGTGTCCTGTTGTCCCAGTTGATCGTCACAATAAACTGGGACAAGAATTTGGTCCCAATAGAAACAGTCTTGCCTGTGCGCAACAAAACATCTTGTAGAGTAATATTACCGATACGCACAGAGTCTGAATAAACAAAACTTCGTTTAAGAACAGCTTTTTCACCCACAATACCACTTTGAATAGACCCATTTTCATGAAATCCACTATCTAATATTTCTCTTTCTTGGAGTAAAGTGAAAATCTCGTGATTAAGAGCTATCGAGCCATTAGAACCAAAGTCTACTAAGACATTTTTTAAACTGGCTTGTCCGATATTGATATCTACAAACATATTGTATTGATGATCTGTTTTGAAAGGGATAGTGATTCCTTCATTATGATCAAGAGACTCTATCCCTTTGAAAAGAGAGGTAGACTTGTTATTCTGGTCAATTCTCCAATTACAATGTCTGATTAAGTTTGAACCAATTATCCCATCTATTTCAAGACAGCTCAGTAAAGGGTTAGCTTCAAAATCACCAATAAATGCAACTTGTTTTTGAAAGGAAATATCCCCAATCAGAATGGAGTCTACCTGGACCCATTTTACTTCTTGATTATTGTGGTCACTATCAATTATGTTCCCTTTACTGACCACTTCATATTCAAGTGCATTTTGAATCTTTTGTGATATGCTTAAAGGTGCTCCTGTATCAAATAAAAAGCGATAGGTTTGGCCCTGAATTGATACTGGTAAAAAAATGAGCCCATTTTTTATTTCTATGTCAACATCTTGCCTGAATTGCTCTTGGTGAGTATTGCCAGAACGAATTGCTTCTGTCCAATCTTTTGAGCATCCATTGGTGATAAATAATACGCCGAGGTAAAGAAATATTGTTGTTATAAAAGCTTTCAAAATGTAGTCTTTGATGTTCATTACTTATAATCTTCTACAAAGCTTCTAATAGAGGATAAGAAATGCTCAGGTTCCTCCAGGTACCCTTCATGAGCGCTATTGTTAAGCAAAACTAGCTCTTTTTGTGCTAGGTCTGTGCCGAGTGAATTGTAAGCATCATGCCCCATTTCAAGGACATTTACGCCGTCATTTATCCCCCAAAGGACTAGGGAAGGAATTGTAATATTCTCCATATCATCAGATAAGTTCAGCTTCAAAATATTGAAATGTTGGCCTAAATATTGACCATTGATTAGTGCTGCCAAACTCATACGTGAATTCAATATATCTCCTGCTCCAATTTCTCCAGTATTCACTTCTTGATTTTCGTGACGGTATGCATCTGTTTCCCGTAAATAACTCACATACTTAAAATAATTATCAGCTACTGTCATGTCTGGATTGGTAGCACACCAAGTACTGACTTCTGTCCAATAATCATTTGGATCCAAAGCAAGTTGTTCGTTGGCATAGCTTTCAACCCAATCAACTGACAGTGGTAACCCTTCTTCAAGGTTGTGTCCGCTATTCATACAAATGAATCCTTGAATTTTCTCTTGGTAATTTCCTGTGGATAAATAGGCGCTTCCTAAAGCTCCACCCCAACTATGTCCAAACATGAATATTTTCTTATTCGGGAATTTTTTGTTCAATGCTTGTATTACATAGTCTGTATCTTCTACGAATTGTTCAACTGTGAAAGTTGATTCATCAGGGTTTCCTTGAGATAAACCGGACGCTCGCTGATCCCAATAAGCCAAGGCATACGAGTTTTCAAGATCTTGAAAAGCTGGAAGGAAGGATGCCTGAGATGCATTTCCGCCTGGCCCTCCATGTAAAAATAGTATGATCACATCAGAGTCAAGATTTCCTCTTACATAAACAGGCATACTTGAGCCGTCATTAGCAACAAAAAAATGATCCTCAACGAAAGTTGCTTCCTTCTTACATGAAACAACCATAAAGCCGATTAAAATAATAAATGATAGTCGTCTCATGATTTCTTTGTTTTAAGTTGATACGTTATACCTGCCTTAAGTGCGGCATGAGGTAATGCAATATGGTTGTATCCCATTTGCCAATATGCTTCCAATCCAAAACCTATAGTCAGGGGGATATCTTTTTTTCTATTTCCATCCCATCCAAAAAGCAATGAGACGGTTGGTTTAGCGTGTGATGTAACTGGTTTTCCTTTTTCAGTTAAATTACCATCTTTATCTACCTGATATAATTCACCACTAGGGGTGGATAACATATATCCTATTCCTATTTGAAGGTCTGTATACATTGAAAATGATGTGCAGAAGCGAGCTCCAAACGAAGATTGTACGAAAACAGAATTGTTGTTCCATTTATGGAAATATGCACCAAGATCAGTGTCCCAATGTAAATCTAACCACGACTTATCCAGAAGATTATAATCAATACCACTATAAAATCCTGGATGCATAACAAATTCACCAAAGTAACCTGCCTTAATGGCAAGTTTAGAACGATCTGTTTGGCTTTCATCTTGTGCAATTGATATAGTTGAGACAAGGATAGATACTAGGGATAAAAGAAATTTTATTTTTTGTTGATATTTCATTTGATTATTAAGCTATAGTTTCAACTTGACATTCAGGTTGGTTATTAGCACATTAAAATTCATGCCATATAGTCAAGTGGTTGGTAGTCAGCGTAAAGTAGCGCCTATTAGTTTGATTAGGTGTCCGATAAAGGACAGGTATTGTTCATTTTCGGACAGTAAACACCTCGGGTTCGTAGTGCTGCTCAACCATATTGGGATGGTTGTTATTCAGGTTCAACAGTATGGTGGCAATTCAATTTTTTATAAATTGACTTATCGATTTGAAAACGATAAAGCCTAGTATACTGAAGCAAGGCAAGTTGAGATAAATCAATCTTGTTGACTTGCTTAGCAGTGTGTTTGCCCTTCAACTCCTTGTGTTCATCTAGTTCAAATTCGTGAAAATACTCCGATACCTGATACTTGATGTTGGATTTAGTTCCTTTTATTTCACAGCCATTAATGTGCATCCGAATTAGATTATTTTCACTTTGGTCAACATAAAACTCGCGCATGTGCCAGCCCGATTCTGTTTTCATTAAAAAAGCCAAGCCGCTTTTCCTATCAGCAATTGTTTTGCTGCTGACTTTCTCTGTTGAGGTTATCACATGAAAGTCCTTTTTTAGTTTTATAAATTCACCTTTTTCTATTCCTATTTCATAATCTCTAAAGATTTCTTGGATTCGAATAGTGTAATTGTTATCAGTGTGATTTGTGATTTTGACATGAACGATAAGGTTACTACCAAAGAATAGTTCATGTATTTGGTAAGGTTGAGTTTCTGCATTGACAATAGTGCCCCAAACAAGTAACAGAAGGACCGCCCATTTCTTCATAACTTTAAGTTGGTTTAAATTATTTTCTTTTAATTGTATGCTATAAGATTTGAAGTATCCATTCTTCCAAATTATTTGTTTGTGCATAGAGTTCGAGATGACATATAAAATAGTCAGCTAACACACGATTCAATTCTATCTTTGAATTCAAGTATTGATCTTGTGTAAATCGAAGATCTGTGAGTGTCATAGATCCTAATTCATAATTCAGCATTGAATTCTTCAATGTGCGTTGCGTCATAATCATCACAGTTTGACTGCTCTTTGTTAATAGACTTAACTGTTCGATTCTCAATTGCAAAGAGTTAAATTCGTTTTGCTCGACGTTTTTTTGATTATTGATTTGTAGAATTTTATTCGACTCTTGAATCTTGAGAACATTGTTCTGATGAATTGTGTTTTTAACGCTTCCAAATCTATAGTTCACAGATAAACCATAAGAAAAACCAAGAGCTGTATTTTGTTGTACTATGCCATTTTGAAAAGTTTGATTCGAGAATCCATAACCAGCAAACAAAGAAATGTCGGGTAAAATATCCCACCTATTGGCTTTTTCCAATTTTTGGATTTCTAATAAATCATTTTCTAAAGAAATAAGTTGGAGCGTTGTCTCAGGGTCCCAAACACTACTTGAATTCAACTTCAAATCATTGATGTTTAGTAGGCTATTGTCCAAATTGAATTCATTAGTAAACCCCAAGCCTACCAAAATTTTAAGATTGTTTTTAGACTCAACTAGCATAGAATTAACCAAAATACCTGAGTTGACATCCTGCTCGTAATTAATAAGGGCTTGATAGTACTCTAGACTATCTGATGCTCCAATTTCAACTTTAAGAGCAGCAAGACTCATGATTTGCTGAGAGTTTTCAATTTTTTCATAGACTACTCTTCCTATTTCTTGGCTTATCAAACAGTCGAAATAGGTTTTACAAACCATCAAAATTATCTCATTTTTACTTTGATTATCCTTTATGTTTTGAGCTTGATAAGAGTAATTTTGTGCTTTAAGCTGAACTACAGTTTGCCCCCAGTCGACTAAGTTCAATCCTGTATTCACCGAAGCTGTCATCCCAGAAGTTCGAGCTCCAGTAATCTCACTTACGGGTAGAATGTTATCTGTAAAAACTACTTTACTATTCTGTACAAATTGATTGATGTCAGAAGAGAATGATAGCTCGGGAAACAAAGCGGTCTTCAATATTTTTCTATTCTGCTCCCTAATTATTTCCATATTTTGGATGGACAAGAAATCGGAATTTTTATCAATTGTCTTTTCAAGACAATCTTCCAATGTCAGCAGCTCATTTGATTGAGCATATGCACCCTCTAATAATGGAAATAACTGGAGACAGATAGCTAATACTATATGTTTTATAAAGCCAATCATTCTTCTTGTAAAGCTGTAATAGGGTCAGATTTTGAAATCTTCCAACTGTGATATGCTACTGATATCAAAGCCAACAGAATTGTTAGTATGAATGCCAAAACAAGGCTCATTGGCTGAAGTGGTGCCTGATAAGCGAATTCCTGCTTCCAATCACTCCAAAGCATGTGTGCAATTGGTGTTGCTGCCACAAAAGCAAAGCATAGTAGTATAAAGAAGTCTTTGACAATAATCCATGACAAGTTGAACATACTTGCACCTAGTACCTTTCTTATTCCAATCTCTTTTGCTCTAGACTGAATTGAAAAGCTCAAAAGAGAGAACAATCCAAGACAGGCTAATACAATAGAGATAATTGAAAAGTATGAGAAAACATTATACGCTTTCGACTCATCTTCATAGTTTTCCTCTAAATCTTGATCGAAAAAACTGTATTCAAACGCATAGTTAGGTAAAAGTTCATTCCAAGAACTTTCCAGTTGGTCTAGTGTGTTAGGGTAATCACCACTTGCCAATCTGATAGAAAGGTTTCTTCCTCCTGAAGGATTGAAACAGATAATCAATGGTTCTAATGGATTGTGGAGGCTTAAGAAATTAAAGTCATTTACAACGCCTATTACTTTGCCATCATTTGCTGCTTGACCATTCTCAAGCAATCCCCATTGAACTCTTTTGTTCAAAGCTTCGTCATCCCAACCAAAGATTTTAACTGCAGTTTCGTTTACAATGAAGGCAGTTTGCTGATCCGTTTGAAAATCAGGAGAGAAATTTCTTCCTTCTTTTATGTCAAGTCCCAGCACATCTACAAAATGCTCGTCAACGAAAAGGCATTTAATGGTTGACTCGGTCATTTCATTATTCTTCTCAACTCTAAACATTAGATCTGATGAGCCTCCTGTCGGTAGTTCGGATCTGGAGTAGGATTTTATGTTTGAGTTATTTTCTAATTCTTGTACCCAAGGGTCGATAATCTTCCTTGATGTTGTGTCCGAAGGAAGGTTGACTGAAATCAAATTTTCACGGTCAAACCCAAGATTCATTGTTTGAATGTGATCCATTTGGTCACCGATTAGAAAGGTCGCCGAAATCATAAAAATGGAGAATGCAAATTGAAGTAGAATAAGTGCTTTTCTAAAAATACCGACTCCACCTTGATTAGATTTACTTCCAGATAATACCTTGACTGGTTTAAGAGAAGAAAGTACGAATGAAGGATAGGATCCAGCAAGTACTCCTAAAAGAATCAAAATAATTACTTCAATAATAATTATTGAGGGCTGAAACAAATCCAATGAATGAATGTCTTTACCACTCAATTCGTTAAAGCTGCTAAGAAATAACTCTGTTAACGCCAATCCAAGAACCACTGCAATAGAAGTAAAGAGCATTGATTCTAATAAAAACTGAAAAATGAGTGATTTTTTAGACGCACCTAGAGTTTTTCTAATGCCTACTTCTTTGCTTCTTTTGCTTTGCTGTGCTAATGTTAAATTGATATAATTAAAGGCCGCAATCAGCAATAGAAATATTGCAAGAATAATGAACATGTAAATATTGGTTTTATTCCCTTTGGGCATGTCATAGTCGTGTCCTGTATCAAAATGTACATCCGACAGTGGTGTTAAAGAGTAATCGTGACTTGCATATGCGTCATTTGCCTCAGCCCAAGGCTCTACATAAGTTTTGTTTACTTCATCCAATTTAGGCTTGAAAGATGCTGGAGAAATAGGTTCTGTCATTAATAAATAAGTGTAAAACCCTACCCTAAACCAATCCTGGTTGTACACCGTGTGAAAACCTGGGGGTAGTGTGTTTATTGAAACTAGAGCGTTTACTGGGATGTCAGAATTATTAGGAGGTTCATTTACAACTCCAGTAACGGTCAAATTCATATTGTTCATCTTCAACAATTCTCCTATACAATCCGAATCACCAAAAATTTTCTGAGCTAGTTTATTAGATAGTACTATTGAATTAGGATTGTCCAGTGCAGTTTTGTTATCTCCTGTAACAAAATCATAAGTAAAGACATCAAAAACACAGCTATCAGTAAACCAGATGTTCGTTTCGCTGTAAATGGTTTTATCAAAACCTATTTCCACTTCTCGGTTGCCTCCAAAGAAACGAGCATAGGACTCAACTTCAGGGTAGTCTTTTTTAAGGGTAGGGGCTAATGCCATATTCGTCAGCGCTACATCCATTGGTCCATTGAAGTCCATTACTGTAGTGACGCGATAGATACGATCTAAATTTTCATTGTGCTTTTCATATGAAAGTTCATCAATAACGAAGAGAGCTATCAGCGTGCTTGCTGAAATCCCTACGGCAAGACCGATAATGTTTACAAAAGAGTATAGCTTATTCTTAGCAATATTTCTAAGAATAATCTTGAAATAATTCTTGTACATAATTGCTGTATTAAAGTTTGTTAGGAGTTAGTTTAGTTTCGCCAATGATTTGACCATCATGCAATTCTACTATTCGTTTTGAATGTTTAGCGTCATCTTTGGAATGAGTTACCATTATAATGGTGTGTCCAGATTCGTTCAGATTGCTTAACAAATTCAATACTTCATTACCAAAATGAGAATCAAGATTTCCTGTAGGCTCATCTGCTAAGATCATCTTTGGTTCTGCTATAACAGCTCTTGAAACTGCAACCCTTTGTTGTTGACCACCTGAAAGTTGACCAGGATAATGCTTAGCTCTATGTGCGATTCCGGTTTTCTCTAAAATGCTCATCACACGATCTTTTCGTTCTGATTTTGGGATTCCTAGGTAATACAGTGGAAGGGCAACATTGTCAAAGACAGATAATTCATCAATTAAATTGAAGTTTTGAAACACGAATCCAATATTTTCTTTTCTTAGTTTGGTTCGCTCCTGCTCAGATAAGTTAGTAATATCAACATTATTGAATAGGTAATTCCCTGAGGTAGCCTTATCAAGCATTCCTATAAGATTCAAGAGTGTAGATTTTCCACAGCCTGATGTTCCCATTATTGAAACGAATTCACCTTCTTCAATCAGCAAATCAATTCCGTTTATTGCCGTGGTTTCAATATCTCGTGATCTGTATTTTTTTGTTAAGTTTTTTAATTCTAACATAAGTTCTAGTTATTTTTTTTTAATCTAATTTCTTTGTATTCCTTATAGCTTTCATATGATGAGGTTATGACTTTTTGTCCCTCAGATAATCCAGCTTTTACTTCGTAGTATTTAGGGTTTTGTCTACCCAGTTCTACTTCTTGTTTATAGGCAGATTTTCCATCTTCAGAGATTACGTAGACAAACTGTCCACCACTGGATTGAAAAAATGCTCCTTTTGCTAATTTCAACGTTTTTTCTTTGGCGCTTACCTCAACATGTACTTGAAAATTCTGTCCTCTTCTTAAATCTTTAGGATAGTCATTTTCAAATTCAAGGAAAACCTCGATCTGACCATTTTCCACTGTTGATAACACTTTTGACAAGAATAAGTTATAAGTTTCCCCGTCGTAGCTAATAGTGGCAGATTGACCTTCGTTAAGCCGGTTAAGATAGTGTTGATCCACAAGAGCTCGAATCCAATATTTATTAGGGACATCAACTCTTCCAATTGCTTGGTTTTGCTGTAAGACTTGGCCTTGTTCAATATTGAAGGAGTTCAATTGACCTGAAATTGGAGCCTTGATACTTATTTCATTCAACTTTTCTCGAATAAGTTCGAGATTACGTTCCATTAAGGTAATGGAATTATCAATCCCCTCAATTTGTTTTCCATGGTTTTTACTATGGTCATTTCTTCTGTTTGTAAGCGTGTTCACCTTGGTCTTTAAAAAGTCATAATTAATCCTTGACTCTTCTAAAACTTTCCTTGATATGCCATTTGACTTTGCCAAGGTAGAATCAATGTAATACTGCTTTTTTGCTATAGCTAATTGCTTACTATAATCCACCAATTGATCTTCTGTTGAATAAAGGTTTTGATGCAGGTTTATTCTTGTGTTTTGTAGATTGTTAATTTGTTCCACTATTTGAGTTTCTCTCTGCATGTATTCGAGTACCAAATTTTCATTTGATAAAAGTATCAATACCTGCCCAGCTTTTACTAATTCACCTTCCTCAACTAATATATTATCTACTGTACCACCTTCTTGAGCATCAATAAGAACAGTCACTTTTGGTTCAACTGAACCATTTGCAATGACAATTTCTTGAAAATCACCATGTTCAATAGTTCCTGTTCTTATTGTAATTGGATCTATTTCTGGTATATGATCCTGTGAAGCAACCAAAAAAACTATTAGAAATGCGATTAGGAAGATTGTAATAGCAATTATCCAATTTTTCTTTTTGGCAAGCCAGCTTTGTTCAATTATTTTGTCCATTGAAAAGTGTGTTCAGATTAGATGATCAAATGGCTGTGTGGATTATCTTATGTCGAATTCTACTGGAAGGATGTATTGTTTTTTACCAGAATCTTCCAATCTCTCAAGGTATTCAGGTGTAAAACCTAAAACCATATCAACAGCTGCATTATCTAAACTAGGAGAAACAGAATGCGTAACAGTGATGTTATTAGCGAAGCCATTTGCAACCTCAAAGTATACAAATACGGTCCCTTCAACATTGTTATTAGTGGCATCTTCAGGATAAGCGCTGAAATTTTTTGTTGCATTTAAATTGTTAGATGTACTTGAATTGTTTTCGGTATGACAGAAAGCAATCGCGCTTACCATCATTAAACTTGTCATAATTAACTTTTTCATAATTTTTGTTTTAGTAAAGGATGCTTTTTGTTTTACACTCTTCAATTATTATTTGATATCAGCTAAGTAATATCCGTGCCAAAAAACAACAAGTGCTGTAAATCAGTTAGATAGAAAATTTTCATGATCGATAATGAACGATTAATAGTTCGAATTCGTACACTATACGTTCATTATCGTACACTTTTCACTATCTTTAGACCATGGAAAACCCGTTTGATAGCACACTGCTTATTCTAGATGATGATAAACGAATACTTGAAACAATGGAATTGGTTTTTGAAGACCGCGTTAAAAAAGTCATCACAATTGATAATCCTGATCATGTTATTCCTTCTATAGAAAAAGAGAACCCAGATCTTCTCATCATGGACATGAACTATTCTAAAGGTTCCATGGATGGGAAAGAAGGACTGGAGCTTTTGTCCGATATTCATGGAAAAAGGTATGCTCTTCCAATTGTAGTAATGACAGCTTATGGTGAAATTGATTTGGTCGTGAACTGTATGAAGTTTGGTGCTGTTGATTTTATTCAGAAACCCTGGTCCAATCAACGCCTCTTAATAACGGTTTCCAATGCCTTGAAACTGAAAAAAAGTGAGGTCAAAGTCGCAACACTTGTAGCTGAAAACAAATACTACAAGGAGGAACAGCCGTCAAGGGGGAATCAGGGTATGATTGGGTCGTCCAACGCTATGATGTTGTTAAGAGATAAAATATCAAGGATAGCAGAATCGGATGCAAGTGTGCTGATCTTAGGAGAAAATGGTACAGGGAAAGAATTGGTTGCTCAGGCAATTCATGAGGAATCATTAAGGAAGGAATCTCCATTTATAAAAATAGATTTAGGTTCAATTCACGAGCAGTTATTCGAGTCTGAAATGTTTGGAGCCAAAAAGGGTTCATACACTGGCTTGAATGAAGAGAAAATGGGTAGGATAACGCTTGCTGATAAAGGGACCTTGTTTTTAGATGAAATAGGAAATTTATCCTTGTCTATGCAAGCAAAGATGCTTTCTGTACTTCAGAATAGAGAGGTTATTCAGGTCGGTTCTACAAAAGCCGTGCAAATTGATGTTCGGTTGATTTCTGCCACAAATCTGTCTGTGAATCAACTTCTGGATGGCAATAAATTCAGGCAGGATTTACTGTATCGTATTAATACGGTTGAAATTCAAGTACCCTCTTTGCGTGAGCGAAAAGAAGATATTCCTGAATTGATTGATTTTTTCAAGAGCCAGTACGGCGAAAAATATGGACTGCCTGATATTCAAATTCATCAAGACGTGTTGAAAAGAGCTACGGAGTATAATTGGCCCGGTAATGTTAGAGAGCTTCAGCACGCAGTTGAGAGGGCTGTTCTGATGTCTACAGGCAGCAAAATTCAGGCTTCGGATCTTGTTCCAAGAAGGGTGAAAAATAAGACTAGTGAATCAGACTTAGATCTCAATTTGGATCGGATGGAGAAAAAACTAATAGAGGAGGCGCTACAAATACATCAAGGTAATATGACTAGGGCATCTAAAGAACTTGGTCTGACCAGAGCTGCCTTATATAGAAGATTAGAAAAGTACGGATTATGATTAAAGTGAATGTATTTGGTTGGGGATTGCTACTAAGAGTTACAATCCTGCTAGGGGCCTGTTTTCTTTCTGGCCTAATTTTTCTGGATTCAGAATGGATATTCTCTCAGCTTATATTGTATACTACTATAATCTTAGTTACCCTTGAAATGTACAATTTTCTTCAGAGAACGAATGGCGATCTTTCGCGTTGGTTAGAAGCTTTGAAGTATGAAGATTATGGTAATTCGTTTGAAGAAAAAAACTCCAGAAGCAGGTATTCTCAGCTTCTTTCTGAAATGGAAAAGATTAAAACTCAACACGCGCAGCATTCTAATTCTTATCACCAAGCGAAAGCACTGAACGATTTGATACTTGATTCAATAGTTACCGGCCTTGTGTTGTTCAACCATCAAGGTGATGTTGTATTAAAAAATAGTGCTGCTTTTGAGCTTCTAAAAATCTCTAAGCTTGAGAAAATGGAAGATTTAGATCTGGTTGGACAAGCTATTTCTCAAAGCATAGTTCAAGCCACTAATTCTTCAAACTTCTTGATAAATCAGCAGACCTTTAGAGAATACTTGGGTAATGAAATCCATGTCCATGTGAGGAAGTTTAAACATGTTGATTCTCCTTTTACCCTAATCGTTTTGGGCAATGTAGGAAATACAGGTTCTGGAAATAACTTTGAGACATGGGTGAATTTTGGTAAAGTCATATCACATGAAATCCTTAATGGTATATCTCCAATAATATCTTTAACCAGCACACTTCAGGATCAATTGAATAAGATAGAAGAGAATGAAAAGGTGAAAACATCCATGCAAAAAGCCCTTGATATTGTATTAGAACGCAGCCAATCTCTTCAAACCTATTCAGAAAGGTATCGCACCTTACAACGCTTGCCTGAGCCAAAATTAGAGAACATAATATGGTCGGATGAAATTGAGAGAGTATTAGTACTGTATAATGAAGAGCTTCAGAAGAACAATGTCGAGGTGGTTGTTGAGGGCGATTCATTAAACGAAAACTTCAAAGGTGATAGCTGGCAAATGGATCAAGTCTTCTCTAATCTGTTATTAAATAGTATTCATGCATTTGAGGAAAAGCCAATAGCTGATAAGCAGATAAGGATTGAGGTCAATTCACAGAATAGAAATTTTGTGCTAAAGTTTATTGACAATGGAGTGGGGATCCCGGAGGATAGCCGCGCGAATGTTTTTATGCCATTTTACACTACGCGAGAATCAGGAAGTGGCATTGGTCTGAGTGTCATCAAACAAATATTATGGAAACATAATGCTGAAATTTTTCTTAAAAATAGGACTGATGGAACAACATTCGTAATCAAGTTTCCAAAGATTTAGGTGCTTCATGAAATGATTTAAAGTACAAAAGCCCATCCTTCCAGATGGGCTTTTGTATATATACAAAGTGACCCCGGAGGGATTCAAACCCCCAACCCTCAGAGCCGAAATCTGATGCGCTATTCAGTTGCGCCACGGGGCCAGTTTTGCCACGAGGAGCAACTAAATCTCATATAAGAGGTTGCGCCACGGGGCCAATTCAGTTTTTTGAATGCGGTTAAATCTCATGTTGAAGATTCAGCTGATTCAAATGTCATTAAATAAAAAAAGGTGAAGCAAAATGCTCCACCTTTGTGGGCCCACCAGGGCTCGAACCTGGGACCCCTTGATTATGAGTCAAGTGCTCTAACCAGCTGAGCTATAGGCCCGTCTTTGTTTTAAGAGAGTGACAGTCTCTCAGAATCATCTTTTTGCAAAGAATGAAGGCTGCAAATTTATCTCTTAAATTGAGAATTGCAAAGATTTTAGCAATAGTCTTTCAAAAAAAGAAGACAGCCTCTAAAAGCTGTCTTCATATTAAATCTAGAAATAAATGTGTTTACTTTTCTGATTGTTTGTTGTTCTAGATATTGATAGGCAATTTTATTTAGCCTTAAATGTGTAAGCAAAACCAATTCCTAAAACTTCTTTGAATTGAACTCTTGGCCCTGATTCACCAGTTGCAACATTGTTCGCATCAAATAATGGAATGTTAATATCATCATCATAGATTAAGTGTGTGCTAATAGATGCTGAGATGTACTGGTTAACTTTCAATTGTAGTAAGTTCTCCCAGTTAATATCAATATTGCCAGGGTTGTACAAATAATTGGAGAATAAATCCAATTTAGATGTAAATGAGATGTTCTGAAATGCTTTTCTTTTAGCATCTGCATTTTCAAGGTGTAATTGTAATCTTACGTATCCACCAAGCTCAGTCCTGATTTGCCCAGTTTCATTTGGGTCCAATCCAAATGATCTTGCTGCAGCCAAACTATCGTCTAAAACGAATGTGTTTTTCATTGTTAAAGGTGCAATAAAAGCTGAAAAGATTTTGTTTGGTTTATAATCCATCCCTACTGCCAATAATGTATAACCTGGAGCCATAAATTTTGAGATTGGAGTTTGATCAGGGTAGTTAAAACCAGGTGTAGACTGCGTTCTAAAATTGAATAGTGCAGAATAGAACCATGATTTAGAAGCTTTACGGCCAAACTTCGAGAATAAATCAATCTTGTCATCTGTTTTTAACCAAGAAACATCATCCTTTCTACCTTGCCTTAGGATTCCATATCCAAGATCTAATGTGTTTTCCCATTGACCTTTTCCTTTGGTGTAATTTGCGTAAAGGTTAGCAGCACCATTTAATGAAAATGAATTTAATCCACCGGCATTCCAGTTAGTTAAACTTACTTGCGAAAAGTTCAACATGAATGAACCACCTTTTTTCCAACCTTGAATTGTATCAATTTTGTTGTCTTTCAAAGCTTTCTCACCTTCAGTCACCTGTGCAAATAGCACAGAGGACGTTAGTGAAACTGCTAATAATAATGCGAGTTTTCTCATGATTATCAATTATCGTATTTTTAATTTATTTTTTTAGTAAATCTCTGATTTCTCCCAGTAAAACCTCTTCTTTTGTTGGCTCTGGTGGTGCTGCAGGAGCTTCTTCTTGTTTCTTTCTCATCTTGTTATATCCTTTAACAATCATGAATAATACGAATCCAACAATTATTAAGTTGATTAATGTATTTATCCAAGAACCATACATGATTGCGTTTTCTGGAACGGTAACCACTCCTTCAGCATCTGTAACAGCTTCGCTTAATACGTACTTAAGATCTTCGAAATTCATTCCGCCAGAGAAATGGCCAATTAATGGCATCATAACCATTGATACAAATCCTTTTACTACGGCACCTACTGCGCCTGCTAATATTACTGCAATCGCTAAATCGATAACGTTGCCGGTCATTATAAATGCTTTAAATTCTTTTAACATAACTTTTGTTTAAATGATTTTTTTGGCAAATCTAAATCACAAAAGTCTGGACGTGAATCTAAAATCGTTCAGTTATGAACAATTATCGATAAATAACATGAAAAGGTGGTGCAATGGATTAAAGAAGATTGAGATTTTTCATTAAATCTTCTTTGTATGACCTACTGATTGGTAGAGACTTGTCCCCGAGCACTACGAGGTTCTCATCTATTCTGTCTATTTTATCTAAAGACACAATATATGATCTATGAATTCGAATAAATTTTGCAGAAGGTAGACGTAGATTGATGGCCTTCATTGTAGATAACACTGTAAATCTTTCGTTCTTAGTATTGATTTGAACGTAGTCAGCCAAGGCTTCTACAAAATCGATCTCTTCAAATCTGACTCTTGAATATCCTTTATTCTTTTTAATGAAGAGATGATCTTGTTCATTTTCATCTCCTTTCACAGAAGAGATCATTTCTTCAACCTTAGTAACAGCTTGTTCAAATCTTGAAAAGTCAACCGGCTTAACTAGGTAGTCAGATACGTCATAGTTGTATGAGTCTGCCGCATATTCTTTTTTTGAACTAACAACAATTACTTGAGGGATGTTGGTGACGGCAGCAATGAATTCAATACCAGTCATTTCTGGCATTTCCATATCAAGAAAAATTAGATCACAGTCTAAACTGTCTAGCTCACTTAATGCCACTTCAGGGTTTTCGTATTCTGCAACTAATTCAAGTTTGTCAGATTTCGAAATAAAATTCTGAAGGATTTTTCTTGATAGAGCATCATCATCTATTATCGCCGCCTTAATCATATGCAAGTAGTTTAAATCAAATATAAACTTTTTGAAGAATAAATGTTTTTAATTTGGCTGAAATAACAATCGTATATTTGGAGATATGTCAAAAGTACCTTTTAATCTTTCAGAAGTTAAGGCCGTAATTTTTGATTTGGGAGGAGTGATTCTGAACTTAGATTATGATTTGACCATCAATGCCTTCAAAGAATTAGGTCAAGATAGTTTTGAGAATTTATACACTCAAGCGAATCAAGATGCCATTTTTGATAAATATGAAACGGGTCAAATTTCTTCAAATGAATTTATCAAATACTTGCTTGCTCTTTTGCCTCCAAACTGTAAAGAGAATGAGGTGATTTCGGCATGGAATGTAATGCTGTTAGACTTACCTAAAATGAGAATCGATTTCTTAAAGGAAGTGGCTTTGAAATTGCCAACTTTTCTTTTTTCAAACACGAATGAATTACATTATCAATCATTCAAAAAATACTTTGAAAAAGAATATGGAACTCTCAATTTACTTGAAGATATTTTTGAACAATGCTATTATTCACATTTGGTGGGACAAAGAAAACCAAATGCGAGCGCTTTTAATGTAGTCTTAAAAGACCATAATTTAAAGGCAAATGAAGTTCTTTTTATTGATGATTCAATTCAGCATATTGAAGGAGCTCAAAAATTGGGGATAAAAACTATTCACTTGGTTGATTCAGATATCTGCGATATCCTTACTTTTAGCTAAATCTTTTTGGCTATTTCCAAGAATACACATAGCATTGAATCTGAACTTGAAAGGTTTAAACAGAATTTGTTTGATCTTTCAGCTAACAACCCCTTCATTAATGTTTCACTGAATCAACTGGCGATTTTGGATGATGAAAATCAAGTAGCTAAAATTTATAAGAAACAAATTTTCTATCAAAAAGAGTTCGGTCTCAGCACGGCTTTGAGAGTTAAATGTTTTCTAAAATGGAAAGATCCGACTAAAACGAAATTTTTTATTTCTCCTCTGTTTTATGAAACAGTTCAAATTGTAAAAAAACGAAAATTAGAATTTCAGTTTGAAGTTGAAGCCACGGATGATTATGTCTATTCTAATCCAATTTTAGTTCATGCATTAAAGCAAAATTTTGACATTCATTTACCTCTTGTAATTGAAGATGAAAACTCTACGATTGAGCTTATATCTAAACAATTGGATACTGATTCTGCTAGGATAGGTTTGGTTGATGAATTTGATCACTCCGAACAGTGGCAGATTATTAAGACAATTCGACTCGGAAATTTCAATTATAAGAAGAGTACTCTAGCACAAGATTATGACTCAATCTCTGCTGATACCTCGCCATCAATACTTCATATAATGGGATCTCAACAGTTAGAGAGCCAGTCAGAAGCTATTGGTCCCATTGTTGAAATGGATTCCAGTCAAGAAAAGGCTTTGGAGCTTGCTACGACTAATGATATGGTTCTTCAAGGCCCTCCCGGAACAGGGAAGTCGCAATCTATTGTGAATTTGATAGGACATTTTATGAGCAAGAATAAACGTGTCCTTTTCGTGAGTCAAAAAAGATCAGCCTTGGATGTTGTCTATGATAAACTTGATGAATTAAACTTGAAGAGTTCGGTGGCCTATTTTAATGCAGAGTCGGATGAAAAAAAGCAATTCTACAAAGTGCTTAGAGATTCTTGGGAGTCTTTAAGCGGATTCAAGGAGTCAGAAACTAGTGATCAGAAAAGTTTTGATACTTCATTAGTTAGATTCTATCAAGAGGACTATTTGATTCAAAAAGAGGAAAGCCTGTCCTCAAGTGAATTGGTGAATCAACTTTTGATGACAGGCTTGAAAAAGAAGAATCTTGGTTTTGAGGGTGCATGTCCTCGATTATCTGAATGGAATTCTACTTATGCAAATCTGCATGAGATTGATAAAAAGGCACAGCAGATATTTGGAGAAAAACCTCTTGGCGAGCAAGTGTTTTTAAGCCTAAATAGGAGTCTCGCTCATGAGAATGAACCCACAATTGTGCTTGAAAAGAGAATTGCAGAATTTAATGAGGTGATAGGTTATTTTAATGATATAATCAATCAATTCAAGCTCAATGATTCAGTTCCAGAGATAACTAGAATGGCAGTAGCGGCCAGTATATTGAATATGGTAAACAAATCTCAATTAGAGATTTTAAATTCAGACAGCAAGGCATACAAAAGTTTCAGTAATTGGGCGAAAAAGTATGAATTGGCCAAATCTAAGTATGCACGTCAAAAACAGCTTAATTCAAAATGGAAACATAAACCTTTGAAATCTGAAATAACTGAATTGATTGATTTGGTAAAGCATCAGCATGCTCCGAAAGGAATATTTGGAATTTTGAAAAGACGATCAGAAAGATTAGATAAAGCTTTTGAAGGTTTCGACCCGTTGATTTCTGCAGTAGGCAAGGTTCAGCTGCTAGAGGAGTTGAGAACTGAATGGAATTTGCATGGTGAGTTGAGGGAGATTGAATTGAAACTCAAACATAATTTTGAGATTAATAATCCTGAGGTCGAAATAGCTTTAGTCTTTCAATTGAGGAATAAGCTTGATAAGGTGAATCAAACAGATTATTTGAAAATTCTAGAGCATTCTGATTCGATTGGGTTAATAGAGAAGTTGGCTGCTGCTCATCCCAAAATTCAGTCAGCAAATCATTTATTGAAATTTACGTTTGATTCAGTTGAAATAGAAAGTTTGAATTCATTCTCAGAAAAGATTAGTTTTTTAGATCGAAACCTGAAGAACTTCAATCTTTTCCAGCATGATTTGAAAAAGTTTTTCAAATCAGAGAAGAGTACAATTGATTTCATCAGGTCTAACCCTTCTCAGAGTCTGATTTCATTGAATGCAAACGTCTTGTATAATGAACTTCTTGTTCAAAATAAATTCGAGTCGAGATTTGATGATATAAACGCTCAAAATTTATTGTCGGCTTTGAATAATGAAAGCCAAAATCGCAGCCAAATTGCACTACGAAATATTGATGAAATCAATGAAATGGTGAATCTCTCATTTAAGGAGAAAGAAGTATTGTTGGCTACCCCTTCTGCCAAGTTGAAAGGAAATGACAAGGAATTAAAGAAATTGTTGAAAGTTCAGAAAAGAACTATGATGCATGAGATTGCAAAAAAGCAAAGGCATCTATCTATCAAGCAGTTTACAAATGAATGCTGGGATTATTTGAAGGTGTTTCAAAAGGTGTGGGTGATGAATCCGCTATCTGTTTCTCAACGATTACCTCTCACGAAAGAACTATTTGATGTGGTCATTTTTGACGAGTCTAGTCAGATTCCTATCGAAGATGCTATTCCTGCAATCTACAGAGCTAAACAAGTAGTAGTTGTTGGTGACGACATGCAAATGCCTCCATCTAAGTTTTTTTCCACCGCTAAAGAATCTTTGACACTTCTTGATCAAGCTCAGCTACATTTTAATAAAGAGATGTTCAAATGGCATTATCGCTCTCTTAGTCCTGAATTAATTCAGTTTTCAAACTGGAGATTTTATGATGATAACTTGATGACTTTTCCTGCCGCAAATTCTGGTTCGGCGATTAGCTTCATTAAAATAGACGGCGTATTTGAGAACAGATGTAATGAGCGAGAGGCAGAGGCAATAGTTGAATACTTGTCAGAAGCAAAGGGCCTAGCAGAAATTGGAGTAATTGCCTTTTCGTTGGATCAAGAAAAATTGATAAGGAGCAAACTTTTGAAGAAAAATATTTCGGATGAATTGCTGCTCATAAGAAATTTAGAAAATGTTCAAGGTATTGAGAGAGATGAGATAATCATTTCAATAGGATACGGAAAGAACCCGGAAGGGAAATTTAGAATGAATTTCGGTCCGGTAAATCAAGAATCAGGGCCAAATAGATTGAACGTTATGTTTAGCAGGGCGAGAAAGAAAATGACTGTTTTCAGCTCTGTATCTTCCCAAGATTTTGGGGTGTCAGAAAATCAAGGAGTGAATTGTCTAAAAGATTTCATTGGATATTGTGAGCAAAAGTCTCAAGTTAAAACTGTAAGTGCACAATTCCCGAAACAATTTTCTTTTTTGAATCCTGAAGAAATGCATTTAAAATTTGTCGGAATTGAAGATGGATCTCCATTTAACGCTATCATACAAGAGAAATCGAATCGAATTCTCTTAATAGACCCTTCTTTAGGTGTTAATGAATCCAAAGATTTGGCAACAATATATAATGTTCTTTCTCAAAGATTTAAGAAACTTGAGATTGCGCTTAGCATTGATTTATGGAATAATCCCGATTCTTTCAAAAACGATATCCTGACATTTTTTAATTAGAAACTATTGCTTACAGAGGCAACTAATTAATAGTGGATGTAGGCGTAGAAATAAAAAAAGCCCCTCGCTAAAAACGAGAAGCTTACCCAAAATCCATGAATCAACCGGTTTCCCGGTTTAGTCTAATTCAAATACAGTATTGAAAATACCGTGCCAAACTCTTTTTTAGAATACTTCTTTGGCAATGGCTCTAACGCTATCAGATTTACTCATGGTGTAAAAATGTATACACGGAGCTCCCGCAGCCTTTAATTCTTTTGCCTGTTGTATGCCCCACTCAATTCCTAATTGAGTGACAGCCGCATTGTCTTTGCATTTCATCAAGTCGTTTGCTAGCTCATCAGGAAAATCAATATGAAAGAACTTAGGTAAAAATGAGATATGTTTTAATGTTTTTATCGGTTTTATCCCCGGAATAATTGGGCAATTTATACCCGCAGCTCTACATTTCTCCACGAAATCAAAATACTTTTGATTGTCAAAAAACATTTGAGTCACAATATAATCTGCTCCGGCTTCAACTTTTTCTTTCAGATGCTGAAGGTCAGAACCTAGATTCATTGCTTCAAAATGTTTTTCGGGATATCCGGCGACTCCAACACAAAAATCAGTTGGGTCAAGTGAAACCTCTTCTAATTGATAGTTTCCTTTATTCATGTCTTCAACCTGATCTACCAATTGTTTTGCGTATTGATGACCGTCAGGGTGAGGAGTAAAATTTGATTCAGTCTTTATCGGATCTCCTCTTAAAACTAAAACATTATCAATTCCTAAAAAAGTTAAATCAATAAGGGCGTTCTCAGTTTCGTCTTTGCTAAAACCACCACATATTAAATGAGGAACAGTATCAACATTATATTTATTGATAATTGCTGCACATATCCCAACAGTTCCTGGTCTTTTTCTAATGGATACTTTTTCAAGTAATCCGTTAGCATGTGTTTTGTAAACATATTCCTCTCTGTGATAAGTCACGTTGATGAACTTAGGGTCATATTCCATTAATGGATCTATCCCATCATAAATTGATTGAATATTTTTCCCTTTAAGAGGTGGTAAGATTTCAAAAGAAAAGAGAGTCTCTCCTTTTGCTTTTTTAATGTGATCAATAACTTTCATTGCCCCAATTTTGAACACGCAAAGATAATTGTTTAGTTGATAAATTGGCTCGAAAAAGTTCTATCTTTGCAGCATGGAGAACATCAGAAACTTCTGTATAATAGCTCACATTGATCATGGTAAGTCAACACTTGCAGATAGATTATTGAGGGTTACTAATACAATTTCAGAGAGAGATATGCAAGACCAAGCCTTGGATGACATGGACTTGGAAAGAGAAAGAGGAATTACGATTAAGTCGCATGCCATACAGATGGATTATGAGCAGGATGGGGTTAAGTATGTACTTAACTTAATTGATACTCCTGGTCATGTTGATTTTTCATATGAAGTTTCACGCTCAATTGCTGCCTGTGAAGGAGCACTTCTAATTGTAGATGCCGCGCAAGGAATTGAAGCACAAACCATATCAAATTTATATCTGGCTTTAGAGAATGATTTAGAAATTATTCCTGTTCTTAATAAAATGGATTTACCAGGTGCTGAACCTGAAGCAGTAACTGATCAAATTGTAGAATTAATTGGTTGTGATGCTTCAGATGTAATTCCTGCTAGTGGTAAAACAGGATTGGGAGTGGATAAAATATTAGAGGCAATTATTGAAAGGGTTCCTGCTCCAAAAGGAACATTAGACGCTCCTCTTCAAGCAATGATTTTTGATTCGGTTTTTAATTCTTTTAGGGGGATTATCGCATACTTCAGAGTGTTAGACGGTACGATCAAAAAAGGAGATCGAGTAAAGTTCGTGGCAACAGAGAAAGAATATAATGCTGATGAAATCGGTATTCTGAGAATGGATATGGAACCGAGAAAGTCAGTTTCGGCTGGTGATGTTGGGTACATTATTTCTGGGATTAAGCAAGCAAACGAAGTAAAGGTTGGTGATACAATTACAACTGTTGCTAACCCTTGTCAAAACATTGTTCAAGGATTTGAAGACGTGAAGCCAATGGTATTCGCAGGAATTTATCCGGTAGATACTGATGAATATGAAGAGTTGAGATACTCAATGGAGAAGTTGCAATTGAATGACGCTTCACTAACATTTGAACCGGAATCTTCAGCAGCATTAGGTTTTGGATTTAGATGTGGGTTTTTAGGGATGCTTCATATGGAGATTATCCAAGAAAGATTAGAGCGAGAGTTCGATATGACGGTAATTACTACTGTTCCCAACGTGTCTTATATAGCGCATTATAGAAGAGGAGGGGATCCTTTAATTGTAAATAATCCTTCTGAATTACCTGAGCCATCATTGATAGAATATGTTGAAGAACCTTACATCAAAGCGCAGGTTATTACGAAAGCTGAATATGTTGGATCTATAATGACACTTTGTATTGAAAAAAGAGGTGAATTGACCAATCAAGTTTATTTGACTCAAGATAGAGTTGAACTTTCATTTGAAATGCCAATGGGTGAGATTGTATTTGACTTTTATGATAAATTGAAAACTGTTTCTAAAGGGTATGCCTCTTTTGATTATTTTCCGATTGGCTATAGAAAATCAGATTTGATAAAATTGGATATTCTTTTAAATGCAGATCAAGTAGATGCATTATCAGCTTTAGTTCATAGATCAAATGCATATGATTTAGGTAAAAAAATCTGCTTGAAGCTAAAAGAACTTATTCCAAGGCAACAATTTGAGATTCCTATTCAAGCCGCAATTGGAGCGAAAATCATCTCAAGAGAAACTATTAAAGCTTTGCGTAAAGATGTGACAGCCAAGTGCTATGGTGGTGATATCACAAGAAAGCGTAAGCTTCTAGAAAAGCAAAAGAAAGGTAAAAAGAGAATGCGCCAAGTTGGAAGTGTAGAGGTTCCGCAGGAGGCATTTTTAGCAGTGTTAAAACTTGATTAATATTCTCTCCTTTTTAACATCAAGCAATTCCCTTTGATAATTATCCGACATTCTTAGCCTTTATAGGCATCTTGTGTTTTTCTATCTCGTCTGTTATTAGTATATTCGGATGCTCAGAGATTTTGAAAGTCTCATTATGAAAAGAAAGCTTACCCTACTACTAAGGACATCAGTCTTGATGTTGCTTGCATTTTTCTATGCAGGCAAAGGGTTCGCGCAGTGTGCTCCCGATATTACTTTTCCAACAATTACATGTCCTGCAGATATAATTCAAGCAAATGATCCAGGAACTTGTGCTGCAGTCGTTACTTATGTTGCACCCGTAGGTGCAGATAATTGTGTTGGCCCTGTTACAACAATGACTGCAGGATTGGCAAGTGGTGCAACTTTTCCGCTAGGCTTAACAGTCGTGACTTATCAAGTAGTAGATGGCGCAGGGAATACAACTTCTTGTTCATTCAATGTCACAATTAATGATACAGAATCTCCCACAATTGCTTGCCCGATAGATGTTGTCGTCAATTCGGATGCCGGATTATGTACTGCAAGCGGCGTGGCTTTAGGTGTTCCAGTTACAAACGATAATTGCTCTGTGGCTTCTGTAACGAATAATGCACCGGCAATTTTTCCTTTGGGTGCAACAGTTGTCACTTGGACGGTAACAGACGGTGCTGGATTGACTGCAACTTGTAATCAAACAGTAACTGTTAACGATACAGAGGCACCAACAATTTCATGCCCTGGATTAGTTTCAGTCTCAGCAGATGCCGGTTTATGTACCGCTAGTGGTGTTGCTTTGGGCGTGCCTGTAACTGGAGATAATTGTTCAGTGGCCTCAGTCACTAATAATGCACCAGCTATATTCCCATTAGGAAACACAACAGTAACTTGGACGGTGACAGATGGAGCAGGATTAACTGCTACATGTAATCAAACGGTAACGGTAACAGATAATGAAGTTCCAACAATTGCCTGCCCTGCAGGGTTTAGTGTCAATGTTGATGCTGGTCTTTGTACTGCAAGTGGTGTTGCTTTAGGCGTGCCTGTTTCAGGAGATAATTGTTCAGTAGCTTCTGTAACGAATAATGCGCCTTCACCATTTCCTTTGGGTGCAACAGTTGTTACTTGGACGGTAACAGATGGGTCAACTAACACTGCAACTTGTAATCAAACTATAACAGTAATAGATAATATAGTTCCGAGTATTACTTGCCCTGCGGATGTTATTGTGAACGCCGGCGCCGGTACTTGTACTGCCAGTGGTGTTGCTTTGGGATCGCCAGCTACCTCAGATAATTGTTCGGTAGCTTCAGTTACAAATAATGCACCTGCCACTTTTCCATTAGGAAATACAACAGTTACTTGGACAGTAACAGATGGAGCAGGATTAACAGCTACTTGTAATCAAACAGTAACAGTTAATGATACTGAGTCGCCAACAATCACTTGTCCAGGTGCAGTTTCAGTTTCGGCTGATGCAGGTTTATGTACAGCAAGTGTAGTTGCTTTAGGTGCTCCAACAACTTCTGATAATTGTTCAGTAGCCTCAGTTACGAATAATGCACCTGCTTTATTTCCATTAGGAAATACTACCGTGACTTGGACAGTAACGGATGGTGCGGGGTTAACTGCAACATGTAATCAAACAGTGACGGTAACAGATGGAGAAGATCCAACTATTGCTTGTCCTGCAAATGTAAATGCAAATGTTGACGCCGGATTATGTACAGCAAGTGGAGTTGCATTAGGTGTTCCAGTTACTGGCGATAATTGTTCTGTGGCTTCAGTTACTAATAATGCTCCAGCCTCTTACCCATTAGGAAATACAACAGTGACTTGGACGGTAACAGACGGTTCTGGTAACACAGCAACATGTGATCAAACAGTCACAGTAACAGATAATATTCCTCCAACAATAACTTGTCCGGTGGATGTTGTGGTGAACTCAGGGGCAGGAACTTGTACAGCAAGTGGAGTTGCTTTAGGTGCGCCAACAACAAACGATAATTGTTCGGTAGCTTCAGTTACAAATAATGCTCCGGCAACATTCCCATTAGGAAATACGACAGTTACTTGGACCGTAACGGATGGAGCAGGATTAACAGCTACTTGTAATCAAACAGTAACGGTTAATGATACTGAGTCACCAACAATCACATGTCCAGGAGCAGTTTCAGTTTCGGCTGATGCAGGTTTATGTACAGCAAGCGGAGTTGCTTTAGGTGCTCCAACAACTTCTGATAATTGTTCAGTAGCCTCAGTTACGAATAATGCACCTGCTTTATTTCCATTAGGAAATACTACCGTGACTTGGACAGTAACGGATGGTGCGGGGTTAACTGCAACATGTAATCAAACAGTGACGGTAACAGATGGAGAAAATCCAACTATTGCTTGTCCTGCAAATGTAAATGCAAACGTTGATGCCGGATTATGTACTGCGAGTGGAGTTGCCCTAGGTGTTCCAGTTACTGGCGATAATTGTTCTGTAGCTTCAGTTACAAATAATGCACCTTCACCATTTCCATTGGGAGCAACAACAGTGACTTGGACCGTAACAGACGGTTCTGGTAACACAACAACATGTAATCAAATAGTCACAGTAACAGATAATATTCCACCAACAATAACTTGTCCAGTTGATGTGGTAGTTGTTGCGGGAGCAGGAACTTGTACAGCAAGTGGAGTTGCTTTGGGTGCACCAACAACAAACGATAATTGTTCGGTTGCCTCAGTTACTAATAATGCACCTGCAACATTCCCATTAGGAAATACAACAGTGACTTGGACAGTAACGGACGGAGCCGGATTAACGGCCACATGTAATCAAACTGTGACTGTTAATGACACTCAATTACCGACTATTTCGTGCCCTTCTGCGGTAACAGTTTCAGCAGATGCTGGTTTATGTACAGCAAGTGGAGTTGCATTAGGTGCGCCAACAACATCTGACAATTGTTCAGTAGCATCTGTAACAAATAATGCTCCTGCTATATTCCCATTAGGAAACACAACGGTCACTTGGACGGTCACTGATGGTTCTGGAAATATTGCGACATGCATGCAAACGGTAATAGTAAATGATACTGAAAATCCTACAATTGCCTGTCCTGCGGATGTTAGTGTAAATGCTGATGCAGGTCTTTGTACTGCAGCTGGTGTAGCTTTAGGTGTTCCTGTAACAGGAGATAATTGTTCAGTAGCATCTGTTACAAATAATGCTCCAGCAACCTTCCCATTAGGAAACACAACCGTAACATGGACGGTAACAGATGGTTCAGGTAATTTTACAACATGTAATCAAATCGTAACGGTAACTGATAATCAGGCACCTTCAATTGTTTGCCCAGCCAACGTTTCAGTATTTGCCGGTGCAGGTACTTGTACTGCGAGTGGGGTTGCTTTGGGAGTTCCTGCAACATCTGATAATTGTTCTGTCGCTTCTGTTACAAACAATGCTCCTGTAACTTTTCCTCTAGGAAACACAACCGTAATATGGACTGTTACTGATGGTTCAGGATTAACTGCCACATGTAATCAAACGGTGACAGTTAATGACAATGAACTTCCAACGATTAATTGCCCTGCCAATATAACTGTATCGGCGGATGCAGGTTTATGTACTGCAAGTGGTGTAGCCTTAGGTGCACCTACAACTGCTGATAATTGCTCGGTTGCTTCGGTCACAAATAATGCCCCTGCAATTTTTCCATTAGGAGCAACCACAGTAACTTGGACAGTAACTGATGGTTCAGGAAATATCGCAACTTGTTCGCAAACAGTGACAGTAAACGATACTGAAAATCCAACCATTGCATGTCCTGCTGATGTAAGTGTAAATTCAGATGCCGGAATATGTACAGCAAGTGGAGTTAGTTTAGGTGTTCCTATAACAGGAGATAACTGTTCTGTGGCATCTGTGTCAAATAATGCACCAGCAGTTTTTCCTTTAGGTAATACCACAGTGACTTGGACAGTTGTTGACGGGACTGGAAATTTCACTACCTGTAACCAAATTGTGACTGTTACTGATAATGAATTGCCAACTATTACTTGTCCAATTGATGTGACTGTGAATGCAGGTGCTGGATCATGCACTGCAAGTGGAGTTGCTCTAGGCGCTCCTGTAACAGGAGATAATTGTTTAGTAGCATCAGTCACGAATAACGCACCAGCCACATTTCCTCTAGGAAACACTACCGTTATTTGGACGGTAACTGATGGTTCAGGAAATACCGCTACTTGTAATCAAATTGTAACAGTTGTAGATAATCAACCACCAACGATATCTTGTCCATCAGGGGTAACAGTGAGTGCGGATGCTGGTTTATGTACGGCAAGTGGAGTCGCTCTCGGAGTTCCCATTACAGGAGATAATTGTTCGGTGGCTTCAGTAACTAATAATGCGCCAGCGATATTCCCACTTGGAATAACAACTGTTACCTGGACGGTAACAGATGGAGCTGGATTAACCGCAACATGTACTCAAAACATTACAGTGAATGATACAGAGGTACCAACAATTACTTGCCCTGCAGATGTTGTTGTTAGTTCTGACGCCGGGATCTGTACCGCAAGTGGTGTTGCGTTGGGAGTTCCAACAACTGCTGACAATTGTTCAGTTGCCTCAGTTACTAATAATGCACCCGCGATATTCCCGTTAGGAAATACAACAGTTACTTGGACAGTAACGGATGGGTCAGGACTTACTGCAACTTGTAACCAGATAGTTACGGTTAATGATACAGAGAATCCAACCATTACTTGTCCTGCAGATGTATCAGTGAATTCTGATGCAGGTATTTGTACGGCGAGTGGAGTTGCATTAGGAGTGCCAACAACTGCTGACAATTGTTCGGTTGCATCAGTTACAAACAATGCACCAGCAACATTCCCTTTAGGAAATACAACAGTAACTTGGACAGTAACGGACGGTTCAGGACTGACTGCAACTTGTGATCAAATTGTGACCGTTACTGATATTGAATTACCGACTATTGCTTGCCCAATTGACGTATCTGTAAATGCAGATGCAGGTATTTGTACTGCAAGTGGTGTTGCTTTAGGTGCTCCAGTGACAGGAGATAATTGTTCTGTAGCTTCTGTTACGAATAACGCTCCAGTAAACTTTCCATTAGGTAACACTACTGTTGTATGGACAGTAACTGATGGTTCTGGAAATACAGCCAATTGTAATCAAATTGTAACAGTTATTGATAATCAAGTACCAACTATTACTTGTCCTGTAAATGTAACAGTGAGTGCAGATGTAGGACTTTGTACGGCTAGTTTGGTTGTATTGGGAGTTCCTGTTACTGGCGATAATTGCTCAGTTGCATCAGTTACAAATGATGCGCCGGCAATTTTCCCTTTAGGAAATACAACAGTTACTTGGACAGTAACGGATGGAGCAGGATTAACAGCTACTTGTAATCAAACAGTTACTGTGAATGATACAGAGTCTCCTACGATCACCTGTCCTGCAGATGTCGTAGTAAATTCAGACGCCGGAATTTGTACAGCAAGTGCTGTTGCTTTAGGAGTTCCTTTGACTTCAGATAACTGTTCAGTGGCATCTGTTACAAATAATGCTCCTGCTATCTTTCCTTTAGGTAACACGACAGTGACATGGATTGTAACTGATGGAGCAGGGTTGGTGGCGGTTTGTACTCAAACTGTAACAGTTACTGATGCAGAGTTACCAACTATAGCTTGCCCAGCTGATGTTGTTGTGAATTCTGATGCCGGATTATGTACTGCTAGTGGAGTTGCATTGGGTGCTCCTGTTACAGGTGACAATTGTTCTGTTGCTTCTGTGACTAATAATGCTCCAGGAACCTTCCCGTTAGGAAACACCGCAGTGACTTGGACAGTGACAGATGGAGCTGGTTTAATAGCTACTTGTGATCAATTAGTGACGGTCATTGATAATGAATTACCAACAATTACTTGTCCGGGTACAGTTACAGTAAGTGCTGATGCGGGAGTTTGTACTGCTAGTGGAGTTGTACTTGGAGTGCCAGGAACATCTGATAATTGCTCTATTGCGTCTGTTACAAATGATGCTCCAGCAGTCTTTCCGTTAGGAAATACAACCGTGACGTGGACGGTAACAGATGGTGCTGGTTTGACGGCGACTTGTACTCAAACAGTTACAGTGAACGATACTGAATCACCAACAATTACTTGCCCTGCTGATGTTGCAGTTAATTCAGATGCCGGACTTTGTACTGCGAGTGGGGTCGCTTTAGGCGTACCAACAACAAATGATAATTGTTCAGTAGCATCAGTTACGAATAATGCACCTGCAACATTTCCGCTAGGTAACACAACAGTAACTTGGATTGTGACAGATGGTGCCGGTCTAGTTGCTACTTGTACACAAATAGTCACTGTTACAGATGCAGAAGCTCCAACTATTACTTGTCCTGTTGATGTTGCAGTTAATGCTGATGCTGGATTATGTACAGCTAGTGGAGTTGCATTAGGAGTTCCTACAACTGGAGACAATTGTTCTGTGGCGTCTGTTACTAATAATGCTCCAATTTCATATCCACTGGGAAATACAACAGTAACCTGGACGGTAACAGACGGTGCCGGATTAGTGACAACTTGTAATCAAATAGTTACCGTAACGGATGCAGAGGTGCCCACTATTGTGTGTCCTCCAAATGTTACCGTGAGTGCTGACCCAGGTGTTTGTACTGCTGCCGCAGTGGCATTAGGTCTTCCAACAACTTCTGATAATTGTTCTGTGGCATCTGTTACCAATGATGCACCTGCTGTGTTCCCACTTGGAAATACAAATGTTACTTGGACTGTTACTGATGGAGCTGGATTGACAGCAACTTGCGTGCAAATTGTAACAGTGAATGACACTGAGCCACCAACAATTAATTGTCCACCAACAGTGATTGTGGGATCTGATGCCGGACTTTGTTCTGCAAGTGGAGTTGCATTGGGAGTGCCTACAACAACTGATAACTGTTCTGTGGCATCAGTAACCAACAATGCTCCTGCAATATTCCCATTAGGTAATACGACAGTAACTTGGATTGTAACTGATGGAGCTGGTTTAGTTGCAACTTGTACTCAAACTGTAACAGTTAATGACACAGAGAATCCTTCAATTACTTGTCCAGCTGATGTAAGTGTAAATGCAGATGCTGGTGTTTGTACGGCAAGTGGTGTAGCGCTTGGATCACCTACGACTGCTGATAATTGTTCAGTGGCTTCTGTAACTAATAATGCTCCTGCTACTTTCCCATTAGGTAATACAACTGTGACGTGGACAGTGACAGATGGTTCTGGCTTGGTTTCAACTTGTAATCAGATTGTAACAGTAACAGACAATGAATTACCAACAATTACTTGCCCGGTGAATGTAAATGTAGTAGCTGACCTAGGTTTATGTACAGCTAGTGGTGTTGCATTGGGTGTGCCAACAACAGCTGATAATTGTTCAGTAGCCTCTGTCACAAATAATGCACCTGTCACCTATCCTTTAGGAGTAACGGTCGTGACTTGGACTGTGACGGATGGAGCCGGTTTAATTGCAACTTGCGTTCAAACAGTTACAGTTACAGACACACAAGTGCCAACAATAACCTGTCCTCCAACAGTTACTGTTAATGCTGATGCAGGTCTATGTACTGCAAGTGGAGTAGTGTTGGGAGTACCGATAACTTCTGACAACTGTTCAATTGCTTCGGTGAGTAATAATGGTCCTGCAATTTATCCATTAGGAAATACGACTGTAACATGGGTTGTTATTGATGGTGCAGGTCTTGTAACGACTTGTACACAAACGGTGACAGTGGTTGATGCTGAGAATCCAACTATTTCTTGTCCTCCTACCGTAACGGTGAGTGCTGACCCAGGTCTTTGTACTGCTAGTGGTGTTGCCCTTGGGGTACCTGCTCCTTCAGATAATTGTTCTGTTGCTTCAGTTACCAATAATGCACCTGCTACTTTCCCTCTAGGAAATACAACCGTGACTTGGACGGTTACTGATGCAGCTGGCTTAATTGGAACTTGTAATCAAATTGTTACCGTAACCGATAATGAAAATCCAACAATTGTGTGTCCTGCAGATATTACTGCTAACAGCATACCAGGTTTATGTGGGGCGGTAGTTGTTTATACGCCTCCAACCGGAGTAGATAATTGTATTGGAGCAAGCACGGTATTAGTCGGTGGATTAGCAAGTGGGTCATTGTTCCCGGTTGGCGTAACTACAGTAACTTATGAGGTGACAGATGGTTCTGGTAATACTTCACAATGTTCATTTGACGTAGAGGTCTTGGATATTGAGCCTCCTGTTATTAATTGTCCTGGAAACATTGTTGTTAATAATGATGTTGGTTTCTGTGGTGCGATTGTAAACTTTGTTGTTCCAATCGGAACTGATAATTGCCCTGGACCTGTTACATCATTAATAGCTGGCTTAGCTCCAGGTTCATTATTCCCAGTTGGTACAACAGTGGTAACTTATGAAGTGGTTGATGCATCAGGTAACGCCACTCAATGTTCATTTAATGTAACAGTTAACGATACTGAGAACCCATCAATTATTTGTCCGGCGGATATCACTGTTAATAACGATTTAGGTGTATGTGGTGCTGTAGTGAATTTTACCGCGCCAGTAGGTATTGACAATTGTCCACTGCCAACTACAACATTAATTGCTGGTTTACCTCCTGGTTCATTCTTCCCTGTGGGAGCTACCACCGTTACCTATGAAGTAGTGGATGCATCAGGTAACGCTACTCAATGTTCAATCATCATTACGGTGAACGACACAGAGAATCCGACATTGGTTTGTCCTGCCGATATAACAGTTTCGAATGATATCGGATTTTGTGCTGCCATTGTAAATTATTTGACACCATCAGGAGTTGACAATTGTCCTGGTTCTGTCACTTCAATGACTGCAGGATTGGCTTCAGGTTCTTCATTTCCTGTTGGAACAACAACAGTGACTTACGAAGTTGTTGATGCTGCCGGAAATACTGTTTCTTGTTCGTTTGATGTAATTGTAACAGATGATGAATTACCTACAATAGTTTGTCCTGCTGATATCACTGTTTCGAATGATGTCGGAGTTTGTGGTGCAACAGTTGTTTATGTTGCTCCAACTGGTGTGGACAATTGTCCTTTACCTGTAACATCATTAATTGCTGGTTTACCTTCAGGATCTGTATTCCCAGTTGGTGTTAATGTTGTTACGTACGAAGTTGTGGATGCGGCTGGGAATCCTTCTCAGTGCTCATTCAATGTTACAGTAACAGATGATGAACTTCCTTCAATTACATGCCCTGTTGACATTGTTGTTTCAAATGATGTTGGAGTATGTGGTGCAATTGTCAATTTTGTAGCGCCTGTTGGTTCTGACAACTGTCCTTTATCTGTTACTACATTGACGGCTGGATTGCCTTCAGGATCATTATTCCCAATTGGAACAACAACAGTTACTTTTGACGTGACTGACGCTTCAGGTAATAGTGTTCAATGTTCATTTGATGTAACGGTTAATGACAATGAATTCCCAGTGATTGTTTGTCCGGGAGACATTAATCAGAATAATGATATTGGTGTTTGTGGTGCAGTTGTAACTTATGTAGCACCTGTAGGCACAGACAATTGCCCATCTTCTATCACTATTCAAATCGCAGGTCTTCCTTCAGGTTCTTTATATCCTATCGGTACAACAACTAATACATTTGAAGTTACAGATGCTTCAGGAAATGTGACAACATGTTCGTTTGATGTAATTATTACGGATGCAGAATTCCCTACAATTATTTGTCCTCCGGATGTTGTGACAAATAATGATTTAGGTCAATGTGGTGCAATTGTGAATTACATCACTCCAGTGGGAGCTGATAATTGTCCTTTACCAAATACACTTATGATTGCTGGTCAGGCATCAGGAACATTATTCCCTGTTGGAACGACCACAGTGACATATGAAGTAACAGATGCTTCAGGCAATATTACTATCTGTTCATTTGATGTTACTATCACTGATTCAGAGCTTCCTGCTATTATTTGTCCTGCTGATATAACTGTAAATAATGATGCTGGAATATGTGGAGCTTTAGTGAACTATGTTGCTCCTGTTGGTTCGGATAATTGTCCGGGACAAACGACAGTCTTAATTGCTGGTCAAGCAAGTGGAACAATCTTCCCTGTTGGCGTAACAACTGTTACCTATGAAGTTACTGATGCCGCAGGTAATATTTCAACTTGTTCATTTGATGTGACAGTAATTGATAATGAAGTACCAACGATTGTTTGTCCACCAGATCAAAACGTTTCATTTGATAGTAACTGTGAATTTATACTTCAAGATTACACTGGCTTAGCTACTATTGGCGATAACTGTGGAGCAGTTGTTGTGACTCAATTCCCACTTTTAGGAACTGCTATTACTGGAATCCAAACAATAACTCTAACAGCAACAGATGGATCTGGAAATTTCTCTACATGTACGTTTGATATCATACCGGTTGATAACACAATCCCAACGGTAACTTGTCCTGGTAACCAGAATGTATTCTTTGATACTAATTGTGAACATATATTATTAGACTACACAGGAATGGCAAGTGCAGCTGATAACTGTGGGGTTGCAAGTATTGTTCAATCACCAGCCGCAGGTACTGTAATTACGATTACAACTACTGTTTCTATTATTGTAACGGACCTTTCTGGTAACGTAAACACTTGTACATTTAATGTAATACCTGAAGATAATATTGATCCTGTAATCGCGTGTCCAACTGATCAAATTGTTTCACTTGATGGGGTTTGTCAATATACTATGATTGACTTTACAGGATTGGCAGTGCCAACTGATAATTGTGGTATTGTTAGTTATGTTCAATTCCCAGCTCCAGGCTTTGTTATTACGTCTCCACAATTAACAACATTCACAGTGATGGATGCAGCCGGAAATTCGGCAACTTGTTCATTCACTGTTGACCCAATAGATGATACACCTCCACCAATTACATGCCCTGGAGATCAGAACGTTTCATTTGATGCAAATTGTCAATTTATCTTACCTGATTATACCTTGTCTACAATAACGTCTGATAATTGTGGAGCACCAATGTTGGCTCAAAGTCCATTACCGGGATCAGCAATTACGACAACTCAAACAGTGACAGTTACTTCAACTGATGCTTCAGGCAATGTGTCATTCTGTACTTTTGATGTAATTCCGGTAGATGATTCACCACCTGTTATTACTGCATGTCCTTCAGATGTTACAGAATTTGTGACTGCAAGTTGTAAATTCACGATTCCTGACTACACAGGTGGTTTCTCTGCATTTGATAATTGCGGAACAGTTATTATTAATCAAATACCGGCTGCCGGAACTGATGTTGGGGTTAATACCATTGTAACAATGGAAGCTGTTGATGGCGTAGGAAATTCTTCGACATGTAGCTTTAACGTATTCTTGAGTGATACCATATCACCTACAATAACTTGTCCTCCGTCTGATTTAGATGTTTTCTTTGATGTGAATTGCGAGTACATTATAGTTGATAATTCAGGATTAGGTTCTGCCTTTGACAATTGCGCTCCTCCGACAATTACACAAAATCCTCCTATTGGAACTTCAATTACGGCTAACCAGGTGATGACGTTAATTGCAACAGATGCATCAGGAAACACTTCTGAGTGTACCTTTAATATTATACCTCAGGATACTATAGCACCTGTTATAGGTTGTCCTGTTGACCAAATTTCTTATTTGAATGATACCTGTTATTCAGTATTAGAAGACTATACGGCATTGGCAAATACCACAGCAAATTGTGAAGCTGTTCTCGTTACCCAGTCACCTGCGCCAGGTACAGTGTTTAATTCTACCCAAACTGTTCTTCTGTTTGGAGAGGATGCAAGTGGAAACGTTTCTTTCTGCTCGTTCAATGTTACATTAGCAGACACAATTGCACCAGAGATATTATGCCCAGCTGATACCTTCTCTTGTGATAATGTCATTGTTTATCCACAACCAACCGCCACTGACAATTGTAATGTTGCATCAATAACAAGAATCACTGGTTTACCAAGCGGCTCAACATTCCCGGATGGGCCTACATTAATGACTTTTGTAGCTCTTGATGATTTCGGAAACTCAGATACGTGTACCTTCACGATAAACGTATATGTGAAACCTGATGCAGCTGCTGCTGTAACAAATATTAGCTGTTTTGGTGAAGTTGATGGAATGATAGACCTAACCATTAGTGCAGGTAATCCACCATTCGTTTATGATTGGTCAACTTCAGAGGTAACTGAAGATATTGCTGGCTTAGTGGAAGGAACCTATCAATGTATAATTACAGATTCTCAAGGTTGTGTTGACACCATTGATGCTGATGTGATTGAGCCAGACTCTCTATGGATAGTAGAAGAAGTTACGCCGATAAGTTGTTATGGAGAAATTGATGGATCAGTATTCGTCACAGTAAATGGTGGAACATTCCCTTATTCATACATCTGGAGTCCTTCAGGTGGAGGAAATCAGGCAAACGGACTTGCAGCTGGAGATTATACCCTTCAAGTTGTGGATGGCGCTGGATGTTCAGTGACAGAAGTTTACACAATTATAGAGCCAGATTCTATATCGCTTACCACTGACATTTCCCAATATTCTAATGGCTATCAGATATCCGTAGAAAATGGAACTGACGGATTTATTGATGTCACTGTAAATGGTGGAACAGCTCCGTTTGATTATATCTGGGATACTGGACAAATGGATCCATTTATCACTGATTTAGCTTCAGGTTATTATACCATAACTGTGACTGATAGTATGGGATGTGAATATATTGAGGCTTATTTCTTAGATCAACCATTAGCTGTAGTGCCATCAAATGCATTTAGCCCGAATGGGGATGGATTGAATGATTACTTCGTCCTATTGAACATTGAAAGATATCCTGAAAATACATTGACCGTAATGAACCGTTGGGGAGATGTTGTTTATCAAAAAGCAGGTTATAATAATGAGTGGGATGGAACCCCAAATAAAGGAATTGTAATGTACGGTAGTACCGTGCCAGAAGGGTCGTATTATTATGTCTTGGACTTAGGTAAAGATCAAGGGAAGACCACAGGATTTATAGTAATTAATAGATGATAGGATGAAGAGAGTTTTAGTCATAATTGCTGTTTTAATTAGTATTTCTGGGATTAGCCAGAATAGGGTGAACTATAGCCAATACATGCATAATCATCAGCTGTTCAATCCGGCATTCGTTGAGGAGTCTAACACTATAGGTGGATCTGTATTATACAGAAATCAATGGATGGGAATTGAAGGAACGCCTTCAACTTTCATTGGAGATGCTTATTATGGATTTAGAGCACACAATTTTAACATTCAATTCTTGTACGATAAGATCACAGTTTTCAAACATATTGAAATTGGTGGTTCTTACAGTTATTCAATTAAATTAGGAAGAGAGACTAGAATGTCTTTAGGATTGAAAGCAACCTATAATCAAAACACAGCCAATTACAATGAGCTTTCTTACTTTGATGGAGGCGACCCAAGTCTATCTGGTACAATTAAAAAAGCTGGAGTAAACTTTGGTGGTGGGTTGTTTTTCAGATCAAAGCATTGGCATGCAGGAGTAGGTGCACCTTATATCTTTAATAATAATAATGTTGATGCCACATCAACCATGTTTGGAGATTTAAGTTATCAGCATTTTTATGTAACTGGAGGATACAGAATCGTAGATGAATATGGATTACAGTTTTACCCATCTGCCATGATAAAGTTTACGAAAGGGGCTCCCTTGGCAGCTTCTGTTGACATGAATTTTTTATTGAGAAATCGTTTTTGGTTATCTGGTGGATATAGAATTGACAACACGGTTGTGTTAAGTGCAGGACTTATTCTTTGGGAAGATTTCAAAGTTATTTACTCATATGATTTAGGACTTGGAAAAGTAAATCGATTTGGAGGAATGACCCATGAATTAACACTCGGATATGGAATGTCAATGTACAAGAGTGCATTCCAAAAAAGAAAATATGTCAACAAAAAAGGTTGGCGTAAAAAGCCAAGAAGAAGTAGATGGAAATAAATCTCTCACGATTTATAGCTTTGTAAGATGAAAGTTCTTGGAATTATCCCTGCCAGATTTGGTTCAACACGTTTCCCAGGTAAACCGCTAATTGATATTGCTGGAAAATCAATGATTCAAAGGGTTTATGAACAGGCTTCAAAATCAGTTATGATTTCTGAAGTTGTTGTAGCAACAGATGACCAAAGAATTTTTGATCATGTCAAAAGTTTTGGTGGAAAGAGTTTGATGACATCAGAGAATCATTCGAATGGAACTGAAAGATGCGGAGAAGTAATTAAGCATTATTCAGACGTTGATGTAGTGATAAACATTCAAGGTGATGAACCATTAATTAAACCTCAACAGCTTGAAAAGGTGATTGCCCTTTTTGATGATTCTGAGGTTAAAATAGGCACCTTAGCAAAAAAGATTGATGACATTGAAAGCATTGAGAACCCGAACAGAGTAAAGGTTGTTTTAGATGCCAATTCTGACGCCTTATATTTTAGTAGGTACGCAATACCTTTCAATAAAAACAACTCAAATACTGCACACTATAAGCATATCGGTATCTATGCTTGGAGGCTTTCAACTTTGAAAGAATTACTCAAGTTAGAATCTTGTGAGCTTGAGAAATCAGAGTCTCTTGAACAGCTCAGGTGGATGTATAATGGTTATAAGCTGAGAGTTGCTGAAACCACTATTGAAACGCCAAACATTGACACCCCAGAAGATTTAGAAGAAGTTTTAAGCTTACTAAACCAATAGAATCAATACCTTCGCAGCAAATTAGATAATTATGGCCGGTAGAGGAGATAAAGATAATAAGGGTAGCGGAAGCGGAAAGCGTCTTGCCAACAAAGGGAAGAAACACTATAATAAACCTCAAGATAAATTCAGAAAACGTAAGGGAGATCCTTTACCAAGTTTTAGTGAAGATGTGAGGTTGAACAAGTTTATTGCCAATGCAGGAATCTGTTCTAGAAGAGAAGCGGATGTATTGATTACAACCGGAATTGTAGAAGTGAACGGTAAAATTATCACTGAAATGGGCTTTAAAGTTAAGCCAGGTGATGAGGTAAAATATGACGGATCAATCATTCAGTCAGAGAAAAAGCAATATGTGCTTTTGAATAAACCAAGAAATTTTATCACAACAATGTCTGACCCTCAAGGGAGAAAGACAGCTTTTCAGTTGGTTGCAAATGCTTGTAAAGAAAGAATTTATCCTGTTGGAAGATTGGATAGAAATACTACAGGAATTTTGTTGTTCACAAATGATGGAGACCTTGCGAAGAGGTTAACTCATCCGAGATATGAAGTTGCAAAGCTTTATCATGTTGAGGCCGAAAGACCGATCAGACAAGAGCATATTGAAGCATTGATGGCTGGTGTTCAGTTAGATGATGGTGAGTATGTAAAAGCTGACAAGGTTGAATTTATTCCTGATTCAAAAAACCGTGAAGTAGGATTAGAGATTCATTCTGGCAAAAACAGAGTGATCAGAAGAATGTTTGAGTCTCTTGGTTATGAGGTTGTGAAACTTGACAGGGTTAAGTTCGCTGGACTGACTAAGAAGGATGTGCCAAGAGGAACTTGGAGGCATTTATCTGAAAAAGAAGTGTCTTTTTTGAAGATGGTCTAATCACAAAGGCTGGACAAATTCGGCACCATCCCTTTTATTTTCTTTATTACTGATTTTACATCTCCACAAGAAGATTTGTAATCGTTTCCTTGACATTGATTCAAGTATGATTCGTAGTGCAATTCTCCTTGATAAATATCTAAAGTTTCAGATGTTTGTCCTGTGCACGGAGGATCGTCATTTTCGCAAATTGCCAATTTAGAGTTGTTACAGGTCTCAATAAGAGCTGCAAAACTTTCTGCACTGCACTCTAATTCTTCTTGAGCCAAAACGTCTCCATAAGAGTCAACAACTGTATTAATTTTTGTTGGACTGATGGTGATTTCATATGATCTATGATACTGTGGGGGCACAGAAGAATCTTGAAAACGGTAAACAATTTTTTCTACTTTGTCTTTATCAAATGTCATTGGTTCTTCGCAAGAAATGAGACAAATAATGATAAGAAATGGAAGTGCAATTTTCATTAATTTCTAACTAATCTATATTTCTCAATGAAATCAGATTGTTGGATTTCAATGATGTAATTCCCTGAAGATAGAAAATTTAAGTTGGTTAGTTCGTTTGAATCAATTGTGACATTAGATTTTTGATAAACTAACTTCCCTTCAGCACTATAAATTTTAACTTCTGCTGAACCTTGAAGTAATAATCCATCAATGATGATTTCATTATTAAATGGATTCGGATAAACTAAGAATTGTTGTGATTCATTCTCAAATAACCCAACCGTATTTATCACTTCAACCACCATGCTGCTCGTGTCATTTGGGCAAATATAATTAGCTGATATTAACTGTACCGTGTATGTACCGGCAGATGAATAATTGTTCCATGGGTTAGCGTCTGAAGAAATATTACCGTCACCGAAACTCCATTGATAGACACTTGAGTTTGCTGAACCATTAGAAAAATAAATGGCTGAATTAGGCATGTACACAGGAGAGTTTGAAGTGAAACTAGATAGAGGTGCTGCGGCAACTTGCACAGAAATTTGTTGGCTTGTCGTATTCGTGTCAGTGCCATCAATTGCATAAAGTGTTACGTCATATGTTCCTGAACTCATATAAGTGATTTCAGGGTCAGTATCGGTAGAAGTCGCAGGAGTTCCGTTTTCAAATTCCCAATAATAATTGGTGGCTGCTGTTGATGTGTTTGTGAATTGAATGAGTTCTCCTTGGCAAAAAGTAGTGTTAGTTGGTTGAGTAAAATCAGGTTGCGGGTTAGTAGTGGTTGTGCTACAAGAATAATCTGCCAGCCAGCCAGGTGCAACTGTGGCACCATCCGATTTCCAATAAAAAGTAATTGAACCAGTTGAAGTCGTGAAAGTTCCAGGTGAGTTTGTTCCTGTATAAGATCCAATTAAAGGGTCGGCAGTTGAGGTCCCATCATAAATGAATAAGGTGTCATAATTCAATTCTACATCAAACATGGTGAAATCAACATCAATTGAAGTTGCTCCATCTGGCGATAAAGTCCAGGTGTAGTCTTCATCATTATAGTAGTTTTTAGTTGGACCTCCGAAATCATGAATTGTTCCGGAGCAGGGGTCAACTTTACAGTCAGTGAATTTATCATTCAATGCGTCCCATAGTTCTGAGTATCCATTGTCATAACCTAAAGCCCAAATTCCGATACCTGCAATTCCTGATTGATTCACAAAATCTAATCTTTTCTCAAAGGCATCTTCGAGTGCAACAAAGCATTGTTTGTTTGCTCCATTATTAAAGGCGAAAATATCAGTGTAAGAATCTTCATCCCATGTGTAGTTTCCTGCTGAATAGTTTCCTGATATATTGTTCTTGACGTACGCAAAAGTTCTTGCCACACCATTAGCAACAGTAGATGAAGGAACAGTCATACTCGTAGTTTCCCATTCGTAACCATAGTAAGGTAATCCTAAAACGAATTTGTCTTTTGGACATCCTCTGTCAAGGTAATAAGTAGTAGTTTTTGATAATGTGTAGTTGTAAGTTGACCCATAATGATAAAGGGGATCACATGGACCAGTGTTTCCAGATCCTTGATAGTAGTATGCGTATCCCATTACAATGAAATGATCTACAGCATTCGCCATGATATCAAAATCAAACACATCATTCCAATCAACGGCATATAAAACGGTACTCACTTCAGAACCTGGAATTGCTGTGTGCATTTGGTCAGATAAATCAACCATGAAATTAGCGAAGTTTGTTTTTTGTGAAGAAGGTAATCCTTCAAAATCAATGTTTACTCCATGTGCTCCTCTATCACTTACCAATTGAATAAGGTTATCAATAAGGGTTTGCTTGGCTGTTGCATTTGGTAAAAATGTGGCTAAATCAGAACCGCCGAATAAGGTCACACATAAGGTCACCTTAGTTCCGTTCGCTAAAGCTGAGTCTACTGCATTTGAAGTTGACCAACCATGAGTTGAAAGTGCCTCACCATTTGTTTCATCAACCTCATAAGAGAAGAAAGATAAGTGGCTTAATAAATCCCAATCATAATTATTGTAGGCAGAACCTACCCAGTAAGGGTGCCATCCATAAACCACTTTTTCAAGATTACAAGAAGTTCTTTCTTGTGCATGATAAAATTTCTTGGTGTTTACATTTTGCTCATACCATTCGGTTGTTTGGTTTTGAGCATTATATAAATCTAATTGTTCCTTATGAATTGAATTAAGTTCTTGTCCTTCTGCTGCGATTAAAATGAGCATCCAAACCAATAAAAGAAAGTACTTTGTCATGTGTATCAATTTTAGCGGCCCTAAAGATACATCATTTTTAATGTTTAATCCTAGAAAAAGAGGTGTTTATCGAAACAAAAGTAGTGCTTCATCTAATTTAAAACCATTTAGAGAATCTAAAATTTTATCAGCAATTATGAGTCTTTTGTCATAATTGTGGGTTTTTTCAGGTATTGCGATCACTTTCATGCGTGCAGATTTAGCCGCTAATACTCCATTAAATGAGTCTTCAATCACCAAACAATCTGCTTCATCTGTAATTAAGGCTTTGGCGCATGTGATGAAAACCTGAGGATGAGGTTTGCCTTTAATTTCGTTTTCAGCTGAGCAAACTGCTTTGAAATAATGTTCAATTTTTAGTTTCTCTAAAACGGTATTGGCAATTCTCATAGCCGAAGATGTGGCTAGGCCAATTTTATATCCATGAGACTGTAAAAGAGACAATGCTTCATGCACTCCTTCTTTAACCTCTCCTTGATCTTTGATTTCACGAATGACAATGTTAATTACATCATCTTCTACTTCTTTCAATGTTTTACCTTCCCAACCGACTCTATCATACCAGAGTTTCACGACTTCATCCATTCTTAACCCAACAGTCTCTTCACAGTCAGTATGGGTCAAATCGATTCCAACTTTCCCAAAGGCTTCAATTTCAGCAATTTTCCAAAGAGGTTCAGAGTCAATCAAGACTCCATCCATATCAAAGATGACAGCTTTCAATAGTATTTATTTAAGCTTTTCTGCCATTAAAACAGCATTGTATGTGTTCACTATTCCTGCTGTGTTGCATAAATCAACAAATGAAACAATAGTCTCAGAATCTCCAGGAAGGGGAGTTGTCATTTCACTCACGTCTTGCACTGATGAAACTATAATTTCTCTTATCTGAGTCATGTTCAATGAAGGGTAATAGCCTTTTAATAATGCAGCTAATCCTGACACCATAGGACAGGCCATTGAGGTGCCCGCATATTCGTCATAATCACTTTGCGGAACCGTTGAGTAAATCTCTAAACCAGGTGCGTAAACATCTACCATTTCATCTCCATAATTTGAGAAATCTGCGGCCAAACCATCATTCCACATGTAACCTCTTTTGTACTCCACCTTCTTGTATCTTGTGGATGCCCCAACTTCAATCCAGTTTGAAAAACGGTGAGACATTGATTCATATTTTGGAGATGGATAATTATCAGTCACGTCAACATCAACTCCTTCGTTTCCTGCTGCGTGCACTAATAGCACATCATTTTCTTCAGCATATTTATATGCGGCAATTACTTCTTCTTGATAAGGTGAATAGCTTTTACCAAAACTCATGCTGATAATTTTAGCCCCATTGTCAACTGCATATCTAACAGCTAAGGCAATGTCTTTATCACGCTCATCTCCATTTGGCACTGCTCTTAAAGACATTATTCTTGCATTATCGGCAACTCCGTCATTTCCGATTTTGTTACCTCTCACAGCACTTATGATTCCGGCACAGTGAGTTCCGTGACCGGCATCAGGTCCTTCAACATCATTGTTACCATAAACCTTGTCATTGAAATCAGAAGGATCATCTCCCACAATCTCTCTTGGATTGACATCTATATTGTAGGTGAAATTCAAATCATCTTCTAAATACTTTTTGTAATCGGCAAATTCTTGAAAACTCAATCCAAAACCATCTAATTGAATCATCATTTGAGCTTGAAGCGCAAGTTCAGGGTCATTTTTTAATTTCTTTAGATCTTTATAGGTATAGTCTCCACCTACTTTTTCTTTGAGCTGAGAATCTGACTTTTCAAGCAGATCCCAAGATTCAGCAATTCCATCCAATTCTTTTTGAGATTCTTTTCTTACCTCATCTACCTCTTTTTTAACTTTCTTATAAAGGGCGTAATCTTCTTGTTCATCATCATTAATTTGATTGGCAGATCTGCCTTCAAATTGTTTTTGATATCGTGCATATAATCTAGTGACCTCTAATTGAACATCATTGATGTTTTCTCCGTCAGCCGCTCCTAAAAAATTCCAACCATGAATATCATCTATGTATCCGTTATTGTCATCATCAATCCCGTTACCGGCAATCTCATTTGGGTTGGTCCAAATTCTTCCTTGTAAATCTTCATGTTCAATATCAACTCCTGAATCAATAACTGCAACTACAACCTCTTCAGCTTTCTTGTCGTTCAACAGCTTTTTGTAGGCCAAATCTGTGTGCATCCCAAATTTTTTGCCATTGTACCAATTCAAAATTTTCTTGTCTACTTTTTGCGTGAACGAACTGCTCGCAATAAAAACAACAAAGGTTAATGTGAAAATTTTTTTCAGGTCCATCATAATGAGCGTATTGGATTTGAAAGACTAAGGTATTAAATAAGACGGCTTATTTGAGTTTCAGGAGGTATAAATTTCCGCCGCCGATTCCTCTTCGGTACTCGTCACTCATGTACCAAGTATTTTTTCCTTTATAACAGATGGCTTCTCTTTGTTTAATGACTGGTAAGCTATAGCTCTTTCTTTTTCCTGTCCAAAATTTGTGGCCTTCAAAGCCTGAAAAGACATGCATTTTAGAATAGGTAAGAACAGTTAGTTCATTCAACTTCGGGTTATAGTCTGCCGCAGTTACTGAGCACCACTGCCAATTGTAACTGCAGAATTGAAGGCTCCCTAATTTCTTTGCTTTATATTTTCCTTTTTTAGCCGGTACCACATAAATATTAGAAATACCTGTGAATGGTTTTGCTCGGCATTTTGTAAAAATATATAAGCTATCGTTCATCCAAACAAAGGCTTCAGCATCAAAGTTTAGATTTTCCTTTTTTGGTGGGAATGCTTCTTGGTCTTCAAATGTGAAGGTGATTTTATCTGCATTTACTTTTTGATTCTCGTCGTTTACAAAGTTCTTTTTGATGATGTAGATATGACATTTCTCTCTTCGATTGAGATTGTTTCCAAAATCTCCAATATAAAGTTTCCCTTTGTCGTCAAGAGCCAAGTCTTCCCAATCAAAGTTTTTAGCTTCGTCTATATCTATTGTTTTGAGGTGTTCTCCCCTTAAATTAAGAACATAGATCTCAGATTTATTGCCGCCATCATTGTGAGTAATGAGATATTTATTGTCAATTAGTGCAAGTCCTGATGTTTCGTACAGCTTCTTTTCTAAGTCACAAATTTTCGTCACTCTCAATCTTTGCGAAAAAGAAGTGACGGCTGTAAAGTTCAATATGAAGATTAAAAAATATTTCATTCAGTTTAACGTCTTCCAAAATTATACCAATATTCGATATTTCAAGGGTTTTCGCAATTTAGAAAATCCTATATTTAGATAAAAATTGAAATTAAATGATGAATCCTAGCAGTGATGGGTGGATAAAGAAGTTCTTTTCTATCCTAGCCGATTATTCTGAAAGCCTGAACAAGTATCCAGGTAGTATGTCAGCAGAAGAGTTGATTTACGGTTATTTACAACCTACCGGAATGATGTATGGATTCCCAACTTCTAATCTTTTTTTAGGAGATGATATTGTGTCGGGATGGACTGGACAAGAAAAGTTTAAGGTTTTATTGTTAGAGGGTTTGATACTGGTAGATCATGTTGATAAAGGAAAGTTTGATGTTGAAGCTCTTGAAGATTCGTTAGAACATTTTGTCGCATTTTATGAGACCACAGAAATTGAGCACGCCAAAAAGAACTGGTTAAATTTTAAGGATTTAGATGTTTATCAAAAGTTAGAATCAATTATTGGTCAGAGGGTTGATATTAAAATGAGTTTTACCACAAAACTGTGGACGAGCTACTTACACAACAGTTTGATTTTTCAAGATTTGATTCTTTATCATGAATACATCAATTCAGATAATAGGGATTTAATAAGTCGTAAAAGAACCAAAGTCATGTTAGACATGATGAAAGTAGTTTCGGTTGCGGCACATGCAGATGGAGAAATTGCCGAAGAAGAGGAAGCAATATTTGATGTATTTATGGCCTCATCTAAACTCGAAGGTCCTTATAGAGAATTAGCGAAGAATTTTTGGGATCAAAACCAGCCATTAAGTGAAATTGATTTTGATTATGAAATGTCGTGGCTTTTGAAAAGGTATGTCATGGAGATTGCTACACTCACCATTGCTAGTGATAGAATAGTGACTGTTGAAGAAGAAGATTTCATTTTAGAATTAGGAAAGAGGCTAACAGCTGAAGAAGAAGAGCAGGATAAATCGTTCATTGCTATACAAGCCTTTATTTCCAAAAACGCGGATGTAGTTCCTTTCTTAAACGGAAAAAATGAGGCCGAACAATTTATGAATGGCGCCACCGAACGTTGGAAGAAAATTTTAGGGCGAAATAAAGATAAACTAGGAGCTGAGTTAAAGCAATCAAAAGATTTGGTGGCCTTAATTACCAAGTCAACCACAACAGATTTAACAGCCGAAGAAAAGAAGAGAGTAAAAGCTCAGTTTAAAGATTTGGGTAAATCTATTCCTGCTTTAACCTTGTTTATGTTGCCAGGTGGTTCACTAGTAATGCCTCTAGTTCTTAGACTAATTCCTGATTTGGTTCCTTCAGCATTTAGAAGTAATCAAGTAGATGAAGAAGAATCAGATGAATCAAGCCCCGAAATAAAGTCTTGAGCGATCGAAAGATGGTTTTCGAGTTTTTCTGCAGACATTCTATCGAGATTTTTCACTAGCATAGCAAGTCTTGGGTTGCTTTCAAAAAAAGATCTTTGTTTGTGCATGAATCGCCAAAACAGTCCATCCCATATTTCTTGCCAATCACCCGTTTTATAATTACTCATTTTAAGAATGTAGTTTGAACTGCTTATATAAGGTTTTGTTGCAAAGAATCCACCATCTGAAAACTGACTCATACCATATACATTAGGAACCATAACCCAGTCGTAGGCATCTATGAAAAGCTCCATAAACCATTTATACACCTCATCAGGATCAAATTCACACAAAAGCATAAAGTTTCCGATAACCATAAGGCGCTCTATATGATGACAATAGCCTGATTCTAAAGCTTTTTTTATACTGTCGTCTAATGGTGTAATGCCGGTCGTTCCATTGTAAAAAGATGCCGGTATTTTTCGTTTAAACCCCCAAAAATTCTTGGTTCTCATATCAACCCCTTTCAATTCATAAATACCTCTTATGAATTCCCTCCAGCCAATAATTTGCCGAACAAAACCTTCAAGTGAATTTAGAGGTATATCATTTTCTTTAGCAAAACTCACTGCCTCTCTAACTATGTTCTCTGGGAGAAGTAGTCCACAGTTCAAAAGGGGAGATAAAAGACTATGATGGAGAATACTTTCATCTTGGACAATTGCATCTTCATAATCGCCAAATGCATAAAACTTTTGATCTAAGAAATGAGAAAACCATTTTTCGCTTTGTTCAAAATTGATCGGGTATAGGGGCGCTTGCTGCAATTCCCCAGGATTTTTATTGAAATGTCTATTCGTATATTCAATGGCTTCTGCCCAAATTTGACTGTTATTTGGAAATTGGTCGGGCGGAGGAGTTTTAGATTTGGGATACTTTTTTCTGTTTTCGGAATCGTACGTCCATTAGCCCCCTTCGGGTTTTCCATCTTTGTCTAAAAGTAGGTTTAGTTTTTTTCTTTCTTGTTTATAAAATGTGGTTTGATGAAAATTCTTTTTGTCTAATCGAAAGAATTTTTGAAGATCTTCTTTATTATTAATGAATAGTTGTGAAGCGTATCGAACTGTCTTTATATTCGTTTTGCTAACTCCTTTTAGAAGATTTTTATTCAACCAATTGTCCGTTAATTCATAGTGGTGAACTTCGCTTACATTGTTGTTTGCTAAATGTAAAATGAGGTGTTCTATATTGCTCTGTTTAGATTGAGCTTCTATGTAATGAATAGTTTTTCCGTGAGAAGACAAATAAGCTTCGTATGATTTCAAGGTGGCTCTATGAAAAGCTATTTTTTGTTTGTGAAAATGGTATTGATTAAAGAAAAGGTCTTCTTCAAAAAGGAAGTAGGTATCTATTTCCTTGTCAAACGGATTTGTCTTAAAGAGGTGATGCGGAAATATTAGCGCTATTTTTTTTTGACTGATCGACATTTCTTGCTACAATATTTTACAGATTCCCAATCCTTTTTCCATTTTTTTCTCCAATTAAATGGACGATTACAACTAAGACAAACCTTAGATGGAAGATGCTGTTTTTTCATGCTTAAAGTCTGGAATTTCGCCAATTCGAGCATAAGGGTATTCGGCTACTTTGTTGAGCTCGTAGTAACTGTTTAAACCTCCAATTCCGGCTGAGTTCATTGATTCAAGGTTTATGTACCCTTTAGGGTCAATAAAATTGTCATCAATGTATAAGTGTTCAACTTGCCCTACAATCATTAACGTTTTGTTCGCTTTTATCGGAATACTTTCTAGGTGCTGCAGCCCAATTTTGAGCTTGCTTTCTTTGACGTATGGTGCGCTAAAACCGTCCAAAAATTCTGAGCTGAAGTTGCATTCTTCGAACTCAGAGATTGTTTCATCAAATTTAGCCGAAGTATAATGTGCCCTTTTGATCATTTTGGTTGAAACTTGATTGATTGTAAAGTTTTCTGTGGTTACTATATTTTCAAAGGTGTCTCTTTTTACCTGATGTTTTGGCCTCATAATAAATCCAATTAAAGGCGGATGGCTACCGAGGTGAACAACTGAACTGATTATTGCAAGGTTGTTGATACCATCCTCTGAGACAGTTCCGATAAGGTTAGCCGGTTTGATACCTGTAATAGAATTGATTAGATTAATTCTAAATTTTCTATCACTTGATTGAATATCATTAAAAGTTAAGTGCATTTTTTACTCCTTCTTTTTTTTGTTTTTTCTTACATGCATGGCAAGAATTCTTTTGTTTTCTTGCTTTACCACTTCGTTTTTTCTGTGTCCCCAAATTTTAGATCTAGCTTTTTTACCGTTTTCTTGTAAGTTGACAATTGGACTCGGATAGTCTTGATTTAGAACAGCTTCGTGAAGGCTTTGTTCCATTAGGGTCATTTTATGTGGCTCATGAATGAGCGTGTCTGGAACATTTTGAAGTTCAGGAATCCATGTTTTTATAAATACACCTTTTGGGTCATGATCGTATGATTGTTTTGTAGGATTGTAAATTCTAACCGTGTTAATCCCTGTCGTGCCTGCTTGCATTTGAAATTGAGGATAATGTATACCGGGCTCGTAGTCTAAAAATTGTCTGGCAAGAAAATAGACTCCTTCTCTCCAATCTTGATCAAGATGATGGCAAAGAAATGAGACGAGCATGGCCCTCATTCGAAAATTTATCCAACCAGTTTCTATAACTGCTCTCATGCAGGCATCAACCATTGGATAGCCAGTTTTCCCTGTTTTCCAGGCTGCAATGAAATCTGGATTATGAGGTCTTTCTAGAAGCTCATATCCTTTATTAATACATTCAGTTTCATAACGACATTCAACTTCAAATTTTTGAATGAAATGACAATGCCACTTCAGTCGAGTTAAGATGCCATTAAAAGCTCTTTTGTTGCTGTCATAATTAGGGTGCAATTTTATGTGGTGAAAAGCTTGTTTTATAGATATATTTCCCCAAGCTAAGTAAGGGGAAATGCGACCACAGGATATTCGGCTTTCGGTTGGTTTAGAAATATGTTTTGAATAATTAAATCCTCTCTGATTAGTAAAGGATTGGAGGTACTTCCAAGCACTTTTTTCGCCGGCTGGTTGAAAGCGTTTTGGGTAATTCTCTAAGTTTTTAAAAAAATCAGCTGGAGTGCTATCTAGATTAAGATTTGCCCTTTTCAAACTACTTGTTGTGTATTGATTGTTGAAAGTTGGCTGGTTGATAGTGCCATACCATTGCTTATCCCAATTATCTCGGTTTGTAATACCTCTAACGATTCCATCTCTCTGCTTTTCTTCCCATAGTACATTGTTAAAGTCACACCATTTTTTTACTTGTTTATCACGATTCCAACTTCTTTGTGTTCCAGATTCTTGATGAGAAAAGATTGTTTTGATATCGTAGTGTTCTGACAGCAGTGAAAACCCCTCTACAGCATTGATATTCATGATTTCAACGTGCCTGTTTTTTGTGTTTAAAAAGGCATTCATTTCTTTAAGAGAATGATAAATAAATCGTAAGTGCCTTTGAGCAATGTCAGGTGCTTCGACTAGATCAGGTTCAAAAAAATAGACAATGAGATAGTCAATCGAGCACTGCTCTGCAGCCATGAATGCTTCATGGTCTTGCAGTCTCAAGTCTTTTTTTAGCCAAACAATGTTTACTGGTTTATCATCCATTTTTTTAATTCCTTTTTATTGTGGTTCCAGAATTTAAAAAATGATGGAAAAAGTGTTTGATCAGTGAACATCCAATCTCTCTCGTCAATTATTCCGTTCAAATGTTTGTTGAACGGATGCTCTTTACTGATGACACAATCAATATCATATTGCTTTTTGAAATCTTTAAAGTCTCCGCTATAAATTTGAATGTCTGAAATATTCTTTTTTGCATATTGAATCATAAAATCTAATGACCTTTGGCAAATTGGGTAATCTTCAAAATGACTGGGTTCTAAAAGAAGAATTCGGTTTGCATTTTCATTTTTTCTCCAGTTTTGATCCAGGTTATAAAAATTGTAAATCAGGGTGTTTTGGTTCCTTTTTATACGCAAGGGTAGGTTCTCTGGGAGTTCAGTTTTTAGATGAGGTATATGAGTCACTTTCAGGGCTTCAGGGCAATTAGCATCTTTAATATCTTCGTACGGCTTGTCTAAGAATGTTTCTTTTTGATTGCTGTATGTGAATTTGTTGATGTTTTCTTGATTCGCGAAATACTTCTTATTAGAGTTAGAACCTGCTACCCATTGCCAACTGAGCGCATTGCTTCCCCAATCTGCATCTAGCAAATGATAATACAACCACTTTGCTGGCTCAAGCCAATGACTTTTGCCCACATTACAGCATATCGCAGCAACATACATTCGCATATGGTTGTGCATGTAGCCGGTATTAAATAATTCAAGTATGCCATCATCTATGGCTTTTATTCTCGTCTTAGCTTGGTCAACGGCCGCGGGGATTTCAAAATTCTCAACTTGATTTTGACTTCTCTTGAGGTCTTTATTGATTAATGAAAGTTTGTTTTTCCATACGAGCTGCCAGTAATCTCTCCAAGCAAGCTCTTGCATATATTTCTCAGATTCTTCAAAGTTGAAGCCTATCTTAAAGAGGCGTCTAGCAATTTGTTTAGTAGAAATTATTCCTCGTGATATGTATGGAGAAAGATAGCTGACATTACCATCTAAATAATTCCGATTTTTAGCATAGGCAATGGGATTTATGTCTCCGACGGCATTTAATATTTGGCCATAATCGGCAAGTAGTTTCATCTTTTGGATATTTTGTTACCACTTATTTGTCTCTGTAAACCAGATTTGAATCGCTTAATATTTTCGTTTCTTTTTTTCAGATGTTTGAGACTTGTTCTTGAATTAACTCGTTTACGCCACAGGTTAAAACTGCTGCGCTTCAATTCACTTCTCATTATTTTTATAACTTCTGATTCAGTTATTTGGAATTGTATTTTAATGGCTTCGAAAGGGGTTCGGTCCTCCCAAGCCATTTCAATTATCCTATCTAAATCACGTTCTGAAAAACTATTTTTCATATTGTTAAGATTTAATGGAGGACATTCCTCCATCTACTTTCATTATTTGACCAGATATCCAACTTCCTTTTTCGGTTAATAAAAGTTCGGCCATGTTAGCAATATCTTCTGGTTGCCCAATTCTTTTTAGTGGATGGCGATTATTGTTTTGTTCCATTTTTATTTCAGTATTCAACATTTTCGAACTGAGATTGGTTTGAGTGAGAGAAGGGGCAATAGCATTCACTCTGATGTTGGGAGCCAATTCGGCAGCCAGAGCGGCAGTTAATCCTTCAATAGCTCCTTTTGATGTTGACACTAATGAATGAAAATTAAAACCATTTTGCACAGCTACTGTAGAGAATAACAAAACACTGGCATTATCACTTTTTTTAAGAGCAGGCAAAGCTTTCTGAATAGTTTCGTAAGCTCCACCCACTTGTAAATTAAAGTCTTCAATAAGAGTCTTTCTGTCAATACGTTTAAATGGCTTGAGGTTTATAGCTCCAGGACAATAAACTAATCCATCAATCTGATCGGGGAGCCAATCATAATTTGGGTTAAGTGCATCAAAGAATTGCCAATTAACACCATCTTCAAGATCTTCTTGATTTTGAAAGTAAGTCGCACTTACTTCACCTTGATTTTTCAATTTTTTGGCAATTGACTTGCCAATACCGCTTGAACCTCCAATAATTACAAATTGCTTCATAATTAATGAACAGTTGATGCGATAAAAAAGTTTGAGCGCTTTTTCGCTTAGACTCCAAATTGACTTAGGTGATGATCAATGTGTTTGTAAAACATATTATTCCATTGTCTTGCGGTTAAGTTCCCAAACGAATTTGATTCTTTTCCTTCAAAATGATCAGGTCCAAGGTCTTGTACCTTTTTAATGTGTGCAACCAATTTAGTTTTTTCAGTTTCGAATTCACGCTCGTCAACTATAAGAAACTGAGGTGCTGTTCGGATGTTCTTTTTATAAGGTTTGTCGTTCACAACCGCATTCTTCACCAAGGAAGATAGAAGAAACTTTTTAAAAGCTTTTGCCTTTACGTAATGATCAGTAAATACCATATCGTAAGTCACATTGCAATGCGCTAGCATTTGCGCAACATTCATTTTCCCCCATTCAGGCTGTGACTCATAATTGAGCTTTTCAATACGTTCTAACACTTCATTAGTAACGTCAATTGTGAAGATGTCTTTCATCATTTTGCGAATTTATTCAATTATTAATCTCTTATTGTTTATCAATTTGGTTTTGGATTATTACGAATATCCTTTGAATAAAGAGTTGTTATAAAACTCTTTCATGCAGCTCACCCATTCGTTCAGGTTTGAGGAAACCCAAAGAAGCTAAGTAATCCTGTTGAATTATATTTCCAGTGCTTGCGAGAACATTTTTATATCCCTTTCTTTTATACTTCTCAAACTGAATAGGAAGGTATTCTTGTCCAATGCCTAAATCTCTATATTGTTGAATTACATAATCTAATTCAATATGTAATGTTTCACCTTTTCCTTGAGTGATGTAGACTCCACAAATTTTATTGTCAACCTCTAACAGTTCTATATCAGATAGTGATGTTTCTTCCAAGTCAAAATTTGGAAAAAGCGACTCTATGTCATCTTGATAAGTTCCATAGAAATCTTCAAATTCTGGGCTCTTGAAGTTTACTGTTTTATATTCAAATTTAAGCATAGCACAATCTAACAAGAGCGACCTATTGTCATGCTTTAAATTCTATGAGCAGCTGCATTCTATCGACCAGATAAAAGATGAAGAGAGCTTAATTAGAGTTTTTGCTCTAAAAGGTCAGGATGACTTTTTGAAGAATTGAAGCCTAATGTGTTTAAGTACAATTTGTGACGTTCATTTCCAGTTTTAGCATACACCTCTTTATACCCTGCTTTTTTAAACTGATAAAATAAATAAGGAATGTAAGATTGACCAATACCCAGGTTTCTAAATTCTTTGATGACGTAGTCGAGTTCAATGTGCATTTCCTCTCCTTTGTCTTGATAAATCAGAATACCACATAGTTGATCATCAATTATCATAAGTTCAATTTCGGCGAATGAAATCTCTTCAATATCAAAATCAGGAAAAAAGAATTCAATGTCATTCAAATACTGATCGAAAAAAGTCTGAATTCTGTCGTCATTTGAATTAATGGTAATGTATTTGAAATCAGTCATAATAGCGGTTACACTCATAGTTTCGTTTCTTAATTAGATTTATATGCCGATTCTCATTCATTTATTCACAAAGGAAAATAGGCAATTCAAAATAGTAGCTTTGATTTATGGGTCTCAAGTTAGGTATAATTTAGTGAACTCAAAAATGTGAAAGCGGTTTTTATGAGCTGAGAATCAGGTGTGATACAAAGAAATTGGTGCTCGAATAGAATGGGGTGCTTTAAGGAGTTTCGTTAGACCCGAACTCCCATAATACAAACGTCATCAATCTGCTCGAGTTCGCCTTTCCAGTCTTGAAATACTTGATTCATCCTTTCTTTGACTTCGCTGAGAGGTTGTGCTTTAGTTTCAATCATCAAATTCATGAGTGACTTATACTTGAATTTTTTTCCTTTTTCTCCGCCAAATTGGTCAGCATAACCGTCAGAAAATAGATAAAACAAATCACCTTTTTCTAATTTGAACTTATGATTTGTGAAAGGAGTCATAATGTGGTGGTGGGCGATAGGTTGTTTGTTGGGCTTAATTTCGTTCAACTCCCTGTACTTGTATTTCGGATCAACAAAAGCCAATTCTCTATTGTTACCTGGAATAATCCAAATTGGATTGTTTGCTCCTGCCCAAGAAACCTCAAATGTTTTTAGATTCATTTTTACCAGTGACAAATCCATACCATCTCGGTTTTCGCCAATATTCCCTGTTTGAGAAAGTTCAGCTACTATTTTTGATCTTAACTTATCTAAAATGAAAGCAGGTTCTGGTTTCTTTTCTCCGCTTACTATTTCATTTAACATTGAAGAGCCTAACATAGTTAAGAAGCCACCTGGAACCCCATGTCCAGTGCAATCTCCAACGGCTAAATAAAGAGTTTCCTCATCTTCATGTACCCAATAAAAGTCTCCACTAACTATGTCTTTTGGCATGTAAAGCACGAAGTTTTCAGGTAAATGTTTTGACTGCTCATCCTCAGACTTTAGCATGGCGTCTTGAATCCGTTTAGCGTATTTAATACTGTCTATGATTTCAGTTTGTTTTTGCTCAACTTCTGATTTTTGATCTTCAATTACTTTATTCTGTCTTTTTGTCAACTTATTTCTGTTGTACACCACCAATAACAATGAAATCAGTAATAGCCCTCCAATACAGGCCGCCCAAATGATGATTTCTTTTCTTTTTAGTTCTGCATTATTTTGGTCAATCAAGGCCTGGTTCTCTTGAAGTTCTTTGTCTGTTTTGATGGTTTCATATTTGATTTTCGCATCATTGATTAGACGTTCACTCTGCTCTGATTTGAGCGAATCTTGATAATCACTGAAGAATTTGATACTAATGGCGGCATTTTCATAGTCTTTTTGCGCCCAATAGACATCATATAAATTAGAATATGCATCTCGAATTTCCTCTTTTAATCCCGATTCTTTTGCCAAGGCCAGAGAAGAGTCTGAATAAATAACAGCCATCTTATATTTAGCTTGATAACCATATAGAATCCCAATGTTATTATAGCTCTGAGCTATTGAAGCTATTTCTCCAATTTCTTTTCGAATAGTCAAAGACCGCTTGAAATAATTCATACAGCTGTCTTCTTGACCTTGATAATAATAAATGATACCTATATTATTTAGTCCGTGAGCTAAACCGCTAGTGTAATTAATAGACCGATAAATTTGAAGGGCTTTTTGAAAATAAACGACTGCAGTATCATACTTCTCTTCAGTTTGGTAGAGATTACCGAAATTATTATAGGTATGCCCTAATTGAACAGAGTCTTTACTCCCCTTTAAATAATTCAAACTTTTAGTAAAACTTTCTTCGGCATCTCGATACTTGCCACGGTCAACATCCACCAAGCCCAGGTTTGAATATTGTGCAGCTAAACTTTCTTCATCTCCCAAGTCTTCGTAAATTCCAATGGCCTGATAATAGCTCAAATATGCTTCGTCATAGTTGCCAATTCTTGCATTCACATTGCCTATTTGGGCGGCACTTGAGGCCACTTTTTCTATGTCGCAATGCCTCTCCCTAAGAGTCATTGATTTTTTGTAGAAAGACAATGCATCATCATATTCGCCTTTTGCACTGAAATAATTTCCTTTATAGTGATATCCAATGGCTTCATTACATGGTTGGTCTCCTGACCTCGCCAAATTGATCAATTTATGAGCATAGCCAAAAAGTGAGTCAATCTCATTTTCCGAATAATAATATCCTAACTCAACCAAGAGTTCAATTTGAACAGAAGCGTTATCTGAGCGATCAATTTTTTGTTTTATGGAGTCAGCCGGACTTAATTCTTGTCCAAGACCGAAAAATGATAGTAGTATGATAATTTGTGTTAAAAGAATCTTCACGTATCCAAAATAGTTATAATTATTCAGCAAGAATTGAGATTGAGACCAAGTTCTTATTTCAAGAGGGTAATTTGCTCAATAGAAGGATTAAAAATGAATCAATATAAGAAGTTATGATAAGGATATCTCACCTGAAAAATCTCTTTTACTTCTTCATACATTCTTGACTTCAGTTCAGTGATGTTGATTTTCTCTTGTGCCGAGATGAAAATGCAATTGTTGTCTCCTAATTTTGACATCCAAGTTTTCTTCAATTCTTCTAGAGCAAAGTGTTTGCCTTCGGGATGAAAGCCTATGTCTTCAGGTTTTGGATTATAGGCGTCAACTTTATTGAAAACTACTAAGGTTGGTTTTTCTTTCCCGTCTTTTACAATGTCAGCAATTGTTTCATTAACAACTTTGTAATGATCTTCAAAGCTAGGATGAGCAATGTCTAAAACATGAATTAGAATATCTGCTTCTCTAACTTCATCAAGTGTAGATTTGAATGATTCAATTAGTTGATGAGGTAATTTTCTGATGAACCCAACTGTATCGGATAACAAAAAAGGAAGATTTTCAATCACAACTTTTCTCACGGTAGTATCTAAGGTGGCGAATAATTTATTCTCGGCAAACACTTCTGACTTTGCCAGCATGTTCATGATAGTTGACTTACCAACATTCGTATAACCAACAAGAGCTACTCTCACTAGTTGACCGCGATTTCCTCTTTGTACCGCTTTTTGTTTATCTATCTTTTTAAGCTTCTCTTTTAAAAGGGATATTTTCTGAGTAATGATTCTTCTATCCGTCTCAATTTGAGTTTCTCCCGGACCTCTCATTCCAATTCCACCTTTTGTTCTATCAAGGTGAGTCCAAAGTCTTGTTAATCTAGGAAGTAAGTATTGATATTGAGCCAGCTCAACTTGTGTTCTTGCATCTGCAGATCGAGCCCTTTTAGCAAAAATGTCTAGAATCAAATTATTTCTATCCAAAATTTTGCGCTCAAAAATGCGCTCAATATTTCTTAATTGTGAAGGTGATAATTCATCATCAAAAATCACACAGTCAATATTATTCTTTAAAACGTAAAGTCTTATTTCCTCAATTTTTCCTGACCCTACATAAGTCTTAGGATTGGGTTTGTCGATTTTTTGAGTGAATTTTTTTTTGGTTATTGCTCCCGAAGTTTCAGCTAGAAACTCTAGTTCATCCAAGTATTCATTTGCCTCATCTTCTGATTGAGAACTTGTGATTACTCCTACAAGAACTACGTCTTCAGGAATCATTTCAGTATAAGTAAATCCGTCTCCCACAAATTAATTTTAAATCCATCCGCCGCCAAGAGCTTCTCTAAATGGCCATGGAATTGATGCTAGTATGATGATGAAAGCGATTAAGTAGAAAACAAAAATCTTCTTGAATTTTCCAGGTCCGTCTTCAACCTTCTTTGATTTTGAATAACCAATTGTAATCAAAACAAATGCGATTGTCATGGCTACTATATGCTCCATTCCGTAAAATCTCAACATGCTGTTCTTCATAAATCCTTCAACAAACTGAACTTTCGGACTAATGAAGTACAAAACGAGCCCAAACGTCCATTGCAAGTGGAATGCGATCATTGCGAACATGGCCATTTTTTTATCCATAGGTGTAAATTCTGCCTTCTTTTTCCAGCCTCTATAAGCCGAGAAAATCGCCAGTACTAGTAGGATTAAGACAATCCATCTCCATCCTGAATGAGACGCCGTAAGAATCTTATATAAAGTTGCCATAATTGCTTATTTTTGGACAAATCTAATCTTAAATGACCAGCATTTCTAATCGCATCCTAACAATTTTTGGCTTTTTGGCCATCTTGTTATTTGCGAATGCTGCAATTTCACAAGAGTTTGAGCCTGAAAACGGAATGCATGACCCTAAAAACACAACCTATGTGTTAACAGGATGCAAGATTGTGGTGAGTGCCGATAAGACATTGCCTATCGGAATGTTGGTGGTGCGAAATGGTATTATTCAAAATGTTGGAATCGTCGAGGTTCCGCCTAGAGATGCCGTGAAAATTGACATGAAGGGTTTTACAATTTATCCTTCGTTCATTGATCCATACACAGATGCCGGCATCACGAAGCAAAAGCAAAAGCCATGGAATCCGAGACCACAGATTAATACTTTAAAAGAAGGTCCTTATTATTGGAATGAAGCAATTCATCCTGAAGTCAATGCTTACGACTTATTTTCTTCGAAATCATTTAAAGACAAAGACGAGTATTTAAAATTAGGATTTGGTGCTGTTTCAACTCATCACAAAGACGGCATAATGAGAGGAAGTGCGGCTTTAGTTTCATTGAGTAGTCACCCAACAGTTGATAATATCATCAAAGCAGAAGTTGCTAATCACCTATCTTTTTCAAAAGGAAGCTCACGACAGTCTTACCCGTCTTCACAAATGGGTTCAATCGCTTTAATTAGACAGTTTATTTATGATGCGCAGTGGTTTGCAGGTTTGAATGAAGTGCATAAAGAAAACATTTCATTGAAGGCAGGATTAGAAAATTTGAGATTACCACAGATTTTTGGCCTTACTTCTAAATTAGAAGTCTTAAGAGCTGCGAAGATTGCAAAGGAGTTTAATCTTCAATTAATAGCATTGAGTGGTGGAGATGATTTTGAACGAATTGAAGAAATTAAAGCTTCACAAGCAAAGCTTATTGTTCCGCTAAACTTCCCGAAACCATTTGACATGACAGACCCTTATGCTTCAAGATTTGTGTCTTTGGCCGACTTGAAGAATTGGGAAATGAAACCTTACAATCCATACTTATTACATTCAAACGGAGTTGAGTTTGCATTGACAACAAATGGATTAAAAAAGAAATCAGACTTCATGAAGAATCTGAAGAAGGCGATTAAATGTGGCTTACCGAAAGAAGAGGCTCTAAGAGCATTAACTGAAACGCCTGCCAAATTTTTAAATGTTCACAATGAATTAGGAACTCTTGAGAACGGCAAAATTGCAAACTTCATTGTGGTGAAAGGCGATCTTTTTGAAGATGGTGTCATTTATGAAAACTGGAGTAATGGTGACAGAAAGAGATTTAAAGATGTAGGTCGTGCCGACTTGAGAGGCGAATATGATTTGAACTTAAACAACATAGTTTATGAATTACATGTAGAAGGGACGGTTGAAAAACCAACAGCAAGTATTCATGTGTACGAGATCAAAACAAATTCGGCAGGAATATCTAAAATGGATACGACGAAAGTAAAATGTGAACTAGAGTTTTCAGGTCTCCAACTAAGTATGATGTTTGAAACGCATGATGAAAACTATGATGGCATCATTCAATTAAATGGATCGTATCACCCTGGCCTAGGAATAATGGATGGTTCTGCAATTTTACCTGATGGAAAATGGATTAACTGGGGTGGAATCAGATCAGAAAAATACAAGAAGAAAAAGGAGACAAAAAAGGAAGTAAAAATTGATACTACTTCTGCTTCAACATTAAAATTCCCTAACATGGCTTATGGATTTGAAGAGCTGCCAAAAGCCGAAACGTTCTTCATTAAAAACGCCACTGTTTGGACAAATGAAGAAGAAGGAGTTTTGGAGAACGCCTCTGTGACAATTAGAGACGGAAAAATCATTGCCGTTAATTCAGGAGGAGCACCCGGAGGAGCAACAGTAATTGACGGAACCGGAAAGCATGTTACTTGTGGTATTGTGGATGAACATTCACATATTGCTATTAGTAAGGGCGTGAATGAAGGAGGTCAAGCCGTTTCAGCTGAGGTCTCAATTTCAGATGTTGTAAGATCTGACGACATTAATATTTATCGTCAGTTAGCAGGAGGTGTAACAGCTTCACATCTTTTGCACGGATCAGCAAATCCAATTGGAGGTCAATCGGCACTTATTAAATTAAAATGGGGTTTCTCACCAGAAGAGATGTTGCTTGAAGATTCAATCACTGACGGATTCATCAAGTTCGCTTTGGGAGAAAATGTGAAACAATCTAACTGGGGTAGTTTTAATACTATTAGATATCCTCAAACAAGGTTGGGAGTAGAGCAGGTTTTCTATAATGCTTTTATACAAGCTAAAGAATACAAGAAAGCATGGTCAGATTATTATAAAATGTCTGACTCAAAAAGAAAGACTGTTAATGCTCCTAGAAAAGATCTAGAGTTAGATGCAATTTCAGAAATTTTGGATCAAAAAAGATTCATCTCTTGTCATTCCTATATTCAATCTGAAATTAATATGTTGATGCAAGTGGGTGATTCAATGGGCTTCACTGTAAATACATTTACACACATTCTTGAAGGATATAAGGTAGCTGACAAAATGAAAGCTCACGGAGCAGGCGGGTCAACCTTTGCAGATTGGTGGGCATATAAATATGAGGTGAAAGAAGCAATTCCTTACAATGCCGCAATACTTCATGAAATGGGAATAGTGACAGCTATTAATTCAGATGATGCCGAAATGGGAAGACGTCTAAATCAAGAAGCCGGAAAAGTAGTTAAATATGGAGGAGTTTCTCAAGAAGAGGCTTGGAAAATGGTGACCTTAAATCCTGCCATATTATTGCATTTGGATGACAGAATAGGAAGCTTAAAGGTGGGTAAAGATGCAGATGTTGTTTTATGGTCAGATAATCCCCTTTCAATTCATGCTAAAGTTGAGAAAACATTTGTTGATGGAATGTTATTGTATGATTGGGAACGAAACTATGAGCTTCAAGAAAGAGATGCACTAGAAAGAAAGAGAATTATCAAATTAATGTTGGATGCTAAAAAGGGTGGGGCTGAAACCAAAGCTCCAGTCATGAGAGAAAATCCACATTACCATTGTGATAGTGAAGGACACTAAAATGAAATTAATTTTTACCATATCGTTATTGTTTGCAGGATTGCTTAGCTTTTCTCAAACGCCTGCGCCAATTGAAATGGTTCATAATAAAGTTCTCATTCAACACGGGCATGCGCATATTGGTAACGGAGAATACATTGACAATTCATCTATTGGAATTGAAAAAGGCAAAATCATTTTTGTTGAGAATGCTCTCACAAATGCAATTGTAGAATCAGAGTGGGATACTATTATTGATATTACAGGCAAACATATTTATCCTGGGTTCATTGCACCGAACATCACCTTAGGTTTGACCGAAATTGATGCAGTGCGAGCGACAAGAGATTTTCAAGAGACAGGTAGCATTAATCCAAATATTAGAGCTTTAATAGGTTTCAATACTGACTCTGAAGTAATGTATACTGTAAGAACTAATGGAGTTCTGGTTTCGCAAGCAACTCCGCGTGGTGGTCTTGTATCAGGAACTTCGTCAGTGATGGCATTAGATGGCTGGAATTGGGAAGATGCCGCCTACAAAAAAGATGACGGCGTGCACATTAACTGGCCACGAAAGTATACTACAACCGGCTGGTGGGCTGAGCCAGGACCAACAAAAAAGAACGATAAATACGTAGAAAAGAGAAATACCTTATGGGATTTCTTCAGAAAGGCAGAAGCCTATGCCAAGGTTAGTAAACCAGACGAATTTGATATCAAATTGGAGGCAATGAGAGGAGTAATTCAAGGAAAGAAACGTTTATTTATTCATGCTGATTTCGCTCCTGAGATTAATGATATTATTGATTTCGCAAGAGAGTTTAATATTAAGTTACCTGTTTTAGTGGGTGGATATGACGCTTACTTGGTAACTGACCGATTGAAAGAAAATCACTTTTCAGTTATTATTGGTCGTCCACATTCGCTACCAAAGTTTGAAGATGATCACGTAGCTGTTTATTATGAATTGGCCGCTAAGTTGCAAACTGCCGGAGTACTTTATTGCATTTCAAATGCAGGTGATATGGAGGTAATGAACACCAGAAACTTACCATTTCAGGCAGGTACTGCCTGGGCTTATGGTTTGACCGAAGAACAAGCTGTTGCTTCTATATCTTTAAATGCAGCTAAAATTTTAGGTGTTGATGACAAAATTGGGTCATTAGAAAAAGGCAAAGACGCGACCTTGTTTGTGTCAGATGGTAATGCTCTTGATATGATGTCAAATGAAGGCTATATGGCAATGGTCAAAGGCCGATTCATTTCAATGCACAACCACCAAATTGAATTGTACGAAAAGTACAAGAAGAAGTACGGTTTGAAAGGGTTGGAGTAGGCGAGATGCGTCAAGCACTCAGTACGAATTTCTAAACCTCTCCTAAAGCTTCACCTATCAAATAACTCTCATACCCTTTTGAAGCCAAATAACGAGTGAGCTTTGCTCGTCTATCCCATTTGTTTTTAAACTTGGTAAGGCGGCTTTTAGATTCTATTAAGCTGTTCAGGGCCTCTAGGTATTCATCCTCGTCAATTTCCTCCATTCCTTTATTGATAGAGTAGTCAGAAATTCTTTTTTGTTTGAGATGCTGTTTGATTTTGATGCGCCCCCATTTTTTGATGCGGAACTTTCCTGAAACAAAGGCACAAGCAAAGCGCTCTTCATTGAGAAAATTATTTACAATTAAATCTGAAATGAGAATGTCAATGTGATCATAAGGCATATGCCAATCATGAAGTTTTTTTCGAACTTCAAAATCACATCTTTCTTGGTATGCGCAATACCATTCAATCTTCGCTTTTGCCTCTAATAATTGATATTTAGGAGACGTCTGCAATAATTACACTTTGATTGGTTCACCTTTTCCGTCAAAGAATTTATGGTCCATGACGTTAAGGTTGCTATCGGCAACGACAGTAATCCATTTTTTGTATTTCATGAACCATTTAAACCTTCTTGAATTCATTCCTTTTTTGAAATATCCTTCTAAGTATGGATGAACATGCAATACAACTTTCTTTTCTTTCTTGTCTACTATTAGATAGCTCAATTCATTTTCTATCTCATCTGCAAACATTAAAGAAGCTTGAATCTTACCTGAACCTTCACATGAAGGACAAACTTCAGTTGTTTCAATATGGGTAACTGGTCTTACTCTTTGACGAGTAATTTCCATTACACCAAATTTAGATGGAGGAATGATAGAGTGTTTAGCCTTATCAGTCTTCATCAATTCTTTCATCTTGTTGAACAGCATTTTATTGTTGTCTCTTTGATGCATATCAATGAAGTCTACACAGATGATTCCACCCATGTCTCTTAAGCGCATTACACGAGAAAGCTCTTCTGCTGCCTCCATGTTTACCGCTATAGCATTCTTTTCTTGAGAATCTCCTTTTACTGATCTGTTTCCAGAATTGACATCAACCACGTGCATGGCTTCTGTATGCTCAATAATTAAATATCCACCTGAAGCTAAAGGAACCTTTTTACCAAAAAGAGTTTTGATCTGTTTGTTGATTCCGAAATGCTCGAATATATCGTGTTTACCTGCGTATTTTTGAAGAATGTTGACACGTTTAGGAGCAATGCTACCTACGTAATCTTTCATCTCTTCTAATAGCGTAGCGTCATTCACATGTATCTTTGTGAAATCTGCATTTAATGTGTCTCTTAATAATGAAGATGCTCTATTCAATTCTCCTAAAACTCTTTTTGGAGGTCTAGAATCTTTAAGATTAGTATGCATCTTTTTCCAACGAGAAACTAAATCTTTCAAATCGTTATCAATTTCAACAATCTTACGATTCTTGGCAACTGTACGAATGATGACTCCAAAGTTTTTAGGCAAAATGCTTTTAAGAATATCTCTTAAACGATCTCGCTCTTTGTTGTCTTTTATCTTTTGAGAGATAGAGACCTTGTTTGAAAACGGAACTAATACAATGTATCGTCCGGCTAAAGTAATCTCAGAATTAAGTCTGGGTCCTTTTGATGAAATAGGTTCTTTAACAACCTGAACTAATACATCTCTATTGGCCGACAAAACGTCCCCAATTTTACCATGCTTATCAATGTCCTTTTCTGATTTGAAATAAAGTAAATCAGATACACTTTGTTTTCCTCTGAGAGTTTCAGTGGTGAACTTATTGAGAGATTGAAATTGAGGTCCTAGGTCATGATAGTGCAAAAAGGCATCCTTTTCGTAACCAACATTTACGAAGGCTGCGTTAAGACTGGGTACCACTTTACGTACTTTCCCTAAATATATATCGCCAACGGCGTAATCGGTATTACCTTTTTCTTCGTGAAGTTCTAACAACTTCCCCTCACGTAGTAAAGCAATCACAATCCCGCTGGGCTTGGAATTTACTACTAACTCGAAACTCACTAAAATGAAGTTTTATTAAATAAGTAAAACTTGGCAGTACAAACCACCAAGTTTCTAAAAGACTTTTATAAGAAAAATAGTGCTAGACTATTTCTTTTTCTTATGTCTGTTTTTTCTTAGTCTTTTCTTTCTCTTATGTGTAGACATCTTATGTCTTTTTCTCTTCTTACCACTTGGCATATCGAATGTTTTTTTTAATTATCAATTAAAGTTTCTTTATATAAAAAACTTCCTGATTAACAGGAAGTTTGATAATGCTTCTCCTAAATCGGGATTGCAAAGATATAAAAACTATTTGTTATCGTAAAAAATTACTTTACAGCAACTTTAACTTTTACGTCTTCTACAAATGTTTTAGCTGGTTTAAATGCAGGGATGTTGTGTGCAGGGATGATGATAGAAGTATTTTTTGAAATATTTCTTCCTGTTTTCTCTGCTCTTTCTTTAATGATGAAAGATCCAAATCCTCTCAAGTATACGTTATCTCCTTTTGTTAAAGATCCTTTTACTGAATCCATAAATGCTTCAACAGTTGCCTGAACTGCTACTTTTTCGATTCCTGTTTGGTCAGAGATTTGGTTTACTATATCTGCTTTAGTCATAAGTCGTTAATTTTTAATCGTTTAATTCGGCGACAAAAATAAGTACTTTATATTGACCGAAATGAAAAAAATAGATGGAACTTTGTTCTTTTTAGTCAAATGGATAGATTTTCGACATTAATAACGGCTTGGTATCGACAAAATGCTCGAGAGCTGCCTTGGCGAGAAACGAATAATCCATACTTTATTTGGTTGTCAGAGATTATTTTACAGCAAACTAGGGTAGAGCAGGGCCTTCCTTACTATCTTAAATTCACCAAGAATTATCCATTAATCAGTGATTTGGCATCTGCTAAGCAAGATCAGGTTTTAAATGATTGGCAAGGCTTAGGCTATTATAGTAGAGCAAGGAACCTACAAACAGCTGCTCAGCAAGTGATGAATGATTTTAAAGGAGAGTTTCCCAAAACTTATGATGAAATAATCACACTAAAAGGTATTGGTGATTATACGGCCTCGGCGATTTCATCTTTTGCTTTTAATGAATCAAAAGCAGTTGTTGACGGAAATGTATATCGTCTTTTGAGTAGATATCTTGACATACACACGCCAATCGATTCAACTTTAGGAAAGAAAGAATTCAAACTTGCTGCTGAGAAATTGATTGATCCAAAAAATCCGGCAGAACATAATCAAGCGATAATGGAGATGGGTGCAATGGTGTGTACTCCCAAGAACCCCAACTGTCAAAGTTGTCCATTGATAGATTCTTGTCAGGGATTTGCAAATGGTAGTTTTCTAGAGCTTCCCAAGAAAGAGAAGAAGACTAAGGTTAGAAACAGATATTTTCATTATTTACTTTTTGATGATGGACAATCAACCTTCATTAACAAAAGAGGTAAAAAAGATGTTTGGGAAGGATTATATGATTTTCCTTTAATCGAGCAAACTGAAAAAGGAGAGCTTTCAAAAGAAAATATTTCAAATTGGAAGCTTGAAAATATAGAGGTCATTACTGAATTGAAACATGTATTGTCACACCAAAGAATTTACGCCACATTCTGGAAAGTAGACTCTCAAATAGAGATGTCTGCCTATCAAAAAGTGAAGATATCTGAGCTAGGAGATTACCCTATGCCACAGCTGTTAATAAGATATCTTGAAAGTTCAGCTAACATCTGGTAGGATTAGCTATATTTGAGTAACAAATCAAAATTATGGCAGGTAGCGTCAACAAAGTAATTCTAATAGGAAACTTGGGTAAAGACCCTGAGGTGAGATACCTTGAAAGCGGAGTTCCGGTTGCGAACTTTTCAATTGCAACTTCTGAATCTTATAATGATAAGAATACGGGAGAGAAAAGAGAAATTACTGACTGGCACAACATTGTCTTATGGAGAGGCTTGGCAACTGTGGCTGAGAAATATCTAAAGAAGGGAATGAAGGTTTACATAGAAGGTAAACTAAAAACGCGTTCTTGGAATGATGAAAATAATCAGACTAGATATACAACTGAAGTAGTTGCTGATAATATGACTATGCTTTCAAGAGCAGAGAATTCAGGACAACCACAAACAAATTATCCGAACTCGGCTGAAAATAAACCGGTTCAACCAATGGATCAAGATTTATCTGCAAAGCCAGATGATGACTTGCCTTTCTAATAACGAATCATTCGAAATTTGGATATTCCCCTTTTAGCAACATTTCTACAAATAGGACCGGCTGAATCTTCACTTCTGCCTTTGATAGTTAGTGGTGTTGTTTTGATTGTTATGCTTATAATGTCGGCACTTGTTTCAGGTTCTGAAGTGGCATTTTTCTCTTTGAGTCCGGCTGAAGTAGAAGATCTGGAGACATCTCAAAATAAATCTGCCTCAGTTGTAGTCAATTTATTAGATAAGCCAAAAGCCTTGCTTGCAACTATTTTGATCGCGAACAACTTTATAAATGTTGCCATCATTATTGTTTCTACTTATTTATCAACTCAAATATTTCCTGATGATTTATCGGCAACAGCTGAATTTTTAATCAATGTTGTGGCCATTACTTTCTTGCTATTACTGTTCGGAGAGGTGATTCCGAAAATATATGCAACTAAACACGGAATGCAAATGTCACTTTTAATGGCAAAGCCGTTATCTGTGATAGGAAGGATGCCACCTTTTAGTTGGCTAAAGATTGGATTAGTGAAAGGAACATCAGTAATAAGCAATTTAGGAAAGATAAAATCACACAATGTATCAACGGATGAATTGACACAAGCTGTGGAACTAACCATTGGTGAAAATGCTGATGAGCAAGACAAGAAAATTTGGCAAGATATTGTAAGATTTGGCGAGAAGGACGTTAAGCAAATAATGAAACCAAGGGTTGATGTTGAAGCCTTAGATGTCTCCTTTTCTTATACCGAAGTTTACGAAAAAGTGGCAAAGAATAAATATTCTAGAATTCCTGTTTATAGAGATTCATTCGACAAAATTGAAGGTATTTTATTCATTAAAGATTTGCTCCCATATTTAGATGAAATTGAAGGGTTTGAGTGGCAAAAATTGACTCGTGAAGCCTTCTTTGTTCCTGAAAACAAGAAGATTGATGATTTAATGAATGATTTTCAAGAGTTGAAAATGCACATGGCTATTGTGGTAGATGAATATGGCGGAACCTCAGGGATTGTTACTTTGGAGGATGTTTTAGAAGAAATTGTAGGAGACATCTCAGACGAGTTTGATGATGACGATTTAGAATATTCTAAACTAGATGACTTCAATTATATTTTTGAAGGAAAAATAGCTCTTGTTGATATTTACAAGATTCTTGAAATTGACGGGTCAGAATTTGAAGAAGCAAAATCTGAGTCAGATACTTTAGCTGGATTTGTGATTGAACAGGCCGGAAAAATTTTGAAAAAAGGAGAGAGAGTCAAATTCTTGAATTATTCATTTCAAATAGAGGCGGCAGATACACGTAAAGTGAAACGAATTAAAATGACAATAAATAAGATTGAAGAAGATGAGAAATAAGGGGATGTGGTTAGTGTTATTGGCTTTTATTGTGATCTCTTGTGAAAGTGATGAGGTAGATTTTTACCCAAAACCAATGGGATATTTAAGACTAGATTTTCCTGAACGTCAGTTTTCAGAGTACAATAGTAATTGTCAATACGGCTTTGAGATTCCTGATTATTTTGAAGTAATTGAAAAAGGAGGAGACTGCAATAAAGATATCGCCATCAACCGATTCAATGCTTCTTTGTTTTTAACTTATATCCCAATGGATACTAATTTGAATATGAATATTGAGTATTCAAGAAAGTTGGTTTACGATCACAGTATCAAGGCAGATGAGATTCAAGAGGCAGTTGTGAGAAATGATGAAACGAATTCATACGGCATGAAATATAATATTGTTGGAAACGCGGCTTCACCTTATCAGTTTTATTTAACTGATAGTGTAGATCACTTCTTAAGAGGAGCATTATACTTTAATGTAGCACCAAACTATGACAGTATTAAACCATCTCTTGATTATATTATTGAAGACATTGATAGATTAATTCAAACGACTCATTGGTCAGCTCCAAAAACAGATTCTGTTAGTACTGAATGAAAATCACTAGACCAATACAAGCCATAGTTCTTGGTAGTTTTCTACTAGGTGTCATAATTCTGCTTGTTCTAATTTTGCTAGATGCAACCGCCGAAACCTCATTCGCATCTTATTATTTTCTTGTAATTCCTTTGGCAACTACGGCAATTTCCTTTGCTCTATTTTCTTTCATATTTCAACGATATTTGGGTGAGCGTATTAGAACACTTTACAGGCTAATTACCAACAAAAAATTTGAAGACCAAGACTTTGTTACTTCAATTAATGAAGATGTATTTAGTCAACTAGAATCTGATTCACAAGAATGGGCATCAGGCCAAAAAGAACAAATTCAAGAACTAAAAGAACAAGAAGAATTTAGGCGAGAGTTTTTAGGGAATCTCGCTCATGAATTAAAAACACCGGTTTTCAGTATTCAGGGCTATGTTCTGACATTGCTTGAAGGTGGCTTAGAAGATGAAAGCGTGAATAGAGAGTTTCTTGAAAGAGCCTTGAATGGGGTAGACAGAATATCGGCAATACTTGAAGACCTTGATGAAATTTCAAAGTATGAATTTGACAGGTATTCTTTGAAGTTGTCAGAGTTTGATGTTGTTGAATTCACAAAAAAGATTTTTGGAGAATTAGAGAAAAAAGGAGAAGAGAAGGGTGTGAAGTTTGAATTCTCAGAGAATTATGATGCTATTATGGTGAGAGGTGATATGGGTAAATTATCACAGGTGATGACGAACCTCATTTCAAACTCAATTTCGTACAGTTCAGACGAAGGAATCACAACAGTGCGTTTTCATACCCTCGATAGAGGAACTTTGTTGGTTGAGGTTGCAGATAATGGCTTAGGTATTAATGAAAAACACCTTCCGAGATTGTTTGAACGCTTTTATAGGGTAGATAAATCTAGAGCAAGAAACATTGGAGGTTCAGGTTTAGGATTAGCAATCGTTAAGCATATTGTTGAAGCCCATGGGCAATCAATCAAAGTAAGATCTACCGAAGGTGTGGGTTCTACTTTTTCATTTACTCTTGAGAAGGTAGTTTAATTTGCTTTCAGGCAGCTAAGAAATATTACTCCTCTTCATTTATCGGTTCAGGATCTTTCTTCATTCTATAAATGGAATAGAGAACACCTGCAATTAATGAAGTAGCAATGATTGGCAGAGATAACCATTCAGGGAAATGTACAAAATGCATTAAAATCAATTTGATAGACACGAAGACCAAGATTACAAAGACACTATACTTTAAGTAAGAGAACTTGTCTAGCATATTCGCTAAAAAGAAATACATTGACCTTAATCCCATTATTGCGAAGATGTTCGAACTCATTACAATGAAAGGATCAGTGGTTACTGAGAATATTGCCGGAATACTATCAAGTGCAAACAAAACATCAGTAATTTCAATTGTGATTAAGGCTCCAAATAAAGCAGTAAACATTCTTTTTCCGTTAACCGTGGTTCTGAATTTTCCGCCATCAAAATCTTTACTAATATTGAAGAAACGCAATAACCAATTCGGTCGTTTCAATTCATCTTCATCCTCTTCTTTCAATATTTTGAAGGCCGTCCATAATAAGAAAAGACCAAAGGCAATCGTGATTTGTTCAATTTGATTGATCAATAGTAATCCAACCGTAATCAATAATCCTCTAAAGAAAAAGGCACCAACAATTCCTAAAAATAACAGCTTATGTTCATGTTCTCTTGGGATTTTGTATGATGCAAAGATGAGGGCAATTACAAAGAGATTATCTACGCTCAAACTGAGCTCAATGGTGTATCCAGAAAGATAATTGCTCATTGCCTTAAAAGGAGTCAAACCTTCAGCATTTGTGAGCATCCCTTCTTGATAGAACCAAAAAACTAATCCACTAAAAGCTAAACCATTTACGACAAAGAAAAGTGTTTCTTTAACAGCTTTGGCCGTTGATGGAATTTCACCTTTTTTATTGAATACAAAGAAATCTATACATAACAAAACTGTCATGTATCCGATTAAAACTATCCAAGGCAAATATTGTAGCATCTATCTAATAATTATTCAAGATTAGTCAATATTATTTGACTCTTGTTTCCTTTCACCTGTATTTATATTAACACCTATTCTGTTAAGATTGCGAATTGCAGAAGAAATACCGTCCACATTATCAAAGATTAACCTCAATTTATCATTTCGTTCATTCATCTTAACACCAAGAGGATTGGTTTGAATGAAAGTCAGCACCTGCGTAAAGGTAGAGCTTTGGTAAAATGGAGAAGTCTGCTTGGCAACAAAGTAGCCCAACATTTTGTTAGACTTGATAACTAATTTTTCAAAACCAATTTTCTTGGCCATCCATCTGAGTTCAATTGATTTAATTAATTCGTCAACCACCTCAGGGATTTCTCCAAACCGATCTTCTAAGCCTTCTCGGTAAACTCTAAGTTGCTCAAGTGTTTTCGTGTTATCTAAGTCTTGGTATAACATCAGCCTTTCAGCCACCTGATTGACGTAAGTGTCCGGAATAAGCAATTCTAGGTCTGTTTCTAATATGCAGTCTTGCACGAATTCCATTCCATCAACTGAAGAGTCTTCGGTGAAAAGATCTGCAAATTCATCTTCTCTGAGTTCTTGAAGTGCTTCATTCAGTATTTTTTGATACATCTCAAATCCGATATCTGAAATGAATCCAGATTGTTCTCCTCCTAATAAGTTTCCTGCACCTCTAATATCTAAATCTCGCATTGAAATATTAAATCCAGATCCCAAATCAGAGAATTGAGCAACTGCTTCTAGTCTTTTTCTAGAGTCAGATGTTAATAAATGGAGAGGTGGAGCTACCAAATAACAAAATGCTTTACGATTTGATCTTCCGACTCTACCTCTCATTTGATGTAAATCACTTAATCCAAAGTTTTGAGCTTGATTAATGATGATGGTGTTCGCATTTGAAACATCAATTCCTGATTCGATTATGGTAGTGGCAATCAAAACATCATATTGGCCTTCCATGAAGCCCATCATGATATCTTCTAATTTTTTTCCGTCCATTTGACCATGCCCAACTGCAATTCTAACACCTGGGCAAAGTCGTTGAATCATGCCTGCAACTTCATGAATATTTTGTACCCTATTATGAATGAAAAAGACTTGACCACCTCTTTGAGTTTCATACGTAATTGCATCACGAATTATCTCTTCATTTAAACCGATTATTTCAGTGTCTACCGGCTGACGATTTGGAGGAGGTGTATTGATGATGGAAAGATCTCTCGCGCCCATCAAAGAAAACTGTAAAGTTCTCGGAATCGGAGTGGCAGTTAAGGTCAAAGTATCGACCGAAGCTTTAAACAATTTCAACTTGTCTTTAACACCAACACCAAATTTTTGCTCTTCATCAATTATCATCAATCCTAAATCATGAAATTTGACCTTATCCGACACTAATTTGTGGGTTCCAATGATAATATCTGTTTTTCCGGCAGCAAGGTTCTTTAATGACTCGGTAATTTGCTTCTGACTCTTGAATCTATTGACATAGTCAACAGTGCAAGGAAAGCCTTCAAAACGTTTTTTAAATGTTTTATAATGCTGTAATGATAGAATTGTGGTAGGAACCAAGATAGCAACTTGCTTAGAATCGCAAACGGCTTTAAAAGCTGCTCTAATTGCAATTTCTGTCTTCCCAAAACCAACATCTCCGCATACCAATCTGTCCATTGGAGCTTGTGCTTCCATGTCTTCTTTAACGGCAATTGTTGCTTTCAATTGGTCGGGCGTATCTTCATACATAAATGAAGCCTCTAACTCATTTTGAAGATAATTATCGGGTGAAAAAGAGAAGCCTTTTTCTTGCTTTCTTTTCGCGTATAATTTGATTAAATCGTATGCAATTTCTTTAACCTTCGATTTGGTTTTTTGCTTGGTTTTATTCCAGGCTGGCGAACCAATTTTGTGCATCTTAGGTTGGGTGCCATCTTTACCCGTGTATTTTGATATTCTGTGTAAAGAATGGATAGAAACATAAAGCACGTCATTGTCCTTATAAACCAATCGAATTGCTTCTTGAGGTTTACCATTTACATCAATGAGTTCTAATCCTGAAAATTTTCCAATTCCGTGATCAATATGAGTGACATAATCTCCTTTTTGAAGATTATAGATTTCTTTAAGAGTAAGCGCTTGTTGGTTTTTTCGATAACCCTCTTTAAGCCTAAATCTGTGATAGCGCTCAAAAATTTGATGATCTGTATAACAAACGAACTTCATGTCATTGTCTATGAAGCCTTCGTTTAAAGCAAAATTTAGGGTCACAAAAGTGACACTTGATTGCATATCATCAAAGATTGAATAGATTCTTTCAATTTGCTTTGCCTGTGATGAGACAATCATATTGGTATACCTGGCTTGCTCTTTCTCTCTGAAATCACTGATCAGCATTTCAAAGTTTTTATTGAATGCCGGCTGTACCTTTTGATCGAAATTAAATCGTTCTCCTTTAAAGTGGTCCGCCGTCCCAAATTCAATTATTCGGTAAGGTTCAATTTGAGAAGTAAATTGATTTTTCTCAAAGTAGAGCTCAATCGGAGGTGTATGTTGGACCGGACTTTCAGGCAGATTTTCGAAAATCTCTAATGCTTTTTGATACTCCACTTCAAGCGTTCCTCTGATAGATTTAAAATCTTTCATCCAAACTACTGTCTTGTTGGGTACAAATTCTAAAAGTGTTTCTCTACGTTCTTCAGATTTATAGAGTTGAACGTTCGGAACAACGGTAAGCCTGCTCATTGTCTTGATAGACAATTGATTTACAGGATTAAAGGTTCTGATAGATTCAACTTCATCACCAAAAAACTCTACTCTATAAGGTTCATCATTAGAAAAAGAGAATATATCTACGATTCCGCCACGAACTGCAAATTGACCGGGTTCGTACACGAAGTCCACCTTCTCGAACTCATGCTCAATGAGTAATTCATTTATAAAATCAATGCTGTATTCAACACCTCTTTTAATTTCCATCAAGCTTTTTGCAAATTGCTTTTTGGTAATTACTTTTTCAAAAATGGCTTTTGGATAGGTGACGATTATTGAGTCGTTACCTTTATTTACTCTTTCCATTACCTCAGCTCTTGATACCACATTGGCATTGTCAATTTCTTCAAATTGATAAGGTGCTTTGTATGAGTGAGGATAAAAGAAGATGTTAGTGGCCTTCTTATTGATATTGGTCAAATCATTGAAGAAAAATGCCGCTTCTTCTTTGTTTGAAAGAATTAATAAATGAAAGCCTTTGTTTTTTTGAATGACTGCGTCAGTCAGTATTGAATGACCTGAGCCAACTAAACCTTTCAAAGAAATTTTGGCTTGATCATAAGCCAGTTGGGCGCAGATATCCCTGACTTTTTCAGTCTCTTGATAGGCTAATCTGAATTCCTCAACGGTCATTGATGCAAAGGTAAGTAGAAGTTTAATTTTCTCGTCCATTGAAGGTGATTTTCCTAAAAAATTGTTAATCCGAATACTTAACCCTTTTCGATTTCGTTTACATATTGAAAGGTTACCTATTTAAATCTATGACATATACAGTTAAATAAATGAAACGCAAAGTGAGACCACCAATTGGATTTCAACTACGTATATTAATATAGACAGCAAAACATTATTACAAAGACATACTGACAGACGAAAACACGACACACTTACAAACTAAAAACTACCCAAAGATGCAATACCTCAAAAAAGAACTAAATAAAATCCTGCCGCTAGCGCTCTTGTTCGGAGCTATAGGAGGAATACTGCTAATCATTGTGAGTAACTTAATGGAACCTTCAATGATTTCTATTCTGATTACTTATGGCGCTATTATAGGCCTGTCGGTATATATTTTGAACAGATTACGTTATAAGAACGAATTGAAAGGTTCTGTTCTTTACGGATACTGCGTGTATCTGGTAATGACTATGATCGCTTTTTTGGATATGATAATGAATGCGAAAGCTGATTTTGTCAATCCAATTTTTGAGAACGTAGCATTTTTTGTAGCCTTATTGGCCGCAGTCTTGTTTTTTTCAGGATCAATCGCTTTACTTTTTAAAAGAGAAGTGATTCACTAAACATGGATTTAACGTCAAATTCTATCATAACTTAAAACAAAAAATCCCCTTGGTTTTGCCAAGGGGATTTTTCTTTGATATAATTCTTTCTGCTATTCTGCAGCAATTAACTCTTCAATTTTATTCACCATATGACTAGTGCCTGCAAAGAATGCAACTCTTTGGTGTAAAGACTTAGGGTCAATTTCCATAATTCTTGTTTGTCCATCAGAGGCTTTACCTCCTGCTTGTTCAATAATCATAGCCATTGGATTACACTCATAGAGTAGTCTCAACTTACCGTTTGGTGAAGTTGAAGTCACCGGATATAAGTATACTCCTCCCTTAATTAAGTTTCTGTGAAAATCGGCTACCAAAGATCCAATGTATCTTGCAGTATATGGTCTATTTGATCCAGGATCAACCTCCTGAGCATACTTGATGAAATTCTGTATTCCCTCTGATGATTTATAGAAGTTACCTTCATTCATTGAGTAGATTTTACCTACTGAAGGAACTGTCATGTCTGGGTGAGATAAAATGAATACACCTAAGCCCGGATCATAAGTAAATCCGTTTACGCCATTACCTGTTGTATAAACCAACATGGTAGAAGATCCATAAATCACATAACCGGCCGCTACTTGTTCAGTCCCTTTTTGTAAAAAGTCTGCTTCAGTTACCGGAGTTCCAACTGGTGAAATTCTTTTATAAATTGAGAATATGGTTCCTATTGACACATTCACGTCAATATTAGAAGAACCATCTAAGGGATCCATTGCTACTATGTAAGATCCTTCTTCATTAATTGAAATGTACTCGTCATTTTCTTCAGAAGCGATTCCGCAAATAACTTTTCTAGCTGTAAGCGCTTTAATGAACTGGTCATTGGCAAAAACATCTAATTTTTGTTGTGCTTCACCTTGGATGTTGTCAGATCCTGCGGCACCAAGGATGTTACTTAAAAGCCCTGCCTTATTAACTTGTTGAGATACAATCTTTGAGGCCAATCTTATGGCGCTAAGTAATCTTGAAAACTCACCTGATGAGCCAGGGAAGTCCATTTGTTTTTCGATAATGAATTCGCCTAAGGTGGTTACATCTGTCATAAAGCTAGATTTTTAAGTGCCACAAAGAAACTGAAAATTCAAGAGTTAGCCAATTGTTTCCTACCTTTGTTAGGTATTATTATGAGACAAAGAATCACCTTATTAATTCTGTTCTTGTTCTTTATTCAAGATTTATTTGCACAATGTGCCATGTGTAAGGCTGTTGCAGAAGATACTGAAGTTGATTCGCAATCTTCTTTAAATACAGGAATCTTGTACATAATGGTTGTTCCTTATATTCTTTTATTCGTCTTGTTTAGAAAAAAGATTTTCTCATTCATTAGAGAAATGAGAACTGCGAAAGGTTAAAAAGAAGGGCAGCCTGTTATAAACCAGATTTTTCGATTAAAAGTAATCACCATATTTCTTACTTCGAGTACTAATTTGTTAAAGCTTGCGCTAATCACTTCTGTCGAAATACATCTTTCACTTGAGTTATACCAAAGAATGTGAGCTTTTTCATTATCCAAAATCAATTCAAAAGACAAGGCATTGTTCGGTACATTACTCCCTATTATTGTCCCTTGATGCTTGTCAGTGTTATCTGAAAAAATGAGAAGGAATTCAGCTCCTGAATCACTTTCTGAATCTGCCTCCCACCTTGTTCTTGTCAAATGATCACGGACATCTTCTAAGTCAGATAAATCTGCTTCTTGTGAAAATAAACTAACATTAGTAAAAATTAGAATAATGGCTATAAGTACTCTCATACTTCTAAAACAAATCAAGCCGTAGAAAAGTTACAGCAAAAAAAAACCTCGACCGAAAAAGTCAAGGTTTCAAATATAATTAGGTCAATTTATTTAAGTTGATTCGGATCAGCTGCAGCTTGTTTGTTGTAATCTGCTTGTCTTTTCATCCAGTAAGCAAAAGCTACGAATCCAAAAATTAAAACAATTCTCCAAACCCAGTCACCGTCAGACATTGGTTCTAATGTAGCTTCAAATAACCAATACATTGCGTCACCAATTCCGTTAAAAACATCTGTAGAACTCATAATTTTAATTTTAAATGCTAAGCAAATGTAATAAATAATCAACTAATTTTACGGCATGCTGGTAAATTTGTATGAATCTAAAACTCCGATTGCTGTATTCAGTTTGCCGCTTTTAATTGCTCTTTTGGCAAGCACCATATTTTTTGTCCTTCCAACCACAAACAATTTTCCTTTTGAATGGCAAATTCAACTCACTGATAATGTGCAAAATATCAATTGGTTGAACTACCTGCTGACGGTTGTAATTAGTGCGACCACTGCTCATCAATTGAATAATGTTTATAATCAGAATTCTTTCTTTTCAAAGGCATCTTTCTTACCAGGATTTATTTACATCTGTTGTTTAGTTAGCTTCAATGCTCTAAGTTTTTCACCTTCACTCGCGGCTCATTTGTTTTTCGCTTGGGGGCTTGGTCAATTTTTGAAATTGAGAAGGCAAGAGCCTGCAAAAGCAATTATTTTTCAAGGATCATTGCTCTTTGGGCTGGCATTTATATGTTCACCCTTGCAAATAGGATTGATTGTTTTGCCTTGGCTTGCACTCACCATTTTTAGACCTTTTGTTTGGAGAGAATGGTTCATGGTAATAGGTGGCCTGATTATTCCAACTATGTATTACTTGGCAGCAACTTATATGTTGAGAGATGAATTGATGGTTTTTACTTCGGGGTCTGCCCAGCTTAAAGGAATTTCAGATTGGCATCTTTTAACTTGGGTCAATTACTCAATTCTGGGCTTGATTATTTTAGGTTCATTCGCTAAGTATATCGGAGTTGCAAGAACAGAGATTAATAGGTTTAAATTACAAAGTCAATTACTGTATCACTTTTTTTGGTTGGGCTTAGTGGCCATGATTTTAGGCTGGTATTTTTATGATGTTCAGCTATTGGGATTGACAGTTCCCCTTGCAATTATTATAGGGACTCAGTTATTACACAACAAGAATTTGAAAGTTGTTAACGGGATTGTTATTATCTGGTTAATAATTAGTGTGGCAAATGTTATTCTAGTAGGATAATTATCGTGAATAGTTGATTAACTTTGTCCCAAATTCAACACCAAAAAGATGAAATTCGGAGTAGTTACTTTCCCAGGATCAAATTGTGATCAAGATATGATTTATACACTTGAGACCAGTTTAGGTCAACAAGTTGAAAGGTTATGGCATAAAGACACTGACTTAAAGGGTGTTGATTTTGTGGTGTTACCAGGAGGATTCTCTTATGGTGATTACCTTCGTTCAGGAGCTATCGCAAAGTACTCTCCTATCATGAAAGAAGTAATTGCCCACGGTCAAAAAGGAGGATACGTAATGGGAATTTGTAATGGATTCCAAATACTATGTGAGTCACCTTTGTTAGATGGTGCTCTTTTACACAATGACACTCAAAAGTTCATTTGTAAAAACGTTTTCTTAAGACCAAAGTCAAGAACGGCAGCAATTTCAAAAGGATTAGAAGCAGGTAAAGCAGTTAAGATTCCGATAGCCCATGGTGAAGGAAGATTTTATGCTCCTGAAGATATGATGAAAGAGATTTATCAAAATGACCAAGTCTTGTTTCAATATTGTGATGAAGAAGGAAATGTAAATGACAGAACAAATCCGAATGGATCGTTAGACAACATTGCTGGAATTACCAATAAAGGAAAGAATATTTTCGGAATGATGCCTCACCCTGAAAGAGCGGCTGATGCCAATCTTGGAAATACAGATGGGAAGTTATTGTTTGATTCTATCCTAAATAATATCTAAAAAAAAGAGAAAGGGATTTCTCCCCTTCTCTCTTTCAAACTTACGTACCAAATGGTTTAGTGCTCTTCGCAGTGCACAGTTACCACCGTATCCTGAAGTGCCCATCCGTTCGCCTCGGCACTTTCTAATTCATCACCACATAACTCACCGATTTCTACTTCAGTTCCGTTATCATCATAATGACAGTCATGACATTTTTTACATGAAGCGAACGAAATTGTTAATACTGCAGCTGCAGCTATAAACCCTACTTTTTTCATTTTTCTATTTTTTTCCGTTAAAACTGTATTCAATTGTTATAAACCCATTAATCCCAATATCAGGGATTCCAAGATGTTTTAGATTTGATAAATGGTTGATGTATTCTGCATTTAATAAGTTTCGAGCTCCAATTGAGAACTTCAAATTTTCTTGATCTCCTATTGCTCCATTTAGTGAAGCATTGAGCAAATTGAAAGCATTTGTTCCAAGTTCAAATGAGGTTATTCTGTTTTGTTTGAAGTAATAGATGTGCTGTAGGCTCACGTTTTTGATCTTAAACTTCTTTTTCATCTTGAAGTTCATTCTAATTTGAGAATTTATAGATGTTTGAGGAATTAAAGCAAGAGGAGTCTTGTTTTGATCTTCAGCAAATATGGTGCTAAAACTGCTCTCTAAGTGCAACCAATGTGCTATGTGTGGATGATAGTGGATGCCAAAGTCAGAACCATACATAATTGCATTCTCAATTTGACTGTATTCAAATACTTGACGATTATCAATAATTGAATCAGTTGGATTTATGTAAATAAAGTCGCTTAAAAAATTGACGAAAGGATTCACGATTAATTCTAAATCAGAGAGGTGCAATGCATAAGAAGCATCAATTTGCACAGATTTTTCAGTTGTTAAATTAACATTGCCTAACTCATATCTGTTTGATCCATGGTGAACGCCATCACTGAGCAGTTCAGATGAAGTTGGAGCCCTAAACCCACTAGAAATATTCATTCTTACGTCTGCGTTTTTTTCTAATCTTGAAAATCCTGCTGCATAATTGATCCCGTTAAAGGAGAAAGTAGACTGATCTGCAACTTCAATCATTCTTCTATCAAATCTCCCTCCAGTTTTTAATCGCCATTTTCCTTTTTGAAAGTCAAGTAAAAGGTAAGTACCAATATCTATCGTTCTTGCATCCTGAACGAGTACTTCAGGAGCAATTGGGTCATTAGTGTTGAATTGCAACATGTTCTGTGTGCCAAGAGTTAAATTGAATTTCTCATGCAACTTATATTTCCATTTTACATGACCCAAAGTATTGTTTAAGTTGATATTTATATCAGGGAAAAAGAACTTTTCTTCATGCTCTTTCAGTTTATTGTTTGTGTTTCCAAGAGCGATTAGAAATTCATGTTTCTCAAGAAATATTTTGTGTTCTAAATTGAAGAAATGGTTGCTGATTACTTGGGCAGGCACATTGTCTTTTCTGTTTTGAGTTTCTGTGATGAATGAATTTAAATCTACAATTGAATCATGCGTATGCCCAGGTAGACCAATACGCCCAGAATAATAATTGTATCTGAAATTGGTCACACTCTTCTTAAAGTTGTATCCAATTGAGATTTTAGCTGCTTGTTGTTTATATCTACTATTTAATAATTGTGATCCTGATGCCAAAGTGTAATCTGCAGCATTGTCATGTGAGATGAATGCGTTAATCTTTAACTTTTCTTTTGACCATTTTATACCGCCCTGATTTGTTGTCATCATATTAGCAGTATTAAAACTAGTTCTAACAGAGCCTTCAAAAGTGTTTTTCATAGCGTAAGCTTCATCTACAAAGTAAAGCACTCCACCAATTGCATCTGCGCCATACATTAAACTTGCGGGTCCCTTTATCACTTCAACACTTCCAATTCCTAAACTGGTAACTGCTAAACCATGATCTGCACCCCATTGTTGATTCTGGATTCTTAATGAATTTACATAAGTCAATACTCGCGAACCAGAGAATCCTCTTATCACTGGTTTACTGATTCCGGCCCCAGTGCTTGATTGGGTTACGCCGTTTATATTTTCTAGGGCATCTGCCAGAGTGGGAGTGGCTATTTGATTGAGTGAGTTAAAAGAATGTGTTTCTACATTGCTAATACTTTCTCTTTGTAAACGTCCATCATTAGATACCAATACCTTATCTAATTCATGGTGTGCTGAGAACAGGATAATTTCAATATTAACTTTAGGGTTTAAGTGGATATCAACATGCGCTTCGTCAAAGCCGTTAGCGCTTACATGAGCATGCAAGTGCCCTGCTGAAACTTCATCCAGGACAAATCTCCCTAAGCTATCGGTAATAAGTATCTTACCTAAGTCAATCAATTCAATTTTTGCAAACGGAATAGGAGTCTTAAGCGGGTCATTGCCAATGACAACTCCTTCATAAGATTGTCCGATAGCGGAAAACCCAAGAATAACGAAAAGGAAAATTAAAAATAATCGCATATATTTGCATCAATGTTGCAAATGTAATTTAATAAATGCAATAATGTTGCATTTAGGTATGAAAAATTTACTCAAATCTAAAAAATTAAGAGTCACTTCGTTTAGAACTGATGTACTAAATGTCTTTCAAAGCCATGAGAATGCCATTGATATGGGCATGGTTGAGAAGGAATTAGGAGAGCATGATCGCATCACTCTTTATCGTACCATTAAGAAATTTATTGATGTCGGAATCCTTCATGAAATTCTGATTAATGGAGAATCGAAGAAGTATGCTCTTTGTTCGCATTCATGTGAGAGTGAAGCTCATCATCACGATCATATTCACTTTTTGTGCACAGATTGCAATGAAACGTATTGCCTAGAACCCCAGCAAATGCCAGTAATTAATCATCCATCATTTCAAATTGACTCTTTTGAGGTTCAAGCAAAAGGAATTTGTGACAATTGCAAAAGCTAACCTTAGGCTAAAAACTTGATGATGAATTCACTTAATTGTTTCATATCCAATAAGTGAATTGGGTGCCTACTATTCGGTAGCTTGTAATAATGACTATTCAGTAAGGCTGCGTCTACGTCAACAGTTTCTTGACAACTAACCATTTCGTCTTCATCTCCGAGACCTATGTAGCACTTGTTTTTAATTTTCCCAAACTCTTCAAAAGTTAGAGCTTCACCGTCACCAAGATTAACCATCAATTTTGCCGTGGCATTCATTGTTGCTTCCCAATCTAAGTGAAGAGTGTCGAGATATTGTGCAAATTGAGGAACTTTCTCTTTGATTTTTTTAGGATTAATTTTCCCAGTTTCAAGTTTAGCAATCAATGGATCCCATTTTAATTTTGAGCCCAAACTCATAATGTCACCCAAGAGTTCACCTTCAGTTGATGCGAGATAGTAAGAGACATATCCGCCCATGCTGTATCCAAATATTTGGGGCTTCTCTAATTCATTTTCAAGAATGAATTCTTTCAATTCTTGAGCAAAACTACTCATCTTAAAATCTTTTGAAACTGCTGATTTTCCGTGACCTGAATGATCAAAGCGGTAAACATTAAATTGAGATTCAAGAAGTGTAATCAATTCATCAAACTGAGAACTTGCGCCTAAAGCGCCATGAAGTAAAATTAAACTTTTCATGTATTTTTTTGAGGTCGATTAAATGAGTTTCCATTACCCAAAAAGTTGAGTAAAATAATGGCAGCTAGCCAACTAAAATATCCAAAAGAAAATTCAGTGAAGAGCGTCATGAAAAAGTAAGGCATGAAAATTACTGCTGAAATCATTGCGATATTCCCTATAAGCCATCTTATTCTTTTGCTAAGTGTTTTCGTAATAGAAGCTACTATAAAAATGATGATAAGCGGATTTGATAAATTCAATATGATGTACTGAAGTATATGTCCAATTGTGCTATCTCCGATAGCAACAGCTTCTTGGAATTTAAAGGCAAGGGCATAAGCACATTCATAACCTAGTGCCGATAGTTCACCTGGAATAATATCGTAAACAGGCATGAAAAAAGAGCCTATGTACAGCAATACTGCAAAGTAAAAGTATTTATTCATTTCTCAGGATACTGTTGATCCATTAAAGAAATGTTAGCGGCTAAAAGTTCTTTAAGCACTTCTTTGTCTATAACATCTAAGTTCTTCACGTAAAGACATCCTTTGCCTAGTTTATGTTTACCGAGTCGATCTAAAATATCTTGATGATTATCGAATCCACCAATGCAATAAATACTCAGTTGATTTTTTCTTGGGGCGAAACCAGTTTTAAACCAATCGCCTTCACGGCCCGACTTTCCAACGTAATGATAACAGCCATATCCTACCATTTCTTTTCCCCACATTTTTGGTTTTCGGCCTGTGACTTCTTGAATCATTTTATCAAGTGTAATGCAGTCAGCTCTTTGGCCTTCATCAGCTATGGTCGGTAAATAATTAGAAGCTTTCACTTCTGTCATTTGCGTTTTGTTATCGTTTTTTGCCATAAGTTGAAGATACCAAAAAACTTGCGAATAGCTGGTTTCGAAGTGATTGCTTTACAATAAAACCATCTTCTAATCGTTTGTCCTCAAAGTATAAATCTTGAAAATTTCCCTTCTCATATTAACACTTGTTTTTGCTCACTGTAGTCTTGCGCAAGATTCTTCTAAGTTAAAACTGACACATTTAGCAATGGATCTTGGTGGTGAATTACTTTATCACGGAAATCAAACCAACAATCACTTTTCAAATATCGTCAAGGATAAATCAATTCTTATTCATCAAGATTCGGCCATGAATTATGACAGACATTATGGTAGTTATGACTATTTCACTTCGGGAATTAATGTGGGCTTAAAAAGGGATAATAGCAAGTTTCGTTTTGTTGTTGGCTTCACAATTGATGGGAGATCAGATAGAAGATATTTGTATTCAAAAGAAGAAGAGTTTAGAGTAGATACGATTCTTCAAATTGCTGCAAATGGGATTGATGTAGATACTCTATTCAAAGACAGTATTTCGAACCATTCATTAACTTATTCACTACAAAGCCGACACTTGTTTGGCAGGTATGAAGCATTATATGATATTGGAAGAAACAACTTTACCTTCTCTTGCGGATTGGGATTGATGGCCGGTTATAGTATGGGCAATACTGCGGTTTCTAGGTATAACAGTAGGTATGAAAATCACATCAAAGATTCGGATAATCAATATCTATATTCTGTTGATCAAGTAAATACTTTTGGTACAAGTTCCTTCTTTAGTCCGCAAATTAGTTCAACTGGAATTCAAACTTCTTCTGTTTATAGAAGAGTTATAGTTAAGCCCTATCTTCCATTGTATCTAGAGTTTAGGTTTGGCAGTGGAAAGGTGTTTTCGCACATGGCCATGGCTTATAATGGAAGGGTAGGTGCAGAATTTCAAATCACTTTACATGATGGTGTGAATCCACGTTTATTTCACTCTCATAATCTCGTATTGATGTATAAAATATAGAATACAAAAAAAAACCTGCTCTCTAATGAAAGCAGGTTTTGTTATAATGATTACAGTTAAGGTAGTCCTAATAAATTAGGCTGTAATTATTTCTTATCTTTTCCGGATCATCCAGAACACATCTCACAGCTGTCCGGATCATCTAAAGAACATGCTATTTCAGCCATTCTTTCTTCTTCTGTTTTTGCAACTGGTGCTGCTGTAGCAGTTTTATCAAGTGTAAACTTAATAGCATCTGTTGCAGCCTTAGTTCTTAGATAGTACATTCCAGTTTTTAAACCAGCTTTCCATCCGTAGAAGTGCATTGAAGTTAATTTCGCAAAGTTTGCGTTCTCCATGAACAAGTTCAATGATTGTGATTGGCAAATGTATGCTCCACGATCAGCAGCTTGATCAATAATTACTTTTTGAGAAATCTCCCAAGCAGTTTTATAAAGATCTTTGATGTCTTGTGGAATCTCATCAATGTTTTGAATTGATCCGTTTGAAGCCATCAACTTGTTCTTCATGTTTACATCCCACAAGTTCAATTTAACTAAGTCTTTCAATAAGTGTTTGTTCACGATAATGAACTCACCTGAAAGTACTCTTCTTGTATAAATGTTTGAAGTGTATGGTTCAAAGCATTCGTTATTTCCTAAAATTTGAGCTGTTGAAGCTGTTGGCATTGGTGCAAGTAACAATGAGTTTCTTACTCCGTGCTCCATAACCTCTTCTCTTAATACATCCCATTCCCATCTGTCAGTTGGCTTAACATTCCACATGTCAAATTGGAAGATACCTTTAGAAATTGGAGATCCTTCCCAAGTTTCATATGCTCCGTCTTTTTTAGCTGCGTCTTTAGAAGCAGTTACGGCTGCATAATAAATTGTTTCGTGAATCTCTTTGTTCAATTGTTTTGCTTCAGCTGAATCAAAAGGGAATCTCATTAAGATATAGGCATCTGCTAATCCTTGTACTCCAATTCCGATTGGTCTGTGTCTCATGTTTGAGTTACGCGCCTCTTCAATTGGGTAATAGTTTTGATCAATTACATTGTTCAAGTTAGTTGCTAAGTGATAAGCTACATCAAATAACTTGTTGTGATCAAATTCATTAGTTTCTGCATCAACAAATTTAGGAAGTGCAATTGATCCTAAGTTACAAACAGCAACTTCATCAGGAGCAGTGTACTCAATAATCTCAGTACATAAGTTCGAAGACTTGATTGTACCTAAATTCTTTTGATTTGATTTTTCATTCGCAGCATCTTTGTAAACCATGTATGGAGTACCAGTTTCAATTTGTGATTCTAATATTTTGAACCATAAATCTTGTGCTTTGATTGTTTTTCTTCCTCTTCCTTCTTCTTCATATTTAGTATAAAGCTTTTTGAAATCGTCACCGTATGCTTCAGGTAAACCTGGGCATTCGTTAGGACACATTAAAGTCCAATCTCCGTTAGCTTCAACTCTTTCCATGAATAAATCAGACATCCACATTGCATAAAACAAATCTCTTGCTCTTTGCTCTTCTTTACCGTGGTTCTTCTTTAATTCTAAGAAGTCAAAAATATCAGCATGCCAAGGTTCCATATAGATTGCAAAAGAACCTTTACGTTTTCCTCCTCCTTGATCAACGTAACGTGCAGTGTCGTTAAATACACGTAACATTGGTACAATTCCGTTTGACGTACCGTTTGTTCCTTTGATGTAAGAACCTTTAGCTCTGATATCGTGAATCGACAATCCGATTCCACCAGCCGATTGAGAAATCTTAGCACATTGCTTTAATGTGTCATAGATTCCGCCAATACTATCATCTTGCATCTGTAATAAGAAACAAGAAGACATTTGCGGTTTTGGTGTTCCGGCATTGAATAATGTTGGTGTTGCATGAGTAAACCATCCTTCAGACATTGCGTTATAAGTCTTAACCGCAGCAGCAATATCATCTTTGTGGATACCTACAGAAACTCTCATTAACATTTGTTGAGGACGCTCAACAATTTGTCCGTTGATTTTAAGTAAGTAAGCTCTTTCTAGTGTTTTGAAACCGAAGTAATCATATTTGAAATCTCTGTCATAAATGATGTGAGAATCAAAATACTCAGCATTGTCTTTTACAATTTTGTAAACATCTTCAGCAATCAATGAAGCTGGGTCTCCTGTAATAGGATCAATGTAATTGTGTAAATCTTCAACTGTGTCTGAAAATGATTTCTTAGTGTTCTTGTGTAAGTTAGACACTGAAATTCTAGATGCTAACAAAGCATAATCAGGGTGTTCAATTGTTTTTGAAGCAGCTACCTCAGCAGCTAGGCTATCTAATTCAGAAGTTGTTACTCCGTCATAAAGGCCTTCAATTACTTTCATTGCAACCATTTCGGGCTGAACCATTGCGTCCAATCCGTAACATAATTTTTTTGTTCGTGCTGTGATCTTGTCAAATTTCACAGGCTCTTTTCTACCATCTCTTTTTAATACGTACATAGTGCGTCCTTGGCTGTTTTTGATTTACGTTTGAGAAGGGCCCACAAACACAAATCGGGTTTAATAATTCTGTTTTACTCTAATCCGTTAAAAGTCCTCATCTAATGAGAACGACTGATTCTCTCCACTGTTTAATACTCCTGCCTTTTGGTATTCAGCAACTCTTTTCTCAAAGAAGTTAGTTTTACCTTGAATGCTGATCATATCCATAAAGTCAAATGGATTTGTTGTGTTGTAGACTTTTTCACATCCTAGTTCACCTAGAAGTCTGTCAGCAACAAATTCAATGTACTGTTGCATTAATTCTGCATTCATTCCAATTAGTTTTACCGGAATCGCATCAGTCACGAATTCTTTCTCAATCTCTACTGCATCAGTAATGATTTTTGAAACCGTTTCTTTTGGCAATTTGTTAACTAAGTGGTTATTATATAATAAGCAAGCGAAGTCACAGTGAAGTCCTTCATCTCTTGAAATTAGCTCGTTTGAGAAACTCAATCCTGGCATCAATCCTCTTTTCTTTAACCAGAAAATAGAACAGAATGAACCTGAAAAGAAAATTCCTTCTACCGCAGCAAATGCAATTAAACGCTCTGCATACGATCCTTCATCTATCCATCTTAAAGCCCAATCAGCTTTTCGTTTCACACAAGGAATCGTATCAACGGCGTTGAATAAATGATGTTTGTCTTTGTCGTCTTTGATGTAAGTATCAATCAACAATGAATAAGTTTCTGAGTGGATGTTCTCAATAGCAATTTGAAAGCCGTAAAAGAACTTAGCTTCTGTGTACTGAACTTCAGCTAAGAAATTCTCAGCTAAATTTTCATTTACGATTCCGTCAGATGCAGCAAAGAAAGCTAAGATATGTTTGATGAAATATCTTTCATCATCAGTTAGCTTTTCGTTCCAATCAATAAGATCTTGACTCAGGTCAATTTCTTCAGCTGTCCAAAAACTTGCTTCTGACTTTTTATAAAATTGCCAAATGTCATCATGCTCGATTGGGAATAATACAAATCGATCATTGTTTTTTTCTAAGATTGGTTCTACTGCTTCTGCCATTGGTTTTAGGTTTTAATTTTTGCTCAATTCATCCCCATTGAACATCTATCAAAATGTTGGTCAACTTGAGTGATTTATCGTTCATCTCAGAACTGAAAAATAAAGTTGATTTCGAGGTCAAATTTCTTGAGAACAAAACTTGCGATTTTTTAGAGATTTCGCAATCTAATTTAATTCACAATCACCCTATAGTTTTCAACAATTCATTTCAGTCTGTCTGTGAATCGCTTTGCTATTAAGGGCTGCCACCTTTTATCTTAATCTCAAATAATTGCTCCTCAGTACAAAGACCTATAATTCCTATTTATTTTTTAATGTCTTATCAACAGTTAATTAATATTAATTTTCTGCTGTAATCGGACTTACAATTTACGACCAAAGACGAACGTGAATCAAGGAAAATTGAATTTTAATTTATTCACTTCACTATGTTCAAAAAGAATAGTTAATTTAATAGACACTTTTTGGATTATTTTAGTTATATGGGAATAGGAAATCAAATCAAAATCGTCACAAATTCAATTTTGGATATTGCATATCCTAATGATTGCGTGATTTGTGAAAATGATTTAAAAGTAAATGAACAGCACATGTGTTTATCTTGCCTTTACGATTTACCCTACATTGATAATTCTGAACAAACAAAAGAGAAATTGGATAAACTATTTTGGGGAAGGGCTGAAGTTGAAAGAACATATACTTTATTCGATTATCAAAAAGGGAATATGGTTCAGGACATCCTGCATCTCATCAAGTATCAAAACAAAACTAAGTTGGCTCAGTTTTTCGGTGGTAAATTGGCCGAACAAGTAGATAAGAAGAACGAAATCGATTTTATTTTACCAGTTCCACTTCATCCGAAAAAGCTGAAGTTGAGGGGTTTTAATCAAAGTTCTTTACTGGCTAAAGGTTTGAATGAACGACTGAATATACCAGTGAAAGAGAAGTTAATTAGGCGAATTGTTCACAGTGACTCTCAAACCACAGTGTCTAAATATGAAAGATGGGATAATGTGAAAAATATCTTTACAATTCCAAACCCCTCTAAGTTGAAAGATAGACACGTGCTCTTAGTGGATGATGTTTTAACAACCGGAGCCACCATTGAGGCTTGTCTTAAACAATTGCTGCAAATTGAGGGTTGCAAAGTTTCAGTGGCTACCTTAGCGGCCAGAGTCTAAATTCTCTTATAAATGAATCACACTTTTACAATTTATGGATGGGGATTGGCTGGATGTACTTTAGCCTGGGAGCTTTGGAAGCAAAAAGTTAATTTCAAGGTGGTGTATAAGAATGAAAACCATTCTTCAAGAGTTGCTGCAGGACTCGTAAATCCTATTGTTTTTAAAAGACTAACTAAAAGTTGGCAAGCAGATGTTTTACTTCCTTTTGCGAAAGAGTTTTATGAAGACAAGGAAGAGCTAATAGGGCGAAAATTTTTATCGAACAAGCCAATAAGCAGAGTTTTTGCTTCTATTGAAGAACAAAATTCATGGTCGTCTATTCATGGTGATGAACGATTTGAAAAATACATATCTCCAATCACCGAGCTTAAGAATCAACATATAAAAACTCCTTTTCACGTAGGTAAGGTTGAATCAATAGGTCATTTAGATGTGAATTTGTTTTTGAATGAGTCCATGCGATTCTTAGAGTCGCAAGAAATTGAATTTGTACAATTAGAAAATTATAATGCAAATGATGCTGAAAAGGCCATTTATTGCGAGGGTGCAGATGTTTTAGAGAACAAATATTTTGGTTATTTACCAATGAGACCAACTCATGGAGATGTTCTAATAATCAGATCTGAAAATTTACAATTAGATGAAATTGTCAATAAAAATCTCTTCATTTTACCCTTAGGAGACAATTTATTTAAAGTTGGCGCGACTTATAATTGGAAGATGAAACAACCAATTCCGACTCAAGAGGGTAAGAACGAATTGATTGAAAAATTAGAAGCATTTACCACTTTTGAATATGAAATTGTAAAGCATCAAGCTGGTCTGCGTCCAACAGTGAGTGATCGCCGACCATTATTAGGGAGGCATCCGAAAGAAGAGAACAAATTTATTTTTAATGGATTAGGAACGAAGGGTGTTATGATTGCGCCTTATTATGCCAATCAACTTTGTGGTCATTTGTTAAAAGGAACTGCAATTGATGACGAAGTAAATATCGAAAGACATCTGAAACATTTTAATGCTTAAATTTGTTGTAACAAATAATAATATAAAACAGATCAAGATATGTATCCACCAGAGTTAACAATGCCAATGAAACAACAATTGGTAGCAGCAGGATTCGACAGTTTAGAAACAGTTGAGGCTGTTGACCAAGCAATAAGTAAAGAAGGAACAACTTTAGTAGTAATTAATTCAGTTTGCGGATGTGCAGCTGGAACAATGCGTCCTGGAGTTATTCAATCAACTGAAAACGCAAAATTACCTAATCATTTAACGACTGTTTTTGCAGGAGTAGATGGTGAGGCTGTTAATCAAGCAAGAAAATATACACTTCCTTACCCTCCGTCTTCACCTTCTATAGGTTTATTTAAAGACGGAACTTTAGTTCATTTCATTGAAAGACATCATATTGAAGGTCGTTCGGCTGAAATGATTGCTGAAAATTTAAAAATGGCATTTGATGAGCATTGCTAATTAGAAATGACAGGCAAAACAAAGTTTATACTCATTTTTTTAGGATCAGGAATTGCAATGTTCCTGATCTTTTATTTTTATCCGGCAGATATTTTTGATGGAAAAATTGTTGGTCCTGAAGCCGAGGCTGAAAGAACAGTTTCTATGAAGGCTTTTTTGGGATTAGATGACGCATTCAATCAAGAAGTTGATAGTAAAGGATTTTCTTTTGAGAGAAAACTATCAGGCTGGATGATATTAATAATACTGACAATCGGAATGCCTTTAATGTTCGCTTATAGAGGGACATTAGATAAAAAAGGAGCTAAATCAAAAGCTGCTCAAACAGATTCTGAAGAATAAAAACCCAATTCTATGAACACCAAATTACTTGCGAAAATATGTAAAACGCCAGGGGCTCCAGGTTTTGAGCAAAAAGTTAGAGAACTAGTCATCAAAGAGCTTAAAGGGCTTTGTGATGAAGTTGAAATTGATAACATGGGAAATGTTTATGCTATCAAAAGAGGGGCGTCTGACAAAAGAGTGATGGTTGGTGCACACATGGATGAAATTGGATTCATGGTGACTCACATAGACGATAAAGGATTTGTAAGATTTACAACTTTAGGTGGGTTTGATCCTAAAACATTGACAGCTCAAAGAGTTTTGATTCATGGTAAAAAAGATGTTATTGGTGTGATGGCTTCAAAGCCAATTCATGTAATGACGGCTGCTGAAAGAAACAAAGTTCCTAAAACAACTGACTATTTTATTGATACAGGATTATCTAAAAAAGAAGTTGAAAAGCTTGTTTCTGTGGGTGATTCCGTAACTAGAGAACGTGAGTTTATTGAAATGGGAAATTGTGTGAATTCAAAGTCATTAGATAATAGATTAGCCGTTTTTATTCTGATTGAAACTTTAAGAAAATTAAAAGGAAAAAAGATTCCGCATGATTTATATGGAGTGTTCACAGTTCAAGAAGAAGTTGGAATTAGAGGAGCAAATGTTGCTTCTTTAAGAGTAAATCCTGATTTCGGATTTGGCTTGGACACTACTATCGCCTTTGATGTGCCCGGAGCAGCCGAGCATGAAAAAATCACCAAATTAGGTGAAGGAACTGCGATTAAATTAATGGATGCTGGAACGATATGTGACTACCGAATGGTTGACTACATGAAGAAGACGGCGAAGAAACATAAAATTAAATGGCAGCCTGAAATTTTAACCGCTGGCGGAACTGATACTTCTGGAATTCAAAGAATGACTCAAGGTGGTTCAATTGCCGGAGCGGTTTCTATACCAACAAGAAACCTGCATCAAGTAATTGAAATGGCAGATAAAGATGATATTCAAGGTTCAATTGATTTATTGGCAGCATCAATTTCAGATTTAGATAGTTATGATTGGTCATTTAAATAAGCTAGTAGTTTTACCCTTTCTCTTTCTAATCGCTTGCGGAGAAGAATCATCTGACAATCAAAACTTAGAAGAAACTCAAGCTTCAGAAGAAGCGGAGATAGAAACAATTGAAATCGTAAATAATTCGCAAATCATTGATGCTGAATTAGTCGGTGATATAGATGTGCAAGAAGAAGAACCTGGTGTCTTTTATGCTGCCATTGCTTCTGAAACATATGAGATTTTGTCTTACGAAGGCCTACTTTCAGGTGCAAGATATGCTGACGGTGGATTTGAGCTCGATTTTGAAATGTATTCTTATTGGGATGAAGACTTAGAGATGGAATTAGAGAGCAAAGACAGATGCAATGTTTCACTGTTCATTACGAAAAGACAAAATGACCATTTGGGATTTATTGATTTCACCAAAGAGAATAATCTTTTGGCTTGGGATTATTTTGAATGCATCTTTAAAGTCAACTATTATCTAGATGATTTCCATAACAACATTCCACTTAAGTTTTCAAATCTTGGTAAGTTAGAATGGGATGGATGATTTTGTAAGTCAGTTCATTTTTTTATCTTCATCCTTTCATGCCCAACCAAAAAACCATTGAAATAGATTGTGCTACAATTGAGGTTCTAGAGCCTCAGTTATTACATATTGTATATCGAAATGATTATGAAGTGGAATTGGTTGACGTTCAAGAGGTTGACCGGATGTTCCAAGAATTGGCAGGAGATAAGGTAGTGTATGTCATAATGGATACCAAAGGTCAATTCACCACCTTTAGTTCTGAGGCTCAAAAATATTTGTCAAAAAAAACGATTCTAGTTCAAAACAAACAATTGGGCGGTTTTGCACTATTAATAGACAGTCTTCCGAATAGAATTTTGGCCAGATTTTACACCAATGTTTACAAGCCTAATTATAAATTAAAGGTATTTGCTAAGGATAGAGAGGCGCGAGTATGGCTGGATAGGCTAAAAAAAGAAGATGAAAAAAGTTCACTCAAGGTTGATTTAGCGGAAAGGAAAAGTGATGAAAGTGAAGATTAAAATCATAGAACTGAAAAGGTAAAACAACACTTGATTCCCAACTTTGTTTTTTGAAAATACATGCATTACTTTTTGAACTAGCATCATTATTAAAGATACGCCAAATGTGATCGGAGCGAAGATTTCAGCAATGATTGAGATGCCTCCTCCTCCCATAGGAATCGTTAAGGACATGATTTGGTAAAAGGTTCCGAAGAAAAAAAGTAGAAGCTGTCTGATTTGGTATGAAAGCATAATTCTTGATTTAAAAAAAAAGGGAGCGACCATGCTGGCCGCTCCTGTGAAATTGGCCTGAGTGATGAGTGGCCTATTTCAATTCAACTTCTTGAGTGTTGTTTGTTATTTCGGTTTCAGTCTTTTCAAATTCACCGTCAACAATCAAATTCTTTAGCTTTTGATATAGGAATGAGACTATTAAGAGCATCACACCTAATGAAATGAAGGCAACTATTTTTCCTCCTTCTGAGATGTTTTGGATATCTAAGGCGAAGAGCTTCACTAAAGTGATTCCGAAAAACACTAAGGCAAATATTCTAATCGCTCTTTCTTTTCTTCGCATACCAACAATCATCATCAAGAATGAAAAGATTGCCGCAACAACAGTATATCCTGCTACTCTAACTTTGTCAATAACTGTATAAACGTCTACTGAGTTAGAGGCGAATAAACTGGCTGATGTGAACTCTAGTTCAGCACAAGACGCAATTAATGCTACCAATGAAAAGAACATGAATGCCAAATTGCTATCGTCCTTTTCAGAAGTGAATGATTTTGTGATCTTATTAATCAAGAACAACATTCCTAAAAACAATCCAGTCATTAAGTAATGGGCTGCGAAGTATCCTTCAACTTGAGCTCCTGATTTTACATCAGCAAGAATATCCATAGTTAAAGGAAGTCCTTGAACAAAATATAACATGGCAACTACTGCAGAACCTACTAAGAAGGTGATTTTTCTTACTGCTTTTCCGTTTCTTAATGACAACAACAATCCAAGACAAACAAAAGCAAGGTTATAGATAATTACCACTAATGTTTCACCATTGTTATATGCCAAGTCTAATTGCTCTGTGAGTTCAAACAGTCCCATCAAGTATAAACCTCCGAATGAAATGACATTCAAAAAGTTCTTGTAATTCTCAACTTTAAAATAGAAGATTTCACTTTCCTCACTCTCTCTTCTCATTAAGAAAGAAGTCGCTACATATGTTCCAATAGCAAAGAATGCTGTCATAAATACTTCATTAAAAATGATCGTCATTTCATCTGGAGTTGAAAACCATAAGTAAGTGAATACCCATGTTTTTATTAAGCCTATAAATGAAATTGCTGTTACAATGACAGAGGCGTTATTTAATAATGGCATTTTCATCTTTTGACCAATGAATAGTAAAACTACTGCCTCAACTGACCAGAATAATGCCAAGTAGTCGCCTTTAAACTGTACCAGTACGAATACGGTTACTAAGGTCACAACTTTGGCTATTAAAAACTTAGCCATGTTTTGATCTGCCGTCTTAGACTTTTTAACTAAGAACCCAAGTCCGGCTAACAATGCAGCAAAGCTGATACTGAATAATCCTCTGTAATTTTCATATTCATAAGTACTCATCAAGTAAATCATTGCTCCATAAAACAAACCAATGGTACTTAGCATTTGAATAAATTCCCAAGCGGTAAATTTCACTTTGTTTTTCAGATTATAAACCAAGCTCATTCCGATAAATTGTAAAAAGAATATGCTGCTGAAGACCATTGCAGCTTCTAGTTTTCCAACTGCATGAACATTTTCCATAATCATCCATCCACCAAAAAATAAAAGACTGAAACCGAATGATAATTTGTGTAGAATATTCCATTTTTTGAAATAGCTCAACAACAGCATTCCCATATTTAAAATTGCGATATAAGAGAAGAAAGCAACATAATTAGCAGTTTCTCCTTGAACCATAAATGGTGATGTAAATCCTCCCAATAAAGCTATGATGGCCAATTCTTTTCGGTCATATAAGACAGCTAAGGCAGTTGATGATATAGTAATTAATGACATGATTCCGAAGGCAGTTCCTTGCTCGAAAATGCCATAGTCATGATATGCGATAGCAATTGTGTAGTAGAATACAGAGATTCCTCCCCCAATAAGTACTGAGCTAAATGCTCTGTATTTGTTCTTTAAGAAATGTGCAATTCCGATTAATAAAGCACCTGTTCCTAATCCGATTCCAACACGACCAACTTCTCCAATCCAGTTTTGATCAATCGCATATTTCACGAAAAAACCAATACCGATAACAAGAATTGCAATACCAATTTTGTTTAACCAGTTTTCGCCTATTAGTTTTTCATAATCCTTAGGCGCTTTCTTTTTAGGTGCCTGTTTTACTGCCGGTTTGTTCAATTTTGCTGGTTCGGTTACTACTGCGGCAACTTTTGCAGCAGCTTTAACCGTTGGCTTGGCAACAGTTTTCTCTTTTTGTTCAACAGCTTGACTAATTTTCGGTACAGGTTTTACCTCTTCTTTTTTCTCAGGTATAACTTTCTTGATAACCTCTTTTGGTATTTCTACAGCCTTTGGCTCAATCACTTCTTTTGAAGGAGATTGAATCGGTTTAACTGTGCTTTCAACTTTTTTATCAAGCACTGAAGTGCTCGAAACATGTTCAAGTTGTTTCTGAAGTTTAATGATTCGTTTGTTGACTACTACGAATCGGTTCTTCGTTTCAGATCTAAAGGACATAAGTATGTAAACTACTATTGCTCCAAATCCTATGATAAAAAATAGTTCCATAATGTTGAGTTTTTGCGATTGAAAAAGACGGTTAAGGTTTTTGCTTTTTCGATTGCGGTTACGAGACCAAAATTAGATTCAATTCAAACCGATAAATAGGTAATAATTGAAAAAAACGTATATTTGAATTGGTGTGTATTGTGTAATAAAAGCTTTTATAGTTGGGTTATTGATTGTTAAAACGTATATTTAAAATGGATCAAATTCAGCAAATAGTGAATACCTTTTCAATTGAAGAGACCAAAGATTTTCGTCTTTTTGTTCAAAGAAAAAAGCTCAAAGGAAAGCGAAAAGACCTCTTGCTATTCGATATCTTTTTAGAGCAAAAAAATCTCGCAAAAGAAGACATTCTTCAAGCGCTTTATGATTCTGAAAGCGCGAATGCAAAAAACGCCTACCACACGATCAGAAAAAGATTATTAAAGGAGATTAATGATTTTCTCTATTTAAAGAGATCTGATATTGATCAATCTAAGAGTGGAGAGGTGAATAAATCCCTCATTTTAGTTGAACATCTTCTTGATCATCAATTGGTCAAATTGGCATGGAAACACCTTATTAAAGCCGAGAAATTAGCAAGTGAAAGAGAGTTCAATCAACAGCTTGTTTGGATTTATGATTTACAGATAAAGAATTTTGATGCATCATATTCTGAAAATTCTTTAAACGAAATTGTAGCTTTGAGATTGGCTGCAAACGCGAGGTTTCAAGAGGATGAGAGCTTAAAAATTATAGGTAGTTTAGTTAAGCAAGAATTAGATCAGATTATTCTCAAAGGTGACGACATTGACCTACAATCTATCACTGATGCATTAATAAAACAGTTTGAATTAGAAAATGCTCTTTTTAAACGCCCGAAACTACTATTCAATTTTGTTTTCTTGACAAGAACCATAATGTTAGGTCGAAAAGACTATTCATCATTTGAAGGGTTTTTACTTAATAGCTATAAGAGACTTTCACGCTCAGATTTTTTCACAAAAAACAATGCTGACCACATAAAAATCCTTTATGTGGTGGCTCATACACTTTATAGAAATAAGAAGTTTGATATAGCAATTGAGTACCTCGAGAAGATTTTAGCTGACTTGGATACAGCCACAAAAGGAACTTATAAAAGGTTTTACCCTAAGTATCTTCTACTCTATTCTGCCTGTGAAAATATGAAAGGAAATCTTGATTTTTCAATTGAATTGCTGTCTGAAACTGTTCAAATATCATATCTAGAAAAATCTGATTATTTGAATGGCTCACTCAATTTGGCGGTATATTATTTTGAAAAGGAAGAGTACAAGGCAGCCAATCAAACCTTGATAAATATTGGAAAAACTGATTTGTGGCTTGAAAAGAACATGGGAAAAGAATGGCGATTAAAAAAGCATATTATTGAGGCCATATTTCAATTTGAATTGGGAAATCCTGATTTGGCTTTTGATAGAATCATTTCAATTGAAAGGGGATTTACAGCTTTGCTTAAAACCAGAAAGTACAATAAGGTGGCAGTATTTTTGAGCTTGATTAAGCAATATTTGAACGAACCATTAATCGTAAAAACGGAGTCGTTTTTTGAAAAGGTTGAAGGCTCATTTGATTGGGTTGGAGCAGAGTTTGAGGATTTGCAAGAGATGAGTTATTATGCTTGGCTTAAGTCAAAAATGCAATCAAGAAAGTTTTATGAAGTCTTGTTAGAATTAATGAACGTTTAATTATTTCGTTACTTTTCAATAAATGCAACATTAATAAAACATGAGAGTTTTATTCAGTATAATATGTATTGGCTTATTTGCTTGCGGAAGTGAGTCAATTTCAACAACCAAAAATGTTTCTAAACTTGAGTTGCCTGCAAAGAGCAATATTCCAGCTTTTAAGTTTGTCACTATCAAACCTCTTGCCTTTGCTGATTCTGTAACCGTAAGACAAGATATCACTTCGAAATTGCTAAACAAAAAAGAAGAGAAGAAGCCTCTAGTTGTACATGCCTTTGTTCCTCTTTGTGATAACGAACATCAAGGTATCGTTCCTACAACCGAATCATTAGGCAATGGCTTTTCATTACGATCAAACTTATATTGGGCCACTTCAAATGGCATGAAGAAATATTTTCAAAAGAGACCATGGTACCATATTTCAGAAAATGATTTTGTTGCGAATGATACTGTTCTTGAAAGAGTGGTTTTTGAAAGACACTTTGAAGATTGCAAGGTGATATTAATTTGTGACGCCTACCGTGGTGATATGATGGAACCATGTCTGAAAGATTATCTCAGCTCATTAGCTGGTCTTTCTGAAGATTCAATTACCTATGCAAATACTACAGTAGACTTAAATAAAGATGTTGACATGGTTGTTTTTAATGGTCACAATGGTTTGATGGATGTCGAAATTGATCCAATATTGAGAAATCCTGAAGAAAGATTCTTTAAAAGAAAAGATGCTGTGGTGATTGCATGTGCAAGTAAATCTTACTTCATTCCGCATTTTATGAAAACGAATTCTTATCCTCTCGTAACTACGACTTCTTTGTTATATCCGGGTGCCTTTATATTAAACGGAATAATAGATAAATGGGCAAGAATGCAATCAGAAGAGGAAATTAAAAATGCTGCAGGAGATGCCTATCATGAAGTAAAAGACTGCGGTCAACAGGCAGCAAGAAATATGTTTGATACCGGATGGTAGATTAGTTTAAAATCGATTTCGATTTTAATTCAATGATGTCACCTACCATTATTTGATAGTCTTCACCAACCTCTTTCATATCAACATCATCTTCTTCGTAAACCCAAGTGATACTGACTTCTTTTGATTGTGCAGTTCTGTGCAAATGCTTGAAAACATCAAGTAGGATATTAGAAGTTGAAGTGTTGAAATATTCCAAATCAACTTCAACATTGATTTTATTAGATGTGTATTCAGTAAATTCTAGTAACCAATCTCTGAAAGGCAAAAAGAAATTTCTTGCATCTTCAGGAATACAAATTCCCTTGATTGAGATTTGACCATTCTCTACTTCTCCCGAAATTGAAGGTGTTTTGGGAGTTCCGTCTGTCTTAAATTCATTCATATTCTTGAGCTTTAAGTAGTGCTTTTTAAGAGCGAGCTCTGCTTTTCAACTATTAAATTAGTAAAAAAACGTGCTTTCTGCAAAGTATCCAGCTTCTTTAACCTACGTGACAGTGAGAATATCGTTTCAAAAAGTTGAATTTCTTGGTCTCAATTTCAGTGATATGAATCTCTTTTATGAGCAAAGGCAATATCGCAACTAGGTTTTCAATAATTCAAACTATTTCAACAATTTTACGTTATCTAGTTGTACACCTTTTGTACATTTGCTACAAGACATGGCTAATTATAAAGCAGGACCGCTCTTAAGTCAAATCAATTTACCTGAAGATTTAAGAGCCAAAATGGACATTGAGCAATTGCCGCAAGTTTCTGATGAACTTAGGCAATACATTGTTGATGTTATATCTGAAATTGGGAATTCTCACTTCGGAGCCAGTCTTGGTGTGGTTGAACTTTCTGTCGCATTACATTACGTTTTTGATACTCCTAGAGACCAATTGGTATGGGATGTAGGTCATCAAGCATATGGGCACAAAATTCTAACCGGACGAAGAAATGTCTTTCATACGAACAGACAAAAAGATGGAATCTCCGGATTTCCAAAAATGAGTGAAAGTGAGTTTGATGCTTTTGGTGTTGGTCACTCTTCAACCTCTATTTCTGCTGCACTCGGAATGGCTGTTGCCAATCAATATCAGAATGATGATAGACACCATATTGCTGTAATTGGTGATGGTTCTATGACTGCGGGCTTGGCCTTTGAAGGTTTAAATCATGCAGGAAGTGTAGAAGACATGAATCTGCTTGTTGTATTGAACGACAATTGCATGTCTATTGACCCTAATGTTGGTGCGCTAAGAGATTATTTGACAGATATTACAACCTCTCATACCTATAACAAGGTGAAAGATGATGTTTGGAAATTATTAGGTGCTGTTTCAAAATTTGGACCTAATGCGCAAACAATTGCTTCAAAAATTTCAAACGCTCTGAAAGGAACTTTACTTAAGCATTCAAATTATTTTGAGTCTTTGAATTTTAGATATTTCGGTCCTGTTGATGGTCATGATACCATTGCAATGGTGAAGATCATGGAGGATTTGAGAGATATTCCTGGGCCTAAAATATTACATGTATTAACGAATAAAGGTCACGGTTACGGGCCAGCCGAAAAAGGAGACTCTACTCAATGGCATGCGCCAGGAATCTTCAATAAAGATACAGGTGAAATTGTGAGAATAATTCCTGAATCACCAGAGCCTCCAAAATATCAAGAAGTATTTGGTCAATCAATTGTTGAATTGGCTGAAAAGAATAAAAAAATTATGGGGATTACCCCAGCAATGCCAACAGGCTCTTCATTAAATATAATGATGAAGGCTATGCCTGACAGGGCTTTTGATGTTGGTATAGCAGAGCAACATGCAGTTACTTTTTCTGCCGGATTAGCTACTCAAGGAATGATTCCTTTTTGTAACATTTACTCTTCATTTATGCAAAGAGCGTATGATCAAGTTATTCATGATGTTGCGTTACAAAATTTGAATGTAGTTTTTTGCTTAGATAGAGCGGGTTTAGTTGGAGCAGACGGAGCAACACATCACGGAGCGTATGATTTAGCATATATGCGTTCGATTCCAAATATGACTGTTGCTGCGCCAATGAATGAAGAAGAGTTGCGTGACATGATGTACACAGCTCAGCTTGAAAACAAAGGTCCTTTCTCAATTAGATATCCAAGAGGAAGTGGAGAAATGGTTAATTGGAAAACCCCATTCAAAGAAATCAAAGTAGGTGAAGGTAGAAGGCTTCAAAACGGAAGCGATATTGCTTTTATTACCATTGGTTCAATTGGTAATTACACAGCTAAAGCCATTGAAGCGTTAAAGGAAGATGGAATTTCTGCTGCCCATTATGATATGAGATTCGTGAAGCCAATTGATGAGTTATTACTTCATGAAGTCTTTGGTAAATTTGATAAAGTCATCACAGTTGAAGATGGATGTATCATGGGCGGAATGGGAACTGCTGTTCTTGAGTTTATGGCCGACAATTCATACCAAGCCAAGGTTGTAAGATTAGGTATTCCAGATAAATTTATCGATCACGGAAAACAAGAAGAATTACATCATGATTGCTTTTATGATGTAGCAGCCCAAGTCAAGTCGGCTCAAAAATTAATGGAAGGAATTATCCTTAAAGCATCTTCTTTAGTAGGATAAAAACTACTTTTACCCCATGAATTATATTTTCCCAATCATTGCACTTCTTTTGCTTTCTTGCAAAGGAGAAACTGAAACTATTCAAACAGATTCTGAAAAAATTGACATCTCAGTAAGAAATTACTTTTTTATGGGAGATTCGGTTGATGTAGAATGCACTGTTATTGATACTATTTCGTCAAAAGAATTAGATGTTATTCTAGAAACGGTTGAAGAAAATTTGAGACTGGTTCAACTTGATATTGACACCTTGAATTCAATGATTGACGAGAAGGCGTATGCTAATCTTGAAAAAAGAAATAGTCTTTATCCTGAAAGCATTGAGATTAAAATGGCACAAGATGAATTGGTATTATCACAATACAACCTCAAAATGGAGCAATTGAAAGCCAAAAAAACTCAGTTTCAAAATTCAAACAGATTATACATGCACTTGAGAAGATCAACTTTCGCTAATGTATCTGGTTACGGAGTTCAAGTTCACTACAAAATGGGTGAAGAAGAAGCAGACCTTCAAGTCTTGATGGATGCTGATTTTGATGTGGTTGATTAATACAGTCAATCTCTCTGCCTCTTCCTGAATAATTTCCAAATGCAACCCTTTCTTATTCGATTGCATCAGTAAAGAAATTGCTGACTCAATTTAAAATCGAATAATGAAAAAATTAGGAATCATTTTAATCGCTCTCGTAGCATTATCTAGTTGTGACAAAACCACAAACAAGTATATGTGTTACGAACCGGTATACACAGATAGCACGACATTTAGAGCGCCCGCAACTTTTGAAAGTGCAAAATCTATCACAAAAGATGGCGCGATTTACTTCAAAGACAATTACTTGTTTATAGTTGAGCCTAATAAAGGAATTCACTTTATTGATAACAATAATCCTTCTAACCCAATTAACACAGGATTCTTGAATGTAATGGGTGCATCTGGTTTATCAATCAAAGATAATTTTCTCTACGTGAACGCTATGGTTGATTTGGTGACCATTGACGTTTCTTCTTTCTCAAACCCAGTTGAGGTGAACAGAATTCAAGAATGTTTTCCTTCTGCGCTTCCACTTATGGATAGGAATTATCCGACAAAAACTATTGATAAATCAAAAGGTATTGTTACCGATTGGAATGTAGTAGAAACGACTGAAGATGTGAATGACTTTCCGCAATGGAACGGATGCCCAGGCTGTGAATTCGTCACAACTTTTGATTCTGGTGTAGGCGGAGGAATCTCTGCTGAAAGTATTTCAAATGGATCGTCAACAGGAACGGGAACTTCAGGTTCGTACGCTTTGATGACCATAATGGGAGATTATCTATATGTGGTAGACAACTGGAGATTAAGACCTTTTAGTCTTTCAAATCCTGCAGTGCCAGCTGAGAGCGAATCTTATGTTTACTTGAGTTGGAATGTTGAAACGATCTTTCCGAATGGTGAGCACCTGTATATGGGAACAACTACCGGAATGATGATTTACGAAACGTCAAATCCTGAAAACCCAACAAAAACAGGTTCAATTTCTCACGCAAGAGCATGTGACCCAGTGACGGTTCAAGGAAACTATGCTTATGTGACAGTTAGATCAGCTGGGTGGTGTGGTGGAGACATCAATCAATTAGATGTTGTGGATATTACTGATAAATACAATCCCTACTTAGTAGAATCATTTGAAATGAATGATCCAAGAGGAGTTGGAATTGATGGCGACACTTTCTTTTTATGTGATGGAGACGCCGGTTTGAAAGTGTTTGATGCAGAAAATCCTGACGAAGTAGGAGATCATTTGCTTAAGAAATTCGGAAATATTTTTGCTGTAGATATTATTCCAATCAATGGTGTGGCTATGGTTATTGGTGATGACGGATTATATCAATACGATTACTCTGATCCCACTGATCTGCAATTATTGAGTGAAATTAAATTTTAAGAACAATGAAAAGATTATTCATGCTATCGATTTCATTTTTAGCCTTGATTTCTTGTAATAAAGAAGAGGTGAAAATGGGAAATGTTTATTCAGAAGATGGACTTAAAGTCACTTTTCAAGACTTCAATGATTCAAGATGTCCTCAAGACGCCGTCTGTGTTTGGCAAGCTGAAGCTGAAGCATATGTGAAGGCTGAACATGATGGAGAGACTTCAGATTTCTTTTGGTTGGACCTTGGCGTGAAGGACACTGTTTTTAATTATGAGGTGACTTTGACAGAAATGCTGCCTTATCCAACGGCAGATAATCATAAGAGTAAAAGAACCGCAAAATTTCTAATCAACAAATTATGAAAAAGCTATTAATACTAAGTGCGTTATGTTTTTCTGTGGCAGTTCATGCCCAAAAGAAAAGTGTGGTGACACTCAAAAACGGATCTGAAATAAGAGGTCAAATCATTAGTACTAATGAAACCGATACTAAAATTGAAACCAAAGACGGTTCGGTTTTCGTTTTCAAAAGTGAAGAAATTGCTGGTATAGAAGAGTCCTTGCTTAAGGTCAGCGGTAAGGGCGTCTATACACGAGCAAGTCTTGGAATGCTTGGGGGAGAACAATTCTCCCCTTCATTCCAATTGGCTAATGGTTATTCATTTAATGAGAACTGGGATTTAGGACTTGTGCTAGGTGCTGAGAAAATTGCTTGGCAATGGTATGTGCCAGTGATGGCAAATGGTAGATTCAATATTTTGAAACGACCAAACACTCCTTTTGTGGATGTCTCTGCGGGATATCAAATGCCTTTACAAAATTGGGATAATGACAAGGGCGGATTCACGGGAGGCGCTTCAATTGGTTTTACAAGATTTGTAAGTAACAGAATTGGTTTGTCTACTAGTCTTGGTTATCGATACGGATACCTAGTTGAGAATAATGGATGGTGGGATGATTTTACAACCATCCGCCAAATAAATAGATTTGATTTGCGTTTTGCAATTAGCTTTAAGTAAAGCTAGTTGCCGCAATTCAATTAATTATGAATTTAAATTGATGATTATAAGTTGTACTTTACCTTTGAATAAAAACTAAAACGTCCTAAAATAGGAGATTACAAAGCATATTCTGACCAGCAATTAGTTGCTGAATGTTTGAAGAATAATCGACAAGCACAGCACGAATTATATCTCAGGTTTTCGTTCATGATGAATGGAGTTTGCTTAAGATATGCCGCGAATCAAGCTGAAGCCGAAGATATTTTACAAGACTCTTTTATAAAGGCTTTCAAGAATTTAGATAAATATTCAGGTCAAGGTGCTTTAGGTGGATGGTTAAGAAAAATAACTGTCAACACAGCCTTAGAGCAATACAGGAAGAACAAATCATTAAAGAACTTAACTGTTTTGGTGGATGTGAGCGAAGCTCAAATTGAAATCAATGACAGTGCAATTGAAAATCTTGAATTAGAAGATTTACTTACTAAGATTCAAAGATTGCCAAAAGGGTTTAGAACAGTTTTCAACCTATATGCGGTTGAAGGCTACACGCATAAAGAGATTGGAGAATTGTTGGGGATTTCAGCCGGAACCTCAAAATCTCAATACAGCCGAGCTAGAATCATATTACGCCAAATGATTCAAAATGAATTGGCTGAAGAACATAAAAATTTGAACTATGCAAAATAGTAAACCGGGAGGATTAGGAGAAAAGTTTGAGGGCTTTGGTGCTACGCCATCTGAGGCTTTGTGGGGAAATATTGCAGGTGCCTTAGATGAGAAAAAATCTAAGAAAGGGTTCATTTGGTGGTGGATTGGGAGCGGATTAGCGGCAGTTCTTTTAGTGACGGCAGTGATTTATAATTCATCAAATCCAATTGAGAACCAAACAGCAATTGATTCTACAGAAATTGACGGACCGACTAATTATGACTTTAGAACTATATCACATAACAACATTCAGACAAACAAATTGGCAAGCTTTGGTTCTAATGATGAAAACATTTCTGAAGATGTTGAGAACAACTTAGAAAATGCTCCTCAAGCAACCAATCAAAATAGTGATCTAGCTCAACAGAAAAATAATAATGAGAAAGTTGATCAACTAAAACCAATAGATACAAAGGACGCCCAAAAAACTGTGGTCACTAATAATGACGAATTTGCTCATTTGATTCCATTCTCCCCGAGATCAAAAGTTTCTTTAATGAATAAAATTCCTTTGACTTCAATGTTCGGCATCAATCCAAAATTGAATCATCCTAACTTAATAAGTTGTGGTGATCCAGGCGGGTTCTTTGACAAACCTTGGGAAATAGGTTTCAGAGTGGGTTATTATGCCGACTTGAATCCTCAAGTACAGGCAGAGTATACTCCGAATTCTTTCAATACATTAGATGATCAAAATGGCCCACCTGAAATTATCGAAGGTTCAGAAATTGGGATTGCCGAATCAATTAACAACACTTCACCAACATCAATCACTGGTTCTGCCAGTAAAAATATCAATATTGACTTTACCTTAGGTAAGTATATTTCTCCACGTTTCACGATTCAATCAGGAATCAATTTTACAAGATCAACTTATCAAACAGACTATCAATCGTTTGAAAAAATGAGTGCCAAGACGAACATCTCCTCTTTTGCCCTGCCAATTGGTTTTGGTTATGATTTATTCAAAAGAAAGAGATATAAGTTGAGGTTGACTGCCGCCATAGACAATGAGTTTTCACTTTATGAAAATCAAAATTCAATCTACTTTATTGGTCCTCCTGAAAGCTCAAATGGATTTACCAAAGGGTATTCTGCATCTACTGATTTCAGCATTCAAAGTCAAATTCGCTTGCAAAAAGGAATGTACTTAACGCTTTCGCCAACTTACCGCAGGTACTTGATTCAGAATGTGAATTCAGAGAATTTACTGGTTCAAAAGAACAATTGGTTGGGCGGAACAATCGGGATGATTTGGACGTTATAATTAGAAATGTTGATTCTTAGTTTTCTCCGATCGCTATGTTGAGATTAAAACTTGATGATCCTTTTGTACCTGAATCTTAAATATCCACCAAAATTAAATTTGTCGCACAATAATTTAAGTCTTCTAAACCGTTTTAAACTGTCAAAATTGAAATTAGTTTAAGTTTTATTTGGAACTAAACAAAAAAAATAGCCAACTTTGGCGCCGCAATGAAAGCACTATCAATTATAACTATTTCAATTTCTGTCATCATTATTATGATGTAACGGATGGGATAGCTTGTAATTAAAAATATAAAGTACTAAACCATCCGACCAAGTCGGATGGTTTTTTTTTGGACAAATATGAACGTAGGATTAAACATTATTATCATTTCAATTATTGTCATCATTCCAGATGAGCAACAGTGAGAGGTATAACTTAAAATTAATATAAACCGAGCCCTTCTCACAAAATGAGAAGGGCTTTTTTTTTGAATAGAAGCATGTATTACAAAAACGAAACAGTTGTTTATCACAACAAAAAATGGGAACTGGCCAAAGATGCCTCGGCCAGTTTATACAATCAAACCATGCATTATGGTAATGGTGTGTTCGAAGGTATAAGAGCGTACAAAACTGAAGATGGAGTTAAAATTTTTAAAGCGAAAGAGCATTTTCAACGCCTGCTCTTATCGGCCAAAAAGATGCACATCCATGTAGATTACACAGTGGATGAGTTAATTATTCTTGCCAATCAACTCTTAGAAAAAAATAATCTTCAGGATGCCTACCTCAGACCATTATTTTATCTCGGTGATAACATGACATTAGAACCTGTAAAAGAAGTTGGGTTTTTCATGTGTGCCTGGGAATGGGGAAACTATTTGGGTACAAAATTATTGAGAACAACTGTTTCTCCTTATACCAGGCCTCACCCAAGATCATGTCACATAGATGCGAAAACGGTTGGGCACTACACCAATTCAATATTGGCATCAACTGAGGCTAAACAAAGAGGTTTTGATGAAGCATTGCTGCTAGATGTAAATGGATACTTGGCAGAAGCTCCGGGTGCAAATCTCTTTTTTGAAAAAGATGGTGTTTTATACACTCCAGCGCTTGGACACATCTTACCGGGAATTACTCGCCAAACAATATTAGAACTAGCAAAAGAATTAGAGTTACATGTAGTTCAAAAGCACTTTAAAGTGATCGACTTAAAAGCAGCTGACAGTGCGTTCTTTGTTGGCACGGCAGCTGAAGTTGTAGGATTAAAGTCATTGGATGAGTATGAGTTTCCTATGGCTTGGGAAAATTCGCTTGGATACGATTTATTACACATGTACAAGCAAAGAGTTTCGAAAAGAGAATACAAACATTTTGAATTGGTTTAGTGATGGTGAAGAATAAGTATAGCAAGCAATTAACAGAAGATCTTACAAATCCTGCTGCAAGAGCAATGTTGCATGCAATAGGCTTAGATAAAGAAGATTTGAAAAAAGCCTTTGTCGGTATCGGAAGTACAGGTTATGAAGGAAACCCTTGTAATATGCACTTGAATGATTTGGCCAAAGAAGTAAAAAAAGGGGTGCAAGATTCAGGAGAAAACGGTTTAATATTCAATACAATTGGTGTGAGTGATGGTATCTCTATGGGAACATTTGGGATGAGGCATTCACTACCATCACGAGAAGTAATCGCCGATTCTATGCAAACTGTTGTTGAGGGGATGTCATATGATGGATTAGTGACTGTGGTGGGGTGTGATAAAAATATGCCAGGTGCTTTAATGGCAATGATAAGATTGAACAGGCCTTCAATCTTAGTTTATGGAGGCACCATAAATTCCGGTTGTCACCAGGGACAAAAATTAGATATTGTTTCTGCTTTTGAAGCTCATGGTCAAAAAGTGGCCGGTAAAATAACGGATGATGAATTTGAGGCGGTAGTTGAAAAAGCATGTCCAGGAGCTGGTGCCTGTGGTGGAATGTACACGGCAAATACCATGGCTGCCGCAATTGAAGCTTTAGGCATGTCTTTACCCTATAATTCATCTAATCCAGCATTGAGTGATACCAAAAAAATAGAATGTGTAAGAGCAGGTCAACAGGTCAATGAACTATTGAAGATGGATCTCAAACCATCTGATATCATCACTAAAAAATCACTTGAAAATGCCGTGACATTAGTTGTGGCATTGGGCGGATCAACAAACGCAGTATTACACTTTTTGGCAATAGCAAAAACGGCAGAAATTGACTTCACTTTAGATGATTTTCAGAGAATAAATGATCAAACTCCATTCTTGGCAGATCTCAAACCTTCAGGTAAATATTTGATGGAAGATGTGCATAGAGTGGGTGGTGTTCCAGCCGTTCTTAAATACTTGCTGAAGAAAGGTCTCTTGCATGATGACTGTTTAACGGTAACCGGAAAAACATTAGCTGAGAATTTAGGTGCGCTGAAAGAGCTGGCTGAAGGTCAAGATGTAATTCTACCTGTCGAAAAGCCAATAAAGGAATCGGGTCACTTAAGCATACTCAAAGGCAACTTGGCACCTGAAGGTTCAGTGGCCAAAATAACCGGGAAAGAAGGTCTGAAATTCAAAGGGAAAGCGAAAGTGTATGATGGAGAATTTCTAGCAAATGATGCCATTTCAAGGGGAGAGATAGAAAAAGGAGATGTGGTGGTCATCCGCTATGAAGGGCCGACAGGTGGACCTGGAATGCCAGAAATGTTAAAACCTACATCAGCAATAATGGGAGCAGGCCTTGGAAAAGATGTTGCGCTTATCACTGATGGTAGGTTTTCAGGTGGAACCCACGGATTTGTTGTTGGGCATATCGCTCCTGAAGCTCAATTAGGAGGCCCAATTGCTTTGGTTGAAAATGGGGATGAAATTGAAATTGATTCGGTTACCAAATCTATTAAAGTACTGGTAGATCAAAAAACCTTGGAATACAGAAAAAGCAAATGGTCTGCACCAAAATTGAGAGTTAAAAATGGATCTCTTTTCAAGTTCGCAAAAAATGTATCATCAGCATCCCAAGGATGCACAACAGATAGGTAAAATGAAAGAAGTAGAAGAACAATTACTGAAAGAAAAAGGAACAAAAACCCTAAGTGGAGCAGAAGCGGTCGTTAAATCTTTATTAGTAGAAGATGTCGATTTAATGTTCGGATATCCAGGTGGTGCAATTATGCCTGTTTATGATGCACTCTATGATTTTGAAGAGGAGTTGAGACATGTCTTAACACGACATGAGCAGGGAGCAATTCATGCCGCACAAGGTTATGCAAGAGCTACGGGCAAAGTGGGTGTATGTTTGGCAACTTCCGGTCCTGGAGCAACTAATTTGTTAACAGGAATAGCAGATGCTCAAATAGACTCTACACCATTGGTCTGCATAACAGGACAGGTTCACAGTCACCTTTTAGGCACAGATGCATTTCAAGAAACGGATGTCGTAGGTATATCAATGCCAGTTACAAAGTGGAATATCCAAGTGACAAAAGCAGCAGATATTCCTTGGGCTATAGCCCGTGCTTTTTATGTAGCCAAGTCGGGACGGCCGGGTCCAGTTTTGGTAGATATTACTAAAGACGCGCAATTCGGTGAACTTGAATTTAACTACAAGAAATGTGAGTCCATAAGAAGTTATGTAGCGCAGCCAAAAGTTAATCCGCATAGAGTCTTAGAGGCGGCCGAACTCATTAATCGAGCGAGAAAGCCATTGGTTTTATTCGGGCAGGGTGTTTTATTAGCAGATGCGAAAGAACAATTTAAAAGTTTCATAGAGAAAGGTGACCTACCAGCAGCTTGGACAATTATGGGCTTATCTGCGTTAGAAACTGAGCACGAACTGAATGTGGGTATGTTAGGAATGCATGGTAATTATGCGCCCAATAAGTTGACGAATGAATGTGATGTTTTAATAGCTGTGGGTATGAGATTTGATGATCGGGTAACTGGAGATTTGAGTCGCTATGCAAAGCAAGCAAAGGTGATCCATCTTGAATTAGATCCTGCCGAAGTAGATAAAAATGTGAAAACAGACGTTGCAATAATTGGGGATTGCAAGCTGAGTTTGAAGTTGTTGACAGATGCTATCAATTCTAATGAACACTCTCAATGGAAAAAAGAATTTGAAAAGTTAAAAATTGAAGAGTTCAATCAAGTGATTAATGAAGAACTATTTCCATCTGAGGACGAACCCATGTCCATGGGTGAAGTGGTTAATTTGATGTCTGAAGCTACAAAAGGTGAAGCCATTTTGGTGACGGATGTAGGTCAACATCAAATGGTGGCTCAACGTTACTACCAATTCAAAAAATACCGCTCCAATATCACCTCTGGAGGATTAGGAACTATGGGGTTCGCTTTACCAGCAGCATTGGGAGCAAAGATGGGTATGCCTCATAGAGAAGTTGTCGCGGTAATAGGAGATGGTGGATTTCAAATGACGATTCAAGAATTAGGAACACTCTTTCAAACTCAAGCTAAGATTAAAATATTGGTCTTAAATAATGAGTTTTTGGGGATGGTTAGACAATGGCAAGATTTGTTTTTTGACAAGAGATATGCCTCAACTGAAATGGTCAATCCTGATTTCCAAACCATTGCAAAAGGCTATCATCTGGAAACGAAAAAGGTCAATAAACGAGAAGATTTAAAACAAGCCATGAAGGATTTTGTAGCGCATGACGGAAGTTATTTACTTGAAGTAATGGTTGGCAAAGAAAACAATGTCTTCCCAATGATTCCAACAGGTGCATCAGTATCAGATATAAGACTTAAATAAAATGAAAAGAGAATTTACAATATCGGTTTTCACCGAAGACAGAATAGGTTTACTGAACAGGGTCAGTATCATCTTCACAAGAAGACACATTAACATTGAGAGCATAACAGCTTCTGAAAGCGAAGTACCAAATGTGCACAGGTACACCATTGTTATTTGTGAGCACCAAGACTTGGTAGAGAAAGTAGTGAAGCAATTAAATAAACAAGTTGAAATTTTACGATCCTTTCTGCATGTAAATGACGAGGTAGTATATCAAGAATTAGCTCTTTACAAGGTTCCAACACATGTATTGGCTGAAGGCGGAGAAGCGGAAACTGTGGTGCGAAATCATAATGCAAGAGTCTTATCTGTTGCGCCTGAATATACCATCATTGAAAAGACAGGACACAAAGAAGAAACACAGCAGTTATTTGAAGTACTGGAGCCCTATGGGATCCTTGAGTTTGTGCGCTCTGGCAGAGTTGCAATCTCTAAACCAATGAAAGAATTTAAAGAGTATTTATCAGAAATAGAAGTCGCTTCGGCGCATTAAAAACAACAATTATGGCAAAATTAAATTTTGGAGGAGTCGAAGAGAATGTAGTGACTCGCGAAGAGTTCACTTTAACAAAAGCGGTAGAAACATTAAAAAATGAAACGGTTGCAATTTTGGGTTATGGCGTTCAAGGTCCAGGACAATCATTGAACTTGAGAGATAACGGATTCAATGTAATAGTTGGGCAACGAAAAGGTTCAGCTTCTTGGGACAAGGCGGTAAATGATGGCTGGGTTCCAGGTGAGACCTTATTTGAACTAGAAGAGGCAGCAAAAAAAGGGACAATTCTTCAGTATCTCCTGTCTGATGCCGGTCAAATGGATCAATGGGAGTTAGTTAAAAGAAATTTGGAACCAGGAAATGCACTCTATTTTTCTCATGGATTTGGAGTAACGTTTTCTGAAAAAACAGGAATCGTTCCACCAAAAGATGTAGATGTAATCTTGGTGGCTCCCAAAGGGTCTGGAACTTCATTAAGAAGATTGTTTCTCGAAGGAAAAGGATTGAATTCAAGTTATGCTATCTATCAAGATGCAACTGGTAAAGCTAAAGATCGAGTAGTTTCTTTGGGTATCGGAGTCGGTTCTGGTTACCTTTTTGAAACTGACTTCGAGAAAGAAGTTTACTCTGATTTGACAGGAGAAAGAGGGATCTTGATGGGGGCCTTAGCAGGTATGTTTGAAGCACAATATGAAGTGCTTAGAAAGAACGGTCACTCGCCTTCAGAAGCATTCAATGAAACCGTTGAAGAATTGACACAAAGCTTAATGCCTTTGGTTGCCGAAAACGGTATGGATTGGATGTATGCAAATACTTCTACAACTGCTCAAAGGGGAGCCTTAGATTGGAGACATAAATTTAAATCTGCGGCTCAACCTGTGTTTGAAGAATTGTACGAGAGTGTGAAGTCTGGCAAAGAAGCTGAGGTAGTTATCGAAGCCAATCACAAAGCAGATTACCGTTCCAAGTTGAATGAAGAACTGGCTGAAATCAATCAATCAGAAATGTGGTTAACAGGTGCTCAAGTGAGAAAATTGAGACCAGAAAATGCGTAGCATGAAAACATTATCATTATCACCAACTTTGAAAGGCGTGAATGAAGCGGTAGAAACACTCGAGGGTGTTTCTACCTTTACGCCCCTTCAATTATTTGACAGTTTATCTGATAAATTTGAATGCAATGTTCAGTTAAAAAGAGAGGACTTACAACTGGTACGGTCTTATAAATTAAGAGGTGCTTTTAACAAAATGAGTTCCTTGAGTAGAACTGAAAAAGAAAAGGGTGTGGTATGCGCAAGTGCGGGGAATCATGCTCAAGGAGTGGCATATGCTTGTATGAAATTGAAAGTTTCAGGACTTATTTTTATGCCCACTACAACCCCAAAACAAAAGGTTGAAGCGGTTAAAAGGTTTGGAGGAAAATATGTGCAGATTCAATTAAAGGGTGACACTTTTGATGATGCCTATAGCGAAGCTATGGCGGTTGCTATTAAATTCGATAAAACCTTTATCCATCCCTTTGATGATTTAAAAATCATTGAAGGTCAAGGTACGGTTGGCCTAGAGGTTTTGGCACAAAGTGAACAGCCAATTGATTACCTTCTATTTCCTATTGGGGGGGGAGGATTGGCAGCAGGATTAATTACTGTTTTCAGTGAAATCTCACCCTTAACTCAACTCATTGGGGTAGAACCTGGAGGTGCTGCTTCCATGTCTCATGCTTTAAATTGTAAGACAAATGCAGAGCTTAGTTCAATTGAGAAGTTTGTAGATGGGGCGGCCGTTAAAAAGGTAGGTGCTTTAACTTTTTCTATTTGCCAAAACAGTTTGGCTGATATTTTAAAAGTGGAGACTGGAAAGATTTGTGAGACTATCATTGAACTCTATAATCATGAAGCGATTGTGGCTGAGCCAGCAGGCGCTCTATCAATTGCTAGTCTTAATCAAATCAAAGATCAAATAAAAGGAAAAAATGTCGTTTGCATTTTAAGCGGAGGAAATAACGATATATCTAGAATGGAAGATATAAAGGAAAGAGCAGCAATGTACAAGGGAGAAAAGCACTATTTTTTGGTAGATTTTCCTCAAAGATCGGGAGCCTTGAAAGAATTTGTTTTAGATGTGTTAGGCGAAGCTGATGACATTTTTCATTTCCAGTATTTAAAAAAACATGCTCGAACCTATGGTTCCGCCGTGGTAGGGATTGATGTTCCTTCTAAAGAGGAATATACAGCCTTGACTATTAGAATGAAAGAAAAAGGTTTTTACAAGGAATATTTGAACAACAATAAGGCATTAATGGATGTTCTTGTCTAGTAAAGTCATCTGTTTATCTTTGTGTCAATGAACAAATTGAAATATTTAATAGCAGTAATCTTAGTTTGTTCGGTGTCGAAAATCGGGATTTCTAAAGAAGAATCAGATTCTCTAAGATCTGTAAATTTCCTTGGTCAAGCCTACTCGTACTTAGAAGTTGAACCTGATTCGGCTTTGCATTATGCTGATGAAGTCTTGAAAATTCAAGGCGTTTCTGAGAGTAATGTTAACCATATTAATGCACTTACTATTAAAGGCATTGTCTATAAGAATAAAGGCTTTTATGATCTAGCCTCTAAAGCATACATTGAAGCTCTTAACAAAGCAATCAATTCAAATGATTTCGGAAGAGTTTCGGTTTGCCTCAATAACATTGGGGTTATTTATAAAGTACAAGAAAACTATGAGCAGGCTCTCCTTTATTTTGAAAGCTCATTAGAAATTGAAAAGTTTTTAGATAATGAATTGCAGCTTTCTATTCGCCATTATAACATAGGAGAGGCGTACTTAGAAATCGATAGTTTAAGTTTGGCAGAATTATATTTTACAAACTCTTTAATAATTGAAGAACGCAATAACAATAAAGAGGGAATTCAGTTTGGTTATTTCGGTTTGGGTCAGGTAGATTTTCGAAATGGGAATTTAGAAACAGCCAAACAAAAATATTGGAAAGCGCTAAGGTATGGCTCTGGAACATTAGATCAGGAGGTTGGTTTTAATCTTGCCAACGGTCTGGGTGAACTTCATAAAGAAGAGGGTAATCTAGATTCGGCAATATTCTTCTTTAATCTCATATGCCGAGATGACAAGAAAGACGAGTTTAAAGATCTTTGGATGTCCTCTTCAAAAAACTTGTCGGAGGTTTATGGCAAGCGGGGTGATTACGAATTAGCATATGAATATTGTGCCATACATGATTCACTGAATGCGTCAATCACGAAATCAATATCGAATCAAAAAATCGAGGAGTTAGGATACTTGTATGATTTAGAACAAAAGCAACGTCAAATCGATTTACTGCAATTTCAACAAAATGAGGCGGCAGTGAGAGGTGAACTAAATAAAGATATTATTGTTTTCATTATTTCCAGTATCTTAATTGTGATTCTTTCAATATTCATTAAAGTGAGGCAATCTAAAAGGTGATTTCAAATTCAAAATATCGATCCTTATTACATGCCATTTTAGTTGCTCTGTATTTTGCTGTCTTTATATTTTTTATCAATCCATTCAAAGTGTACCATTCCGTTTCACAAGAAGAGACATTTCTTGTAATTGGTATTTGTACGGGAATATTTTTCATGATTTGGATCTTAGGTTGGATGTCTCAAAAGATTCAAAAGTCGATTTTGTCAAGTGTCCTTATTCCCGTTATTTACTTTATAGCCTTGGTTGTGATCTTTTATGGTGAAGCTTATTTTGACCTCTTATTGATGGCCCTGGGTGCATCTATTGTGCCAGTTTTCCTTTCAATTATCTTTAGCCAGAGTCCTTCAACCCTATTAACCCTTCAAGAAATTGTTCCAGACGAAATGAGGGTGGATTTGATCAAAATAACGGGAACGAATCAAAACGAAGAATTCGAATTAGAAGCTAATAAGTTAATCGCTTTTGAGGCAAACGATAATTATGTAAATATTTCATTTCTAGATGAAGAAAATAAACATCAAAAGAAAGTATTTAGAACGACACTCAAATCTATTTCTCAGCAACTTTCTGAAAAGTCAAATTTTTTGAAAATTCACCGTTCTGTGATTATAAATACAGAACTCATTGAAGATTTGCTTGGCAATTCTCAATCTAGAAAGGTCAAAATGAAATACGGGGACTTAACCTTCCCAGTTTCAAGGAATATCAGAGTTGAAAAACCAATTTAGAGCTTCATGGATGATTAGCCATTCGCCACAAATCATTGTCAATTCGCCACATCAAGGCCAATTTCACCACAAATTAACGGTACTCACCACTAAATAAAAATTAATTGGATTTCAGCTCATAATTTGCAGCAGATTCTAGTCAGAGTCTACCTCAAAAAAAATGTGAGATGAATAAAATGAGATTAAAAAAATTGCTTTTTTCGGCGGCCGTATTTTGTGTAGGTACAAATTCATTTGCTCAAACCTATGAAATGGATGCTGAAGATGGAAACACAATTACAACCTGCTCAGGAACTTTTACAGATTCAAATCCGAGTACAACAGGAAATTATGCCGATAATGAAGACTATACGGTAACTTTTTGTTCGGGTTCAGGTGACTTTTTAACTTTTGATTTTGATGTTTCAGGATTTTTTGATCCGCTTGGAGCTGGTGATACTTTGTACATGTATGATGGAACATCAACAGCCGGAGACCTAATTATGAAAATTGATAATACAGATGATCCAGCATTCAGTGAATTCATGTTGAGTACTTTTTCTACGTGTGTGACTTTTCATTTTGTGTCTGATGGTGCTGGTAATAATGATGGATGGGCTGCAAATATTTCTTGTCCTGCTCCCCCTGCTTCTTGTAATGATAATCAAATTGCAGCTGATATCGCTTTGCAGGCACCTTACATTTGTAATCTTGATGGTTATTGTGGAAACACGAGTTCATACTATCATGAAGATTTACCAAATAATATGATCGGTACTGGTGGGAATTGTCCTTCCACGCAAGCTTTTTTGGGAACAGTTCAGAATAACTCTTGGGTAAGGTTTGAAGCAACAACGACTTCTGTAAGTTTAGATTTTAATGTGTCAGGATGTGCTGATGGTATTCAAGTGGGTATTCTTCAATTTGATGGGACCAATTGGGTTAGATTTTCTGATTGTGCAACAACTGATGGTGGTAACAATGGATCTTTCACCTTAGTTGGTTCTGGTTTGACTATCGGCGAAACATACTATTTAATGATGGATGGAAATATGGGAGCCAATTGTGATTATCTGATTAATGTGACAGGCGGTGTTGGCATTGCAGTTGTTGATGCTGGTGTCGATCAAACCATATGTGGAGGTAACGTAAATTTAACCGCCACAGGTCCCGGAAGTGCGGTCTATACATGGCATTCTTTAGATGGATTAGTGACCGGAGCTACTGGAGCAAATCAAACTTTTAGCCCACTTGTCACGACTACTTACGTCGTAGAAGTTACCGGTGGAGGAGTTTGTGAAAACCAGACGGATACTGTTGTGGTAACTGTAAATACTGGCTCTGTTGATGCCGGTTCAAACGGTTCAATCACTTTTTGTAATACTGATAGCCCAGTTGATCTAATAAACTCGTTAGTTGGGACACCAGATGCGGGTGGAACATGGTCGCCGGCAATGAATTCTGGAACAGGTGTTTTTACTCCTGGAACAGATGCTGCGGTTACATATACGTATACCGTTACTGGAGGTTGCGGATCTGCATCTGCAGATGTCGTGGTAACAGTAGATAATGGAACTGGAGATGCTGGAACAAATGGTTTAGTGGCGTTTTGCAATTCAGACGCGGCTGCAGATTTAATTAATTCATTAGTAGGTACACCTGATGCTGGTGGCACATGGTCTCCGGCAATGAATTCAGGAACAGGAGTTTTCACACCAGGCACAGATCCAGCCGTGACTTACACTTATTCAATAACCAATGCTTGCGGAACCGCTTCGGCTGACGTTTTGGTAACCGTAGATAATGGAACTGGAGATGCTGGATCAAATGGAGCTGTAACTTTTTGTAATACTGATAGCCCAGTTGATCTAATAAACTCATTAGTCGGCACACCTGATGCTGGTGGAACATGGTCACCTGCAATGAATTCAGGAACAGGAGTTTTTACGCCTGGAACTGACCCAGCTGTTATTTATACTTATTCTTTAAGTAATGCTTGTGGTAATGTTTCAGCAAATGTGGTTGTGACAGTTGATGATGGATTAGCGAATACTGGTGTAGATGGTTCTATTACACTGTGCGTGGGAGATCCAGCAACAGATCTTTTTAATCAGTTGACAGGGACACCAGATGCAGGCGGACTATGGTCACCTGCTATGACATCAGGTACTGGAGTGTTTGATCCAGGAGTTGATGCTGCAAATACTTATACTTATTCAATATCAAATGCGTGTGGAACGTCTTCTTCAGAAGTTTCGGTGAGTGTAGTTACTTCGCCTGATGCCGGTACAAATGGAACAGCAACATTTTGTGAAAATGACGCATCTGATGATTTATTCAGCTATTTGACTGGTTTACCAGACGGCGGTGGAACTTGGACTCCTTCTTTAAACTCTGGAACAGGCGTTTTTAATCCTTCTCAAGATTCTGATGGTACCTACACTTATACCATTGTAACTTCTTGTGGTACGGCGAGTGCTGAGGTGAATGTGATTGTAAATTCTTTGCCTGATGTTGGTATCAATTCGAATGCAACATTTTGCCCAACCGACCCAACTAATGATTTGATAACTTATTTAGGAGGAACGCCGGAGGCAGGAGGAATTTGGTTACCAACTTTAACTTCAGGTACAGGAGATTTTGACCCTTCCCAAGATGCAGTAGGTATATACACTTATACGGTTACCAATAGCTGTGGTTCATCTTCATCAACTATAGAAGTTATGATCACAAATGAAGTGAATGGGGGAGATAACAGTTCAATTACGATTTGTGACTCTGAGAGCCCATTCAGTTTATTAGATTCCTTGTCAGGAAGTCCTGATGCTGGTGGAACATGGTCGCCTATATTGGCTTCAGGAACAGAAGTGTTCAATCCTGCCATTGATGCCGAAGGTGTTTACACTTATACCGTTACGAATTCTTGTGGTACTGCATCTGCTGAAGTTACAGTGACCTATCTCGCTTCTCCAAATGCGGGATCAGGAAATACCTTTGTGACTTGTGAATCAGGTGATGCTGTAGACCTCTTAACAATTATGAACGGCTCTCCTGAGTCAGGTGGGGTTTGGTCTCCGATATTGATTTCAGGGTCTAATTCTTTTGACCCTAATGTTGATGCCTTTACTGAGTATACTTATACAGTGATTAACTCATGTGGCTCTAGTTCTGCTGATTTAGTTATCACTTCTGATGGAGCAGATTGTGATCAACACATTTATATTCCGAATGTTTTCTCCCCAGATGCGAATGGTGAAAATGATGTGCTGTTTGTTAGAGGCAAGGGAATAGATTTCTTTACTTTCTCTGTATTCAATAGGTGGGGGCAAATGATCTTTCAATCTTCTAGCCTAGATGTCGGATGGGATGGGCAATACGGCGGTAAGCCAGTAAATGCAGGCGTATTTGTTTATGTTCTCAAAGGAGAATTTGCAAATGGTGAAGAGATTGATCAAAAAGGAAACGTAACACTTGTTAAATAAGATATCATGAAAAAGTTATTTACGATTATTACAGTATTAGGAGCTTCATTGACATTTGGACAAGACATTCATTTTAGTCAGTTAAGCAATACTCCTTTGTTTTTATCTCCAGCATCAGCAGGCGCAAGTCCAGCGGATTTTAGAGCTTCTTTACATTATAGAAATCAATGGGCGAACATGGGAAGTCCTTTTACGACTTATGCCATGGCCTTGGATGGCAAACTAAAGAAAAAATCTTGGAGAGATAAACATTTTGGAATTGGTGGTGTGTTATTTACAGATCGAGCAGGTGATCTTGCGCTTAAAACATTGAATGGGAACCTACAATTTGCATACCATCAAAAATTAAATAGTAACAACTATTTATCAGGGGGCTTACAAGCAGGTTTTGTGCAACATTCAATTGATCAATCCCTTGCTCAATGGGATAATCAATATGATGGCACAGGCTATAATAGTTCATATTCTAGTGGAGAGTCACTTGCGTTTCAGCCTTTCACTTCTTTTGATGCAAGTGCAGGAATCCTTTGGACATATTCATCAAAAAGCGGAACCCTTTCATCTAATAATGGAAAAGTAATTCAGATTGGTTTTGCTGCACACCACTTGAATAAACCTAAACTGAGTTTTATGAATCTAGCAACAGAGAAATATTATCACAGATATGTATTTCATGGAAATTCAACAATTGGTTTAAACAATACTTCATGGGCGGTTCAACCCGCATTTGTTTATCAAAGAAAAGGAAAAGAACAGGAGCTAGTGCTAGGTACAATGTTTAAGTACCTAATTACAGAAAAAAGTCATGTGACTGGTTTTAAGGCTCAGTTTGATTTTGCTTTGGGTGCTTATTATAGATTTAGATCGGACGCCATCATTCCAACATTGTACTTGAACTACGCAAATTGGGGATTTGGCTTAGGCTATGATGTAAATATTTCTAGTTTGTCAGGAGCCACTAAATTCCGAGGAGGATTAGAATTATCTTTAAAATTTGTGACACCAAATCCTTATTCAAATTCAAATCCTAGCTTTCCTTCATTATAAAGGAAAAAGACTTTGACGTTTTAAACAACTCTGGCCGCTTGAATTTTGATAGGACGACCACTCATGAATTTCAGTTTTTTGTCTTTACAAGCGATTTCACCATTTACAAAGACATAGTCAATACCATTAGTGAATTGATTGGGATTAGCCATTGTGGCCGCGCCGCTAATCTTGTCTTTATCAAAGATTACAATGTCTGCCCAATATCCATCTTTTAACTTTCCTCGTCTCATTAAGGCCGGACGTAAAAGTCTCCCTGGCGCTTCGGTAATTTTGTAAAGAATATCTTCTAATGGCACGCCAATATCTTGAAAATGCCTGATGGCTGTTCCGAAACATCCAGCTCCTCTTGGGTGATTATTTGCTCTTACTTCTCTTTCAATTCCGCCATCTGAGCCTATTAAACAAAAGTCTTCTTTAATAGCTAGATCTGCAGTTTTTGAAAGTGGTTGTGTTCCTTTTGGAACTGCGACTAATATCCCTGATTTCTTTCTCAATTCATAAAATCTGCTCTCGCTCAACCTCTCGCCAGTTCCCACGACAGTTAAATCAGAGTAGGTGATACCATAACGTTCTCTCCAGCCGTCTCCGAATCTTTTTGAGCTCAAATATGTTGCCCAATAAGAGTAAGGGTAAACACAAGTTGTAATTTTTAATCCGCTCTTTCGAGCCTCTTTTATAAGTTTTAAAGCGCCGTCCATATTGAAAGTTCCTCCAGTTGAATTCAGGTGATCAATGTGAATCGGGCAGCCAGTCATTTTTGCAATCTTAATTGCTTCTTTTACACCAGATAATTCTTTCTCTTTTGAAGAATAACGAAGGTGCAAAAACAGAGGTCTTTGATATTTGTAAGCAAGCTTACCATACTCTAAGAGCTCTGAAAAAGGGGTGGGTTGATATTCAATACTATGTGAAATTGCCAATGCACCAAAAGCCAAATTCTTCTCAATTATTTTGAGTCTAGATGAAATCGATTTTTGATTCCTTCTAATATTCATCACCTTGGTCGATACTCCCCAATTTATGTAGTGGCTTTTTTTCGAAAATGCTCTGTAGTAGGGACCTGCTTTGTGATGGCCACCATGCAGTTGAAGTGCTGAGGTAACCCCGTCTGAAACCTTGTATGATTCAAATGTTTTATAAGTAGATTCTGGGCTTGATGAATTATCTGCCAAAATATCAACAAAGCCTGGTGATACAATTTTACCTGTTGCATCAATGAATTGTTGAGCCTTCAAAGGGGTTTGGCTAATTTTCAACTTTCCGTAGGAGTCAATTCCAACAAACGCTTTCTGAAACTTTCGATTTATAAAAACGTCACCATTTTCAATAACATAATCATAGATGAGTTCTTCTGGTTCGTCTTCAATCATTTGAGACAAACCAGAGTTTGCCGCAGCCGTGGCCGCCGCTAAAATGGCTGATTTTTTTAAAAAGTCCCTTCTTGAATCTGACATCTACTCAAAGTTAATGAGACTTAAGTCTCATTACTAAGAGCCAACTAAAATAGTGTGAACAGGCATTCGTTGATTTATGGAGTTTGAACTAAAAATATAATTGATATTTTTGTTTGCCCAAATGAAAAGAATTAAGTTCATAATCTTCTCTATAACTTTCATGATCTCACTGAGTTCTTGGGGGTCCGTTGATAGTCTTAAAACATTGTTGTCCCACGCAGATGATGACTCTACAGAATTAGTCTTGAATGTTCAAATTGGTTGGCAGCTACTCAGTCAACAAAGCCCTGATTCAGCACTGGTCTTTGCTCAAAGAGCTGAATCGTTTGCTAAGAAAATAAAAGATCCCTTTCTTGCTGAATCAGTTTACAAGCTTAAAGCTTTTTGTTATGGGGATATGAATGACAGACCGCAATGCCTAGAAAGTCACTTGAATAGAGTTCAAATACTTGAGACTTATGGTGAGGTAAACAGAGAGTTGGTAGTGGCATATTTTGAGATCGCTTCAGTTTTTGAAAGTCAAGAACAAGATTCTACAGCCATTACATATTATGTAAAATGCCAAAATGCGGCTAAAGAAATTGAGTTTTACACGGCATTTGGTCTGTCTTTAATGGAAATGTCGGGGGTCAAACAAGAAAACGGAGACCTTGAAAGTGCCAAAATAGATCTTTTATTGGCAATGCCTTTTTTGACCGAAACCCCTATCTACCATGCAATGTCTATCTCTGACTACAGTGATATTTTAATTGAACAAGATAGTCTAGAAAAGGCCTCAATTTATTTAGATACTGCTTTAAGTATAATCGAACCTTTTGGAGAAGCAGAGAATGTTGCGTTCGTTTATCAAAATGCAGGGAAAATTGAGTTGGCTAAAGGAAATCAAAATGAAGCTTTATCCTATTTCAATAAGGCTCTGAATATATGGGAACCATTGCAAAAGAATTTTTACTTGCAAGATTTGTATCTAAACTTGGCTGAAGCCAATACATCAATAGATCCTTCCTTGTCTTCATATTATTACAAAAAGCACATTGAACTGAGGGATGTGGCAAATAGTGAAGATAATAATGCCCAAATGGCTGATATGGAAGCCAAGTACGAAAATCAGAAAAAAGAACAAGAAATAGCACTTCTGTCCAAAGACAAAGAGCTCGGTGAATTAGAGAAAAAGAAACAATCTCAGATTTTTACTGTCGTTTTAATTGGTCTTGGTTTAGTGCTTGTCTTGGCTGTATTCTTAGCGACAAGATTAAGAATGATTAGAAAGCAAAATAAGCTCATTCAAAGCCAAAAGTTAGATCTCCAACTTCAGAAAGAAATTGTAGAGGAAAAGTCTAGAGAACTAGGTGATTCAATAAACTATGCCATGCGAATTCAAAATGCCGCCTTGCCTCAACTGGAAGATTTGAAGGCTGATTTTAAAGATTCATTCATTATTTATAAGGCGAAAGATAAATTGAGTGGAGACTTTTATTGGAGAGGGAATGTCAAAAATTCTGCTTCTCAAGATTTACAATTAATTGCCTTAGGTGATTGCACAGGGCATGGAGTGCCAGGTGCGCTCTTGAGTATTTTGGGGATTAATTATTTGAATATTGGCTTAAGCGCTAACCAACTTAAGAGTCCTGCCGAAGCTCTAGATTTTTTAAATGGTGGAATTCACACCACCTTTAGTTCATCAGAGGGTGAGATTAGAGATGGGATGGATATGGCCATTGTCGCAATCAATCGACAAAAAATGTTGATGACTTACGCATGCGCTAAGAACCCAATTTATCTAGTTCGAAATGGAGAACTAAAGGTTTACAAAGGAAACAAGCATGCGATTGGAAAGGATGGCGCTAGTAGTGAAATTCTTCCTTTTGATAATTTCGAAGTAGAAATAGAAAAAGGTGATTTGGTGTATCTATTTTCAGATGGGTTTGCAGATCAATTTGGAGGAGAGAAAGGCAAGAAAATGGGCTACAAAAGATTTAAAGAAAAGCTCTTGTCTTTAGAGAGTGAGTCACTAAAAAATCAGGAAACTGAGTTAGACACAAGCTTTGAAAACTGGAAAGGTTCTTTGGAGCAGTTGGATGACGTATGTCTAATTGGGTTAAAAATCTAGCCAAACACTTCATTAATGTGCTCAGCTAATTGATAATCCATCTCTGTAACAGAATTAGAGGTGTGTGTTGACAAAGAGAATTCAATTTTGTTATAACCCCAAACTTTGAAATCAGGGTGATGATCCATTTCATCAGCAATTACTGCTATTACATTTAGCTTGGCTGTGAGCTCTGAAAAATCTTTCGTTTCAAATTTCTTAGTTAGCTTGTTATCTACCTCTGTCCAGTTCATTCCTTTTTAATCTTGTTTGGGCCCGTTCATACCATTATTCTTGATGAAAGGCCTTTGATTTTATATCTTGGATAAAAATAAGTGAATATGAAACAGCTTTTACTTTTATCTGTTCTTTTTATCGGATTTAATGGCTCTTCACAAGATTCAACTATCTACCAAGCGTTTGATTTTTGGGTTGGTGATTGGGAAGCAAATTGGATTGACGCCAAAGGGAATATGATTATTGGTAGTAATTTGATTACCAAAGAATTGGATGGAAAAGTCATAAGAGAAACATTCACAGATCCTTCAACTGGTTTTTTAGGAACTAGTATTTCAGTTTATAGTCCTGCCGATAGTAGTTGGCATCAAGCATGGGCCGATAATTCTGGCGGTTACATAAATTTCAAAGGCATTGTTGATGAAGGCGTTCGTATTTTTCAAACAGATCCTTTGCAAAAGGGAGATGATGTTATCGTGAGAAGAATGATGTTTTATAATATCCAACCTAGTTCTTTTGATTGGGATTGGGAGGTTTCAAAAGATGGAGGAAAAACCTGGAAATTGGCCTGGCAAATAAAATATTTAAGAAAGAAATAGTTGAGTATCTTCAACGACAAATTGATCTACTTTGAGCACAGTATTAGAAATTAAAGGACTGAAGAAAAACTACAAAACCGTAAAGGCTTTGAAAGATTTGAATGTCAAGGTTGAATCAGGAACCGTTTTCGGAATTCTTGGACCAAATGGTAGTGGAAAAACCACGACTTTAGGAATTGTTTTGGGGATATTAAATCCTACAGCAGGTTCGTACAGTTGGTTTGAGAACGGACAAAAAGATGAAAATCGCAAGCGTATTGGCGCACTGCTTGAAACACCAAATTTCTTCCCTTATTTAGATGCTGTCAAGAATTTGAGAATTGTTGCTCAAGTGAAAGGGATGGACAAAACTAAGGTTGAAGCAAGAATTGAAGAAGTTCTCAAAATAGTAAACCTCTGGAGTCGTAAAGACAATAAATTTAAAGCATTCTCTCTTGGGATGAAACAAAGGTTGGCTATTGGCTCGGCATTATTGAATGATCCCGAGGTTCTTGTTTTAGATGAGCCAACAAATGGTTTAGACCCTCAAGGAATTGCTGAGATAAGAAGGTTGATAAAGGACATTGCCGCCAAAGGAAAAACAATTATTATCGCTTCACATCAGTTAGATGAAATTGAAAAAGTGTGTACAGATGTTCTTATCTTGAAAGAAGGCGTACCCATTCGTCAGTCAAAGATTGATGAATTAATGGTTGTTAAAAAAGAGGTTGCTGTGAGCGCAGATGACATGATTAAATTGCAATCAATAGCCGAATCATCTTCCTTAATCACAGCTTGTCGTATCAAAGAAAATTTAGCTTTTCTTGAAGTGAATGAAGAAGTAAATGCAGCAGCTATCAATAAAATGTTTTTTGAAGCAGGCTTAGTATTAACCGAATTGAGATTAAGCAAAAAGAGCTTAGAAGATCAATTTTTAGAAATTATTGGATAATGATAGATTTACTAAAAATTGAATACGCTAAGGTTAAAAACTACTCCACATTTTGGGTAATCCTTGCTATATATGCTGTTCTTGTTCCCCTAACTTACTTGGGAAGTAGCCAACTTCATTTACCATTTTACCCAACTGCTGACGAATTATTCAGTTTTCCCACGATTTGGGGATTCTTGACCTGGACGGCAAGTTTGTGGAACGTACTGCTCGGAGTTTTAATTGTGATGTCAATTTGTAATGACATTAGTTTTAAAACTCAACGCCAAAGCATCATTGACGGTCAATCTAGAAAACAATATATTCTAGGTAAATTCTATTTCTTTGTGGTCTTTGCCATTATCGTGACCCTATATACTTTTTTGATGGGCTTAATAATAGGAGGTATAAATTCTGGTTTCTCAGATGCGGCATCCGGAATTGAATATGTTGGTTTTTACCTTATTCAAACTATCGGATATTTTGCCTTGGCCTTCTTTTTTGCAGTCTTAATTAGAAAGTCAGCCTTGACAATAGTCTTGTTCTCAGTCATCATTGTTTTCGACATTTTCCTCAGTCCAATTTTCGGTTTGTTTATGGGTGATTATTACGGAGAGATGCTTTCGCAATTCATTCCTACACTCACAATTTCACACTTAACACCTTTCCCTTTCTTTCAAGAAATGATTAGTTATGGCAAGCAAATGAATCCAAATCAACCTGAGGTATATGAAATGAACGAATACCTCAGATTAGCCGTAGCAAGCATGTATGTACTAGCCATGGTTTTTGTAGGGTATCTCTCATTAAAGCGCAGAGATTTATAATCAAACACCAATCAGTTTTGCAGCTTTAGGGAGACAATTAAACAGGTCATCTAAAGATTCAATAACAACATATTCTTCTTGTAACCGATCAGTCCAAAACTCTTTGTTTAGGATCATCTCAATATCAAAAGGTAGAAATTCACATTCTTTATTTGCAATGCGATTCGTCTCTCCAAAAGAAGACATGATGCCGGCGCCATATGATTTAATATCACATTCTCTAATTACACCAAATTCAATGGTAAACCAGTACAGTCTTTGAAGTTGAACAAGTGCCAATTCATTGTGCTTCATGCTCTTTCCTATTTTGCCAAACTCGTGTGCAAAGGCTGAGAAAATTGGATTCCCCAATAAAGGAATGTGTCCAAAAATGTCATGAAACATATCAGGTTCTTCTAGGTAATCAAGATTTTCTTTAGTTCGCAACCAAGTAGAAGAACAGAACTTTTTGTTTGCTAACAAATCAAAGAAATCTTCTACAGGAATCAGACCCGGAACTACCGCAATTTCCCATCCTGTATTTTGACTAAAAAAATCATTCAACTTGCTAAAGTCAGGAACCTCTGAAGCATTCAAAACATCAGACATTTTATTTAGAGCATCCAAGTAATGAACACTCCCTTTGCTTTGAAGATTCCCGATTTGACGATTGAACAATATTTCCCACACTTCAAGATCGGTTGAAGTATAGTTGCTCATTTCTTGTTTCAATAAAGTATTCATTTGTTTTTTGTTGTTGCCTCTTTCAGCCAAATTGAGTCCATAAAAAAACCCATCTTGGTAGAACCGAGACGGGTTTTGTAATTAATATTTGTAAGTACAAACGATTACTACACAGTCCCGTCAGGAAGTGTCCAGTAATAATAAGTGCTATGTAATGAAATTGAATTCATTTGTTTTTCTGCTTCAAATATAGAAAAATCTATGCCAAAAAAAAGCCCACTCATCACTTCTAGATTATATTTGCAGAAAATCAATCAATAATGGCAGCACAAGAAGACAAGTTAAAAGACGTAATCGGACACGCAAAAGAGTACGGTTTTGTATTTCCTTCATCAGAAATATATGACGGATTAAGTGCGACATATGATTATGGACAGTTAGGTGCTGAGCTGAAAAATAACATCAAAAATTATTGGTGGAAAGCAATGGTGCATATGCACGAAAACATTGTTGGCTTAGATGCTGCAATCTTTATGCATCCTGAAACTTGGAAAGCTTCAGGTCACGTAGATGCTTTTAATGATCCATTGATTGATAACAAAGATTCTAAAAAGAGATATCGTGCTGATGTTTTGATTGAAGAACATATTGAAAAAATTAGAGGTAAAATCAACAAAGATGTTGCTAAAGGATTGAAACGTTTTGGTGATGATTTTAACGAAGAAGAATTCAGAAATACCAATCCAAATGTATTAAGAAGAGCAGGAGAGATTAAGAAGATTGAGGATAGAATGCAAGACGCATTGGTAAATGAAAAATTAGATGATTTAAAAAAGCTGATTGAAGATTTAGAAATTGCTTGCCCACTATCAGGTTCAAAAAACTGGACAGATGTTAAGCAATTCAACTTGATGTTCTCAACAGAATTAGGTTCTGTGTCTGGTGAATCGGCTAAAATATATTTAAGACCTGAAACGGCTCAAGGAATTTTTGTGAATTACCTAAACGTTCAAAAATCAGGCGGAATGAAAATTCCTTTTGGGATTGCTCAAATTGGGAAGGCTTTCAGAAACGAGATTGTTGCAAGACAATTTATTTTTAGAATGCGTGAATTTGAACAAATGGAAATGCAGTTTTTTGTTCGTCCTGGTGAAGAAATGAAGTGGTATGAGCATTGGAAAGATTTTAGAATCAGATGGCACAAAGCTTTGGGGTTAGGAGATGATGCATATCGTTTTCACGACCACTTGAAAATGGCGCACTACGCAAATGCGGCTGCCGATATTGAGTTTGATTTTCCAATGGGCTTTAAAGAGCTAGAAGGAATTCATTCAAGAACTGATTTTGATTTAAAACAACACGAACAGCATTCAGGAAAAAAGCTAAAGTACTTTGATCCTGAAATCAATGATTCTTATGTGCCTTATGTAGTTGAAACTTCAATAGGCTTAGATAGAATGTTTTTAGCAGTGATGTCAAAATCATTGAAAAACGAAAAGTTAGAAGATGGTTCTGAAAGAGTAGTGATGTCTATTCCACCGGCATTGGCACCTTATAAAGTGGGTATTCTTCCATTAACTAAGAAGGATGGATTACCAGATGTGGCTAGAAAAATAATGGATGATTTGAAAGTTGACTTTAACTGTCAATACAATGAAAAAGACACGATCGGAAAACGTTATAGAAAAGCTGATGCGATTGGAACTCCATTCTGTGTAACTGTTGATCATCAAACTTTAGAGGATAATACGGTCACGATTAGAGATAGAGACACTATGGCACAAGATAGAGTTGCGATAGCAGATCTTCATTCAATCATTGATGCTAAAGTTAGTATGAGAAAGCTACTAAAGGCGGGACAAGCTTAATCCTCTTCCCTTACAGTTTCTATATAAGGAAATACATCTTTTAAAGAATCTTCAACGAAGGTTTCAGAGCTGTAATACATACCTTTGAATTCGGCACATTGACTCAATCGGTTATATTGAAAAGTGACGTCTGTGGTATCTTGTTCCATAGTACCTATGAAAGAAAAGCTGCCGTCTATTAACGTTAAGCCATCACCCTCAGTTATTTCTGCATTAAAATCAAATAGAGGTCCTGCATCACCATCTTGACCATAAGTTAAGTCAATAAAGCCCGTGCTTTCAGTTTCAGCTGATATTTCAAACCCTTGAAGTTGTGAGTCCCAATAGTTCATGAGTTTCATCTCTTCGCCTTCTACAGTAATCATCCACCAAACTGAGGGAAATTCTTTGAGGGAAAAAGAACGAGTTTCAGGAAGGGGAGATTCCTCATCTTCCATCAAGAGGTCTGTTGTATCCGTCGAAACATTTGGATCTTCATTTTTCTCCTCACTTGATTCAGTAGATGAGCAAGAAAATAGAAAAACAAAGAGAATGGAAGAGGCTATTAATTTCATAAGTTCTAATTATCAATTTCAATATAAACTCCAATTTCATATTCAAACCATTCAGGGTAAAAAGGCCAAACCTCATATTTTCCCTCAGCTTGTGGCTTGAATACATTATACATCACTGAGAGTCGGCTTGCGTCAATACCTTTTTCAATTAGCTTTTTCTTTACAACTTCTGCTCTAGATTTAGCATTAAAGATCTCTTCTTGACTTTTATCTGTAGCAATACCGATTAACACAAATTTGTCTTCATCATACGATTCTATTAATCTCACTAAGTGTCCAATCGAATCACATTGGGTTTCAAAAATGTCTTGACTGAATTTCTTGAAATGCATTTTTGGCTGGCCAGGAGGAGTACAAGGAGAAATGTCGTCTTCCAATATATGGAAGTAGGCATCATTCTCATTGTTCCTAAATCCATTTTTTGTTTCTAATGAGTCAAGTTCTTCTTTCGTGAAAAAGGGTTGCATTTTAGAGATTAATCTGAAATGATCAATTCCTCTGTTGATAAAATGTCTTTGAATAGCTCTATACCTTTTCTTAGCTAATTCTTTACTGACAACTTCACTGTGATACAATTTAAATTCAATTGCAAGCTTTGGATTCGCAATAAGGAATTCTGGTAAACCTGCCAGAGAAATTTTGGCCTCATTTTCTAACTGATCAGAATTGGGCTGAAATCTAAATTGAGGTTTATAGTAGTACTCAACACTGTGAATTGATGGCAGGTATGGGTCTCTATTGGCTGTGGCTAATTGCACACCTACTTTATCTCTTATGTGATAACCTTCTTTGGTCTCATTAATCTTCACTCTTATTCTTTCAGATTGATTTGGTGATAATTTTTCAATCTCCTTTTTTAAAGCAGAAATTCGTCTTTGTCCTAATTCGGCACTATTTTTTTGTGCGATTTCATTTTGAGTGAAGCTCAGAATAACGAAATTTCCAGAATCTTTTCTTAGATGATAAGAAATGTCCATGACGTCTTCTGTATTCGTAAAAAGTAATCCGTCTTTTTCAAATGAAACAGATTGGTCATATGCCACAGTTACTTCTTCCTCTGAAATTGAAATTTCTATCGGAACCATTCCTTTTTTTGGTGATTCTACTTTCAAAAATGTTGAGGAGCTCTTTGGTGGTTCAAAACCAAGATAGATCTCGCAAGGAAATGTGATAAATTCTTCAGGAAAGAAATCACTCATAATCGCTCTGCTATGAATACCTGTGTTAATCTCCCAATCTCCTTTGTCTTTAATTGAAAAGTATAGATTGACGTTCGGCACTGCAGAGAATGTGGTTGAATCAATTGCAGAGATTCTCACATCCCAAGATCTTTCTTTTTGAGAGAAAGAGGAGACTGAAAATAAAAGGAATGCTATGAATATTATTTTTTTCATTTAGGGGTACCAAAGTTCGTTATCACTGTAAATTTCTTGTACTGCTTCTTCACCAAACAACTCAACAGCTTTTTTATAATTCTTTTTAGTAAGCACTCTGAATTCTGAATTCACTTCAGAGATGGCGCAAAGTTTAACGAAATCAGCATAGATTTTGACAGAGTATGAGTAGTCTCCACGCAGCTCACAAATGCTTAAAAAGTCTTTCATACTATTGAAAATGAATATATTTTCGTTTTGAAATTTCTTCAATTCAGCAGCTTGTTCTGGTCCCATCATCATATCAAGTATTCGCTTAAAAAGTCCTAACTGTTGTATTTTGTAATCTCCTGCCTCTTCCGGAACTAGAGTCCATAGTAGTGGGATTGAACCGTCTTCATCTTCTTTCCAAACATCAGCCCTGCGGTTAAAGATAAGGTTGTCGTAAAATATTTCTTCTGAAGGGTTGAAAGGCCATGCTTGTAATAGGTTTTTGGCTTCTGAAATCATGGCTCCTTCTTTCAATAAATAGGTGACCATTTTTGGGTTTTCTTCATTCCAAACTGCCGCATCTAAAGGTGTTTCGCCATTGTCATCTTTTAAATTAATGTCAACATTCTTATTTGAAAAAACCCATCTTCCAATTCGTGAAGAAGGACTTGATGCCGCAATATGTGCCAAATTTCTCCCATTGATATTCGTATACGCAAAATCGGCACTATCTTTTAGCTTAAAAAACCATTCTTCATTACCATATACTGCGGCAACCATGAGCGCATTATTATTCCAACAAGCGCCGCAGCTATCATTTGGGTTGGCCCCTAAGTCAAATAATTGTTGTGATAACGGATTTTCTTTTTCGCTCAAGCTATGAATGAAGACCTCACTTATTACATGTGACTTATTTTCAAAAAGGTCTAGATGGTTTAAGAAATATTGAATGATAGATTGGCTGCTATCAAGTAAAGCAATCATTAAAGGTGAGAACGATTCTTCTAATCCATCTTCGCTTGCAATTAAAATGAGTTGATCTAACTGACCATCATTCTTTTCAATGTATTTTTCAAGCTTAGCTACATCATCCTTCTCAATAATCTTACTCAATTTTTTTTGAGAAAAACTTGTTGCGGATAATCCAATTAATGCAATAAGCGTGATGATGTTTTTCATTTATTAAAATTTAGGAATATCTTTTTTGATTTCTTGTCTTCAATATTTACCAAACTCTGAAGTCAAGCTCCATGTTCTGAATTCTAGTATTTGGTACTTGTTTCCCTTTTGACAGTTCAGAAACTAGGTCAACTACATACTCTTGTAATTCAAGTAACATGATTTCTCCATCCTTATCAATGTCTGCATTTCCATCTTTCAAACCTAAAAGCATGCAATAGGTAAATAAGCCATTCTTCCATTCGTCACTTTCCATTGCATATTCTGTTCCGCCAGCAGATGAAATAACTGTAGAGCCGGTTCCTCTTCTCAAATCATTAAATAATACTGATGAAACTTTTGATGGTGTAGCACTTGAGTTTTCGTCAAACTTCGGTCCTACTGATCTGAACATTAAATCTTCATCCTCTTTTTCGTCTTGCTCGTCATCTACAACAAAAACATCATCTTTATCTACTTCACCTGAGTGGCAAGTATCCATAATCAGGATTTTTTTGTTGGCTTTTATTCCGTCCAATATTCCTTCAAGTTTCTCATATGGTAAACCTTTTTCTAAAGGGTTTTGAAAGTCCATATCGTAGGTTCCGAAGTAGTAGTCAAAGTTTTCATCTAAAACGCCATGTCCAGCAACAAATACCATTACGATATCATCAGGTTTTGATTCTCCTAAAAAGTCGCCCATTGCTATTACGTTTTTAGCAGTCACTTGCTCGTTATAAAGCGATTTAGAATGAATGTTTTTATAGATGTCCTTTGTGTTTTCATTCATCAGAGTAGAAAGATCTTGACCATCTTTTGCTGCGTACGTTAAGTTGTATTGATCGTCTTGATATTCTGAAGTTCCTATAGACACTAAGTAAAGATCACGCTCAGGTTTATCACCTGTTTTTTCAACATAAAAGGTTTGCATCAAACTCTCATATCCGTTTGAGCTTCTGCAACTTACTTGAATCTTGTTGATGCCGTGAACCAAAGAAAGGTTTTCTTTGATGCTTGCACTTTTCTTACCCTCTAAGTCTTTTCCTCTTTTACCGTACAGAGGAACATTGTTGATATATACATTATAACTTCGAAGGCTCGAATTATCAGACATTTCAACATTAATACCAAGTTCGGTTTTATCAGTAAAGGCAGGAATCTCAGTTGAATTTGTAATGGACAGTTTAGGAATATCTGCGAGAGAGACTGAAGTTGATTGTTTTAAACCAAGCTTACTGATCCTCTTTTCGTAGGCCTTTTTGTACAGATTCATCAGGTCTTCATCATCAGACCCTAACTTCTTTAAAACTAAATCTGGTCGGTTAAAAACAGCATCAAATTGTTCAAATGGGTACGCATGATTTCCAATTCTAAAGGTCACCAAGTCATATCCTTCTTTGCTCACCTTATAGAAATTTTCTGATGTCTTAATAATGAAGTTGTCGCCATTTGCCACTAACAAGATTTCTTGCTCAGCAGTTGCAGGATCCATGATCATGAATTGGCCACTTTTGGTTGTGATTCCGAATTTACCTTCAGGGCTAACAGAGATGTGGGTAATGTCTCTTGGCATTGCTCTAAAAGCTTTCTTATACTCTTTGGTATTCACATTTTGAAAATAAAAGTGATTCTCATTGTGAGTTATGGCGTAATCTGAAGGTTTATCAAGAGGAGCAGATTTACCTCCGATTGCTAAATTATCGGAGTTTTCCATTGAGAAGTCTTTGGTGTTATAACGCTTGATTCCAAGAGATGAACTCACCACCATGATTGAACCGTTTTCTGTGAAGTTTACAAAAGCACCATGAGCGAGACCGAGTCCACCAGGCAAATCATTTTCAAAAACAAGATTCCAATATTTCGTATCGTAAACAAAGGTTTTAGAGGTGTTGAAGCAAACGGCAAAAAGTGAACTGTCAGGTGAGTATGCGCCAGAATTAGCTTCGTAAACGAAGTTCAATTTACCTTTTGGGCCTGGTGTCAGAAGCTTTGTGATATAATCGCCTGATTCTATATCAAGAATGGTCACGGCGCTATCACCAGAACCAAGAACTGCAAGCGTTTTTTCGTCAGGAGAGGTAATCATTTGATTCACATTTAATTGGTATGACCAAAGCGGACCAATGTATTCAGGTTTTCTGTTTTTGATTTCGTAATATCTAATCTCGTCTTTTGGAAGCTTTGTGATCAGATATTTTCCTTTGGCCGAGAATTTAATGATTGGTCTTTCTTTGAAAGTTCTTTTCACTAAACCGGAGGCAATGTTTTTTCCGCCATCTCTTGGGTTCATTCTTCCTCCAATGTTTCCTCCAAGATTACCTAAACGCCCTCCTGTTATATTACCTAATACGCGGTCTTTTCGTTTGTTTAAGTTGTCTTTTGACCAAAATTTTCTTCTCGGTGGAATCTCTCTTTTGGGTTCTCTCAATTTGAATTCTCCATACTTTTCGGCCGAATTAAAATCCCAGAAAGTCAGAACTCTCTCTTCTCCCAAAGTGACCAATTCATTTTCTGTCGGATGAAAGTCAAAAGTGAATATTGGGTTCACTTGCCCTTCTAACAATTTATAAAGAGTACCTCTATTCATGTCCCAAATTCGAATCACATTATCTCCTTTACCAACTTTGAAACTTTTCGCTCGGTTAAATCCTGAACTTGCAACCATTGAACCATCAGGGCTTATTTGTAAAGCTCTAATTGTTGCTGAGTTCTTTTGATCTTCTAGCTTGTCTTTGAACTCAAAAATTTGATTTCCGTCAAAATCATAGACACGAATTTTTCGAGTATTGGTGGCAACAACAAATCTGTTCTTTGCTTCATTTGCATCAAAGGCAGTGATAAAGCTGTTTGAAGCTTTAATGTGTTTACTATCCATCAAGTCATTGATGTTCCATAGGTGAACCAATCCGCCTCCACCGGTGGTGATTAGAGCATTTCCTCCATCATAAAACCGCAGTCCCTTGATGGCTGACTGATGAACTTTTTTGGATTTAATTACTGCTTTTTGAGCGAGATTATATATTGTTATTTCTCCTACGTTCGTTCCGGCAGCCAAGTGCGTTTGGCTTGCATCAATTTTGACAAAAGGATGTTTATTAGTGAACAATGTTTGAGGTCTTTCAAGAGAACTGATTGAATGCTTGATAACAGTTCCGTTTTTACAAGCTGCGTAAAAGGTTTCATCATTCTTCTTGTCATTTACCATCCATAAATATGGTTCTTCCGTTTTTACTGAATCAATCAAGTTCCAATTCACGACATCCCATAAAATAAGGTAATTATCTGCTGCAGATGAAATAAGCTTTGTGCCGTCTGGCGAGAAATTAAGTGAAGTGGTAGCCCCGTCGTGCCCTTCAAGTTTACCAATAATTTTCCCAGAGTTTATGTCCCAAACTTTGATAGAGTTTTCTTTGGCCGAACCTGAGGCTAAAATACTACCGTCAGGGCTATAAGCTAAAATCGTAATGATTCCACCAATTTTTTCTTGGGTAATCACATCAATTTCTTGTGAAAACGAAACCGTTGAAATCAGTGCAAGTAGTAGCGTGCTTAATTTTTTCATCATGTTTTTCCTTACTATAAATCTATGAAATGTATCTCATATATAGGTGATTAAGTTTGCAATTTTTATTCCATTGTTAGTTGAAAATTATCTCACTTGAGATATGAGTCAAGTTGTTTTCGTAGTTGATGTGAGTGATAAGATGCTTACTGCTGATTTATACAGTGAATACTATTCAGATTCTGCATTGCAGCACTCGGTGACGATAGGAGTCAAGGAAGTTAGTTTGAGGGAAGGCGAAAAGAAAGCTTCGTTAGATCAAATTAAGGCGTGGTAGCTTGAACTTCGGTTTTTTTAACGACCCTTATTGAGTCGTCAATTCTTTCATATTCTAGCACATACTTGAGCTCTAAAACGTCATGATGGTAATATTGACAATAGTCTGTCTCAAAATAATCCATAAACGGTTTAACTTGAGATGTGTCACTCACCCTGAACGGAATACGTTTTGCCCTGTACATGTATTCAGCTAAATTGTAAGGTAGGTTGTTAAAAACGTAAGCCTCGTCATACGAATGTTCACGAACATAGTCAGCTGAGAATTTATAATATTGGGCATGAGGTGCTTCTTCGCAAAAAGTATGAAAACGCTCAAAGGCATTTGGTAGTTTGATTCCAATGATAATCACTACAAACAATGTCAATGCTGCTTTCCAAATCAAAGTAATTCCTTCTTCCATGAAAAGAACTAAGGTTCCGATTATCATTATTATGAGATAACCCGTTTTGAGGTTTGAAAAATTATGCAGAGCATTAAAGTTGAAGAAGAAATAATAATGCATCAATATTGAGGTGAACAGAACTGCCAATAAGACAAGTTTAATCTTCACAGATTTAATTTTTCTTCGAGTTTTTGCCCAAAGAAGAAAGAGGACAAATGCAATCGCTACGATCACAAAAATTCCTTCTACCATCCAGAAATTACGTGTCAGATTGTTGATTAAGAATTCAAACGCCTCAGGGTTGTCTGTGTTAAATCCGGCTGCTGAAATTTCAGCATTCTCATGTCCTGATCGCTCATCATATTTGTTCATTGAGACCTCTTTCAGAGCGTCAAATCCTGCAATTGAACTGTACTGTACTACCGTCGTTGAGATCGAAAGTGCAGCTGAAAATCCAACAATGAGAAATGCATGTAAATACATTCTTTTTTTACTCTTAAAAAAGAAAATCAAAAAAGTTAAACCTAATGTGAAGGCAAGAAATACAGCTAGCCATTCTGTATAACATCCCAGAAAAACAATAATCCCAATAGATAGAAGTAAGGTCCTATTCTTCTCTTTCTCTGATTTGAATATTTTAACCGCCAAATAGAGTGTCCAGATGACGAAGAGCTGAACTAGCATGTCTGAAAAGTAGAGTATGCTGTGCATCCATAATGTGCCGGCGCTAAAAAGATAAAGAAGAACCACAGTTATACCAGATATGGCTATGAAATCACCTTTTTTATTATGCAGTTTCTTAAATGTTAAATAGAGTAGGAGGCAGCAGAAGAAATGTACAATCAGGCCCACTGCTCTGATTGAATAAATGTTTGATCCGCCAAGAACTTTGGTAGAGTAGTAGGCGAATAAAAATGCGAAGGGAGGGTATGAAACGTAGTATTGGTCGCCATCCTCATCTTGAACTCCACCTAAACAATGAATACCTTTGTTTCCTGCGCCATCAAATGTGTAAACTGGACTGAAATGATAATTAGAGGGTCCACCACCTTCTTCCCAAACATGATTAGTTATAAGAATATGAGATGTGATCCATTCCTGTTCGGCTGAAAGGTCAGCATTAAGTTCTTTAACACGAACAAAAATGCTACAAATGAAAAGCGTAAAAATGATAGCAATTGCAAGCAGGTGAAATTTATTATCTGCTAACAGTTTTTTCATTCGTCATGGCTTAAACCAGATTCTGTAATCGTAGATTTTTCTTGATAATCTTCGTAATCCGTATTTATTTCCCAAAGATTATTTGAAGCTCCTTCAGCAATGTTCTCGGCAGCCAAAATCCCCATTAAAATAGAATGATCTTGATTGTTGTATTTGAAAGCACCATATCTTCCTATCACTGATAATCCATCAATTGAGCCTAAGTGAGATTCAACCAATTTTAAAGGAACTTTGTATCCTGTACTATAAACTGGGTAACATTTTGGAATTTTAATAACGTGACCTTCTGAGATATCAAGATCTTTAATTAATCCTGTTTGTCTCAATTCTTTTTTGCCTAATTCAATTAATTCAGCATCTGTTTTGTTCCACAATTCATCTGTGTCATATGCCCAATATTCGGCAACAACAATGGTAGATTTTTGACCGTTATTAATTTCAGGAACCCAATTACAAAAGTTGGTAATTCTTCCCATTTCAAGATCATTAGCGTGAACATATAACCAGTTGTCTGGGAAAACCTCTTCACCTTCAATTTTTAAATAGACCAGAATGGTATTTCTAAATTTCAATTGAGAGTTGGCGTCAATTACCTCTTCAGGTACTTCATCCATATTGTTGATGAGGTGCGTTATTGGCATAGACGAAATAATGTGATCGTATGTTTTCGTTTCCCCATTCACTAATTCAAGTGAGTCAACTTTGGCACCTTTGCAATTCACTTTCTTCACCGCAGTTTTCAAATGAACTTTCCCACCCTTTTCTTCAATCTTCTCTTTCATCCTTTCGTAAACCATTCCTGTTCCATCAAGTGGATAAGCGAATTGGTCAACTAAAGTTTTGTGTTTGTTCTTTTTGCCAGGAAACATTGCGTTCCAAACGGCACTAAAGAGCGATAATTTCTTAATTCTTTGAGCCGCAAAATCTTCATCAAGTTCTTTACATGAGATTCCCCAAAGCTTTTCAGAGTATGTTTTAAAAAATATTGAGTACAATCTCCATCCAAAACGACCGATAACCCAAGTTTCAAATGAACCGTCTTTTTTAGTAGGAAAGATGCGTTCTTTCATATAACTCATAACACACATAAACGCAGTGCCTATTCCGAGTTTTTTGAGCGCGTCAAATGGTTTCAGGGGATAGTAGTAAAACTTCTTTTTGTAATAGATTCTAGTCAATCGATCCACCATTTTGTAGTCTTTTCCAACTACTTCAAGCCAAACATTATTGACCTTAGTGTCATTGCTAAAAAATCTGTGCGGACCAAGGTCAACCCTTTGATCCCAAAGATCTATTGTTTTAGACAGTCCGCCAACTTCAGCTCCAGCCTCAAAGACCTCAACTTCGATTCCTTTTTTTGCTAATTCGTATGCAGCTGTTATGCCTGCGGGTCCTGCCCCTATTATTGCAACTTTCTTATTCTCCAAACCTTATATTGTCATTTCTGGCACCTCAGACGGTACAATCATTTCACCTTCTGTTGCTGCGATAATTTCGTCAACACTAACTCCAGGAGCTCTTTCTATTAAATGAAATTTTCCTCCTTTTATTTCAAGAACGGCCAAATTTGTTACCACTCTCGTCACACAGCCAACTCCTGTGAGCGGCAAGCTACACTGTTTGAGTAGTTTAGATTCACCTTTTTTGTTGGTGTGCATCATGGCTACAATTATATTTTGAGCCGAAGCAACTAAATCCATTGCTCCTCCCATTCCTTTAACCATTCTGCCTGGTATTTTCCAGTTTGCAATATCTCCGTTTTGAGCAACTTCCATTGCTCCCAAAACTGTTAGTTGGACGTGCTGTCCTCTGATCATTGCAAATGAAGTGGCTGAGTCAAATATCACAGCTCCTTTATTTAGAGTTACTGTTTGCTTACCGGCATTTATCAAATCTGCATCTTCTTCTCCTTCAAAAGGAAAAGGTCCCATTCCTAAAATTCCGTTTTCAGATTGAAACTCTACTTCAATTCCTTCAGGGATGAAATTTGCAACCAAAGTAGGAATACCGATTCCAAGGTTGACATACCATCCGTCTTTTAATTCTTGCGCAATTCTTTTCGCAATACCTGTTTTATCTAGTCCCATTGCTTATGATTTTTGCCTTACTGTTCTTTGTTCGATTCTCTTCTCGTAGCGTTCACCTTGAAAAATTCTTTGAACGAAAATTCCAGGAGTATGCACAAAATTAGGGTCTAATTCACCAGCTGGAACTAGTTCTTCAACCTCTGCAACAGTAATTTTACCTGCCATTGCCATCATTGGATTAAAGTTTCTAGCGGTTGCTTTGAAAATTAAATTCCCTTCTGTGTCACCTTTCCAAGCTTTTACAAAAGCAAAGTCTGCCGTTAAAGCACTTTCTAAAATATGTGGTTTGCCATTAAAGTCTTTGATTTCTTTTCCTTCAGCAACTTCAGTTCCATAACCAGCTGGCGTATAAAATGCAGGAATCCCCGCTCCACCTGCTCTGCATCTTTCTGCTAATGAACCTTGAGGTATCAGGTCAACTTCAAGTTCTCCACTTAACATTTGGCGTTCGAATTCGTCATTCTCACCAACATAAGAGGAAATCATTTTTCTGATTTGCTTTTTTTGAAGCAATAACCCTAAGCCAAAGTCATCTACACCTGCATTGTTTGAGATACAAGTCAAATCTTTGATGCCTAATTTTACTAGTTGGGCGATACTATTTTCTGGAATTCCGCACAATCCAAATCCGCCAAGCATGAGTGTCATGCTATCTTGAATTCCTTCAAGTGCTTCTTCAACGTTATTTACAACTTTATTCATCTGAAATTACTTAAGACCTTGAAGATACTTCAAAGCAATGAAATTTAGACTAAAAAATTATAAAAAGGGATCAGATCCTCCATCTGTTTTGCTACAATTGAAGATAGAATTATCATATTGAGCAGGTGCTTCGAAATCTTTTGTAGAAATCTTGAGGTTAGGGTCATCATAAACTTTGTTCATATAGTAACCCCAAATTGGTAAAGCCATTCGTGCACCTTGTCCCCAAGTAAAGTTTTTGAAGTGAATATCTCTGTCATCTGCTCCAACCCATACACCAGTAACTAGTTCAGGAGTTAGGCCCATGAACCATCCATCAGAGGCTCCATTTGTAGTTCCTGTTTTTCCTGCTATCGGATATTTTAGTCCACCATAATCATACGAAGGTGATCTTAATCTTGATGAAGTCGCATACACTCGTCCGCCTTGGTGAACGTTTCCTGCTCCAGTTACGGCACCTTTCATCATATTTAGCATAGTGTAGGCTAAGTCTTCAGGCATTGCTTCTTTCAATTCATATTCTAAATCAATCAATACATTCCCGTTTCTATCTTCAACACGCATTACATAAATTGGTTTGATGTGAAGACCTTTGTTGGCAAATGTGCTTTGAGCTCCGACCATGTCATAAAGTGACACATCCATTGGTCCTAAACACATAGCAGGCACAGCTTCCATTTCTTGAATGTTGATTCCTACATTTCTCAATAGTTTATTCATAGTTGCAGGACCTGCACTTGGACCCATGGCTTTCATTACAGCAACAGTAATATTGTTCAAAGATCCCGCTAACCCACACTTGGCGGCAATTAGTTCTCCAGTGTTTTTAGTTCCAGTTTTCGGACACCATGATTCCATTCTTCGTTCTCCTTTGGGGATGTCTACGCAATAATCAATATCAGCAAATGGTGTACATGGATCAATGATTCCCAGATAAATAGCCGCGGCATAAACGAAAGGTTTAATGGTAGATCCTACCTGACGTTTAGATTGTTTTACGTGGTCATATGCAAAGTGTGTAAAGTCAGGTCCACCCACCCAGGCTTTAACAAATCCAGTTTGAGGGTCCATTGACATCAAACCACATTGCAAAATACTTTTGTAGTATTTGATAGAATCATAAGGAGTCATAACCGTGTCAATATCTCCCCAATAAGAAAAGATTTTCATGTTAGTTGGCTTCTCAAAACTCTCAATGATTTCATCTTCTGCAACTCCTCTAGCTTCCATATTCTTATAACGGGCGCAATCGTGAACTGCTCTATTCATAATGTTTGCAATTCTTTCATCCGTCACTTCTCTGTTGTTCCCAAATGGTGGACGTCTCATTTTAGAATTATTGTCGTCAAAAGCCTCTTGCAATGTGTTAGACATATATTCTTGTACAGACCATTCAGCATGTGCTTGCATACGAGAATCAATGGTAGTATAAATTCTTAAACCATCTTTGTAGATGTTATAGGGAGTGCCATCAGGTTTGCTGAGAACATAATTCCCGTCTTCATCAGTTTCGTTAAAGCGTTTGGTCAGTTCACCTCTTAGTACTTCTCTGAAGTGAGGTGCTAATCCTTCTTTGTGATCAACCTTTTGGTAATCAACAACTATTGGTAATTTACTGATTGAATCATATTGAGCCTGAGTGATTTTGACCGTTAGTGCCTCATTACCTGCTTCACTATTTTTAAGCCATTGCTGTAAAACAGTGTTTCTTCGGTTGTAGGCGTTGGTGCTATCTTTTGATCTTTTTTCTCGGCCAGCCTCATCATCATCATACTTTGTTTCAAGTTGAAATTTAAGAGGGTTGTAAAGTCCTGGATTCTTGCACATCCCGACAAGCATTGCAGCTTCTTCAATTTTCAGGCTATCAGGTGTTGTATTAAAGTAAACTTGAGATGCTGATGAAATTCCAACTGCATTGAACAAGAAGTCAAAATTGTTCAAATACATGGTAATGATTTCTTCTTTCGTATATGCTTTCTCTAATCGAACGGCTAAAATATTCTCTCCAAATTTTTGTTGAAGTCTATCCCATTTATCTTTAGATACTCCGCCATTTACTGTGTCAGTAACTGTGTAAAGAAGCTTAGCTAATTGTTGGGTAATGGTTGATGCTCCGCCACCATCTTGACCCATGATTCCTTTTCCGATTGCTCTACTCAATCCTTTGAAGTCAACTCCAGCATGCTCGTAGTATCTTTCATCCTCAGTTGCAATAAGTGCGTTCACTACGTAAGGTGAAATTCTCTTGTAATCAATACTTTTTCTGTTGACACTCCAAAATCTACCCATCTCTTGTCCATCAGAGGAGTAAATAATTGAAGCTTGTTTGTCTGGTGGGTTCGCCAATTCTTCGTGAGATGGTATTGATCCACTGGCTGAGTACAATCCAAATAAGATTGCAAAAAGAGGCATAAATGCTCCTATCCAAACAATTATTATAATCATTCGGCGTGTTTTCTTGCCAAGTTTATTGGAGTCATCTTTAGCCTCAGACTTTTTAAATAATCGACTAAAAAATCCTGCTTTACTTTCGGTTTCTTTTTCCATCTCTTTATTGATGAACTGTAAATTTAGAAATTTCTCTATCAATGAGAGTAAAATCTGATAGTTAGCGAGCAAAAACTTATTAACGTCTTGTTTCTAACAATGATTTAGATGTGTTGGGCTATTATTTGAAAAAAGCCCTTTAACTTGAGGTCAAAGGGCTTTTTTCATTTGTAGAGTAAGGCTACTTTTTCTTAGCAGTCTTAATAAATTGCTCAATTGCCATTGACATACTAGGTGCCGCAGGTAATGGAGCATGAATGTCTAATCGTAAATTATATTTTTTTACCGCATTTGCCGTAGTCGGTCCAAATGCTGCAATTTTAGTTTTGTTTTGTTTGAACTCAGGAAAGTTTTTCAATAATGACTCAATTCCTGAAGGAGAAAAGAATACTAATAAATCATAGTACACATTCTCTAAGTCAGATAAATCAGCTGCAACTGTTCTATAAAGAACTAGTTTTGAGAAGTTGATTTCATTTTCATCCAATGCATCTGGAATTCTTTTTCTTAGAATATCAGAACAAGGTAAAAGGTAGCGCTCATCTTTGTGTTTTTTCAACACATCCATTAAGTCATTGATGTTTTGCTTTCCAAAGAAGATTTTTCTTTTTCTGTAAACAACATACTTCTGTAAATAATAAGCAACCGCTTCAGACATGCAAAAGTACTTCATTGCATCAGGCACTTTAAATCTAGTTTCTTCTGCAATTCTGAAAAAGTGATCTACAGCTGTTTTACTAGTAAGTATCACTGCTGTATGCATCCCTAATTCAATCTTTTGATCTCTAAATTCTCTTGATGTTACTCCAACGATATTAATAAAAGGTCTGAAATCAATCTTTAATTTGTACTTATCAGCTAAGTCAAAATAAGGTGATTTTTCGCTTTCTGGTTTCGGTTGAGAAACTAAGATTGTTTTTACACTCATAAAATCCTTCGACAATTAATTTATTCTCTCGTAATTACTGGCTAATGCATGTATAATCAACAGCAAGGGCAATAATTCAAGCGTGCAAAGGTACAAAATAATATATAAAGGATTAACACGTGCCTTGAGAGATCTAATTAAAGACTGTATTTCCCGTAAAAATATTAGACAAACAACTATTGCTGCCAAACCGATTGAGATAGGATATTGCCAGCTTTCAGGAAAGAAGTGAGTGAATATTAAAATTGGAGTCAAAATTAAACCTCCGAACTGAAAAAAGAGAGCGTGATTATAAAGATGTTCTTGAATCCCAGATTTGGTTTGGCTAACGAATGATATGCCAATCATCACTAGCCATTTTAATACCATTGCCGACCAGAGAATCAGAAGGAAAAAAAGCGTGAAATCATTATGAGGTTCGTTCGCTATAAATCCAAGAATGATCGCTAAACAGTTAAAGTAGCTAAAGGTCAATAAGAAGCTTGGAATCGTCTGAATCTTCAAATCTTCTTGAACATTTTGCATTAATTGTCTGTTTAAAATGACAGTAGTGAATAAAGATCGCAAGTAGTTTGGCTGAGTCGTTTTTAGAATCGCAAAGAATACTAGGTTCGAAAGCATCAGTACCCAAAAGAGAATGTCAAAGTTGTTAGATATGGGTAGACCTTCGTTCACGAAATAATAATACGGATGAATTAGATAAGTGTTCTCTCAAAATTAATTCAATTTTCAAATAGAATTACAAATATGGTTGAAAACATATTTATAACGCAAGTTTGAATTCGTGTTAAAAAGCTTACATTTGTCCAGCTAAAATAAAAGAAAACACTATGGCAACTGACCAATATACACATCCTGATTATTATAACATGGATGACTTGCTTTCAGAAGAGCACAAGCTCGTTAGAGATGCAGCAAGAGCTTGGGTAAAAGAAAATGTTTCTCCAATTATTGAAGATTATTATGAAAGAGCAGATTTCCCTGTTCACTTAGTTAAAGGGCTTGGTGAAATAGGAGCTCTCGGACCTTATATTCCGGCTGAGTACGGCGGACCTGGATTAGACCAGATTTCATATGGATTAATCATGCAAGAATTAGAAAGATGTGATTCTGGTCTTAGATCTACATCATCAGTACAAAGTTCTTTAGTAATGTATCCTATTTGGAAATACGGAAATGAAGAGCAAAAGAAAAAGTGGCTTCCGAAATTGGCATCTGGAGAATTTCTAGGTTGCTTCGGTTTAACTGAGCCTGATCATGGTTCTAACCCTGGTGGAATGATCACTAACTTTAAAGATAAGGGTGACCATTATTTACTTAATGGTGCAAAAATGTGGATTTCAAATGCACCATTAGCTGATGTAGCCGTAGTTTGGGCTAAAGATGAGTCAGGAAGAATTCACGGTTTAGTAGTTGAGAAAGGAATGGAAGGATTTTCTGCTCCTGAAATGCATGGTAAACATTCATTAAGAGCTTCAATTACTGGGGAACTTATTTTTGTGGATGTTAAGGTTCCTAAAGAAAATCTTTTACCAAATAAATCAGGTTTAGGTGCGCCGCTAGGATGTCTTGATTCTGCTAGATTCGGTATTGCTTGGGGTGCTTTAGGTGCTGCAATGGATTGCTATGATCAAGCATTGAGATATTCAAAAGAAAGAACTCAATTTGATGTTCCAATCGGAGCTTTTCAATTGACTCAAAAGAAACTTGCTGAAATGATTACTGAAATCACAAAGGCTCAACTATTAACATTTAGATTAGGTCAATTGAGAAATGAAGGTAAAGCAACTTCGGCTCAAATTTCAATGGCTAAAAGAAATAATGTAGAGATAGCACTTAATATTGCTAGAGAAGCAAGACAGATTTTAGGAGCTATGGGGATTACCAATGAATTCTCAGTAATGAGACATATGGCCAATTTAGAGTCAGTTGTTACTTACGAAGGAACTCATGACATTCACCTATTGATTACCGGAATGGATGTAACTGGAATTCCGGCATTTAAAAGAGATATACCTCAATAATTAGAGATTAGATAATACTCGGGCCCTGATTTCTTTTTGAAGTCAGGGCTTTTTTTTGTCTATAAATAGAACCCTTCAACACAAAATGCGTTATTAATTGTGAATACCTATTGAAATTTGCAAGGTGAAAAGGTACATCACTCTAATTATATTACTAAGCAGCTTTGGAGCATTTGCCCAAATAGAAGAAGAGCGCTCTGAAATAAATGCATTCAAAATGAATGCCCAAATTAAAGTGGATGGAATTCTAGATGAAAATGTATGGAGTTCTTCAGAGACAGTTTCAGATTTCATTCAAAATACTCCAATTGCAGGAGCCCCCTCTATCAGACAAACCGAAGTTAAGCTAGTTTACGATAACAATGCCATTTATATAGGCGCAACTATGTATGATGAGCGTGATTCAATGACTCTAACACTATCTCAAAGAGATGATCTTGGAAATGCTGATTGGTTCGGAATTGTGATTGATCCTTACAATGCTGGGACAATTGGATTTGCTTTTTTAGTGACTTCGGCAGGAGTCCAAATTGACGAACTTCATGATGTAGAAAATATTGATGGCAATTGGAATGCTGTTTGGAAAAGCGCAGTTCAAGTGTCAGATGATAAATGGGTGGCTGAAATGAAGATTCCATTTTCAGCTTTGAGGTTTTCAAAAGATAATGTAAACGACTGGGGCATAAATTTTGCCAGAAATATAAGACGAAACAGAGAACAATCTTATTGGAACGATTATGATCCCACCCGAAGAAATTTAATTTCTCAATTAGGAGTTTTGAAAGGAATTAAAGATGTTGATTCACCTTTGAGACTGGCACTTTCTCCTTATGTGTCTGGATATATTGAGAATTATGACGGTAATACAACTTACAATTATAATGGCGGAGCAGATGTGAAGTGGGGTATTAATGAAGCCTTCACTTTAGATATGACTTTGATTCCTGACTTTGGCCAAGTTCAGTTTGATAATCAGGTCTTAAATACATCACCATTTGAAGTTCGATTTAACGAAAGACGACAATTTTTTACCGAAGGAACTGAGCTATTCAATAAACCTGGTGGAACCTTTTATTCAAGAAGAATAGGAGGAAGGCCTCCGAACACTGGAGCGGCTTATGATGATTTAGATTCGAACGAAGTGGTGACTTCAAATCCTACAACTTCTCGCTTGCTAAACGCTACTAAGCTTTCGGGTAGAACTAAAAAAGGAACTGGGATTGGAGTTTTTAATGCTGTGACAGGAAGAATGGATGCTGTTATTAATGACACTGTCACCGGCCTTTCTCGAACCGTGAGAACTGGACCATTGACAAATTATAATGTTTTCGTTATTGATCAGAACTTAAAAAACAATTCGTCTATTGCTTTAACGAATACTAACGCTTGGAGAGAAGGTTATGCTCATGACGCTAATGTTACTTCAGGGGTCGTAGACATTTACACGAAAGACCAAGAGTATAATTTTTGGGCAATAGGAAATGTTTCACAAATCATAACTCAAGATAGTAATGACATAGGCCACAATATCATTGCTGGTATTGAAAAATCTGCTGGTAATTTGAAGGGTGGACTTACCTACACTGAGATTGGTAAATCTTATAATCCAAATGACTTGGGGTTTAATACAGTAACAAACCTCAGAACAATTAGAGCCTTTGCATCTTACAATATTTATAAACCTTTTTGGCATTTCTACAGGTTTTGGTCATCTGCTTCAGTTCAATATGCAAGTCTTGTAAAACCAAACGCATTTTCTTCAGTTGCCATTGATGGAAATGTGGGAGGAAGTTTTAGAAACTTCTTGGCTGCTGGTCTTGATCTTTACTTACAACCTTTTAGAAATCACGATTACTTTGAGCCAAGAATTGATGGCCGTTTTTATGAAGATGATGCAATGGTATTTTTTGGAGGTTTTATTTCATCTGATTATTCAAAACCTTTTGCTTTGGATGTAAACGGTGGATGGTTTCAATATTTTGAAGATAATAGAGTTGGATTTGATTTAAATATTAGTCCAAGAATACGATTTAACGACAAGTGGTTTTTAGTGTACAGATATGCTCAAAACAATGCTTTTAATGAAGAAGGAGTTGCCTTAACTAATGACTTTCAGGTCCCATTGATAGGCGAAGATCCTGTTTTTGCAAAAAGAGATAGAACGACCATTACTAACACAATTGATTTGTCTTATATCTTTAATAATAAAATGGGAATTACCTTCAGACTACGTCATTATTGGTCTAAGTTAGATTATAATGAATTCTTTGTTTTAAATGAGGATGGTGTGATGGAGGCTACTTCATATTCGGGTCTAGATGTGAACGATCAATCTATCCATAATAACAGTTTCAATGCTTTCACAATTGACATGGCTTATCGTTGGGTTTTTGCTCCTGGCTCAGAGCTTAGTTTGGTTTGGAAAAATTCAATCTTCTCGTTTACTGATGAGGTGGACAATAATTACTTTCAAAACGTGAGAGATATTGCAGATGATCCTGCAACTAACAGCCTTTCATTGAAGGTGCTTTATTATATTGATTACTGGCAGTTTCATCAAAAACATTTCAAGAGAAAAAGACCAGAATAGACCTCTTAATCGAGATTGATTTTCTTGTTATATAGCTTTCCGCCAGAGGTGAATTGCAGAATGAAAACACCTTGATATTCTTGGTCGATTTTCAAATCAGATAAGTGGCAAACAACCTTACCATGCAATGCAATTAATTGAACTCCCTGAACTGAAGATTCAAATATAATCTCTCGGTTTACAATCTTGAAGCCAGGCATTTGTTGGTCTGCAATTCCGCCAACAATTGGGTCATATTCTAGCAAGTAAGTTTGGTCTGAAACCTCTTGACCATCTTCCATTCCGCCGCAAACAATCCATGATGTTGAAGATACTTGACCGTTTCCTCTTAAATCCATTATGCCATAAGGTGAACCGTCTCCTTCATACCAATTCTGGTTCAAAGCGTCATATCTAGCAATACTGTAAACAGGTTCTACCCCGCCAGTTCCGTTATAAGCCACTCCATTATAATTGTATGAAGTTTCTGATCCGCCAATCCAAAAGATATTGTTACCATGGGACACACAAGCAGATCTATAATTTGTTTTAGCTGCACTTTCTTCAAGTGTCCATGTGATTTGTGTTGGATCGTTAGGATCAATGACACCTTTTCGTAATTCATCTCTAGCCGGAAAATTTAATCCCATTGAGGCTCCGCCATGGTAGAAAATGGTATCACCGATTATAATTCCAGAACTTCCAAAAGCTCTGAACGTATTATCAGTTGAAATGTCTGTTCCTTCTGACCAGCTATCTAATGCTGGGTCATAGATTTGAACGTCCGGTACATTGCCAAAATTACTCCATCCAGTAATGACATAGATCAAAGAATCTCTCCAAACACATTGCGATTGGTCATCAATTGAAACCGGAATTGCGGTACCATTCGGTTCATATGTATCTGTTTCGGGATCATAAATAATGACTTCATCTGATGATGTCTCATTGCCATTTGAAAGTACATGATATCCTCCTAAAATGTAAATCTTATTTTTCACCGTATTAGCTGAGGACGCTATTAGAGGCAAGACAACAGGTAAAGTGTCAATTTCATCCCAAACGTCATTCGTTACATCATATCTAAAGGCTCTTTTGTTGATGCCAGAATAGATTTTTGTGGTGTCAATTCCGCCAAAAGAAAACACGTAAGGATTTCCCCCCATTTCGCCATGAGTCACGGCGTTATTTGCTATTTGAAAAGGCATATCTGCCTTTTGAGTCCAAGTCCAAGCGGTTTGAGAAAAGCTAGAAAAAGAAAGCAATGCGAAAAGCAATGCAAAGTTTTTACGATTGAATATCCACATAATAACCTGTGTGTTTTCTGATGTTTAATACTCTGTTGTTGTCTAAAAGAAGATACTGACCTTTTATTCCCATCAGTTTCCCTTCTATGTTCGGCTCCTTGTCGAAACCAATGCTTTTTACTTTTTCAGGAAATTCGAGTACAGGATATTTAATCTCAATGATGTCATCATCTTCTGACATGTATTCGGCTAAATCTGAAGGTAATAATTCTTCGCATTGCCATTTTTCTTCCTCCAATTCAAAGTCACCAATGTCATTCTTTAACATAGATCGCCAGTTCGTTTTATCGGTAAAAGTTCCTTTTAAGGCAACCTCAATATCTCCTGCCAATTTTCTGTACGGAACCTCGGCTAGTTTAATAGCAAAAGATGCTCCTTGATCTATCCATCTTGTAGGCACCTGAGTGTCTCTTGTGACTCCAACCTTTACGGCTGAAGCTACTGCTAAATAGACCACATGCGGTTGTACGTGATGTTTTTCTTCCCACTCAACATCTCTTCCTTTGCCTAAGTGACCTTCACAAAGTTCAGGGTTAATGATGCACGGAGCTGCTTCAGGCGCATTCATGAAACAATCATAGCAAAACCCTTGTGCAAACAATTTTTTTACAAATTTTTGACATGATCCGCATTGTTGTTTTCCCAAATAATTAAGTTGAATGTGTTGCCCAACCAGCTCGTTCATATTGATGTCTACTTCACCTGATTTTATTTGGTAATTAACCACTTCGTCAAGAGCAGTATACATTTTGTTGAGTTTAACTTCCATCTGTTATTTGTTGTTGAGAATAAAGGTAGTGATTTCAATTTGCTTAATATGAGGTGACTTTTTTCAATTTCAAACATCAAATAATAGATTAACAATAAATAAGAACAGTATTGAATGCAACTGCCCAAAATATTAGTTATTTTAGCAGCTCAATGAATTTATTCGAGCACATAGGTCGCTTTTTCATCATGATGAAGTCGGTTTTCTCAAGACCAGAGAAGTTTAAGGTCTTTTGGAAAATGTTCTTTTCTGAGGTAGATTCTATTGTAATAAGTTCTATTCCCTTAGTAGCTTTTTTATCTGTTTTCATGGGTGGGGTAATCTCACTTCAAACTGCAGCAAACATGGGCTCTCCCCTTTTGCCTGAGTACACTATTGGATACATCACTAGGTCGTCTACGATTTTAGAATTTTCACCTACTATTATCTCGTTGATTATTGCAGGTAAAGTTGGATCAAACATTGCTTCAGAGATTGGAACCATGAGGGTGACAGAACAAATTGATGCCCTTGAAATAATGGGTGTAAACTCAATTGGATATTTAATGTTACCTAAGATTTTAGCCACTACTTTCTTCTTTCCATTTGTGGTTATCATTTCTATGGTACTCTGTATTTTTGGTGGGTGGATTGCAGGTGTACAATCAGGACTTTATTCAACACATACCTACCTAATTGGTATTAGAGCCTTTTGGCATACAGATGCATGGTATGTGTATTATGCATTATTGAAAACTGTGGTTTTTGGATTCTTAATAACATCAATTGCTTGTTATTTTGGATACTACACTAAAGGTGGTTCTTTAGAAGTAGGAAGGTCTAGTACAAGAGCAGTTGTTGCTGCTTCTGTTGCCATATTGGTAGCAAATTATATAATTACTCAATTACTACTGGTTTAATGATTACGGTAGATAACATATCGAAATCGTTTGGAGATACTCAAATTTTATTTGATGTTTCGGCAACTTTCACCGAAGGTCAAGTGAACTTAATTATTGGAGCTTCAGGGCAAGGGAAATCGGTCTTAACCAAGTGTATTGTTGGCTTACATGAAATTGATGAAGGTCAAGGAGCAATTCTTTATGACGGCAGAGATTTTAGCAAAATGAATCGTAAAGAAAGAATTGAAGTAAGAAAAGAGATTGGAATGCTTTTCCAAGGGTCTGCTTTATTTGATTCTTTAACCGTTGAAGAAAATATCATTTTTCCTTTGAAAATGTTTACTGATATGACTCAAGAAGAGATGCGTGAAAGAGCAAACTTCTGTTTAGATAGAGTTGATATCATCAATAAGAACAGTCTTTTTCCTGCCGAATGTTCAGGTGGAATGCAAAAACGTATCGCGATTGCCAGAGCCATTGCAATGAATCCGAAGTACTTGTTCTGTGATGAACCGAACTCAGGATTAGATCCAAAAACATCAATCGTAATTGATAACTTGATTAAAGAAATCACGTATGAGTATAATATGACTACGGTTGTTATTACTCACGATATGAACTCAGTTATGGAGATTGGAGACCACATTATTTTCATTAATGAAGGAAAAAAGTGGTGGCAAGGAGACAATAAAGAGATCATTAAAACCGATAATCAAGAAGTAGTTGATTTTGTATATGCTTCTAAGTTTATGCAGAACCTAAGAGAAAAATTAATTAACAGCTAATAAATCCAATGTTATGAGTGAAGAAGAAGAAGGAGGAGGAACATTTATTGATGCATCACAGGCCAAGCCGGCGCCTGTTCCAGTACCACCCTCAAAAGAGAAGAAAAAAGGTGGGGCATATATCATTATCATTTTAATGCTATTGATTGCTGGTGGATTCTTAGGCTGGAAACTTTCAGAAAAAAATGAGCTCATCAATGATTGCTCAAATGAAAAAGAAGAAATGCGAATTGAGATGGAAGCGCTCAATGAAATGCTTTATGATACAGGTCTTGAGATGGGAGATGATTTGAAAGACAATCTTTCAAACATGCTGTCTATGTATGATAAGATGGAGGGAGACAACACAGATATGAACGACTCTATCCAAGCTCAAAAAGACAAGATTCAACAAATGATGTTAGAGTTAGAGGATGCTAAAGGAGATCGTGCTTACTATGCAAGTAAGGTTAGAAAGCTTCAAGATGAAACTGATGTGCTAAGAGATATCATGAAAGATTATATCAGAACTATTGACTCTTTGAACTATGCTAATGGTGTTTTAACTGAAAGCTTAGCTACCACATTGGGAGATTTAGAAACTACGCAGTCTAATTTATCTGATGTTACTCAAGAAAGAAATGACTTGAATGATAAAGTTGATAAAGGTTCTAAGCTTGTTGCTTTCGGGTTTGTTACTACAGGTATTAAAGAAAAAGGATCAGGTTCATATAAGGAAACGGATAAGGCAGGTAGAGCAACACACATAAGATCTTGTTTTACTGTAGGTGACAATGCAATAGCGAATGCCGGCAATAAAACGGTCTATATGCGGATTATTGCACCAACCGGAACCGTCTTAAACTCAAGCCAAAGTAATTCATTCACTTCGGCTTCAGGTTCGCAAATGTTATACTCTGATAAGAAGACGATTAACTACCAAAATCAGGCAACTGATTTGTGTATTTTCTACAAACTCACGGGCGAAGCTCCAAAAGGTAACTACATTGCTGAGCTTTACTGTGAAACAGCTCTTATCGGTAGCGACAAGTTTGTCTTAAAGTAAAATGAAGTCTCTTTGTTTTCTCAGCCTTTTCGCTTTTTGTCTATTTGGATATGGACAAGAAAAGGATTCATTATTAAATGAAATAGACCTCTTTCAAGTTGATCAAAACCATCATTATAATGACAAAGAATCTTCGCCTTTAAAAAAGAAAGAAAGACGAAAGTTTAAAGGGCATCATTTTTATCCGGTTGATTTAAAATATAGGGTGAATGCTATTTTTGAAGTGATTTCTAGTCCTGACACGATCACCATGCCTACCTCTGCCGGTACAGAGAAAATGTTTGCTAAATACGCCAAACTATCTTTCGAATTGAATGGGGAAAAGTGTGTTCTTTATGCCTATCAAAACTTGAAAGTCATTAAAATGGAAGGATATGAAAACTCATTGTTTTTACCTTTTACTGACGCCACTTCAGGTACCGAAACTTATGGTGGAGGCAGATATTTAGATTTAGAAATTCCTAAAGGAGATAAATTGGTGTTGAATTTTAATTTGGCTTACAACCCATATTGCGCATACACAACAGGTTGGTTTTGTCCTATTCCGCCAGCTGAAAATGAATTGAAAATTGCAGTGAGAGCAGGGCTTATGAAGCCTGATGAGCACTAATTTTGGCTTTTTAACAAAACATTAACACACCATCCATCCCTATTTACGTCATAGTATAACAGAGATTTTGTAAATTAGAAACATGAAGAAGACAGGAATATTTGTATTTGTAGCCTTATTGGCATTAGTAGTGAGCTCATTTAGCTCAAATAAAGAAGCGGTTTTAGAAGAGAACGATAAGTTAACTTGGCATACTGATTTAGATAAAGCACATGAGTTGTCTGAAAAGTCAGGAAAACCAATTTTCGGTTTTTTCACTGGTTCTGACTGGTGCGGATGGTGTCATAAATTACAAAGAGAAGTGTTTGCCAAAGAAGCTTTTGTTGAGTGGGCAAATAACGAAGTTGTTTTGTTAGAATTAGATTTCCCAAGAAAAACTAAGTTGTCAGATGAATTGACAAAACAAAACAGAGAACTGCAGCAAGCTTTTCAAGTATCAGGTTATCCAACAGTTTGGATTTTCAATGCCGATAAAGATGTTAAGACAGATCATTTCAATTTGACCGCTTTAGGAAAATTAGGTTACCCAAGAGGTGCTGTTCCTGGAAAAGAAGAAGTTAAGTTCATCACTGATGCTAACGCAGTTTTAGCTAAAGGCAAAAAGAAATAATGAAGTCAATCATTCTAATCGCGACGGTATTATTTTCATCAATTTCTTTTTCTCAGAATTCATGGGAGCAAGAAGGTTTTGAATTAAAATATTCATTTGCAGGTCTTGGCTCTAATATGGGTCAATCATTTACCGGATTCAAGTTGTCAGGTAATCATTACGAACTATTAACAGAGGTGAATTCGTGTCTTGGTGGTAAAATGCCGCCTCCTGAACTTCAAAAGGAAGGTGAGTTACCTGATCATATTATGAATGATTTGATGGACGTTTTTAATGGAATGTCGGATACTTCAATTTATGAAACTAACGTTTCTGTAATGAGCGGTGGTGTTCATACAATTACAATGGGCTCTGCAGTGAAAATGGTGAAATTTACTTTGCACAATGCTACTCACCCTGCAGCAGCCAAAATAATTGATTTGATTAATTCAGGAATACCTTCAGAAGAAAACCAACTATGGTTATTTGAAGAACCTTCGAATAAAACTTACTAAGTCAATTTCTCACTTAGAATTCTAATCTCTATAAAAGGAGATATTTTCTCGTAAATGATATTGTTTACTGCCTCTAAAATTGGCATTTCAACTCCATACTCTTTGTTGATTTCTACAATACATCTTGTCGCATAATAACCCTCAGCAATCATGTCCATTTCAAGCTGGGCAATCTTTACTGAATAGCCTTTACCAATCATGTATCCAAATGTTCTGTTTCTTGAGAACTTTGAGTAGGCAGTCACCAATAAATCTCCTAAATAGGCTGATGATTTAACATCCCTGTGAATAGGGTGAACTTCATCAATGAAATTCTCAATTTCTTGGATCGCATTTGATATAAGTACTGACTGAAAATTATCTCCGTATCCTAATCCAGAACAAACCCCTGCTGCAATAGAATATACATTCTTGAGAACGGCAGAATATTCGGTTCCGAAAATATCATCTGAAATTGTAGTCTTAATATATCTATTGGCTAATCTATCTGCCATGTAATCTGCGATATCTTCGTCTTCGGCAGCAATAGTCAAATAAGATAACCTTTCAAGAGCAACCTCTTCAGCATGACATGGTCCGCAAATGATCCCTATGTTTTCATAAGGCACATCTAAGTACTTGTGATAATACTGACCAGGAATCTCATTTACCTCAGGTACAATTCCTTTAACGGCAGAGAAAACAATTTTATCCTTCAATAATGCCTTAGGAAACTCACCAAATAAACCATGTAAAAAGGCCGAGGGAGTTGCAATAATAACAATGTCTGAAGGCTTGATTATTTCTTTGAGGTCTGTACTTACGTTAATTCTGTCTAAATCAAATTCAACTGATTGTAAATACTTTGGATTATGTCTGTACTTCAGAATATGGGCAGCAGAAGCCTCATTATGCATCCACCAATTGATGACGCCTTCTTGTGCGGTTAGGATTTTCACCAGGGCTGTTGCCCATGATCCTCCTCCAATTACTGCTATTTTTTTTGCTTTTTCTGCCATATTTCAAGGGTAACAAAAATATAAAATTCTCAGACATAGCCTAAGATATTGAATGCCAACAGGCCTGATTTCTAAACTTTTTAGATGAAAGTCGTGCTAGAAGCCATCAAATTGATGATATCTGTATCGTTGGAGTCAAGTATTAGCTTGTTTTCGAATTTAAGTTTACATCTTGTTCACAACTCCCCGCACCTTATTTGAACTCTTGGATCACTTTTGTTTAATTTTATCGAACAAAAGGTAAACAGCATTGTTATATACCTAAGTATGGCACAATATTCTATTAAAGATTTAGAGAATTTCACCAAAATTAAGGCTCACACCTTAAGAATTTGGGAGTCTCGCTATGCCTTATTGCAGCCTCAAAGAACAGAGACTAACATACGTTATTATTCTGATAGAGACCTCAAAAAGATTTTGAATATCAATTTGCTTTATCAAAACGGATTGAAAATTTCAAAAATTGCCAAGCTTACTGAAAAAGAAATATTTCAGCGAGCGGGAGAATTATTATTGCAGACTGATGTAGAAGGAAGAGACGAGATAAACTCATTTATTGAAAACATTCTTGATCTTAATGAAAATGCAATTCAAGAATCATTAAAACGAATTAATCAAAAGATTGGAATGGAACGCCTTTATTCTGAGGTGCTAATTCCGCTCTTAGAGAAGATTGGAACATTGTGGCAAGTTGATGCGATTACTGTTTCTCATGAGCATTTCATGTCTAATATTTTGCGAGAATTTTTAATTTCTCAAATTACAGCTGTGGATGGAAGTAGAGCAGCCAGAGGAAAGGCAGTTTTATTTTTACCAGAACATGAGAAGCACGAACTGAGTTTACTTTTTTATTACTATCTGCTCAAAAAGAAAGGGTACGACTGCTTCTATCTGGGGCAATCAGTTCCTATGAAAGATCTAAGATCATTTGTTAATGAGACGCAGCCAGACTTTATCATGACCAGTCTGATTGCTGAAATTACAACTGAAGATTTCCAAGCCTTGTTTACTGACCTCATTCAACTGATAGATGCGAACAAAATTTATGCAGGAGGTTACCAGTTGGTTAAACATAGATTAGACGTACCTGAAAACGTCAATGTCGTTCAATCAATTGATGATATTACTGTAAATGTGAACGCATAGAAAAAACAGAGCCAAAAACACTATTGCATGAGCCAGCCTTTTAGGTTGGTTTTTTTGTTTCTCCAATTTTTATACATTATTTATAGTTGTCTGGTCGGCTGCATTAAACTTGAACGAGTTTAGCCTCTTTGAATAGTGATTTGAAAAATCAAAATTTTGTTTAATCAAACTTGATTATCTCATCAAATATGTGGTCACAATTTATCCGTTTAAGGGTCAGTATTATCGTCATTTTCATCATTCTGGAGCCAATATTTCAATTTTTGGACCTTTAATTTATCCTTTTTTTGATCTTAATTCGAATTTTTGTTTAGCCTCGTTAAACAAAATAGCATTTTTTTTATATTGACTAAAACCCTTTTAAATAAAGGGTTTTGCTTTTTTCAGAGTTTATTTTGTTTAATTAAAACTAAAAAAAGTTAAACAAAAATTTGGAAATGTTATTTGTTGTGGCATATATTTGTTGAACGAAAAACAAAAAACGTTAAACAAAATGACAGCATTTGAATTTAATACCCGCGTAATCGATCTCAATGAGTTCATTAAAGGATTTGCTTTAAAGTATACAAGAGATGTAACTTTAGCTGAAGATCTTGCACAAGAAACAATTTTAAAAGCTCTATCTAATAGAGAAAAGTTTAGAACCAACACAAACCTTAAAGGATGGTTGAAAGTAATATTGAAAAATACTTTCATCAATGCTTACAGAAAGAAATCAAATCAAATGATTTCATACAATTCTGAAGATTACAAGGTGATGACAGGAGAAGCAGATGAATATACTCCAGAAAACATGTTGATGACCAAGCATATCCAAGATTTAATCAGTAACTTGGAAAAAGACCTTTCTAAACCTTTTATGATGCACGTTGATGGTTTTAAATACCACGAAATTGCAGAAGAGATGGATTTACCTTTAGGTACTGTGAAGAGTAGAATACACCAAACAAGAAAAATTTTATCTAGCCAATTGCAAAATGACTAAAACTGTAGACATTATAGGTGCAGGTCTATCCGGACTTTATGCAGCATGTTACCTTTCTAAAAAGGGATATGAGGTAAACGTTTATGAAAAAAACGAAAGTGCTGGAGGAAGATCAAGAGTTTTCAAAGCTGAAGGATTCACATTTGATATGGGGCCTTCATGGTATTGGATGCCTGAACTGATTGATCAAATGTTTGAAGATCTCGGTGAAAACAGAGAAGATTACTTTAAACTTAAGAGACTTGACCCTGCCTATAAAGTGTTTTGGGACGAAGAGAAGCCTACAGACATTCCTGCCGACTTTAATGACTTGAAAGATTTATTTGAAACATTTGAAGAAGAAGGTGGAATGAAACTAGAGCGTTTTTTAGAAGACGCAAAAACGAAGTACGACATTGCGGTTGATCAGTTTTTATTTCAACCAGGTCTTAAATGGGGTGAAATTATGTCTTATTCTGTATTTAAAAATGCCATGAAATTAGATGTTTTTAAGTCGGTTGACAAAGATGTTTCTAACAGGTTTACATCTGCCCGAGCTCAGGCTATTTTAAATTTTCCTGTTCTCTTCTTAGGAGAAATGCCTAATAGAATACCATCTCTTTATACATTGATGAATTATGCCGATTTAAAATTAGGCACTTGGTATCCTGAAGGCGGAATGGGAGCATTGGCAAAAGCCTTAGAGAAAATTGCCATTCAAAATGGTGTTAAATTCCACTTTAATGCACCACTTGAAAGTATTCAATGTGAAAATGCAGAGGTGAAAACTTTTAAAGTTGGAGATAAAGAATTAGATGCTACTCAAATGATTGTAAGCGCGGATTACAATTACGTTGAGCAAAACATCATCCCAAAAGAACATAGAACTTATTCTGAAAAATATTGGGATAGTAGAAAATTAGCCCCAAGTTGTTTAATCTATTACGTTGGGGTAAACAAAGAAATTTCAGGTCTTACTCATCACAATTTATTCTTTGATAAAGATTTAATTGAGCATGGTAAAACCATTTATGATAATCCTGATTGGCCTGAGGCACCACTTTTTTATGTGTGTGCCCCTTCAAAAACTGATAAAGATGTAGCCCCAAAAGGATCAGAGAATTTATTCATTCTGATACCAATTGCTCCAGACTTAGAGGATAGTCAAGAAGTGAAAGACAAGTACTTCAAAATTGTATTAGACAGAATTTCTATTCATACCGGTGAACAATTTGCTGAGAATATTGTTTACAAAAGAGACTACTGCATTTCAGATTTCAAAGAAGATTACAATGCCTTTAAGGGCAATGCTTATGGATTAGCGAATACACTCAGACAAACTGCTAATCTAAAACCGAAAATAAAGTCAAAACTTAAAAATTTAACCTATTGCGGACAATTAACTGTTCCAGGGCCAGGAGTACCTCCGGCTTTGATTTCAGGGCAAATTGTTGCAGATCACTTAATAACTACCCAATTATGAGAGAATTGTACGACCAATATGCTTTCAAAGCATCTAAGCATGTGACAAAATCATACAGCACTTCGTTTTACGCAGGCGTAAGATTTCTAGATGAAAAAATCAGAAATGATGTTCACGCAATCTATGGTTTCGTTCGTTTGGCAGATGAAATTGTTGACACTTTTCATGAACAAGACAAGCAAACTTTGCTTGACGAGTTTAGACAAGACACTTATAAGGCAATTGAAAACGGAATTTCGTTGAATCCAATTTTGCATTCTTTTCAAATGTCTGTAAATAAGTATGGAATTGATCGTGAGCTAATTGATCAGTTTTTGCATTCAATGGAGATGGATTTGAATCCATTAGAGTATACTCAATCAACATATGAAGAATATATTCTTGGATCTGCCGAGGTAGTTGGATTGATGTGTCTAAAGATATTTGTATACGGAGATAATGATGAATACGAAAAGTTAAAACCATATGCAATGAAGCTAGGTTCTGCCTTTCAAAAAATCAATTTTTTGAGAGACTTAAAGGCTGATGTTGAAGGTTTAGGAAGAATTTACTTTCCGAATGTTGATCACAATGGTATCACCTTAGAAGAGAAATTAGCAATTGAAGAAGATATCCAGAAAGAGTTTGATGAGGCATATATTGGAATAAAGATGCTGCCAAAATCATCAAGATTTGGAGTGTATGTAAGCTATGTTTATTACACTAAGCTCTTGAAAAAAATCAAGCGAAAGGATACAAAAGAATTAATGAACGCTCGAATCAGAGTTTCAAATAAATCTAAGATTGCACTCTTTGCTGGCTCATATGTGCGTAACTCAATGAACTTGCTATGATAATGTACTTACTTCTTTCATTGCTGCATGTGAATGCTGTTGATATGTCAGAAGTAAGACGATTGTTTACCATAGCTTCAAAAGATGAAGCAGCAAACAATCAAATGTTTGATTTGACGGGTGGATATACAATGGATTACAAGCCGGTAATTTTTGCATATCACGCCGCAGCAGAGATGACAAAAGCAAATCACACCTCTTGGCCTTTATCTAAATTGAGTCATTTTAATAAAGGTAAATTTGATTTAGAGAAAGTAATTGCAAAGTATCCAAATGAATTAGAATTAAGATATATTAGATACGCAGTACAAAATGGAAGCCCCAGTTTTTTAGGATATAAAGACAACATGACTTCCGACAAAAAGAAAATCAAAGCTAACTTAGATAAACAAAAATGGCCAAGCGATTTTAAAAAGACTGTAAAGACAGTTATTGAACAATGAACCCAAATCATTACAATACTATAATATTAGGTGGCGGACCAGCAGGAATTGCTTCTGCGCTTAGAAGAAGAAAAAGAGGTGAGAAAGTGCTTCTAATTGAAAAAGGAAGACACCTTGGCGGAAAGTTAGACTTTTACGAATGGGAAGGCTATCGTTGGGACAAAGGACCTTCTTTGTTTACATTACCTGCTTTAATTGATGAGCTTTTTCAGCTCTATGGCAAAAACCCAAAAGATTATTTCAATTACAAATTGATTGATGAAAATTGTCGCTATTATTTTCCTGACGGAACCCATTTTATTTTTCACTCTGATCCAATTAAAAGGCAAGAGTCATTGGCAGATTTTTTCAATGAGGCTGAGGTGAAAAGTGTAGAAAACTACATTCAAAAAATTGGTAAAACGTACGAAGCAATTGGTGATTTATTTATTGCTGCGCCGCGAAGAGGTTTCAAAGACTTGTTTAAAGCAGAAATTTTAAAGCAATATCCAAAATTTGCATCACGCCAGATGTTGTTATCACTTAACAAGTATAACGAGCGAATGCTCAAAAATGAGAAGTTAGTTCAGCTTTTCAATAGATATGGTACTTACAATGGTTCAAACCCTTATAAGATGAGTGGTTTGTATTCTATGATTCCCCACTTAGAGTTAAATATCGGAACCTATTTTCCGGTGGGCGGAATGAGAGCAATTGCTGAATCACTGTCAAAGTTGGCTGAAGAAGTTGGAGTAGAGGTGAGATGCAATCAATTAACAAAAGAGGTGACCAAAGAAGGTGAAATCTTTAAAGTGAATTTAGGTGATTCTGAAGTTACTGCAGATCAGTTTATTTGTGCAATTGACCATGTCAGTTTCTACGAAAACATTATGCCAGACGCTCAAATGCTGGCTAAGCATAAAGATGAAGAGCGATCTACCACCGCAGTCGTTTTTTATTGGGCGATTGATGGTAATTATCCTGAGATAGGATTACACAATATTTTATTCTCGGCAGATTATGAAAAAGAATTTAGGCAACTGTTTGAAGACAAAGTAGTGCCTGACGATCCTACTTTTTACATACATAATAGTTCGGCGGTTGAAGAAAATGCCGCACCAAAAAACGGGCAAAATTGGTTCGTAATGATCAATGCTCCTGCAGGTGTTCAGCCAACTGATGAAGAGTTAGAACGTTTACGAACGCAGGTTAAAGGCAAAATAAAAGAGCATATTGGAATCGATTTAGAAGGTAAAGTATTACATGAAGAAAGATGGGATATGGCGAGAATCCAAAAAGATACCGGATCACACATGGGCTCTTTATACGGAGCGGCATTTAATACAAAAACTTCTTCTTTCTCAAGACACGGAAATAAGAGTAAAAAGCACAAAAACTTGTATTTTGCAGGAGGCTCGGTTCACCCAGGAGGCGGAATTCCTTTGGTGTTGAAGTCAGCTAAAATTGTAGATGAATTGATAGAGAAAAATGGCTAAAGCGATTTCATATTTCGGATTGGTTTTAATCATCTTCCATGCGGTAGGGATAGGAATTTTCTTATACCTAAATGCGGCACCAAATTTATCATACCTTACTATATTGGGTAGTGCAGTTATGGTATTAATTGCCGAAGAGAATAGAAAAAAGTCAGCCATTGTTTTTGGAATTGTTTTCATTGTTGGATACCTCATTGAGTTAATTGGAGTTCAAACTGGTTATCTTTTTGGTCAATACATTTATCAAGATGCAATGGGTCCTCTCGTTTTTGGAACACCAGTTATTATCGGAGCCACCTGGTACGCAACTGTGGCTGGCGCAGCTAATGTAAGCCGCTTTGTTAAGGCCCCAATTTTGGCTCAATCAATTCTAGCAGGTTGCCTTGCCGTTTTGATGGATATGCTCATTGAACAAGTAGCCGTTTCATATGGCCTTTGGCAATGGGCAGGTGGAGAAATACCTATTTACAATTATGTGTGCTGGTTTATCTTTGGATCCATCTTCGCATTTATTTATTTAAAACTAACTCCTAATAAAAACAAAGTAGCTTTTCATCTGTTTTGGATTTGGATTGCTTTTTTTTCAATTTTAACCCTATTTAAGTAATGACTATTCTATTAACCACATTGGCAGTTTTGGCCGCATTCTTCGGCATGGAGTTTATGGCTTGGTTCACTCACAAATACGTGATGCACGGATTATTGTGGAACCTTCATGAAGATCACCATCAACCTACACCAGGTCCTTTTGAAAAGAATGACTTGTTCTTTTTGATTTATGCAATTCCATCATGGCTCTGCATCATGTTAGGTACCATGTATGAGGTTTGGCCGGCAGTCGGTTTCGGTTCAGGAATCGCACTTTACGGCTTAATTTATTTTTTGGTGCATGATGTATTGATTCATAGAAGATTTAAATGGTTTGACAACACAGATAATGCCTATTTCAAAGCAATAAGAAAAGCGCATAAAGTGCATCATAAAAATAGGTTCAAAGAAGAAGGTTCTTGCTTCGGAATGTTATTCGTTCCAAAGAAATATTTTGCTGAGCAAAAACGATAATCGAGCCTTATCGATAACATCTATCTCATATTAATGGTGCTTACACCTCTGGGTCCTATGGCACTAAGCTTTGACAAAAGAGTGCATTTCGTTTCTAAATGGAAATGGGCATTTCTTGCTGCTATAATAGTGGCCATTCCTTATTTGATTTGGGATGAGATTTTTACCCAGCAATTGTTTTGGGGATTCAATGAGAAATATTTGGTAGACCTTAATATTGGCAGTTTACCCATTGAAGAAGTTTCATTTTTCATTGTCGTTCCATTTGCCTGTACATTTATCTATGAGTGCGTTAAGTATTATTTCAGAAACCTCAACCTTACGGTATTCAATACCATTTTTTGGGTGCTCTTTTTTGTCTACGCCATCTTTGTTGGTGAAGCCGGAATGGGATGTTGGTACACGACAGTTGCGATTGGTCTAGGATTGATTTTGATTCTATTCTTTTTCATCACCCGAAAAAAACATCCTTTTATTCCATTGACTTTTTTATTCTCTATGTTGCCTTTCTTTTTAGTGAATGGAATTTTAACCGGAAGTTTTTTGAAAGAACCTATCGTCTGGTATAATTCATCTCAATTTTCACAATTGAGAGCATTCACTATTCCGCTAGAAGATGTGGTGTATGGTTTTGGATTGATTGTTTTGAATATTTTGGTTTTCAAGTTTTTCGTTAAGAAATTTGGTAAAGGGTAGCTAAGAATCTTACTATCTTTAGCCTAATGAAATGGCTAAAGAATCCATACCCCTTCATTTTTGAAGGAAGCAACATTCAGCTCAAAGTGAGTTTGATGGTTTTTGTGTTTGTTTCATTGTTTCTCTACATTTTCAAGCCTTTCAATTTTGAAACTGTCATCTTGATTGCTGATTGGAAAGCAGCTTTGGTATATGGCGGAATTGCAGGGGGTGTTTGTCTAGTAGTCACAAAACTATTAATTGCCTTTGCACCCAATTATACGGCTGAAGAAAACTGGACAGTAGGAAGACAATTGTTCTTCCTCAACTTTATGTTACTTAGCTGTACTGTCATGAATTTCGTCATTTCGCACACTTTTGAGATTCATGATTTTTCGAACGCGAGCATATTGGCAAGCGTCAAACAAGACTTGATCTACACTTATTCAATTGGATTTTTTCCAGTTTTAATAGTTACCCTCATTGGTTTCTACATTAGATTAAAAAAGAACTTGGCAGCTGCTGAAGACTTGAATAAAAGAATTGAATCTGCACAACCAAATGAAGTTGAACAAGATGTAAGATTGAGGATTCCTTCTAACGCAAAAAGTGAAGACCTAGAAATCAATTTACAAGATCTTATTTTCGTAATGGCTGACGGAAATTATGTAGAATTCCATCTACACAATGAAGGTAAAACGGATAGAAAAATCATCCGAAACACCATGAGAAATGTGGCCGATTGTTTAGACGATTTCGAGTTTTTGTTCAGATCGCACAGAGCATACATTGTGAATTTGAACTACATACAAGAGAGTTCGGGCAATGCTCAAGGTTATCAGTTAAAAATGAGAAATACAGATGTAGTACTTCCTGTATCCCGCACTTACCTTGGAGATTTCAAAGATGTTATAGAGGCAGAGGGACAAAATTCAAGTTTGCATTTCGTCCCAAATGTTTGACAGCCAACACAAAATTCAAAAATTTCAATTCTTCTCACTTACCTTTATCTCCGAATTATTTTTTGAGATATGAGAATTGCATTTTTAACACTATTCGTATTAGTAAGCAGCCAACTGTTTGGTCAAAACTTGACACAAACAGTTCGAGGATCTTTAAAAGACAAACAAACTTTTGAACCACTTATCGGAGCCAAAATTATAATTGTTGGTACCGACCCATTAATTGGCGCAGTTTCAGATATGGATGGTAAATTTAGATTAGAAAATGTGCCTGCCGGTCGTCAAAAAATCGCGATTTCTTATGTAGGATACGAACCTATCATTTTAAACAACATTGATGTTGCTTCAAAAGAAGTTGTACTCAACCTTGAAATGACTGAGGCGGTAAACATGATGAACAAGGTAGAGGTGAAGGCCAATAAAGATAAGGGTGAAGCCATCAATAAAATGGCTACCGTTTCAATTCGTCAATTCTCGGTTGAACAGTCAAATCGATTTTCAGGATCCTTTAATGATGTTGCCAGAATGGCTCAAAACTTTGCTGGTGTGCAAGGGGCAGATGATTCTAGAAATGACATTATCGTGAGAGGAAATTCCCCAACAGGCGTTCTTTTCAGAATGGAAGGTGTTGATATCCCTAACCCAAATCACTTTGCACGTTTCGGTACAGCAGGTGGTCCGGTTTCTATCCTGAATAATAACGTTTTGGCCAATTCTGATTTCATGACTGGCGCTTTTCCAGCCGAATACGGAAATGCAATTGCTGGGGTTTTTGATTTAAAAATGAGAACAGGAAACAATGAAAAGCATGAGTTCATGTTTCAAATGGGATTCAATGGTGCAGAATTGATGGCCGAAGGTCCACTAAACAAAAAGAAGGGCTCATCTTATTTGGTGAACTATAGATATTCAACTTTAGAACTGTTTAAATTAATGGGAATCAACTTTGGTTCTACCGCCGTTCCTAATTACCAAGATGGTTCATTCAAATTGAATTTCCCATCAAAAAGGGGGCTTACAACAGTTTTCGGTTTAGGCGGATTTTCATCTATTAATATCCTAGCTGAAGAAGCTGATAGCTCTGATCTATTTGCACTTGATTACAGTAACACTTATTTCAATTCAAAAGTAGGAGCAGTAGGGGTGACGCACAAGCAAAGAATTGGTAAAAAGTCATTTATCAATTTTTCTCTGGCAGCACAAGGCAATGTCAACATCATTGATAACGATACAGTCAATCTTCAATTTCAAAATCCGTTCACGACATTTGTTTCAAATTCGTATGTGGGCAAAATCGTTTCAAACGTGCATTATAACTACAAATTCAACGCGAAAAACATGTTCAAAGTTGGTTTGAGAAATGATGTGCTTTTACTCAATCTAAACGACTCATTGTACAGTAACTCTTTAGATGCCTTTGAAGATTTAAGAGCATTTAAAGGCCAAACAACACTCTTTCAGCCTTATGCACAATATCGTCTTCGTCCGAACGAAAAAATCACCATGAATATTGGCCTTCATTCTTCATATCTAGCCCTCAATAACGAAATCACCATAGAGCCTCGTTACGGAATTGCTTGGGAAATGTCTAAAAAAGATAGACTTTCATTCGGATACGGGCTGCACAGCCAATTGCAACCAACCGAACTATATTTTAAAGAGGTGCTTTCTAATGGTGAATATATCCAGCCAAACAAAGATTTAAAAATGACCAAGAGTCATCATTTTGTTTTGGGCTACCAGCATAGGTTTAAACATGGCATTAGCGTGAAGTTTGAAACCTATTATCAATCATTGTATCATGTGCCAGTGATGATAGATTCGAGCTCTTATTCATTAGCAAATTTTGGTGCAGATTTCAATACCGTAACTCCTGACTTTTTAAACAATGACGGCACTGCAACTAACTATGGAGCAGAGCTCACAGTAGAAAAGTATCTTGATAAGGGCTTTTACTTTTTGGTCACAACATCACTTTATGATTCAAAATATAAAGGTTCAAACGGAGAAGAATTCAACACTGCTTTTAATGGCCGATTCACCTTCAATAGTTTGCTTGGTTATGAGTTTAGGTTCAAGCAAAAAAAAGGTAGAAAATTCAAGAACTCTTTAACCTTAGATGGGAAATTCACCTTCAATGGCGGCAAAAGATATACGCCTGTTTTGGTTAATGAAAGTTTACTGGCCGGATTTGAGATCAGAGATTTTACTCAAACCAACACTTTACAGTATGACGATTTTATCAAGTTAAACATGCGTGTTGCGTTCAAAATGGTAGGTAAAAATGTCACTATGGAGTGGGCTGTAGATGCTACGAATATTACAAATAGAAGAAACATCTTCTTAGAAGAATTCAATGCAGTATCCGGTAAATTTGAGAAAACCTATCAAACAGGATTCTTACCAATTGTTCAGTATCGTATTTATTTTTAGGGCGTTTCTCGGCTAAGCCGAGACAAGGCTATCCGCAGTCATTTCTTTGCTGAACAAAGAGAATTCCAACAATTGCTCTTATCCTTAACGCAAAAGATGACCTTTTTCATATATTTAGATCATGAAGAGTAAGTTTTTGATTTATTTCTTTTGCCTATTTGTAATTTCTGTCTCTTGTAAAAAGAAAGGATGTACTGATCCTGCTGCAGGAAACTATTCGCCTGAAGCCGAAAAAGATGACGGAAGCTGTTTATTTCTTCCAGCCCCTGATCCAGGACCTACAACTGTTGAAAGAGTTTCTTATGGTTCTGATGAGCGTCAACATTTTGATCTGTATTTACCAGGAAATCACGATTCAAATACGAAAACGGTGATATTAATTCATGGTGGTGCGTGGGTATTAGGTCCGCAAGCGCAAGATTCGGTCACTACCTTTAACGGTGGGCTCGGCTGGGATTTGAGTAAAAAATTATTAGACGAAGGCTATGCGGTTGCAGTTATGAAATATAGACTGGCTTGCTATACCACTCAACCCGGAACGTATACGGGTGATCCTAATTTTTATATGGATAAAATGCTTGAAGATGTTGATTTGACAATCGATAAACTGAAAGCTGATGCCGCTACTCTTGAAATATCTGCAAGTGATTTTGCAATTATTGGCGAGAGTGCAGGTGCTCAAATATCACTGCTTTATTCGCTAAGAAATTCGTCTGATGCTGACCTCAAAACAGTCGTTTCATTTTACTCTCCGGCCGATATGGGTGATGAAGATTTCAAAACAGCCGCAGGTTCTTTCCCTTATAATAACTTGCCATTAAGTACTGATTTTGGTGCTCCATTATATGGTAATGGATGCGATTTTTCAACCACAGGTTCGGTCAATTTACTTTGGGGGTTGAAAAGTTTGGCTGGTTATAATCTAGCAAACACCAACACTAATCCTGAATATACTGACACTCTGAGTCCGGCTCATTTACCAAACATTCAAAGAAACCTGCCAACTTTCATCCTGCATGGTGAAAGTGATGATTTGGTTCCGCCAAGTAATGCTGATACATTGATAAGCAGAATTACAAACAAATTTGGAACTACTGCCGCGGCTTCAGGAGATTTTTCGGCTCAACACAAAATGCAAAAGTACGCTTCATGCGGACATGGATGGAGTGGTGGAGGTTGCAGTAAGGCGCAAATGATGCAAGATGTAATCAGTTGGTTAGCAGAACACTTATAGACTTAACATCTCTATAACAAGCTTTAACAAAACTTTAATATTTGAGAATTGAGTTTGGTCTAATTTGGCCAAACCTAATATTCTGAATTATGAAAAAGTTAAGTGCAATCGCTATTGCGAGTCTAATGTTGGCTTCTTGTAGCCAAAAAGTCATTGAAGTTGAACCTGAAGAGAAGCCTGAGCCAGTCAAGAAAATTAAATCGTTGGTGATTGGTGATCCCTTAGATTGTGGATTAGAGAATCAATTGATGTTCCCGATAGGAACTTCTTATCGTCCTGAAGTAACTGAACCACCTGTTGAATTAGATGGCGCATTGACATGGACAACTACCGTTAGCGACCTCAGTTTTTGTGCTAACAATACAGGATATACATGGGACACGAACGCGAAAGTAGAATATATCAATCCGAATAATCAAGATTTTGACATTACGAATATATTATTCTATGACATTGATAGCGGAGAATCTTATCCTTTAGTCGGAGAAGAAGATACGCTCCATATTTTATCATTTGCGATTCATAAAGAATTTGAAAATCCACTCATCTTTTATCGCTTAGTAAAAGAAGATTATAATCAAGATACGGCATTCAATGCTTTAGATCCTGTCTCTCTTTATGTTTCGCCATTAGATGGAGATACCTTGATTCAAGTCACGCCAGATCAAGAACAGTTTGCTGATTACTTTTACTATAAAGAGAGTCAAAAGATTTTGGTGAAAACAAGAATTGATGCAGATCATGATAGCCTCTACTCACCTATGGATGAAACGAGTTTCGTTGAAATGAAACTGAATGAACCAGCATTTGGGCGCCCTTTGTTTTCGGCTGATTTGAAAGAAGATTTGAAAGGGAAATTGAATTTGTAGTTAATGCATATCTTTTGCTTTAATTTAACCTAGATTAAAGATACGGATTTTACCATTTAACCCACAAAAAAAAGGCCTCATTTCTGAGGCCTGATCCTTTAGCAACAAGAGCTGCTTGTTGAACAGCAACTTTGAGTTGAAGCTTGACAATTACATCCGCAATCGTTTTGTGGAGTGCATTGACAGTTTTCGCATTTGCATTCTTCTTTTTGATTATTCATATCTCTATTTTTTAGTTTGACTTTAGTGTCATTTATAGAGACGGAACTTTTTAAAAAGGACGCATAATTGGTTTAACAATTACAATCTTCATTCTCAGAAGAAATTATGTTCCCATATTTATCTGTTTGAATTTGACAGCATCCAACGAATAGGTCATTCAGCTTTTTTCGTGCTCGTTGAACCCTAGATTTTGCAGCCGTGTATGAAATGCCTTCTTGAATAGCAAAATCTTTTTGGCTCACCTTTTTGTACGAAGTTTGGATGATTGCTTTTTTGTCTTGTTCTGATAATTGGTTCAAGTGAGATTTGAGACAGCCGTAAAAGTCGGCATTTAAATTATCGTCTTCTAAATTTTCAGGAACCTCGGGAATTTTATCTGTTTGAATTTTCTTTTTACGGTAATAGTCTATTATTGCATTTCGGGTAATTTGATATACCCAAGAGCTCAATCTATCAGTTGATTTTAAACTGCCAATGTTCAAATGAATTTTCACAAAAACATCTTGTAAAATATCTTTTGAAATTTCATTATCAGAAACCCTTGACTTTATAAACCCCAAGAGCTTATTTTCAAAATCTTTCCAAATATGTTCTGTTTTTATAGTCATCAATTATGTAGACGTATAAGTTAGAAAAAGATGCAATGAAAATTAATTATTGTGGATGCCACCTTCTCTTCGGTTGGTATTTGTCTCTAAAAGATGAGCACAATCCCTATAAAAGTTGGCTTCATTTTCGTAGCCCTTTGCTCTCCAGAAAGATTCTAGTTTATTGAATCTGTAAACTTCGTCAATGCCCATTCCTTGTGTTACTTTTAGCATGTCTAGTGGACAGAGATATACAGGCTTTCGATCAGTTTCGTCCATGGTGTTTGAGCCGTTCATTACGCACTGATAATCCACGCAATGTCTAAATCCAAAAATATGACCAAGTTCATGAGAGGCAACTTTTAAAGTTCTTTTCAAGCACATATGATATTCGGTAGAATCCCAATCAGGATATCCGAATCTATTTAAAGAATAGATGCCTACATTTCCTCCCAATTTTCCTTGACCAAAAACGAAGTTGTAATTTTCATCAGGGTAAAGGTCGTAAGCAGTGAATCCCATATAGCCTCTAGCGTCTTTTGGTAAATCTGGCGTGAGGATTTTGTTCATTATGTAGGTGGTTTGTAATTGCGTCTCACCTTTATCATTTAATCTTCTGTTCTTTTTAGGAACTCTTTCAACTGAGATAGAATCCATGACAGTAACATCTACTTCATAAAAGACTTCAAGATAATCTGCAGTGACACCAAGTATTTTCCATTGCGCTTTTGTGAAGCCACCAATTGGTTGAATGTAAATTTTATTTCTTTTCTCCTCTAATATGCTGGGATGAGCTGCAAGATATTGGTGCGGATATTGCTGCATTTCTTTGTTGTGATAAAGCCATTCACCTGGTATTGGATTTGGCTTTACATCATGCATGGTATCTAAAGTACTTTCTAAATATCTGAGATGATCCTTTAGCTCTTTTGGGTTTGGGGTAGGCTCAGAGCTTGCTTGCTTTTCAGAATGGAGGGATTTATGCCAAACACAACCGCCGATTGTACCAATAGCCATGAAACCAATATAGAAAAGAATGTTTTTCACTTCTTTAATTTAAGAATTAAAGTGATTGTCTTCTAAGAAATCACTCATCATTTCAAGCTCATGATCTGTCCGTATTTCTTCGCAACTCTCTTTCATTATTTTCCGAATTGGACTAGCAGATTCGGGCATGTTTGATCCAGAATTCTCCCAGGTGTTTTTGTCTGGCCATTGAGCGTAAGCAATGAACTCATTTTCGCTTTTTCGGTGAATGCGAGACCCAAGGCTATTTTCAAATTCGTAAATCAATTTTGTGAGATCTTCCCAAGATTTTATAAATGCTTTCTCACAATTGGGTTTTACTCTGAAGTAATAAACAGCTACAAACATAATTACGGATTAAAGATTTCGGCCACAATAAAATCACAGTGTTCTTTGGCTTGTAATTGAATGATGGCTTCTAACTTGATTCTAACTAAAGCTCCCGGATGGTATGTTTTTCGGTTGATTGTTATACTTCCCCCAGTCACATATATGAAATTCAATTTACCGCTTACCTTAAATTCTTTGAATCTATTTTTTTCGATAGCAAACCCTCTGAGTTTACCAGAAGTTTCTCCTTTGCACATTAAATTAAAATCAATGCATTTACCTTTTGATGTTGTTTTCCATCCGCCATCAAATTCATCCACATCATGTTCTTGAAGCATTTTGGTGTGATGACCTTCATGAGATAATTCCATCTTGCCATGTAATACCATTAAAGTTCTTTTGACTCCAGGAAGAGAAGTGAATGTTGTTTCGTCAATTTCAACAGATGCCGTGCTTAATCTGAAACTAAAGTTTCTTTGATCGTATTCAGCACCTTCAGGATAAATGAATATCTCAGTTGTAGTGCCGCCAGACCATTCTTTAATTTCGTACGCCGTTTTAATCAGTTGTGCCATATATTATTTACTTCTCAGTCAAAAATAGTTATTTCAGCTATCATTTAGGCTTAAACATTACCTTCGCATCATGTCAAGACTTTTTGCACAACATTGGGCCGATTACGAATTAATAGATGCTGGGGGCGATCGTAAATTAGAGCGTTGGGGTGATGTTATCACCATAAGACCTGATCGTAATGCCTACTTCACACCAATCTTGTCAAAAAATGAATGGCAAAAGAAAGCTCACTTCGAATTCATTGAAGAGACTAAATCTAAAGGAGAGTGGAAGGTACTTAAAGGAGAAGGTAATCCGGAATGGACCATTGCATATAATGATGTGAAATTGCATTTACATCTAACCAAGTTTAAGCATGTTGGCGTGTTTCCTGAACAACAAGCAAATTGGGAGTTCATTGAAAATCATGTTCAAGAAGGTGATCGAATCCTCAACTTATTTGGATATACAGGAGCAGCTTCTGTAGTTGCAAGAGCGAAAGGAGCTGATGTTTTTCATGTAGATTCTGTCAAACAAGTAATCAGTTGGGGAAGAGAGAATATGGAGTCGTCTGGACTAGCTGATATCCATTGGGTATTAGAAGATGCATTGAAATTTGCTCAAAGGGAAGTGAAGCGCGGTCACAAATATGACGGAATCATCATGGATCCGCCAGCATTTGGAATAGGCGCTAAGAAAGAAAGATGGAAGATTGAAAATAAATTTCCTGAACTGTTAGAGACTGCCCTTCAGTTAAAAAATGACAATGGTTTCATTATAGCTAACACATACTCCCCAAGATTAGAAGCTCCAGAGATAGCTCGCATTTGTAAGGAGAAATGTAATTCAGAATCTATTCAAGTTGATACTTTGAGTTTGAAAACAACTACCAAGAAAATTTTGGAATACGGGCAAAGAACATTTATTCAGTAGTAGTTCATTGAACTTTCTCGAGCCTTTGATTGTTCTAAATGAAATCAATGCCCAAAGCAATGAAAAATGTATTAATAATAATTTTACTCTTGGTAGGCTTTTCTGCCAATTCTCAAAACCTTGGAACCATCCAAGGACAAGTCATAGATTTAAACACGAAAGCTCCACTGGCTTTTTCAAAAGTTTTTGTTGAAGGAACTGAGAAAGGTGCAATCGCAGATATTGATGGTAACTATAAACTTGAATTACCGGTTGGCACTTACACATTAAGGGTCTCTTTTGTAGGCTATGAAGCAGCTAAGAAATTTAATATTCCTGTTTCTTCAGGAAACGCCGAAACGGTGAATTTTGAATTAGATCAATCCAGTTCTGAATTAGATAAAGTGGATGTTGTTTATCAAAATGATAAGATTGCCAGAACAACCGATATGGTAACTCCACTTTCGGTTCAAAAGTTAACCTCAGTTGAAATTGAATCTAACCCTGGAGGAAATTTTGATGTTTCTAAAGTGGTTCAAACCTTGCCAGGTGTAGGTGGTTCATCAGGTGGTGCGCAGAGAAATGACATTATTATTAGAGGTGGCGCTCCAAACGAGAATGTCTATTACCTAGACGGAATCGAGATTCCGGTATTGAATCATTTTCAAACCCAAGGATCTTCAGGTGGGGCTCAAGGAATATTGAATGTTTCGTTTATTGAAGATTTAAAACTCAGCTCATCTGCATTTGATGCACGTTACGATAACGCACTTGCCTCAACTTTTGTAATTAAACAAAGACAAGGAAATAGAGAGAAGCTATCAGGTAATTTGAGAGCAAGTTTCACTGAAAGTGTAGTGACTTTAGAAGGACCAATGGGGAAAAAGAATGATTTTTTACTTTCGGGGAGAACGTCTTATCTTGATTTACTATTTACATTGATTGACCTACCAATCCGACCTAATTTTACTGATTATCAATTCAAAACTACTTTCAGACCAGATAACAAAACCACGATAAATATTTTGGGTTTGGGTGCTTTTGATAGATTCAATTTCGCGGCCACAAAAGAAGATAATGATGAGACCGAATATTTAAGAAGATCATTGCCGTTTATTACACAATGGAATTATACAACAGGACTCTCTATTAATAAGAGAATTGATGGTGGATTTTTGAATGTGGCCTTGAGCAGAAATATGTTTGATAACCGATTAGATCAATTTCAAGATGCTAGAAATGGAGAAGAGGAATTTCGAAATTTTTTACTGAATTCTCAAGAAATAGAAAATAAATTTAGGTTTGATTTTAACAAGTACACGAAAGGGTGGAAGTACTCTTTTGGTGTTGCTGCACAATATGTGAAGTATAATTATGAGCTGTACAATAAACTTTCAGATGCTGTTTACGGTTCAGACGGATCATTGATTAGTCCTGAAATTGCTATTAATTCTCAAACGAGTATTGACTTTGCAAAATTTGGAGCTTTTGGTCAAGTGTCAAAAAACTTCTTCAAAAAGAAGTTATTGGTGTCGGCAGGGGTGAGAAGTGATATGAATACTTTCACTGATAAAGGGTTGAATCCTCTTGAAACCATTTCTCCACGACTGTCACTGGCTTATCATCTGACTGAAAAAATTGATATTACTGCTTCAATAGGCAGCTACTACAAGATACCTACCTACACATCTCTAGGATATAGAGATGCAGGTGGAGTATTAGTAAATAGAGATTTAGATTACATTCAATCTGATCATTATGTTTTAGGAGCGCAATGGTTGCCGAAAGACGGAATAAGAATCACAGCTGAAGGCTTTTACAAGGACTATAAGAATTATCCAGTTTCTGTTGCCACAGGAATTTCATTGGCTAACCAAGGTTCTGAATTTGGTGCAGTAGGAAATGAAGAAGTTCAAACAATAGGAAGAGGACAGACCTACGGATTTGAGCTGTTTGTGCAGCAAAAATTGGTAAAGAACATCTTTTATGTGATGAGCTACACTTATGTGCGTTCATTGTTCTCAGGTACAGATGGAGAACTCATTGCATCTGCTTGGGACAGTCAACATTTGTTCTCATCAACATTTGGATGGAATTTTGGAAAAGGATGGAAACTTGGATTGAAATATAGATTTGCTGGTGGTGCTCCTTTCACTCCATTTGATTTAGATGCTTCTCAACAAACCTATGCATTAACAGGTAATGGAGTTCTTGATTTTAATAATGTGAATTCACAGAGGTTACGTGCATTCAATCAGTTAGATTTTAGATTGGACAAGATTGTAAACTTGAAGAAAGTAAGTTTTGATTTCTATATAGATATTCAGAACATCACTGCTTTCAAACAAGAATCTCCTTCATACTATACATTCAAGAGAAATGAAGATAATACAGGATTTGAAACAACTGATGGAGCAGCTTTAGCAGCAGATGGTTCTAATGCGGTTCCGTTAATAATTCCAAATCAAAGTGCTTTAATAACGCCAACAATTGGTGTAATATTCGAATTCTAGGTTTATTCGGTTATAAACTAAAAAAAGGCGACCAGTGATGGTCGCCTTTTTTTTGATTAATTCTATTTCGATTACAAGAAATCTACTTTTCCTGAACCTAAGTTGTAATAGGCTGGTTTGATAACTACTTTTCCAGAGTTCACTGCGTCAGCAATGATAGTAGATTTAGAAGTTAAATCACCTTTTACTAATTCAGTATTTTTCTTAACGATATCTGCTAAGTCAGCTCCTGAACCACATGCATCAACGGCAGGCTTAATGTATCCTAATAATGTATTTAAGTTTGGTCCATTGTCACCTCCTGCAACTGCAGCAGTAACGGCTCCACAACTTTCGTGTCCCATAACAACAATAACTTGAGTTCCTAAGTGAGCAACAGCATACTCAATAGAAGCAACAGAAGAAACGTTTGCAACATTTCCTGCAACTCTTATAACGAATAACTCTCCTAAGCCAGAATCAAAAGCCAATTCAGGTACAACTCTACTGTCCGCACAACTTAGTACGATAGTGTGAGGTGCTTGTCCTGATGTCAAGTGATCTCTCCTTGTGCTATCCTGTAATTTACCGTCTAATTTATCAGCTACGAAATTATCGTTTCCTTGCTTCAATTTCGATACTACTTCATCAATTGTAATTGCCATATTTATAGTTTTAAGTTAATAGTCAAAATTATTAATCAGCTTAGTTTTTCCATCCATGGATTAATTCTAGCTGTGTATTTATATATTTTTCAAAATGTTCGTTTTCAAATGATTCAATCACTTCGCCAACAAATGCTCTTACCAATAGCTTTTTAGCATTGTCTTCTGCAATTCCTCTTGTTTGCAAGTAGAAAATTGCATCTTCATCTAGTTGGCCAGTTGTCGACCCATGTGAACATTTAACATCATCAGCATAAATTTCAAGCTCAGGTTTTGAGTTGATTTTAGCGAAGTCTGATAATAAGATGTTATCGTTTTTCTGATATGCATTAATAACTTGTGCGTCTTTCTGAACAACAACCCTTCCATTAAATACGCCGGTTGATTTACCACCTAAAACGTACTTGTAGTTTTCGTGACTTACACAATTTGAAACTCTGTGGTCAACAAAGGTGTGGTTGTCAATAGTCTCATTATTCTTCGTTACAATAGCCCCATTCATGTGAGTTTCACAATTTTGACCGGCAACGGCAATGTTGATGTTGTTTCTTACCAATGCACCACTTAGGGTTACCGTGTTTATTTTAAACACAGAATTCTTTTCTTGGTGAATTTGCTCTGTAGTAATCAAACTGTTGGTGTCATCCTCAAGCTGAGCCTTATTAATTCTCAAATGCGCGTTCTCTGAAACGTAAACTTCAGTCACGTGATTGGTGAAAGAGTTGGTACTTTCTTTCTCAATGAAAGTTTGAATGATTTCACTTTGAGAAGACTTACCTGACTCAATATATAATCTCGTATTAGAAATAATGTGGTCTCCTTTGCTCACATAGATGATTTGCAAGGGCCCTTCATTAATTTTTGAAGCTCCAATTTTGATGGAGATTACTTTTTCGAAAAAAGCAGAATTCATAGATGAAAAAACATCCTTTTTGTTCAAACCTTTATCAAAGTAAGCCTCCTCAGACATTCTATCAGATCCCAAAAAATCAATTTCAAAATCTAATTTTGAATACTGGCTTAAGTCTTCTCTAATAAATCCGTTTACAACCACTAGGTAGTCGTTTGAAATAATATGTTTTGTAAGATTAAGTCTATCTGGGTCTGCACTTTTTGAAAGCTCTAGTTTTGTGAGTTTTCCCAATCTAGTGTATTTCCAATACTCATCTTTAGTAGTAGGAAAGTCTAAATTGCCTAAACGTTCGGCTGCCATTTGTTGAAATTTGGCGGCTGAAACATCCAAGTTTTTTATAAAATTATTCAGTTTATCTGACATTGATTAAGCTTCTAAATTTTCTATTCAACTAATGCTTAATTAAGCCAGTCATAACCTTTTTCTTCTAGTTCTAGGGCTAGAGATTTGTCTCCTGTTTTCACAATTTGGCCATCTGCCAAAACGTGAACGAAATCTGGAACTATGTAATCTAGTAATCTTTGGTAATGAGTAATCAAGATAACTGCATTGTTCTCATTTTTTAATTTGTTCACTCCGGCAGCAACAATTCTCAGGGCATCAATATCTAATCCTGAATCTGTTTCATCTAGTATTGCAACTTTTGGCTCTAACATAGCCATTTGAAATATTTCGTTTCGTTTCTTTTCTCCTCCTGAAAATCCTTCATTCACAGAACGAGATGCTAATTTGGCGTCTAAGTCAACCAAGGCAGATTTTTCTCTAACCATTGCCATGAAATCTTTCGCACTTATAGGCTCTTCTTGCCTATACTCTTTGATTTCGTTTAAAGCTGTTCTCAAAAAATTGATGTTTGATACACCAGGAATTTCTACCGGATATTGAAATGCTAAAAACAATCCTTCTTTAGCTCTTTCATCTGGATCTAATTCTAAGATGTCGGCTCCGTCCATTTCAACAGTTCCATCAGTTACTTCATAACCATCTTTTCCTGATACCACTGAAGCAAGTGTAGATTTACCTGCGCCGTTTGGTCCCATAATAGCATGAACTTCTCCTGCTTTTACTGTAAGATTTAATCCTTTCAGAATCGCTTTTCCTTCTTCTTCAATTTCAGCATGAAGGTTTTTAATGTCTAATAATGTTTTACTCATTCTTTATATTTATCCTACACTGTTTTCAAGTGAAATGGCTAATAACTTTTGTGCTTCTACGGCAAACTCCATAGGAAGCTTATTTAATACTTCTTTACAATATCCATTTACAATCAAGCTAATTGCTTTCTCTTCAGAAAGTCCTCTTTGTTGACAGTAAAAAATTTGATCTTCTCCAATTTTTGAAGTGGTTGCTTCGTGCTCTAATTTGGCAGAATTGTTTTGACACTCAATGTATGGGAAGGTATGCGCTCCGCATTCATCAGTCATCAATAAACTATCACATTGAGTGAAGTTTCTTGCATTGTCTGCTTTCGGATGAATTTGAATTAATCCTCTATATGAATTTTGAGATTTACCTGCTGAAATTCCTTTAGAAATCACAGTGCTTTTGGTGTTCTTGCCAAGGTGAATCATTTTCGTTCCTGTATCGGCCTGTTGGTAGTTATTGGTAACAGCCACCGAGTAAAACTCTCCAATTGAATTGTCTCCCTTTAATATACATGAAGGATATTTCCATGTCACGGCAGATCCTGTTTCAACTTGTGTCCAAGATATTTTTGAGTTGGTATGGCAAATTCCTCTTTTCGTTACGAAATTGTAGACACCACCTTTTCCTTCTTTATCTCCAGGGAACCAATTTTGAACCGTTGAGTATTTAATTTCTGCATCATCTAAAGCGACTAATTCAACAACTGCAGCATGCAATTGGTTTTCGTCTCTTTGAGGAGCAGTACATCCTTCAAGATAAGAAACATAACTACCAGCATCAGCAACCAATAATGTTCTTTCAAATTGTCCAGTTCCAGACTCATTAATTCTAAAGTATGTTGACAATTCCATTGGGCACTTCACGCCTTTCGGAATGTAGCAAAATGAACCATCAGAAAATACAGCAGAATTTAATGCTGCATAAAAGTTATCGCTTGTTGGTACAACCGTTCCTAAATATTTCTTTACCAATTCAGGGTGATCTTTTACAGCTTCACTGAATGAGCAGAAAATGATATCTAATTCAGCCAATTTATCTTTGAATGAAGTTGCAACAGAAACTGAATCCATCACAAAGTCAACAGCAACACCAGTTAATTTCTTTTGCTCATCCATTGAAATGCCGAGCTTGTCCATTGTCGCTTTCATTTCAGGATCAACATCATCCCAACTTTCATATTGTTTTTTGGGTGCCGCGAAATAAGAAATCTCTTGGAATTTTGGCTTTTCATATTGAACGTGAGCCCATTCAGGCTCTGTCATTTCTTGCCAAACTTTAAAGGCGTTTAGTCTGTATTCGAGCAGCCATTCTGGCTCTTCTTTTTTAGCAGAAATTATTCGAATTACTTCTTCGTTTAATCCCACCGGAATTTTCTCAGATTCAATATCTGTCGTAAAGCCGAATTCATATTCTTGGCTTTTTAATTCCTCTTTTAATTCATCTTCTGTATATCCAGCCATCTAATTTCTAATTGTTGTCATCCTGAGCTTCTCGAAGGATTAAAGTGAAAATGATTCCCCGCATCCGCAGGTTCTTTGAGCGTTAGGGTTTGAAAAAACAAATCCTTTTCCGTTTAGGCCTCCGCTATAATCTAAAGTGGTGCCTACTAAATAAAGAACACTCTTTTTATTCATGACAACCTTTACTCCGTTATCTTCAAATTCTTTATCGTCTTCATTTATTTGATTGTCAAAAGTGAGCTGATACATAAGTCCAGAACATCCTCCGCCTTCAACACCCACACGTATAAAGTGGTCTGCTTTGCTTTCTTCAGCCATCATTCTGATAGCCGTTTCCTTTGCTGTGTCTGTTACTTTAATCATCTTCTTCTATTTATAATCCATCTAAATAAGAGGAATCGGTCTACAAAAATACCACTTTTGCGGTATTGCATGAAATAATTGAGCACTTTCTTAAACGGCTTTAAATTGAAATTAGTCTTAATGGCCAGTGATTCAATTGTTTAAGCGCTTAAACTTATTTAGAATGAGTCTAAACAATCAATCCTTCGTCTAATCAAAAGATAATTTTATTCTTTAAAACAAAATCAAGGTTATTTTTGTTCTTAACTAAACCTTAAGACGTAATTTCAATATATGAAAACTTCAATCGCAAGGAAAATCTTAATGGCCCTCTCAGGGTTCTTTCTAATGTTCTTCCTGCTCCAACATGTAACGATTAATTCGTTATCCCTTTGTTCTGAAGATACATTTAACAGTGTATCTCATTTTTTTGGATATAATCCCATCATACAGTACATCTTACAACCTGTGCTAATTTTTGGTTTTCTATTTCACCTGATTATGGGGATGTATTTAGAATATCAAAACAACAAGGCAAGAAACAAGAAGTATGCAAAGCACAACTCTGCTGCAAGCTCAAACTGGATGTCCCGTAATATGATTATCACTGGAATCATGATTCTTTTGTTTTTAGGATTACACTTTTATGATTTCTGGGTTCAAGAAATGAACTACAAATATGTTGAAGCATTACCAGAAAATCCTACAAGATATTACCATGAGCTTCAATTGAAATTTGTTGATGTATGGAGAGTTGCTATTTATGTAGTGTCATTCATTTTCTTGTCACTTCACTTAATGCACGGTTTTCAATCGGCGTTTCAATCGGTTGGATTTAGACACAATAAATACACGCCACTGTTAAAAAAATTAGGCACTGCATATGCGATATTAGTTCCTCTAATGTTCATCATTATTGCAGTTTACCATCATATTTCAGTTTCACACTAAAAATTAATTAGATATGTCAGTATTAGATTCAAAAGTACCTGAAGGTCCAATTAAAGATAAGTGGACAAATCATAAAAATCACATTGACTTGGTTAACCCGGCCAACAAACGTCTTATTGATGTTATTGTTGTGGGTACAGGTTTGGCCGGTGGTTCGGCTGCAGCTTCATTAGCTGAAATGGGATACAAAGTAAAAGCATTTGCATTTCAAGATTCTCCAAGAAGAGCGCATTCAATTGCAGCACAAGGAGGAATTAATGCAGCTAAGAATTACCAAAATGATGGTGATTCAACATATAGATTGTTCTATGACACTGTAAAAGGTGGAGATTATAGAGGTAGAGAAGCAAACGTTTATCGTTTAGCTGAAGTATCTGCTAATATCATTGACCAATGTGTTGCGCAAGGAGTTCCGTTTGCAAGAGATTATGGTGGATTACTTGACAATAGATCATTTGGTGGTGTATTGGTTTCAAGAACCTTCTACGCCAAAGGACAAACAGGTCAACAATTACTTTTAGGAGCGTATTCAGCAATGAATCGTCAAATTGGTAAAGGAAAAATTGAAATGTTTAACCGTCACGAGATGTTAGATCTTGTAAAAGTTGATGGTAAAGCAAGAGGTATTATCGTAAGAAACCTTATCACTGGAGAAATTGAAAGACATTCTGCTCACGCAGTTGTTCTTGCTACAGGTGGTTACGGAAACGTATTCTTCTTATCTACAAACGCAATGGGATCTAATGTATCTGCTGCTTGGAGAGCACACAGAAGAGGAGCATTCTTTGCAAACCCTTGCTACACTCAAATTCACCCTACTTGTATTCCAAGATCAGGTGACTACCAATCTAAGCTAACATTGATGTCAGAGTCATTGAGAAATGATGGTAGAATTTGGGTTCCAAAAAATAAGGAAGATGTTGAAGCAATTAGATCAGGAGCTAAAAAGCCAGTTCAATTGTCTGAAGACGAAAGAGATTATTACTTAGAAAGAAGATATCCTGCTTTCGGTAACTTGGTTCCGAGAGATGTTGCCTCAAGAGCAGCTAAAGAAAGATGTGATGCCGGATTTGGTGTCAATCAAACAGGAGAAGCGGTATTCTTAGATTTTGCTTCGGCGATTCAGAGATATGGAAAAGAACAAGCAACTGTTCTTGGAGAGAAATCTGCTTCTAAAGAAAGAATTACTGAATTGGGAGCTGCTGTTATCAAAAACAAGTACGGTAACCTATTTCAGATGTACAATAAAATTGTAGATCAAGATCCTTATACAACACCAATGATGATTTATCCAGCTGTGCACTACACAATGGGTGGACTTTGGGTTGATTATAATTTGATGACTACAATTCCTGGATGTTACGCGGCAGGAGAAGCTAACTTCTCTGATCACGGAGCAAATAGATTAGGAGCTTCTGCATTAATGCAAGGACTTGCTGATGGATACTTTGTTTTACCTTATACAATTGGTGATTATCTTTCAGATGAAATTAGAACTGGACCAATCTCAACAGAGACTCCAGAATTTGAAGCTGCTGAAAAAGAGGTAAGAGAAAGAATTTCAAAACTGGTTGATAATGGTGGTTCTAAATCTGTAGATCATTTCCATAAAGAATTAGGAAAAGTAATGTGGAATAATGTGGGGATGGCAAGAAATGAAGCTGGACTGAAAGAAGCAATCGCAAAAATCAGGTCAATTAGAGAAGAGTTTTGGAAAGATGTACTTGTACCAGGTGGAGCAGATGAATTAAACCCTGAGTTAGAGAAAGCAATGAGAGTTGCAGATTTCTTAGAGTTAGGTGAATTGTTTGCTAAAGACGCTTTAGATAGAAACGAATCTTGCGGAGGTCACTTTAGAGAGGAGTCAGTTGAATTAGACGGCGAACAAAAAGGTGAAGCAAAGAGAGATGATGTTAACTATAAGTATGTGGCAGCTTGGGAGTGGAATAATGATCCAGGAGAAGCTAACTTACACAAAGAAGAGCTAGAATTTAAAGATATTGAGTTAAAAACACGTTCATACAAATAAGAAAGATATGTCAGATAAAACAATGAACTTAACATTAAAGATTTGGCGTCAAAAAGATGCAAAATCTGCTGGTAAATTAGAAAGCTATCCGATTTCGGGAATCTCTGAGCACATGTCTTTCTTAGAAATGATGGATGTTTTTAATGAACAGCAAATTAGCGCAGGAAATGAGCCAGTTGCTTTCGATCACGATTGTCGTGAAGGAATATGTGGGTCTTGTTCTCTTCAAATTAATGGAGAAGCGCACGGACCTGATAGAAGAGTTACTACTTGTCAATTGCATATGAGAATGTTTAAGGATGGTGATACAATAACTATTGAGCCATTTAGAGCAACAGCATTTCCAGTAATCAAAGATTTAGTGGTTGATAGAACTTCATTTGATAGAATTCAGCATGCTGGAGGATTCGTTTCTGTGAATACTTCAGGTAATACTCAAGACGCAAATTCATTACCTGTTCCTAAAGTAGATGCAGATAATGCATTTGACGCAGCAACTTGTATTGGTTGTGGGGCTTGTGTGGCTTCTTGTAAAAATGCTTCTGCAATGTTATTTGTTTCAGCTAAAGTTTCTCAATTTGCTTTATTACCTCAGGGTAAGGTTGAGGCCAAAGACAGAGTACTTAATATGGTGAATCAAATGGATTTGGAGGGCTTTGGTAACTGCACCAACACTGGAGCTTGCGAAGTTGAATGTCCTAAAGGAATTTCATTAGACAACATTGCAAGAATGAATAGAGAATATATGAAGGCGGCAATCAAAAAAGATTAGTCAATCCTTTAAGAATATAAAAAAGTGGTCTTCATTTTGAATGGCCACTTTTTTTGTACCTTGATTTTACATGCTTCCCGAAGACATTAGAAATAAAAAAGTAATGATTGCTCCTCTTGATTGGGGTATGGGACATGTTACCCGTTCGCTTGCATTGATCAAAGACTTAGTTGCGAATGGTAATGAACTTGTTTTTGCCGGTACAAAAGAACAAATTCAGATTGCCAAGCAAGATTATCCTGATTTGACTTACGAATTGATTGCAGGATATGATATTACTTTAGATTCTGCAAAATCAACCTACTGGCAAATGATCACCCAATCTGCAAAAATGCAGAAGAGTATCAAGCAAGAAGAGGAGGTGGCCCAATCTCTAGCACTTAAATACGGAATTGATATTATTATTTCAGATAATCGTTATGGTTTTAAATCAAGTAAATGTGAGAATATCATCTTGACTCATCAATTGTCACCTCCCGTACCTACCTTAAGAAAAGCCGTTCGTGCGCAAGTTGTTAAATGGGTGAATAAATTCGACTTTTGTTGGGTTCCAGACCATGAGTCAAATCCAATTTGTGGTGATTTAAATCAAGTTGAATTGAAGATCCCAAAGTTGAAGATCGGACCATTGAGTAGAATGAATTTCGAAGAGCTCACAAAAGATATTGATGTGCTGCTGATTTCCTCAGGTCCAGAACCTGAAAGATCAAAGTTTGAAAAAGCATTTTTAGTGAAGTTAAAGTCAACCGATTTATTATTCAAAGTGGTTGGGCAGTCTGCAATTAAAGAAGATTTTTATGTAAATAATCCTTCAGGCAAAGAATTGGAGAAGCTTATAAATTCTTCAAAAAAAGTAATAAGTAGGGCAGGTTATACTGCAATTATGGAGTTGACTAAATTAAAGGCAGCAGCTATTTTGGTTCCTACAAAAGGACAATATGAGCAAGAATTTCTAGCCTCTCACGTTAAGAATGATTTTCTCGTTTTCGTCTCAGAAAAGACACTGCTTGAGAATTTCACATCATTTATCGATTAAAATGAGTTTTTTAACGCAAAATTTAGGTCTTTAAGCGTAGTTTTTGCTACTTTCGATTAAAACCTAACACCTATTCTCATGAATGATTTGGTAGAACTTAAAAAGGCTTCAGTTGAAAAGCAAGACCCAGATGTCTTAATTACAAGATATAGAGATGGTGTATCCATTTCCGAAGCTGATGCAAAAGAAATTGATGGAGCACATTTAACAATGTCTCAGGGTAATGATATGTTTATAATTGTTGACCTAACTTTTGGTGATGCGCAAATATCATCAGAGGCTGAAGAATACTTCGTTTATAAAGGAAAAATGATTCCTTACATTAAAGGAATCGCCATTATTTCTAAACACAAAAGTTCATTTTTCGCAAAGCTTTTTGGTAGAAGCACTAAAACATTATATCCAACAAAAGAGTTTATTACCTTTGAAGAAGCTCAAGATTGGTTCAAAAAATTGAGGTAATTCAACAAAGGATTATGTTAAGTGATAAGCGCTCTACTGATAGCGCAGAAATATACAAGATTGCATCAGATGTCTTAGTGATGAGATTTAAGACTGATAGATTGGTGGTTTTAGCTGATGTAAAAGAATTGGATACTATTTTGTGTGAAGTGGCAAATGGTGAAGATGTCTTTGTAATTGTTGATGCGTTAGGAATCCAGAGCAATATGAATACTGAGGCTCAAAAGTATTTCTCAAGAGAATCAACAATTTCGAAATCAACGATTGCTACTGCAGTTTTACTTGATAATCTTCCAATTAGATTAACAGCTTCAGTTTTTATCAAATTTCATAAACCAGTATTTCCTACCAAAATGTTTTCTAAGAAGGGGAGTGCATTGAGCTGGTTTGATAAAATTAGAATTCAGAGGCTGTAGTTACTTGTTGCAATCACAAGCTGCTTCGAACTCAATCTTTACCCAAGGTAATTTTTCGTTCCATTTCTTCTGAAAACTTTTTGAGAAGTTCAATCCACTAAGATCAAGAGAACGCAGGTTTCTCAATTCAGTTAGTGCTTCTGGCAAATCGTCAATAGGGTTGTACCACATGTCTAGCACAATTAAATCATGCATCTTTCCTATTTCATTAGGGATTACCTCAATATTGTTTTTTCCTAAAAATAGATTCCGCAAAGAAGTAATAGAGGTCAGCTGAACCGGGAATACTTTAAACTTGTTCTTCGTTAAATCGAGAATTCTAAGATCGTCAAATTGAAAAGAAGCGTCTACTGACGTGATTTTATTTTTAGAAAGATTTAGTTCCTGAAGATTTTTGAATGAAGACAATTCCTTCGGAATTTCAGATAGTTTTTGTTTGCTCAAATCAAGACGATATACAGAATCAGGGTGAGCAGCTAATGCTTCATCCAAACCTCTGTACATTTTGTCTTTTTGGCTAAAGCCAGTGCTACAAACTAACAGTAGACCTACCAAAAATATTTTTGCAACTAATTTCATCTTTCATTAATTGTTCTCTAAGCTCCTCTATACCATTAAAGGTTTTCTCGTCTCTCACCTTGTCTATCAAGTAAACTTCAATCTCTTCGCCGTAAATTTCTTGGTCAAAATCAAAAATATTTATTTCAATTCTTTTTTCTGATCCAGAATTAATTGTCGGACGAAAGCCAATGTTCATCATACCATCATAAACAGTACCAGAAACTTTGCACTTAACTGCAAAGACACCAGATTCAGGAATGATTTGGGTGTCCGCTAAGCCTGAGAGGTTAGCTGTAGGAAAGCCTATCTCCCTTCCAATTTGATTCCCTTTTACAACCTTACCCTTAAACCTAAATGGTCTTCCTAAGTAATGATTGGCAGTTTTTATGTCACCCGTTTTTATTGCTTTTCTTGTTTTCGTTGAGCTAACACTGATTTCGTCATACCTAAAGGCAGGAATTTCTTGAACTTCGAAATCATAGATCGGTCCCAATTCATTCAGTAACTTAATATTTCCTTCTCTATTTCTACCAAAATGATGATTGTACCCAATGGTCATCAGTTTTACGTTCAATTTGTTCACCAAAATGTCTCTGACAAATTCGGTTGCGCTCATTCTAGAAAACTCTTTTGAAAAAGGAAATAGAATTAAATGATCGATTCCTGCTTCTTCTAATCTTTCTATTCTTCGGTCAATGTCTTGAATCAATTCAAGGTTATGGTCATCTGGGTGAAGCACAATTCTTGGATGAGGATGAAAAGTAAACAATACTGTTTCACCATTTATCCGTTCTGCACTTTTGTTCAGAAAGTCAATGATTTGCTGGTGTCCAGAGTGCACTCCGTCAAAGGTACCTAGTGTTAAAACAGGGTTCTTAATAAGCGGTACGTCATCAAGAGAATAATATACTTTCAAAGTTGAAGTTTGGGTCCCAAACAGTATGGGAAAAATCAATGATTCAAAGTTATGGAAAAAACTTCCAACAAAATCTGCTTATATGTATAAAATGCACTAAATTTGCACCCGAAAATTGAACACGACCATTAAAAACTAAATATAATGTCGAACACTAACGGTAAGATTTCACAGGTAATAGGACCTGTAATTGATGTTTCTTTTGAAAAAGGAACTGAATTACCCAATATTATGGATGCCCTTGAGGTAGTAAAAGCTGACGGATCTAAAGTTGTTTTAGAAGTTCAGCAGCATATTGGAAATGATCAAATCAGAAGTATCTCTATGGATTCTTCAGATGGATTCACAAGAGGGATGGAAGTAATTGCAACTGGCGCTCCAATCAGAATGCCAAAAGGAGAAGCAATTAAAGGACGTTTATTTAACGTTACAGGAAATGCCATTGATGGTTTACCTGAATTAGATAAATCAGACGGAATTCCAATTCACCGTGAAGCACCAAAGTTCGAAGATCTTTCTGTATCAACAGAAGTATTATTTACAGGAATTAAAGTAATTGACTTAATTGAGCCATATGCAAAAGGTGGTAAAATTGGATTGTTTGGTGGAGCCGGAGTAGGTAAAACTGTATTGATCCAAGAGTTGATTAACAATATTGCGAAAGCATATTCAGGTATTTCGGTATTTGCCGGAGTAGGTGAGAGAACAAGAGAAGGAAATGACCTTTTAAGAGAGATGTTAGAGTCTGGAATTATCAATTATGGTGATGATTTCTTACACGACATGGAAAAAGGAGGATGGGATATTTCGAAAATTGATTCTGAAAAGATGAAAGAATCGAAAGCAACATTCGTATTCGGTCAAATGAATGAGCCTCCAGGAGCAAGAGCTCGTGTGGCACTTTCAGGATTAACATTAGCTGAATACTACAGAGATGGTGAAGGTGACGGTCAAGGAGCTGATATTCTTTTCTTCGTAGATAACATCTTTAGATTTACACAAGCTGGTTCAGAGGTATCTGCCTTATTAGGTCGTATGCCTTCAGCGGTAGGTTACCAACCAACATTGGCAACTGAAATGGGAGCAATGCAAGAGCGTATTACTTCAACAAAAAATGGTTCTATTACATCTGTACAAGCGGTATATGTACCTGCGGATGATTTAACGGATCCAGCACCAGCAACAACATTTGCTCACCTTGATGCAACTACAGTACTTTCTAGAAAGATTGCTTCTTTAGGTATTTACCCAGCGGTAGATCCTCTAGATTCTACATCTAGAATTTTGACTCCAGAGATCGTAGGTGAAGAGCACTATGCAACTGCACAAAGAGTAAAAGAAACATTACAGAGATATAAAGAACTTCAAGATATTATCGCCATCCTAGGTATGGACGAATTATCTGAAGAGGATAAATTAATTGTACACAGAGCAAGACGTGTTCAGAGATTCTTATCTCAGCCGTTCCATGTTGCTGAGCAATTTACAGGTCTTCCGGGAGCATTAGTTGATATCCAAGATACTATCAAAGGATTCAACATGATTCTTGATGGAGAAGTTGATAAATATCCTGAGGCAGCATTTAACTTAAAAGGATCAATTGCTGAGGCGGTTGAAGCTGGAGAGAAAATGTTAGCAGAAAACTAAAAACAACTGAAAGATGATTCTTGAAGTAATTACACCAGACCAAATACTATTCAAAGGGAATGTAACACATGTAGTGTTGCCAGGACTTGATGGATCATTTGGTGTCTTATCAAATCATGCCCCTATGATTTCGGCCTTAACAGAAGGAGAAATGAAAGTGGACCAAATTGTTGCAGAAAACAAGGGAGATGAGTTTTTTGGTAAGTACAATGATGAACATAAGAATGATGCCTCTTTTACTTTTACCATTAAAGGTGGAATTATTGAAGTAAAAGATGATAAAATTATGGTGCTGGCTGAATAATCCGCATCAGTTTATAACACTGTTTAAGGTCCAATTGGTTCTGAAAAGAATGATTTGGACCTTTTTCGTTTTTTTAAGCTGCACGTTAAAGGTTGTTAAAGAAACAATTTAATACGGGCAAAGACGTTCTGAAATCATTGCAGAACCAAAAAAAACACGCATTTTTGTGTGCGGTTTAATATGAGCATAAAAGATAAATTAGATACAAACAACATTCCTGAACATGTTGCTATCATTATGGATGGTAACGGGAGATGGGCTAAACAACAAGGTCATGTGAGACTTTTCGGTCACACAACTGGTGTTGAGTCTGTAAGGGAAGCGTTAAAGGCTGCGACTGAGGTCAAGGTTAAGTATCTTACTCTTTATGCTTTTTCTACTGAGAATTGGAATCGCCCTAAAGAAGAAGTTGATGGTTTAATGGATTTGCTAGTGACTACCATTGCAAATGAAATTGAATCATTGAATGAAAATGATGTGAGGCTTGATGCAATCGGGAATCTAAGCGATTTGCCTGAGAATTGTCAAGCTGAATTGAAAAGAGCTATTGAAAGAACTTCAAAAAACAAAGGAACCTGTTTAGTGCTTGCTCTAAACTATAGCTCAAAATTTGAAATGAAAACGGCGATTAAGGAAATCGCACAGAAATATAAAAATGGTGAGATCGAATTAGATGACATTACCGACCATCTAGTAAGTGATCATTTATATACTGCTGGCATTCCTGATCCTGAATTAATGATAAGAACAAGTGGTGAAGTAAGGATTAGTAATTTCTTATTATGGCAACTTGCCTATAGCGAATTACACTTTACACCAACCTTTTGGCCAGACTTTAAACAAGAAGATTTCTACCAAGCTATCTACGAATACCAAAACAGAGAAAGAAGATTTGGATTAGTCAGTGAACAACTAAACGACACAGAATGAAAGCATTGAAGATCTTTTTTCTATCATTATTAACCATTGTAAGCTCTTTGAGTTGGGCTCAAAAGGTGGATTATTTAAACCCTGAGAAGCACACGATCGCAAGAACTGATGTTATTGGTGTTGATCACCTTAACCATGATGCCATTGTTTTAATATCAGGATTAACTCCTGGTAAAGAAATTACAGTTCCTGGAGACGATATTACGCAGGCAATTAAGAAGCTTTGGCAACAAGACTTGTTTAATGATGTTGAAGTAGGATACACTAAAATAGATAATGTTACAGGAGACATCTTCATGTATATCAAATTGCTTGATCGTCCTAAAATGTCATCCAGAGCGGCCTATAGGTTTACAGGAGATGTTTCAAAAGGTGACGCAGATAAATTGAGAGATGCTACTGATTTATACGCAGGTAAAACAATCACTGAAGCGCTAAAGACGAACTCTATCAATCAAATAAGAGGATTTTATCAAGAAAAAGGATTCTTTAAGTGCAAGGTGACTTGCACTGAATCAATTGACACAAGTGAATTTAATGCAAGATCTCTAGAGTTTCATGTTGTAAAGGGAGAAAGAATTAAGATTAAAGAAATCAATTTTATCAATAACGAAATCCCAGATAATCCTGACTTAGGGAAGATTAAAAACATACAAGCCAAATGGGCCGTTTCTGATGGCGGATTAAGAAGAGCAATGAAAGATACCAAGAAGCAAGGTATCATGAGAATCTTTTCAAGATCTAAATTTAACCGCGCGGCCTATAAGAGAGACAAACAAGCCATCATCTACAAATACAATGAAATTGGTTTGAGAGATGCCTTTATCATCAAAGACTCAGTTTATTATTTAGATGAGAGCCACATGGCAATTGATATGTACATTGATAAGGGAAGCGATTACTTTTTTGGTGATATCAACTGGGTAGGAAACACAAAGTATAGAGACGGCCAATTAGACACCTTATTAGGAATTAAAAATGGAGATAAATATGACAAAGCCCTTCTAGAGCAAAGGTTGTTTATGAGCCAAGACGGAAGAGATGTGACTTCACTTTATATGGATAGAGGTTATTTATTCTTCAATCTGAATCCGGTTGAAATGAATATCACAGCTGATAACAAAATCAACTATGAGATAAGAATCAATGAAGGAAAACAAGCAAGAGTTAAGAACATTTTCATCTATGGTAATACAAAAACGAACGACCACGTAATTCTAAGAGAAATTAGAACGAAGCCTGGTGATTTGTTTAATCGTAACGATATCATCAGAACACAAAGAGAGCTCGCTAACTTGGGTTACTTTGATCCTGAGCAATTTAATGTAAATCCAATTCCTAATCCGGTTGACGGAACAGTTGATATCGAATATTATGTAGTTGAAAAATCATCAGATCAAATTGAATTATCTGGTGGATATGGTGCCAACAGATTGATTGGAACATTAGGATTGTCGTTCACGAATTTCTCAACAAAAAACTTTTTCAAAAAGGGAGCATGGCAACCCTTGCCGGCAGGAGACGGTCAAAGACTTTCTTTAAGAGGGCAAACTTACGGTAGAGGATACCAATCATATAATTTTTCATTCACAGAGCCTTGGTTGGGTGGTAAAAAGCCGACCTCATTAACGGTTTTCATGTCTCATTCATTAATAACGAATTCTGTGGCTTCAGATGATCCTACTTTCCAAAGAACTTCGATTACTTCTGCGGGAATTGGTTTAGGAACAAGATTGAAATGGCCTGATGATTACTTTCAATTATATGGTGAGTTCAATTATCAATACTACGATTTAAGAAGATCTAACTTCTTTATTTTCTCTGATGGATATTCGAATAACATTTCATTAAAAGGAGTGTTGACAAGAAACTCAGTTGATCAACCGATTTATGCAACAAACGGTTCAAAATTCGTTTTAACTACGAAAGCGACATTGCCTTATTCTTCTTTTGATGGAATTGATGATTATTCAGGATTGTCTGATCAAGAAAGATATAAGTATGCCGAATATTACAAGATTAAATTCACAGGAGAATGGTTTACACCACTTTCAAAAGGAAAAAGAAAGCTAGTACTACACCCTAAATTTGGATTCGGTTTCTTAGGAGCATACAACAATGATAGAGGAATTTCACCATTTGAAAGATTTTATTTAGGAGGTTCAGGATTGAACGGAACCTGGCAGTTTGACGGGCGTGAGATCATTTCTTTAAGAGGTTATAACGGAAATTCCCCTGTTTCTCCTACTACCGGAGGTACTGTAATCGCAAAATATTCGTTAGAGCTTAGGTATCCTGTTTCATTAAACCCAAATGCTACCATTTACGGTTTACTTTTTGCTGAGGCTGGTAACACATATAACGGCTTTCAAGAGTTTGATCCATTTAATGTGAAACGTTCGGCAGGAGCAGGTGTAAGAATATTTTTACCAATGTTCGGCATGTTAGGTGTAGATTTTGCTTGGGGCTTCGATCCATTAGATCCAGGTTCTCAAGGTGTTGGGTCAGCAGACGACCCTGGTGCGAATGCGAAAGGCTATACTTTTGGTTTCTTCCCAATAATTGGAATGAATATTGGAGATTTATAAACGTTATTAAAGAAACAGTTCTGCGAATATTATTAAATTCGCAGCCTTCAAATGCATTATGAAGAAAGTAATTGGAATATTTATCATCTTAATCGGATTAGCAAATGTCGCTAGTGCTCAACGTTATGCGTATGTTGATACACAGTATATCTTAGAAAGTGTGCCTGAATATGCTAAAGCTCAAGAAGAGTTAAATAAACTATCAGAGCAATGGGTGAAAGAAGTTGAAGACAGATTTAATCAAGTTCAAACGAAGAGAAATGAGTTTGAAGCTGAAAAAATATTGCTTCCTGAAGAGATTAGAAGACAAAGGTTAAAAGAGATTAACAAGCTTGAAACTGAAGCTAAAGAATTACAAAAATTACGTTTTGGTGTTGGTGGAGACCTATTCTCTCAAAGAGAACAATTAATCAAACCAATCCAAGATCAGATATTTAATGCGATTCAAGGAATCGCTTCAGAAAGAAACTTTGCCTTTGTTTTTGACAAAGCGAATCAGTCAAATTTACTGTATGCAGACTCTAAGTATGACATTAGTGATCAGGTACTTAGAAAAATGGGCATCAAAGTTGTAAAGAATAAAGGGTAAAGACACAAACAAAAGAATAAAATGAAGAAATTAACATTAGTAATAGTAGCATTATTTACGCTTGGAGCGTTTACATCAAATGCTCAGGCATTAAAATTAGGACACGTTTCAAGTGCAGTAGTACTGGATAGTGTTGCATCATACAAAGCAATTGTTGCTGAAGAGCAACAAATTTATAAAGACGGTCAAGATCAATCTCAAGCAATTCAATTGCAGATTCAAGAGATGCAGATTAAAGCACAAAGAATGGCTGAACAAGATTCATTATCAGATTTTGAAGCATATATGATTCAAGGTGATATGGAGAAGAAGCAACAAGATTTGTATCAATTAGAGCAATTCTCTCAACAAAAATTGCAAGTATTGAACGAGCGTTTAATGAAGTTGATGGAAATGTATAAAGAAGCTGTTGGTGTAGTTGGTAAAAAATATGAGTTAACTTATGTTTTAGATAAAGATTCACAAGTTCTTTATGCTGCTGAAGGAGCAAAAGACATCACTGAAGAAGTTAGAGCTGAATTATTAAAAATGGATAATGCGAAGAGAGTTCACACTTATCCTTGATTAGTAAGCAAATAATAATATTAACCCTGACAAGCTTGCTTCGTCGGGGTTTTTTATGCGATAAATCGTACATTTGGATTAATGGATAAACCAATTGGCATATTTGATTCTGGAGTAGGAGGGCTGACTGTTGCGAAAGCGATAGCTGAGGCGCTTCCTAATGAACGTATTATTTATTTTGGTGATACTGCGCACTTGCCATACGGAGACAAAAGTAAAGAGTCTGTTAAGTTGTATTCGCAAAGAATCACAGCTTTCTTGGTTGCAAAGGGTTGTAAAGCGATTGTAATAGCTTGTAATACTGCTTCGGCGCATGCCTATTCTGATCTAAAGAAGTTTTATCCTAAACTGCCAATCATTAATGTGGTGAATCCAACAGTAAATTACTGCTCTGAGAAATACGATAGTGGCAAAGTTGGAGTGATTGCTACTAAGGGAACAATCAAATCTAGAATCTATCCGAGAAAGATAGTTAAGAAGAATCCCAATCTTGAAGTTCCGCAGGCGGCTGCTCCCTTATTGGTTCCCATGATAGAAGAGGGGTTTTTCAATAATAATATCTCTCAAACCATTATCAATTCTTATTTGTCAACAAAGAATTTTGCTGACATTCAAGCCTTAATTTTGGGATGTACGCATTATCCGCTTATCAAAGAAGAGGTAAAGAATTATTTCAAGGGATCTGTTGATGTAATTGATTCGGCTACTGTTGTAGCTGAGTTCACTAAGAAATTGCTTAAGAAAGAAGGGATTGCAAGTAAAAAAAGAGAAGGTAAAAACCAATTCCTGATTTCGGATTACACTGAGAGTTTTGAAGAAACCTCTAAATTGTTTTTTGGCGAAAAAATTGATCTCAGAGAAGAGAGAATCTGGGATTAATAATCTCAAAAAAATCTATTTTAATTCTTAAATATTGACGATATTAGGTGCTTCACGAACCTAAAACTATATTATTATGGATGATGAATTATTAGATGACCAGATGTTGGCCAAAGAGCCAGATGTAGCTGCTGTCGTAATTACAAAAGATAGAGCCGAATTTCCTTTCCCAACAATGGGCAAAGAAGATTTAGCTGGTAAGATTCAAAACTACTTATTGAAAGACGGATATAAATTAGAAAGCGGAGCTCCAACTTCAGGTGTTTACGGAAAAGGAAGTAAAACAATGAGAATTTTGTTTGGAGCGTTTGTTAAGAGATTTACCTGGAGTCTTAGTATCTCTGGAGATGAGAAGTCAAGTAAATTAGTTTTCAAAAAAGATGAAAAAGGATATTGGGGTGGAGCTATTGGTGTTGCACAAGTGAAAACTGAGTGGACAAGAATCACTAATGCATTGAAAGCTTATCACGATAAGCATAATTCATAAATAATATTGTTGCTTTCACCGAGCAATTGAATTGTATAAAGTACAAAGAGCAACATTAAATCAAAGATTCCATATCATATATTGAATACACTCATGATCGTGGGTGGTGTTGGGTATATTCTTAATGCCGTTGGGTTTAATGAGTTTTTTGTCAGATATGAGGTCAAACACTTTTTGTATTTGATTATTGCAGCAAGTGGTTTGAAATTAATCTATGGCTACATTGCACCTAATGTTAAAGATCCAATCTTTAGCCAACCCATTGCCCAAAAACTATTCTTCATAGGTATTGGTCTAATTGCAGTGGCATTGTTGATGAAGAATTTCCATATTGATAACTATCAAATTCTATTGTATATTGATATCCTCTTTCAAATAGGTGCCTTGGCTGTTTCATTTTTAGCTAAAGATCCGAGAGAAAAAGGATTTTCAGAAGACATTTTAGACGAATGATTTACCTCATTAAAACCAATAATGGTGAAGTGCCATCCTCTGCTGTAGAGGTTGCAGTTTTAGTTGAAGATAAAGTAATCCCAAATAAGGAGAACTATTCTGTCAATGAAATTGAAGGCGCAAAAAAAGTCATTTTTGTATCCAATCAGGCTGAACTGTTGAATGCTGAATTAGAAAAGCCATCCGCTATTGTTTGGAAAGCACCTTTTTCGAATGAGTTAGAGAATATTATTGCACAAAAACCAAAATATGGTTGGCAGCTTCAATCATTAAACACTCCCTTATTTGTTTCAGTGAATAGCCTTGAAGAGTTTAAATCATTCAAATCAATTGCTTACCGCGGAATCTACTCAAACAATCTGGCGCTTTTAATTGAAATCTCAAATTTGATCGAGAATGAATGAGATTTTAGACGGAATAATTGATGGATTCATTGCCACAAGTTTACTTGAATGGATTGCTGTGCTCACGGGCGTGGTTTACGTAATACTTGCGGCAAAGAAAAGTATTTGGTGTTGGTCATTTGCCATTGTTAGTGCCGGCTTGTATGTTTATCTCTGTTACGGTCTCAATCTGTATTTAGAATCGTTTTTACAACTTTTCTATGTTCTAATGGGGATAGCTGGTTGGTATTTTTGGAATCAAACCAAAGATCGAGATGATCTTATTGTAGTTTGGCGGAGAGATTTTCATTTTTTGAATGTTGGTATCAGTGCTGTAGTGTGTCTTGTTTTAGGATATTATTTTGACGAGAACACCACTCAAGCTTACCCTTATTTAGATGCTTTTACAACTGTGTTTAGTTTGGCTGCTACTTACATGGTAACTCAAAGAGTGCTTGAAAATTGGATTTATTGGATTGTTATTGATATTGCGGCAATCTTTCTCTATGCGGCTAAGGGTCTTTATCTCACGGCTCTATTGTTTTTCATATTTACGATTTTAGCTGTAGTTGGTTTCGTGCAATGGCAGAAGAAGTATAAGCTTCAAAAAGTTCGAAGAAGATGATCAAAATAGCCCTGACCGGACCTGAATGTTCAGGTAAAACAACCCTTGCAATTGAATTAGGAAGACGACTTGACGTTAATTTCATTCCAGAGTTTGCTAGACATTACCTTAATACTTTAAATAGACCATACAACAAAGCTGATTTAGATGTCATAGCTAAAAAACAACAACAGGGAATTAGTCTGATTGGTAGAACGGCATCTAAGTATATGGTCGTGGATACAGAAATGCTTGTACTTAAAATCTGGTCTCAAGAAAAATACGGAGAAGTTTCGCCTTACATTCAAATGCTGTATGCTGAGCAGGATTTTGATTTGTTAGTATTATGTAAACCTGATATTCCATATGAAGATGATCTTCAAAGAGAAAATCCTCATGATAGAGATCGTTTGTTCGATATTTACTTGGCTGAATTACAGAAGTCAGGAAAAAAATTCATCACTGTTGAGGGTAGTTTCAAAGATCGGGTCGATAAAATTATTGCGTCAATTTAAAATCAATTAAATCAAAGTATGTAGCTTTGTGGCATCTTAAGAAATTAAGACAGTCTCATTAGGGGTGTTCTGGAAACAGAGCTGAGATTATACCCATTGACCAGATCAGGATAATGCCTGCGTTGGGATATGACTAAACAATTTATTTACTAATTCCCAAGAATTAGCCCCTTGTCTTGCAAAACAAGATAAAATGAACACAAAATTCATTGCTATGATTTGGGCCGTTATTTTTGCGGTTCCGATCTCATTTTCACAATTTTCTATCAAAGGTAGCGTCCAGTCAAGCCAGGGCGAAAAGTTGGCGTGGAGTAGAATTACCATTGAAGATACTTATGTAAGTACTTTGACAAATGAAGACGGTCAGTTTGAGCTTACTAATCTCAAAGCTGATAAATATGTGCTTGTGATTCGAAGTCTAGGCTATGACATTCTTAAAAAAGAAGTTGACCTAACTAAAAATATTTCTGATCTTAACATAGAGCTAAAAGAAATGGCTTACATGTATGACAAGATTATTGTTGAGGCCGTGAGAGCAGGAGATAAAACACCTACCACTTATACAAATCTTTCTTCTAAAGACATTGAAAAACAAAACTTCGGTCAAGACTTACCTTTCTTATTCCAAGGTACTCCTTCAACTGTTGTAACGTCAGATGCTGGTGCAGGAGTGGGGTATACGGGTATTAGAATTAGAGGTGTTGATCCAACAAGAACCAATGTGACGATTAACGGTATTCCAATCAATGATTCTGAATCTCACGGAGTGTTTTGGGTAAATATGCCAGATTTTGCTTCTTCTGTTGACAATATTCAAATTCAAAGAGGTGTAGGTACTTCTTCAAATGGTGCTGCAGCTTTTGGAGCGAGTATTAATATTGAAACAAATGATATTAACCGTGAAGCTTATGCCGTATTAGATAATTCATACGGTTCATTCAATACTATTAAAAACACTATCAAAGCGGGCTCAGGATTAATCAATGATAAGTTCACTGTTGATATGCGTCTTTCAAATATTCAATCTGAAGGATATATTGATAGAGCTTCATCTAATCTTAAATCTCTCTACGTTTCAGGTGCATGGTTAGGTAAAAAATCTATCTTGAAAGCCAATGTTTTCATGGGGAGAGAAAAAACGTACCAAGCTTGGTGGGGAACCCCACAGTCAGTTTTAAGCGGAAATCAAGATTCAATTGTGGCATTTGCTGATCGCAATTGGGTGTTCGGAGATGACAGAGATAATCTCTTAGAATCGGGTAGAACTTATAACTACTACACTTATGATAATGAGGTGGATAATTACGGGCAAGATCATTACCAACTGCATTTTTTGCATGAAGTAAATAAGAACTTGAATTTTTCGGTTGCCGGACATTATACAAGAGGTAAAGGTTACTTTGAACAGTATAAAGCAGGCGAAGATTTTTCAACTTACGGATTTGATCCGCTAGTATTCACGAATGACACAGTAACAACTACTGATGTGATTAGAAGAAGATGGTTGGATAACCATTTCTATGGGGGAGTTTTCGCCTTGAATTATAACAAGAAAAACCTTGATCTTACTTTCGGTGGGTCAGCTAATGCTTACCAAGGTGGGCACTATGGTGAGGTTATTTGGGCAGAGTTTGCTTCTCAATCTGATATCAGAGATAGATATTATGATAATGATGCATTTAAAATTGACCTGATGTCTTACTTAAAGGCAACTTATTCGATTAAAGACTTCACGTTTTATGGAGATCTTCAGTACAGACATATTGATTATAATTTCTTAGGATTTGACGAAGTTGATGGGGTAATCGTGACTCTTGATCAAAATACTTCTTACGATTTCTTTAATCCGAAATTAGGATTGATGTATGATATTGATGAGAAAAATAATGTCTACGCATCATTTGCAATCGGCAGCAGAGAGCCAACAAGGGGAGACTTTATTGAAAGCACACCAACTTCGCGCCCTTTACCTGAGCAACTTCAAAATGCTGAAGTTGGGTATAGATTGAAAACGAAGAACGTTTTTGTGAATGCTAATTACTACTTAATGAACTATAAGAATCAACTGATTTTGACCGGTCAAGTAAATGATGTTGGTGCTTACGTTAGAGACAATGTTTCTAAGAGTTACAGAACTGGTGTTGAACTTGAAGCAGGAGCAATGCTCGGTAAAAAAGTAAGTGTTTCAGCTAACTTAACGCTTAGCCAAAACAAGATTCCTACTTTCATTGAGTACATTGACGATTACGATAATGGCGGACAAATAGAGATCACTCATACAAATTCAGATTTGGCATTTTCACCAAATATTATTGGGTCTGCAGCCGTGTCTTATGAACCACTTAAGAATTTGTTTTTCACATTGACATCTAAATATGTTGGGAAACAGTTTTTGGATAATACATCAAACGACTATAGAAGTTTAGATGCTTATTTCATTTCTCACCTAAGAGCTGACTATTCATTTGAGACTAAAGTTTTCAAAGAGATTAAAGTTGGGGTAGCTGTAAATAACATCTTCAATCATTTTTATGCGAATAACGGATATACATACGGATGGTATGCCGGTGGAGCATATGCCCGAGAGAATTTTATGTATCCTCAGGCAGGAATTAATTTCCTCGGAAGATTAAGTTTGACTTTATAACATTTAAAAGGCCTCATTAATTGAGGCCTTTTTTATTTGCTAAATTTGAGGCATATGTCAGAGATTGTTGATATTCCTAAAGCGCGAAAAATTTATCTGGCGGTTAACCTTTTAAATCTAGCCTTCTACATTTTCTTCATTATGCGAATATTTAATTTTGCAAATGTTCGATCTGAGAAACTGGTTGCATGGCCCGTGATTATTGGTTTTATTGTTTTGCTGAATGCATTGAGGTCATGGGCAAAGAAAGTTGGAGGAGGAATAGATAATCCAATCAGAGCGACTAAGGTTCCGAAAATATTGTCTTACTCGGCTTCGGGATTGTTTTTAGCAGGAATATTATTGGCCATTTTAGTACATCCAATGTTAATTTGGATATCCATTTTGTGTATTCCAACCTTCATAACGGCGATTGTTATTTCTTTTCAAAATATTGAAAAAGAAGAGTCCGAATTGTTAGATGATTTTTTTGAAGAGGAATAGTTTATTCAACCACCACTTTTTTACGACTTATCTTGTCAGCCTCTCTAAATTCTAAGATATATATTCCTGAGGCTAGGGTATAGGTTGATACTTCATTACCAATTAAGATCTCAGATTGAATTAGCTGACCAAGAGAATTGTAGATTGAAAGTGAAGTGTTATTGAATCCAACTGAAGAAGAGATGGTGAAATTGTCAGTAGTTGGATTTGGATATACTTGAATTTGATCATCAAACTTGAAGCTTTCTAAATCTGCAACTATCCATCCAACATACACACAACCTGAAGTGTCAACACAACCGTTCAAAGTCACTATTACACCATAAGTTCCAACTTCAGACGCAAAGAAATTCTGATTCGTTTCACCAGGAATATCTAATCCCGTGTCACAATCGAACCATTGGTAAGATGCATTTGGTTGGTTCGCCGACAACTGAGATATGTTTTTAGAGATTGAAGTGTTAGGAGGAAGTTCAACAGTTAAGTAAGTGGTTATTGTGCTATCACAAAAATTGGTAGCTGAAACTACATCTTCATAAGTACCAGTTTGATCATATGTATTTGCTCCTATTGAATAGGTTTCGCCATAACAGATTGAAACGTAATTGTCTGCCAAAATTGGAGCGTCCATAGTTAAGTGAGTAATAATTGTTGAGTCACAACCGCTTTGTGATTGCAAAGTGTACGAGTAGTTTCCGGGTACATATGTTGGTGAACCAAAAATGTAATAAACTCCACCGTCACACATGGTAGCGTATTCATCTATCATTATTTCTGGAGTAACAGTAAGGTCTGTATATACGGTACTATCGCAGCCTCCAACACTAACCACAATGTCAGTGTACATTCCGCTTGAAGTGTAACTGCTTGTTCCAACAACATGCGCGCTTCCACCACAAATAGTAACTACGTCTGTTGTATCCAAAATCGGGCATAGATTGTTGCTGTGAAAGTAAGCTGCTCCAGCATCTGCTATAGAATCCATCTCAACTTCATCAAAGTCTTCAAATTGTGCACCTGTGAGAACCGTATGTCCTGAAATCCCAACAGATACTCCGAAATCAACAGAATCATGTCTTACAGAGGCATCAATTTTTTGATATTGACTCCAAACTCCTGCGTTCTTTTCAAAGATGTAAGCTGAACCTGAGCCTGGCTTTAAGTCTAATCCAAATTCATCATGGTCATCAGAGTGGCATCCCAAAACCATCAATGTGTCATCTATGTCTATTGACCAACCAAAATGATCTCCGGAGTTTCTGTCATCAGGAACAATTTTCTGAGCTGCATTCCATGTACCGCCTAAATCTCTCTCAAAAAGGTACACTGATCCAGGATTTGTAAGCGGATTAGTAACGCCATCTTCTTCTTCATCTTCTGAATAAGCACTCACTGCAATTACGTTCGAGTCGATTGCACAAGAATAACCAAACCTATCCCAGCTTTCTCTATCAAAGTTTTGAATTTTCTGAACCTGATTCCAAGTTCCAGCAGTTCTTTCAAAAATGTAGGCGGCTCCAGAGGTCCAGAGCGCTCCTGATAATGGAGAAGTCGTAGCGTAGTCATGCGAATGAGCTCCAACGATTAAGTAATCTCCCCATAAATCAAGCGAACCTCCAAATTGATCTGCTAGGTCTTCACCTGAATATCCGTTAGGGAAATTCATATCCACCCATCTGTCATCTGCAACAATTTTTTGTGTCTCATTCCAAGTCCCAGTGCCGTCAAGTTCAAAAGCATATGCTGATCCTGAATGATATTTAAAATCTGCCCCAAACTCATCATGATCTTCAATGTGAGCTCCTACGATCGCAGTGCTGTCATAGATAGCAACAGACCAACCGAACTCATCACTAACGTCCCTGTCTGAAGCGACAATCTTTTGCATTTGAGTCCAAGTTCCTGAAATATTTTGAAAAATATAAGCCGAGCCCGCTTTGCTTAGACTATTGGCGTCATTCTCATCATGATCTTCACCGTAAGCGCCCACAATCAAGAAATCTCCATCCATATCAACTGACCAACCAAATCTGTCGTAATCATCTTGATCATCATTGGTCAATAGTTGTGTTTCAACCCAATTATTTAATCCTTGTTGTTCATAGATGTAAACCGCTCCCATATTTGGGTTCAAAGCTCCAAAGTCATTTCCATAAGCACCAACTGCAGCCCAATTACCGTCAATTGTTACAGCATAACCCATTCGATCAGTCTCATCTCTGTCAGATGCGACAACCTTAACTACCTCTTCAAAGTTTTGAGAAAAGAGGACGGACCCTGAACACAAAAGCGATATGAGTATCAGAGTTCTCATTATTTACTGATCACAATTTTCGTTATTTGGCCATTCTCTGTTTGCAGAATATAAGTTCCGTTTTGAATGTGATTCAATTGAATATTGCTAGCTGCTAATCCCTGTGAGATCAATTTTCCGTCTAGGCTAAATAATTTATAGTCACTTACTGTATTAAACCAAATTTCATTTTTTGCTGGGTTCGGATAAACGACAAACTCGTTTGAAATTTCTTCATCAACAGTAGCAATGTCATTATTCTCTCTAGGAGTAGGATAAATGAAGGTGCTAAATGTACCTGAGCCATTTGGATACCTTCCGAATGAATTGTCTGAAAAAGTTTCAGGGTAGATCATGTAATCCATTAACTCATCTTCAGCATTGTATAGATAGACAGTTTGAGTGTTGTTTGGCAATTTGAAATTCACGTGATCTGACCCTTGAAATACTTCAGCATCATTCCAAACCACCCAGTAATCGTTTGGTTCTATAACTGTTCCCTCAGGAATTGTCCAAGACAAAGTATCTCTTCTTAATGTGCAATTTGAAATATTCACAGGATAAGGGTTCGGATTATAAAGCTCAGTCCAATCATCATAATCTCCAAAGTTATCTACCATGTAAGCTGAGTTCGAAGGCATTACTTCATTAATTACAATTGTGCTGTATGATGCAGAAGGTTGAAATATGGCGGTAAAAATGCTATCGCCATCTGTTGTCCAATAAATGGTGTCGTCAGTAATACCAGATTCTTCCCATTCAACAAATTCATAACCAGGTTTGGGTACCGCAATAATTGTACTTTCAACACTGTCCATGTAAATTCCTGTCCAAGGATAAACTGTACCATTAACACCTGGCAGGTTTTCGTTAATTCTGATGGTGTTAATTTGAACTGCTCCCATATTCGCATCATTAACATCAAGTTCTACCCAACTAGTGTCAGGATAGTTCCATTTCAGCATCATGTGTTCTCTAAGTTTTCTCTGTCTTCTGTCGGCAAACCTATTTAGGTAATAGAACGTAGTATCCCACTGAATTAGGGTTGGAGTTTCAACGGCTCTGTCAACTAAGGTGTTTGCCTCAGAAGGATATCTCCAGCGATTGACATTCTCCATCATTTCAGAAGTCAACATATCATACATTTCATCCATTTTGTCATGAAGAACGGCCTGCTTGAAATGAGAATTCATCAAATCATGAGTTCTGTTTATCCACTTAGTTTTGAAGATGTCACTTTTTAATAATCCTCTAAACAATCTTGAGTAAGGACCATGCAGGGCTGAAGTTGTAGTTGCCGCATTTAAAGTGTTTACTGTGTAGTACGCGTTGGCACATGACCCACCAAATGCACCATCCAAATCATAAAGGCACCATCTGAATTTTCCATCTTGACCAGGTCCCTTAGTTGGGTCTAAGCCACCAGTCTTTTTCCACAAAACAACATTAGAGTAAACCCAATCTTCATTGCTCAAAAATATTTCAGCTGCCATATAATCGATATAGTTATCCATATCAATTCGATCTTCAATCCATTTATAGTCTTCATAATCAAGCATGTCGCTCGTGTCAGCATAGGTTTCAACCGCCACCATGTCAAGGCTATCTTGAGGAGATCCTCCACCTTGTAAATCATATTCTTGATCAAGAACCGAGAGGTCGTCATCATCTATGCCGTATTGATTTTGAAAAAAGTAGTTGTCAACTCTTTCCTTAATTGAGTGAATTCCCCAATACTCACCATTCAAAAAGAGAATGACATGTTTGAAATGTTGACGATCTGTGTGTAAGCCATTAGTGATAAGATTGGCTAAGTCATCTCGAGGAAAACAGTCTGGTCTGTGCCCGCCCGATTTGATTAGAATTCTCTTGAATTTGTCCAACTCGTAATCATCAAAAAACTCATATTTAAAATTTGTGACGTCTCCGTATTCGGCGTACACCCTAAAAGTCTTCTTAGTTGAGTGTCTACTTCCTCCTCCATGAATTCTTGTTCTTACTTTTTGCTGGATGGCTAAATCTCCATTTTCGTCAAAGTATTCCATGTTGGCAATTCGTTCCCACTCGACACCTTTTTGAGTGTAGTTTGCATCATCACCATAAACATAAATCCCTGTTGAGGCAGAGAAGAGATCAATACTGTCCATGACAAAAGAAAGAATCGGCATTTCATATATACTCGCGCCAGAAGGGTCAACAATTACTGTCTTAGTTACTGTTTCAGATGGAACAAATCCCGCTTTGTAGGCTTGAACTCTAATGATATTCACTTTGAAGACCTCTCCGTTCGGAGCGAGCCAACCTCTATTATTAGCTCTTGATTCAGTGTAATCTCCTACCGGATAAGTAAAAGATGGGTTTGTTGGGATTTCAGAATAAATGTTGCTATCTCCATTTCTACTACTAACCATAAATGGGGCAGAATAAATTGATGTAAATGGAGAAGGGTCACTTCCATTAGTTGTGTAGAATAAAGTCACTCCCGGTTCAGGGTGTGTAAAAGAGATACTTACATTTGAAGTATAAAAACCAGATTCGACTGAAATTGTGGGTTCGGCAAGCTGTTGTCCAAGTACATTGGTAAAACAAAGTAGAGTTGATATTGAAAGTAGTAGTTTCATTACTATCTAATACGACTCAATTGATCGAATAGATTCTTTTTTATTAAAATAATTTATAAGGTCCAGCAAAAAATCTTCGTCTTCTTCAATTTTATTACCAATAACAACCAAATCGGCTCCTGCATTATAGCAACCATCTAGATCGTCAATTGTTCTAACTCCGCCTCCGATAATTAATGGAATTGAGATGTTCTTTTTAACCTGAGAAATCATCTCTGAACCTACTCTTTGAGTGGCTCCGCTTCCAGCATCCATAAACACAATTTTATTACCCATCATTTCTCCTGCCATTGCTGTGTTAACGGCAATTGTTATTTGGTCGTTTGGTATAGGGCTAGTTTGACTGACGTAAGATACCGAGCTCGGTTTGCCGCCATCAATCAAAAGGTAAGCGGTTGGAATTATTTCTAATGAAGTCTTTTTTAAATTTGGCGCAGCCTGAACTTGATGACCAATAAGGTAGTCAGGGTTACGTCCCGACAATAACGATAAAAACAAAATACCTTCTGCTTTTTCACTTATTTGATTGTGTGCACCAGGAAAGATTACAACTTTTGAATTGGCTTTCTCACTCAGTAATTCACAACATTTTTGAAATTCTTCTTTGTCTACAGTTGAGCCGCCAACAAAAATGAAGTCTGGTTTCAATAAGTTGATGCGCTTAATAAGGTCATCAAAGTTCTTGTACCAATTCATTTTATCTGGGTCGATTAAAATCGCCAGCTGCTTCTCATTCTTTCGGATATACTGAATAATCGACATTACAGAAATTCAATTAGTTTGGTTACAATCACGTCATCTGAAGAAATCTGTAGTAAGAAAGATCCCTTACCAACATCACTCTTTTTAACAACACGGTCAATTGACTCAGATTCTTGCCAAACAACTTGACCAGAAGTATTGTAAACTTTGAAGTCTAAAGTTGTTAGCTGTGTGTTTACTTTAATCTCATCTGTTGATGGGTTAGGATAAATTGTTGTAGTTACCAAGTCAGTCTCTGTGGTTGATAAAAGTGGGTCAAACGCCCAGAAATCTCGCAGGTTTGTCCCATCCGTTCCGGTTCCAGCATAAGCTCTTTCACCAATGACAAAAGAAACCATATATCTTCTTCCTTCACCTCCAAAGTCATTGAATTGAGTCCATTCATCTAGTTCGAAATCATACTGCCAAAAATCTTTGAAATTGAAGTTCGCGTCAACATCATTACCAGTCCCCAAATATGCATGACCATTCACTACGAAGCCAGTAGCGTCTTGTCTATTTGTCGTTCCAACATCAGCTTTTTGAGTCCAGCTATTTGAGAAAGGATCATATTCGTAAAAATCTTTAGTATCATCTCCAAAAATATGTCCTGTACCTACATATCCTTTGCCGTCATGAGAAAAGCCAACAGCAGAACTTCTTGCTTCACCTAAAAATGGTTCAATAGTGTACCATTCGTTATCTTCAGGAATGTATTTGTAAAAGTCGTTTTGGTATCCAAAGTCTGATTGTCCGCAACCCACATAGCCTTCAGAGTTAATAACGAATGAGCTAGCACCCCTCCTTGGGTTTCCCGGATAAGAGGCGATTGCCTGCCAAATATTTAGTTGCGGAACATATCTGTAAAAGTCATTGTGATAATTATCGTCATCATCTTCGCCCAAACCTACATAACCGAAGCCATCAATCGTAAAAGCACTAGAATGATATCTCTTCCCCCCTCCAAAATCTGCTATTTGCGTCCAGCTGTCTGAAGTTGGGTCATATTGCCAATAATCCTCATGGTAGGTGCTTGTGCCAGAATTGATATGACCTCCGCCAATATATCCTTTGTTTCCAATTGAAAACCCAGTAGTTCTGTGTCTTCCGATACCACCAAAGTTGGCCTTCTGAGTCCATTGTTCGTGAGAAAAACCGTCAAAAGAGGCCATGCAAAGGCACAGAAAAATAATATTGAAGTAGTGTTTATTCATTTTTCAAAGTACAAGATAGTAAAAAACGCACTTTTTTAGTAGGCTAAATCGTTAAAAATGCCTTTACAGAACACAATAATCAGTTGTCTTTGAGGTAACAGTATGTAATTACGTAGTCTTTGAATCTCAGGCATTTGAATAGATAATCATGCTTTAGCCCGTTTTTTTCAACCGAAATGAGACCAAGTTTTTCAATTGTGTTGACAATCATGTCATCTTTAAACCTCAAACCTTCAATGTCTTCAAGTTTATAAACGGCCTCTTTAATGCTCCAAATAATTGTTAAAATATCCGTGTTAGATGTATCAAAATTTCGGATCTCGAATGGAGCCAAAAACTTGTGTTTAATTCGGTGAATTTTTTCTTTGTAAAATTCAATATCTATTCCAAGATTGTGAGCCTCAGAAAGACCGATAATAATTTTATTTTTAGAGTGAGAAACACTTATGTGGCCTTCGTTGATGATCGGTTTTCCGCTTGCTTTATATTCAATAATAATCTCTGTATTGAATTCCAATAATAAACGTCTTGTGTAATAAAACTCTAGACGTCTTTTATTGCTTAAAAAATTGTCATATTTATCACGATCATTTACGCTTAAAATTGATAAATCTAGCTCGTCTATATCTTGATCGAAATAGGTTAGCTCTTTGATTTCCAAATCAGCTTTGCTGACGATATTTTGAATCTTAAAGTCCAATTAAAACAAATATAGGTGCAAATTAGAAAGGAGTTTTGTATTTTTGCAGCTGATTTAAAAGAAAATACGAATAAAATGAGCGATACTCAAGAAAAATTAAATTACAAGGTTAAAGATATTAGCCTTGCAGATTGGGGAAGAAAGGAAATTAGATTAGCTGAGGCTGAAATGCCAGGACTAATGTCATTGAGAGAAGAGTATGGAGGTTCTAAACCTTTGGCTGGCGCTAGAATCGCGGGATGTCTTCACATGACAATTCAAACAGCAGTTTTAATTGAGACACTTACTGAGTTAGGTGCTGAGGTAACTTGGTCATCTTGTAATATCTTTTCAACTCAAGATCAAGCTGCTGCGGCAATTGCTGCAACTGGAGTTCCAGTTTTTGCTTGGAAAGGGATGAACGAAGAAGAATTTGATTGGTGTATAGAGCAAACAATTAAAGGATTTGAAGGTGGTAAGCCATTAAACATGATTCTTGATGATGGAGGAGATTTGACAAACATGGTGTTTGACAGATACCCTGAGTTAACTTCTGATATTAAAGGTTTGTCTGAAGAGACTACAACTGGTGTTCACAGACTTTATGAAAGAGTAAAGAATGGTACACTTGTTATGCCTGCAATCAATGTTAATGATTCTGTTACTAAATCTAAATTTGATAACAAATACGGTTGTAAAGAATCTTTAGTAGATGCAATTAGAAGAGCTACTGATACAATGATGGCTGGTAAAGTTGCTGTTGTTGCTGGATACGGTGATGTAGGAAAAGGTTCTGCAGCTTCTTTAAGAGGAGCAGGAGCTAGAGTTATTGTTACTGAAATTGATCCAATTTGTGCATTGCAAGCTGCAATGGACGGTTTTGAAGTTAAGAAAATGGATGACTGTGTACACAGAGCTGACATTGTAGTAACTACAACAGGAAATAAAGATATCATTGTTGGCCGTCATTTTGAAAAAATGGGAGATAAGACAATTGTATGTAATATCGGTCACTTTGATAATGAGATTGATGTAGCTTGGTTAGATGCTAATCACGGTTCTACAAAAGATGAAATCAAACCACAAGTTGATTTATATAATGTAAACGGAAACGATATCATTCTTTTAGCAGAGGGTAGATTAGTGAATTTAGGATGTGCAACTGGACACCCTTCATTCGTAATGTCAAATTCATTTGCAAATCAGACATTAGCTCAATTAGAGCTTTGGAAAAATTCTGATAAATATGACAATGACGTTTATATGTTACCAAAACACTTGGATGAGAAAGTGGCTAAGCTTCACCTTCAAAAAATTGGAGTTGATTTAGAAGAGCTTTCTAAAGATCAAGCTGATTATATCGGAGTTAAAGTTGAAGGTCCTTACAAGCCTGAGCACTACAGATACTAGTCAATAAAATAATTGTAATGAAAAGGTCTCTTCGTTTCGAAGGGGCCTTTTTTAGTTCCAGATACTAACGGTAGACGCTCCATCCCAACTTGTGTTGTAGTTCTTTAGTCCCCAAACGGCAGGACCTTCGATTACCACACCAGAGATGATGTCATACTTAGACCCGCTACAAGAATCTACCAATTGAAAAAAGTTGTCAGGATTTACCTCGACAACTGCGCAAGGGTCTTCCCAATTGTAAGTAGAGTGTCTATCAAGAGCTACAAAACTGTCAAAGTTTCTGTAGATGACAATTCCTCTTGACCCTCCGTTAACATATGCCCATCCAGAAGGGGCGTTCAAGGGTTGATAAGAAGGTAAGTCCAAATTTATCGTTAAATTTACCGGAACATTGGGCAAAGGATATTGATCATCTTTACAAGATGTTAATAATAAAGGCACAAAAATTGCGCAATAAATAAGGAATCTTGAATATATTTGAATCATGAACAATCGATTTCTCTCTATAATAACGAAGTTAGCAATTATTATTGCATGCCTTGTGGTAATGCCCACTGGTTCATTTTCTCAAGATAAAGGAGCCAAGACGGTTAAAACAGGGAAATCAAAAAGCCGAGCTAAGAAAGTAAAGCAAGGTAAACGTTCAAGAAAAAAATCATACAAGAATCAAGATAAGGCTACCCGTAAGCGAATGAAGCGAGCCGCCAAGAATGCCAAAAGAAGGCAAAGAGGTAAGCCAATGAAGAATAACCGATTGACTTAAAGCATTTTAAATAGACTTGTATATTTTCTCTGAAAAACAAGTCTATTTTTCTTTTTAAACAGTTTGTTCTAAACTAGCTTTGCAGGCGAATCCAATGGATTAAATTTTTGTTAATTTTATTTAACGCGTTCGAGAATTAATATCTATATTAGCGCGCTATTGTATTTTAAGATTTTTTAACAAATACACTTAACTTATGCTTACTAACCTAAGATTTTTGCTAACCGCCTTACTATTTACGGCAGGTTTTGCTTATGCTCAAACTGGAACTGGTTCTATAAAAGGAGCCGTGACCGATAAAGAAAGTGGAGACCCCCTCCCGTTTGTGAAAGTGGTCGTTATGCAAAACGGTCAACAAAAAGGATTTGCCTCAACTGATTTTGATGGTAAGTTTCTTATTTCTTCATTAGCTCCTGGTGAGTATGATGTTGAAGCTAGATTTGTTGGTTACCAACCAATCCGTCAAGAAGGCGTAATTGTGAGTTCTGATCAGTATACCATATTGAAAGATTTGAAAATGGGTAACTCGGCAGAGATGTTAGATGTTGTTGAGGTTATTCACTATGAAGTTCCTTTGATTAATAAGGATGGTGGTGCTTCTGGTGCTACTGTTACAAGAGATGATATTTCTAAAATGCCAACTCGTTCTGCAACTGGTATTGCTCAAACAGTAGGTGGTGTTTATTCTTCTGAAGGATCTAGTGGATTATCTATTAGAGGTACTCGTTCAGATGCAACATATTACTATATAGACGGTATTAAAGTAAGGGGTTCTTCTTCATTGCCTAAGTCTGCAATTCAAGAGGTTGCAGTAATTACAGGTGGGGTTCCTGCCAACTACGGAGATTTAACTGGTGGAATTATCTCAATTACTACTAGAGGGCCTTCGGCAAGATATTTTGGTTCTTTTGAAGGTGTAACTTCTGGTTTCTACTTTAATGGTGCTGATCCCTTAGGTTATGACGGTAAAGTTTTCGGAATGGATAAATATGCCTACAACTTAGTTGAGGGTATGATTTCTGGTCCTTTATTGATGAAGAAAGATTCTACAGGTAAAAAGACTAAGCCAATTTTAGGGTTCTTCCTTTCTGGTAACTTCACTGATGTTTTAGATGGTCGTCCATTTGCAAATGGTGGAGCTTGGAGAATTAAGAAAGATGCAAGAGATTCGTTATTAGCTAATCCTCTTCGTCCAACTGGTTTAGGTCAAGGTACTTATTATAATGCTGAGTTTTTAAGAGCTGATTTCGTTGATGATGCAAATTCTGATTTCGAACAAGTGAAGTGGAGAATGAACGCAAGAAACAGATCTGCTTCTGCAGCTGGTAAAATTGACGTAAATGCTGGTCCAAATATTAACTTGACTTTTGGTGGGTCATTTGCTTGGAGCCAAGGAATGAATTATAACTACAATGGTTCGTTAATGAACTTTGATAACTTCGGTCAATCTACAAATCTTGACTGGAGAGTTTATGGTAGGTTCACGCAGAGATTCAATAATAACGTAGAAGGTTCAACTTCTAAAATTAAATCTGCGAACTACTCTATTATGATTGACTACTCTCAGTCTCATAGTAAAGCAGAAGATGTTCGTCACGAAGATAGAATATTCAATTACGGCCACGTAGGGACATTTACTACAGAAAGAGAAACTACTTATGAGTTTAACCAAGCAGGAGATTCATTAATCCATAATGGTTTCAACGATACAGTTGTTTACTTTACACCTTCTACAACAAATGAGGCTTTTGCAGCATTAACTTCTCAGTACTATCAAATTTATGCTGGTCAAACTGAAGGTAACTACGAAAACTTATTTCAAATTCAACAAGGTGGTGCTTTGAGAAATGGAGATTTACCACAATCTGTTTATGGTGTTTGGAATAACATGGGAACTCCATATAACTTTTATGGTTATAGCCAACAAGATCAATTCCGTGTAACTGGTTCGGGATCAATTAACTTAAATGATCACTCAATTTCTTTAGGATTTGAGTACGAGCAGAGATGGGATAGAAACTATGGTGGTTCGCCAAATCCAGTAGGTGGAGGAGCAGGACACAATGGTCTTTGGGCAACTGCACGTCAGTATATGAACAACCACATTTTAGAGCTTGATAAATCTGTAGCAGGAACTTCTTTTGATTACTATGGTACTTTCCCAAGAGTTACTTATGACAGATTAAATGCTTCTGAAGGTGAGTATGCAGGACAAGAAGGAAATGATGCTCAATACTTCTTTGATAAAAACGTAAGAGAAAAATTAGGATTAGATGCTGATGGAACTGACTTTGTTGATGTTGATGCGTTAAACCCAGATTTCTTTACAATTGATATGTTCAATGCTGATGAGTTATTAAACTCAGGTGGAACATTGTTCACTTGGTACGGATACGACCACACTGGTGGAAAAGTAAGAGGTAATACTGATATCAATGATTACTTTACTGAGTATGACGAAAATGGAAACTTCAGAAGACACATTGGTGCTTTCCAACCTATTTATATGGCAGGATACATCATGGATAAGTTCGCATTTGATGATATCATCTTCAACGTAGGTTTACGTGTTGATGTATTTGATGCTAACCAGCCTGTATTAAAAGACAAGTACTTATTGTACAATGCTAAAACAGTTGGTGAAGTAACAGATCTTGGAGATCACCCAGGGAATATGGGAGATGACTATGTAGTTTACGTGAATGACGTTAACAATATTAACCAGATTTTAGGATATAGAGATGGTGATACTTGGTATGATGCTGAAGGTGTAGAGGTTGCTGACCCTGCTGTGATTGAAGGTTCAAAAGGTATTGCTCCTTATTTACAAGATCCAACGATTACTTCTCCTACGGCTGCATCATTTACTGATTACAAGCCTCAGGTGAATTTCATGCCTAGAGTTGCATTCTCTTTCCCGATTTCAGATGAAGCTTCTTTCTTTGCTCACTATGATATCTTAACTAAGAGACCAACAACAGGTAACAGATTTAATCCAATTGATTTCCAATTCATGCAAGATAGAAACGTGATTATTGGAAACCCTGATTTGAAACCAGAAAGAACAATTGATTACGAAATTGGATTCCAACAAGTACTTTCTAAAACTTCATCTCTTAAGATTTCTGCTTTCTATAAAGAGCAAAGAGATCAAGTACAATTAGTAAATGTATTCCAAGCTTATCCTAATACTTACCGTTCATATGGTAACAGAGATTTCGGAACTGTAAAAGGTGTTACTATCTCTTATGACTTGAGAAGAACAGGAAACATTAGAATGACAGCAGCATATACATTGCAGTTTGCTAACGGAACAGGTTCTGATGCTACTTCAGCTTTAGGATTAGTTAACTCTGGAGAACCTAACTTAAGAACTATCTTCCCTTACTCTTATGATCAAAGACACGGATTCAATATCGTATTTGATTACAGATACGGAACTGGAACTGATTATAACGGTCCTTCAATCGGAGACTTCGAAGTATTGGGTAATACTGGATTAAACTTAGTAACGAATATCGGTTCAGGAACTCCTTACTCAGGATTGAAAAACCCAGTAGGAGATGCATTGTTATCACCTAACGCTTCTCAATTAGACGGAACATTAAATGGTGCAAGAAAACCTTGGACTTACAGAATGGACCTTCAAATTGACAGAAACTTTGGTTTAGAGTTCGGAAAAGACGAAGACAAGAAGAAAGCAGCATACTTAAATGTTTACTTACGTGTGACGAACTTATTTAACATCATTAACACATTGAATGTATATAGAGCAACTGGTACTCCTGATGATGACGGATACTTAGCAGCTGCACAATATCAAAATTCAATTCAAAGCCAATTAGATCAACAATCGTTCAGAGATTACTATAATTTAAAAGTTGTAAATCCATACAACTTCGGTATTCCGAGAACAATTAGACTAGGTGTAAAATTTGATTTTTAATTAAAGTAGTATTAATTAGAAATCCAAAGAAAAAATTATGAAAAAGGTAATTTTAAACATTTTAGTATTAGGGTTAGCGAGTTCTTCGTTTGCATACAAGAACTTCAATCATCACGGTCCTAATCATGTACCAAATGACGATTCAAGAGCGGCAAATTGTGCGCCTGCAAATGAGCGTTTGTTCATTGAGTTCAATAACGTAAGAGCGTTAGTTGAAACAGGTGGATCACTTTGGCAAGATAGAGCCAATGGTTCAGCTTCATATGAAATTCCAAAGAACTCAAACAAATTCGTGCTTTATTCAGGTGCACTTTGGATGGGTGGAGAAGATGTGAACGGTCAATTGAAATTGGCAGCACACATGTTCCGTCAAGGAAATGACTTCTGGGCTGGTCCTCTTGGTGATTTGATCTCAGGAACTGGTAATTATGATCCTTTTTCTCCTCAAACTGCTGAAAATGAACTTTTCAGAGATTATGGAGCAGCAGAGATCATTCCTTCAGAATGTTTGAAGTATGATAGATTCTATACAATCAGAAAAGCAGAGGTAAAGCAATTTATCGCTTGGTGGAATTGTGATCAAGGTATATTTGAAAATGAGTCTGATTGTGATGGTGTTGAACAACCTTCTGATGAGATTTTAGATAGAATAATCAACTGGCCAGCTCATGGTGATCCTTCTTTAGGACAAGATTTTTACTTGGCTCCTTTTTATGATAATGATACAGAAGGTAAACCTGCGAATGGTGTTTACGATCCAATCACAGATGGTGATTACCCTTGGTATGATATTGAAGACGAAGTTGATTGTAGAAATGACCGTAGAGTAACATTATTTGGTGATGAAACTCACTGGTGGGTTTTTAATGATAAAGGAAATATCCACACTGAAACAGGTGGTGATCCAATCGGAATGGAAGTTAGAGCACAAGCATTTTCATTTGCAACTGATGATGCGATTAACGACATGACATTCTATAACTACGAGTTAATTAACCGTGGTACTCAAACATTGCAAAATACATACTTCGGACAGTGGGTAGATCCAGATATTGGAGCAGCAAACAATGATTTCGTTGGTTGTGATGTAGGACGTGGATTAGGTTTTGCTTACAATGGTGAAGCAACTGATAACGGTCAAGGTGGTCAAGATCCTTACGGAGCATCTCCTCCTGCAATTGGAGTTGATTTCTTTGAAGGTCCTTACCAAGATAATGACGGAGAAGATAATGCCTTTGGTATTGGTGCTGGTGAAGCATTAAACGGAATCGGTTATGGTGATGGTGTTGTAGATAATGAGCGTTTCGGTATGAGAAGATTCGTTTATCACAACATTAGTGGACAAGGACCTGGTCCAACGCAAGATCCAAATAATGCTACTGATTATTACAGATACCTTCAAGGAATTTGGCAAAATGGTCAGGCAATGACTTACGGAGGAAATGGATTTAGTTCAGGTTCTTCTTTACCAACTGATTTTATGTTCCCAGATGATACAGATCCATTGAACTGGGGTACAGGTGGAGTTGATCCAGGTGAAGATTGGTCAGAAGTTTCTGTAGGGAATAGCCCGAATGATAGAAGATTCTTACAATCAGCTGGTCCATTTACATTAGTACCAGGAGCGGTAAACAATATTACTGTTGGTGTAGTTTACGGAAGAAACACTGCTGAAACGGATTTAGAAGCTTCAGTTAGAGCAATGAAATCTGCTGATTCAAAAGCACAAGCATTATTCGATAACTGTTTCGAGTTAGTTGAGCCGCCAGTTGCGCCTCTATTAACTATCCAAGAAATGGAAAATGAATTAATCCTTTATTTATCTGAGCCAGCTGGTTTTGATGAGCAAACTTGGTTTGAGGAGGATAAAATTAATATCGTTACTCCTGATGATTTAGTTCAACAAGGTATCTTCTATGATGATACATTCAGATTTGAAGGATACCAAATTTATCAAATGGCGAATTCAGATGCATCTGTTGCTGATTTAGATGATATTGAGAAAGCTCGTTTAGTTGCTCAGTGTGACGTTCAAAATGGAGTTGCCAAATTAGTGAACTATGACTATGATGAGGAACTTGATATTACTATCCCATCTGTAATGGTTGATGGTGCTGATGAAGGAATTAGACATTCATTCTCTATCAAAACTGATTTATTCGCAACTGGTTCTAGTCAGCTGGTGAATCACAAAAAGTACTATTACATTGCTGTAGGATATGCATATAATAATTTTAAAGATTACGATCCGGCTGACCCTGATTTCTTAGATGGTCAAAAATTACCTTACTTAAGATCTAGAATTTCTGGAACTGGTCAAGGAATTGAAGCTGTTATTGGTATTCCTCATGATCCGGCTCCTGAGGCTGATGGAACTGTGTTTACGACATCTTATGGATGGCAACCACAAATCACTCAAGTTGAGGGAATAGGAAATGGTGGAACTATTTTACAATTAGATTCAGCATACAGAATGGACGTCTTATTGAATGCTTCTCAGGCTTCACCAGTTTACCAAAGTGGTGCAGGTCCGATTGATGTTTCTGTAATTGACCCGTTAAACTTAGCTGGTGGTGATTATACTTTAGGTTTCCAAAGAGATTCTGGAGATGTAGATGAGTCTACATGGTGGTTAGCAAGAAACTACACAGATGAAAGTGGGTTTAACCAAAATGATACTGTTTTCTCTGATTACCTGGTTTCTGAAAGAAATGAGCAATTGATTTTGGATTGGGGTCTTGCGGTAAATGTGAAGCAAGAATTCTACGAAGGAACAGGAAACTGTGTCAATAAGTATACTGAGCCTTTAGAAGCAACTCTATCTTATACGGATTCATCAAAAGCTTGGTTAGCGGGTGTTCCTGACAATGACGGAAACTATCCTACTAACTGGATTCGTTCAGGTTCAAATGAGAAGTCGACTGATTGGGATGCGGCGGTTGATTGTGATCCAGATAACTGGTTCTCTGATCAATGTCATTACTATGATTACACGCTTGACCTTGAGCAAAAGTATGAGAAGTTATTGAACGGTACTGTAGCGCCATTCAACAGAGTTGGATATGGTACTTATGGTCTTCCATTCGGTTTACCAGGTGAAGTAACATCTACTCACTGGCAAGAAACAAATGATTCTTACTTAAATTCTGGAGCATTAAGTTTCATTAGAACTAAGGCTTCATTCTGCGAGCTTCATGATGTTGATGTTATTATCACAAATGATAAAGCTCTTTGGACAAAATGTCCGGTTATTGAGATGAACGATAATGAAACTCAGACTGAGCACGGAGATGATATCATTGAAATGAGAAGTGATCTTTCTGTTAATAAAGAAGGAGTTCCTGATGGAACAGGTCAAACAGGAATGGGTTGGTTCCCTGGATATGCATTTGATGTAAATACAGGAAAACGATTGAACATGTGTTTCTCTGAAAATTCTTGGTTATTAGGAGAAAACGGAGCAGATATGATTTGGAATCCTACTTCAAACTTTGCTGATCAAGTAGGTAATCCATTATTCGGAGGAATGCATTATGTATATGTATTCGCAGAAGATGTGGCTGGATCAGGTTCACCTTCATATGATGGAGGAAACTGGTTAAGAAGTAAGTTTGATCGTACAGGTCTTTCTGATAGTGAGAAAAGAGAGAATTATAAAGATATCTGGATTAATTGTCAGTGGGTTATGGAACCAACATTGATTCCTGGTGCTACATTGTTAGATACAGATGTTGAACTAAACTTAAGAGTTAAGAAGCCTTATGAAGAGAGAAACACGACCAACGAAAACGGTGGCTTCCCTTTATATAGATTCTCAATTGATGAGCCAACTGTTAAACTAGATGGTGCTCAATTAGAAGATGCTTTAGATAGAGTGAATATTGTTCCTAATCCTTACTATGCATATAGTGATTACGAAACATCTAAGCTAGATAACAGAGTGAAAATTGTTAATCTTCCTGAGAGATGTGAAGTAACAATCTTCAATATGCAAGGAGCATTGGTTAGAGTATTCCAAAAAGATGATCCAACTACGATCATTGAATGGGATTTGAAAAATCATAAGAGTATTCCAATTGCTGGTGGAATGTATGTAATACACATCAAAGCTCCGGTTGACGGAACTGGTGCCACAGCTGCGGAACAAGAAAGAATAATCAAGTGGTATGGAGCATTAAGACCACCAGATCTTGATAACTTATAATAGAAACTTGATTAATCACATTGAAATTATTCGAATTATGGAATTTAAAAGAGTAATAAAGAATTCAATTTTAGGAGCAGCAGCAGTGATGCTTTCGGCGCCAGCATTTGCTGGTAACGGAGATCGTGTTGGATCTGCAGGAGCAACTGAGCTATTGATCAATCCTTGGGCAAGATCTGCCGCTTGGGCTGATGCAAGTGTTGCTTGTGGAACAGGATTAGATGCTGTTTATACTAATATTGCTGGATTAGCATTTACTGATAAAACACAAATCAGATTTGATAGAACAAACTGGTTAGGTGGAGCAGGAATTGCAATTAATTCTGCAGGATTAGCTCAGAGAGTATCTGAAAACTCAGTAATCTCAGTAACTGTCATGGCTATGTCTTTCGGAGATATTGACATCACTACAACTGATTTACCTGAAGGAGGAATAGGAACATTCTCACCAACATATTCAAACTTCAACGTTGGATATGCAAGAGAGTTTACCAATTCTATCTATGGTGGAATCAATCTAAAGGTTGTAAATGAAGCTATTGCTAACGTAAAAGGAACTGCAATTGCATTAGATGCAGGAATTAGATATGTAACTGGAGAAGAAGATCAAATGAAGTTTGGTATTACTTTAAAGAATATCGGACCAACTATGGACTTTAAAGGTGATGGTCTTGCAATTCAAGTAATGTATCCAAACACTGGAGGTTTAGCTACACTTGAGCAAAGATCTGCAACTTTTGAAATGCCTTCTACTTTGAATATTGGTGGATCATACGATTTTAATTTCACTGATACTCAAAAGTTAACTGCGGCATTAGCCTTCTCTGCAAACTCATTCTCAAATGATCAATTTAGATTAGGAGTGAATTACGGGATGGAACTTGACAAAGCAGCATTCAACATTATGGCTGGATACACTTACGAAAAAGGAGTGTTCTCAAGTGATTTTGATTTAGCTTCAAGAGTAACTGCTCTTAGTGGTTTATCTGCTGGTGTATCGGTTGATGCTATCGTAGGTAAAAACAAAAATAGACTGGGAGTTCAGTACGCATACAGACATGCTAATCCTTTCTCTGGTATCCACACAATTGGATTGACGATAGAGATTAAGTAAAAAAAAATTCATACTTTTAAAACACGAGTCTTAGCTTAGCTAGGGCTCGTGTTTGTTTTTATAATAGAATAAGATGTCAGATTTAAGTTATTACACAAAAGAAGGACTTCAAAAGTTGAAAGATGAATTGAAGCATTTAACGACAGTTGAACGTCCTCGTATATCGCAACAAATTGGAGAGGCCATAGATAAAGGAGATTTGTCTGAAAATGCAGAGTATGATGCTGCCAAAGACGCTCAAGGTCTTTTAGAAACAAGAATAGTTCACTTAAGTAATATTGTAGCGAACGCCAGAGTTATTGATGAGTCTCAAATGGATAATTCAAAAATTCTAATTCTGTCAAAGGTTAAGATTAAAAATGCCGCTAACGGAATGGAATTGACTTATACTTTAGTTGCTGAAAATGAAGCTGATCTTAAAGCAAAGAAAATTTCTATTGATTCTCCAATAGGAAGAGGTCTACTCGGAAAAGCTGTAGGTGACATAGCAGACATTGAAGTTCCTAACGGTACATTGCAATTCGAGATACTTGATATTTCAAGGTGATGGCATCTATATTCACCAAAATAATTGACGGCGATATTCCTTGCCATAAAGTGGCTGAGAATGACAAGTTTTTGGCTTTCCTAGATATTTCGCCTTTGCAAAAAGGGCATACCCTGGTCGTTCCTAAAAAAGAGATTGATTATATTTTTGATTTGGATGATGAGCTCCTGGCCGAAATGATTGTCTTCGCAAAAGGTTTGTCTAAAAAAATTAAGTCGGTTTTTCCGTGCAATCGAATCGGAATGACGGTAATCGGCTTAGAAGTGCCACATGCACATATTCACTTGATTCCTATAAATAAGGAGCCCGACATGAATTTTCATAGTCCAAAGTTGAGTCTTTCAAATGAAGAACTTGCAAACATTGCAAAGGCCATTTCAGAGGCCTAGCCTTTCTTAACCCTTTTTGGGTTGTCGCTCATAAATGCCTTCCAACTTCCCGATTTAGATTTATTGTTCTCACCAATTCCTCCTTGAAAGTGATGGCACACAGCAGCAGCTAATCCATCAGTTGCATCTAAATACTTAGGCATTTCTTTGATGTCAAGTAGTCGCATGAGCATATGTGCAACTTGTTCTTTAGATGAATTTCCTGAGCCCGTAATTGACTGTTTAATTTTTTTTGGAGTGTACTCCTCAATCGGCATGTCTCTATTTAAAGCGGCCGCAATAGCGACTCCTTGAGCCCTTCCTAGTTTAAGCATTGATTGAACATTTTTACCAAAAAAGGGTGCTTCAATTGCCATCTCATCTGGCTTATATTCCTTTATTAGCTGATCAACTCTTTCAAAAATCCGTTTTAGTTTATCAGGCTGCGTCTTAAGTTTATTGAGTTGAAGAATGCCGTAAGTTATCATCCTCATATCTTTCCCTTTGACATGAATGATTCCATACCCCATTACAACAGTACCAGGATCAATGCCCAAAATTATTTTATCAACCTTCGGCTTCTGTATCATCCTAAATTGATTTTTGGTGCGTATGTAGATTTTAGGGAAGCCTTATTTATTTTAAGCTCATCCCACTTCTCTATGTCTAAATCAAATTCAATCATCATTCCTGTCGTCATGGATATACTATATCCGGCTAAATCAGATGCCAGCCTCGAAATTCCAAAATTGTGTCCAACATAAAGGATATTTTCATCAAATGCATTCGCCTTGATAAAGCTCAAAATAGTGTGCTCATCAGCCAAATAAAGATCTTCAGAAGAAATTAACGCTTTTATTGATAACTGTTCATTGGCAATTTCAGCCGTTTCTTTGGTTCTCTTAGCAGAAGAATATATGAGTTGATCAAATTTCGGGTGTTCACTCTGTAAGTGTTGACCTTGCTGATTTATTTGAGCAATCCCCTTCTTGTTAAGAGGCCGATCAAAGTCTTTTTCATCAACTTTTGAAGATGATGCTTTGCCATGACGAAGTAAGAACAGCTTTTTCATTTTAAAAAAAGTGGTTTTTTTTCCAACCCTAAGTTAATTATATTCGTTTGTATTATTGAAATGATTATTGTGGTTTTTGGGTTTACCGCAATAACAATGAATAAAACTACTTATTCAGGCCGATTCCCTTCTTGTGGGAATCGGTCATTTTTGCCCAATAAGAATCTATGTTTGACGAAGCTAAAATAATAGAAGCCTGTAAAAAGAACGATCGTAGAGCTCAAGAAAAGCTCTATGAATGGTGCTACGTCAAATTGATGCCCACTTGCATGAGATATCATAAGAATGAAGAAGATGCAAGAAATGTGCTAAATCTTGGTTTTGTTAAAATCTGTAAGAATTTAGACAAACTAAAAGAAGGAACTCCTTTTGAAGCTTGGGTAAGAAGAATTATAATGAATTCAATTATTGATGAATTCAGAAAAAATAAAAATTATTTGAAGTTGGTTGATCAAAAAGAAACTGACAGAGAATTAGAGATACACGGCCTTTCTGTAGATAACGGAGTTTGGTCAAAATTAGAAATGGATGTTTTAATGGGATTGCTTAAACGATTGCCTGAAGTTTCTCGAAAAGTATTTAATCTATATGTAATAGACGGATACTCTCATAAAGAAATAGGTGGTCAACTGGGTATTTCAGATGGAACATCAAAATGGCATCTATCTAACGCGAGAAAATTGCTTAGAGAAATGGTATATAAATTAAGAAAGTCAGAGGAATCTGCACTTTGGTCGGGAGAATGAGCGAGGAGAATAAACATATGGATGATGCTTTTAGAAAAGCTAGTGGTGAGACAAAAGCTGTCTACAACTCTAGTTTTTGGACAGAAGTTGAGGCTAAATTAAATGACGCGAGTCTTGATGATGCCTTTAGAGCTGCGGCCTTAGGTGCTGTGGCTAGTCCTTCTTTTGTGCCTACTGATGCAATTGAAGATATGTTTATGGATTCGGCATTTGTTGAAGCGTCTTCAGAGGCAACTGTGGCTTATAATCCGTCATTTTTTGAACAGTTTAAAGCTGCTGAAGGAACTCTAAAAATGGATTCTGCTTTTCAAGCGGCTGCTGCGGCAAGTGTTGTTGATTATGCTCCTGAATTTTGGAATGATGCTGATAAAGCTCTTCAAAAAGAAGGTCTTCATTACGAATATCAATCTGCATATTGGGGTGAAGCTAAAAAGCTTCTTGATAAATCTGATAGAAAAGGATTCTTTTTACAATGGTCTGCGGTTGCAGCACTTCTAATTACAGCTTCTTTCTTAGGAGGTATGTTGGGAATGAATATAGATCCTGCTATTAAGACTGATGGTTTTGCATCTTCTTCTCAATTAAATATTGACAAGAGATTAGCACAATTTGATGTAGATCAGAATTCAAACTCGTCTTTTGAGAATGAAAACGGAAATGTACTTGATGCTTCTGACAATTTTAACCTATTAGCTGACAACATCAACAACATCAACAACAACAACAATTCTCAAAATCAAT
>CAJXJK010000007.1 GCA_913054135.1 uncultured Flavobacteriales bacterium | reverse complement strand
ATTTAAAGGAGATTTGTCAAAAGAATTTTATCAAATGGATGAAATTGAAAATCATTCTGCCCAACTTTCATTGAGCCTTGATGTAATTTATCATCTTGTTGAAGACAAAGTTTTTGAAAGCTACATGACACAGCTATTCAATTGTTCAACATCATTTGTAATCATTTATGCAAGTAATGAAAAAGATGATGGCACATTTGCATCTCATGTAAAACCAAGGAAATTTACAGATTGGGTTGACGAAAACCAGCCTAACTTTGAACTACAAGAAAAAATCCCTAATAAGTATCAATTTACCGAGGGTGACGAGGAATCGACTTCATTTGCCGATTTTTACATCTATAAGAAAAAATAACTTCTTTACTATTCAAAAAGTTATTCTGCGAAAACCGCAATTGACTTAGTCAATAGGCGAATTTCAATTTCAAAAGCAAACGCTTTCTACTGATTATTGTGAAAACAATTCAGGATGAAAAATTTAGCGTTAATTCTATTCTTGGTGAGTAGTTTTAGTTCGCATAGTCAATATCGACGAAATAGATTCTATAGAAAACATAGACTCCAACATAACTCCAACATTGATTGGGCAGGCACCCTTGGCGTAGCAATGGGAGGCGAAAATTTACTTAGCGTGCCTAAACTTTCAGGATACGGCAGCTTGCCTTTTGGCAAAAGGAGAAAAAGTCATAGAAATTTCTCTCGAAATGCATTCTATTTCGGAAGCGAAGTTTCTTTATTAGTATTTTTTGGAGGCGCCTTTTCAATAGCCGCAGTGACAGGAATTAAAGCAGGCCCCATTACTCTAGACTGTAACATCAACAGGATGATTCTCTCAAATCCAAACGGAGATATTGTTGGCAGGCAAAGTACCATAAACCCTAAATTTGGATGCATGCTGGGACCCGTTTGGCTCAAAGTAGGACCATCATTCTTACTAACTGACACTCCCATCTGGACAGATATAACAGGTGGTTTTATGCAAATAAAAGATACCCCCTTAAATATTGAAGTCGTATTTGATATGACTTGGAGTAAATATTAGTATTTTCAAAGCAGGCCAACAGATGTCTGCATGAAAAACCTAGTCATATATCTCCTTCCGCTTTTGCTTCTTTCATGTTCTGAAGACACGAAAGAAGTGATGGAAGAAGAAGTTGAAAACCAAAGGCTTGCCGAAAGCATCTATGACTCATTTAAGTCAGATTCAAAATCGGACACCACTTTATCACTTTCATTGATGAGAATTAACGACAGATGTGGCGAATGGGGAGGAGATATGGAAGTCATCAAATTTTACAGAAAATCAGATTTGAAAATCTATGCTGATTACTCCATCTCAAATGAAAGTTGCGAGGGGCAACCTTTTAGAAATGTCTATATGAAAATTGGAATGCAGGTCTATGACAGAGATAATGAACTGATTTACGCCACAATGATTCCGCTTTTAAATCAAACTGACATTCCGTATGAACATTTTGACAACTATGGCTTCTACTCTGAAATAACACAATCTGACGGCACAACTAAAGCTTCAGATTTATCTCATTTTAGCTGGGAAGCTTTTGAAGATTTAAGAGAAAAGTTAATTCATAGAGATTAAGCACTTTAATTCTAGTCTAGGACGATTGAGTCAAACATGAATTTTAAATCTTTTTGAACCGACTTCATTTTAAATTCTTTTTTAGATGTAAAGGCACTCACCTCAAAATAAATTTCATCATATTCAAACAATAGGATACGCCAGCAACCTTTTTGATTGGCAATTGGAACATTTGCTTGTCCAGTGATATCAATTGCTTTCACACCTTTAAAATCAATTATCTCTTCACTGATTATCTTCGTTTTTTCGAATCCCGCTCGAGCTTTCAAACCAATACGGTAAGCCTCAGACATCAACTTCAAATCACCCTTAAATATAGATTCGGCCGCGACAATTGTAAAGGCAATCATCAACTTCATGTCTCCCACTTCTTGACGAGCGTCATTTAAACTAAAAAGGATTCCACCTGCAGTTATTTGAGGATTATGACGCCAGCCTTCAGGATAACTCATACTAATATCAAAATCTTCAGAGCTCAATTTCCCTTGAGAACTAGAAACTAAACTAGTTGACAGAATTGCAAGAAGTAAAACTATTCTTTTCATTGTTTGTGATTTATGGTTCAATTTACTTAATCTACAACCAATTCAAACTCCCCTTCATTATATATGTAGACATTTAATTGATTTGCACCTAAACCGATTATTTCTTTGTCTGAAGGCATATGGCGATAAGCACTGCCTACATCAGAAAAGAACATCAATTCAATGTGCTCTTCTAAATTGAAGACAACATCCTTTTCAGAGAACTCATCCAATCGTTCTTGCGGAACGTTATAAAAGTCTGTGAGTTCAACTTTTTGCTGTAACAAATGTGTTCTTTCGATCATGTAACGAATTGGCAATACAAGTAAGAGAACAATACCTAATCGAGCTATCCAAACCATATTTTGCTTTTTGACAGTCATCAAATATCGAACAGAATAAGCAATTAAAATGAAGACAGCCGGAGCAGCAACTAACAAATAAGTATGCCTTTTGGTCTCCCCCATTGTGAAGATTATTAAAGGTATAAACAACCAAGTAAGCAAGAATGTCAACTTATCCAAATCTCTTTTCTTGAACACCTTCGCCCACGTAATTATAATTGCCAAATAAACGGCTTCACCGAATATGATCATGATTTGATGCCAATAATAGTAAACCGGGTTTTCGTGCAATTGAACGGGCTCAACAAAAGCGAAAAGTACCCTCACCAAAATGTCATCTCCGAATCGGTTCAGTCTTAAAATCCAAGGAAGCACGACAATGAAGGTTACTGCACCTATAATTAGCGCATGTACAATCATCTTCTTCCAATTGAATTTGCCCGAAAAAGCAAAAGCCACCAACCAAACTGGCCATACCAATAAAGCAGGAAACCACTTAGAGAGAAAAGCCAATCCAGTACATAAACCAGCAAGTAAAAGAAACTTAACTGCTTTCTCTTTTTGGATGCTTAATATGGAAAAGTAGATTCCAGCTTGAACGAAAAAGATAAAGAAGGTTTCTACATGATCAGAAGATTCTTGACCTGCCGCCACAGCAATGACCAATCCATTTATTGCATGGAGAAATGCCGCAATTAGTGCAATCTTTTCATCAAAAAATCGCCTCGCTAAAAGAAAAGTTAACAAGACCGATAAGATCCCGACCACCAAAGATGGGAAACGAACTGCAAAAGTATTTGTACCGAAAATTGAAATTGATGCACCCATTGCCCAAAGTGGAACAGGAGGTTTACTTAACCACAAACGAGAACCGGTCCACTCAGTATCATCAGTAATCAAAGCTGGCGTGTCGTATAGAGTTGGAGTGGCGGGATGCTTTGCTAAGTTTTTAGCTACCAAGGCATGATAACATTCATCCCACTGGCCTAGCCGTTCATTATTGATTTGGTAAGCACGCATCATGAATGCAATGCCAAATATCATTAAGAGAGCAAGCTTGAATTGAGATTTCCAAAAAGCCCTAATCCCCACCAATAGTGAGATTAAAAATAAGCTTAACAGAAGAATGTCTATGGTTATTTTGTCCATTCTGGACAAGGAACGGTCTTCGTGAAGATTTATTTCCTTCTTCTCTTCTTTTCTTTGATAATCAAACCAAGCTCTCTACCCACTTGCCCTGCAACCGAAGTATTCTCTCTTGCTCTTCTCATTAAGTAAGGCATTACCTCTTTCACTGGTCCGTAAGGAACGTACTTGGCAACATTGTATCCCGCATGCGCTAAATTGAATGAAATATGATCACTCATTCCTAACAATTGAGCAAAATAAACACGCTTATCAGCAGGATCGATCTTATGTTCTGTCATCAACTCTGCTAGTTTTTGAGAAGATTTCTCATTGTGTGTTCCGGCGCAAAAGTGAATTTTGTCAATGTTCTCTAGCATATAAACTACAGCTGCATCATAGTCTTTATCAGTAGCCTCTTTGGTTGGTTGAATGGGTGAAGGATAACCTTCTTCTTTTGCCTTCTCCCTTTCCTTCTCCATATATGCTCCACGCACGAGCTTCACTCCTAAAATATAACCTCCAGCAATTGCTGCCTGATGTGAGACTTTCAAGAATTCTAATCTATCATGACGATACATTTGAATTGTATTATAAATAATGGCGGCATCTTTATTATACTTGGCCATCATTGCATCTGCCATTCTATCAATTGCATCTTGAAACCAGCTGTCTTCGGCATCAATGAAAACAGGAACACCTGCTTCATGAGCAGCTTTACAGATGTCATCTAACCTTGTCATTACAACTTCCCAATCCTTCGCATACTGACCTTCTAATTGAGCTTCACCTTTGTTAGCTTTTTCAAGCAAATCTGTTCGGCAAATACCTGTTGGTTTGAAAACCGCAAACGGAATATCATCATTTGCCTTTGAAGTCTTTATAGTTTCGATTACTTCGTCTTTGGTACTATCTAAATCTTGGTCAGAATCTTTTCCTTCAACCGAATAATCTAAAATGGTTCCAATATTGAAACTACCCAAATGTTTGATTTTGGCGTCACAATCTTGAATTGATTCCCCGCCGCAAAACTGCTTAAAAATGGTTCTTTTAATAATGCCTTTCACTGGCAAATGCAGTGCAAAAGCGACCTTCTGAAACCATCCTCCGAGATTTACCAACCAAGGCTTTCCTATCATTTTGAATAAACGATATGACCATTGTAAATCTTTCTTTGATTTACTGGCAAAAGCTATTTCGGTATTATCGAAAGAAATCATGTTACAAATATGAGTATTTTCCAAATGTGGATGACACTTAGAGGTGAAAAATCTTTGCCAAAATGTACTCCCAAATCAGTCGGATAATTAACTTTGAATTGTGTTAGAACAGCTTAGCTATAATAATTCTAAAATTCACTTTGGTGATTTACAGACAGTTGGACTCAATGAGGTCTTACAGAATGAATATCCAGATGCGAAAAAAATCATCTTAACGGATGAAACTGTTGGATCAATTTGGATTGAACAATTAGTGACCTCTCACTCTCAATTATCAAAAGCAGAGATTATTCAGATTCCTGAAGGAGAAGCTTTTAAGACAATAGATGTTTGCGCTCAAATTTGGGAAGCACTAAGCGAATATGAAATTGGAAGAGGAGATGTCATCATTAATTTTGGTGGCGGCGTTATTACTGATATGGGCGGATTCATAGCAAGTCTATACAAAAGAGGTCTCTCATTCATTAACATTCCTACCACCCTTCTCTCTCAAGTTGATGCATCAGTAGGCGGGAAAACAGGAGTTGATTTAGGTCCCTTCAAAAATCAAATTGGTGTTTTTTCAGATGCTGCTCATGTATTTATTGATGACCAGTTTTTGAAAACATTGGATGAGAAACAACTTCAATCTGGTTTAGCCGAAATGCTGAAACACGGCTTAATATCAGACCCTTCACATTGGAAAGATTTACAATCTTTTGACCCTTCAAATCCAAAAGGACGTCTTAAGCTGATCAGAACATCAGTAAAGATTAAGAGAGATGTTGTGGTGCAAGACCATAAGGAATCTGGGGTGAGAAAAACATTAAACTTCGGACACACCATTGGACACGGAATTGAAGGTTTTTTGTTAGAAAAAGAGACGCCAACTTTACATGGATTTGCTGTTGCTTGGGGGATGAAAGCCGAATCTTTTATTGCTTACAAACAAGGACTGTTGTCTCAAACAGCATACGAGAGTATTGCTGCTTTTATTGATACTTACTATCCGAAATGTGAAATTGAGAGTAAAGATTTCAAGGCGATACTAAAGTTGATGTACAATGACAAAAAGAATAAGAACGGACATATTCAGTTCTCATTTATCTCTGAAATTGGGAAAGGTATTTATGATCAAGGAGCAACTGATGTAGAAATATTAGATGCTCTGAAGACTTTGATCGATTAAAGCCTAATCTTCATTTGAAGCTTAAAGTCCATTTTTCTTGAACCTTCAATCTCTTCAAGTCCTGATGAAATAGTTTCTACATTGTCATACGACCAAAGTCCGAAACGAGCCCAAATATCTATGCTTCTACCAATTTTATATTTAGCCATCAAGTAAGTTCTCATGCCGCGATTATAATAAGAAGGTATTGAGAAGACATAGAGCAAATCATTTTCATAAGCATAGATTCTAGCATCATATGATTCGGCATCAAAAATTGCTAGTCGGCTATAGATTTTTAATGGCACCTTTTTAAAGCGATATACAATATCTTGAAAAAGAAGAATACCATTGCTTTTGTCATCATCATACAAATATCTCGTCCATTCTATTCTAGACTTTAAAGATATTTGAGAATTGATTCTTTGATCATAATTTATTCTGAAATTTGTTTTGTTCAACTGAACTTGCCCATCAATACCAGTCACCTCATCTCTTGTATTTCGGTCTTGTATCTTGTTTCGAATTCTAATTTGAAAACTAGATCTTCTGTTTACCTTAAAATCCATCTGAGCAAAAAACTCTCTCCCCTCAGATCGATCATCAGTTAACCATTTAAGGTACGTATACTTGAACTGATCGTAATAAGCCGAAACCGAAATTCGCTTAGATAATCTGGCTTGCAAACCAATGTACAATCCCATTTCTGAGGTATTGTCTGAAGACTCTCCGAATCCAACACTGTAAAGTGATTGAAAGCCTTTATCATACGACCTGAAAATAGCTACTAAATCCAATTTAGGATCAGCATGCCATGTCACACCATTCACTGTTCCCAACCTCATGTTGTCTGAAACAGAAGCTTCACCAAAAAATGAAAGTTTACGAATGAACCATCTGTAGTTTAAACCAGAGGTAAGCAATTCATCTCCTGAAAATTTGTAAGCCTGATAAGGTTGTTGATTCGGATCTAAAGGCTGGTCATACTTTGTATAAACACTGGCTAGTCCTAACCTAAATGCTTTGGCTTTATATGAAACTTCACCCCCTGTAATCAGCTGCCCTACTCCTTGCTTATTTGACATTTCGTTCACAGTTCTGTGAAGGCCTGAAATTTGAAATGAACTGAAACTGTTATCAAACAAATCAGTTGAATCAACTTCATTTAAGTTTCCATCTATTTTTTTATAAGATCCAAAAACTGTTACATCCACTTTCTCTCCAAATCCGGCAGTGACACCTGCACCTCTTAAAAATTGAGTTTCATTTACAGATGTATATGGCTTTAGCCCATAAGCGAATCTACGACCACTAAATATGTCAGCAGATTTTCCCATTCCGAAGCCTGACCACATGGTTAATCCCTGCCCGAAATTCACCTGAAAATCACCAAGGGCTACTTGTTTAAACTTCCATAAATCTTTAAAGAACAAATGAGCTGAATAGTAATCAAAGCCAGCCTTATTATTCCCTCTGAAAAATTCTTCTCCGGCATCCTTTTCAGCTGTTAAGCCCCACGAAATTCTGTCTTTATAGGTGTTTCTATATCTCAAATAGTACTTGTCAGGAGATCCCAAATATTGTTTGTTCGGATTAGCGGCAAGAGTTGAATCATCAACTTCTTTATATCCTGCTTTTTGCACTAAGTCTCTCTGATATCTTAAGAAAATCTCTTGTTTACCGTATTTGAAAGCATTGCTCCATTTAAATTTTTTCTGCTCGCCTTCGCCCACAGTTAAAAAAGGCAAAGCCATTTGAATGGTTTCCATATCAACCGTCTCAACAGCATTCAATTCAAAAATGGTAATCATGTTGCCATGCATTGAAAGGTAATTAAGAATAGCTTGAATTTGAATGTCAGAAAAGAGGTGAAGCCTTTTTAACTCATCATAATCTGTCTTATTCAAGTTCACCGGATTGTCAAAAAAGAAGTAGAGGTCGTCAAAATAAGTGGTTAAGTCAATATCAGAATCTTCAAGGTTATCACCAATGAATTCAATCCTCGCTTCAATAATTTTTTGCTTTTCCTCTTCCTCCTGACCAAAGACAGTAAGAACTACAAATGAAAACGATATGAGTAAAAATATCCTCACTATTTAAATTCGTAATGAATTCCAGCAGAAGGGCTCAATCCTAGTTGAGCATGCCACATACTTGCCATGTCTAAATGAAAATCTCCGAACTTTAAACCAAAGCCGAACGAAGCTTGAAATGGATAAGAATTAACACCTAATCTAATGGCAAAAATTTCATGTGGTTGAACCTCAATTCCAGACTTGATGTTAAGCGGATGTACCAAATCTTTTTCGGCTTCAACTGTCCAAAATGCTTTTTCAGAGAACGAATAAATAAGGCCCAATCCAAAGGTTGTTGGAAGGCGTTCATCTTGATCAGCAGCAAGCTTTGCTCTGTTCAAATTATTCACCCGCATACTAAAGCTTAGCAAATCATTCATCTCATAAAATAAACCTAAAGCTGCCGAAACAGAATTCTTCACACCATAAGTTTCACCTAAAGCAATTCTGTGATAGTTGATTGACACACCACCAGAAAAATTATCATAAAATTTCATTCCATATGTAATCCCACCTTGCATTTCACGATAAAAGTTAAATCCATATTGCTGAAAGTGAACGCCGAAATTTCCAGCATTTTCAGTATGGTACCCAAATGCCAAAGACTGCGTTGACATTTCTTTGATTAAAAAACGGTTCTCATATGAGACACCAACTGCAGTATGTTCTAGTGAGCCAAAGGCTCCTGGGTTGTTATATACCGACCAAACATCATTCAATGAGAGAGTTGCGTTCCCTAGGGCATTTGATCTTGCTCCAATTTGAGAGTAGACTTGTCCGAAGCTGTTTAGGCTGATCGAAAAAAGGAGGATAAGTAAGAGTTTTTTCACAGTGCACTAAGTTAGGGATTAGAATCTAAATTACCTATCTTCAAATCCAAATTCAGAATTATCTCAAACAAGGCACTTCAAATATACAATGCTTCAGCAGGCTCGGGTAAAACCTATACTTTGGTGAACGAATATTTGCGAATTATTTTGAAGGATAAAAATGAAAAGAACTTTAGAAAAGTACTTGCCATGACCTTTACAAATAAAGCTGCCAATGAGATGAAAGAACGGATAATTCAAAAGCTCAAAGAGCTCAGCAAAGATCCAATCAAAAAAACGCCAGAAGAGATTTCAGAAGGACAAAAAATTGCAGATGATTTTGGAGTATCATTATATGTTTTAACTGAAAGAGCTTCTAAATCACTGAATGCTATTTTACATAATTACGGCATGTTCTCAGTGATGACCATTGATAAGTTCACGCATAAAGTAATTAGAACCTTCGCCAAAGAGCTTGGTCTATCTTTAGATTTTGATGTAGAGCTTGATTTAACAAGTCTTCGTAAAAACGTTACTGATTTGCTTTTTGATCAAATTGGAAGGCAAAAAGAACTGACCGATTTGATGGTCAGTTATGCCAACTCAAATTTGAAAGATGATAAGTCGTGGAACTTCAAAAAACAATTGTTTGAATTTTCATCAGCATTGTTTAAAGAAGACGCCATTGACGCCATCAACAGATTAAAAGGCTATGATTCCAAACGATTCATTGAGGTAAGAAAAGAAGTTTCAGAAGAGCAAAAAGTCTTAGAAAGAAAGGTGAAAAAGATTGCTGATGACGCCCTAGAGTTCATTAAAATAAATGGTTTAGAAATGGGCGACTTCCACTACACTAACACTAGTGTTTTCGGACTTTTCACAAAGTTCAGCTCAAAAAAACTCTCTGCTATTAGGGCTGATGATGGACCATCAAACAGACATAGAGAACATATTGCAGAAGGAATTCAAGGCAATAAGAAAAGTCCGAATAAAGATTTGGTTGAAAGCTTTTCAAATGATTTAGGACAATTCGGACAACAAATTCTAGATTTTTGGCAAGACGAATATCCAAGCTATATCCTCAATAAGGAGATTCTGAAAAATTTGAGCAACCTTTCTTTAATGAATCATATTCTAACATTCACTGAAGAGGTTAAAAAAGAGGACAATATTTTATTGATTTCAGACTTTTATAAAGAGATCGCAAAGCTGATAGCTGAAGAGCCGGTTCCTTTCATTTACGAGCGACTGGGGGTTAGATATGATCATTTTTTATTGGATGAATTTCAAGACACCAGCCACTTGCAATGGTTAAACTTGATTCCGCTTTTACACAACTCACTTGCCAGCAAACAAACCAACCTAATAGTAGGTGATGGTAAACAGGCAATTTACAGATGGAGAAATGGTGAAGTTGACCAATTTGTAAACCTTCCTGACCAATTGCCAGATGCCGACACAATTGAATCTATAGCAGAAGCTCAACAAAAGTTCTCAGATGAAGGTGAGGTGAATACGCTAAAACATAATTACAGATCTGCTCCTGAAATAGTGGCATTTAACAATGCCTTTTTTGAGTATTTGGCTGCCTCAAACTCAGAGTATGTTCAACGAATTTACAGGGATGGATCACAGCTTGCCAAAAAAGATTTCAAAGGATATTTAGAGTTCAACTTGCAAGAAGGATTGGATGAAGACGAACAAAACAACTACTGTCTTGAGGTAGTCAAAAAGTCTTTAGAGCAAGGCTACAAGCTTAATGATATATCAATTTTGGTTCGAAGAAATTCTACCGGTTCGGTTATCGCAAAATTCCTTTCAGAAAACGGCATTAAAGTAATATCTCAAGATAGCTTGTGGGTGAACAAAGATGCTCATGTAAAGTTTCTTGTTGCCCTTTTATCGGCGGTCACCTCTCAAAGAAATTTAAATCATCAGAAGAAATGTGTTGAGCATTTAAGCATGATAAAGAGCGAGATAGACCCTAATTCATTATGGTTAGAGCTGGCAAATGGAGCAGTTGATATTCGAAAATTATTTAAGAAAATTGATTGCAACTTCTCTGCTCTTGAAGATTTCCATAGTTTTTATGAATATGTTGAACACCTAATCGCAGCCTTTGATGTTGAGTTAGACAATAATCCTTACGTCCAATACTTTTTAGAGCAGGTGCATCAGTTTGAGAAAAAATCAAGCACCAATATTAGATCATTTATTCAGTGGTTTCATGAGAAGGGATTCAAGGAATCTGTGACGAGTCCGGCCGGAACAGAGGCTGTTCAAGTCATGACTTTTCATAAATCGAAAGGATTAGAGTTCCCAATAGTGATTTGTCCATTCTTAGATTGGGATATGAGTAAGAACAAATCAGATCTATGGATGGCAGATGATGACCATCTTGTTCCTTCGTACTCCCTAACGCCATCTAAAAATACGCTTTTGACAAAGCATGGAGACGCCATGAAAGCTGAAGATGACAAAAACATCCTTGATCATATTAACATGGTTTATGTTGCCTTTACCAGAGCTGAGACAGCTTTGTTTGTTTCAGGAGATAGCAAAAAAGCAAGTTCTCCAGTAGTTAAGTGGCTAAAACCATTTTTAGATACTGATCCAACATTGACTATTTCAAAAACTTCAGACGATCTCGCTTGTATGGGAGAATTTGTTCGCAAAGTTGGAACTGATACAGAACTTGCCGAACCTTTTTCATTTAGCATCATTAAAGACAAGATGGATAGAACGAAGTTCAGTTTAAAAGGTGAACATGAAGTGTCTTTTGAAAACTTAGATGACAAAAGAAGATACGGAACAGAACTTCACTTGGTATTATCAAAAATTCAAGCACCCAATGAAAGTGATGACGCATTAATGGCTTGTTTGCACAAGGGCTTAATCTCTCCTGTAAATTTACCAAAACTGAAGTCTGATCTCAATCGCTTATTCACTTCTGATCACTTCACATCATACTTCAGTGAGAAACAAGTCTTCAACGAAAGAATAATTCTAGACGAGTTAGGAAAAATGCACATTCCTGACAAAATAATTTATCATGAAAATGAGATTGTTGTTGTAGATTACAAAACAGGTGAAGAGGATGAGGAAAAGCACGAGAAACAAGTGAGAGAGTACATTCAACTCATGAGCGAAATTGAAGACAAAAAAGTAAGAGGTGAAATATTTTATACCGAAAGCCTAAGAGTTAGGCCGGTTGAATCTGAATAAACACAGGTATTGAGCCGTAGCCATTAGTTGTCATACTTTCAAATTCAAACAACTTCTTTTTCTCAGTAATAATATTGTATTCGCCTGATAGATTATTGCATTGCACAAAGGCCTTAGAGGTCTCGTCTTGCTCTACATTTTCATTGATTAAAATTGAAAAGGTCCCGGCATAATAATTGAATCGCCATCTCAGAGCTGCTTGAGAATTATCATTGTGAATCCAAGTTCCATCAGTTAACACTTCAGGATCTTCAGATGGTTGAAAGACAAAGGTCGGCAATTGAACATTCGTATTAGAGCCAATATTCAAAACAGTGACCATCCACCTTCCTTGTTTGCCTAAATTCTTGGTATTAACCTCTGATTTTGTGCAAGACGTTGAAAGTAGAACTAGCAATAGACCATATGTCCAATTGAGTCGTTTCATCTACTATATAAACGAAAAAAAGAGCAAAAGGTTTGCTGTTTAAACATTTAGACCGCTCTGCACGAAGCTTTTACAGATTGAATTCGTCACCATCATTTACGGCTTGAGTATTCATAAAAATGGTTTTTGCTTCATCTTCTATTTCCTGTCCATCTTTATATCTAGCAGAGAAATGACCCAGAATCAACTTTCCAACGCCTCCATCTTTTGCTACCTGCGCAGCTTGTAAAGCAGTTGAATGTTTGGTGGCTCTTGCCCTATCAGCATGCTTTTCAAGAAATGTTGCTTCGTGATATAAGAGATCAACCCCGCTAACATATTCTGCCATTTTTGAAAAATAGGTGGTATCAGAGCTAAAAGCATATGAAACGAGTTTAGCATCTGCTAATGTCAGTTCTTCGTTTCTCAAGTATGAAGCTTCTCTAACAACATCTTGCCCCCTTTTTACAGCTAAAATTTCTTCAAGATTTAATGAATGTTCCTCAATTTTTGACGGATTTACGTTTTTTTCCTTTTTCTTCTCATCAAACCTAAATCCCCAACATGCTATCCTGTGCTTAACCGGAAACGCTCGTACACTGATTATTTTATCCTCAAAAACTATGGCGTCAACATCTTTTTCAAGATGAATGAATTCTAGTTCAAAATTGAAATGAATTGCGGCAACCTTAAATTGAATTCGTAAAAGCTCTTCTAATTCAGACGGGCCATATATGCTCAACTTTTTTGTCCTTCCCAATAAGCTCATGGAAGACAAGAGACCTACCAAACCTAAATAATGATCACCGTGCAGGTGAGATATGAATATGGCTTGAAGTCGTTGAAATTTAACTTTGTACTTACGTAATTGAAGCTGAGTTCCTTCTCCGCAATCAATCAAAAACCGTCTTTCATTAAAGTTCAGATATTGTGAAGTAACGCCTCTACCAATAGTTGGTACAGCTGAACCTGATCCTATGATGGTTAATTTCAGTGACATCAATCAAATCTTTCAAATGCATTTGATCGCCAAATTGAATCAGCCAAGGTTAAAAAAGAAGCATCAGCCCCTTCGAAATCTTTTGCATTCTCATATCTCCCTCTGAAATCAAGCCACTCTGGTATGTCATCATCCTTATCTGCCTTACTCAAATCATATTGATAGTTTGTTGGCTGCTGCTCATCAGGGAAAACAATATACTGTGAACCTCTTAGCGCATACTTGTTTTCATCATCATGCATAATAAGCTTCATTGCACATTCAGAAACATCTGAGCGACATGCTTTACGATAAATGATTGCGACCTCGGCCACATTGTCTCCGTTCAAATCAGTTATTGATGGCTTACCTAAAAACTCAAGAGTGATGTCAAAATCGCATGATTCTTCAAAGTCTTGAACCAATCTCAACAATTTGATACTTGTATCAACCTTTGTATAATGATACGAAAATAGATAAGCTGAAGGCCATCCTTCCTCATCCTCTGTTCTTAAAATTGAATTGATAAGATAATTGGCGTGATTCTCGTCTTCCCACCAATAGGCTGAAACTAAATCTCCTTTGAACTCGAATTCGTCAACTATTGGAGCATCAAATATATTTTCTGGATTGAATTTAGGTTTCTCAACGTTCTGAACTAAAGAATCTTGAGTGATTCCGCCCTCATTTGAAGTAGTTTCTGTTGCTGACTCGGTTTCAGAAGAACATGCTATGCAGATTAAAAGACTAAAAAAAAGAGAGCTGAAAATTTTCATTCTTGACATAACAAAGTTTTAATGATCAACAATCCTTAAAGATAGACTACATTCCTGGCAGTCCTTTTCCTCCACCCATTCCTTTCATTTGACGCATCATGTTTGCCATGTTCTTTTTGTTTGACATCATGTGCATCACCTTCTTGGTTTCATTGAACTGTTTAATGAGCTTGTTTACTTCTTGAATGTTATTTCCTGATCCTGCTGCAATTCTCTTTTTACGAGACCCATTTAATAGGTCAGGATTACCTCTTTCTGCTGGAGTCATTGATTGAATAATCGCTTCAATACCTTTAAAGGCATCATCATCAATATCAACATTCTTCATTGCTTTTCCCATTCCAGGAATCATTCCCATCAAATCTTTGACGTTACCCATCTTTTTGATTTGCTGTAATTGACTGTAGAAATCGTCAAAATCGAATTTGTTTTGAGCAATTTTCTTTTGAAGTTTCTTCGCTTCTTTTTCGTCAAATTGCTCCTGAGCTTTCTCAACAAGGGAAACAACATCTCCCATTCCAAGAATACGATCTGCCATTCTGTTTGGATAGAAAACATCCAAAGCATCCATTTTCTCTCCTGTACCTACAAACTTAATTGGTTTGTCAACGACAGTTTTGATAGACAATGCAGCACCACCTCTTGTATCACCATCTAACTTTGTCAGAATAACTCCATCAAAATCAATGCGATCATTAAATGTTTTTGCAGTATTAACAGCATCTTGACCCGTCATTGAATCAACAACAAATAAAGTCTCTGTTGGCTTGATTGCATTCTTTACGTCTGCAATCTCATTCATCATTTGTTCATCAACCGCTAATCGACCAGCTGTATCGACAATAACTACGTTAAAGCCGTTACTTTTTGCATGTGCTATTGCTTCTTGAGCAATTTTTACCGGATTTTTTTCTTCTCTGTTTGAGTAAACCTCAACACCAAGCTGTTCTCCTAAAACATGAATTTGATCAATTGCCGCTGGACGATAAACATCACAAGCCACCATCAAAGGATTTTTACCCTTTTTGTTTTTAAGATAATTAGCTAGTTTCCCTGAAAAAGTTGTTTTACCTGAACCTTGTAGTCCTGACATCAAGATAACACCTGGGTTTCCTTGATAATTTATATCTGACTGCTCGCCTCCCATTAAGGCAACCAATTCTTCATGACAAATCTTTGTCAATAATTGACCCGGAGAAATCGTAGTTAATACATCTCTACCTAAGGCCTTTTCTTTAACTCTTACAGTAAATTCTTTAGCCGTTTTGAAGTTAACATCTGCATCTAACAATGCACGCCTTACCTCTTTTAGAGTCTCAGCTACGTTAATCTCAGTAATCTGGCCATGTCCTTTTAATACTTTAAAGGCTCTTTCAAATTTGTCAGTTAAATTTTCAAACATCTTTTTACAATAATTTTCGGGAAAACAAAGATAAGGAATTAGAGTCTAGATTCCAGATTTTAGACTCAAGACTTTAGGATGTGTATTTTTTTTATCTGATTCAGTAATTGTTTCATTACCGTATTGAGTAATTTTAACATATGGATTTAAAACCACATCTCAGAGGAAGAAATCTCAAATGGAACTGGGACTCAATTACTAAACATTGTGTTGAGAATCCTTCTTCAATTGAAGATATCTTAGCCTATTGTATAGACGAAGAGACCATCATCCAACAGAATGCTGGAGCGGTTCTAGGCAAAATTATTGACCTGGACAAAAAAGTTCTTATTAAATATGAGCAGAGGATTCTAGATCTACTAAAAACCAACCCTCATGACGCAGTCAAACGAGCGGCAATGAGAGTTTTTCAATTCATTGAAATTGATGAAGAAGTAGAAGGTCAATTGTTTGACATGGCCATGACCTATGTTAATAATCCTGAAGAAGCTATTGCAGTAAGGGCTTTTGGAATGACTGCTGCGAGAAGGGTCTGCGAAAAATATCCCGAATTAGCCAACGAACTTCTGCCTCCAATTGAGGTAATGGTTGATCAAAAACTATCTTCTGGAATAGTGAATAGAGGTGAAAAGGAATTGAAGATATTGCGAAAACTTACTTCTGAACTTCAGCCATAATCTTTTGATTTCTCTTTTTTCGGTCTTGTTCAATAAAATCTAAAGCTTCTTGCATTGAGGTGACAATCACTGTTCTATTTGTTGGCTTGAACATTAGTGTGTAAAATCTGGCTTTGAATTTCATTACCGCTCCTTTGACAAGGAGTATATCACATATTCGTACTGAAGATGATTTTTTATTCACAGCAACCCAAGCCTTTGCCTCATCAGAAAAAGTGACTACTCCGTCACTCAAATCAACAATTGGGTAATACGACATGTCCCCTATTAGTTCTTTGCGCATATATCTTTGATCGAGCATATCACCTTCTGTGATTTCACGATCTTTCCGATAATTGATGACAAGCACACCCCTTAGAATGAGCTTCATCTGTCCACCCGAGAATTTGATGGTTTTCCTTGTCATTTTGGGAGCCATAATATAGAAACCCAAATATAATAAAGCTTAGTTAAATCAAGAACAAAGTCAGCTTACTTTATCTAAACAATATAATTGCTAGCCTCAAAATCGGACATCAAATTAAAACAATCAATTTTAGGAAATAAAAAACTCCTTCTTTGAAGGAGTTTAAATTCAACTTAAATGATGACTACGAAAAGAACCGCCAATCTGCAAAGAGTCAAGCAATTACTACACTAGAGTTGAATCTGAAATTAATTCTTTCGAGCTATGTGCAATGCTTTGAACTTTTTCACGACCGTTATAATTGAGAGACATGGATTCAGCATAGGCACCACAACTACTAATCGTAATAATATCTCCTCTTTTCAATTCTGGCAAGTGAATGTCTTTGCCAAAGCAATCGCTTGATTCACATATTGGCCCAACAATATCATAATGTAAAGATGGCTCAGAAGTAACAGCCTCTAATTTCTGAATTTTGTGATAGGCATTATATAGTGCAGGTCGCAAAAGCTCAGTCATACCTGCATCTAAAACTGCAAAATTCTTCGTTTCTGATTTTTTGATATAAAGAACTTGAGTTCTCAAACTACCGCATTGCGCCACAACTGATCTTCCTAGTTCAAAGTGAACTGGAATTTCTTCGCTAATTGTTAAACAAGTTTTAAAGGCTTCAAAATAACTCTTAAAGTCAGGGATTGGATTTAACTCCGGCTCATAATAGTCTACACCTAAACCTCCACCTACATTTAAATAAGTAAGCTCTCCAATACTTTGTTCAAAGGCCGGCACCAATTCATTAATACGATCACACAATTCTACAAAAACTGACATATCAGAAATTTGGGAGCCAATATGAAAGTGTAAACCAACAATATTTATTTGTTTTAACTCTTGATGAACTTTCAATAATTCATTGAATTCTAAAGCGGTTAAACCAAACTTGTTTTCTTTTAGTCCAGTTGAGATTTTTTCATGAGTTAAAGGATTTACATTAGGATTCAATCTCAAAGCAATGGTGGCAACTGAGCCAGTTTCCTTTGCAATTTCATTGATCACTTCAATTTCTTGAAGGCTTTCGCAATGTATCATCCCAATATTGTTCTCTAATGCGAATCGAATTTCAGCATCTGTCTTACCTACTCCGGCAAAAACTATCTCATCTGAACTAAATCCAGCATCTAAAGCATATTTAATTTCACCTCCACTTACACAGTCGGCTCCTAATCCTGCTTTTGAAATATGTTTCAAGATTTCCTTGTTATGATTAGCCTTTATAGCATAGTGCACATGAAACTTAGTTGCTTTAATGTTAGTTTTTAAGCAATTTAGAGTGTCATCTAGTAAATCTAGGTCATAAAAATAATAAGGCGTTTGTTTCATTTTATCCGTTTTTTTTAACAAATTTATATCATAACCCTTTTGTTTTGTTAAAATGATTATATTTGTAATGAGATTTTAACAGAACGTTACATTATTAACAATGGATAGATTAAGTAAAGTAATAGAACGTCTTATCAATCAATCGCCCTTTATTCAAGAGGCTATTGCTGAGGGACTGATAAACATTAGCTCTTTAGCTAGAAAGTTAAATCCAGAAATCCAAAAGGTTACTGGAAAAGAGGTTTCTGATTCTGCCATAATTATGGCCATTAAGAGAATGCCACCTGGACCAAATCAAAAAATTGAAATGAAGATTAAGAACTTCATGGCCCAATTAGGTGATTTAATTGTGAGATCTAACCTTGTAAAAATTACTTACTCAAACTACATTGGTATTTCACAAGATCAGGCGAAGTTTCTTTCAACTATTAAGGACATCTCTGACAACTTCTATACGGTATCTAGAGGTATTTCTGAAACTACCATCATAACAAACGCTCAGTTTCAAGATAAATTGAAAGGGATGTTTAAAGGAGATGCTATCATTTCAGAAATGGACAATCTTTCTTCGATTACCATGAAGCTTCCAGAAATCAACACAGAAATATCCGGTGTATACTATTACTTACTTAAGAAGATAGCCTGGGAAGGCATCAACCTAGTTGAGGTAATTTCTACTACAAATGAGTTCACAGTGGTGGTTGATACGCATATGGTATCACAAGCCTTTAGTGTATTAATGGATCTTAAAACTGAAACTCAAGCCGCGACAGACTAATCGTCTGACTTTTTGAGTTGCGTTATCATTGCCTGCATTTCTTCAAGCTTGACTTGAAGATCATCTACTGTAATATTAGAACCTTTCTTTTCTAATTCATCTGCTGCTGCCATTTCGGCCTTAGCTTCATCCATACCAGTCATAATTACACCTATGAATAGGTTTAAGAAAATCATTGTTCCAATCAATACGAATGACACAAAGAAGAATGCAGATCCACCAGGGTTTGCAGTAGACATGGTGCACAAGTCCATGTTTCCATCATACCCATAGTTTTCACATCCAAACATGTTGATATACATCACATCAGTCCAATCCTCGAGGGTCACAACCCTAAATAAGGATAACATTGACGTTTGTAGATTTTCAAAATGAATTGGATCATTTTCTCCAAAGAAGAAAACTCCAGCAACTGCGTAAATATAGAATAGTAAAAGAAGTAAAATAGAGACATATCCCATTGACGGAATAGACTTAAGCAATGCACCAACAAGCATTTGAAGCTTAGGTAGAGCCTTGATTAATTTCAGAACACGTAATAATCTTAACAATCTAAGAATCGCTATCGAACTTCCACCAAAAGGCATAAAAGCCGCGGCAACAATTATAAAATCAAAAACATTCCAAGCATCTTTAAAGTAGAGCCAGGGTTTTGGAAATTCAGCAATCAGTTTCACCAAAACTTCAATTATAAAAATGACTAAAACAATCTTATTAAAGATTTCTAAAATCGCTTCGTTCTCAGCAGCAAACTCAGTATAGGTCGCCATACCAACTAAAACACCAGCTACCAATATTGCAATTGTCACTGCATTTTGAAACCATTTCGCTTCAGCTATTTTTTTACATAATTGTACCATCTTTCATTTTTTTGTGCTGCCGAATTTAAAAAAATATGTTTTTGATTTACAAAACGAACGATATTCAAAAAGTTTTACTACCCGATTCGCACAACTTTATTTAACGAAATCACGTATACTCAAATTATATTGATTCATTATCTTTGAGCTCCTAAATGGAAGAAAATCAAAACATACAAATTAGTGTCGTAGTCCCTTTATTTAATGAGGATGAGTCGCTTCCTGAATTACATGACTGGATAGTTAGAGTCATGGCTGAAAATAATTTTTCCTACGAAATATTATTCATCAATGATGGATCTACTGATAAATCTTGGGAGGTAATAGAATCTTTACAGGCAAAAAACACTCAAGTGAGAGGTATCAAATTTCAAAGAAATTATGGTAAATCTGCTGCACTTCATGTTGGTTTTCAAGCTACAAAAGGGAAAGTAGTCATCACTATGGATGCCGACCTTCAAGATTCTCCTGACGAAATTCCAGAATTATATAAAATGATTAACGAAGATGGTTTTGATTTAGTTTCTGGATGGAAGAAGAAAAGATACGACCCGCTAACAAAGACTATTCCTACGAAATTATACAATGGTGTAAACAGAATGATGTCAGGCATTAAATTGCATGATATGAATTGTGGGCTTAAAGCATATCGTCATGAAGTCGTTAAGTCGGTTGAGATATTCGGAGAGATGCACAGATACATTCCGGTTATAGCTAAAGCCGCCGGATTTGGAAAGATTGGCGAAAAGGTTGTACAACATCAAGAAAGAAAGTACGGTAAAACAAAGTTTGGAATGAATCGCTTTGTGAACGGGTTTTTGGACATGTTCACCATCACCTTCATCACTAGATTTGGAAAAAAACCAATGCACTTTTTTGGTTTAATTGGTTCCATTTTCTTTTTTATTGGAGGAGCGATTACAACTTGGTTAATTGTTTACAAACTATTCATTGACACTGGTTCTCGATTACTAGCTGAGAGAGCCGAGTTTTACATTGCCTTGGTAACAATGATTATTGGAACTCAACTTTTCCTTGCAGGATTTATCGCCGAATTGATCGGGAGAAGCTCTTCTACCCGAAATAATTACTTAATAGAAAAGGAGATTTAGAAGGCATGTCTGCTGAAAAAATCATCATTATTGCGCCTGCCTTCCCTTATAGAGGAGGAATTGCTGCGACCTCTGACAGATTAGCACAGGAATATCTTAAGAGAGGAGCTGATGTTGAAGTTTGGACATTCAAAATGATGTATCCGAAAATCATCTTCCCTGGTAAATCACAATATTTAGATGAAGGTACGGCCGCTCCTGAGGGCTTAACAATTCATAGAAAGATTTCGTCAATCAACCCATTCAATTGGATGAAGGTTGGAAGGCAACTGAAAAAATCAGGAGCAAACAAAACAATCATTCGTTATTGGCTACCCTTTATGGCTCCTGCACTTGGAACCATTGCAAAACTGGGAAAATCCAAAACAAATAAGGTCGTTTGTTTGGTTGACAATGTGATTCCTCATGAGAAAAGAATGGGTGACAAAATGTTCTCTAAATACTTTTTTAAAAAGATGGACGGCTTTATTGTGATGGCCCAAGAAGGAATCAAGCAATTGAAAGATGTTTTCAAAATCACCAAACCTATCAACTACTCTCCTCACCCACTGTTCGATATTTACGGAGAAAGAATCTCTAAGCAAGAGGCGTGTGACAAGTTAGAACTTGATAGCTCTAAAAATTACATTCTATCTTTTGGATTAATAAGAAAATATAAAGGGGTTGATTTATTGATTGAAGCCTTTGACAAAATCAAAGATCAAATACCAAATCACCAACTAATCATTGCTGGCGAATCATATGACAATTGGGAAGATTACCAATCAATCATAGATGCAAAAAACCTGAATGATAGAATTGTACGAAAAGATCTTTTCATACCGAATGATGACGTTACGTTTTTCTTTTCAGCTGCAGATTTTCTAGCACTTACTTACAGGACTGCTACCCAATCAGGGGTAACACAAATCGCTTACTCAATGGAGTTACCAATGTTAGTGACCAATGTTGGAGACCTTTCGAACATGGTGAAACATGATTTAGTTGGTCAAGTATGCGAAAACAACATTGACGATATCGCTAAGAGTTTATTAGTTATTTGTCAATCAGATAAAATTCAATCATATCAAAACAACATAAAAGACGAAAAAAAGCGTTTTGAGTGGAGTAAGCTGTGTGACAGCCTTGATTCTTTATAAATGAAAGTCGTAAAAAGTAGAGCTCCCTTTAGAATTGGTTTGGCCGGTGGTGGAACTGACGTGAGTCCATATTCTGAAAGATATGGTGGCAATGTTTTGAACACGACAATCAGTCTTTTTGCGAAGACCACAATCATTCCGGGCGAAGATAAAATCACCTTTGAAAATGCTGAAACGGGAGATGTAAGAACATTCGAAATTTCAAAACAGCTACCCTTAGAAAAAGATATCATTCTGCAAATTGGCGCATACAACCATTTTATTCGCGAGTATCAAATAGAGTCATTTGGCTTTAAAATGATCAATGAAATGGATGTACAAACAGGAAGTGGTCTTGGAACTTCATCTACCATTTTAGTCTCTATTATTGCGGCATTCAACGAGCTCTTAGAGTTAAAACTAAGTCAGCAAGAAATAGCTGAAAAGGCTGTTGTCATTGAGAGGAAAGAGCTCCACATGGCAGGTGGTAAACAAGATCAATATGCGGCATCTTTTGGTGGAACAAACTTTTTAAGCTTTACTACCAAAGGAGAAGTTCTGATAGAACCAATTGAGCTCTCCACTGCTTGTAAAAATGAATTAGAGTTTAATCTAATATTGTTCTACAATGAACAAAGAAGAGATTCAGCCATAATAATTGAAACCCAAATGCAAAATGTAGAATCAAACAATGAAGATTCTATTCTTGCAACCCACGAGATAAAGAAAGAAGCTTTGGACCTACTAGAGCAGCTAAAATCGAACAGCTTAAGTGCGATTGGAGATATTTTAAACCGCAGTTGGGAGAATAAGAAGAAGATGGCACACGGCATCACCAATCAAACGATTGACCTTATATATAACACTGCTATGTCGGCAGGAGCAAAAGGTGGTAAGATATCAGGTGCTGGAGGCGGAGGCTTTATCTTGTTTTACGTAGACAGCACGAAGAAAAACCAGGTGATACAGGCACTGCAAACATTTAATGGTAAAATCATCCCGTTCAAATTAGTAGATGAAGGAGTTCAATCTTGGGTGGTTGAAGAATAATTACAATCTTTGTTTAAGAGATATAAGGCATGCAAGAGAAAATAAAATCCATTATAAATAAGTCAATTAGTGTTAAGCAGTCTATTCTTTCTGATTCAAAACTGATTGAAAGTATAGAGAAATCTGTGGCCTTAATTGTAGAGGCTTACAAAGAAGATGGAAAACTACTTTTTTGTGGAAACGGAGGCTCGGCAGCAGATGCTCAGCATTTGGCGGCTGAATTTTCAGGCCGATTTTATTTGGATAGAGAACCTCTTTATGCCGAGGCACTTCACGTAAATTCATCTTACTTAACTGCAGTCGCTAACGATTACGACTACAATGAGATTTACGCAAGGATGACAAAAGCAATGGGTCGAAAAGGAGATGTATTTATAGGCTTGTCTACATCAGGAAACTCGGCTAATGTGATTAGAGGAGTTGAAGAAGCTAAGAAAGCCGGAATGATTGTCATTGGATTTACAGGCGAAAGTGGTGGTCAAATGAAAGAGCTTTGTGACATACTGATCAATATCCCATCTACTGACACCCCTAGAATTCAAGAAAGTCACATTACTGTAGGACACATTATTTGTGAATTAGTTGAAGCTCAAATTTTTCAAAAATGATTTCTGAGGCCATAGTTCTCGCAGGCGGATTTGGAACAAGACTACAATCGGTAGTTCAAGACGTTCCTAAACCAATGGCTGATATTAATGGCAAACCTTTTATCTACTATTTATTGAAATACCTAAGTGAGCAAGGGATCAAAAAGGTTGTTCTCTCAGTTGGATATAAGCATGAACTCATCAAAGATTTTTTTGGTGAACACTATCTTCAAATGGACATCAAGTATGCTATAGAAGATGAACCTCTAGGAACAGGGGGCGCAATTAAATTAGCATTAGACCAAATTGATAATGACCAGTGTTTTGTTTTAAATGGCGACACTTACTTTGATGTGAACCTAATTGATTTAGAACGAAACGGCACTGATTGTGTTCTGGCTTCTAAAGAGATGAATAATTTTGATAGGTACGGATCCCTTGAACTAACTGCATCTGACGTCATCACAAACTTTAATGAAAAGAAATTCTGTGAATCAGGGTGGATAAATGGAGGGACTTACTGTATCCACAAAAACTTATTCTCATCAATTTCTAAAACTTCTTTTTCGTTTGAAGAGGAAGTACTAACACCTTTAAGTAGAACTGGTCAGTTGATTGCTGTGAAATCAAAAGGATACTTCATGGACATTGGGATACCCGAAGATTATGCTCAATTTCAAAAAGACATTTATAAACCAATCACTGAATTAAATATTGACAAGAGTTGGACCTTATTTCTTGATAGAGATGGCGTAATCAATGACAGATTGATAGATGATTACGTAAAGCAACTTAATGAACTTTCAATCTTAGAGGGAGTTCCAGAAGCAATCACGAAATTTAATGGCATATTTAAGCGCATTGTGGTGGTAACTAACCAACAAGGCATAGGAAAAGGAATGATGGATGAGAATGATCTTGAAATCATTCATGGCTACATGAATAACATCTTTGAAGACAAGGGCGGCAAGGTTGAAAAATTTTATTTCGCTCCGCAATTGGTCAAAGATGGCTCAAACTACCGCAAACCAGGAACAGGAATGGGGCTTCACGCCCAAAAAGACTTCCCTGATATTGAGTTTAATAAGTGCCTAATGATAGGAGATTCAGAGTCAGATATTGAATTTGGTATGAAATTGGGAATGAAAACAATAATGTTGACAACAATTGGTAACGTATCAACAAAAGCGGATTATATTTTTGATAATTTGCAGACCGTAGCAAAACAACTAACCAACAATACTTAATCAGATGATTAAAACAGCTTTCATATTACTCGCATTAATCTTTGCCACACCTATGATTGCACAAGGTGATATCAATAAAGTTGATAGCCAAGGACGCAAGCAAGGAGAGTGGAAAAAGAAGTATGATAATGTCAAGGTATTCAAATATACCGGACAATTTAAAGACGATAAACCTTATGGTAAATTCACCTATTTCCGTGAAAACGGAACTTGTGAAGCCATTATCCACTTTTCAAATGATGGAAAATTAGGTAGATCAAAGATGTTTCATACCTCAGGGTATTTAATGGCCAGAGGAAAGTACATCAACCAGAAGAAAGATAGTATTTGGCTTTACTTTGATGATAGAGGAACCATCAGCTACCAAGAGAACTGGGAAAATGGTAAACAACATGGACAAACGGTTTATTACTATCAGCCAAGAGAAGGTAAATTACCAGTTGCTCGTTATGAATATTACAACAAAGGTGTACTGAACGGAGAATTCAAAGAGTATCATGAAAACATGAAACTTAAAATTGAAGGAAATTATAAAGATGGAAACCTACACGGAATGGTGAAACACTACCATCCGAACGGGAAACTCAAGAAAATTTGCCGATACAAGTATGCAGTTAAACATGGCTTCTGGATTTTTTATAACGAAGACGGAAAAAAAGTAGGCGACAAATTATTCTGGGAAGGTAAATACCTTAAAGGTGAAGCTAGAAAGAAAAAAGTTGCTGAAATGAAAGCGGCTGACGCAAAGTAGAAAACTACATCTTCACGTATACCACCTTCTTAGTTTCAAAGAATTCTTCTTTAAAGAAGTCTGAAAGTTCTATAATCTCTTTATATCGAGTAACAGATTTAAGTTCATCTTTTAGATCACCTCCTTTTAAATAGAGGATGCCATTTGGATAACCGTTTTGGCCTTTTTTCTTGAATTTATCTTGCACCCAAGGAATAAACTTTGGCATTTGAGTAACAGCACGACTAACAACAAAATCAAACTTTTGCTTCAACTCCTCTGCCCTCTTTTGTCCGGCAAAGACATTCTCTAAACCTAAAGACTCTTTAACGCCGTTTACCACCTTAATCTTCTTCCCGATTGAATCAACCAAGTAAAAATCAGTTTCAGGATACATAATTGCTAACGGAATACCTGGAAATCCTCCTCCGGTACCGACATCTAAAACATCTGTACCTGCTTGAAATTGAATTACCTCAGCAATTCCTAATGAATGCAATACATGCTTCTCATAAAAAGAATCAAAGTCTTTTCTAGAAACGACATTAATCTGATCATTCCATTCTTTATAAACATCATAAAGCGCAGTAAACTTTTGCTTTTGATCTTCAGTAAGGTTCGGAAAGTATTTAAAAATGATATCTACGGTAACCATAGTGCAAAATTACAACTAAGAATTAGCAATGAACAATTATTCAAGAAGTTTAGTGAAGCTTATATAGTATCCTTGGTATGCTTCATCATATCAGCTAAGAAAGCTCTAGCTCTAAAGAGTTGAGCTTTAACAGTACCTAAAGGTAAATCCATGTCTTTCGCAATCTCTTCATAAGAAAGCTCCTCAAAATATCTCTTCTCAATTAGATCTCTATACCTAGGCTTCAATTTTTTAACGATCTCTCGCATCATCTCAACCTTTTGCAAATGCATGGTCTCTTCAGCAGGATCTTTAGCCTCGCTACTCACATCAATACCTACTGTAACACCATCATCATTCGTGTATGCCGAATCCATTGAAGTGACTTTGATTCTCTTTTTACGGATAAAATCAATAGCATTATTTGAAGCAATTTTGAACAACCAAGTTGAAAAGGCAAACGAAGGAGAATACTGATGTAAACGATTAAAAGCCTTACCAAATGCCTCAATAGTTAAATCTTCAGCATCATCTTCTGACCTCACCATTTTGAGCATCATGAAATAAATTGACTCTCTATACATCTCCATCAAACCACCATAGGCCATTTGATCTCCGTTAAGAGCTTTTTCTACGAGTCCTAAATCTCGTTTTCCTTTGTCTGATAAGTTACTTCCTTTTTTTACCATTTACCTGGTTCTCTTCGGTCTGTTGAATAATAAATGAATGGGATAATTATAAAATGTATCAACTCAAAAAACGGGAACCAAAGAATTAAATCTTTTTCGTTCAGTTTCTTGAAAATTAATCCGTTTATCCACCAATAAAAGAGGTATCGGACTAATAAAAGAGCCAACACAAATAACTTCCACTCAAAACTAATAAGCAAAATAACTAAAGAAGCGAACATCAAAATCATGCTGGCCGGGAATATTCCTAATAGGAGTTTGTTAATAAGTCGATAGTTTGAAGCGGTTGTAAAATGTCTTTGTTTTTGCTTAACCCATGAACGGAATGACTCTTTTGGATGTGAATACACGAAACTCTCTTCATCTATTTCGATTCCGACATTTTTTCTTCGCGCAGCATCTTGCATAAAAAGATCATCATCTCCACTTTGAATGTGATAATGCTTCTTAAAGCCATCCACCTTAAAAAAGGTTGACTTCAAATATGAAAAGTTCCTCCCCACTGCCATATACGGCTTGGCGGACTTTGCAAAACTCAAATAAGTTGCTGCAATACTTCCTGTATCAAAACGGATCAACTTATTTAAAAAACCTTTCTTCTTTTCGTAGGGCCCATATCCAATAACGATTTCTTTGCCTTCAGAGTAATTACTCATCATTTGCTTAATCCACTGATTAGAATTCGGAAAACAATCGGCGTCAATCATTAATAAACGCTCATATGACGCTCCCTTGATTCCAACTGTTAATGGCACTTTTTTTCCGAACTTTCTATGCTTGTTTCGCTCTAGCTCAATGTATTTTAAGTTTGGATATTTCTCTTGAAACGCCCTCACGATATGTCTTGAATCATCTACACTTTGATCATTAACAACAATCACCTCAAACTTTGGATAATCTTGATCAAGCACTTTAGGAAGGTTTTTGAATAGATTATCTTCTTCGTTTCTTGAACACACAATAACCGTTACAGGCTCCATTTTTACCTCAGACGTCTTCTTTTTATGAAACAACAATCTGCAGTGAAACACAAATAAATGCAGTAATTGAAGAAAGATTGCAAAGCAAAAAATCAAAAAGACAATGCCAATGGCATCAAATTCTATTTTAGGCAAGAAGTTCATTTAATTCTTTTGCTAAGGTCAGAAGTATTTATAAGCCCTATATTTGCTCTCCTTATTTTTATCAACAAATGGATTTTATTCTAGAAAAAACAGACCCTAATTCTAAAGCTAGAACGGGCACTATTACTACAGATCACGGAGAAATCAAAACTCCAATATTTATGCCTGTAGGAACTGCTGGAACCGTAAAAGCTGTTCATCAACATGAATTGGTTGAAGATATTAAGGCACAAATCATCCTTGGAAACACCTATCATCTATACCTAAGACCAGGATTAGAGGTAATTGAAAAAGCTGGTGGATTACATAAATTCAATGGCTGGACAAAGCCAATTCTTACTGATAGTGGAGGATATCAAGTTTATTCATTATCGGGAACTAGAAAAATTACTGAAGAAGGTGTGAACTTTAAGTCACACATTGACGGAAGCTCTCATTTCTTCACACCCGAAAGAGCTGTTGATATTCAAAGAGTAATTGGCGCCGATATTATCATGGCTTTTGACGAATGCACTCCTTACCCTTGTGAATATAACTATGCGAAAAACTCAATGGAGATGACGCACAGATGGCTAAAGAGATGTATGGATCAAATGAAAGCCACTGAAGGTAAATACGGATATTCTCAAACACTCTTCCCGATTGTACAAGGATCAACTTATAAGGACTTAAGAGTTAAGAGCGCTGAAACAATTGCATCATTTGAAGCAGAAGGAAATGCAATTGGAGGACTATCTGTTGGGGAACCTGATGACGAACTTTACGAAACAACTGAATTAGTTTGCGGAATCTTACCAAAAGATAAACCGAGATATTTAATGGGGGTTGGTACACCTGTGAACATTCTTGAATGTATTGCTCTTGGGGTTGATATGATGGATTGTGTTTTACCAACTAGAAATGCTCGTCATGGAACTCTTTACACCAAAAACGGTATCCTAAACATGAAGAACGCAAAGTGGAAAGAAGATTTTTCTCCGCTTGACCCAGATGGTACATCTTATGTTGATTCATTTTACTCTAAATCATACGTTCGTCATTTGTTTCATTCAAAGGAGACCTTAGCCATGCAAATAGGGAGTATTCACAACCTTGCATTTTTCTTATGGTTAGTTGATGAAGCACGCAATCAAATTGAAGAAGGAACGTTTACTCCTTGGAAAAACGAAATGGTTGTTAAATTAGCGCAAAGACTGTAAACAGTGATTTTTACAAAACTCGATAGATATATCATGAAGAAGTTCTTAGGAACTTTTATTTTCATCATGATTCTATTGATGAGTATTTCTGCGGTCTTTGACCTTTCTGAAAAGATCAATGATTTCTTGGCTGGCGGCGCACCTTGGAGCAAAATTGTTTTCGTTTACTACACGAACTTCTTTTTGTTTTATGGATTTCAATTCATCTATCTAATCAATTTTATTTCAGTCATATGGTTCACTTCTAAGATGGCCAATGATACTGAAATTGTGCCCATACTGAGTGCTGGAGTGAGTTTCAACAGAATGCTGAGGCCATATTTTCTATCGGCTTTGATTCTTGTGGTCGGCACCATTCTTATGACGAATTACGTTCTTCCAGGCTCAAATAAAAGTAGAATTGAATTTGAAGCCAGCTATTATAAATCAATGAAGAGTAGCTCTAATTTGAGAGCAAACATATCAGAGGATGAAGTTCTTTACTTCAGAAACTACAATGCCATTACCGGAGAGATAATCAACTTTGATTATCAAAAATGGGATGGAGATTCACTTGAATACACTCTAAATTCAGGAAGAGCAATAGGTGATAGTAGCTCAAATAAATGGCATTTCGATCATTTTGAACTGAGAAGATTTGGAGAATTCCATGATGAACTTTCTTTTGAATATAACGTTGACACTATGCTCAGCTTTAGTGTCGGAGACCTAGTTTACAACAACAATGTTATTGATGCCATGAACAATGCTGAGCTCAGTGCATTCATTAAAAATGAAAAGCTTAAAGGATCAGACCGAGTGCCATATTACGAAATAGAAAAATATAAGCGTTGGGCTTCTCCCTTTGCAATTTTCATACTTACACTGATTGGTGTTTCAGTTTCCAGCAAAAAAGCAAGAGGAGGACTAGGAGTCAACATTGCCATAGGTCTCGCAATTGCCGTCCTCTATATTTTTGCAATGCAAATGACATCCGTAGCAGCCATTAAAGTCGGGTTTACACCAATTTTGGCGGTCTGGCTACCCAATATTATCTTTAGCATAATCGCCGTGTTCTTATATATACGGGCCCCTAAATAATTAGAATATGATCAATAAGAATGTTCCTTTAGAAATGGTGAATGCCATGAATAAGAATACGATTCTTGAAGTTTTAGATATTAAAACAATTGAATTAGGTGAAGACTACATTGTTGCAACAATGCCTGTAGACAAAAGAACGCATCAACCAATGGGTCTTTTGCATGGTGGAGCATCTGCAGTTCTGATTGAATCATTAGGTTCAATAGGATCTTCTTTAATAGTTGATATTAAAAAAGAAAACATTGTAGGATTAGAAGTGAACGCTAATCATTTAAGAGGTGTAAAATCAGGCATAGTAACTGGCCGAGCTCAAATAGTTCACTGCGGACGAAGAACACATATTTGGCAGGTTAATATAACTGACGAAGAGAATAAATTAGTTTGCACAGGGAGATTAACTGTAATGGTTACCCAAAAATAATCTAACATCAAAAGCTATTTCGCATATCGTCTTCCGGGTCAATCAGAGATCAATTACTATTCAGCCGAGCTAACAAAAGTTCAAAACCAAAGTCCGCTGGAAGCAAACACAATCGTGCTTTGCAATTTTTCGTCGAGCGAAATGCTTGTTCTTAACAATTTGCAAAAATGCTCTAGAGAAGAGATCAATATTCATTATTCTCAACTCAAAAACAATCACACCTCTAAAGAAGTTTACGAAACTGCTTTTAACGATTTACATGAATCTCTGAAGGCCGGTGAAGTCAAAAAAGTAGTTCTTTCTAAAATTAAAGAAGTTGAAAACCATAAAGACCCTTTAGAGATTTTTGATGGTCTAAATAAAACATACAACTCCACTTTCAATTACATTCTTTCATCTCCTGAAATTGGATGCTGGATGGGAGCAACGCCAGAACTGTTGATTGAATCAGATCAATTAAGGATAAAGACTGTGAGTTTAGCCGGAACAGTTCTGCAATCTGAATCTTGGTCAGAAAAAGAAAGAGAAGAACAACAATTCGTAACAGATTATATTCTTGATGTTCTGAATGAAAATGGTTTTCAAAATCATCAAATAGATGGGCCAAATGATGTGAATAACGGAATCGTGAAGCATTTGAAAACAACTATTTCAGCTGATTACACCAATCGTTCTTCTTTTTTCAAAACCATTAGCGATCTTCACCCGACACCTGCCACCTGTGGCATTCCTACCAAAGATGCCATGGCACTCATTCAGAATACCGAAAACCATGACAGACAATTATACACAGGATACATTCTTTTGAATTTCAAAAACCCTGTAGCATTTGTCAATCTTAGATGTATGGAAGTTGGCAAAAACAAAGTCCACTTGTATTTAGGCGGAGGGCTAACCGCAAAATCAGATTGCGAAAAAGAATGGGAAGAAACCGAAAGAAAATCGCAAACGCTACTCAAGTTTTTGGAATAAAAATTGATTAACTTAAAACCAAATTAGGCAGTCAAAATGAAATCAATTCTAGCAATACTCTTAAGTCTTTTCACATTTGTAGTAATAGGGCAAGAACAGAAAACTTACACTTCTGACGGATTCAAAGTAACCGAGACATTCAAAAACGGAAAGAAAAATGGTTTAGCGAAGGCCTGGAAAGAAGACGGGACATTATACTCTGAAACGAACTACTTAGACGATAAAGTTCATGGCAAAGCCCTCTCATATCATCCTAATGGTCAAATCTCAACTATCCAGTATTTTGATAAAGGCGTTAAGCATGGAGACTTTTTTAGTTATGATGAAACTGGCAAACAGCAATCTCATCTAGTATTTGAAAAAGGCCAACTTGTTAAAAGGGAATATTCTTCGGATACAGAAATTAAAAAAACACCTGAAAAGGTCATCAAGGCAGAAAAGCTAGTTTCTCTTACCTCGGTTAATGAATTGCAAAAAGACACTTCTAAAAACCAAACGAACAAAATCACCAATCAAACTAAGATTGAAAAGAATGAATTGAAAAAACTAGAATCGCCTGAACAAATTGAAACGCCACCTACAGACGGAAAATTCACTAAAAAATCGAAGAACGGTACTTATGCTGAAGAGAATTATGAGAATGGGAAGTTGAACGGATCATGGAAAAAGTACTACAAAGATGGCACCTTAATGCAAGAAGGAACCATGACCAACGGAAAGCTAAACGGTCCTTTTATGTTTTACCATCAAAATGGAGAGCTAGGAGCTAAAGGAGTTTACAAAGACGGTAAAAAAGAAGGAGCTTGGAAAAAATTCTATGACAATGGAAAGCCGAAAGAATCTGGAAAAGTAAAAGATGATTTACCTGAAGGAAAATGGAAGTATTGGGAGCCAGACGGAACACAATCAACTATAGAATATAAAAAGGGAGCAATTATCAGCTCTAAATAAATTCAAAGTCTACCCTTCTATTCAAAGTCTTTCCTTCACTTGTGGCATTTGATGTTGCCGGATCTTTTTCTCCTCGAAACTCAATAATCACTCTATCTTCTTTCAATCCTTGAGAAACGATAAAGGCCTTTACCCTATCAGCTCTTCTCTGAGATAATCCTACATTATATTCATCAGTTCCGTTCGAATCTGTATGACCAATAATTTTAATTCTGAGGTCAGAATGCGATTTCACGATCTTTACCATTTGTTTTAAATAAGGCTCAAAATCTACCTTTAAGTCATCCATATCATGGTCGAAATATACAGGTACAAATTGAAAATTTCGCATTTCGGCGTCTCGTACATAATAGGCCTTCCACCCTCTTTTTAAATCTCCCACCAAATTATCAAACCAAGAATGATAAAGACTTGCAGAATCAGTTTTACTCAACTTATATTGAGACCTAAACAATATGATTCTACCAGCTTGTCGTTTACAGTCAGTTGATCTCCATTCACCTTCTAAGTATCCTGTTTCTTTGTTGTAAATCAGATCACCCTCATTCAAACACCAAATCTGCTGACTGGTCTCTTTCTTTTTTCGAATGTTTGTTTCTTTAAAATGAATCGACGAATCAGAGAGCACAGATCCCTGAACACGTTTATAGGCGAAATATTCTTTGTAAGGCTTCTCTACCCTACTTTCTGCCTCAAAAGTTTCATTAGCCACATCAATTTTGAGATCTATCCAAAAAGCCTCCCCCTCTTTAACCTTCTCACCTTGATTATAGATAATTCCTTGCCACACTCCTGCGAGACTGTGTCTTTGAGCATTACCAATGAAAGCAATTGAAATAAAAAATATGAAGGTTAAAAATCGCATCAAACAATATAAAGCAAGGATTATACCTTTTTATACGTGATTGTGCTAATTTGTTACTCTTTTTGGGCAGTTTTTCGCTTCGTCCGTTTGCCTCCCACTTGATAAGTGATTCCGAAAGAATTGGATATACCCGCCGCCGAGTAGAATGAAATTCCGTAATTGAAAACAAAATTGGTGGTTTTCAAACCTAAACCAAATGAAATTCCTGAGGCACCTTTTCTGTTCTCTACCCCCAACCCATTTCTTCTTCCAAAGTTAAATCCAGCTCTAATAAAGAAGTTTTCATTAGGTAAAATCTCAACCCCAAAATTGGTGTGGTAGGCTAGTTTGGTAACGAAACTTGCTCTTGGAACAGCAATGGTGTCACCTGTTAATTGATCAACAGTCGGAACCAAAGTTGGATCATTATAAGTTAAATCCCAATTCGTTAAATCTGTCCCCATTAAACTCAATCTAAAAGGAGCATGGTGAAATTTGTAAGAGATTCCTGCCAAAACTTCAATTGGTAAGGCCTCATGATTACTCTTGGTAAACCCTTTTATTTGATAGCCAATATTTCTTGCAATCAAAGAAGCTGTAATATTTGATTTCTCATCATGAAAAATAGTCGCCATATCCACTCCAACACCAAAAGAAGTATAAGTTTCATAGTGTGAAAAGAGCATGTTGAAGTTAGCTCCAATCGAAAAGTATTTGTTGAGTTCATGAGAATACCCTGCACCTAATGCGTAATCACCAGCAGTGAAGCTACCTTGTTCAGTTCCAGTCTCGTCTGTTCTTGTAAACTTACCATAATTGACATATCTCAAATGCCCCACAAATGTCCCAACCTTTTCAAAGTTTTTCGCATAAGCTAACTGCCCATAGTTTATTCCTGAAGGATAAACAAAGTGATTTAAAGAAATCTTGTTGTCCATTGATGAAGTAATACTTGCCGGATTAGCAACCGACAAATCAATATCTCCATCTTTCAACGCTATGAAGTCTCCTCCCAATGCCATTGAACGCGAATTAAAATCAAGATCTAAAAATTGAAAAGTGTGCAAACCTCCTTGCTGACCAAATGAAAGTGAGGTCAATACAATTGAAAAAGTTAGGAGGATGCTTTTCATATTTTCTAATAACGAGATAAATCTAATTTTATTTAATCACTTCTCAAAAAGATTGTCTGAAATGATCGGGTCGGGCTTAACTCGTGGTCCAAGCTCAATGGCTTCCATATTTTTTATATCCTTGCCGTGCACTTCAAAACGCAACAAGGTCTTGGTTTTATGAAAGCCTTTATATCCGCATGCGCCAGGATTCAACCATAAGGCCTGAATCTTTTTATCAAATTGTACTAAGAGGATATGAGAATGACCGCAAACAAAAATGTTAGGTGTTTTCTTCTCAAATTCAGGCAAAGAATCTTTAGTGTATTTGTAGGGCTTTCCGCCAATATGAGTCATTAACACCTCCATCTCCTCACACATAAACCTTTGATACTTTGGCCAGGCTGCCCGAACTTCATGCCCATCAATATTTCCGTAAACTCCTTTTACTGGTTTAAATGCTTCTAACTTCTCTATGACATCAATTTCACCAACATCTCCGGCATGCCATATTTCATCCACCTCTTTGAAATAATCAAAGACCTTGGGGTCAACATATCCGTGCGTATCAGACATTAAGCCAATTTTCTTCATTTACAAATATTAATTAGGATGGTTTTCTATCTTTGCCAATATGGGTCGTGTATTCATCAAATTGGCTTACAAAGGAACGAATTTTTTCGGTTGGCAAATCCAACCAAATGAACCGACCGTACAAGCTGAAATTGAAAGAGTTCTCACTCAACTGAACGGCAATAACGAAGTCAAGATAACCGGTTGCGGGCGCACCGACACTGGCGTTCACGCATCTGATTATTATGCCCATTGCGACATCCCTTTTGAAGTTTCTAATGAAAAGCTCAAATTCAAGTTGAACAGCATGTTATCAAAAGACATAGTTGTTCATGATATTCTTGGTGTTGAGAAGGATGCCCATGCTCGATTTGATGCCGAGAAGAGAACTTATCATTATTTCATCCACCAAAACAAAGACCCTTTCATCCAAAATGTTTCATGGGAAAGACATGGAGAGTTAGATGTAAGTAAGATGAATGAGGCCTGCTTGTCACTCTTAAAACATGAAGACTTTGAATGCTTTAGCAAAGTTAAAACTGAAGTCAATAATTTCAATTGTAATGTTACCAATGCAGGCTGGGTGAAATCAGATAAGGGATACATCTTCACCATCACCGCAAACAGGTTTTTGAGAAATATGGTACGAGCTATTGTGGGAACCATGGTTGAAATTGGAGAAGGGAAATTGTCTAATGAAGAATTTGAGAAAATCCTTGATTCAAAAAACCGCTCTGAAGCAGGTCAAAGTGTTCCGGCAAGAGGATTGTTTTTAGCCAAAATTGACTACCCATACATCAAAGATTAAAGCTTAGACAAATAGAAAATATCCTAAAGTAAGGCCGCTAATAGTGGCCATTTTTAATATTTCACTTATTTTTGTAGTATGATATTACCTGTAGTCGCATACGGATCCCCGATTTTAAAAAAAGAGGGTGACGAAATTGACGAAAAATATAAAGACCTAGACAAGCTCATTGAAAACATGTTTGAAACCATGTATGAAGCAAATGGTGTAGGTTTGGCTGCACCTCAAATTGATAAGTCAATTAGACTTTTTATTGTGGATGCTTCACCTTTTGCTGAAGTAGAAGAAGGAGAAGAGCCTGACCCAATGGCAGCAGGACTAGAAAACTTTAAAAAAGTTTTTATCAATCCGATTATTGAAGAAGAAGAAGGAGAAGAATGGGCTTTTGCTGAGGGATGTTTGAGTATCCCTACTATCAGAGAAGATGTTTTCAGAAAACCAAATATCAAAATTTCATACTTTGATGAGAACTGGGAATTTCATGAAGAAGAATATAATGGCTATGCAGCCAGAATCATTCAACATGAATATGATCACGTAGATGGTGTTCTATTTACAGATCATTTAAGTCCGCTTAAAAAGAGATTACTTAAAAAGAAACTAACTAACATTTCAAAGGGAGATGTTGAAGTTAAATACAGAATGAAATTCCCTGCAAAAAAGAAAGGAAAACGATAATGAAAGGATTAAGTTTATTAGGATTTGCGGCACTATTGTTTTTGTTTTCTTGCTCAGGTGAAGATGACACTGTGTATGACGAACAAGAAGACGGACTTGAGAAAGCACTCACTTATGAGGAATCATTAGCTGCCGTTCAAGATGTTGAAGCAAGAATTGGAGAATCACAAGCTCCTGATGAAGAACTTCTAAAAGAAGCAATCACAAAATTCCAAGATTTCGCTAATTCATTTCCTGACGATCCTGAAGCTCCAGATTACTTATTGAAAGCATCAGACTTTTCATTAGCAGTCAAATTGCCTGAGAAGAGCGTGAACATTCTAAATCAAATCATCACAGATTATCCTGATTATAACAGAATGGAATCTGTAATGTATGTCAAAGCTTCTCATTTAGATTTGGATTTGAGAGACACTACAGCTGCAAAAGTTGCCTACCAAGATTTCATTGATGCGTTCCCAGAATCAGAAATGAGACCAGATGCAGAAAATAGAATTGAAAATATCTCGTTAAGTATTGAAGAATTGGCTGAAAAGTTCATGAATGAACTAGAAGCACAGTAGACTCAATGCAAATATTTCTCACGTACGACTACGAATTGTTTTTCGGTGAACCTACCGGAACAGCAGAGAAATGTATTATTCAACCAACCAATCAGCTTAGAGAAATCGCTCAAAGAACTGGAGCCAAAATGGTCTTTTTCATAGACACGGGCTATCTCAAGAAACTGATTGAATACAAAGATCAATTCCCGAAAGTAAAAAGCGAACACGAAGCGGTTTTTAATCAAATCAAAACTTTAGTGTCTGAAGGGCATGACTGCCAACTACATATTCATCCTCATTGGGAAGATTGCACGCACAATGGGAACGAGTGGATTATGAAGACAGACCGATATAAGCTGGATGACTTCTCTGACGAAGATATTGTTCGAATTGTAAAAGAATATAAATCTATTCTTGAAAATACGACAGGTAAAAAAGTAAGCTCATACAGGGCCGGCGGATGGTGCCTACAACCATTCAATAGAGTTCAAAAGGTATTTAAAGAAGTTGGGATCACTTTAGATTCAACTGTGTTCCCAGATGGAAAATTCACAGCAGGAAATTATTACTACGATTTCACAAACAGCCCTGCCAAATCAAAATGGAAATTCTCATCTGACCTTATTGAAGAAGATGCAAACGGCAACTTTTGGGAGTACCCGATTTCGAACTACAAGTACAGTCCCCTATTCTTTTGGAGACTATTTATACTCGGAAGATTAAAACCGTCTCAGCACAAACCAATTGGAGATGGTTATCCAATGTCTTCTCCGGGATTAAGAAAAAAGATGCTCACAAAAGGCATGAACCTAAGCGCTTCAGCTGATGGATATTTCGTTACGAAATTGAATACAGTTCTGAAATCAAATGCGAAAAAAGGTTTTGAAGAAATGGTGATCATTGGTCACCCAAAAGCCAACACACTATTCGCATTAAAACAATTAGAGAAGTTTATTAATGCAAATAAATCCGCTCACCAATTCAAAACATTTGCTGATCTCAATCTATAATGAAGTTCATTGAGAGAGCACATATCGACACTGTAATTTGGGATGCTAAAATAGCCCAAAGCAATATTGAAAATATCTTTTGCTACAGTTGGTATTTAGATGCCTGTGCAAAGAATTGGGGAGCAATAATCTCTGACGATTACAACACTATTGTACCTATCGCATACAACAATAAGCTAGGTGTAAAACAAATGTATCAAGCCCAATTTACAAGAGAAATTGACATTTTCGGCAATGAGTTTAATTGGAAAGAAGCATTAGAGTTTTTATCGAAAGACTTCAAAGCCATTCAGTTCAGAAACTCCAACAAAGAGATATTGGATGATAATGATGAACGTAAAAATCAATGGCTCAGTTTAAGAGAAGAATTAAAGTTTAGCACGAATGCTAAGCGTCTCATCAAAAAGGCAGACAAACAGTTTGACTACCGATCTGAAAAAGACCCAAAACAATTGCTAGACCTTTTTAAGTCAACCGCTTTCCAAAAAATTGACTCCATCAATGAAGATGATCTTCAAAGACTTGAAAACTTAATGAAATCGGCCATTAAGCTTGGCCACGGAGACTTAATTTCGGTTTATGAGAATAATGAATTTGTTGGTGCAGGCTTTTTCCTTTTAGACAAAAAGAGAGTGACCTACCTTAAAAGTGCGTCCTCTGAAAAAGCGAAGAAAGAAGGCGCTATGTATGGCCTAATTAATCACGCCATCACCAAATTTAAAGCTGATTACGAAACATTAGATTTTGGAGGATCAGATGTAGAGAGCGTGGCGAATTTTTATAAAAAATTTGGCTCATCTGACAGAAGCTACTATAATTACACCATCAATAACTTACCGCTTTGGTTCAAGACATTGAAAAGAATAAAAGGATGAAAACAATATTAATCATGGGCGCTTCTGGTGGCCTAGGAACAGAACTCACAAAATACTTTAGCGCGAAAGAATACAATTTAGCTCTTCACTATTTTGAGAACGAACCAAAATCTTTACCATTAAATGCTGTAGGTTTTCAAGCTGACATCAGAAAAGAAGACGATATCAAAAACTTGATTGCAGATGTTGCTAAAACTTTCGGAACCATTGATATCATTCTTAACAATGCAGGAATATCCAAAAGTGAAATTAGCTGGAAAGCAGAAAAAGATAGCTGGGAAGACACTATGGCCATTAATTTAACTGGCCCTTTTTTGGTGACAAAACATGCCTTACCATTTATGCGTGAGCAGCAATTTGGTAGAATCATTTTCATGTCTTCTATTGTGGCGCAAACAGGATTTGTCGGAGCATCTGCTTATGCGGCTTCAAAGGCTGGTTTAATTGGCCTAACTAAATCTTTAGCAAAAGAATTAGCTAATAAAAATATCACTGTGAACTCAATCGCTTTGGGATACTTTAATGCCGGAATGATCAATGATGTACCTGACGATATGCAAGCTCAATTAATCGCTAACATACCAGTTAAAAAATTGGGTGATCCTGAGCAATTAGCTGAGCTAATGAATTATCTTATATCTGATAAAGCAGCCTACCTAACAGGCCAAACCTTAAATCTTAACGGAGGACTTTATTCTTAATTTCAATAAAGACGCGACCATCAAAAATAAATAAGCCGTAACTTCGTCTTTCTAATTGATAATTGAAAAGCGTGATTCACGAAATAGGCAAATCTAACTCTGTTCTCAACCATTTCATTAATGAAATAAGAAATGTTGATGTCCAAAATGATGCCATGCGTTTCAGAAAAAACATGGAACGCATTAGTGAAATACTAGCTTATGAGATGAGTAAAAATCTTGATTACAAGTCTACTTCAATTACTACTCCTTTAGGCACTTCTGAATCTGTTGAATGTAATGATGACTTGGTAATTGCATCCATTTTACGAGCAGGATTATCAATGCATGAGGGAGTTTTAAATTATTTTGACAAGGCTCAAAACGCTTTCATCTCTGCTTACCGAGAAGAATCTGATCATGATTCAGAAGTTAAGGTGATTGTAGAGTATTTGGCCTCACCTTCAATTGAAGGCAAGACACTTGTTCTGGCTGACCCTATGTTGGCTACTGGCACATCAATGATACTCACTTTAGAAGCATTAAAATCTAAAGGGAATTACTCAAAACTTCATATTATATCTGCAATTGCAAGTCAAATTGCTGTAGATAGATTAATGGTTGAATTACCTGCGGGAACCGAAATGTGGATTGCAGCAATTGACCCAGAACTAAATGACAAATCATATATAATTCCAGGCTTGGGAGATGCCGGAGATTTAGCCTACGGAGAAAAATCATGATTTTAAATTGGGGACTCATCAGCTTAGGATTCGGAATGGGAACATTCAAATTCCTCTTCTCACATTGGCTTGCATATGCTGCAGCTGATCCAACATTCTTTGATATCATTCAGATCTTCATTGCGACAACTGTCGGAGCCTGGTTTTCAATGTCAATCTTTTACTGGTCAAGTGGAATATTGATGAGAAGAGCAGCTAAAAAACGAGAAGAAAAACTAAAGTGGGCAGCAGATAATGGAATTGAAGTCAAGAAGAAAAAGACTTTCACGAGAATGAACAAAACCATTGTTTGGATAAAAATGAAAATCGGAATTTTTGGCGTGACGCTAATCGCTCCACTCTTTCTTTCCATTCCGATTGGCTCAATTGTTTGTGCTAAATTTTTCGGAGACCAGAAAAAAACATTTCCATTAATGCTATTGAACACTGCTTTATATAGTGCGCTTATGTGTTTATGGATTTACGCTACACAATGAAACATATAGAGCACATATTCTTTGACTTAGATCATACCATTTGGGATTTTGAAAAGAACTCAAACGAAACTTTGGGTGAGCTTTTTGAAGAATTTGAATTATCACTTCACATTGATAGTAAAGAACGATTTTTAGCAACTTACCAAACCGTTAACGGACAGTATTGGAAGAAATATCGTGAAGGAAAAATTGATAAGCACACCGTTCGTTTCGGACGATTTGCAGATACGCTTGAACGTTTCAGAGTGCCAGATGCCGCAAACTTAGGTCAAAGAATTGGCGACAAATATGTTGAAAGAGGCCCTCACAAAAAGAATCTCTTTCCAAATACGCATGAGACGCTCTCTTATCTGCAAGCCAAATTCCCATTACACATCATCACAAACGGTTTCAAAGAAGTGCAATCCATCAAAATGGGAGGCTCAAACCTTGAACAATACTTTGATGTTATCCTTTGCTCAGAAGATGTTGGAGTCAATAAACCCCACCGAAGAGTTTTTGAACACGCATTAGATTTAGCTGGATGTTCAGCTCAAAATGCCTTGATGATTGGCGACAATTTTGAAGCGGATATCATGGGAGCTCAGAAGGTCGGAATTAGCACAATTTTGTTCGATCCGAAGCGTGAACACAAGACCACAAAATCTCATATCATACACGACCTAAAAGATTTACAAGACCTCTTGTAAGGATTAGCTTATTTAGAATCATTCTAAACTAATCATTTAGCCCGCTCATAGACCGAATTTTGGACTTAGATAATTAAATTTGCCACTTAATCTAAATTCCAAAATCGATATGTCAAGGACTATCAAGTTAAGGAAAGGCTTAGATATCAAGCTGATAGGAGAAGCCGACAAAGTTAAGTCGAATGCTGAGCGTTCTTCTGTCTTTGCCGTTAAGCCACCTGATTTTCATGGACTCGTTCCAAAAATGGCCGTAAAGGTTGGTGATAAGGTCCAAGCTGGATCTATCATTTTCGCTAATAAATACAAAGAAGACGTTAAGTTTGCTTCACCAGTTTCTGGTGAAATTGCTGAGATAGTTCGTGGTGAAAAACGAAGAATTTTAGCAGTTACAATCAAAGCAGATGCTGAGAACTCTTATGCTGACTTAGGTGGTATTGATACTGCCGGAGCTTCAGCTGCTGACATCAAAGCAAAAATGCTTGCTTGTGGTCTTTGGCCATTTGTTAAGATGCGTCCAATTGATATTGTTGCAAATCCGGATGACGAACCAAAAGCGATTTTTATTTCTGCTTTTGACTCTGCTCCACTTGCACCAGATTATGACTTTGTTTTACATGGTGAAAACGAAGCATTTCAAGCAGGTCTTAATGCCTTAGCTACTTTAACAAAAGGACAAGTTCACCTTACTATGAGAGGAACTTCTAATCCTGATGCTGTTTTTACTGGCGCTAAAGGTGTTCAACAAAACAAAATTTCAGGAAAACATCCTGTAGGTAATGTTGGTACGCAAATTCATCACATTGACCCAGTTAATAAAGGTGAAGTTGTTTGGACAGTGAATGCTCAAGATGTTGCAATTATTGGTAGAGTTCTTACTTCAGGTAAATTCGATACTTCTAAAGTAATCGCGGTTACTGGTTCAGAAGTTAAAACGCCAAAATACGTTAAAACACAAATCGGAACTTCAATGGCAGATGTCTTAACTGACAATGTTAAAGAAGGAAACGTAAGACATATTTCAGGAAATGTATTGTCTGGAGAAAAAGTTGAATTAGACGGTTTCTTAGGATATTATGATTCACATGTTACTGTGATTCCTGAAGGTGATGAGCCTAAGTTTATGTTAACTAAAGGATGGATGGGCCCTGGAATTGGCAAATTCTCAATCAACAGATCATATTTCAACTGGTTAATGCCAAGTAAAAAATATGCTTTAGATACTAACCTAAACGGTGAGGTAAGAAACTTTGTTGTGACAGGAGAAATGGAGAAAGTATTTCCTTTTGACATTTACCCAATGCACTTGACAAAAGCAGTAATGTATAACGATATTGATCTAATGGAAAACCTTGGTATTTATGAGGTTGCTCCTGAAGATTTCGCTTTATGTGAATTCGTTTGTACATCAAAAGTTAATATCCAAGAAACGATTCGTGAAGGACTTGATGTCATTCTCGAAGAGTGTATGTAATAATATTCGTTAAACTTAAATTGAAATAAATTGAAGTCAATTGAGAAATTAATGCGTAAGATGGAGCCACAGCATGATAGCAAGTGGGCCAAATTCCATCCAGTGTGGGACGGTTTTTACACCTTCCTATTTACGCCAGGAGAAACTACTAAGCGTGGTTCTCATATTCGTGATGGAATAGATTTGAAACGTACCATGTTCATGGTAGTAACAGCTCTTATTCCTTGTTTACTATTCGGAATGTACAATACAGGTCACTGGCACATGGTGCCAACAGGTGAAGCTGGAGCATACATGGATCACTTTGGAGACAAACTGATTTATGGAATAATCCAAGTTATGCCAATAGTGATTGTATCCTATGCAGTCGGTCTGGGTGTTGAGTTTATATTCTGTATCAAAAACAAACACGCAATTCAAGAGGGATTCTTGGTTTCAGGGATGTTAATTCCTTTAATCATTCCTGCTGATACGCCATTATGGATGGTAGCATTCGCAACTGTTTTCGCAGTAGTACTTGGTAAAGAAGTATTTGGTGGAACAGGAATGAACATTGTGAACATTGCCTTAACAGCAAGAGCATTCTTATTCTTCGGATATCCAACAATGATGTCAGGAGACAAAGTATGGATGTCAGGATTAAGTGAAACACCAAAAGATCAGTTAGCTGATGGATTTTCAGGAGCTACACAACTTGGTGAATTAGCCTCCTTTGTCGGTCCAAAAGCCGATTGGGCGCTACCTAGCGCAGAAGCCTTTGCCGCAAAATGGCCTATCATGGATTCTTTCTGGGGATTCATTCCAGGTTCAGTTGGTGAAACTTCAGTAGCTGCCATTTTAATAGGAGCAGCATTACTGTTGTATACAGGTATCGCATCATGGAGAATCATGTTATCATTCGTCGCAGGTGGATTTGTAGTTGGTTTATTGGCAAACTTAGGTTTCGATAATCCTTACTATCAAATGGAAGCAGTGAATCACTTAGTAATTGGAGGATTCGCATTTGGTGCGGTATTCATGATTACAGATCCAGTCACCGCCGCCCAAACGAATACCGGTAAAATTATCTATGGATTCTTGGGTGGAGGACTCTCCATTTGTGTAAGAGTATACAATGGCGCATACCCTGAAGGGGTAATGATGGCCATTCTATTTATGAATGTGATGGCACCTATGATTGACCACTACGTAGTTGGTGCTAACATCAAGAGAAGAAATAAAAGACTAAAACCTAAAGCTGCGTAATTATGGCAATTAACAAAGACAGTAACGGATACACGTTTATATTTGCTATCGCCCTTGTTGTGGTAGTAGGAGCTGGATTAGCAGCTATATCTATTGGTTTAAAACCATTCCAAGATAAGAACGTTGAAATCAAAAAGAAGATGGACATTTTAGCTGCCATCAACGCTAAAGAAATCAATGGTAGCGATACACTTGATATCTCTCGTAAAAATGCAGAGAAGCTATACGAAAAGCACATCTTAGTTGATGAGTGTGTAGTAATCGGATCTGACGGAAAAGAAAGAGACCTTGAAGCATTTGATGTAGACATCAAGAAACAATACAGAGATAAGAACCTATCATGGTGTGATAGAGACTATCCTTTATATGTAGCTGAAGTTGATGGTGCGAAAAAATATATCATTCCAGTTGTAGGTTCAGGACTATGGGGACCAATTTGGGGATATATTGCAGTTGATGACGATAAAGAAACAATCTACGGAGCAACTTTCGATCACAAAACAGAAACACCTGGTTTAGGTGCTGAGATTAAGCAAGAGTTCTACTACACACAATATGTAGGAGAAAAAATCTCTGGCGGAATCAAATCTGTGAAAGATGGAACAGGTAAAGAAGTTGGAAACGGAAAAGTAGATGGAATCACCGGAGGAACAATTACTTCTAAAGGTGTTGAAGAGATGGTTAATAGAACCCTAGAGGTTTACGTTAAATATTTTAAAGGTTAAGGTATGAGCGAAAAAGTAAAAGCGCCAAAAGAACCTTTGTTCTCTAAGAAGAACAAGAGGTTGGTAGTAGAGCCGCTTGATGATAACAATCCAGTAACTATTCAGGTACTTGGTATTTGTTCAGCATTAGCGATTACAGTATCTATCGAGCAAGCATTAGTAATGACAGGTTCAGTACTTTTCGTACTGGGAGCTGGTAACATGATTATCTCAATGTTGAGAAACCTAATTCCTTCAAGAATTAGAATTATCGTTCAGCTAGTAGTTGTTGCATCATTAGTAATTATCGTAAACGAAGTACTGAAAGCATTTATGCCTGATGTAGCAGAGAAACTCTCTGTATTCGTAGGACTGATTATTACTAACTGTATCATTATGGGACGTTTTGAGGCATTCGCAATGGCGAACAAACCTTGGCCTTCTTTATTGGATGCAATTGGTAACACAGTCGGATATGGTGTAATCTTAGTATTAGTTTCTGTGTTCAGAGAAATCTTCGGTTCAGGTAAATTCTTCGGAATGACACTATTCGGAGATAGAATTGAAGGAACAGGAGCTTACTCTGTAGGTTATATGGATAACAACTTTATCATTCTTGCACCTTTCGCACTATTCGCGGTTGGAATCATCATTTGGATCCAAAGAGCAAGAAATACAAAATTAATTGAAGAACATTAAGAAATAAAACATGGTAGATCACATTAATATATTTCTAAAAGCAGTCTTTTCTGAGAACATGATTTTCGCCTATTTCTTAGGTATGTGTTCTTATTTGGCTGTATCTAAAACTGTAAAAACAGCAGTTGGTTTAGGTGCTGCAGTAATCTTCGTATTAGGAGTTACTGTACCAGTTAACTGGTTACTTGAAAACTACGTTCTTAAAGAAGGAGCATTAACATGGATTGATCCATCTTATGCTGATATGGATTTAAGTTTCCTTTCATTCATCATGTTCATTGCGGTTATTGCCTCAATTGTACAGTTGGTTGAAATGCTAGTTGAGAAATTCGCTCCTGCGCTTTATGGTGCATTGGGAATCTTCTTACCACTTATCGCAGTAAACTGTTCTATTCTTGGTGGTGCATTATTCATGCAAGAAAGACAATACTCTACAATTGGTGAAGCAACTAACTTCGGTATCTCTTCAGGTATTGGATGGTTCTTAGCAATTGTTGCAATTGCAGCTATTAGAGAAAAAATCAAGTACTCGCATATTCCTGCTCCAATGAGAGGTTTAGGAATCACTTTCGTTACAACAGGTTTAATGGGAATCGCTTTCATGAGCTTCTCAGGATTAAACTATGCTGAAGCTGAAAAAGAATCATGTGGAGACGAGCCTGGTACAACTAGTGAAACAGGTGCAGTTGAAGTTGAATCAGAATCTGATGAAACGACAATGGTTTACGATATTAACTCAGAAGAAAATTAATACTTAGAAATGGGACCAGTAATATTAATCACAATAGTAGTTTTCACAATAGTTATTCTATTGTTAGTAAGCTTATTATTATTTGTAAAGGCGAAAATTTCTCCGGCAGGAAAAATTAAGATCACAATTAACGGCGAGCATGAGCTTGAAGTTGATGGTGGCGGAACCTTATTAAGTACTCTTAGCTCTAATGGTATCTTTTTACCATCTGCTTGTGGTGGAGGTGGAACTTGCGTTCAGTGCCTTTGTCAAGTAAATTCAGGAGGTGGAGGAATCCTTCCTACTGAAGAGCCTCACTTCTCAAGAAAAGAGATTGCTGCTAACTGGCGTTTAGGATGTCAGGTAAAAGTAAAAGAAGACATGGAAATCCATGTTGAAGAAGAAGTAATGGGTGTTAAAGAGTGGGAAGCGAAAGTTGTTTCAAACTTTAACGTAGCAACATACATTAAAGAGTTTATCGTTGAGATTCCTGAAGATATGGATTACAAGGCGGGTGGATACATCCAAATTAAGATTCCACCATGTGAAGTGAAATTCTCTGATATGGATGTAAAAGCACATCCATTAGATCACCCAGGTGAACCAGATAAATTTGAAAAAGATTGGGCTGAAGGACCGTATGCAATGCGTCACTTAGTAATGAAGAATGATGAAGACACTGTACGTGCTTACTCAATGGCTTCTTACCCAGCCGAAGGAAGAAAAATTATGTTGAATGTAAGAGTCGCTGCTCCACCATTTGACAGAAAGACAGGAACTTGGATGAAAGTAAATCCAGGAATCGCTTCTTCTTACATCTTCAACTTAAAAGATGGTGACCCAGCTGTAATTTCAGGACCTTATGGAGAATTCTTCATCAATGAGTCAGATGCTGAAATGTTATATGTTGGTGGTGGTGCTGGTATGGCTCCAATGAGATCTCACCTTTATGAGTTATTCAAAACAATGAAAACTGACCGTAAGGTGACTTACTGGTATGGTGGACGTTCAAGAGCTGAATTATTCTACATTCACTATTTCAGAGAGCTAGAAGAGAAGTTTCCGAACTTCAAATTCTATATGGTATTATCTGATGCATTAGAAGGTGATAACTGGATAGAGAAAAAAGACATCAATGACGAGGCTGGAGACGGTTTCGTAGGATTTGTACACCAAGCAGTAATTGATCAATATTTATCTAAGCACGAAGCTCCTGAAGATATTGAGTACTATTTCTGTGGACCACCAATGATGAATGTTGCCGTGCAAAACATGTGTGACGATTGGGGTGTACCACCTGAGAATGTAAGATTTGATGATTTTGGTGGATAAACTAAATTTCATTTTAAGATATAACCCTGACTTCGCAAGAACGTCAGGGTTTTTTATTGGGTCAAATTTAGACGTGGAATTATACGCTTAATACTACGGCTAAGTAAATAAATAAGCATTTTGATTCGTATCTTAAGGTAATCAATTGAGATTGACCAATGTTCTTTGCCCCCCCCTATAAACCAACACTGTTAACGATTCTATTGAATTGAGACAAACGAAATGGTGACGTATCATTTGGGATCACACAACAAAAGGCACTGAATTTGATATAGAAAGTGGCGACTATATTTTTCTTATCTTAGAGAAACCAAAAAATACAAGGGAAATAAAGTTAATATTAACTTTATTCACTAGTTAGGCACCATTGATCCATAGGCGGATCAATACTTACAACACAATAATGTCATACCACAAGAAATATTATGACTTTCAAGAAGAGCTTTGGAAGGAATTCGAAAAATTGGTTCGAGTAGGAGCGAAATTTCCAATGCTCACTGAAGTTTGGTATGGATATGGAATAAATCCTGAAGGACTATCTGTGGATACAGAAGGACGCTCGCATTTCTTAGCAACGGAACTTATTGCTAATCCAAATTATACTTTGCATGAGGAAACTACTGGCAAAGATATTATAGTTGAATCAGGCCACGTTACTTTCATGGACACGGACGGAACTAAACGCACTTTGGAACCTGACATCACTGATCTTTGGTGGTGCTCAAAGCTACTTGATGCTTCAAATGGAATTGATTGGTAGGGGTAGAAAACGGTGCCTAACATACTAGCTAAAGCTCATGTCCACCCTTTGGCCAGCCCTTTTCTCTCCCATTACTTGTACTAAATCCTGGGGTGCCATCACGGGCGGACAGCCAGTATCCGGGGTTCTTTGCCAGCGCACTTCACACGCAATAAATTGCTAACTTTAGCCAAACGTTATGACGCCATAAACTGACAGCATGAGTTACACTATTAAATTATTTACAAAGGACGCAAAAGACAATCATTCCATTGATGAATTATTGGAAGGTGAAGATCAATTGCCGAAGTGGTCCAAAAGCCAATTGGCAGCTATTCAAAAGAGACTAGACTCATATGGTTATCAACTAGAGAATGAAGCTCCAGCAATGAAAACCTATAATTTCAAAGGTGGTCAAGATGGAATCACGGCTTACCTAACCAATAATTGTCTTACATGGTCTTGTGCGGGTGCATCTGAAAACGGACTAGCTGAAATTTTAATGACTAGCTCAGAATTTAGTGATGGTGAACATATTGCTCTCAATTTGCAAGATGGTACTTGGAGTGAATGGTAGAAAACGCCACCTAACATTCTAAGTAAAGCAACCCCCCTCCCTTGGCCTACGCCAAAGGTTCTCATTGGTTTGTTGAGCTAATTCAAACTTGCTTTCAACCATTTTTCAGATGTATTCTTGCATTTAAAAACTTGTAAATCTGGGTTGATACTTGACGTTTTCCTAAAATGATTTGCGACAAGCCTGGTGGCCAAATTGTTTGTGACAATGGCTACTCTTTTGATATTTAAAAATGTACTATTTTTTAGAAAAAGTAGTGCTTGGCTTGAAGTTTCGTTTATTACGTTGGCATCTATCAAGACAGAATAAACATCTGCTCTTACAATTTCTTTACTGAGCCTGATTTGCTCCAACACTTGATCGATATCAACAACAGCGTCTTCCTTTAATTTTATTTCTAAAATTGAATTCTCATAGTTGATGTAACAAGAATTTGTTTCAGTATGGTTAAATGGTTTTCGCATTTAGCGCCTAAAATAAATTTCACCTGCTTACCAACTGATAATACAGCTGGCAAACAAGTGTGGTTTACTAATTACCTTTTTAGTATTTTAAAAACAGACATACCTCCATCTGTTGTGTAAACCTTTATAAAGAAAACTCCAACCTCTCCTTCAATAGTTAATTTATAGTTATCTGTCTCAGGCGAAATGATTTTGTTATCCTGAAGCTGACCTAATGCATTTAGTACCGAAATTCTAGAGATACTATTATTCGGTGACGCTATAAATAAGTCCCCTGCTGTAGGATTAGGATATAGTTCAATTAACGAAGTTCCTGTAGAAGAAAATAAACCTAAGCCTTCAATTGTATGACAAGATGATGTATCAGTGCATCCATTATTAGTAACCTCAACGGCATAGTTTCCATTTGTAGCTGCCATAAAAGTCTGATTAGTTTCACCAACTAGTTCACTATTATTGTCATCACAATCTAACCACTGGTACGTTGCTGATACAAGGTCTGCGGTTAAATCAAAGCTGTTTTGTGTCACTCCAACATCCACAGTGTTAATTGTTAAATCCAATGTAACTGTAGAGTCACAGCCTTCAATACTTGTTAATACCGCCGTATAAACACCATCAGCTGTATATGTTTGACCATTTGCCGGCCATGTGTAACTCACACATTCGGTTAAAGTTTCCATTGTGGAAATTGGATTAGAACAAGAATTCATCAGCTTTTGAACATATATATCTTTTCCTCCTGCAGATGTCAAGTCAAAGAGCCCTACTTCAGGATCAAAATCAACTGTGTTTTCATATTGACCAACTGTGAATATATTTCCTTCAAAATCTACATAACTTCCATAAGCTTGGTCATTACCGGCACTTCCCATTGATTTTCCCCAAATGTAGTTTCCTGCCGAATCCAATTTCTGAATAAAAATGTCTTGCGCTCCCGCCGTTGTATGATCATCTGTTCCAGCACCAGGATCTAAATCAATAGTTCCTTGATATACCCCCGAAACAACAACATAATTATAAAGGTCAATTTTTACAGTCGTTACAAAGTCTCCTGCTGTACTTCCAAATCCTTTGGCCCAAACAAAGTCGCCGCTTGCATCAAGCTTTTGAACATAGGCATCATTTGATCCGGCAGATGTCAAATCTGTTATGCCAACTCCATTTTCGAAATCAACAGTTCCATTAAATTGTCCGGCTAGGTAAATATTTCCATCATTATCTATATCCAATGACTTGCCCTGATCTAGGCCAGTAGAACCGAAAATTCTATACCAATCTAAATCCCCATTGTCATCTAATTTTACATACATGATATCTCGGTCTCCCGCAGATATTTCTGATACTGTTGCAGTTCCAGGATCTACATCAACCGTACCTTCAAACCAACCCGTGATCAAAGGATTACCAATTGAATCCACCGCTATACCTTGATTTCTCACTTTACTGCTTGACTCAAATGACTTTGCCCAAATGTGATTTCCGGCTGTATCCAATTTACATACATATCCATTTTCTGAAGTACCTCCCGTATTTAAAACCGTTGAACCAAATGTTCCCGCTCCATTAAAGTAACCGGCAACGAATAAATTATTATTTCCATCAGTTACAATGGCATTGGCTTGATCGTTTCCGCTTCCTCCCATGTTGGTCGCCCAGATGAAATTCCCCAGTGTATCAAATTTCACAATAAATGCTTCAGTAGATGTTCCTGAAGGAGTTAATGTAGTGGTTCCTGCCCCTGGATCAAAATCTGTCGCATTTTTGAAAATACCACATAAATATACTCCCAGTGAATCTGTTGTAATAGCCAGCCCCTGATCAGCAGCTGAAGACCCTCCAAAACCCTTCGCCCATAAAAAGTTGCCGTCAGCATCTAATTTTTGAAGAAAAACATCTCCGGTTCCATTTGATGTCAATGTTGAAACCCCTGTTCCAGGATCAAAGTCTACGGTACCAGAGTATTTACCGGTAGTATAAACATTTCCTGACAAATCAACCGTAACGGCCTTAGCAAAGTCATTATTGCTTGTTTCACCTGTAGAAAGTGCCCATTCAAAATCATTTTGTTGCGCCTTGGCAAATGTTCCAATCCCTAATAAAAGAGCCGAATAAAAGATTTTATTGATGTAGTTATTTTTCATAATTTCAGTAACTTTTGTGCTAGTAAATCTTGTGCACAAAGGTCAGGAAGATATAAAAGGTGACAATTTGAAATTCACTTTTTTGAACGAACTGTACTCTTTTTCGAACAAAACGTAACAATTAATCCATAAAACGTTTCACAATTTGCCAATTATGGACTTTGAAAGTGATTTTGAAGAAATTTAAAGGTGTTTTTTCAGCTCCTCGATAAACAAATGCTTCTTATCTCTAGAAATAGGAACTACTGACCCATCAATCATTACAGCCTCACCACCTTTACCTTTTTTGTATGCCTTTACATGTTTAAGATTAATCAGGTGCGATTTGTATACACGAACAAAAGAACTGTCTGTTAACATACGTTCAAACTCAATTAACGATTTGGTTGTCGTAATTTTTTGACCATTTGCAAGATGAAATGTAGTATAATTTTTCTCCCCCTCACAGCGAATTATATCTTCAATAAGGACAACATTAAATCCATTTGCATCAGACAATACAATTTTTTGAAAACCAGTTTTCATTTCTGCCATCAATTCTTCGAAAACGGCCAACCTACTTTCTAAAGTAGACACTTCTTTAACGTCAAGTCTATCTATTGCTTTTTTAAGTTCTTCAGGATCCAGTGGTTTTAAGAGATAATCGAGTGCTGAAAATTTTATTGCCTTTATGGCATACTCACTGTATGCAGTAATGAATATAACCGAAATATTCTCTTTCTCAATCTGATTGAGTAAATCAAATCCAGTTCCAGATTTAAGTCGAATATCAAGCAGCAATAAATTTGGTTTCATTTCATTGATGAGCTCAATAGCATCCTCAATATTTCCAGCCTCTCCACAAATTTCTGCTTCAGGGCAGACCTGTTGCAAAATATTTCTACTCGCGGATCGTGCCTTTATTTCATCATCAATAATTGCTATTTTCAACATATCACCCCTCAATTACAGGTAAATATAATGATACTTTGGTGCCTGACAATGATGGATCCACATCATTTAAATCTATTATTTGAACCCTGAATTTATCTTTTCGGCGTCGATTCAAATTTTGAATTCGCTTTTCAGTAATTTCCATTCCTTTAGATTGATGAATATCAGAATCTGATTTTGATTGCTTAGACTTGATTATTCCAATTCCATTATCACTAATCGTCAGGATTATTTCTTTTTTGGACTTCTTCAATTCTACCACGATTTTTCCGCCTTCAGGATAATTGGAGATTCCATGCCAAACCGCATTCTCCAGATACACTTGAGCAATAAAACTTGGCAGCAACCAATTTCCAGCATCAATCTGTTCATCTATCACAAATTCAAATTCCATTCCATTATCTAAACGAAAAGCTTCAATTTCAAGATAAAGCTTCATCAATCGTATATCCTCCTCTATTGTAGAAAACCTGTTTTCAGATTTCTCCAGAAATTCACGAATAAGAGTGGCAAACTTTCTCAAATAAATTTGGCCTTCTTCATATTCTTTATTGATCAGACAGGATTGAATTGAATTAAAGACATTGAAAATAAAATGTGGGTCAACCTGACTTCGAAACAGCTGCTGCTGCAAACTGATTTTATCCATTGACCATTTTTGCTGTCTATATTTTATTATTACGAATATTATAATGAGAATTAAAAGAAATACCGAAATCGAACCAATAAGAACATAATTTTGTTCTCTTAGTTTCATATTATTAATCGTATTCTGTTGTAAACTAAAATCTAATTGATTTTCTTTATTAAACAATTTATGTTCTAATTCAACATTTTTTAAAACCCGACTATTCTCTTCCCTATGAATGAGATTGTTTATTTCCACATATTTTGACAAAGCATCAAATGCTGAATCATTTTTACCTAGGAGGGAATAAGCTTCAGAAAGCATTTTATAGGATTCTGATAATTGAATTGAATCAGAATACGTTTCACAGATTTGGACCTTCTTATTAATCCAACGACTTGCTTCATCCCATTTATTTTGCTGAATTAAAACTTCACCAATTTTACCCATTACTATGGCTTTCCACATTTCATAGTCAATTTCTATTGCAAAATCAAGAGCGAGATGAAGTTCTTCTAGAGATTTATCGTACTTTTTTTGTAATAGTAGCAATTCAGCATATTGATAATAACAACTTATTTTTCCTCGACTATTATCATGTGTTTCAAATAAATCACGGGCTGTAAGTATTATCTCTTCGGCCTTATCATATTGCTCCCGAAGCATATATATGTTCCCGATATTAGTAAGATCAATCCCTACATGAACAGAATCCTGCATATCGAGGTCAATTTCCAGTGCCCGATTATAATAATCTAAGGCTGTTGAATAGTCCTTTTTATTGACGTAGATATCTGCAAGATTAGAATAGGTATATGACAAGCCTTTTTGGTGCTCTTTTTCTTTAAAAAGCGTAGTGGCAAGCAATAACTCATCTATGGCTTTCATATAATATTTGGTGTCTGCATAGAGAATACCTCGGTTGGATATCACCAGCGCCCTATTCAAGGTGTCTTTTGAAATCTGAAATAATGAGTCCGCCTTATGACAATAATTCAATGATTGAAAAATATCACCATCATAATATTCTATCATTGACAAATCCATATATGCTTCCCCCAAACCTTGGGGGTAAGAATATTTAGTTGACAACTCTATAATCTGATATATGAATTCTTTTGATTTTTCGGGATCCGAATTAATATATTTTGCAGAAGAATCGGAAAGAGATAAATACTTCTCTGGCCCCTTTTGTGCATAGACAAAAAAGACGAAAGAATTAATTAGAATGGTAAGAAATAATTTAAACCTCAAGGTAATAGTAATTAATACTTTGCTCTATGCAAGTTACAAAGGTATTTTTATTCATCATCTAAATTACTTCTTCTCCTTCAATTTAACTTGAATCCTTGCGATATCGCCTACACTTTCTAAAGCTGCTAGAAAACAGTACCAAACAACTATCTGCTGCCCCCTCCACTATCCAAGGTAAAAGACTACCACTAGCTTGTGCATTTCTTGGGGTTCCATCATCTACTTCGCTGAAGCTACGTTGATTGATAACGGGAGGAACGGATAACATCCGGGGCTTGGCCACGCTTATCGCACGCAATAAATTGCTAGCTTTACTCAAACGTTAGGTGTCATTAATCTAACAGCCTAAAATGGTCTTGTGGGAAAGGTAAATGGAATGATTATATCTCCAATTATTCAATCTGAATTATCCATTTTTCAGACGATACTTTTTCAGTTTCTTCAGTTATGTTAAACTTCTGTCCCTTTGCAGTAAATACTATTCCCGTTACAAGAACTGCCTCGCCTACTATTCCTACCACAAGCTCTCCAGGGGTAACCCCAAAATAACTGGCAACAAGTATTGCCCAAGAAGTATAGAAGGTAGTTCCGCCAAACAATAATGCTATTCCAATTTTAGAAGCTTTTGTTCTCGTTCTTATGGCGTTTATATTTCTCAATTGAACTTCCGTATTTTCTATAGAAATGGTTGAATCAGAAGAGATCACAAAATTTCCTTTGAGCTTTTCCCCTGAGTTCGTCCAAACAGTGATTTTTTTGAACTCTTTTATTTTTCTTACTTTGCTCTCTTCGCAGAGATTGGTGATTATCAGTTTCTTTTTTGTTGATGAATCTTCTTGTGCAAAAGTGGTCCCATAATGCAAGAAAAGAAAAAGGCTGACAAAGACTTTTATCAAAGAATGAATTATTACAAATATTGAAATACTCAAACGCACATTCGAATATAGAAAAACTTATGTTATTGAAAATATTCACTGCAATAGTTTTCTGGAAGCTCAAAGAATAGCTTGAACAAAAGTATTATAGAAAACTAAACCTAACATAATAGCTAAAGCTCATGTCCACCCTTTGGCCAGCCCTTCTCCCTCCCATTGCGTGTGCCAAATCCGGGGCTGCCATCACGGGCGGACAGCCAAAATCCGGGGTTTTTAGCCAACACACCTTGCGGCGGCATCTAAAAATGCCTAATTTTACTCAAACGTTATGTGAAAGCAAATACACAACAAGATGAACAGAATAGAACATATTGAAAGTGAAATTTTAGATTTAAGAAATCAATTACAGAATCATAAACTTTATGAAAGTCTTAAGAGTATTGATGACATTAAAACTTTTATGGAGAACCACATATTCGCTGTTTGGGACTTTATGTCACTTCTAAAATTCCTTCAGATAAAACTAACAAATGTTCAAACACCCTGGGTACCATCTAAAAAACCAACTCTTTCGAGATTCATAAATGAAATAGTTCACGGAGAGGAAAGCGACATTAATGAATTAGGAGAACCTAAAAGTCATTTCGAAATGTACTTGGATGCTATGGTGCAAGTAAAAGCAAACACCACTGAAATTAATAACTTCATAAAACTTATTGAATCTGGCAATACGGTTGAATATTCATTAAACGAAATTGATATTGACAAAAGAGTTTCTGATTTTGTGAAATTCTCTTTTTCAATAATTGATACCAACAAACCACATCTTGTTGCGTCTGCTTTTACATTTGGACGAGAAGATATTATCCCGGATATGTTTATTGAAATTCTGAAAAACTCTGATTCTGAGAACAAATTATATAATAAGTTGACATATTATCTTGAAAGACATATAGAATTAGATGGAGATGAACACGGGCCCCTATCTCTTAAAATGATTTCAGAACTATGTGCCAATGACAGTAAAAAATGGGAAGAAACACTAACAGTAGCAAAGCAGTCATTGAGAAAAAGAATTGCACTTTGGGATTCTATTAACGATTTAATCCAAAAAGAAAAGCCAGCATACAAAGCCCTATATAGCTAATAGGACGTTGAGTGGTTTACCAAAGTTCAGAGCTATTTAAAAACACCGCCAGATCATTGATTTGGCTTTTAAGAATGAATAAATTAAACACAAAATACAACGCTTTGGCTCAGTGCGAATTTGAAAGTTTATCGCGCTCTATGGCCCTAACTTCAATATATTAGTATTGTGGCACATTACGGAATAGTTCTCAGTAATGAATCAAAGCATTTTAAAAAAGTTTACAATTAAAGTAGGGTAATGCATGATTGAAACGGTATAAGAGTAAATACTTAAATTTTAAAGCAGCAAAATGAAAACAAAAACATTACTTTCGATATTAGTCCTTACCAACATTTTTACAACGTCTTTTTCTCAATCATTCGTCAATGAAACCATGCAGTTTGATGGGAATGCAAGAGAATATGATGTTTATGTACCGGCAATGTATGATGGAACATCTGCCGTTCCACTAATCTTTAGTTTCCATGGTGGTGGCGGTGATATTGCTGGCAACATTGCGACCAATGATCTAACACCTATTGCTGACACAGCAAACTTTATCGTGGTTTATCCTCAGGCGATTCCCGATCCTGGAAACGGAGGTTCAACCAGTTGGATGCATAAACAACCTACTACTCATGATGATGTTCCTTTTGTGGCCGCAATGATTGATTCAATATCGGCTAATTACAACATTAATTTAGATCGTATCTATGCTTGTGGATATTCATTAGGTGGCGAGTTCTGTTATGAACTAGCTTGCCAACTAAATGATGAAATAGCTGCCATTGGAGCTGTTGCCAGAACTATGGGAACAGAGACTTTCAATAACTGTGCTCCTGTTCATCCTACCGGAGTGATGACCATCCTTGGAACTTCGGACCCTATTTCAGATTACAATGGTGTCTGGTACCTTGGAGTTCAATACTACATGTCCGCTGAAGAACAGCATGACTATTGGGTAGACTTTAATAACTGTGATACAGTTCCTATGGTTACTGCAATTCCAGACACTGCTCCAACGGATGGAAGCACTGTAGAGAGATTTAGCTGGTCAACAGCAGACGGCTGTGTTTATGTTGAAGAATTGAAGGTAACAAATGGAGATCATGACTGGCCAGGAACATTTGGGAATATGGATATTAATGCAACTAATGAGATTTGGCAATTTGTGTCCCGTTATGATTTGAATGGAATAATCAATTGCGCAACTTCGTCAATTGATGAAATCGGCACAACTAACTTGAATTTTTCGGTATATCCGAATCCATCAAATGGTGAAGTAACTATCGAAAACAACTTTTCAGAAAACAAAGCTTTTAGGATCTATTCTACACTTAGTGAAGTAGTTCTCAGCGGACAAGTAAACCCTGGAATTCACACCGTGGATCTTTCGAACTTACCTGCAAACATTTATATTTTAGAAATTGAAAATCAAGTAATCAAACTGATTAAAACAGAGTAGCGGGAATTATCCTTTACGTCTTAGCTTAAACATATTGAAATTTTCAGCCCATAAATCAATCTTTCTCTTTTGTCTTTTGGGGATACTCTCCTGCAAAAAAGTGAATGAAGATTGCAATTTGAACGCCTATCCCAATGCGCCTGAACAAAGCTTTTTCAAATCGCACAGTGGTTCTGAAGAGGAATCCCATGGGCACTTTATTCTGAGTTGCTCAGATGGCGGTTTTTTGCAAATTGGTGAGACAGGATTCTTGAAGAATTCTGCGAAAATATTAGTTATCAAAACTGATGAACTAGGTGACTTGATTTGGAAGCAAGAGTTCTCAGAGGGTGCGATCAATCTTGGGAATTCGGCCATTGAAATCGCTGATGGATATGTTATCTGCGGAGCAAAAGGAGATGACAGTTTCATTGCAAAACTCCAAAAATCAACCGGTTCAGTTCTTTTTGAAAATACAATTGATAATAGTGGAAGTGATGCTTTTGAGCATCTCACATTGCTCAACGAAAAGCTTATTGCTGTTGGCTATAAAAATGCCGAAGATAATTTGAACACCTTTTACACTGAGGGAGAAGGATATATTTCGTATTTGGATTTACAAGGGAACTTAATCGAAGGTCAAGATATTAATAGCGAGCTCGCTCATGGGTATCGAATCAATCAATACAACGGTGACCTTATTGTGTCTGGCTTAACTGAAAATGCAGATGACTACGGTCTGGTCAAGTTAGATTCGACAGGAACTATTTTGTGGTCCAAGACTTATGGCGGGGCAGATGCTGACCATTGTTTTGGAATGGACATTGGAACAGACGGCTCAATTTTTCTGACGGGTCACAGCCTTACAGGTAATGAGAACTGGGACACTTACACTGTAAAGATCTCAACTGATGGAAACCAACTTTGGGAATCTACCAACGGAAATCCAAGAGGATTTAAACCAAAATTCATTCATGACGAAGCCTGGGGAATTAAGTCAACTTCGGATGGTGGATGCATAGTTATAGCTGGAACGGGAGATGAGTATGGCAGATACAAAAGGAAATGTGGAATGGATAAAGACAACTCAAACAATTGGAATGTTTACCTCATAAAACTGAGCAGTTCTGGAACAGTCGAGTGGCAGCAGACCTTTGGTTTGATTGGTTCCGATTGGGCGGGCGAGGATATTGACTTAACCTCAGATGGCGGAGCAATCGTAGCTGTAGATAACGGGCAGTTTGGGTTTTTGAAAATTGCACCTTTTTAGACCTGAAAAAAAAAAAACGTGCCACAACACAGTAAGTAAAATTCACTGTTTGCGTAGCTCGGCATCAATGCCTAATTTTACTCAAACGTTAGGTGTCATTGCTGTTAAAAAAAACCACACTAAAAATAGTTTATGCACGTTTAAATATTAATATGAAAAATTTCTATGCACTGTTATTTTCGCTGACCTGTCTTGTGTCGTGCAATAAACAAGGATGTACTGAACAATTTGCTGACAATTTCAACGAGAAAGCTACCGAAGATGATGGAAGCTGTACATATGCTGATGGACCATACAGCTATATGTTAAACCCCACAATAACTATTTCTTCTTGGACTGCTGATATGTATGGCCCTTTATATGGGGCAGAATTCACTATTTCATTCCATAATCATGAAATTGCAGTTGACACAGCTGAAGCTGGACCTAATATAAATTTTGTTTTAGAACCTGAATTATTTCTAGCAAGTGGTATTAAAGGTGGTGAGTCGTTTACAATCTCAGCTTCTGCTTATGGCATGAGTGGAAGCAAGTCTGTTGTTCTGAGTTTAGATGACTATATTGATGTCGGCATGATTATGGTGAATTAATAACCTACTAAGTAAAGTTCCCCCCCTCCATTGTCCAGTATCTTGGGGTTCCATCACTCCGGAATGCCAACACACTTCGCACGCAGTAAATTGCTAGCTTTACTCAAACGTTATGGCTCATTCTAGCTTCTAATAAAAAGCTCTTCTCTTAAGCTTAATGGTTCTAAATAGCCTCCATCACCTTACTAATTGAAAGTTTTCACGTGTTACCTAATACAAACTAAAACTTTTAGAATGAAAACTACAAAAGCAAATTTCCTTATCATCTTTTTCGGACTTCTATTATTTTCTTCATGTAAGAAAAATGATTTAGCAGCATTTCAACCTGAAATAATAAATAACCCAGACAGTTTTTCATTACAAGCAACAGGCCTTGATAAAGTGACAGACAAACTAACCTATACTTTTTCGAACTCTGGAACAGTAGCCAATATTGACCAATCATGTGTTATTAGTAATGGAACTGCAACATTAACAATTGAAGATTCACAAGGAACACAAGTGTATACAAAGGACCTTAGTATTGATGGAAGTTTCACTTCTTCCACTGGAACATCAGGAAACTGGACAATTACTGTAGACTTATCAAAAGTAGAGGGTGATCTTAACTTTACCGTACAGAAGGCTTAACCAAGTCTAGCACTCAGCGTTTAAAGGAGTGAAAAACGTGCCATAACATAATAGCTAAAGCTATCACCCTGCTCTATCCAACAAAAAAAAGCGAGCCAACAATTCGTCAACTCGCTTTCTGAATCAGAAAAAATTGGTTTAAGGTCTTACGACTCCATTAAACGTTAAATTATAAGGTAGCGCACTTGCATTAGAACTTACGCTAATTGACTTTTTAAATTTACCCGGCGTTTTCGCATTGTAAATTGCTGTAACGAATGATGTTTTACCTGGTGCAATTGCTTGTTCAGGAAAATCAACGCTTGTGCATCCACAACCAGCTTTCACATCACTGACAATAACAGGGGTTTTACCAACATTTGTAAATTGAAATTTGATATCAACGGGCACTCCTTTACTTATATCCCCCAAACTAATTGACTCTGATTGCCATTCAATTTCGGCATCTACAGTTTTTGAAATAGACTGGAATGATGACTGATCATTAATATTTTCTTTTGATTGAAAAGCGCTTAGAGTGAACACCAAGGCGCTTGCACCTACTAGTTTTAGTAACATAATTTTAGTTTTAAATTAAACAATTGAATTCTCTCGTGCACAAGATTATCTCAAAGGTAAAACCAGATCAGTGAAGGCACTGTTAATATTTTGCTAATTAGAGTTATCGAAATGTTAAAGCCATTCTCAGAAGCTAAGGATGCGCCCAAACTTAAAATGGCTATCTTGTGAGAAACAACAATTAACATGGAAAAAATATACGTTAACAGAGACATAAGAAAGATGTTAATTGAACTGGCAGCTGGCAACAAGACCATCACCTACGGCAAACTAAATACAAGCTCTGATTCGGGTTATGATTTTCAAGACCCCGAAGAAAGAGAACTCTTTGCTGATGACATTAGAGACATTTCTCAAAATGAAGTGAATCATGGTCGTCCTCCACTAGGGTCAGTGGTCGTTTACAAAAGTGGTTCTGTTACAAAAGAGATTCTTGAAAGCTTGTTTGAAATGTGTCAGGAATTATACGATTTGAATCCCGAAACCACTAAGCCAACCAACAAATTCTTAAAAGAAATGCAACTCAAATGCCACGAGTTTTGGAAGGATACTGAGAATGTTAGACAGTTTGGTGAGAGAAGGAGGTAGCTTTTACAAGCTCCTCCTCCAATAAGCAATCTCTAGGATTATAATCAGTAAATGGTTATATTTAAGTATCACCCAATCAAAAAACAACAGATGGAAAATTTTTGGATAGTATCATTCGCCACAGTTATCTTCTTAGGTTTTGGATACCTTTTTTATAGAATAATGAGAACCTATGTGAAGGAAACCTACGGTCCAAAATGGTTGAAAAGTTGGGTGAATAGAGCCTACTTTGGACAAAGTCTCGTATTCATGAGTACATCATGTACTGCTCTTCTTTTGTACTTACTAAAATGTGGTGAAATTTTGACTTTTTAAAGTCGATTTAAGGTCAAGCTTAGTGAAGCACAACTTTTCGTGTACCGATCAATTCTCCGTTTGACAATAACCTAACTGAATAGGTGCCTCTTGCAACAAAATCTAAATCAAGTGTATATTGAGCTGAACCAATCACTGTTTGTTCAGTGTATACGGTTTTCCCTAAAAGGTCAACAACTTCAATATCAATTTGATCTAGCTTAAAGAAGTCTCCTTTGATATTTACAATTCCATTAGATGGATTTGGATAAATTGTAAAGGCAAATTCATCTGACTCATTGATACCAACAACTCCCCAAGGGAATTGATTCACTGATAAACTCGTACATCCACCAGCATAAGTAACTTCGCAAGTATACCAACCTGGAGTTGACGGCGCAATACTTTGAGCAGTCGCTCCCGGAATCAAAATTCCATCAATATACCATTGGTAGCTATCACCCGGTGGTGTTGCCGTTAGTAATCCTCCAAATCCTGTGATCGTAACGTCAGGTTGTGGATTCACAAATACATCAATGATATTTGAAGCACATGAATTCTCTTGAGTAACGATATAAGATGTATGATCTTGACCTAATCCAAAATCAGTAGCTCCGGTCAAATTTGGTATGTAGTTAGGCACATCCTGATCTACAGTATTCTCTGTTCCCAATTGGCCGGCATTATTTCTTCCCCATGTCCAAGTCGAATTATCTCCTTTAATTACTCCTGTTTGATAGAAAGCAGCTTCAACATGAATCACCGCGTCAAGCGTATCCATTTTTTGTGGATTGTATTCTGAAATCAACGTTCCGTTTCCTAACTGTCCATAATCGTTATTTCCGAATGTATATACTTTCTGATTTGTAGTTAAAACAATTGAATGATCGGTTCCGCCATCAGCTGCCTGAACATTAGGAATTGTGTTTAAAATAGGAGCATCACTAAAGACGATTCCATTAACACCTAATTGACCATGAGCGTTAGAACCCCAAACAAATAGTTGACCAGTACTGTCTACAGCAAATGAATGATTATCCCCAGTGAATATTGATTCTATTCCGCTTAATCCAGGAATCAAAATAGGTGCATTTGAATCTGTTTGATTCCCTAAACCTAATTGACCAAACTGGTTATCTCCCCAACTAAACACTGTTCCGTCATCTTTAAGTGCAAGCGTATGATTTTCACCAGCAGATACTTTTACAATTCCTGTTAATCCAACAATTGCGAAAGGGAAATTAGTCGTAGCGAAGTTTCCTTGCCCTAGCTGACCCAAATCATTTCTTCCCCAACTCATTACTGCACCTGTTGAGAGTGCTGCAATTCCAAACTCGTGACCTGCAGCTATATCAACTGCATCTGTTATGCTTGTTGTGATAGGAATAATGGATGAGCTAAACGAACCATCTCCCAATTGCCCTTGACTATTAAGTCCCCAACCAAACACAGCTCCAGCATTAGATCTAGCTAAATTATACTTAACACCTGATTCAATTTCAGCAATATCAGACGCTCCAATCGTTTCTACCGCCGCCAATGAACTGTTAATTGTATTATCACCTAATTGTCCGTCAACATTATTACCTAATCCCCAAACCTCATCAATTCCTCCTAAGGTAACTTCAGTGTGATAAGCTCCTGCTTGATAAGCTTGGTAGACGGTATCCCACTCACCTCCTATCGGAAGACCATCCCAATGCCATTGATTCCAAGTACTATAATCTGATTGAAGAACTACTGAATCTCCTTCACAAATTGTGGTTGAGCCTAATGCAATAATTACTGGATTATCCATTACTACAAACAACTGAGAAGTTGGAGCCCATTGCGTACAGCCTGTCGCAGCCAAATATCCCTGAAGACTTACAACTTGACCATCTGTCAATGCAGATGAAGAATAAGTATTCACCGCACCAGGACCTTGAACTGAAGTTCCGTCAACAAAAAACTCATAAGTATCTGCCCCGGTTCCTGTAAAATCAACTTGGTCACCAACACAAATAATATTGCCTGGAACCACATCTAAAACAAGTGGCATCACATCAACTCCCATTGTGAAGGTTGATAAAGAAAGAGCAGCACACTCGCCGTCATAACCAAGTACAGTAATAACATCACCATCATTCAATTCATCTGTACTAAATACTGTCGTTGTACTCGCCGGATCTTGAGAAATACCATTTATGAAGAACTCATACATTAAAGCTGAACCAGCCGTAAAATCAACGAGATCTCCGAAGCAAATTTGATCATCAATGTCAGATGAAGTTAAACTCGTTACTGGGAATTGATTTACAGTGTATGTGATGCTGGATGATGAAGTAACACATCCATTATTTCCTCCTTCAACCAAAATGACATCTCCGTCATTTATTAAAGTTGTAATTAAAGAATCTTGAGTTGTTGGTCCTTGAACACTCGCACCATTAACGAAGAATTCAAAATCAAAGGCTCCTAAACCTGTAAATACAACTTGGTCTCCTTGACAAATAGTCTCATCAATATCATCCGAAATGATTGATGTCACAGGATAACTGTATACCGAGAATGGAATTGAATTCCCGAAGGTTGAGCAAATATTATCGTTACCAAAAATCTGAACAATTTGGCCATTCGTTAATGAGTCAGTACTGTAATTAGCGCCAATTTCGGCTAACTCCCCGTTCACATAGTACTCATATGTACTTGCACCTGTAGCATTGAACGTTACTAAATCACCAACACAAATGGCACTATCAGGCTCAGATGTTGTCATCACAACTACTGGGTTCGGTATTACCGTGAAAGTATAAAGGTCAGTTGATGTATTGAAACAGCCATTAATTCCATCTCCTTGAATCGTAATTTGATCTCCATCAACCAATGAGTTGGTATTGAAAATATTATTTGTAGTTGCAGGTCCTTGAGACACACCATTCAACATAAGCTCATATGTACCTGCTCCACCACCAGTAATGGTAACATTTTCTCCATCACATACAGAGGTATCAGCATCTGAAATGAATACATCAATAACTGGTAAAGAATTCACCACCAAATTAAACATGTTAGAGGTTCCTGAACAACCAACATTGTATCCTTCAACATAAATTTGATTTGTACCAGTAAATAGATTAGAAGTTAAAACTGTTGTTGGAGAAGGTGGTCCTTGAGAAACACCTCCAATAAAAAACTCATAATTGTCTGCTCCTGATGCAGTATAAGTAATCGTTTCACCCTCACAAATAATGTTGTCTACATCTGAACTTGATAAAACCGTTGGCGGAACAGGATCTACCGTTATTGTGAATGTAGATAAACTAGGATTAGAGCATCCGCCAACATATCCTATTAAATCAATTACATCACCATTATTGAATCCATCACTAAAAAGTGTGTCAATAGCGGTAATTCCTTGTGATATTGAATTGATTAAAAATTCATAGGTCGTTCCACCATTAGCTGTAAATATTACCGAATCTCCATCACAAATCACATTGTCAACATCTGAACTGGTCATATCGATAGTAGGAATAGAAGTAACCGAAATTGTTATGGTGTCATCAGCAAAATAAGTACAACCTAATTTTGAACCACTCAAAGAAACTTGTGGATTACCAATTGGTAAAGTATTTGTAGGGAAATTTCCTGTTGCATTTGTTCCCTGCGAAACACCGTCAACGAATAATTCATATTGTGTAATGGCAGTTCCTGCACCCGTAAAATCAATGTTTTCACCAAAACAAATGGCGTCATCAAAATCAGAATCAAAGAGGTTAACATTAAACTGAGGAATAATAGTCATTGGGAATTCCGTTGGCGAAAAAGTCGCACATCCAGACTGAATCCCTCTTACCTTAACAATGTCTCCGTTAGCTAAAGACCCATTCACATAAACAGGATTTGTATTCGCAGGTCCAACCGGGAAACCATTCAAGTAGAATTGATAAAATGTTGCTCCGCCTCCGGTAAATGTAACTGTATCTCCTTGGCAAATTGTGCTATCCGCATCATCTGCAATTAAAGTAACGTTAGGTAGAGGATTGACTGTAAATGTTTGTGTACTTGACATTTGTGAACAACCATTAGATTCACCCATCACATCTACTTGATCTCCTGCCACCAAAACAGAATTCGAATAACTCGAATTTCCACTTGGTCCTTGAACACTGACTCCATTCACAAAGAACTCATATGAAGTTGCATTGAATGCAGAAAAATTAACCGTTACGCCTTCACAAATTGTAGTTCCAGTATTGTTCGAAAGAAGGGTGTTTGGAATGGCATTCACGAAGTATGTGAAGTTATCAGCAGATGTAGCTGGACATCCATTCTCAATTCCTACTACTGTAATGTTATCCAAATTACTCAAGAATCCGGCAGTAAGATTGGCAGAAGCCGAAGGGCCCTGAATTAGAAATCCATTCAAATAAAACTCATATAAACTTGCTCCCAATGCATCAAAACCAACCACATCACCTGCACATATAACCAAGTCAACATCAGTAGTTGTCATTGTAACTGTAGGCAAATTATTCACAGTCATAGTCAAAATTTCAGGAGCCTGTGTTGAACAAGATGTTGATGTATCAACTCCTACCAATGTGACCACTTGACCATTAGTTAAAAGAGTGGTGTTGTAAACACCATTAGTGGTTAGAGATGTAACTGGCACATTATCAACGAAAAACTGGTATTTTTCTGAACCACTACCCGCGAATAGGATATCATCACCATCACATATTATGTTATCAGCATCACTAGAAAAGAGATTGACCGTTGGATTGGCATGGACAGTGAAAGTCAAGACGACATCAGATGTATCAACACAACCGTTAGCCGTCATAATACAAGTCACCACATCTCCATTATTAAGCCCAAAGGTGAAATAAAAAGGAGAAGGAGAATTTTGAACACTTACGTTATTAATTTGATAATCATAAGTTACAACACCACCACCAGCAAATGCACTTGCAGTGAATGCCACTGAATCTCCTTGACAAATTGTAGTGTCAGTTTGAGAAGAATTGAAGGTTAAAACAGGCTTGTTAATTCGAACCGAATCAAGAAGAGTGTCGGAACAAAAGTTGGTGTAAAAACTAACCAAGTTTACGTATTTCACACCATCTGTGGTGTAAGTATAACTAGGGTCTTGAACTGAAGAGGTATCAGTGGATAGAGTGTCATCTCCAAAATCCCATTCAAATGTTAGAGCTCCAATTCCACCAGCATCAGCTGTTGAAGTGTTCGTGAAAGGAACGGGATCTCCGTAACAATGATCGTACACAACATTAAAACCAGCAGTGGTAGGAACTGCAGGATCAAAATTCCAAGAAGTATTATTACCATAATCAGCACTGAATTTGGCATTCAAAGGTGTTGATGTCGTTATGGTGATTCCTTCAGGATTAGTGCACTCTACAAGACCCGGATTTGCTAGATCAAAAGTAGTAGCTAAGGCACCATTTGAACTAATAAAAATACTATCCTGACAAGTTCCTTGCGCGGCGAACACCCCTCCTACCGTCTGTGTTTCAAGTGAATCAACTATTAGCTTTAAGCCGGGGTTTAAAGTCAAATCATTGAAGGTATTAGAACCACTCATAAGTACATTAGATAAGCCTCCACCATTATTTATTGTCACATCATAATAGGCTAGACTATCTCCCGAGAAAAAGTCTGTTGAAGAACTACCTAAAAGATGAATGTGTGAAGTGCCAGAGTTGAGTACAATTTGATTGGCGCCAGGTGAAAAATCAACAAAATTGAGTCCATATCTCAATTCTACTATACTGTTGTTTAGATTAATTATTTTTGTGCTAATTCCAGATGTCAAAAAGATTCCAGTTTGAATCGAATCTCCCGAAGATTCAAATGTACCGAGCGCAACATTGAGAATTGATTCGTCATCCATCTTCAAGGTTCCGTTTAAAATTAAAGAATCTGTTACAACCGAGCCGTTAAACAAAATATTAGTGCCAACCGGTCGATCAAAAGTGATAAATTCTGAAGTGTTCAATTCAGGTACAAATCTTAATTCTGCCACCGTATCGGTATTCGTAATTATCACGGTCGGATTCAAGATTATATCTTCTCTTACATTTACCGATCCACTTAAATTAAAAATTGGATCCCAAACGTCCGACCCAGTCCAATCCATTAAATAACAATTGGCCCCAATGTCAACATTTGCAGTTTGACCAATCGCATTAAATGATAAGGCGTCAAAAAACACAGAATCTCTAATTGTAGGTAAACATAAAGCAGGCGTACCTGATACTGGCGAGTCCCAGTTCGCTACATTACCCCAATCACCTGCATTTCCTCTCCAAAAATAGGCTACGCCTGCTCCTGGAACTCCAGTGGTCCAACCTGTTGTCACGAACTCTGTTGATGAGTTTTGAGCAAGGTTATATTTATTACCACTGTCATCAGCAGTAACATTTAAAATTTGGCAATAATCAACATTCAATGTGTCATAACCAGTTTTAATAAAGTTAGCTGCCGGACTCGAATTGTTCGTGCTTTCAATGGTAATTGGAGAAGTACATAAGCCAATAGCATTTAAAGAATCAAAGGTTTGATTTGATCCGGCTTCAACTCTAAAGTTGATTCCAGGCGAAAGATCAATTAATTGAAAAGTATTATCGTTATTCAATTCACTTTTCGGATTCATTAATCGAAGAATATTATAAGTCAAACTTCCTCCATTAATCACAGATAATCCAGCATTTGTATGATTTACAATTAGCTCAGATGCTGTTGACGTAAAGGTTAAAGTAATAGGGTTAATATCCCAAGTCTGTCCTACCCCAGTCAAAGTGATCACAGATGAAGAAATGTCTAATGTTCTGACGGTTTGAAGATTTGAAATGAAACCATCAATTGTCATGTTGTTTGTAGCGGTCGAAAATGACCCAGAATCTAGTTGGACTAATGCGTTTGATGTTAAGTCATCTAATATTGACCAACTTCCTGTTGGATGATTGAAGTGAACATCACCGTTCAAGACTACTCCGTCAGAAGTGATTGTTTCAGCACCCAATCCCACAAACTCATAAACCCCAGACAGTGAAGCTGTCATTGGAGCATCCAATACCATTGAACCTTTTAAAGTTAGATTATTTGTCCCTGTTAAATCAGGCGCTCCTAAAACCCCCACCCAAGTCATATTATTGCAATATGAATGCACATCAACGGTTGTGGTGAATCCAGTGCCCGAATTGGCATCAAAAACTACGTTATCACTTGGACCCGGAACACATGGGTCAGCAGCAACTCCGCTTGCCAACGCCCAATGGGCAGGATCTGACCAGTTCCCAGTTCCGCCAACCCAAAAGTAATTTGTTGCTGATGGATTTTCATTAATCAACCAATTGGAATTATTCCCTTGGTCAATTGAATTAACCGCATTAAAGGTTCCGTTCGTTCCATTGATAGACTTCAAAACCAAATAATCTTCATTTAAAGTACCTCCTCTAATATTAATATAAGCCTGATTACTCGAAGTTGAGTAAACATAATTGGGCTGACCGCAATCACCGTTGAAGTTTAAGTTCTCAACATTCACTTCATTCGTAGGACCTGCGGTAATTGTCACAGCAGAACCTGCTGCCACGTTTAAAGTATCAACTACAGTTTTCTTTAGAAACGTAAAATCTATAGAATTAACATTCACTTCAGAATACACAATATTTGTTCCTCCCGCATCAAAACTCACTCCCAAAAAACCTGGGTAATTAAAATTGAAAATTGCATCAGTAAAGTCTGTCACTAAGGTGTAGGTATCAGAAACATCCATGGCTACTCCTGAACCTGTGATGTTTATTGTCGAATTACTCCAATATAATCTCCTCGCCCCTAAATAAGTATAAGTAGACAAATCGATAGAACCCACTGAAAGGGTATTGCCATTCAAATGAAACCAGCAATTAGTAATAAACATTTCACCCAAAAAAGTCATTGGACTATTCGCAAAAATCACTCCTCCTCCACCGGTCAATCTAATATCATCCCCACTAGCAGGAGCATCAACAAAAACAGTGTCACCAAGTGAAAACGAAAATCCATCAAAGTAAATATCATCTCCTACACCAGGTGCAGATGGATGAAATGTTGAACCATTGGATGTGGTCGCCCAATGAGTTGAGAAATCAGACCAATTCCCTTGACCTCCTACCCAATAATAATCTGCGGATAGAGCCAAATTCGACCAGCCTAAAAGCAAGAACATCAGACCAATGAGTCTTTTGTAAAAAGTAGTTTTCAACTTAATCGATAAGAGATTTGTGTTCATTTCAGTTCAATCTTCCCGAAAAATCTGATTTCTAGGAATCAAGCAAATATAAGTTTCCGAGAATTGCAATCAAAATTTAAAAGTTGAATTCGAATATAACAACTATCAGTCTCGCTGAGAATAAATCTGAAAAACATGTTCCTTAATCTTTTAGAATAGGGCTTCATGATTTTTTAAGTAATTAAGAAAAAAAATAAAGGAAGTCATTCCAAAATTTAACCAACTAAAATCAATTGATTCCATAGCCAGAAAAAATTGATTTTTTCAATATATCCGTGTATCTTGCGCGCATTATTATAGAATGCATATGCGATTACTAATCACTTGTTTATCATTAATTTTCATATCTGCTATGGGCTTTAGTCAAGTCACGGTTGAAAATGATCCCGCAAAGCAGTTTAAAAAAGATTTATCGAAAAGAGTTTTATTTGAAAACATTAACTTTTCAATCCAACCGCCTTTGCATTTTATTCAGCCCGATACTGGATTTACGGGATTCATGCACATAGGAGTTGGAGCATCTATTGCCATTGCACCAGTACCTTATCGTTCATACAAAAACGTTAACGAAGAGTTTAAAGCAAAGGATTTTAAAGCCGCCGGATCTGAACTGATTACCTCTACCTCAATTGTTCTCGACTCCAAACGAGAAGCTTTTTTGCATACAGTTCGATTCACAATCCAGGATAAGATTGTCGAAAGGATAGTGCTCATTTTAGGTACTGATGAAAAAACTTTTATGGTTTATGCAAACTATCCAGCCTTGGTGTCCCCTTTGCTGTCGCAGGTCTTAGATGCAAGTTTCAAAACGATTGAGTTTGAATAAGTTTATCTACATATTACTTTTTTGCCTAATTGGCAATATGACTAGTTTTGGGCAAACCACTACCTTTAATGATAACGTCACATTCTCAACAAATACTCAAAGTATTTGGGGACCAGGAAACGCCTTTGTCTCTGATATTGACGTGACGCTTTTTAACGTTCCGTGGAACGCGGGATTTGGTCCTGTAGGAGGCGTAACAAATGTTGGATATGGATTTGGGTCTTGGGGTGCCTCAGTGGCAGCAGGTACTTGGGGAAATATTGGGTCAAGGTTCTACATGGAAGGTATTACTGCTGGTTACGTAGATATTGATTACCCGATTCAAGCTGATATTACTTTCCCTTCTGCTAACACTATCGATAGAGGTACATGGGTAATGATCAATACAGACTACAATGTAACCAATGGATGGGCACTTAATTCAAGCCCCCCTTCAATTGGCGAAACAGCATTAGAAATGACGGCTAATTTAAACGCTTACATTCATCCGCAAATTTGTACCGGCTTTTGTTTGACTCCAAACGTAGACCTTGCTGTTAATGAAACCTTTCCAATCTTTTTGATCAATCAAAACGAAGCCATTTATCCTGGTACTACTGGTAGCTATGGTGGTTCGTGCCCGCCCCCAGGGTTAGGCTATTGCACAAGCCCTACTGGATGTGGAGCTGTTTGTCTTCCGGCTTGGATTAAACAAACAACTTTCCCTGTTAATATGCCAGACAATGGTTTAGGTATTAGTGGAATGTTAGATCTTCCTACCACTCAAACAGACGACTATTTATATGGAAAATGCTTAGGGGCCTTCGGATCAAAAAATTATGTTACTGTAGGAGTCGACTTGATAAAATTCATGGGGAATTTCATCCCACCACCGGTAGGGACAGTTATGAAAAACTTATCTAATTCTTACGATTTTGGTCCCGTAAACTTCACTTACAACCTACTATCTACAACTTTACAGCTCTCAATCTACAACCAGCATAGATTTGACTTTTGTCCAAACGTTGAAGGTACTTTCAACTTCCCAACATCCATGAACTACGAAGAATTAGACCCTGGTACTGGAGCGGTTATTAATTCTGGATTTGGACCAAGTGCGACTGTAGAACTCGGAAATGATTTAAATGTAGAATATCCATGTAATTATGAGTTCGCCGAAATTGAGATGGATTACAACATCAAAAGTGAAACTAATTTCACCAGTCACATTTACGACAGTCTTGCTCTTGATTTTATTATAGAAGCAATGCAGTTTGACATAACACTGAGTGGATTTCAACTTTTTCCTGGTATTTATGTTCCACAAGTTTGTATTTCAGTTCCGTACCCCTGTCCAACATGGTCAAAACCATGGAAGTGGTGTTCTTCAACAGTCTGTACGCCTGGATTCTGGTTAATTCCACCAATTAATATTCCTGGCTTCAGTATTGGAACAGGTGGGCCCCTAATAAGCATTCCTTTCTCATTGGCTAACTTCAAGTATGATTGGTATCAAGGCTCATATGAACTGGGAGGATTTACGGCCCAAAATGGAGGCTCGTTCACTCTTGATGCCATGCCTTATGAGGCCTCATCAACAGGAGCAGATGTTCTGTGTAAAGGTGATGCTACCGGTTCTATGACTGCAACTGTAGTAAATGGTGTAGCACCATTCACTTATTACTGGCCTGATGGAAACACAACAGTTTCTGCAACTCAAACTTCTACCTACTCTAATCTTCTTGCAGGAAACAACTACGTTACTATTGAGGATGTTAATGGTTGTCAAGTAGTGACAGATTATTTCATTACTGAACCTGCGCTTGATTTGAATATTTACAACTCAATCATTACAAATGTTGATTGTTTTGGAAATGCAAATGGTGAAATTAGCGTTAGTGTTACTGGTGGTACTGCACCATACTCATATGTTTGGACAGTAAGTCCAAGCACTACAGGAACTGCTTCAAATTTAGGACCAGGAGTATATATGGTTACCGTGACTGATGCAGCCGGATGTATCACAACTGGATCTTACACAGTAACAGAACCTGCGGCTATAGCAAATACCGTTACTGTAGACCAAGACGTTTCGTGTTTTGGAGGAGCGGATGGTAAAGCTACTACCATGCCAACTGGTGGAACTTATCCTTTCTCGTTTAACTGGTCAACCGGAGGATTAGGAACTACAGAAAACAATATTAGTGCGGGAGCACATTCAGTGACAGTAACAGATGCGGTTGGATGTAATATCTCTACAAACTTTAACATTACAGAACCTGCAGCACCTTTAGCATTAGCAATAACTCACACTCCTGTTTCATGTCATGGAGGAAATGACGGCACGATTGATTTAACACCAAGCGGAGGTACAGCACCTTATACTTTCAAATGGTTTGATGAAACACTTGTTCAACTTGCAATGACTACTGAGGATTTGACCAATATGAGCGCCCAAACATATACTGTAGAAGTTGAAGATGATAATGGATGCCCTGACAATATTCAAGTTACCGTATTAGAACCAACTGATGAGCTAACTGCCGTGTTAACAAGCTCAATTGATGTTTCTTGTTTCGCCGGAAATGATGGTTCGATTGATGCCAGCATCTCAGGTGGAACATTACCATACACCATCAACTGGTCAAATGGGGCTACAAATGAAGATATCTCAACATTGATTGCTGGACAATATACACTTGATGTCAATGACAATAATGGTTGTATCACGCAATTGGTTGTCGACATTGATGAACCGGACGCAGCTCTAGCATCTACTAATACATTTGTTGATGTCTTATGTAACGGAGACGCAACCGGCGCGATAGATTTAAGTCCAACAGGAGGAACTGCTCCTTATTCATTTGCTTGGTCAAATTCAGCTATTTCTGAAGACCTCACTGATGTAGTTGCAGGTAATTATACCGTGACCATAACTGATGATAAAGGTTGTACATTCAATGATGCTGCAGTAATTTCTGAGCCAACAGCCATGACACAAACCAACTCATCTGTGGCTGTTCTTTGCCATGGAGGTAATGATGGATCGGTAACAGTGAATGTAAATGGTGGAGTTGTCCCTTATGCTTATTCATGGAGTGATATGTTAAACAATCAATTATCGGCAACTGCAAATGGAATGTCTGATTTAACTGCAGGAGACTACACTGTCATAGCCACTGATTCAAACAATTGTACCATAACTACAACTATCACAGTTGACGAACCAATCGCACCTATCGACATAACCGCCACGGTAACTGATGTTCTTTGTAAAGGAGATCTTTCAGGAGCAATTGATGTAACCATCTCAGGCGGAAGTCCAGCCTATACATTCTTATGGTCAAATGGCGCAGTAACTGAAGATATAAACACAATTGCGAGTGGAAATTATGACCTAACTGTAATTGATAATAATGGATGTAGCAAGCAATATTCAGGATTCGTAGATCAACCGGCTTCTGCTGTTGAAATCACGGTAGCTAAGAAAGATGTGCTATGTAAAGGTGAAGAAACTGGTTGGGCATATGCAACAGTTACTGGCGGAATATCACCTTACTTGATTAATTGGAGCAATGGAGAAACTGACCCAATGAATGACACCCTCCTAGCAGGCACTTACACTGTTCAGGCCCAAGATGCGAATGGTTGTATTGCAAATTCCGGAGCTGTCATCAATGAACCAATTACTGATTTAGATTTCACACATACTTTAACTGATGCTTTATGTTTTGGAGCAAATGACGGTACCATTACCGTAACTCCTCTTGACGGAACGCCTCCTTACTCTATCATTTTTGCAGATACTTCTGTCAACCTATTCAATAACAACTTAAATAGTTATACCATTGATGGATTGGGTGCTGGAATATATCCTGTTGAAGTTGAAGACGGAAACGGATGTAGATTCATAGACAGTGTTACTGTAAGTCAACCAGACACACTTACTGTCACGGGTGAAGTTTATGATGCACTTTGTTTTGGAAGTTCAGATGGTGCCATCAATGTTGATATCAATGGAGGAACTACTCCTTACACGACAATTTGGTCAAACGCGACAACTAATGAAAACCTTGTTGGTGTTCAAGCCGGATATTATGCTATTCAAATTATCGACTTCAATGGTTGTATTGTTGAAGGCACATGGCTGGTAGATGAACCAGATGATATTGAAATCAATTCTGAAATCTTAGATCCTACTTGTAGAGATAATCATGATGGATCAATTACTATTTTTACTGAAGGAGGAACTCCAGATTACAGCTATTTATGGTCAAATTCTGAAGTAACTGAGAGCGTATTTAATCTTGCACCAGGTCAATATGTATTGATAGTTACTGATGAGCACGGCTGTGAAAAGTTCGACACCTTAAACATAAACTTTGTTGATATCGACTGTATTGCTCCTCCTAACGCATTCACTCCTGATGGAGATGGTTACAACGATACCTGGATATTAGATAACTTAGACAACTACCCTGAAGCGACGGTCTCAATATTCAATACTTGGGGTAACATTGTTTATCAAACAGACGGAATTTACCAAGCATGGGAAGGAACCTTTGAAGGCAAGCCTTTACCAGCAGCCACTTATTATTATGTTATTAACCTCAATAACGGAACACCTGCTTACTCTGGTGCCGTCACAATAGTTATCAAAGAATAGTGAAACACAGATTATTAATACTACTACTCTTTATCTGTTTTGGCACCTTCAATGCGAAGGCTTGTCCAACAGTGAATTTGGCACCAACAAATGTGACCTGCTTCGGAGGGTTTGATGGAAATGTTGACATTTCAATTACTGGTCCTAATGGTCCTTTTAATATTAGCTGGGATCTCGGAACGCTTTCAGGGACTTTTTTAAATGTTCCTTCTGGTTCTATTACTCCTCAAGGTGGATTACCAGCTGGTGTATTTTCAGTTTATGTTGTTGACCAGCTTGGATGTACTTCAACGAAAACTATCACCATTTATCAGTCAGATGAAATTACAGGAACAATCACCACTGTAGATGTTAATTGTAAAGGGGATGCAAGTGGTATTGCAGATTTAACTCCGACTGGAGGAACGCCTCCGTACAATTTTAGTTGGTCGAATGGTGCATTCTCTGAAGACTTGATTAATGTATTAGCAAACAGCTATACAGTAGACATTTCTGACATGAACGGATGTTCATCTTCAGCTTCAATCCCTACTATAATAAATGAACCTGCTCAAGCTGTACAATCTTCTTTGGCTGCTTCAAACGTTAGCTGCGAATTTGGATCTGATGGTAATGTTGATCTATCAGTGTTTGGAGGAACACCTCCTTATACATTCAATTGGAATGGTGGGGTTTATTTAACTGAAGACTTAACAAACGTTCCTGCGAACACCTATACTGTGGTAGTATTAGATGCCAAGGGTTGTGTAGAAACTAATAGTGCAGCAGTGACAGAGCCACTAATGCTTACTTCAAGCATAATAGGTGTAGATGTAGATTGTTTTGGTGCGGCTACAGGTTCCATCAACCTAACACCACAAGACGGAACAGCTCCTTACAACTATACCTGGACAAATAGTAGCTTTACTTTAGGAAATACTGAAGATTTAAACGGAATTGTGGCAGATAATTACACAGTAACAATTACCGACAATAACGGATGTGTTGCCACGAATACTTTTACAGTAGCTGAACCTTCTGAGATTACTGCGACATTCAATGCTACTGATGTGAGTTGCTTTGGTCTTTCGGATGGGGCAATCAATATGACCACTACCGGAGGGTCTGGGACAAATGTTTACACATGGAAAAACTCTGGAGGATCAATAGTAGGAAGTTTAGAAGATTTAGCCGCTATTCCGGCTGAAACCTATACAATTGAAATAGAAGACGCTAACAATTGCATATTTACTGAAGACATTGTCATTAGCCAGCCGCTAACTCCGATATCTGCGAGTTATACAAAGGTTGACGTACTTTGTAATGGCGACAATACGGGAGCAATTGATCTTACGGTAACAGGTGGAACGCCTGGTTATCTTTACTCTTGGTCAAATACGGCAATCTCACAAGATCTTTCAAATATCTTTGCCTCAACCTATTCAGTGACGATTACAGATGGACTAGGATGTACTGAAAATGTTGTCGTTCCGATACTTCAACCACTACAACCTTTAGACGCCACATATCTGGTTCAACATGTTCAATGTTTTGGAGATAGTACAGGTATTGTTGACATGACCACCACGGGAGGAACTACACCTTATGACTTTAGCTGGGACAATTCAATTTTCTCTTTAAGTGAAACAAATGAAGACCTGCAAGATTATGGAGCTGACACTTATTACGTAACTGTAACTGATGATCACAACTGTGTTTTTGAAGACACAATTGTAGTAAATCAACCTTCAGAAATGATTGCGACCTTGACTCCAACTCACATTCTTTGTTACGGAGAATCAACAGGAGCAATTGATCTTGAGCCAACCGGTGGAGTTGAACCATACGCATACAATTGGTCAAACCTTTCAATTATACAAGACCAAAACAATGTGATTGCTGGTAATTATATCGTGACAATGAATGACGCCAACAATTGCATTTTGATTGATAGTGTTGAACTCACTCAGCCTATTGACACATTAAACGCAACTTACAATATTGTTGAACCAACTTGTCCTGGCTATTCTGATGGTCAAATATTTTATGTGGCAGATGGCGGAACTCAGCCCTATTCATACTTTTGGTCGAATGGTCAATTCAGCCCGAACTCCTTTAACTTAACTTCAGGTGCATATTTCATGACCTTGACTGATGGAAATGGATGTGTAAGAGTTGATTCAATCTTTTTAACACAACCTGAATTTGTTGACATTGATGGATTAGTTACAGACGTGAGTTGTTTCGGTCTTTCAAATGGTGGAATTGAGATCACAACCATTGGTGGATCACCTCCTTTTACTTATGCTTGGACTAATTCAACTTATGAATTAAGTACTGATGATGAAGATTTATCTGGATATGCTACAGATATTTACACGGTCACAGTTACTGATGTGAATCTTTGCGAATTCTCTGAATCATTTATCATCAATGAACCACCACCAATGATTGTAAGTTGGGTAACACAAAACATTTCTTGTGCTGGTGCTTCAGATGGAGCAATTGATTTATCAGTGGAAGGTGGAACACCTGATTATGCATTCTCTTGGACTCATGGACCTCTTGATGAAGACTTAACAGACCTAGCAGCTGGTACTTACATATTCAGTATTAAAGATCAAAACGCTTGCGGAGTTGGAGATACAATCAAACTAGACGAGCCTTCGGCAATCACTTTTAACCCTGAAGTAACTTCTGTTAGCTGTCGTGATCAAGCTGACGGTAAAATTGAATTGTTTCCAAATGGCGGATATGGTGATTTCACATATGCCTGGTCAAATGGTTCTTATGACAATCCTGTTTCTCCTTTAGCAGGGGGTGAATATTCTGTTATCGTAACTGATTTAGTAGGATGTTCAAAAGATACTGTAATTACCATGCCTGTTATAGATATTCAATGTTTAGATATTCCTACAGCTTTTACTCCAAATGCAGATGCTTATAATGATGTTTGGCAAATTGAAAACATTTGGCTTTACCCTGACGCTTCTGTTACCGTGATGAACGAATGGGGTAAAATCGTTTACGAAATTACCGGAGGCTACTCCACTCCATTTGATGGCACATTCAGAGATAATGAATTGCCTTCAGCAACATATTACTATTTAATTGATCTAAATACAGGTACCGAACCATACTCAGGTGCTGTAACAATTGTGAGATGATGATTTTAAAGAGATTGACAATATTGTGTGTGATTTTAATGGGAAGTTTTACTTCTCAAGCACAACAGGTGGGATTAAATTCTCAATACATGTTTAATACATTCTTACTAAACCCTGCTGTTGCGGGAAGTAAGCAATACATTCCAATACACACTAGTGTTAGAAAGCAATGGGTTGGTATAAACGAAGGTCCTGTTTCACAATCAGTGACTGCACATGGCTATAACGGATACAACTTCGGACTAGGTGGTGGAATCTTCAATGAAACTACTGGACCAACTAGAAGAACAGGTCTTAATTTTTCTACTGCGTATCATTTAGTTTTAAAAGGTAATGCGAGTAGACAACAGCAAATGACAATGTCTTTTGGTTTGGCAGCAACATTAACGCAACACGTTTTAGACAAGAATGCTTTGACCACTTATTTGCCAAATGATCCAACCATTTTATCAGCATACAATTCAACTTTAATTCCTGATGTGAATTTTGGATTCTTACTTCACAAAGGGAACAGATGGGAAGTTGGTATGTCAGCAATGAGCTTAGTTCAAACAAGAGTTGACATCTACAATCTAGGAAATCAAGTGAGAAACAAATTGGTGAGAAATTACTTTTTACATGGATCATACACATTTGATGTGAGTAAAAATTTCAAGATTCAACCGTCATTAGTTTTCAGAATGATTGAAGCACTTCCAATGCAGTTTGATATAAATACAAGATTCATCATTCAAGAAAAGTATTGGGCAGGATTCAGCTATCGTCACAATGATGCCATTTCAGCAATGGTTGGTCTTAACATCTACCGATTCAGATTTGGATACTCTTATGATTTCACTTTATCTGACATGAGAAACTTCAGTGCTGGTTCACATGAGATTGCTTTAACTTATTTCATCCATGGTGAAGGAAAAGGATTCCAATCTAACAAGAGTCAATCTAGAAGTAGATATCGTCCAACCCCATCATTTTAATCTATGAAATATTCAACCGAATTAATTATTGATTTACCGAGGGATAAGGTCGTTGAACTTTTTAATAATGAAGAGAACCTTTTCAAATGGTTGAAAGGTCTTGAGAGTTTTGATCATATCTCAGGAACTAAAGGTGAAGAGGGAGCTGTCTCAAAAATGGTTGTGAAATCAGGAAAGAGAGAGATGGAAATGAAAGAGACCATCATGAAGGTGAATCTTCCTGAAGGAATCAATTTTTTATACGAAGGTAAAGGAGTTCAAAACTGGAATGACCACACTTTCGTGAATGAAGGAGATTCTCAAACCAAATGGACACAAAACAATGTTTTCAAAATGAAAGGTGCCATGAAAATTTTTGGTTTCTTGATGCCTGGTATGTTCAAAAAGCAAACAGCAAAGCATATGAATGACTTCAAAGAATTTGCTGAAAAGGAAGGAAAAGCCTAGATATATTTCGAAATAAAAACTTTATTCAAGCGGACAATTGATTCTTCAATAGTCCGTTTTTTATTTAATAGCGTATTTTTGAATCGTGATTGAGAGTTTAGAAGAAATAGACAGAGCCATTTTTTTAGCTTTGAATGGTATGCATTCAAGTTGGGGCGACGTAATCATGTGGTACGCTAGCACAACCTGGATTTGGATTCCGCTTTATGCCTTCATGCTATTCTTCGCTTACAAAAAAATGGGATGGAAATTCGCAGCAATCATATTGGCTGGGGCCGGAATGTGCGTCTTGTTAGCCGATTTAACTTCAGTACACCTTTTTAAGAATGTGTTTCTCAGATACCGCCCTTCTCATAACGAAGAGTTGCAAGGACTCGTTCACAATGTTGTGAAACCAAATGGTGAAGTATATTATGGCGGCCTTTATGGCTTCGTTTCATCACATGCCGCTAATGTTTCAGCCATTGGACTTTTTGCAATGTTGTCGTTCAAAGAACTGAATCGCAAATGGTTTTATTTGATCGTTTGGATGATCCTTGTGATGTACAGTAGAATCTACCTAGGAGTACATTACCCTTCTGACATTATATTCGGTTCGGCCTTAGGATTAATAATAGGCTGGAGTGTTTGGAAACTATCACAAAAACTTATTACAGGATTTATCGTATCTAAATAGGTGAATACTCTTAGTATTATATCGTTAGTATTTGTAGGAGGCGGTTTAGGCAGCATCTCCAGATTTGGTGTTGGAAAATTGTCACTGAAGTTTTACAATGGTGAATTCCCTCTTAGCACATTAGCCGCAAACCTCATTGCATGTATTGTATTGGGCTTAACCATCTACCTAACAAAAGACAAAATCACACAACACGAATGGATTAAGTATCTTGTTCTTATTGGATTTTGTGGAGGCTTCTCAACCTTCTCAACTTTTAGCGTAGAGACACTAAAACTCATGCAAGACCAATTTTATGGTCTGGCAATCTTAAATATTGTAATCAGTTTGATTTTAGGAATCGGAATTCTATTCGTCTTGGTTAAGTAATTAACCATTCATAGAAATCAAGAACTCTTCATTTGATAGCGTTCCTTCCATTCTCTCTTTAATGAACTCCATTGCTTCAACAGGATTCATGTCAGCTAAGTACTTTCTCAACACCCAGATTCTTTGTAAGTGTTCTTTTTGCATCAACAAATCTTCACGTCTTGTTCCTGATGATAAGATATCAATAGCAGGATAGATTCTTCTATTAGAAATCTTACGATCTAACTGAAGCTCCATGTTACCAGTTCCTTTGAACTCTTCAAAAATAACCTCATCCATTTTAGAACCAGTCTCTGTCAATGCAGTTGCTAGAATAGTTAATGATCCACCATTCTCAATTTTTCTTGCCGCACCAAAGAAACGTTTTGGCTTGTGTAATGCATTGGCATCAACACCACCTGAAAGTACCTTACCTGAAGCTGGCTGAACCGTATTATATGCTCTCGCCAATCTTGTAATTGAATCTAAAAGAATCACGACATCATGACCACACTCAACCATACGTTTAGATTTCTCTAAAACAATATTTGCAAGTTTAACGTGCTTATCAGCCGGTTCGTCAAAGGTAGATGCAACAACCTCAGCATTTACTGAACGTGCCATATCTGTTACCTCCTCAGGTCTTTCATCTATTAACAATACTATCAAATAAGCCTCTGGGTGATTTGCGGCGATTGCATTCGCAACATCCTTTAGTAAAACCGTTTTACCTGTTTTAGGCTGTGCTACGATCATTCCCCTTTGTCCTTTTCCTATTGGCGCGAATAAATCCATCACTCTAGTAGACATTGATTCGTCTTTATGGCCAGTGATTGTGAATTTTTCTTGCGCAAATAAAGGCGTTAGGTATTCAAACGGAACTCTGTCTCTCACATATGATGGCTCACGACCATTCACACTTTCAACTGTAATTAACGGAAAGTACTTCTCCCCTTCTTTAGGAGGTCTAATTGCTCCCTTAACCGTATCCCCTCTTTTTAAACCGTATAGTTTAATTTGAGATTGAGAAACGTAAATATCATCAGGTGATGGTAAATAGCTGTAGTCAGATGAACGCAAGAAACCATATCCGTCTTGCATCATGTCTAAACAACCTTCACTAATAATTAAACCATCAAAGTTGTATCCGTAAAAATCTTCTTGAGGATTACGTTTGTTTTGATGCCCTTTATTGTTTTTATGATTTTGGTTGTTCCCTTTTTGTCTGTTGTTATCTCTTCTTTCAGGACGATCGTTTTTGTGATCTCCTTTATTAGATCCTTCTCCAGATTTGTTTGAATGTTGATTATTGTCTTTTTGACGATCTCTCTTTTCAGGTCTTTTTCTATCCTCTCTCTTATCTTCAGATTTTTCTTCTGCTTTATCTTCTGCCTTTGCCTCTTCTTTGGCATCTGCCGCTTTCTCCTCAACTTTTTCTTCTTTCTTTTCTCCTGAAAACAAATCTCCCTCTGGCTCTTTTTTCAATCTTTTTCGCTTCGGTTTGTCATCAGCTTTCGCTTCAGATGAGCTATCACCACCCGTAATGGCCGTGACTAATTCGTCTTTCTTCATTCCGTCTGCTCCAGCAATACCCATAGTAGTTGCCATTTCTCTTAATTCCGCTACTTTTTTTGCAGCTAATTCTGAATTATTCATAAAGTGATTTGATATTCGATAATAATCTGAAAAGTGAGATAAATTATGTGAGACCTGAATGGTTCTCACAAGAACTTGATTGCAATTATACGAATTATATTGACTTGCACAGTGCTAGCTTCATCTTTTTATCCGCAATTATCCACCTCCCGTATTTAATAAGTCATTCTGAGAAGAGGGCAATTATCTTTTATCTTTGTTGGACACTATAATAACTACTGCGTGACTTTAATAAAATCAATCTCTGGAATCAGAGGAACAATTGGCGGAAAACCGGGAGAAGCACTTACACCTCTAGATGCTGTGAAATTCGCATCAGCTTACGGAACTTGGCTTAAAGAAAGAAATAATAACGGTGACACTAAAGTTGTTATCGGCAGAGATGCGAGACTATCAGGCCAAATGGTGAGTGATATTGTATCTGCAACACTCCAAGGTTTAGGTATTGACATTATTGACCTTGACTTTTCTACTACTCCAACAGTTGAAGTTGCAGTACCTATGGAAAACGCTCAAGGAGGTATAATCATTACGGCAAGTCATAATCCTAAGCAATGGAATGCATTGAAGCTATTGAATGAAAAAGGAGAGTTCATTTCAGATGTAGAAGGAAAAGCAATTTTGGCGTTAGCTGAAGAGAACGCTTTTAATTATGCCGAAGTAGACGACTTAGGTTCTTACATCAAAGACGATTCTTATTTACAAAAGCACATTGAAGCCGTAATGAATTTACCATTGGTAGATGCCGAGCTTATTAGAAGATCACATTTCAAAGTAGTAGTTGATGGTGTAAATTCAACGGGAGGAATCTTTGTTCCGTCATTACTAAAGTCACTTGGAGTGATGGAAGTGACAGAACTCTATTGTGAACCAACAGGACATTTCCCACATAACCCAGAACCTTTGCCTGAAAACCTCACGGCCATTTCAGAAAAGATTAAAGAAACTGGAGCGCATTTAGGAATTGTAGTTGACCCAGATGTTGACAGACTTGCTTTCGTTTGCGAAGACGGATCAATGTTTGGTGAAGAATATACACTTGTTGCAATTACAGACTATGTACTGCAACATACTCCAGGAAATACTGTATCCAATTTGTCATCTACCATCTCCTTAAGAGAAGTAACTGAAAGATATGAAGGATGTTCATACCAAGCAGCAGCCGTGGGTGAAGTGAATGTGGTTAACAAAATGAAAGCTACCAATGCGGTAATTGGTGGTGAAGGAAATGGAGGAGTTATTTACCCTGAGCTACATTACGGACGTGATGCTTTAGTTGGAATAGCCTTATTCTTAACGCAGTTGGCTAAGTCACAAATGACAGTTAAAGAATTAAGAAATACTTATCCTGATTACTTTATTTCTAAGAATAAGATTCAATTAGAAGCTGGGATGGATGTAGACGGAATCTTGGCAAATGTTGCTGAAGAATTTTCTTCTCAAGAAGTGGATACGACTGATGGTGTGAAAATTTACTTCGGATCTGAATGGGTTCATTTAAGAAAATCAAACACAGAACCGATTATCAGAATCTACTCAGAAAGTGCAGATGAGAAGAAGGCTAATGAATTGGCGAATAGAATAATGGATAGAATTAGAGCTCACGCGTAACACTGCCAACGTTTGGCCTCACAGACTCGTGATTATTCATACCAAAACTATTGAATGAAGTATCTAATAATAACCCTGACTTTCCTTTGCTTTAGCCAAAACAACGCAACTGCCCAGGGCGTTCGATTACAAAGCGGTTTCCACATATCTACAGGAATCTCAGGCATTAAAAAAGTTCCGGGATATGAGTACAGCAATGGATCTATTCAAGACCCAACAAAAATGAACAATCGATTCTCTAATTTTGTTGAAGCTGGAATAGACACAAAATTGAGCTGGAACAAGTTTAATATTGAATTTGGCTTAGCTTTAAAACAAGCCACCTTTGACATTGAAAATCTCTATTATACTCTGGATGGTTATGCTGGCCCAATATATCTAGACGAGACTTATAGAATCAACTATCTCGAAGTACCAATCAGTTTTGGATATCAACTGCCATTGAACACTAATCAAACCGTATTTTGCAATTTATCAGCCGGAACGTCTGTTGGTGGCTCGCTAATCTTTTGGGAAGAAATATCCTTCTCGACCGCCGGATATGCAGTTGAAAAATATTATGAAAAAACATTCCGCTTCTCCTCTTTCTCATTTGGCAAAATCCAATTCGTGATTGATGAAAGCGCTTTTAAAAAGTTTAGAGGAAGTATTTTCATGGGGCCAAAGTTTGAATTCTCGAACTCAATTTTTCCATATACATACCTTAATGACTTGGGATACAAACATCCTTGGAATCTAAACTTTCAAATAGGCCTTTTATTGTAACTCATTTTTCTGGCACGAATTTCTCTTAAGTAAGATTCGTATTAACCGATTTAGAGCTGAGGTTATTAACAACTGTTGATAACTCCATCACCGAAAACCCTTGTTTTTAGGGAATTTCCGTTATTTTCATGCTCCAATTAAAAAAATAAACACTGTGAAGAAATTAATGTTGACACTTGCTGTTTCTTTTTTTGGGTTCATTGCAATGGCACAGCCAGGTAGTGATTTAACCCCTGAAGAAAAAGCATATAGCGATTCAATCGCGAACCTCAATGAAACCAATGCGGCCATTGAAAAATCACAAACTGCCTATAATGCAGGTATTGAAATGTTCAAGCAAAAGAAGTATGAAGGCGCTATTAGCAAGTTCAAAGAATCATATGCTTCAGATAACAATTTCACGCCTGCCCTATACAATATGGCAATTGCACAAAACAAATCTGAAAAGTATAAAGATGCAATTAAGACCTTAGACGCTTTGGTTGAGAAAAAGCCAGCTTATTCTAAAGCTTTCTTCCAAAGGGGAAGAGCTTATCAAGGAATTAAAGATTATGTAAAAGCTGAAGATGACTATGAGAAGTCAATTAAGCTTGATGCTAAAAATCCTAAGGCTTACTACAACTATGGAACTTTAAGATTCTTACAGAAAGATTATAAAGGTGCTGCCAGCAAATTCTCAAAAGTGATTGAGTTAAATGCAAGTGATGCCTATGCATATAATGACAGAGGATCTTGTTATAGAATGATGGGAGAATATGCTAAAGCGGTTGCTGACTACGAAACTGCGGCTAGAAAAAACGAGAGTTTAGCATTTGTATTGAATAACATTGGAACAACAAAAACTAAAATGAAAGCTTATGATGATGCTTTAGCTGCTTTCAATAGAGCCCTCAGTGTTGACGCTAAATTTTACTTGGCTTATAACAACAGAGGCGTTACCGAAATGAAAATGGAACGTTGGGATGATGCAATTAAAGATTTCTCAAAGTGTATCGAGATTAATTCTTCTTACGCTCCAGCTTACAGCAATAGAGCTGGTGCATACTTCAAAGCAGGTAAATATAAAGAAGCTAAGAAAGATGCTGACAAAGCCATTTCTTTAGATAAGAACTTTGCTGATGCTTATGTTAATCGTGGAATGGCAAAAGAAATGTTGAGAGACATGAATGGCGCTTGCGAAGATTGGCACAAAGCTAAGGAGCTTGGGTCTGAACTTGGAAAAGTATATAACTCAGCTAACTGTTCGAATTAATAATAAAACTTAATACTAAAGAAAATGAAAAAGATATTATCTATAATCGTTCTTGCATTAGGTTTTACAACCTTCGCGCAAGGAGACGTGGAATTCAAAGCCGCGAACTTCAAAGATGACAAAGACGGATTTAAGGCAGCTAAGACTGCTTTTGAAGAAGGATCAGAATTATGGGAATTAGGAAACCTTGAGGTTTTCGCCGTGAGAGATCCTGAATTACACTATTGGAAAGCTCTTGAGAAATTTGAGAAAGCTTATAAGTTCAACCCTAAAAGTGCTGAACTGAATTTCAAAATGGGAGTTTGTTACGCCCACTCTAGCTACAAAGAAAAGAGTGTAAAGTATATCACTGATGCTCACAAACTAAACCCTGAGGTTCACCCATTCATCAATTACTATATGGGAACTGCAAAGCAGTTAACGTTTGAATTTGATGCGGCTCGTAAGTTCTATGAGAAATTTGAAGCTGAATACAAGAAGGCTGATAGATTTGGGAAATTCGTGAAACAAAGAAAAACTGAATGTATCGCAGGTAAAAAATTGCATGCTTCACCAATAAGAGCGTGGGTTGATCACGTTCCTGAATTGAGTTCTGAGTACAATGATTACGCTCCTACAGTAACTATGGATGGAGAAGAATTAATCATGACTTCGGATAGACCAAATTCTCACACTCCTGATGAGGTTGGACATTATGATGATGACATCTATACATCAACTTTAGCTAATGGTAAATGGTCTAAACCAAAACCAATTAAAGGAAAAGTGAATACTGAGAAAGATGACATCTCAAACAACTATTCATATAATGGTACGAAGATGTTAATGAATAAAATCAACTCAGCTGGTAACTTTGACATCTATGAGACATTCTTAAAAGGTGATACTTGGTCTGATCCAATTTCATTCTCAAGAAACATCAACTTGAAATCAAATGACAAATATGCGTCTTATAACTTCAACGATAAGTTGATCTACTATTCTAAGGATAAGAAAGACGGGAATAACGGATTTGAAATCATGGTATCTGGAGTAATGAACAGAAAGAACAGAGAATACGGTTTACCTAACAGAGAAATGGCGGTAAGTTCTAACTTCAATGACGGACCAGTTTACTTACACCCTGATGGAAAAACAATGTACTTCGCATCTGAAGGATTTAATTCAATGGGTGGATATGACATCTTCATGTCTAAGAAATTAAAGACAGGATATTGGGATAAGCCAGTTAACATGGGATATCCAATCAACACACCTTATGATGACTTCTTCTTTGCAGCTACAGCAAATGGCAAGTACGCTTACATTGCCTCAAACCGTGAAGGCGGTAAAGGTGGATTTGACATCTACAAAGCTACTTTCTGGGGGCCTGAAAAAGATCCTGCTCTTGCAACTCAAGATTACTTACTGGCATCTATTGCGAAGCCAATTCAAGATCCTGAATTAGCTGGTGAAGTTAAAGTAACTACATCTGCTAACTTGACTGTTTTTAAAGGTAAAACAATTGACGCCTTAACAAAGAAAGCAGTTGAAGCAGTAATTGAGATTACTGACAACAAAACTGGTAAGATTTCTCAAAAGTTCACTACGAACTCAGCTACTGGTAAATTCTTAATCTCTCTTCCTTCAGGAGGAAATTACGGAATTGCAGTAAAAGCTGATGGATACCTATTCCACTCTGAGAACTTTGATATTCCGGCTGGTTCAGCTTATAACTTGGTGAACAAGACGATTGAATTAAAGAACATCAAAATTGGATCTAAGATTGCTCTTAGAAACGTATTCTTTGACACAGGGAAATCATCATTAAGATCAGAATCAGATGCAGAGCTTGAGAGATTAGTGAAGCTAATGAAAGATGTTCCTGGATTAAAGATTGAGTTATCAGGACACACTGATAATACTGGTTCGGCTCAAGGAAACATTAAACTTTCACAAGCTAGAGCTGAAGCCGTGGTAACATTCTTAGCTGGTAAAGGAATTGCAAAAAACAGAATGACCGCTAAAGGTTATGGTTCAAGTAAACCGGTTGACACGAACAACACAGCCGACGGTAGACAAAACAACCGTAGAACTGAGTTCGAAATTACTGGAAACTAACCCCTTAAGCATTGACAAACTTAAAGCTTACTTCTTCGGGAGTGGGCTTTTTTTTTGCTCGAGAAAATAAAAATGGAAATTTCACTTAAAATTTTACAACTATCAGGATAATTGTGCGTCTTTTAACGAACACTCAATCCTAATCAATGAAAAAACTTACTCTAGTCCTAGGTATTATACTATGCTCACTAAGCTCTTTTTCTCAGTCTGTAGAAGAAGTAATTACAACAACTGAAGAAAGATTTCCAGCTACCGAAGGTACTTATCAACTAATTTTCAAAGACGAAAACAGCAAAGATTGGTTCTTTTCTCAAGGAATCAAATCAAGCTCAGACTATATAGGTGTTGATGGAATCAACACTTTTACTGACCTACTAGTAGTGATCGGAGAAAACCGACAACAATCAAAAGAACAAGAGTATTTAATCGGAGACAATAATGAACTCACCATAAAGGTTCCTTCTCTAGACTATATCAATTCCTCTGAGTTCCAATCATTAGAAGAAATCGTTATTACTAAATAGTCCCTCGACTGCTTTAACACCAAAATTTTCATGAAAAAATCATTATTATTCTTCATTACACTTTCGTGTAACATATTAAGTTATGGACAACCAGGTTCGTCATGTGCTGACGCTATTACCTTATATCCAAATACCGATTGTGACAATTCCTGCGGAGCTCAGTATTGTGGAACTTATACCTCATTATGGGGAGACGAAGGAGCCATTAACAATGCCGGCTTCGGAAACGTTGAAGGAATCGACGGCTCATGTCCCGGTGATGACAATACCCAGGACGTTCTTTGGGTGAAAGTTTGTGCTACAACCACTAGCTTCACTCTTGAAAATGATGCAGCAACAGGACCCAATCCACCTGCACGTGATTACTCAGTGTTTTCTGGTAGTTGTGGAAGCTTAGTAGAGCTTAATTGTTATACCGTAGCAGGAGGTGGATCTCAGCTAGTAACTGGTTTAACAACGGGTGATTGCTACTATATCATGGTGTCAGCAGCTAATGGAGGTACGAGTACCTTTCAAAGACTTTGTGTGACAAGCACAGTTCCTTACGTTCCACCAAATGATGATTGCGCAAACGCGACTTCACTTACCACAGATGCTACAATGACAGCAACAAACGCCAATACTACCGCATTGGGACCTATTTGCGCAGGAAGTGTTGAAAACAACTCATGGTACGTTTGGTGCGCACCTGCCAGCTGGCCAATTGGTCAACAAGCATTTATTAACTTGAACAATCAAGTATGTAATTCAACTTCGGGACTCCAATTGTCTGTGTGGGGTACGGGATCAACTTGTCCAACATCTTCACTAGACCCTAGTATCGTTTGTGAAAACCCTGGAAATCAAACTGATTACTATTATCAATGGACAGCAGTTGCAAACGAATGTTATTACGTAACAGTTGATGGTTTTGCAGGAACAGCTTGTACTTTCGATTTAACTGTTGGAAGTATTGTCATCTCACCTTGTGCCCCTAATGGAGGAACAATTGCAGCTGATGAAACAATCTGTATTGGAGGTGACCCTGTCGCTCTGACAGACGTGACAAGTCCTTTTAATGGAGATGGAACTTGGTCTTATTCATGGCAAATGGATGTTGGCTGTACGGGCACTTGGTCAACCATTGCCGGAGAAACAGGATTAACTTATGACCCACCGGTTCTTACACAATCTACTTGCTATAGAAGAGTAGCTTCTAATACTTGTGACGGAGGAACTCCGGTATACTCAAATGAAATCACGGTAACAGTAAGTCCTGACCCAACGCCAGATGCAGGTGTTGACGCAAGTGTTTGTAATGGTAGTAGCATCACAATTGGTGCAGACCCTATTTACGGAGTAGACGTTTCTGATTATTCTTGGGATAACGGAGGAGGAACTGGAACACTAGATCTTTTTGGAGGAACAGACAATGGTCAAGTTTCAGTAAGTCCTATAGTTAATACAACTTACACGGTAACCGTTACAGATCCTTTAGGTTGTGTAGGAACTTCTTCAGTTAATATAACTGTGGTTGACCCTCCAGTAGCTGGAACAAATGCTATTATTGACATTTGTACGAATGACACCTCTACTGATTTATTCAGTGAACTTGGAGGCTCGCCTCAGGCAGGTGGAGCCTGGACAGGACCATCAACGCTAACAAACGGAGATCAAGGAACATTTGACCCTTCAAGCATGTCAGGAGGTGTTTACACTTACACAGTAACAGGAACAGCTCCTTGTGCAAATGCGACAGCAACAGTTACTGTCAATTTAATTACTGGACCAAACCCTGGTGCGAACGGATCAATTTCGTTTTGCCCAATCGATCCGCTTACAGATCTTATAGGAGTACTTGGAGGAACGCCTAGTTCTGGCGGAATTTGGTCTGGACCTGAAGTACTAGCAAATGGTGACCAAGGAACTTTTAATCCATCTACTCAATCTGGTGGTACATTTACTTACACAGTATCCTTAGTTGGATGCCCAGACTCATCTGCAAATGTTATTGTCAATGTAACGACAGGAGCAGACGCAACTATTTCAGCTGCAGGTCCATTTTGCGCGGATGACGCAGCAACAAACTTAGTTGCCGTAGACGGCGGCGGTACTTGGACAGGTACAGGAATTACAGATGGAGCGGTGGGAACATTTGATCCTTCTGTTGCCACAGCTGGCACACATACAATTACATATACTATTACTGGAACATGTGGAGATTCAGACACTGAAGATATAGTAGTAACTGCAGTTGAAGACGCATCCTTTTCATATCCAGCAGCACAATATTGCACTGCCGATACCGACCCAACACCAACTATCACTGGAGTAACTGGAGGTAATTGGTCTATTGATAATGGAGGTACAATTGATGCAAATGGGATAATTGATCTTGATCTTTCAGGAGCAGGTTCATATATTATTACATACACTACAACAGGTACATGCCCTGGGTCTGCCACATTTAATTTAGATATTGGAATAACCCAAGATGCGACCATAAGCGCAGCAGGTCCATTCTGCATCAATGATGCCTCATTAAACTTGGTATCAGTTGATAACGGTGGTACTTGGAGTGGTAATGGAATCACAGATGGCAACTTGGGAACATTTGATCCAGCAACTGCAACAGCAGGAACTCATACGATAACATACACGATTACTGGATTTTGTGGAGACACAGACACTGAAGATATTGTCGTTAATTCATTAGATGACCCAACATTCTCTTACCCTAACAGTACATATTGTTCATCAGATGTTGACCCAATTCCTACAATTACTGGATTAGGTGGAGGAAACTTCAGCATTGATAATGGAGGTACAATTGACCCATCAACAGGCGAAGTCGATCTTTTAGCTTCGGGAACAGGATCGTATGCAATTACATACACGACAGTAGGTTCTTGCCCAAACAGTCTTATAGTCAATTTGAACATCTTACAACAACAAGATGCCACAATCTCAGCAGCTGGACCATTTTGCGAAGATGACCCTTCGTTAGACTTAACAGCTGTTTATGGAGGAGGTGCTTGGACCGGAACAGGAATTACTGATGGAGTTTTTGGAACTTTCAATCCGGGGACAGCTGGTGCAGGTACACATACTATCACATATACAATTACTGGGACATGCGGTGATTCTGACACAGAAGATATTGTGGTAAATGCCATGGATGACGCAACTTTCACTTATCCGCTAAACAACTATTGTGTAACTGAGACCGATCCGACGCCGACAATTACTGGCCTAGCAGGAGGAACATTCAGCATTGACAATGCAGGAACAATAGATTTAAATTCTGGAGTTATCGACCTTAGTGCTTGCGGAGCGGGAACATTCATCATCACTTATACAACCACGGGAACTTGTCCAAATACTGAAACATTCACTGTTTTAATCGGTACTGGATTTGACGCCACAATAACAGCTGCTGGTCCTTTCTGTGAGAATGGAGCAAATGCGATCCTAAATGCAGTTGATGCAGGTGGGACATGGACAGGAACAGGAATCACTGATGGCGCACTTGGCACATTTGACCCTTCAGTTGCTGGGTCCGGAACCCACACTATAACATATACAATTCCTGGAGGATGTGGAGATGTTGGTACAACTGATATTGTTGTCACAGCAGCTGATGATCCAACATTCAATTATTCAACGACTACATTCTGCCTTTCAGATGCAAACCCTGTAGCTTCTATTACTGGTTTAGTTGGAGGAACATTTACAATTGATAACGGAGGAATTATTGATGCAACTACCGGAGAAATTGATATCAATGGTTCTGGTCTTGGATCTTATGTGGTCACTTACACTACATCAGGACCATGTCCTGAAACAAGTGGTGTTTTAATCACAATTGTTGACGCAGTGGACCCCACTATTACCGCAGCTGGACCTTACTGTAGCTATGATGTCCCTGACACACTGCAAAGCGCAACCGCTGGAGGTACTTGGACTGGAACTGGAATTATTGACGGAACAAATGGTGTATTTGATCCTTCAACCGCAGGAGCTGGAACACATGAGATAATTTATACTTTAAGCGGAGGATGTGCAAGCGCAGACACGATAAACATCAATGTTGGAGCAATTCCTTCAACTGCTATTACAGTAAGTGATAGCACAGTTGATAGTGGTTTAACTTCGACTCTTACCGTTACAGGAGGTAGTAGTTATTTATGGTTGTCTTCAACTGATCTAAGCTGTGATACATGCAGTATAACCATAGCAACACCTTCGGTAACCTCAACTTACTGTGTCGAAGCGACTTCTGTTGATGGCTGTGTTGACACGACTTGTACTACCATTACCTTAACTACAGGCTGCGAAGTATTTGTGCCTGAAGGATTTTCACCTAACGGAGACAACAACAATGACTTTGAATGTGTCTATGGTCCATGCGTAACTGCCGTTGTGTTTGAGATCTACGACCGTTGGGGAGAGAAAGTATTTTCTACAACTACCTTAGGTGAGTGTTGGGATGGAACATATAAAAATGAAATCATGAATTCAGGAGTATTCGCCTATGTTTTAGAATATACGCTTCAAGACGGAACTACTGAAACTCAAAAAGGAAACATAAGCTTATTTAGATAGGCCAACCAAAAACATTAAGAATGAAAAAACTAATTTATATTTTAATATTCTCTGCGATTGGTGCCCAAGCACAAGATGTTCACTTTTCACAGTTTTATGCTGCTCCCTTGACGCAGAACCCTGCAATGGCAGGCGCAAATTATGATTTGCAGGCCGCAATGAATTACAAAGATCAATGGAGAAATGTGAACTCACCGTTCAGAACTTTTGCGGTTTCATATGACATGAGAATGATGGCAAAAGAATCTAAAGGCGGATTTTTAGCCGGTGGAATTAACTTTGTAAATGATAGAGCTGGATCAAGTAAAATGGGATTCACAATGGCTGACATATCGCTCGCATATCACATTAGATTAAACCATAAAAACACACTTGGATTGGGTGTCAAATCTGGGGTTCTTCAAAGAGGAGCAGATTTGAACAATGTCTCTTGGGGAACACAATTTGATGGTCAGTCATACAATTCTGCTCTTGCTTCAGGTGAAGTCGCACAAATGAACAACTTTACTAAGTTTGACATGGGAGCAGGTATGGCCTGGACTTACGACAACACGAATGGTGGTAGAAATCTTGCAGGTAGCTCACCTCTGAGAATTAATGTTGGCTTTTCTGCTTTTCATTTAACCTCTCCTGATTTTTCTTTTTTAGGTTCTGACGAAAAACTTCACATGAAATATGTGGGTCATGCAAACGCGTTGATAGGCATTTCGGATTCAAGATGGGCAATTTTACCTGGAATGATGTATTATCGTCAGGGTACAGCACAAGAAATATATGCGGGAGCATTGACGAAAGTTACGCTTTCAAGAAGTACTCAGTATAATGAGAGAGCTGAAGGAGCAGCTATTGCATTTGGAGCTTACTATAGAGCTAATGACGCAGTTTCTACTCATCTTTTAATAGATTATGCAGCATTCACATTTGGCCTAAGCTACGACATCAACGTTTCTGACCTCAAAGTAGGAAGTAATGGAAGAGGAGGATTAGAATTGTCAATTAGCTATGTTACTAATTTTTATAAAGAAAAGATTAAAGGTGGCGCAAGACATTAGAATCAATAAAGTGACAGAGAAGACTTCTTGGCTTAGCTAAGAAGTCTTTTTTTTGACCAAAAATTCGTATTTTCATCTTAATGAGATTCTTTTTATTGCTCCTCATATTATTCAGCAATCTTTCATTTGGTCAAGACCTTAGTGGTCAATGGACGGGAACCCTTTGGCAAGAACCAGGTCGTACATTTTATTTTGAAATGAATATTAAAAGTGCTGGAGCGAGCAGAGTCAAAGGAACAACTGTGATTCGGGATGATGCCACCGGGAATTATGGTGTCATAGAGTTCAATGGCAAGGTGACAGATTCGATTCTTGTATTTGAAGAAACAGAAATTGTAAAAGAAGATCGTGCTAAAACTGACCCTGTTTGGAAATCAAACACATTTTTTTGGTGTATCAAAAATGGTGAATTAAAATTCTCTCAAGCGAACAATGAAGCACATTTAACTGGAAACTGGAGCAGCACAGGAACCTGCCAGCCAGGAACCATTTCAGTCTCGAAGGCATTTGAAGAAAAACAAAAATTTAAATCAATTGAAGACTGTTATGGCGACCCACCCTCTGCTGAATTTATGTACGGTATGTGGACCGGAAAATTCACCCAGTACTCTTGCAACATTAACGGAACTTATGACATGATATTGATGATTGATGAAGTTGACGGAATGAAGTTTAGCGGTATGTTCATTTGGCCTGCTAGTCAATTCTCTAGTGACAGTCGTTCGAGACTTAAAGGTGAAATAGTAAACGGTAGAATTTACATGTCTGAGCCCAGCCAAATATCTGGAGACCCTTTAGTATTAAAAGGGACCTATAAGAGTAAAATGACCTCTTGTGATGACATGCGCGGCTATTGGCATTTAAAAGAATTCGGAACTTACTGTACCGACCCGCGAGTATTAAAAGATGGTGGAAACTACAAGCTCACGCATTATAAAATTCCAACCATTTATTTTCCACATGATTCAAAAGAACTCACTCAACAATCAATCAAAGACTTAGATGAACTAGCAACTTTCATGAAGAAATTCAAAAACCTCAAGATTGGATTAGAAGGATACACGGACAATACTGGCCCTAACGCCTTTAACTGGAGGCTATCAGACCAAAGAGCCAAAGTTGTAAGAGACTACCTCATCAAAAAAGGTGTGAAGTCTTATCGACTTAAGACGTCATTCTACGCTCAAATGAAACCAGCCGAGACAAATGAAACGGAAGCTGGAAGAGTTCTTAATAGAAGAACAGAAATTAAGATATTGAAAAGGTAGGTTTGACAATTCGTTTGCAATCAACCCTACTCTACTCTTATTCCCATCACTAGAACGTCATCAATTTGTTCTTGATCACCTTTCCAACGATCATACTCAGCTATGAGCGTAGCTTTTTGCTCTTCCATAGGAAGTTGAGAAACCTTCATTAAGAATTTTTTGAAGGTTTTGTACTTATATTTTTTACCAGATGGTCCTCCGAATTGATCGGCATAGCCGTCTGAGAACACGTAAACCATATCACCTTTTCTTAGCTCAATGATGTTCGTTTCAAAAGGTTTTAATTCGTCACCAATATAGGCTCCGATAGGATGCGTGTCTCCTTTGATCTCTGTTAAGTAAATATCTTCGTCTTCTGACTTTAATGGATTCTTACCTTCAACTTGAACCTCAAACCCTAGCTCTTCGATTGATGAACTTTTTCTGACAATATAAACTGGGTTCTTTGCTCCTGAGAAAAACAATTTCTGCTTGACTTTATGATATGCGCATAAAGAGATATCCATTCCATCTCTAACCGTTTCATCAGTTGTGTTTTTGTCTTGTCGTAATGCTTTTGAAACTCCTTGATTTAAAAAATCTAGTGCATCTCCTGTTGAGTTTACTGAATCTTCTGTAATTCCTTGCGTCAAGAAATTATTCCCTACAATACTCATAAAAGCACCTGGCACTCCATGTCCTGTGCAATCTACAGCCGCGAAAACTACCAATTGTTTACCGTCATTCGTTATGGTTTCTTCAGCAAAGTAAAAGTCACCAGATACTACATCTTTTGGTCTGTAAAAAACAAATGAATCAGGCAGCAATCTCTTAACATGAGCATCTGAAGGCAGAATTGCTCTTTGAATTCTTTCGGCGTATTGAATAGAACTCAAAATTTCATCATTGATCTCAGCCAGTTCTTCTTTTTGATGTTCAATCTCAGCTGTACGTTCTTTCACTTGAGCCTCAAGCTCCACATTCATTCCTTCAACCAATGCATTTTGCTCTTCTAAGCTCTTCATTGCTATGGCTTGAGCTTCTTCTTTATCTTTCTGTAATTTTCGGTACTTATTAGACATTGAGATACTCAATATAGCCACCTCAAGAGCTGAACTAATCTTTAGAGCACTCATTGCTATTTCTGAGTTACCCACAATGTTGAAGTTTCCAAGAATGAATATTACTGCTCCTGCAATTAAAATAGTGAAGGCAATTGTAAAATACTTATCTACTTCCCTACCCGTAAGCCTTAGCCTATAAATCGCAACAACCGAAAGTACAATACTAATCAGTGAAACACCATTAATAACGGGATATGAAATTTCATACAAAGCTCCTGGAATGAAAGACATTGCTGTGGCCAATGCCACAAGGATTCCACTGCCCAAGAAGATTTTTCTCATTAAAGGATTCCTCTCTTTCAGATGCAAGAAAGAATCAACATATTTTAACAAGACAATCACGGTAATCCCTGCAATAAACAATACAAAATGACTCGCTAAATATCCTCCCGAAGGAAAAAAGTGATGATAGGTAAACCCATCTAAAGAAAACTGCAAAACAGCCTGGGCAAAAACATAACCTATGTAGTAAAGAAAAGACTTGTCTTTCAACATCACGAAGAAAAAGAAGTAGATGATAATCACCAAACTCATTAATCCGTAATAGAATCCAAAACTAAATTGGGAAGTATAATCTCCTTCAAAGAAACCTATCTTATCATAAATTTTTACCGGCAAAGTCAACACTTCTCCGTCACTTTTTGCCCTAACGACATAATCTTTTGTTTCACCTGGATCTAATGAAACCGGGAAGAGGTTTTTTCTGTGCGGAATAACCTTTTCACTATAATGATAGGCGTCTCCGCTTTTAAATGAATTCTCAATTATAGAACCACGAAGTTGATAAAAGTCAACCTCATTAGTAATCGGCCTTGCCGTTTCAAGAATGAAGTAACTGTCGTCTGTGTTGTTTTGGATTGAAAACTTAATCCAGTATTGTCCTGATGTGAAATCTAGATTCGGGAAATCGTTTTCGGGAGAATAAAACTCGGATGCGTCCTTCGCAATAACCTCTTCTAAACTGAGTTCACAATCAAGGTCTTTTATAATCAAAACATCTTTGGCAAAGGATTTTCCAAGTCCTTCCTCAGTTAGATTAATCTGTCCGTTTTGAGCATAAAGAGCAGATACAAAACAGAGTGCAAGAAGAAGAATACCTCTTTTCATTTCATCTAAATATAGGTATTCTTAACTTACCTATTCATTATTATCAATAACGTAGTTCAATACCTTAGTCATTAAATGAACACGGTCTTGCCCTCTAACATTGTGCGGATGCATTGGGTAAGGGAAAAAATCCATTTGTACTCCTTGAGAGACGAACTCTTGAACCAAAGCTAAATTGTGTTGCATCACTACCACATCATCAGATGTTCCGTGAATCAATAAAAGCTCTCCTTTAAGTTTGTCAACATAATTCATTAATCTGTTTTTCTTGTATCCTTCAACATTTTGCTCAGGACGATCCATATATCTTTCACCATACATAATTTCGTAATAAGACCAATCAGTTACAGGTCCGCCCGCAACACCAGCATTAAAAGTACCCGGTTCTCTTAGCATTAATGAAGTTGTCATGAATCCACCAAAGCTCCAACCATGAACCGCTAATCTGTCTTCATCAACATAAGACAAAGATTTTAGGTAATCAACTCCTTTCATTTGATCAGCCATTTCAGCATCTCCTAATTGTCTATGAATAACAGATTCAAATTCGAATCCTCTATTAGCAGAACCTCTATTATCAACAGTGTAAACTAAATAACCTTGCTCGGCCATCCAATACATCCAAAGACTTGCTCCACCCATCCAATTATCAGTTACTAACTGTGCATGTGGTCCTCCATAAACATAAACAAGCACTGGGTATTTTTTTGATGCATCAAAATTTGATGGTTTGATCAGTCTGTGATATAAATCTGTTTTTCCGTCAGCTGATTTGATGGTTCCGTATTCAGCAGTTCCCATTGTTACACTTTTATAAGGATCTTCAGCCACTAATACTTCACGTACTTTCTTTCCGTTATTATCACAAATCATTTCCATGTTCGGAACCTCACGAGAAGCCATTTGATCAAACATGTATTTAAAATCTGTAGAAAATACGCAAGAATGTGTTCCGTTTTTAGTCATTTGCACTTGCTCTCCGCTTTCTATATTCACAGAGAAGTAGTTCGTTTCAAGCGGAGACTCTCCTGTTCCTTGAAAATATACAGAAGTTGCAGTATGCCCAACAATATCTTGCGCTACCCATTTATTGGTGGTCAATTGTTTTACTAATGCTCCGTCATCACCATGCAGATATAGGTTCATGTAGCCATCTTTCTCAGTCATCCAAATGAATTGATTATCATTTACAAAGTAAACAGGGTGCTCAGGCTCTGTCCATTTCTCATTTCTTTCTTCTAACAGTACTTTCACCATTTTACCAGTTTCAGCTTCATACTTAATCAACTTAGTATGATTCTGATCTCTATTCACCTCAGCAATGTAGAAGTATTTGTCATTCGGTCCCCATCCAAAATTGGTCAGGTAATCTTCTTCATCTCCTGTTGGTTTGATGTATACTGTTTTCCCTGTTTTTACATTATAAATTCCTACAGCAGATTTTTCAGATGCTTGACCTGCCATTGGATATTTAATAGAGTTTAATGAACCAGTAGCTGTAGTAATATCCAATAGTGGATAATCTGCTACCTGTGATTCATCTTTTTGATAGAACCCTAAGTAATCACCAGAATTTGACCAGAATATTCCACCAGAAATACCAAACTCTGACCTTGCAATTGCTTGTCCTGAAACGATATCTTCAGGTGCATTTGTTACTTGAACTTGTTTGTTCTCATTTGTTTGAATGTACAAGTTATTATCTATGGTGTACGCAACATGTCCAGTACCAAAGTGAAGTTTATCATTAGCAGCTTCTTCAGGTAATTCACCCAAAGATTTTGACTTTTTCATAGCCGCATTGATCAAAAAATACTTGCCATTTGCCGAAGTGTAAAAGTTATTTTCATCTTTCCAGTCAATTACTTTCGCATAACCGAAAGTTTCACCGGTTAATTCAGCCATTTCGGCTGATGAAATTAAGTCAGTAGTAGCTGATTTTTTAACATTACCCATTTTTACTGTTTGGTAATTACCAGATAAAAATGAATATGTCTTCGTATCCGGAATCCACTTCACCATATTCGTTCTCTTCGGATAGAATTGACGATACTGTCCCATTACGGCGTCATTTAATGTCAACTCTTCTTGTGCAAAGCAGGCCATACCTGCAAATGCAACCAATGCTACTACTAAAAATTTCAATTTCATTTTTGTGTTTTATTTTGAGGATATCACATCCAATGTTCTAAAATACTAAAAGGAAAGCAATGCTCACAGCAATCTTTATAAAAGGTGATTTGTAGTTATTACTGGGCTATATCCTACCTTTAAATTTCGTATATTTGTTAGCCCAAGAAAATCCAATCTATGGCAGATACTGCAACTAAAAAGAAGAGCGTGGCTACGAAGAAATCAAAGGTTAAGTCTGATAAAAAAATCATTAAGAGAGGTTTAGAGTTAATGTGCACAGCTAAAACTATGGCTGAAAAGTACGAAGAGAATGCCAAGGTTACTTCTAAATATGTTCATGCAACATCTAGAGGACATGAGGCAATTCAATTAGCAGTTGGAATGCAGCTTAAACCTCAAGATTGGGTTGCTCCTTACTATAGGGATGATAGTATTTTGTTAGGGATCGGAATGGATCCTTATGAAATAATGCTACAGGTTTTCGCAAAAAAAGACGATCCCTTTTCAGGAGGAAGAACTTATTACTCACACCCTTCATTGAAGCGTGATGAGTTTCCGAAAATACCTCACCAGTCGTCAGCTACAGGAATGCAAGCGATACCTACAACTGGGGTTGCAATGGGAGTTCAGTACAAAGAGATTCATGGATTAGCGGAGGATTTTGATGGAGAAAACCCTGTTGTAGTTTGCTCATTAGGGGATGCATCTTGTACAGAAGGAGAAGTTTCAGAAGCCTTTCAAATGGCTGCTTTGAAGCAGTTTCCAATTTTATATTTAGTTCAAGATAATGAGTGGGATATCTCAGCAAATGCTGAAGAAACAAGAGCTCAAGACATTACACATTACATGAAAGGCTTCAATGGTATTGAGGTTAGAACAATTGACGGCTCAAATTTTGACGAATCGTATCAAACCGTTCAAGAAGTAATTAAGACAATAAGAAAAGAAAGAAGACCATTTTTGATTCATGCGAAAGTTCCTTTATTGGGGCACCACACTTCAGGTGTTCGTAAAGAATGGTATAGAGATGATTTGGATGAAGCTGCCAAGCGCGATCCTTATCCAAAGATGATTAAGCAAGCTCAAGAAGTTGGTTTAACAAAAAAAGACATTCAAACAATTGAGGCTGACACAAGAACATTCATTGACGAAGAGTTTGACAAAGCCTTGAATGCTGAAGAACCGGATCCGAATTCAATCACTGATCACTACTTCGCCCCTACTCCTATAACTGAAGAAAAGGGTGAAAGAGAACCAGAAGGAAAGAAAGCTACTGTAATGGTGGATTCTGCTCTTTTTGGTATTAGAGAAATTATGGAGAAGCATCCTGAGGCCTTGTTATACGGACAAGATGTAGGAGGAAGATTAGGCGGAGTTTTCAGAGAAGCGGCTACTCTAGCACAGCAATTTGGAGACGACAGAGTTTTTAATACTCCAATTCAAGAAGCATTCATTATTGGATCAACTGTTGGTATGTCAGCTGTTGGATTAAAGCCTATAGTTGAAGTTCAATTTGCCGATTACATTTGGCCGGGACTAAATCAATTATTTACTGAGGTGAGTAGATCTTATTATTTATCTAATGGTAAATGGCCAGTTAGCTCAATTTTGAGAGTTCCAATCGGAGCTTACGGATCTGGTGGACCTTATCATTCATCTTCGGTTGAATCAGTTGTGACCAACATTAGAGGAATTAAAGTCGCTTACCCTTCAACAGGGGCTGACTTAAAGGGATTAATGAAAGCTGCATATTACGACCCTAATCCGGTTCTAATGTTAGAACATAAAGGACTTTATTGGTCAAAAATTAAAGGCACTGAAGGTGCAATGACTATTGAACCAGACGAAGACTATGTTATTCCTTTTGGAAAAGCAAGAGTTGTGCAAGAGGCTGATCAAGACAAAATTGATTCAGGTGAATCTTTAACTGTGATCACATACGGTAGAGGTGTTTATTGGACAATTGAAGCTGCTGAACAATTCCCAGGCCAAGTGGAGATTATAGATTTAAGAACATTATCTCCTTGGGATGAAGAAGCAGTTTTTAATTCAGTAAGAAAACATAGTAAAGTTGTTTTAGTAACTGAAGAATCTTGTGAAGCAAGTTTCACTTTAGGTGTTGCTGGTAAAATTCAGAAGAATTGCTTTACATCTCTTGACGCACCAATTGAAATTGTAGGATCTGTTGACACACCTGCTATTCCACTTAACTCTATATTAGAATATACTTTATTAACGAATGGAGATAAAGTAGCAGACGGAATTAAGAAGACATTAGATTTCTAATTAACGATAATTCATTTCATAAAAAAAGCCGGGCTATTAACCCGGCTTTTTTATTGATCGTTATTTTCAACTATTGTTTAAACAATGTTTTCTGAATCATGTTTCCGTCAGAGTCATTCAATTTTAGAATGTACACTCCATTAGGTAAGGTAGAAACATCAAGCACATATTTTGAAGGATTCAATACCGCAACAGTTCTTAACTGTTTACCATCAATTGATAGAAGTTGAAGCTGAACATCATTTGTCAATGAAGTTTCAATGGTTAATACATCAGTTGCTGGATTAGGATAAATATTGAAACTCAAATCGTTTTGTCCGATTCCCAGACCTGAGATATTCTCACAATCAGAAGTATCTGAACACCCTAATTCAGTAACAATTACGGCATAGTCTCCGTTTGCTGTTGGCGTAAAACTTTGTCCTGTTTCACCTGAAACCGGCGAGTTATCTGAGCAATCAATCCATTGATAAGCTAAACCTGCAGCATCAGCCATTAATGTACCTGCTGTATTAGAAATGGTCACATCCGGCTCTACAACATTTACAGTAATCGTCATTACAGAATCACAGCCCGCCGTGTTTGTAATTGTATCCATTACTGTTCCGTTAACCGAATAAGTTTCATCACCTGAAGGCACTGTATAATCGTCACAAACATTCACTGTGAATGCGCTAGTGTTATTTCCAAGTGTTACATCAATGGTCATGATACTATCACATCCACCAGCATTTGGAATTGTATCCATATAAATACCTGACATCATGTACGTCTCATCTCCTGATGGAACTGTATATGAATCACAAGTGTTTACCACTGGAGATGAAGTTGTATTTGTACATGTATTTGGCTCACCAGTAATTACGATTTCATCAAAAACTGTTTGTCCGTACGTAACTCCAAGACCGGTTAAAGACCCCGCAGTAGTGCAATTCACTCGAATTCCAATATAAAATGTAGAATAAGATGAAGCTCCGCTCAAATCGATTGACTGATCGGTCCACATATTCACCGCGTCAAGCGTGCTAATAGTTTGGACCACTGTCCAAGCACCACCTGAAGATTCTTTATACATAATTTCAAAATTTTGAATACAATATCCATCTGCTATTAAATCAGCATACATTTGACTTTGCCCCCATCTAAAATCCATAGTTGGATTTAAAGTGTTTGTGCCAAAATCCATTTCAGGCGAGATCATTGTAAAGGTTGAACCCACATCAACGCCAACAGAACAAAAAGTGCCCACGGCACCAGCATCATAGCCATATAAAGTTAGACCATCATCAACAACAAATAAGTATGTGCCAACAGCAGGGCCTTCCGAAGTCCATCCGTTAGTACCAGGTATTGCAGAGCTCAGTGTGCCATTAAAATCTCCAATATATGTTCCGGGGACGGTTGGAGCAAAAGGTTCAATTTCTACTTGAGAAATAGCATTAAAAGAAAAGGCCATTGAGGCCGCAAGGAGTAAGTTTATTTTCATATCTTGAAGTTTATCCTTTCAATTTAAGCTTAAGTAACTAAAAAATCAAGTTGACTGGTTTAAATAAAACAGAATCGTAGAAAACTGATAAATATGAAAACAAAGTTCATGGCCGGTCTGATTGCCACAGTAGTAGCCCTTATAGTGGTTGTGGGAATTGCGATATTTTTGGCAGTGGTTTTAGAGATTGACGCCAGTAAAAACTGGTTTACCTATACAGCAGCATTTGCAACAATAGGAACCTGGACGGGTATCTATAGTTGGTTAAAACCAAAAGAAGAAGCTAATCAAGTGGATGATTCTGAAAAACCACCAGCAAGGCAAGGATAGAATAATAATTTGATGTAAGTCATCACCTCTTCCCTCCTTGCTATTCACCGCGGAGACCTTCTCCTGCTGAAGATAGGGAAATTGCTTTCGCAATTAAAATTAAATAAATATCTCTTTTTGTAACCACATCATTTAATATTGTGACTAATTAAGAAACAATAATAATTTGATATGGAAAATTTAGCATTATTAGTTCCGATTTCAATGTTTGCAATGGTCTTTGGCATTGTCTACTTTGCAATCATCACTTCTCATAGAGAAAAGATAGCCATGATTGAGGCAGGAATGAATCCTCAAGAAGAAAACAAAAAAGAGAAAAGCCACAACAAACTTAGAGGGGCAATGCTCTTCATATTCGTTCCGCTTGGAATTTTGGTAGGGCGATTAGCGTACCCGAGCTTAAGAATGGAAGCCGAAGTTTGTCAATTAGTATTCGCCTTTTTGTTCGGTGGATTAGGACTTGCCATCACTTATTTTTTAGAGCAAACCTGGTTAAGAAATAGAGACAAGCAAGATTCTATTGACTAGGTGAACGAAAATCAAGTACATACCTACATTTCAGAAGTCATTTCTGGAAACACTAACTCCTTTAATCATCTTGTAGATGGCTATAAGGACATGGTGTATTCTATATGTATCAAAATTACCTCAGATCCTGAATTAGCTGAAGAAGTTTCTCAAGATGTATTTGTGAAAGCGTACCAAGGCTTAAACAAGTTTAAAAAGAAATCAAAATTCTCAACTTGGCTTTACCAAATAGCCTATTTCACCGCTATAAACGCAGTGAGAAAAAAGAAGATTGAAATAAATGAATTCACAGAACTTTCAACTTTAGAAAGTAATGAAAGTAGCATTGATCATTTAGAATCTCAAGACAGAAAAGAATTAATTCAAAAAGCAATTCTTCGTTTAAAGGCTGACGAAAGAGGTGTAATTACTCTTTATTATTTAGAAGAATTTAGCATTGAAGAAGTGGCCAAAATCACACGACTATCCATATCAAATGTCAAAGTGAAGGTTCACAGAGCACGCAAAAAACTATACGGCATATTAGAGTTAATGCTGAAAGAAGAATTCAAAACATTGAAGTATGAATGAGGAGAATAAAAGAGAAGCAGAATTAAGAGAAGCAGTAAATGCAGACTTTAAGAAAGAGATACCATCAAGTAATTTCACTCACTTGGTGATGCAAAAAGTAGAAGCCACCGAGCTCAAAAAAGCAGCCCATCAAAAACCACTTGTTGGTTTTGTAGGCTGGTTGATTTTTGGTGCATTCGCACTACTCATGGTATTTGCATTATTTGCCCAAGGAGAATCTTCATTCAAACTAGAATTACCCGACATCAATATGAAGAAGTTCTGGAGTACCTACAGTCTTATACCACTGACACTTTTTGCTATTGCAATACTTATATTTGCAGATACAATGATTCGTAAAAAGCGAAAGAAAACTGCATGACAATTGAACTAGCCCAAACTCATCAAGCCAAAAAAATTCATACTTTATTGCAGGCTTGTGGAACTCATATGCGAGAAAACGGCATTATGCAATGGAACGAAAACTACCCATTGCTCACTCATGTAGAATCTGACATCAATAATGGCGGAATGTATTGCATGATGGATGATTTGAACATTGCTGGTATTGTTGTGATTGACGAAAACCAATCTCCTGAATATTTGGATGTTGATTGGACATTTCATGAAGAACCAATTTTGGTGGTTCACAGATTTGCTGTTCATCCTTCGTACCAAAAGGCAGGAATTGGTAAAAAGCTCATGGATTTCGCCTTGGAGCATGCCGTAAAAAACGACTACAAAAACATCAGATTAGACGCCTACTCTGGGAATGAACGCACTCAAAAATTCTACCTGAATAGAGGCTATCAAAAAGTAGGAGAAATATATTTTCCTTTTAGAACTGAACACTTCAACTGCTACGAGAAAAACTTAGATTCGGTTTGAGTTTTTAGATTTTGATTCTTGAATATTCGCGTCTTGCTTAAGTCTACCAAACTTATAATAAACACCCAATTTGAATGAGGTAAATGCCCATCTGTTTGATGTTGACCCTTGGTAGTTACCAGCAATTGATTCGTACTTGTTAGATGGAGGAAAAATATCAGCCACATCTAAATATATCTGAAACTTATTACCCATCATCTTCTTCGTTAATCTCAGTCCCCAATTCATTCTCACATTTCCAATTCCGCCGTCAGAACCCCAACGACCTAGATAGAATCTATTCGTGATGTTAAAGTTCTTGGGTAGAAAGAAATTAGAATACGACCACAAACCATAAGTTAAAGTGGTGAAGTCTTCACGGCCAAAAATTGGTGAAAAACTGTATTTGTTGTAATTCATCCAAATCGAATTCCAACCATTAAACCATTTCGTCTTTAGCGGAATACTCAAAGAAACACTCAAGCCATCAGTTCGCTCTGAGTTCCAAGGCGTATTATTCACCAAAAAGGTTTCTTCGTCAAGAAATGATAACTGACTTTGAGGATTCTTAGAATAGGTATAGCTCGCACTAAAATTGTACTTATAGAAGAGGTCCAAATTAATACCAAATGTTTGCTTCACTTCGGGCAGTAAATATGGATTTCCGTAAGTGATCATTAGGCTGTCTTCAACTCTCACAAATGGATCATAATTAGAAAATTGCGGACGATCAATCCCAGATGAATAAGTCAATGTGACACCTACTTTTGAACTTGGTTCAAGCATAATACTGGCTGAAGGAAACACTAAGAAATAAGAAGAATCAATAAATTGTTTGTCTAAGGAATTACTGTACCCATCAAGGTCAGTGTACTCAGCACTAACACCAGCTCTGAATCCTACTTTTTCCCATTTTTTTGCCACCTCATAAAAGGCACTTCCGTTTTGCTCAATATAGTCGTATGAATTCGAAAACAAGGGATCAACCACCCATTGGTCAGCTACCTCATTATACTGATTAAACTCTTTACCATTGTAGACAATGCTGAATGAACCTCCTCCGCTCATTTTCCATCCCGTAGTATCAAAAACATGTTCGTAAGATGTTCTAAACTCTCCAATATTTGGACGGTTTCTAGAGTCATTTTGAATGTCAAAATTTGTGGTGCCCGTGCCTACCAAATCAGTATATACATTTCGTGAAGTCGCTTGGCTTTCATCTACTTTCAATCTATAATTCAGATTGACTTCAAAAGCACTATTGAAGGTATCTGTTTCCCATACGTAATTAAGAAAACTACTTCCGTTTAGCCAGGTATAACCATCTGATGAAATCTCATCTTTCTTGGTAAGCAAGACATCATTTTGATAATAATATGAGCTATCTGTCGTGACGCCATCATATCTATTGGCATGTCCTCTAACACCAACGGTAATCTTATGATTATCCTTTACTCTATAAGCTCCTTTAATATTTATGTGCGGACTGATATTTGAATTTTCAGATGAGAAGCCAGTTCTTTCGCTTCTTTGGCTGTCATCAGTTGCATTATAAATTCCATCTCCATAAGAATAGTTCTCTCGGTAATGTCCTCCCATATTCGCGTTCAATGAGAACTTTTTCTTCTTTAAACTCAAACCAATATTTCCATTTGCTGTTGGCTTTAATTGGGTATTTAAGCCACCTGCTCCACTAATCGTCATGTTATATCCTTGCAAACTAAAGTCTTTGGTGTATACCTCTATTACTCCGCTTCCCCTACCTTGCGCTTTGTATTTTGCAGAAGGGTTGGTGATGATTTCAATTTTCTCTACCATCTCAGCCGGGATAGCTCGTAATTCATCATTTGACAAAATGGGCTGTCTATCAATTAAGATGAGAGGACTTCCTTTTCCGATTATTTCTATGCGTTCATCATCTGGTGAGGTCAATTTGGGAGAGGCTTTCAATATTTCAAAAAGGTTCGTCAGCTGCTCAAGTGTGGTACCGGAAACATTTACTTTTATTCCGTCCATGGTTCGTTCAAAAGCAGGCTCTCTATAAACCACCTCAACTGTCTCCAGATTTAAATCGGGCTGCAGCTGGATTATTCCTAAATCAACTTCTTTACTTTCTGCAATAAATGAAATCGTCGTATCTAAAAAACCACCCAATTTGATTTTAGCGTAGTAGCTTTCTCCAACTTTCCCTTTATAGTTTAGCTCAAAAAATGAGCTATCAATGTAACTCCCTTTCTTTAAAGTTGAATCTGCCGAAGCAAAAATGGTAATTTGGCCAATTTGATTATTTAGTTTCTCAGAAGGAACAGTTCCTTGAAGATGTATATCCTGAGAATATGAACTCGATAGAATGAGAAGACTTACAATGAATAGTAATTGACGCATAATTTGGGCTTGGTAAAGTTTAAACGAAATCCTTAGTTTAAGTTACATTCGTTTTTGTACACCTCAAATCTACACCAAGATCTCTTTACCATATTGTAAATTAGTGTTAAACCTTTTTAAAAACATTCTTATTTAACTTTTTTACAATCTCATCTAGAGGTTCTCCTGTAGTATCGTAATACTTCCACACGCCCTCTTCCATAAACATTCTCATACCGGCATCAGAGCCTGCAATCACTTCAACCAGCACCTCATAGCCTTCACCTGACACTTGACCATCTGGATAATAGGTTTTCTTCAATGTCTTCTTTGAGCCCACCAACTCTCTGCTCCATACTTTATTTCCATATCGGTATTGAACTTCAGAAATAGGTCGACCTCTTTTATCAAAGAGTGTTACCACTTTGCCATCTAAACCAAAAACAGATCTTTCTTTTGGTTTATCCTTCAAATAACTCACGAGAACTGCCAATCGCTTTGTAGTATCCTTTGAAGTAAATTGATATTTAGACCAGTCACCTACCTTCTTTCCTCTTTCCATCATTCCTAATTCGAGAGAATAGAAAACCTCTCCGTTTTCAAGAATTATACTATCTAGTTTTGAATATGAAGATTGGCCAAAGCTAAGGCCGGCCATTAATATGAGAAAAGAAGTAAGTATTGCTTTCATTGACTGTAAGTTACATAATCTTGTAAACCCAGCCAATAACGAAGTTCAAATTTATGGTTACACTGTCTTTTTAGAATCAGAGATGAGTTCATTCAACTTCGCCATCTCTTTTTGAGAGAGTTCACGGTACTCCCCTACTTTAACATCTAGGTGAACATTCATAATTCTGACCCTCTTAAGCTTCACGACATCATAGTGCAGATATTCGCACATTCTTCTGATTTGTCTGTTCAAACCTTGAGTAAGTATGATCTTAAATTCGAATTTATTGAGTTGTTCAACTTTACATTTTCGAGTAACAGTATCTAAAATGGGTAATCCGTTACTCATTTTAAAAATGAAATCTTTGGTGATGGGCTTGTTGACTTTTACTAGATATTCTTTTTCATGATTGTTTTTAGCCCTCAATATTTTATTGACAATATCACCATCATTAGTCATGAATATTAAACCTTCAGATGGTTTATCGAGCCTACCGATAGGAAAGATTCTTTTTGGATATCCTATGTAATCAATGATGTTGTCCTTCTCTACTCTAGTATCCGTAGTACAGACAATACCAACAGGCTTGTTAAAGGCTAAATAAACAAAGTCTTCTTCAGGTTCTGAAACTAAATTGCCGTCAACATGTACGGTATCACCTGGCTGAATTTTAGTTCCTAATTCAGGAACTTTACCGTTAATTTTGACTCTCTTCTGTTCAATTAAACGGTCTCCCTCTCTTCTTGAACAGTATCCAATTTCACTCAAATATTTATTGATTCTCTTGCCTTCGCTCACCTTTTCAGATTTGAAAGACAAAGATAATTCTTTTAGTCTTCTTTTTTGACAATGAATTTACCATTCCAGAGATAGGTTTCAAGCGTTTTTGATTTATATAAATCCCCTTGATCATTTCTATATTCTGTCACTTTTTGGATTTCTTGAACTACTGGGTCTGTTGGATCATCAAAGTGAAAGGCTGGTTTTTCTTCTGGATAATCACACGTATGATATATCACCTCAGGAAGCGGAATCCACTTACCTTTTTTAGTTACTAAATAGGTGGTTTCGTAGACTTCAGAACAGCATCCACAATAATCATAAGACACTCGAACGGCAGATTTTATGTTTTTATATCCTGAAACCTTCATTTCTTTTACCCAAACTCCACAAAAAGATTCAGCTGAATAGATTTCTATTTCTTCTTTCACTTCTCCCGTTGATTTTTCTGTGATTTCAATAATTAATGGATCTCTTATGCTATCATGCACTGAAAAATATTCTGGAGTCCTTAGCAGCTCAATATCATTAAATGAATAATTGATTGACTCTTCGAATTGCTGAGAAAAGACCTGAAATGGAAATATAAGTGAAATGAGAATGAGATAATTTTTCATAATTCTAAATTTAAACAAACAAATCGGGCTTCTGCAAAATAGGGACTGCATCCACCCGATTTGAAATAGCTGTACAGCCAAAGAATCCAGAAATACTGGATAATAAAACAAGCGATATCAAAAGTGTTTTGGCCACGACCAAAGGTAGACACAGAGTTTCATAAAGTAGCTAGCAGAAAATAAACTCTGGCTTGCAAATAATAAAGAAAGGATGAAAAGAGGGGTTAATCCAAGTAAGTACCAGCAGCTTTTAGCTTCGGTTTCCAATAAGTTGATTGCATTACATTGGTAACAATCACTCCTCTACTTGTTGAAGCATGAACCATTGAAAGTTCATCTCCTTTGTTTGAAACAACTAATCCAACATGAGTAATCTTAGCACCTGAACCAAAGAAAACTAGATCTCCCTTTTGTGCATTAGAAAGCTTGACATTTTTGGAATCTTCTTTTTGACCTGAAGCCGTTCTAGGAATATTTAAGCCATACTTTTTACAGACGTATGATGTAAATCCTGAACAATCAAAGCCACTTTCGTCAGACCCTGCCCAAACATATTTAATACCCACTAACGATTTTCCGTACACTGCAATCTTTTCTCTATCAGTAGAAGGATCATTATTGGCAACCGTATTTGCATTTGGGTTTACGTCAGGTTTCTCATGCTTATCTGGTTTTCCTTTGATGGATTTGAAGTATTCAAAATTGAAAGTGTTAAGCGCTTCAGCATCTTGATGAAAACCGAGATCTTTATATTTTTTCTCCAGCTTTTCAAGATACGTTTTCAAAGCAGCAATCTCGTAATAATGAGCATGCAAATAATCGTCATAGCGATTGTGCTCTGCGAATTGCTTGTAGCTTGTAGTGGCATCAGCAAAAGCCGCTTTATGTCGCTTATGCCATCTCTCATCATTTGCCAGTCTGAAAATTGAAATCGCCCTATAGTAGGCAGGCAAACCTGAATAATCAAACTCTGGATCAGCTAAAAGTTTGTTTGATTTTCTCAACACCTTCGCATAATAGCCTTGATCATACAAAATCTCTAATTGATCAATTTTCTTGTCTTGAGCAACAGAAAACTGACTCACAATCACAAACCCAAATATTGCCAACATCCACTTCATAAAACAAATTTAGCTCGTATCCTTTGCTAATTGTACAACAAAGGTATCCAAGTGTTCACATCTCACTGTTAATTTGTATCTGAATTGAGAAAAATCAAGGGCTAATTTTGCCGTATTTTTGTGGATTAAACACCTCTGATTTGAAGATATATCTCATAGCTGGTGAAGCATCTGGAGACTTGCATGCAAGTAACTTAATGAAAGCCGTACTACAAAAAGAACCCAACACTGAATTTAGGCATTGGGGAGGAGATCAAATGGCTGCTGTTTCTGGCGAACCAGTCAAACACATCAAAGATCTGGCATTTATGGGATTCATTGAGGTAGTCGCAAATTTGAAAACCATTCTCAAAAATATTAAAGACTGTAAAAAAGACATCTTAGCTTATAAACCTGATGCTCTTGTTTTAGTAGATTATCCTGGCTTTAATTTGAGAATTGCAAAGTTTGCAAAAGAGAATGGCATTAAAGTACATTACTATGTTTCACCTCAAATTTGGGCTTGGAAACAAAAAAGAGGTTGGAAAATAAAAGAGACGATTGATGAGATGTATTGCATCTTGCCATTTGAAAAAGAGTTTTACAAGAAATTCAATATGGATGTGCACTATGTAGGTCACCCACTATTGGATGCCATTGAAAACTTTAAAGAAAATGCGGCAACTCAAATTGAATTCAAGAACGAATTTAATTTGGATGAACGACCAATTATTGCCCTATTGCCGGGAAGTAGAAAGCAAGAAATTAAGGCAAAGTTACCATTCATGTTATCTGCAGTTAAAGGTTATGATAATTACCAACTCATTGTTGCCGGAGCTCCTAATTTACCTGAGTCCTTTTATAAAGAGATTGCGGGATCACAAGAAATGCATTGGATATCTAACAGGACGTACGACCTTTTAAACAATTCACATGCAGCTTTGGTGACCTCAGGAACAGCAACTTTAGAAACCGCCTTATTTAAGGTGCCTCAAATTGTTTGTTATAAAGGAAATTCAATTTCATATCAAATCGCGAAAAGACTGATCAAGGTAGATTACATCTCTCTCGTCAATTTGATATCAAATAAAGAAGTTGTCAAAGAGCTAATACAGGGTGAACTTACGGTTGAAAATATCAGAATAGAGCTAAAGAAAATATTGACGGATACTGAAGACAGGAAATTAATGCTCGAAGAATATGAAAAAATGGCTGTTCTATTAGGAGGCGGAGGAGCTTCTGAAAAGGTAGCATCATTATTGATTAAGGATAAGGTGTGAGAGGATTTTGGAGCGTCATATTAGTTTTATTGAGCAGCTTTTCGTTTGGGCAAGAACTGAAGGTGGGTATCATGCGCGCCTACAGTATGTCAAACGTGAAAGTCTCATATAATGAAGGCAATTACAAAATCTTTGGTGACAGTACCGAACTCACAACAATTTGGAAAGATCAATCAGTTTATTTCAAGAGATCAGGAGAAGGAATTAAAGTGGAGAAAGCAGGTAAGAACTTAGGAGTATATGACACTGTTTACGTTCAAGAAACAGCTCCCAACAATAGCTTTAAAATTCAATCTATTTCTCCATCAAGCAAGAAAATCAAAAAGTATAAAAACAACTTGATGATTGTGCCTGAGTCTACTTCAAGAATTAAAGTTATAAATGAAGTAGAAATGCCGAATTATCTAGCCGGAGTGATTGAAAGCGAAGGCGGAGGCGGCAAGCACAAAGAGTATTATAAAGTTCAAGCCATTTTGAGTAGAACATACGTTTTGGACCATCTAAAAAAACACAGAAGAGATGGATTCTCTGTTTGTGATCGAGTGCACTGCCAGGCTTACCATAGCATGTTAAGGTTTACACCAACCATTGAAGAAGCCGTACAAGAAACAAGTGGAACCATAATGCTTGATCAACATTTAAAGTTAGCTGATGGCTTTTTCTTTGCGAACTGTGGCGGACAAACAAGTGAATCAGATTTTGTTTGGAATGTCGCCGTGCCTTACTGCAGATCAATCGCAGATACTTTTTGTGTAAAATCAAGACAAGCGAATTGGACTAAAAAGATCTCAAAATCAAATTGGAAAAAATACTTAGTAGAGCAATTTGGATATCCATTGAAAGACTCATTATTTGGTGAATCAATTTATGAATTCAACCAACAAAACCGAAAAGCATTTTACGTAAGTCCGCAATTAGGTATTCCGCTAAGGGATTTAAGGGTGAAATTCAAGCTAAAGTCAACTTGGTTTTCTTCACATCTTGAGGGTAATTATGTAGTTCTAAAAGGAAAAGGTTTTGGGCATGGAGTCGGTTTGTGTCAAGAAGGCGCAATGAAGATGGCTAAGTTGGGTTATTCGTATGAACAGATTTTGAATTTTTACTTCACTGAAATTGAATTCTTTGATTATTACCACTGGTTATTTTTGAAACAAGAAGAAGTCGTAGGATTATAAATGCTCCTCTTTTTGTATCTTTAATGTGCAGCTGACACTATGCTAGAGCGAATTTGTAACATATTAATTATCGAAAGCAATCAAAATGAATTGCTTGAGCTGATGCAAATTTTGCGAAAGCCCGGAAACAATATTTTTACGGCAGAGAGTAATAAAGAAGCTATTGAAATTCTTGATAGTAAAGAAATTGCCATTGTGCTGTTGGATTTAGATAGCGAAAAGCTTGAACCCAATGAAATTATCAGGTGGATAAACTCTAGAGATCAATTATTGAATGTGCACATTATTGTAACATCTACTCGATTAGAAAGAATGTATGATGCGATTGATCATTCAAAAAAAGGAGCAGTAGATTATTTACTGAAGCCTTTTAAAGAGAAGCTAGTAAACACCAAAATAGGCGTCTACAAATATCTCAATCAAAAGCAAAAAAGAGTTTCTAGATTACTTGAGAACATCTTACCCGAACAAACTTTGAAAGAGTTCAGAGTTCATGGTAAATCGAGTCCGAAAAAATTCAATAACACCTCAGTACTATTCACTGATTTTGTAAACTTTTCACAAATCACTCAGGATATGAATCCTGACATATTGATTCAAAAATTAGACTATTACTTTTCTAAGTTTGATGAAATCATCAAGAAATATAAACTTGAAAAAATCAAGACGATTGGTGATGCTTACATGGCAGTGGGCGGAGTAACTGAAAAAGAGCCATCTGTGGCAATGCGAACGGCCTTAGCTGCCATTGAGATTCAAAACTTTATGATGACCGAGCAAGAAACTGCAAAGGCATTAAGTAGAGACTTTTGGGAGATTAGAATAGGAATTCATTCGGGCCCTCTTGTTGCGGGCGTGATCGGAAAAGAGAAATTTAGTTTTGATGTTTGGGGTGACACTGTGAATGTTGCCGCGAGATGTGAGCAGAATGCAGAGAACAGCACCATCAACGTTTCGGATGATTTCTATCAGCAAATCAAAGCCTATTTTGATTGCGAAGAAAGAGGCCCTATTGCTGTTAAAAACCGTGGTGAAGTTGATATGTATTTCTTAAAAGGAATCAAGAAAGAATTCTCGTTTTATGGTCAAGGCACCAATCCAAACTTAGATTTAAGAGAGAAGGTAGGCTTACCAAAATCTGATTTCGAAGGCTTAAGAACATTCATCTTGAACAAGTTAAAAGCAGAATTGGATGATGAGCTTGTTTATCATTCTTATGATCATACTTTGAATGTTGAAGAGGCGGTAATCAAATATGCTCAGCTTGAAAATCTTTCAGAAGAAGAGACGACACTTTGCAGAACAGCTGCCCTTTTTCACGACAGTGGATTCTTGGTGCAGTATGACGATAATGAAGAAATTGGAGTGAAGATTTTTAAAAAATATGCTTCAGAATTTGGCTTCTCAAAAAATTACATCACCACTATTGAATCAATCATCCTTGCGACTTCAAATAGTATTGTGCCTAAAAACTTAATGGAAGAGATTATGTGTGATGCCGATCACGACTACTTAGGCAGGGTGGATTATCATGTTATTGCCCGTAAGCTGTTTCAAGAAAAGGCAGCACAAGGAATTCAGTTGTCTGAAAAACAGCAAATTGAAATGCAAGTTAACTACTTGCAAAATAAGCATAGCTACTATACCACTTCTGCCATTAACTTGCGCGGACCAGGCAAAGAATCAAGAATTGCTGAATTGAAGAGAAGATTGGTTTTGGAGATTGGTTAACCTTCACGTTTACTTTTGAATCCCAAAGACTTGAGTAAGGCATAAAACCCACCTCAAGAGCAAGACCCATCAATATAGCGCTCTGAGACATCATCATAGACTACCGTCTAATGATCTTGAGTTGTACACCCCATATCCCACCGAGTTTTTAATTTTTCTTCAAAGTCTCTGGCCAACTGAATCTGATCCGCTAACATCATTTTTGTTTGACCATTATATTTCACATATAACAAGTCTGCTTTAGAGAAAAACTCAATCTCATCATTAATGAAATGAAAACAACCTTGAGATTGATACTTTACAATACTTCTGAAGGTCATCTTCTTTACTTTGTCCAAATGAAAAAGAAGAAATCAACACCAACAATATTAAAAGGAATCGCATCATTTAAATACCGTGAAGAGTTTCTTCAACTCTTTAGTCTCATCAACATGCATTTTATAAGGTAGAATCTCACTACTCTCGTTTGCTTTTTCATTTAAAGAGTAGTACTTGTAATCATCAGTTGCTATTGAGTCCGCTACCACATTGGCTCCACCCATAACTTGCAAATCTTCAGGTGCAACTTCATAATCAGCCATAGTTACATCTTCATCATTCAATTCTTTTTTCTGAATGTCAAATCTATCTTTTGAAGACTTACGTTTGTCTTTCTCTTTTTTACTTAGCGTTGCAGTGGTGATTTGGTTATTCCCATCTCCTCCATCCTTGAAAGTTCCGGTAGAATTAGCGTTTGTTGCTGGAACATTATTCAAATCATTGTTTGCACTAATATTACCTGGTTTATCAACTTTATTAGTATTCAAGTCTTGTTTCAAGTCAGCATCATCTGCCATATCAAAGTTTGCGTCATCTGAATTAGAACCAAATGAAGTAGTTCCGCCTAAGTTCTGATTTTTACTGTTCTCCATCTTTTTCAAATCATCTTCTGACAGTTTCCCTTCATAATAACCATCAGCCATAGGGTCAACTATTTCTTCAACCTCATCAATTACTACAGGGTTTTCTATTCTCGAAATACCCTTGTCTTCTAGATCTAAATCAATTGTAGTAACGTCTGAAATAGATTCTGCTTCTTCATCTTTTTCATCTTGAAAGTTTTGTTGCTCTCCACTAGAAATAGTATTGTCTTCAAACTCTTTAAGTTCGCTATCTCTATCATGCAAAGCCAATGATGGATCATCTAACTTATCTGGCATAAACATAAAGACACCAACTACCACCAAAGCTGCCATCCCCATTTGAAAGGCTGGCTTTTGATAAAACTTTTTGTCTTCGGGTAATAAGAATGGAATTACACCATTTAACCAGAATCTTCGTTTACTTTCAGATTGGTTAAGGTGAGCCATTACCTTATTTTTCAATTCAGGTGTGGCTTCAATTTTCTCTTGAGCGATCATCCCTTGGGTGCTCGCTAAGAACCATTTCATTTCATCATACTCTTCGGCATTCTGAACCAATTCGCTTACGGTAGCCAATTCATCAGCCGAGAGTTCGAAATACTCTTTGTTTAAGATGATATTTTCTGCTTCTGTTATCATATCATTGTTTTTCTAAAAACCTCTAATTTCCCTGCTAAAGTTTTGGTTGCATGATGCAATCTTGACTTTACCGTGCCCGCATTGATTTCAAGAGTTTCTGCTATTTCAATTAAAGAGAGTCCTTCAAAATGCCTAAGCATAAATACCTCTCTATGTTTATCGTTTAGTTTATTTAATTCTATTTTCAATTGTTCGTTGAAGTTTCCGGCATCAACCTGTTTATCAGGCATTATTGTGTTGTCTTTGGCTTCAACTCCTTCAGGAATATCGTATCCTGTGTTTTTTCTTACTTCTTGTTTCTTATACTCGTTTTTGCACATGTTATTCGCAACTGAGAACAACCACGTTTTAAAGTTTCTTGACAAGTCAAATGACTCTGGTTTGTCAATAATCTTGGTGAATAAATCATGTGCAAAATCTTCTGCTTTTATTCTATCACTCCACAACTTTCGATAAAAAAAATTGACCATAAAACTCTCATATCTCGCGTAAATTTGTTCAAAGGCTTTCTTATCGCCCTCGGTAAACGAGCGCATTAATTCTTCATCCGTGTATGTAGAATAATCCTTCTTAAAAAGTTGCATTATATGCTATTCGTAGGTATTGAGTATATCTTTTACATTTTTGGTTTGTTGTACTTTATCAGCTAAAGCAATTATGGCTTTTTTCAATGTTTCATTCTTACCACCCCTAGCTAATTGAAGTTTATAAAGCGTCAAAAGTGGTGGTAAATAATTCGTGTATAATCTCTTCTCAGAAGATGTCAAACTTAGGCTTGAGAAGTTTTTCTGAGCTACTTCTTTCCAAAACTTCTCTAAAGAGGCAACATGGCTGGCTGGATTTGATTGATAAGATAAACCAGTCAAAAAACAGTTTTGCGCATTTCCTTTCAAATAATTTTGTGAAACGGTGGATGATAAATGAACCTGCTTATTCTTGTTCATTACAAGCTTTAAGTAGGCCTTTTCATTGCCGTAAAAGCTTTGAGATCCTGCTCCTAATTTTGATACCTGCTTTTGTAAATATCCTTTATTAATCAGGAAATCCATATTCACAATCACTGCTTCTTTCCCCAACTTATCTTTGAGTTGTAGGATGTATAGCGGAATCGCATCTTCAATTGAACTTGTAATAATAACGCCTTGGGTAGGCATCACATCTCTGTAATAATTCAATGTATTCTTAGAATAATAGCTACTCACTTTTAAGAGCATTGAGTTGGCAGATGAAATTTCATCTTTCATTACATAATATCCAAACATCTCCTTTACCACTCTTTTGTCGTTTGGAGCCTTTTTATATGCATCTTTTATTTTCTCGCCGCTACCGTCAGAATAATGGTCATTCACATGCCAGGCATATGATGTTTCATATGCGTCAGGAAATTTCTTTTCCATTGCATAGCACCAATCATCCATGGCTAACTGTTCGTCTCGGCTAAATTCTTTTGTTGAGCTGTGTTTATACTCAGCCCTCATATCAATAAAGCCATCAAGCATAGCCGCCGCAGTGGAAGAAACACCAGAATTATCAACTGTTTGCTGGGCGCTTGTGACGCCTGCACTAAACAGTAATAATATTAATATTGATCGCAACATATATTGTCTTTGTCTTTGAATACACCCTTTGTATTAAAAGGTTCATTTTTGAAGTTACATTTTATTTGGCAATTATGAAAAATCTGAATCAAGAAGTAAAATCAAGCTGAAATTGATACATTTATAAAAATTGATATTATGAAAAGGTTCTTTGTACTCTTGTTTGCAGTTGGATTGCTATTCAGCTCTTGCTCAACTGATAAGGCAGAATTAGTTGCTGATGATTTTCACCAAAAGTTAGATGAAGGTGATTATGATTATATCTGTGATAATTTAATTGACACAGAAGCAGATGAGTCATTGCCAGATAACTTTAGAGAGTTCTTTGCTCAAGTTGATAGCTGGGGAGCACAAACAAATAGAGCTAAATCAATGGGCTTTTCTAAAAAGTACAACAATGGCGTAACTACTGTCAAACTTGAGTACGAATTTGATATCACTGAATATCACATGTACGAAAGCATGGTTTTAGTTGAAAGAGCCGACGGATATAAAATATTTATGTGCGTAATGAACTCAGACAAATCAACTGTAGACGCTAAAACTTCAGAATATTAATTCTCAGCAGAGAAAAGATATTTGTTAGGTGAAGTAAACTTCTCTTTCACAGCATACATAACAATACCGGCCGTATTTTTTACGCCCAACTTTGCCATGATGTTTTTTCGGTGAGTGTTAACTGTATGCTTACTTAAGAACAACTTTTCAGAAATAACTGCATTGGTCATGCCTTCTGCTATCATTGTGATAATCTCTTGCTCTCTCTCAGACAGCATTACCGGATCACAAGTGAAATCAACCGCCTCAATACTATCTACATTAATTCCTTCTTGTCTTATCGTTTCAAGGATTGTTCCGCAAAAGAATGCATTGTTTTGAGAGGTCTCAAAAACGGCATTTTTGATTTCTTCTAAACTACAATCCTTTTTGATATATGAGGTAACTCCACTCTTAATGGCGTGCACTAAAGTTTGTGCGTCTTGCAAAGGCGTTATCCCAACAAATTTCACTTTCTCAGAGACGTTTTTCGCAGCTAAAACTGCATCTATCGTGAATCCATCTGAAGTGTAATCTATTAGAACAACATCAGGTTGAAAAGACTTTACCTGACTCACCAGTTCTTCGGTTTCATTAGCCTCTCCAATGATCTGAAATTCAGAATCTTTAAAGATGGTTCTTAGTCCAATTCGGACTAGCTCATTACTATCGGCTAATAGAAGTGTAATCACTTATTTAGAATGGTTTTAAATAGTATTACAAATATACAAACCTATTCCATCTTTAGAAGATTTCAGCCCTACAAATAATTTTAAAATCTATAACCAATTTTAAATGAGCCACTTAAGTTTTTACCTTCTTTGAAATCGTTTTTCTCATAAGCTACCTCAGCAGCCCAGTTAAATCCGCTTTTCTTAATTCTGTGTAATCCAACAGGAACGTAAACTGAATGAAAATCGATCTTTCTTTCGTTATTATGAGCTGCTGTATAAATACCTACATATGGGGTAATCGGAATTGGCCATTTGCCTAATAGATGGTATCTGGCTCCGACAAAATAACTTACGTCAGCATCCATATTTCTAATCCCGGCTCCACCTTCTAGAGCTATATTTGGCGTAACAAAGCCGTCTAATGATCCCGAGACCATTCCGCCTGGACCGAAGGCTCCTAGATTGATACCAAGAGGTTTTTCTTGTCTTAAACTTGGTCTGATTCCTTTCTTCTTATCTCCCAACATTTCAATATCAACTGAATTAAAATCAGCAATTAAATTGTTTTGAGTCTTTAAAGAATCTTTGTCTGATGCCATAGCCAGACTGCTGGCTAAAATGCAAATTGTGAATATTGCTGTCTTCATAATCTATACGTTTTAGGACATATAAATCAAACAGCTTGCCAAAGAAGGTTTTCCTTGACTTAAAAGGATTTAGAACTTGAAGTTAACTGCTAAAGAAGGCATCACTGGTAATTGGTACACCTTCGCATTCGTTACACGATTCACATAAAAGATATTTTGTCTACTGTAGGCATTTGTTACACCAGCAATAATATCAAGCTTCATATACTTTTTGTCTTTAAAAGTGATTTCTTTCTTCACATTGACATCTAATCTGTGGTAAGTTGGTAGACGACCTGAATTAATATCTTCATATAAGAAAGTTAAGCTTCCTGCATTTCCTGCAGTGTAATCATCATCAATTGCATTGATTTGAGGCTCTTCAAACACACCTGTCGTTTGTTTGAACGGAAGACCAGTTCCCAAGTTCCAACGACCTGTAACTTCCCAGCTATCATCTTTACCGAAAGTGTAAGTAGCAATGAAGTTGATGTTATGTCTTCTATCAAATACAGGAGCATATTCAATGAATCCATCCCATCTAGTTACCTTACCTAATGAGTAAGCTCCCCATAAGTAAAGCTTTTTAGTTTGGTAGGTTAATACAACATCACCACCCCAAGCTAATCCGCTCTCAACAATAAAATCTTTCTTAAACACATCATCAACTTGAGAATTCTCAGGGATATCTTCAAATACTTTGTTACGGTTAACATTCGTCATTTGAGAGAACCACTTGTAATACCCTTCAATATTCAGTTTCAATTTCTTTGAAAGATCAACTTCAAATCCTCCAACTCCATGCCATGCCTTTTGCAAACCATTCACTATGAAATCTTCTTCTCCATTTTGATTTGTGAATTCAGCAGGCAAGTTAGATGGTGCAGTAATGAATCCGTAAAACAAGTTAACTACATCTTGATCAGAAGTCGTTGAAGTAAAGTTTTGAGTGTAGTAACCACCCGCCATTTTAAATCTGAATACCTCATTGATGTTATACTTAGCACTTAATCTCGGCTCAGCAGTCACTTGACCTACTGAAGAATATGCTTGCGCTCTAAAGCTTGGCTCAAGAATCAACTTTTTGTTCTTTGCAACCCATCTATAACTCACATAAGCACCTGCTTCAATTGTGTTGTCATTTTGTTCGATTGGTCTGTTAACCTCATTGAAGGTTTTAAATTCAGTTGAGAAATAAGAGAATCCAAATCCGTAATCTAATTTCGTTTTGTTCGGTAAGTAATAAGTAAAGTCAAATGCTAACTCACCACCAAAAATACCTGAAGTTCTTGGTTCTAAATTATCTTCCTCTAACTTGATATCGTAAGATGAGAAGTTCAACCTTCCTTTCATGAATAACTCTGAATTAGAAGGTACGAAGATGAAGTTTGTTCCACCACCAAAGCTTTGCCAGTTCAAATCAGATACTGCTTGATATCTTACTTGGTCATTGAATGAGAATCCGAAAACTGAAAATTTATTGGCCGCATCACCTTTAACGGTCACCTTACCATATAAATCCCAGAAGTTAAATGGCAATCCTTGTGGATCTCCGTTTTCGTCTTGGTTGATATAAGGATAAAGCGTTCTTGAAGTTTGCTCTAATAAAGATGCTTTACCAGAAACAACAAATGAAACGTTATTTGCTTTTGAAAGCGGACCTTCTAATAAAAGACTTGAAGTGAATGGAGATAATCCAACTACACCAGCAAATCTTTTTGTGTTACCATCTCTGTATGAAATATCCATCACTGAAGAAATTCTTCCTCCATACTTAGCGTTAAATCCACCAGTATAAATATCTGCCGATTTGATTAACTCAGTTTCAAACACTGAGAAGAATCCAATTGAGTGAAACGGATTGTAAATCGTCATTCCGTCTAATAAAATCTTGTTTTGAATTGGCGTACCACCTCTTACATATACTTGTCCACCTTGGTCACCTGTAGAAACTACACCAGGTACAGTTTGAAAGTATCCAGCAATATCAGAAACACCTCCTGTTACCGGTACTCTTAAAATATCTGATTTGTCAATTTTATGAACTGATGTTCCAGGATCAATTTTTCGATCTTTATCTTTGTGATCAATCACAATAGGACCTAAAGTTTTACCCTTTACAATCTCTACATTGACATCAGTAATCTTTCCTTTTTCTACTACGATCTCTTTATTAAATACCGTGTATTGTGATGCCGAAATTCTAATATTATAAGTTCCAACTGGTACACCAGGAAGAGAGAATAATCCGTCATTATCAGTTTGAGCAAATTTGTTAGCTCCCTCAATCAAGACCTTTGCAAATGGAACTCCATTTCCGTCTTCATTACTCTTTACCGAACCTCTTACAGTTCCAGTTTGAGCTAAAAGTGTATTCCCCGTGAAAGCGAAAAGAAATACTAATAGTAGATTACGTAGCATACGTTCAAAAAATTTGAACCAAAGATAATACAAATAAGACCAAGAGCATAGGATTTACCGAACTGCTTATTTAAATGTAAGTAATCGCCAATGAGCGGTAATGAATAGATTTTTAACTGCTAATGCATGAGCTTATAAACAAGCTCTCTAAGCAACTCAGAATCTGGGGTTCCGCCAGTCCCTACTCCCTTTGCTAACATATCGTATTCCCTCAGGATGCTAAAATTGCGAGAAACGACTTTAGGCGGATGTTTTCTTTTGTTAAGCAACAACTCTTTAGCTGGGTAAGGATGAATCTTTAAGATTTTTGCCAACTGTCCAGGGTCAGAGGTTTTCGCAAAATGAGTTCTGAATAGCCTCTGATATAAACCGTAAAGACTTCCCAAAACAACAGTAATGTGTGTGGCTTTAGGATTGTCTCCGAAATATTTAATAATCTTATTTGCTTTGATAATGTCTTTCTCTAAGATTGCATTATTCAACTCAAAAACATTGTAGTCTTTTGAGATCCCGATATGCTTCTCAATGTGTTTTTCATTGATTTGAGTGCCTTCAGGAACCACTATAAATAGCTTCTCTAATTCATTTACAATTCTAGATAAATCGTTACCTACGAATTCTGCAACCAAGGCAATTCCTTTATCCGTCATTGCTTGGCCTTTTGACCTCACATACGTACTTATCCAAGAAGCTAATTGATAGTCTTTGACTCCTGTCGACTCAAAGAGCCCGGCTTTTTTCTGAAGCAACTTATAAATACGAGATCGCTTGTCAAACTTCTTGTATTTATGAGCAAAGATTAAAATGGTCGAATTTGAAGGAGACTCAAAATATTTTTCAAACTTCTCCCATTGTGCAGTCTTCTTATATTCTTGAGCTTCTTTTACAACTACCACATTGTATTCACTCATCATGGGTAATCGGGCTGCAGCATCAATCACATTAATTGGCGGGGTATCTTTTGCATACACAACCGTTTGATTGAAATCTCTTTCAGACTCTTCAAGAATACTATTAAGAGCAAGATCAACTAAGGCATCAATGTAATAGCCTTCTTCACCATGCAAAAAGTAGATGGGTTTGAAATTTCTTTCCTTAAACTGTTTTTGAATCTCTTCGAACGTCACTTTTTAAAGTTACTTTTTTCTGAAGAATACACGGATAGGAACACCCTCAAAATTAAACTCTTCTCTCAACCTGTTCTCTATGAATCGTTTATAATCTTCACGAATATATTGAGGCATATTACAGAAAAAAGCAAATGAAGGTGAGTGCGTAGGCAACATAGTCGCATACTTTATTTTCACAAACTTTCCTTTCACTGCCGGTGGTGGCTGTTTTTTGACAACATCCATCACAAACTCGTTCAGTTTTGAGGTAGAAATTCTTTGAATTCTATTCTCATGAACTTCCATTGCTTTCTCTAATCCTTTATGAAGTCTTTGCTTAGTAACGGTAGATGTAAATATGATTGGCACATCATTAAATGGCGCCAATTGATCTCTAATATTATCTTCCCACTCTTTAGTTGACATAGTATCTTTCTCAACCAAATCCCACTTGTTCACCAAAACAACTACACCTTTTTTGTTTTTCTCAATTACATAAAAGATGTTCAAATCTTGTTTTCCGATACCGTCTGCGGCATCAATCATGAATATGCAAACGTCTGAATTCTCAATCGCTCTAATTGATCTTACAACTGAGAAATACTCTAAGCCTTGGTCCACCTTTGCCTTCTTTCTGATTCCGGCCGTATCAATCAATTTGAAATCAAATCCGAACAACTGATATCTAGTATCAATCGAATCTCTTGTAGTTCCTGAGAGAGGTGTAACAATATTTCTTTCTTCACCTGTAATTGCATTTATGAAAGATGATTTACCTACGTTAGGTTTACCAACTACTGCAATTCTCGGAATGTGCTCGTCATCTTCGGGAGCTCCTTCGGGATCAAACTCAGTAACCAACTTGTCAAGAAGTTCACCAGTTCCTGAGCCATTAATGGCAGAAACGTTGAAAAGTTCACCTAATCCAAATTGATAAAAATCGGCAGAATCAAATTGCCTTGCCGTATTATCAACCTTGTTAGCTACTAGATAAATAGGCTTATTCGTTTTTCTTAAAATCTTTGCAACTTGCTCATCAAGATCCGTCACTCCCACTGTCACATCAACGACAAACAAAATTACATTTGCTTCATCAATGGCAATCTCTACTTGTTTTCTGATCTCTCCTTCAAAGATATCATCAGAGCCTTGCACGTATCCTCCCGTATCAATCACACTAAAATCAATACCGTTCCATTCAGAAACGCCATAAATTCTATCTCTTGTTACCCCACTAACTTCTTCAACAATAGCAGTTCTTGATTTGGTAAGTCTATTGAACAGAGTTGATTTCCCAACATTTGGGCGTCCTACTATGGCTATAATGTTTGACATTTTCTTCTTTTCTAAATGATTCTAAAACTAGTATCCGTGACGTTCTAGTTTATTATTGTCTTCTCTCCAATCCTTATCTACTTTCACAAACAATTCTAGATGCACATGCTTTTCGACAAATTTTTGAATGTCTTTACGGGCGTCAATCCCAACATGTTTTAATTTATTTCCTTGATGACCGATTACAATTCCTTTTTGAGTGTTTCGCTCAACATAAATAATTGCTCTGATTCTAATAATCTTGTCATCCTCAATATATTCTTCAACCTCAACTTGACATGCATAAGGAATCTCTTTTTTGTAGTGCAGGAAAATTTTCTCTCGAATCATTTCACTTACAAAGAATCTCATTGGTCTATCAGAAATCTCTTCTTTTCCGTAATATGGCGGACTTTCAGGAATCAATTCTAAAACTCTTTTCTTAATTGGTTCTAGGTTGAACCCTTCAAGAGCAGATATTGGAAGAATTTCGGCATTCGGCATTTCTTTCGCCCAATAATCAATTCGTTCTTCCATTCGCTTTTGGTCAGCTTGATCAATTTTATTAATCAAAAGAATTACCGGAATGGATGTCTTTTTAAGCCTTTCAAAAGTCGCTTGATGATTCATTTTAGTTTCGTAGATATCAGTTACGAATAAAATGACATCACCATCTTTCATGGCTGCATTCACAAAATTCATCATGTTTTGATGCAATTTGTAATGCGGATCAAGCACACCAGGAGTATCAGAAAATACGATTTGATAATCGTCATCATTCACAATGCCTAAAATTCTGTGTCTAGTCGTTTGCGCCTTTGAAGTAATAATAGAGAATTTCTCCCCCATCATTTGATTCATCAAAGTTGACTTTCCAACATTCGGACTACCAATAATATTTACAAAACCTGACTTGTGTGCCATACAATTTGCAAAGCTAGTAAATACATGCTCAAAAGCTACCATTTAAGTAGGATTTTAAAGCTAATCGGCTGACTAAGTGATTCCTTGGATGAAGAGAACTAATCTCCAGACCAATTATGGCTCTGTTAAGAGGAAATACATGCCATAAAAAAAGCCTGTCAGTAAAACTGAAAGGCTTCTATTAGCGGGGACGGGACTCACTTCCTCTCATTGCGTTCGGGAAGTGGTCCTAACTTCTCTTTGAAGTGAGCTTCAGTCGACTTAGGACATAAAAAAAACCTCAAGTCAATGACTTGAGGTTTTCTTTGTAGCGGGGACAGGACTCGAACCTATGACCTTCGGGTTATGAGCCCGACGAGCTACCAACTGCTCCACCCCGCAATATATCTTGAAATAACTTTTTCTCTAATTGCGAGTGCAAATATAACTCATCTTTATTTCTAAACAAACTTTAACTAGCATAAAAATCCATTAAATTGATTCTTTCTACTTTTGTCTTTAATATTTTAAATTGATATTTAACTGATGAAATTATTCTCCCTCCTTGCATTACTGACTCTTATTCTGACTTCATGTGGTGAAGGCAATAATACAGACGAGAATTCAAATGGTGAAACTGCTATTGATTCAGCTTATTGTGATTGCAATGAACTCACCTTTGATGAGGGATACAATCACTTTTACAGATTTGAGAGAAGAGAACCTTTTAATGGTTTTTGCGAAGAGTTTCATTCAAACGGAGAGAAGAAGGCTGAAAAGAATATGACTGAAGGAAAACTTCACGGTAAAGTAATTTCTTATCATGATAATGGACAAGTCTATGAAGATGAAGAGTTCAACATGAACTTTCAAACAGGAGAACGTATCATTTACACGAGATCAGGAAAAGTTAAATTTCACGCTCTTTATAAAAGAGGAAAGCAAATTGAAGTATTGGTCACACATCCAGAATTGGATATTGAATTAGACTAATTTTTCAAATTCTTAAAATCTTTTCCTGACGGATTTTCGAATACTGCCAAATCAAAGAAAGGAACGGCTGCCAAAAGGTGATCAAATATATCTCCTATCACAACTTCATAATCAACCCACACTTTTGTATTCGTGAAAGCATAAACTTGCAATGCCACACCCTTCTCAGTTGGAGAAAGCTGACGAACCATCAAAGTCATACCTTGATTTATTTCTTGATTCTTTTTTAAATAGCACTCCATGTAATGTCTTAAAACACCAATATTGGTTTGATTTCTTCCGTTAAGAAGAACCTTTCTATTCACATCATTTGATGCATTAAATTCGGCAATCTGAGTTTCTTTTTCAGAAACGTAATCTTTAATCAATTCTATTTCACCATACTTTGCTAGCATTTCGGGTGTACAAAATTTGATGGATGATATTTGAATATTCAAGGATCTAGTAACCCTTCTTCCATCTGACTCTTCCATTCCTCTCCAATTCTTAAAAGAATCTGAAATGAATGAATAAGTAGGAATAGTCGTTATCGTTTTGTCAAAGTTTTGAACCTTCACTGTAGTCAACGTAATCTCTTGCACATCCCCGTCGGCACCATATTTTTCCATTGTTACCCAGTCACCTATTCTCACCATGTCATTTGCTGCCAACTGAATTGAACCAACAAAACCTAAAATGGTATCCTTGAAAACCAAGAGAATAACTGCCATCATAGCTCCCATTGAAGTCAAAACAACAATGAGGTCAATGTTAAATACTACTGAAATCATTATCAATCCAAAAATGGTCGTGACAACGATTTTCGCCAATTGAAAAAACGAGTGAATTGGCTTATCTTTTAACCTAGGTCGTTCGGACAGTACTGCTCTTGCCGTATTCAAAAATCGAAGCGCAATTATTATGAGCACAAAGATGATCACGAAATCAGTGAGTCGGATCCCAATGTCTGTGAGGTTTTTAAAATCAAAGAAAACCACGTGCATGAAGTAATCCATCAATAGCAATGGCACCAAGTGCGCACAAGCTGAGAAAAATTTATTCTTCACCAACTCATCATCCCAAGTCGTTTTGGTTTTATCGGCAATTCGGTGAATTACGCTCAGCATTATATTTCTGGTAAGCCACCAAAGTAAAAAACTGGCTGCGACAACTAAAAAACCTAAGATTGCTGTTCGGGTATAAATTAAGGTATCACCTTCTAATCCCCAATCAGTAAGAAGTTCATTTGATTTGCTTACAATAACACTTGGTCCAAAGTCAAGTCTGTTCGCCACTTTGGATGCTGTATCTAAACTATCTGAAACAATTTCATTTTCGATTGCCATTCTATAAAACTTTGACACAAAAGTATTAAGAATGTTGTAGCCTGAAGCTTTTTAACCAGGAATTAATGGATTATACATCATGATAGCATGATTCTCTGTTACCAACTCTTCTGATTCTTGATCATTGCTTAAATCAATCACCTTTCTCCATATTTGATTATGTCTGGTGTATCCACCCCACCATTGCAATTCGAACTTATGATTCTTCTCAAACACCTCATAAGCTTCGTGATAAGGAACACCTGAACATAAGTTCCCTTCAAGATGCGTTTTTGATAAAGACAGATTAATTTGAATAGGAGTTTGGGTATTATTCTTTAGCTGTAAATCAATGTAATTGTACGAAAGAGTTGCGCCGCTTCCAAAGGGAATCTTTCTATTTACATCAGGAAATACATCATAGCTATGACGCCATCTTTTGGTCACTTGTAAGGGAGAATGAAGAGCCATCCAGTAAATTAAATTCCCCAACTGGCATAAACCTCCACCAATTCCCGAAGTGACTTGTCCATTACTCAATGTCATTCCTTCTAAATAGCCTTTTGACTTAGTTGGTCTCCCAACCATTTTCCAAAGAGAAAAGGTTTCTCCCGGTTGGATGATCACACCATTAATTCTAGCAATGGCTAATCTTAGATTCACAACCTTATTGTGCTGTAAATACATATCAACATCCTTCAACCGTCTTAGCAAGAACGATTGATGCGTCACAAGTTCGTTTGACAATGGGCTTAAATCAATTTCTTTAGCGAACTTTTCTGGCCCGCTAATCCAATTCATTTTCTGCTTAAGACAAAAGTATTCTTTCCCTAACTTTTTTCTTAATGCTGACCTATGTTTTGGTTTTTCAACCTGATTCATCTCTACAATTTTAATTGAATTTATTGAATATCAAGGGATAGACCATTCAATTTCTAATATTTAAAATCTTCAATTATTTAGTGAAGTCGCTTGTCAATTATTCGCTAATTTCAACATCTCAATGAGAAAGTTATTTAGTTCATTATGGATTTTAGGATTAGCAACTCTGCTGATCTTCCCTTTGTTGGCCTGGCCCATTTTGTATTGGACTGACACCAGTTGGGCAGAGGTATTTGCCATTGAGTCATCTCAAATTTACTCTATTGCGAATTTCCTTTCGGCGGGAATCATCTTTGGTTTGCTAATGATTTGGCTTACTGAACTCAGTTATTTTGAAGATGCATTAGCAAAATATAAAAACCTCTTAAGCGGATTTAAAATCACACGTTTTCATGTTGTTTTTCTTTCTGTTTGCGCGGGAGTTGGAGAAGAAATATTTTTCAGAGCAGCTGTGCAGCCTATTTGTGGAATCGTTATTACTGCCATCATTTTTGTAGCTATTCACAATTACTATTCATTGAAGAACATGAAAGTGAACATCTTTGCAGGCTTCTTGACCCTCTTCATTATATTTTTGGGATGGGGTGCAAAGGAGTTTAGTATCTGGCATGCAATAGCTGGTCACTTCAGCTATGACCTTGTTTTATTAGCTTATTACCGCCGAACTTCTTAGAATTTCTCTCTGATTATTTTTCCAGTTTCAGTGTAATTGAAAGCTCCTTTTACATACACTTCTTTGGGGCATTGATATTTTGGTAAAAATGATTTCGCGCTTTCAAGTAAGCCCTCGGTTTCAATTTCGCCTTCAACCAACAAGATTGCGATCTCGCCTAAAGAATCGTCAGCCTTAGAGGTTACGTAATAATTGTTGTCAACCAAGAGGTGTGCTATCATCTTCTCCACCTTTTCTGGATAAATCTTCACTCCACCTGAATTAATTACGAAATCTATTCTCCCTTTCCATTTAAAAGTTGAATCATCAATGATATCAATCACATCATTCGTTATGAGCGTTTCAGAAACAATTTGATTCGCTTTGATTACTAAACATTGTCTGTCGTCAATTGAGATTTCAAAACCATCAAGACATTTATAAATTGGGGTACCCACCTTTCTTAATGCGAAGTGAGTAATAGTCTCGGTCATGCCGAAAGTGACAAAGTTGTTATTTGAGAAAGTAGTTAGTTCGTTCTCAAGATTTGGATGCAAGGGCGCTCCGCCTATGATTACATTAGTGATTTGCTGCAGCTTCTTCTTAGTGTCTTCATTTGCCAAAATTTGCTCAATTTGAGAAGGAACGAAAGCTGCAAAATCAATTTTCTCATCACAATTAGTGATCGGATTTGATGTAAGAGGAGCGACCACCAAATCCATTTCATGTTCAATAGCCCTTACAATCAACAACTTGCCTGCAATGTAATTTGGAGACAAATTCAACAAAGCTTTTTGACCTTTTTGAAAATCAAAAAACTGACCTGTCGCATGCGCCGACCTTTGAACACTTTCTTTAGGTAGCGAGATTGTTTTTGGAGAGCCAGTTGAACCAGAAGTGGTAACTTTTATATGGTCTAATTCGTTATTCCATTCAGTAATGAAGTCTTTTACGTCTTGTAAGTAGTCGTCAGATAGTCCGTCAAGAAAATAAAGGTCATTTAGCATTGGAACATTATTTGTTTAAAAATAACATATTTGAACAGAAGAAAATTTTAGAAATGAAAAAAGTTATTGCCATCATATTATTAGCAGGAATTTCAAATCTGGCATCAGCCAATGATTCACCCTTAGCACAAAACGAAGGGCAAAAACTTGAGAAAATCTCGAAGAAAAAAGATAAAGAAGGAATCAAGTTCTTTAAAGGAACTTGGGCCGAAGCGCTCAAAAAAGCTGAAGAAGACAGTATGTTGATCTTTTTGGATGCCTATGCTTCATGGTGCGGACCCTGCAAAATAATGGCCAAGTATACTTTCACAGATGATAAGGTTGGTCATTTTTTCAATAAGAACTTCATCAATTATAAGATGGATATGGAGAAAGATCCTGAAGGACCAAGGTTGAGCAGGAAGTTTGATTTACAAAACTACCCAACAGTTTACATATTAGATATTAACGAAAAAATTGTTTCGTCAGAAGTTGGCGCTTTGGACGTGAGGCCATTTCTCAGGTTCGGACAAAGCGCATTTAAAGAATAAAAAAAAGGCCTTTCAAATGAAAGGCCTTTTTAATTTTATATTGAATTAGAAAACTACTTATCAGTCTCTACTTCTTTTAATTGTTCAGCTTTATAATTACCAGCTTTCAATCCTTCTTGTACTTTTTTGAATGTCTCAATTGTGTATTCAACATCCTCTAAAGTATGAACTGCTGTTGGAATTAATCTTAGCATAATTACATCCTTAGGCACAACCGGATAAACTACGATAGAACAGAAAATTTGATAGTTCTCTCTCATATCAAAAGTCACATTAGTAGCCTCACCTAATGTTCCTTGTAAGAACACAGGTGTTACTGCTGAATTAGTTCTTCCAATGTTAAAACCGGCATCTTTTAATCCTTTTTGAAGGGCAGATGCAACTTTCCAAAGATTCTCTTTATGCTTTGGTTGCGTTCTTAATAATTCTAATCTCTTTCTTGCACCAACAACCAATGGCATTGGTAAAGACTTAGCAAACATTTGTGAACGCATGTTATATCTTAGATACTCAACAATATCTTCAGTTGAAGAAATAAACGCTCCAATAGAAGCCATTGACTTTGCAAAAGTTCCAAAATAAACATCAATTTCATCTTGAACTCCTTGTAGTTCTCCAGCTCCCATTCCAGTTTCTCCAAGAGTACCGAAACCATGAGCATCATCTACTAATAATCTAAAATCATATTGTCCAGATTTTCTGAAATCAATGATTTCTTTTAACAAACCTTGATCTCCGGCCATTCCGAAAACACCCTCAGTAATTACAAGGATTCCGCCACCAGTTTCAGCAGTCAATTTTGTAGCTCTCTCCATTTGCTTATCGAAGCTAGCCATATCGTTGTGCTGGAAAACAAATCTTTTTCCTGCGTGTAAACGAACACCATCAATAATACAAGCATGTGATTCACTATCATATACTATCACATCTTTTCTATCAACTAAACAGTCAATTGCAGACAAAATGCCCTGATAACCAAAGTTCAATAAGATGGTATCTTCTTTTTGCATGAAATCAGAAAGCTCGTTTTCTAATAATTCGTGCTCTGAAGTTTGACCAGTCATCATTCTTGACCCCATAGGATAAGCCATTCCCCAAGCAGCACCTGCATCAGCATCTGCCTTTCTCACTTCAGGATCATTTGCTAATCCTAAGTAATTATTCACACTCCACACTAAGCACTCTTTTCCTCTAAACATCATTTTATTAGAGATCTCGCCTTCTAGCTTAGGGAAGGTAAAATAACCATGAACCCCTTTAGCGTGCTGACCTATTGGCCCTCTGTTTGCTTTAATCTTCTCAAAAATATCTATCGCCATAATTTTAATTTTGATCCTATTTACAGGAACAATTATTCTGCGAAATTAGAGTGAAAATTCACAATAGCAGCATAAAGCCCGAAATTTTATTCACATTTTTCCGTTTGCAATGACATGATTTGACATTTTTTAACAAATGAAAAACTATCTTTGTACCAACAAATAAAGTAAATGAAGCATATAATCATAAAGTCAATCGTAGCGATTATTCTCTTTGTAGGAGTAGGATCTTGTTCTGAATACAACAAAGTGTTAAAGCACGGTACTAATGAGGCAAAGAAAGATTCGGCTTTGGTTTACTATGAGCAAGACAAATATTTGCAGACGGTTACTCTACTTGAAGACGTAATTCCGTATTACAAACTAACGCCATCAGGTGAGAATTTGTACTATGTATACTGCATGGCAAATTACAAGATGGGTGATTACTACTTATCAGGTTATTATTGGAAAAGATTCATCAATCAATATCCTACAAGTAAGCATGTTGAAGAAGCGACATTTCATTCGGCACTTTGTGCTGTGAATAACTCACCTGAATATCACCTAGATCAGACAGAGACCTTAAACGCTCTGGATGAACTTCAAATTTTCATTGACATTTATCCTGAAAGTTCTAGAATGGACACTTGCAATCAGATAATGGATAGATTAAACGGAAAGCTTGAAAAGAAACAATATGAAAACTCAAAGCTTTACTACAAAACAGAACAATACAAGGCTGCTGTGGTTGCTTTTGAAGGTACCGTAGAGAAATATCCTAATTCTATCTACAAAGAAGAGATGCTTTATCTATCAGTGAAAAGCAGCTATCTCTTAGCTATTAACAGCATTGAGACTAAAAAATTAGAGCGATTAAAGGCTACGTTAAAAAGTTATCGTACCTTTGTAGCCGCGTTTCCGGAATCTGATTGGATTACAGATGTAGATGACATCAAGGACAAAACAGAAAAGGAAATAAAAAATATCTCGGATGCGCCGAGAGGTTAAAAACAAAGAGATGAGCATTAATTACAAAAATACTAACGCCGAAAAGACTACGGTAACAAGAGATACAAATGATTTTTCTGACAAATCAGGAAACATCTATCAGTCATTGATTGCTATCTCAAAGAGATCTAATCAAATTAGTGCTGAGATGAGAGAAGAGTTGACTAAAAAGTTAGCTGAATTCGCTTCTAATACAGATAATCTTGAAGAGATTTTTGAGAATAGAGAGCAAATTGAAATCTCTAAATTCTACGAAAGCCTTCCAAAGCCAGTTGCTATTGCAATGCAAGAATATCTTGAAGACAAGGTTTATATCAGAGATTCTAGCATAGAAGCACCTAAAGAAGAAGCATAGTCCATCATGCTTTCTGGTAAAAAGATTTTAGTCGGAGTTACCGGGAGCATTGCTGCCTACAAATCAGCCTATTTTGTTCGTGAATTAATTAAGCTTGACGCAGAAGTGAAAGTCGTTATGACCGAAGCTGCTTGTGAGTTTATTTCACCACTTACACTTTCTACACTTTCAAAAAATCCAGTTGCCATTGAATTCATTAAAGATGAAGAAACAGGCGAATGGCAAAATCATGTTGACCTAGGTTTATGGGCTGATCTATTTATAATCGCCCCTACTTCAGCCAATACGCTTTCAAAACTTGTGAGTGGAAATGCTGACAATCTTCTAATCGCAACCTACCTAAGTGCAAAATGCCCTGTTTGGATTGCTCCAGCAATGGACCTTGACATGTTCAAGCATTTTAGCACAAGAGACAACTTAGAAAAGCTAACACATGAAGGCGTAAATGTAATTGAACCTACATCAGGCGAATTAGCTAGTGGGTTAGATGGTAAAGGTAGAATGGAAGAACCTGAAGTTATTGCAGATCTAATTAACGACTTCTTTATTGGAGACTCTTTATTAATCGGAAAGCACATTGTAATCACAGGCGGACCAACTTATGAGGCAATTGACCCGGTAAGATTTATTGGAAATCATTCTTCTGGAAAAACTGGTGTATTACTGGCAGATGAGTGTGCTAAGAGAGGTGCAAAAGTCACATTAATCACTGGACCAACCAATAGTCAAGTAATCGACAAAAATATAGAGGTTGTTCAAATAAAATCTGCAGTTGAAATGAAAACTGCAGTTGAAGAAATTTGGAACAATTGTGATATCGGAATTTTCTCTGCGGCCGTAGCCGATTATCGACCGAAGCTTGCTGCAGAAGAGAAGATTAAAAAATCAGATAAAAACTTGACTATCGAACTTGTTAAGAACCCTGACATTTTACTGTGGGCTGGTGAACATAAAAAAGCGGACCAATATTTGGTGGGATTTGCTTTAGAAACTGAGAATGAAATAGAAAACGGTTTCAAAAAGTTTGAAAAAAAGAAGCTAAATCTATTGGTCTTGAATTCTTTAAAGGATAAAGGCGCAGGATTTGGACATGACACCAATAAAGTAACGTTCTTAAAGGAAGACAATAAAATTGTTGAGTTTGAGTTAAAAGATAAATCTGCGGTTATGGTGGATATAATTAATGAAATTGAAGTAGATTTGAGTCAAGAATGAAAAAACTTATTCTTTTCATAGCAATATTGAGTTCTACTCTTGCCAATGCGCAAGAGCTGAATTGTGAAGTTTCTATTATTAATGCACCCGCATTAACTGTAGGACCTGTAGAAAAAGAAATTTTCTCAGAATTGGAAGCAAACATTTACGATTTCATGAACAATACGAGATGGACTAAGGACATCTTTGAAATTGAAGAAAGAATTAATATGTCTTTGCTTATTACTATCACAGACATTCCTGGTTCATCAACCTACGAAGGGAAAATTCAAATTCAAACAACAAGACCTGTTTTCAATAGCTCGTACAACACAGTATTGTTCAATCATGTTGATAACGACTTTAAAATATCATACGCCAGAAACACAGCCTTACTATTCTCTATAGATCAACACAGAGACAATCTCACCTCAATTTTAGCATTCTACGCTTACATGGCTTTAGCTTATGACTATGATAGCTTTTCACCAGATGGGGGAACACCTTATTTTAATAAGGCCCAAATAGTTGCGAGTAACGCTAAGAATTCAGGAGGTTCAGGATGGCTTCCGCAAGGAAAAAAGAATAACAGATATTGGATGGCAGATAATGCGGTACAATCAGTTTTTAAACCAATTAGAAAAGTATATTATGACTATCACCGCTTAGGTTTTGATCAAATGTACAATGACATGCCTGCAGCCAGAAAAGTTGTGTTAGAATCAATGCAATCGTTGGCTCCGGTTCAGAGATCACGACCTGGATCGTTAAATCTTCAAATGTTCTTGACTTCGAAATCTCAAGAATTGATTGATTTATTTTCGCAAGCAGAAATCAAAGAGAAAAATGACGCCGTTTCTATCCTCAAAAGATTAGACCCTGCGAACTCTTCAAAGTATCAAGAAATTCTAAACTAGAATTCAATAATCTTCTTTCAAATTGAGGTATATTTACATTAAACTAGATGTAAATAAATGCTCAATAGATTAGAAATATCCAATTACGCTTTAATCGAAAATGCTGTTATAAATCTTGATTCAGGATTTACTGCAATAACAGGTGAAACCGGAGCCGGAAAGTCTATTCTACTTAAAGCTCTGAATCTATTACTTGGAGAAAGAGCAGACACTTCTGTACTGAAGCAATCAGACAAAAAATGCTTCCTTGAAGCAGAATTCAAGATTGATCAGCTAAACTTAGAATCTTACTTTGAAGAAAATGATTTAGATTTTGAATCACCCTGCATTGTGAGAAGAGAGTTTACCACTTCTGGCAAATCTAGATGCTTTGTAAACGATTCTCCTGTTCAAATTGCGACTTTGAAAAACTTAGGAAACCATTTAGTAAATATCCACTCTCAACATCAAACGCTTGATTTATTTGACAAGCAGTTTCAAATAGATGTGTTAGACAGTTTTGCAGGAATAGAAAATGAATCAGCACTATTTAAGAAAGACTTTTCTACTTATAGAGCTAAGGTGAATAGACATATAGAGCTTCAGGTCAAAGACATTGAGAATAGGAAAGAAAAAGACTACACTGAATTCTTACTAAATGAATTGAAGGCTGCTGATTTAGAAAATACGGACTTAGATAGTTTGAAGTCTAATCACGATAAAATAGAATTTGCTGAGAAAATCTCAGAAGGATTAGGTTTAGCAAACTCGGTTTTTGAAAACGAAACTTACGGACCGCACAATGGAATCAAAACATTGATTGAAACCTTTGAAGAGCTCAAAGCATATGACCCAAAATTTGCAGATATTCATGCACGCCTTCTAAGTTTGAAGATTGAGTTAGATGATATGCAAAATGAAATCGGGAACGCTTCAGGTGAATTCGATTTTAGTGAGGCTGACGCTTTAGCCATTAAAGAAAAGATGGATTTATTGAATTCTCTTTGCTTTAAACATAACCTAACTGAAGTTTCTGAACTTATTGCTCTTCAAGAAAAGCTTTCGGGCCAATTAGAAGAGTTAGACGGCTTTGAAAATGAATTAAACCAGCTAGAGAAAGAAATTGAAGCAGACAAATCTGCTTTGACAAAAAGAGCTCAGCAAATTAGAACGAAAAGACAAGGGGCACAAATTAAGCTTTGTGCAGCAATTGAAAGCTCTCTTTCAAATTTATCCATGGAAGATGCTAAAATGCAAATTGATTTTCAAGAGACGGAAAAGCTAACTAAAAATGGATTAGATCAAATTGAGTTCTTATTTCAAACCAACAAAGGGGGGCAATTTGCTTCTTTGAAGAAAGTTGCTTCAGGCGGAGAACTTTCAAGAATGATGCTTTCAATTATGTCAATCCTGTCTGAATGCAAACATCTCCCAACCTTAATATTTGATGAAATAGATACAGGTGTTTCAGGTGAGGTTGCGGCTAAAATTGCCAAAGAGTTTGTAAAAATGGGAGCAAAGATTCAACTCATAGCAATTACTCACTTACCTCAAGTAGCTGCCAAAGGAAAGCACCACTTGCATGTTTCAAAAAATAATGAATCAGAAAAAACAGTGACACATATCAAACAGCTCACAAATGATGAGCGCATAGATGAATTGGCGAAGATGATTAGCGGCGAAGAAATCACCTCGGCAGCCAAAGAGAACGCAATGCATTTGTTAAATATTTCTTAAGTCAAAAACTTGGCACTCAATTTGAATTAATCGAATTCTAAATTTAAACCACTATGAAACATTTATTACTTTTTATCACAATACTATCTTCTTCATTGAGTATGGCTCAAGGTCAAGGAGATGTAACCATCTATTCTAACACAGGAGAAAAATTCTTTGTTGTTTTGAATGGGATTAGACAAAACAATCAGGCTGAAACGAATGTAAAGATCACGGGGCTAACTAATCCTTGGTATAGTTGTAAAGTTATATCCGCCAACAAAACTTTTGAAATTGAAAAAAATGTCGGCGTTAAATTTGATACTTTAACTACCTATAGAATCATTGAGAAAAAAGGAAAGTACAAGATGCGTTATTACTCAGAAGCATCATTAGGAACAGTAACCGCAGCAGACCCTAATCAAAATGTTGTGACTTATCATTCTACGGCGACACCTACGAACACAACAACCAACAATGAAATCAGAAATGATGGAAACGTGAACACAGGGACAACTACAACATCAACAATTACTACCACAACAATTGATAATTCTAATACAGCAAAAACATTGGATGTGAATGGCAATCCATTGACAGAAACCATTAATATGAATATCAATATTAATGAGAACGGAATGAGCACTAACATTGATGTTAACACGATTGATAACGGCAGAGTGAACTCAACTGAAACAATTACAAATTCTACTACTAACAATATCAATGGCAATACGTCATATGAAGAAATCACAACATCTTCATCTACAATTACCGAGAATGGGCAAACAACTCATTACGAAGAGACAACTACTGTCACTTCAACAAATGGAGGCACAACTACGAACACCATCACAAACAACAGTATGTCCAATGGAAATACTAATAATGGTGATGTTTATTCAGGAGGCGGAGACATGAACTATACAAGCTGTTATACATCTGATGCCGAAGTTGATCAACTTGCTAAACAAATACAAGCAGAATCATTTCCTGATGATCAATTGAGAGTGGCGAATATGGCTGCGAAGAATAAATGTATGAGCGCAGCTCAAATTAAAAAGATTGCAGGTTTATTTGACCATTCTGATGAGCAATTAAGCTTTACAAAAACGGCTTATGACAAATGCTCCGATCAATCAAACTACTATCAAGTTATGGAGGTATTTTCTTTCCCTTCAGATAAAGAAGCTTTAGAAAAATATATCAACTCAAGAAGATAAATCACATTATTAAGTAAATTCAAGCCATGACTTCACAAGAGGTCATGGCTTTTTTATGAATAAAGAAATTGTTTTAGGCGGATCTGTACTGATTGCATTGTCAATCGCCCTTGGAGCGTTTGGCGCACATGGCTTAAAAGACATTGTGGACGAACACGGTATTGACGTATTTAACACTGGTGCGCGTTATCAAATGTACTCAGGACTCGCTTGTTTGGCAGTAGGATTATCTGCAGATAAATTTGGCTTCTCGCTAAAATGGTTTTATCGTCTTCAAATGCTAGGCATTATCATTTTCGCCTTCTTTCTTTATGGCGCGGCATTTCAATCTGTTTATCCGCAAGCTAAGTTCTTTGGCGCAATAGTACCTATTGGTGGCGTTCTAATGATCGTCAGCTGGTGCGTCTTCATCTTTCAATTAATGAAGACAAAGAAGAAATGAACCTATAGAAGTTCAATAAACAAGACTTTTAATCTTGCTCATCAAGCCCTATTTCATTAGATTTGCCTAAATCGATTTAAATTTTTAAAAAAATGAGATTATTTGGCCTCTTAATCTGCTCTCTTTTCGTAGGAACTACCTACAGTCAAGACACCATTACAGTTCAAACATTCACCTATGATACTATCTCTACGAGAAGGGCGATTTTCACCTTTCCGACAGAGCTTCAGGGAGAAACATTTGAAAAAGTATTGATGTACTACAACATCAAATGCGACCCACTCACCCCTTGGGATTCATATAATTGTGGAGAGTGGGATTACTTAGCTCACTCAAGAATTTATGACCACACAGGTGTAATGGATTCAAATCTTGTTGAAGGACCTCAATATTTAGTGAATAACGATTGGCCAACAAATGTAGAATATGTGACTTCTCCCTACTATGATTATTACGAGAAGTATCAAAAATTCATTACTTACACAGCTGAAGCAGATAATGACTGGACAATTGGAGCGGGTACTGATAATAGCGCCATGCCTTTTGGAAGTTCAGCTAAAAATCAAAGAACACAAGTACTTTGGACTGCAGCAGAGATCGCAGGTGCAGGAATCACAGCAGGTAGTATTGATAAATTAAGATTTGATGTTAACACTTTGGGTGGAGATCTTGAAGACCTAACGATTAAACTTAAACATACAACAGCAACTGAAGTTACTTCATTTGATGAAGTTGGATGGACAACCGTTTACGAATTGAATACTTCTTTTGGCGGAACCGGAATTATGACTTTAAATTTGACCTACCCTTTTGCCTATGATGGTGTGTCTGACTTGTTAATGGATATCACTTTTGAAAACGCCACAGCCAATACTGATAATGTTTTGACGGCCTCTCAAACGACAAATAATTCTGTGATTTTCACTAATGAGAGACTAGGATATTTAGATGTGCCTCAAAACGACTTTGTTGAAATTGGGATGAGTGATTACGATTTTGGTGACCAAATTACAATTTCATTTTGGGCAAATGGTGACGCCAACATACTACCAGTTAACACTTCTATTTTTGAGGCCGAGGATTCTCTCAATAACAGAATCTTAAATGCTCACTTCCCTTGGAGTAATTCACAGCACTACTGGGATGCCGGAGAAGGAAGTGGTTATGATAGAATTAATCAAGCGGCGACCATTGGAGAAATTGAAGGAGAATGGCATCATTGGGCATTTACAAAAGATAAGACATCTGGTAAAATGAAAATCTTTCTTGATGGCGTTGAATGGTTGAGTGGAACAGACAAAGACAGAGCTGTAGGAGTGGTGAATGCTTTCAAAATTGGAATCAACAGAGCCGAAGGAAACGGATGGCCAGGCAAGATTGATGAATTTAGAGTTTGGGATGTTGAATTAGCTGAATCTGATATTGCAGCTTGGATGAATCAAAAAATTGATGGTACGCACCCTAATTATGCTGACCTTGTTCTTTACTATGACTTTGATGGTGAAGGGGCAGTGGTTGATAAATCAGGTAATGATGTTGACGGAATGATGTCAACTCCAGGAATGGTTAAGTTTTATGAAGAATCAATGGCTGGATATGAGGTATCTGACATTCGTCCGAACGTGACATTCGTTCAAGGAACTTACACTTCTTCACTTGATTCAACATTGGTACTAGATTCAGTTATGGTTGATCAAATTGATATTACTGAATTTCAAGTTGACGGAAGAAAATTTGTTATTGCTGACATCATGCACCAATGGCCAAGTGGTTATGGATACACTTATGACCACCTAGGTGTAAAAACGGATTCAGTATTTCATGCTGATGATGTAACTATTCCAAATGACAGCATCTCTTACTATGAAGAGCCTTTTGAGATTATTGATCCTTATGAAATTGGAAGATTCATTACACCTTACGGAATCAACTTTGATTTAGGGCCTAATGGGTTCACTTATGTATATGACATTTCTGACTACGAACAATTCTTAATGGGAGATGTGGACTTTGCAGCTCACAATACACAAGAATTGATTGATGTGAAATTCAAATTCATCAAAGGAACTCCACCAAGAGAAGTTATTAAGGTTGAGAAAATCTGGGGTAATCACGGAAGTCATAGTTATGCTGACCTTGACAATGATGTAAAATTACCGGCTAAAGACATTGATTTAGACCCTGCAGGTTCAATGTTTAAAGTAAGATCAAGAATCACAGGTCACGGTCACAATGGATCAAACAACTGTTGTGAGTGGGGTAATGGACAGGGAAGAGAACATGAGTTTTTAGTTGATGGTACATTAAGACACAGCTGGGAAATATGGCAATCAACTGAATGTGGAGACAATCCGAACATTAGTCAGGGTGGAACATGGCCTTACGCAAGAGAAGGTTGGTGCCCAGGTGATATTGTAGAAGATCATGAATTTGATATTACTGAATGGGTAACTCCAGGAACAACTGCTTCACTTGATTATGATATTGAAGATGTACCTGTTGGTGATCCTGCTCAAGGAAACGGAAACTACAATATGGCAATGCACCTAATTACTTACGGAGCTCCAAATTTCGCAAATGACGCAGCTATCGTTGATGTTCTTAATCCAAACAACTGGGAGTATTACGGAAAATGGAACCCTACTTGTCAAAACCCAAGAGTTGTATTGAGAAATACAGGTTCAAATGACTTAACATCTGTGTTTATTCATATTTGGGTAGGAGGATTTGCAAATACTGTATCGTACGAATGGACTGGTAACTTAGGTTTCTTAGAAGAAGAGATCGTTGAGATTCCTATTAATGACGGTTGGTGGTATGATTCACAAAACACCTTAGAGTTCTCAGCAATGATTCATTTACCAAATGGTGTGGATGACGAATATGAGCCAAACAACACATACACTGTTCCTTTTGAAGCAACTCCAGTATATAACGAACCTTTTTACTTATGGTTTAAAACCAACAATATGGCGCATGAAAATGCTCTTTATGTGAAAGACGGATCGGGCAATATTGTTTTTGAAAGAACAAGTCTTACAAACGCTACTGAATATAAAGACACTTTAGATTTAGCCCCTGGATGTTATACAGTAGAAATTACAGATTCAGATCATGACGGAATTAGCTTCTGGTATGCTAACCAAACTGAAGGTGAAGGAAGTGGATTTTTAAGATTAAGAAAAGTGAGTGGTGGAACACTTCACACTTTTGACCCTGACTTTGGTCGTTATGCAAATCATAGCTTCACTGTTGGTTTTGCTCTTGAAAATGAAGAGATAGATGTGGATTATGGAATGGAAGTATTCCCTAACCCATCTGAAGGCATATTTAACGTGACCTTAGATAACTTTAGAGGCGATCAAGTAGCATTCAGAGTTTATGATGAAGCTGGTGCTCTTGCTTTTGAAAAACTTGTGAATGACAATAACGTTGAAGGTTATATTCAACAACAATTGGATCTTGCACATTTGGCTGACGGTATTTATATGATTCAGGTGATGTCAGATGAACAAATTGTTACTAAACGTATTGTGAAGAAATAACCATTGTGGAAAACATACTTAAAAGGCATCTTTGTAATATGAGATGCCTTTTTTTGTGTGTTGTTTTTTGTCTAGCCATGCCTACTCGCAAATTGATTGAAAACTAAACTCTTATTGCCATCAAGGTAACATCATCAATTTGCTCGTACCCTTTTTTCCAATCTTCAAAAGCTGCTTGAATTCTTAGCTGTTGCTCGGGTAATTCTAAAGTTGAAATCTCAACTAATAGCTCTTTGAATTGCTTCACTTTAAACTTCCTCCCTTTCGGTCCTCCAAATTGATCTTGATAACCATCTGAAAAGGCATAGATCATATCTTCCTTTTCTAACTGAAAATCTAATTCAGAAAATCGAAAATCGCTTGAAAACGAATCATTTCCAATAGCCTTTTTATCTCCCTTGAGTGTAATTAATTCTCCTTTACGAATTATAAAAATTGGATTTTTTGCACAGGCATAATACATTTTAAGATCTACTGGATTGATAGCGCCCAAGACGATATCCATCCCATCTCTAATCATCTCATCACTAAAGCCGAAGGTTTGGATTATACCCTCATTCAAAAAATCAAGCGCTTGAGCAGGACTGTTAATATCATTGCTAACAGCACCTAAGTTTAAATAATTGACTCCAAGAATACTCAGAAGTGCTCCTGGCACCCCATGACCTGTGCAATCGCCTACAGCAAATAATTTTAGGTGAACTTGATCATTTGTTTCAACATTGTAAACCCAATAAAAATCACCCGACAGAACATCCTTTGGTAAATAGTAAACAAACGAATTCTCAAAGATTGAGGTCAACCTTTCATTTTGAGGAATTACCGCCCTTTGGATTCTTTCAGCATAAACTATTGAGTCGTGAACTTCTTTATTACTGTCTTCAATTACCTTTTTTTGCTCAGAAAGTAAGCGATTTGATTTTTTAGATAGCCTGAACAAATAAATAGCGATTCCTAAAAGGATAACCGTCAAAATAATGGCTATCACAGCTAATCTAATGAGAGAAGTTTTTCTACTACTTTCAGCCTCAACCAACTCTTTATTTTCCTGAATCAGTGATTTCTCTTTTTCTAAAAGGGCAATCTCTTTTTCTTTTTGCTCTTCTTCAAACTCAAACCTCAACTGAGAGACACGTTCATTGTTTGACTGGTTAATCACACTGTCGTTAGTTACAACATACCAGTCTAAAAATATAAATGCCGAATCTACATTGATATCTTTATAAGCGTCTGCCAACAGCTTATAAGTCTCAGGTAAATAGAAATATTTGTCATGATCTTCATAAAGCTTTCTAGCAATTGAAAATTGAGAAATTGCGTCACGATACTCTTTCTGTCCCAGATAGATTTTACCAACATTCACAAAAATTTCTCCAGTATAGTCAATGAATCTAACTTCACTTGTATCAACAAGTGCTAATGCTTCTTCGCAGTATTTAGTAGCAAGACTTTTTTTGTTCTGAGATGCATAAACTTGAGCTATCTTGGATTTCCCCAATCCTACAAGAAAAAGAAAACGTCCATCTTCTTCAAAAATCTCAACTGATTCTTCATAAAAGGTAATGGCCTTTCCAGGATTGTTTTCTTTAAATGAAATCTCTCCCAGATCTAATAGAACTTGTCCTTCTTGCGTTTTGTATCCTGTTTGTTCTGAGACTTCTCTGGACTTAAGGAAATAAGGTAGCGCTAATTCATCATTCCCCTGACTATTAAATACGTGTGCAGTTTCAAAGTAAGCCGAAGCAAGAGGTTTAGAAAGAGTATCTAATGCTGACAGAACTTCAATTCGTTTCAGATGATTTTCAAGTGTCTTTGTTCTATTATTGATATTCCCATAACAGTGAGCAGTAAACTTGTAAAGACTATCTAACAAATATGGATCGGTAACATAAAGGGTGTCGGCTTTTGCCAATTCAGAATACTTAAGTCCTCTACTAGCACTAATGGTCATAATTTGAAGACCATCTTGAACCAAAGTTCTCATTCTCTTTGATGCGCTTTTTTCACCTTCAATTTTTGACAAGGTAGAATCAGCAATACCAGATTGAGAGAATGCACTAAGTGAAAGGAAAGTGAATAAGAGCCAGAGTGAAATTTTCATCTAGCTCTAATTTAGCTAAATGGATTAAAATTTGGATAGAAAAAAAGAAATTAGTTGCCTAAACCAAAGCTCCAACTACAACCAATTCAATTATTGAAATAGCGTAATCAATTTAGCGGGCCAGCTCTAATTGATTTTCAATTGCGCCCGTGAATCTCCTTTTCTAAAATGGTTAATTGAGAATTATACTAATGCACCAACAACAACTTCCTCGATAATACTTATAGCATAGTCAATTTCGTCTTTGGTTGTGTATCTACTAAAAGAGAATCTTGTATTGGGTCTTTCTGTATCGGCATTGATGCCCCTTAAAACATGAGAACCAGTATTTGATCCTGATGTACAAGCAGATCCACCCGAACAAGCAACACCTTTTAAATCCATCAAAAACAATAACATTGATTTATTCTCAAATGGAGGAAAGCACACATTCAACACGGTATACAAACTTTTTGAAGGTTCAGTCTCTCCATGAAAGCTAACACCAGGAACCTTTTCAGTAAGCTGATCCATCATATAAGTTTTCAGACCTTGAACGTGATCAATGTGCCCTTCAACATCTTCAGTAGCCAGCTCTAATGCTTTCGCCAAGCCTGCAATTCCGATAAGGTTTTCTGTTCCACCTCTTAAGCCTCTTTCTTGCGCTCCACCTTGAATGATTGGAGTAACGTTTAAATTCTTCTTAGCGAATAAAAATCCGATTCCTTTTGGTCCGTGAAATTTATGTGCTGCGCAGGTTATAAAATCTGCTCCTAAATCTTTAACATCAATTTGATAGTGCCCCATTGTTTGAACAGTATCCGAATGAAAATAAGCACCATACTTTTTGCAAAGTGCAGAAACCGCCTTTACATCCAACAAGGTTCCAATTTCATTGTTAGCATGCATTAAAGAAACCAAAGTCTTTTCACCTGTCTTGAGTAATTCTTCAAGATGATTCATATCTACCTGACCAGTATCAGAAACATTCACCCAATCAGCTTTTACATCCTTCATACTTTCAATAGAATGACCTACCGCATGATGCTCAATTGTCGAAGAAATAATCCTCGTAACTCCGCCATCTTTAACAGCACAAGCAATTGCCATATTATCAGCTTCGGTTCCTCCTGAAGTAAAAATGATTTCTTTAGCTTCTGCATTAATCATCTTGGCAACCTCTCTCCTAGCAATTTCTATAATTGCTTTTGAATCACGTCCAAAAGAATGAGTTGACGAAGGGTTTCCGTAATTGTCTCTCATTACTTCAGCCATTCTATCAATAACCTCTGGGGCCATTGGAGTTGTTGCGGCGTTATCAAGATATACTTTCATGCAGCTAAGGTTTAAATGCGAAGCAAAAATAGAGAAAAGAAGGCAATTTGCCTATGGTTTTTGAGCCTTTAAGAAAAAGATATGAAGTTTAGGATTCCAATCTAAAGGTCTCCAATTTGTCTTTCAAAGAGCCTAAGATCTTGTAGGATTTTGTCAAAGACATAGAATTGACCTACCACTAAGCGTCCGTCGTTGAGCTGCACCCAAAGACGATCTCTATCCCACTCAATGAGTTTATTATCGTAATCATAACGTTCGTAAGTCATGTGCTTTCTGAAGCACTTTACTTTGTTCTTTTCACCTGCCTTATCAACAACCTCAATCTCATACCACGGAGTTAACGCCTTAATAGAATCAGCCGCTTTTGAATCAGTTAAATAATTGTGTTGTTCAAAGTGGATTTTTCTGAAGTTGAGTAAATAAGCTCTCACATTAGATGTATCAAAAACTGGAATCTCTCTATTATTACTAGACATTGAGAATAGATTACTTTCAATCACATCAATTTTAAAATTATACTGCGCACTGTCAGGAAGCTTAACGTCTATTGACTTAATATCATCAGCCTTATAATTAAAGACACCTGTACACTCAAACTCTAATGGATTTGTGATAAACCTTGTTTCAAGGTTACCAAACATATTTGGCATATACATAACAAATGGCTCGGGTGACTTTCCTTTTACGGGATCCTTCAACAACATGTAAGTTCCGTATTGATCTTGAGTGGGCTGACCCACATACCACGTTTTAGAAAGCTCTCCGTTTTGAAAAATTTCAACTTTTCGGTGATGGGTCGTCAAGTTTTTATTGACAGTTTCTATACTCCCTTTTGAAACTGGAGACTTCACTTTTATTCTTTTAATAGTAGCTAAAATGGTATGCACCAAATGTTGTTGAATACATTCCCCATTTTCAGAAATCCAGGTACCAGACTCATCTTTGGATATGTTCACGCCTGCATTTCCTTCAGTATCGGTCATGATCAACTGATTGATACTTGATGTATCGTCAATTGCAAAATCTGAAAGTGCCTCATCTGACAATTTAGAATTCCCCTCTTCTTTTTGACTTAGAACATAAGCCATCACTGCCAATGCCGCTACGGCAACTACAACAATTATAAGTTTCGTTTTTCTCATTTAGAATTGAATTACAAAGTTTAAGGGGCTAAACAGTTGTTGCGTATTTTCTTTTTCTCAATAGGATTTGGACTAAGGCTAATAATCCAATCAACATTAATGGCAGTGCGATATTCAAAAACTTCCAGTACTCTCTATCTTTTACCACTTTGGCAGCATCAAGATTTCTGAGGGTTAAGGTCTTTGTTCTGATATCCATCAAAGAATAATCGTCTACCATATAATCCACAGCATTTAAGATGAAATCCTTGTTACCATAAGCGTATTTTGGAGTTCCATCAGGTTTCTTAACTCCGTAAATGTCTCTGCTAATTGGCCAGAATTGATAATTCCATTTACCTCCGATTTCAATGGAGTCTAAAATCTCATTTCTGATCATGTCTCCATCAGAAATGACCAACATTTTAGTTGAATCACTTTTGAATTTCGTTTCAAAGTCAGGTGAATTCAAGAAGGTCTCTGAAATTCCTCTATTAGCAAATGCTGATGAGAACTTACCTTCTAGCATAATTCCAGCAGCAAACTCACCTTGAGTTCCATTATAAAAATTCGGAGTTTGCTCAGGTAACGTTATCCCATAATTGATTCTTGCCGGTGATTTATAAATTAACGAATGTGGAGACGAATGCAGAATAACTGTCTTCGTAACGTCTTTATCAGATTCATTCACAATCTCCATGGTACTTGTGTACTGCGAATAAATTTGCTCAATGTTATTTGTGATTGGGTGGTCATTCGTCTCTAAAAGCGGATAGAAATACCAGTCTACATCTTCATCAGTTTGTCTGATATAATAAGGACCACATACTTCATCTACAATCACATCAGGATTTAAACGAACACCATACTTATAAAGCATGTCTTTTTCAATGTTTAGATTGTTTGCTAATCCCATTGTTCCTCCTGTATATAAGAGTGTGTCTCTTTGAACTTTAACAGGGTCTACAAACCACATAACTCTACCACCATTCATGATGTATTGATCAATTACGAATTTGTCTTTCTCACTAAATCTCGTTTGTGGTTGTGCAATGATTACAACATCTGAGTTTTCAAGTGCTCCTAATTGTCCTTCAATACTTACCTCATCAATGAAAAAATGCTCTCTTAAATCTTTTCTAACATCCATAGTTTCATGAGGTCTTAGTTCTCCGTGACCATGAAGGAATGAAACCGTTTTCTTATTCTTATCAGATATCTTTCTGATGGCTGAAACCAATAAATACTCTAATCGACTAATTGTCGTTTCGGATATTTCTCTCAAATAATTTTCATTGTCAATTTTTCCACCTCTAAAAAACTGAACGGTTCCCATTGTAGTACCATTTGACTCTACAACGGCCCCGGGCCAAATTATCTCTTGCTTACGCTCAGTTCCATTCACTAAGTCAAGTTCACTCCATACTAAACCTTGCTGCGCTAGTATGCTTTGAGTTTCTAGATTATAGTCTTCATCATCTGACCCATTTGGATCAATGAATTCGTATTGGATATTATCTCCCGCATAAACAATGAATTCGTCTAACATTGTTTGAACGGCATTTCTAATCTTCACTAAATCGGCAGGCAGGTCACCATCAAGGTAAATCTTGAAAAAGATTCGATCATTAATGCGTTCTTCATCCTGTAATAAATCAATTGTATTATCAGAGAGTGAATGTCGTTGATCTTCAGTTAAATCAAATCTCCCAAAAGTGAATGACAATACATAGTTTAACAAAAGAACACCTGCTATTATCAATCCTGTCGTTAAGACATCAGTAGACTTGTTATATTTCTTTTTTCCAGCTTCCATTACCACTTTCTAGATTGAAGCACCAACTTGGTCAATGCAATGAATACTGTTATGAAGCTTAAAAAGTATAAGATATCTCTGGTATCAATTACTCCTCTTTGAATAGATCGGTAATGCTCCATGATTCCTAAATTTCTGAATAGTAAATCTAATCCGCCAAACTGGCTAAAAACTGCCAGGAGGTCTAAACCTAAAAACAAGAACCACCCTAAAAAGGCAGATATGATTAGCGCCACAAACTGATTACTCGTGATACTTGAAGTGAATATACCTACTGCAACAAGGCATGCCCCTACTAAGAATAATCCAATGTAAGAAGTTATGGTCGCTCCATCATCCACAATCCCAACAGGATCGCCTAATTGATGAACCGTATAGTAATAAACAAGTGTGGGTAATAGCGAAACGAATACCAAAGTAACTCCTGCCAAGTACTTTGCCATGATGATAGATAAATCAGTCATAGGCCTTGTGAACAGCAACTCAATTGTTCCTGTTCTCTTTTCTTCGGCAAATGATTTCATGGTAATTGCCGGAATCAAGATTAAAAATATGATTGGACTCATACCGAAAAAGGTATACAAGTCTGCCGTTCCGCCATCAAGAACATTGGTCTCATACGAAAACACCCACAGGAATAACGAATTAAATATCAAGAATATAGCTATTGAAACATAGCCAATAATTGAACTTAAAAAACTTCTTATTTCTTTTAAATAAAGTGCTTTCATTACAGAATTTACTTGGCGCAAAACGGCCAATGTTCAAAATTACAATTATTCATATTTATACCTCTCTCAAAATGTCTTAAATTATCAATAATTAAATGTGTCTAAAAACAGAAATATCTAATCTGATTAAACCATTGACAAAAATAGCTGTCTGATAATTGAAAGTGGTACTATTATTGTATGGTGTTGTATAACCATAAAAAAGTAAGGCGTTACAAAGGGTAAAACAAAAAAACTTTATATTGCGTAAAGCGTTACTATCAGAACTACTAAATTGAAAACTATGAAAGCATTAAAATTTTTAGCCCTCGGATTATTGATAGCTGCTGGTTCATTAACCTTTGCGGCTGATGTAAAAGCGCCAACTAAATTACAACCTCAAAAAGACTGGGTAAAGCTAGGTTCAAGAGTTGTGAATATGACGGCAGATCATGATGAGATTCTCGTAACAATCAAAGACGGACTTTTCACAAAGGTTAGATTGAAAGTTATGAAGGCTCCAATTCACCTTAAAAACATCAACATTGTTTTTGGAAATGGAGAAAACAAAAACGTAAAATTTGATAAGAAATTTGCTCCTGGAACATTTACAAGAGTAATTGACTTAACAGGAAATAAAAGAATTATCAAAAAAGTAAAACTGAACTATAGATCAGTACCAAAAGGTAAAGGTAGAGCAGTTGTTTCTTTATTTGGAAGACGCTAGAATTTAAATAACAATTGATTTAAAAACCTTCGTTCTTGATTGAACGGAGGTTTTTTTTATTTCAATTGTTGATGTAAAACAGTCTGAGTTGGGAATGCCATCTCTAAACCTTTGTCTCCAAATCTTCTAAGGATATCAAGATTCATTACCGTCTGTGTGTCTAAGTTATCTGCCTCTTTGCGAATGAAATAAATAAACACAATTCCTAAAGAGAAATCACCAAATGCATTAAAACCTACAGAAATGTCCTCTTCAATAAGATCATGATGATCTTTGGCAATATCACGCAAGGTTTGCATGGCTTCTTCCATTTGATCAGCATTCATATCATAGGTTAACCCCAGATTAAGCATGATTTTACGAGAAGGTTCTAGGTCAACATTTTCTACGGCGTCATCAGAGAACATAGAATTGGGAACTGTTACAATTCTACCAGCCAATGTTTCTACACGTGTACTTCTAATTCCAATTTCTTTCACCGTTCCGTCAATACCACCAATTTGGATTCTCTCTCCAATTTGAAAGGGTTTGTCGGCAAAAATCATGATTCCACCAAAGAAGTTTTTGACGGTATCTTGTGCAGCCAAAGCAAAGGCCAAACCTCCAATACCTAATCCTGCAAGTACTGCTCCAACGTCATAACCGGCATTGTTTAATCCAACAATGATACCCATCACCCAGATGATGATTCTCAATCCTTTTCTGAAAATTGGTAACAGTTGATCATCCAAATCAGATGCAGATTTCTCTGTAATCGGAACAATATACTCTTCAATTAAGGCATCAGCCAAACGGGCCACAAGCCACGTAATATTGATGACTATTAAGAAATTGAAGAGGTTTCTTATGAATGCCTCTACCCATGAATAAGCGTTCTTTACATAATCTTTAACCTCAGCAGGTGATAAAAGATCCCATTGAATCACATCACCTGTTTTTTCATGAATCCCAACTACATCTGTGATTGGAAAGTTAAGCCAAGAAAGGCCATACCATGTAACACCAAGAATCAAACCGAAAACAACTGGCTCTTCAACTTTATCAACTATGATATCATCAAGATTAGTTTTCGTTTTTTTCGTCAACTTTTTAACGACATTTTTTGAAAGCCAGTAAACAATTTTTGCTGCGATAACACCACCCAGAATTATTCCAAGGCAGATTAAATAATCAATAACCGTGTTACCGTAATACTCTGTTTCCCAAAAACTCATACTTGATAATTTTTGACAAAACTAAGATTTTTTATTTGTTGGGAGCCCTTCACCTCATTCCCGCCAGTTATTCAATGTACGGACCCTCTCCTTCTTGAGAAGGAAAATTACTTTCGAAATTAGGTGAATGGAAACGAACCTTACTCTCTGCACTTTTCACAGAAAAGATTTGCAACTTCAGGAATATCAAGTGCTCTTACGCCCATTTGATTCCATCTAAACAAATCACAAAACTCTTCGGGATGTGCATTTGCTAAACTCTTGAAGACATTCCTTATTTTTTTCCATTCTTTTTTGATGTTGAACTGACCTAAAAAGTAGCCTAGCTTTAAATACTGCTTATATAATTTCGGAATCTCACCTGGACGCTTAGCATATTTTGAAAGCAGAATATATGGTTCAGTCGTATAGCCCCATTCTATGAGATACTGGCAGATGAAGTATGTTTTCTTAATATCGAATTTGCTTTTGAGTGCAGTTTCAAGCAATATTGGAGCAACCATCTCATCTGAATACCTATAGTTTTGAACGCCACTTATAAGCTCAAGGCATTCTATCCAGGCTTTATGACGTTTACCTCTTATTGTACCGTGGACCTCTCCAAAATCATCAACCTTGATCGCCTCGTTTTTATTGAAAATATTGAACATTAGTCTGTACTCTAAAAATTCTACTGAAGATGGAATCGCACCCTTATCAGCCAGAGCCTCTAGCGTTTCATAGTCCACCTCTTCATCTTCAACATTAAGCCTCAAAACAAAGTCATACCACATTAACTTATTGAATGCTGGAGAATCAGGAATTTGCAAATTGAGCAATGAATCTTTTTGATTCGTTTCTTTTTTGATTACTCGGTGAGCTATGATTTCATAGAGCGGAACCATTTCTCTTGTACTTCCCTCATTAACTAAATCTTGCAGGCGTCTAACCGATAAGCCATATCCACCATCAACCAATGGCATCACATCTTCAAAGATTATTTTAACTGAAGAAAATCTAGTGGCGTCTAACAAGTTTTTAATTTTTGGGTCACGTTTGTTTTTGTTAGCATACATTCTCAAACTGTCTTCCGACATGTTTACGGCTTTTTTCATTCCCATAGAAACTAAGCCTGATCTGAAGTCATCAAAGTCTTCATAAAACTCACTTTTCAATTCAAAATCAGGATAAAATCTCTTCAAATAGGTCTCAATAATTGCCCCCCTTCTCTTAAACAAAAGAGAATTTCCTTCTTCTGTTCCTTCAATTGATGCTACGCCATTAAAATAGATTGATCTGATTTCATATTTCTCTTTTACCAAGCTATCTAAGGTTGTTATTAAGGGACGAAAAATACTGGTGTCTTGATCAGTTTGCCCGCTCTTGAACGGAATTTTAACTTCAAGCGAATCTTTGATAATAATGTTTTTGTTTAAGACTTGTGGTTCAGGAATTTCAAAGTACTCTTCTGGTTCAAGAAAATCAGGATTAACATAAATGGTCATTCCGTGCAAGCAAGGCTTCCATCTTTTTACCATGTTAAAATCAACCTGAAAAAACGTATCAGCAAATGCAGGTTTTTGTCCAACATAAATTTTTACCATGGTTGGCGAAGGATCTAGATCATCATTTAGTGATTGTTTGGTGATGTCTCCAATATAATATCCGTCATAATAAAGAGAGTTATGAAAAGAGGGATTGCCTTTACAATCAAATTGTTCTTGGTGAATGACATCAACAGCTATAACACCTCTCGCACTAAAGATTTTCTTAAAATTGTTTTTCTTTCCGCCAATGTAATCTGAATTCAAATAATAAATTGAATCATTTGAAACCGAGTACCAGCCCATGTGTGCCTGATCTTTATAAATCCTCTTCTTTACTTTTCGGCAGTTGTAGCAAGGGTTCTTTTCTTTAACAAACAGCTCTTCACCTTTTTCAAATGAATAACTCTCAATGAATGGCTTAGAAGCCAGCACTTGACAACAAAAAAGCACCCCGTTTTTTATAGCGTAAGTATGAGAGACGCCAACGAAATCCTCATTAATCATGTTCTTATAATGGCCCGAAGATTTCTTCCAATTCGCAACCATTTCTTTGGCTAATTTTTGGTAAGTCATCCTGCCTTTACTCTTAGCAACCTTTTGGTAAAGTGGAATTAACTGGATGTTTTCGCCGACCTTTTCATGAGACCCCTTATAGAATTTAACTCTATCAAAAGGAAGGTTTTTTGTTTTACTTTTTTGAGTGTGAGAAAGTACATTCTCAACAGACATGTAATTAGCATGATCTTGGCTGGCAGCATCTAGCGATTTATCTTCAGTAAGCAAACCGACTCTATTTCGAGTTCTCAGTTTATTAACCTCTTGAAGCACATATTCATTAAAGAGTTCAGTATCAAAATTGGTAGTATCTACCAAGTCTTGCGCTACCGAAGTAAGCGGAACCAAAAACAATATGAAGAGTACTATTCTCACAAAATTTGCAGTATGTTGGTGTGCCAAGAATCCTTGACTTTTGTTCTCCAATTCTCATCTAAATCAGCCACTGTTTCTACCAAGTTGTTGTAGACAGTTGTTTGACCGGTTATAGTGTCTGAACTCATTAAGTTCTTAAATTCCCCCAAGGAAACCAAATGTATTTTTGTTGAAGGATCTTCGTAAGCAATATTAAGTCGGTTGAAGAAATCAATTTTCATTTTACCTCCAATCTCTTGTACCTTTCTTGTTAATGAATCAATTGAACAACCCGAAGTCGGACTCTTTGATTCATCAGCTCCCACCATCAAAAACAAATCGTTTTGAATTGAAAAGTCTCCATAAAGTTCGTTTCCATGTGAAGCCCAACCTTTAATGAATTCTGAAATTTCTTCTGAAATCGTCTTCTGTTCTTCTTCAGTCAAAAACTTATTAGCCTGATAAATCCAAAGTCGTGAATGTGGTGCAAGGTTTAACATATTACATTAATTGAATTACCCCTTCTTTCATTGCAAAAGGGGAAATTGTCAGTGTTTTAATATTTAGTTTTTCTAAAATCCATTTGATTTTAATAGCCGCAATTGGCGCCATCTTTTTTCTAATAGGAATGATGAACGGGTTCTTCATTCTTTCTTTGTAAGAAGAGAAAATCATCTCATCCAAAATTGGAATCAAAGCTTCAGCATTCATATCTTCAAAGTTGTTTTCAGGATACTCTTTGTGGTTCAAAACAGCATAAAAAGTCTCGAAGGAACCACTAGCTCCTATCAACACATTTGTCTTTATGTCATCAAAAAATCCTGAGGTATTCTCTTCTAAGTAATTGGTAACTGATTCAATATTCTCATTTGTATAAGGATCTTCAAAATCAAATAACTGATAAATTCTAGCTGTGCCAATATTGAAGCTGTGCGCTTTCTTTACCTTCTCTTGGTCAGAGTAGATGAACTCAGTAGATCCACCACCAATGTCCATGATAATAACATCTTCATTAAATGGATATCCTATTTTTACTCCTTGATGAATTAGTTCAGCCTCTCTGTCACCACTAATCACTTCTACTTCTAAACTCAATTTCTCATTAAGAAGTTTTACAAACTCATCTCCATTACTGGCATCTCTTATAGCTGAAGTTGCAAATGCTTTAACCTTTTCACAGTTTAACTCTTTGCATTTATTCATAAAATCAGAAAGTGCTACTACTCCTCTATTCATTGCATCATCTGCAATAAAGCCATCATTAATTCCGCCAAGTCCTAAACCGACTCCTTCTTTTGTAGAAAAAACCCTATCAAAGCCCTGGGCATGACGATCTACAATTAACAAGTTAAAAGTATTTGTACCTAAATCAATTATGCCTAAACGCTCTTTCAAATCAGTGTTTTATCCATTTAATTATTTCTTTCCAGGACGCTTTTTTACCGTACATCAAAATACCCACCCTGTAAACTTTTCCGGCCAAGTAAACCATTAAAAAGCATGCAGCAGCAAGTAACGCGAATGATATTACTAACTCCCAAATTCCGACAGTTCCTGCGGCGGCTCTTTGCATCATAATCATAGGTGATGAAAAAGGAACTTGTGACCCCAGGAGTGCCAATTGACCATTTATGTTTCCGAATAACAACCAAACTGAAATACCAAAAACTACGAGAAGAATGGCAATCACTGGCAGCATCAATTGGAAAGTATCAGACTCAGAATCTGCTCCTGCTCCAATAGTGGCAAAAATGCTCGCAAAGAATACATAGCCGAGAACAAAGTACAAGACAAATATTGAGACTAGTTCTACCCATGGAATTCTTTCAAAAAGAAGATCAGCCGTTTGATTTTGGAGCACATCTGAACCAAAGCCTTCAGCGAAATATCCTTTGAAACTTAATAGTAAAATAGAAATCAAAGCGATCCAAATTACGAACTGAGTAAGACCGGCAAGCCCAATAGCTATAATCTTTCCGAGCATCAACTCCAATGGTTTAACTGAAGAGATTATAACCTCAACTACCCTGTTGGTTTTTTCTACCAAAACGCTTCTCATTACCTGGCTAGAGTACAGAATCAAGAATATGAAGATCAAAAATGAAAAACCAAACCCAACCAATTTGGCCTGAAACTCATTCTTCTCTTCTTCAACTCCCCTCATGGGTTCAAGACTGATGCCATAAGGCTGTTGAATTTTACGGAAAGTTTCAACCGGAATTCCTTCATCAATAGCGAAGTACTCATCTAACCTGGTTTCAAGTTTCTTGGTAATGTAATTTGTAGCATTTGAAGATGGCTCGTTTCTGTAAACCCCATTAATTGTTCTATTCGTGATCACATCCGGATCGATAGCAATGAGTACATCATAGTCTTCGTATTGAGCATCTTCTTCAAAATCTTCAATCAAAATGAACTCAGTAAAATAGAATGTTGCTGGTGGAACTTCATTTTGCCCAACAAAGATTTTACCTCCTGTAAGATCTGCCGGATCAGACACTAAAACTCTAAGATGTTTCTTCTCTTCTTGCCCTAACCAAAGTGCCACAACAGCTAATCCAACCAAGATAATTGGAACCATTAGCGTTAGAACAAAGAATGATTTTTTCTTCACCCTTGAATTATATTCACGACCGATAATTAATCTTAGCTTACTCATCTTGGCCTCCTTCCTCTTTCTTATTTGCCCCGGTCACTTCTTGAATAAAGATGTCATTCATAGTAGGCAGTATTTCATTTACCGCTTCAATCTCAACTACTGACATTACAGTTTTCAACAAGTCATTTAGCTTATTGCCTTTAAGCAATTTCACATGCGCTATTGCTCTGTCTTCATCTATTTGTTCAGAATGTTCAAGAGAATAACTTGCGAATAGTGCGTTAGCAAAGCCAAACATCATCCCTTTGAATTGAATGGCATATGTTTCAGATTTATAATTCTTTTTAATATCAGAAAGTTTACCCGAGACAATGAGCTTGGCCTTGTCAATGAGTGCTATAGAATCACATATCTCCTCAACTGAATTCATATTATGTGTGCTCAGCATTATTGAGGCTCCATTCTTTTTTAGCTCAAGTATTTCCTTTTTGATTAATTCTGTATTTATTGGATCAAAGCCTGAAAAAGGTTCGTCAAGAATGAGCAATTTTGGCTCATGCAGAACGGTGGTAATGAATTGAATTTTTTGCGCCATCCCCTTTGAAAGCTCTTCAACTCTCTTATCATACCAAGAAGTAATTTCAAATTTCTCGAACCAATAGTCCAACTTCTTCTTAGCCTCTTGCTTCGTCAACCCTTTTAATCTAGCAAAATACATTGCCTGATCTCGGACTTTCATTTTTTTATAGAGTCCTCTTTCTTCAGGCAGATAGCCGATCATTTCAATATCAGACCTTCTTATCTCTCTGCCATCAAGTAATATTTTCCCTGAATCGGGTCCTGTGATTTGATTAATTATCCGAATGAGAGATGTTTTCCCAGCACCATTAGGCCCTAAAAGTCCAAATATCTCTCCTTTTTGGGTGGATATCGAGATGTCATCAAGGGCAGTGTGACCGGCGTATTGCTTCACAATATTTTCGACGCGCAACATTTCCATAGGGTTCTAATTCTTGTAACTTATAAAGGTATATGTAAAGAAGTGCAAAAAGGTAACGTCTTCAAGTAGTTGTTCACAGTATTTATTTGATTACACTATCTTTATCTACATGCATTCTGCAGATATAGAATTAATACAAAACGCCTTTGGTTTAATCGATTTCACTAAAGATGATTATTCTGAGTTTTATGAAATGTGGTCAGAATGCGAATTTAAGAGAGGTGAAACCATCACTGACCTTGGTCAAGTTGAACGCTCGTTCTACATTGTAAAAAAGGGAGTTCAAGTCGTTTATATCCTTGACAAGAATGGAAATCAAAAGGTAATTGGATTTTCATTTGATGGCAGTTTCTCTGGTATTTACGATTCCTATTTGCACAAAAAACCAACAAAGTACACGCTTTCATCAGTGACTCCTTCAAAGTTACTGAGGCTTACTTACGAAGATTACAGTTCACTTTTTGATAAGTATCCCTCTTTTGACAGATGGGGCAGACTTGCACATCAAGAACTTTTAATTGGCAGGGTGAATCGTGAAATTGAACTGATTACCTTGAGTGCGAACGAACGTTTTGAAAAGTTTATGGCGAGATGTCCTGAACCTTTGAAAACGATTCCTCAAAAATATTTGGCGAGCTACTTAAATATGACTCCTGAAACATTTAGCCGATTAAGAAAGAACGTCAAAATTTAATTTCTTGATGTAAATCAAGATTTCTTGAGAAGTAGCTTCGGATATTTGAATAAATTTAAAGTTATGGCGAAAGCAAGAATCAATTCAAAAGAACAACTAGAGCGCATCCAAATCATGAGAGCGAAGAGCGACTTTTTAAAAAAACAGAGCTTTGCAGATTTAACAAAAACACCCAACCCAAAGAGCTGGAGTGCAATTGAAGCAATTGAACATATGGTTATTGCACATAAAGCTTATGAAGATAAAATTGATAATTGTTTGAAAGAATTAGGTGCTTCAAATCAAGATATTAATGAAGTCACGGCAAGATCGATTCCGTCTTATCTGATCAAAAGATTCCCCCCAAAAGAAGGGAAGATTAAATTCAAAATGAAAACATTCAAAAGGTTTTACCCAATATTTAATATTAAAAATATTGGGCAAGACCAAATTGATTTGACCTTGTCAAACTTTGAAAAAAGTCTTGATCACTTAGAATCTGCCGTAAAATTATATCCATCAAAAAATGTTGAATCAATTAAATTTAACTCTGCAATAGGTGCTACCGTTAAGTTTAACGTAGCCGAAGCTTGCGAATTTGTGATCTGTCATAATGAAAGACACCTACTTCAAGCCGAAAATGTGTTAGGCAAAAGTCTCTCATAATCATTCTGTTAATCAAATGGTTGTCGAGAAATTGTATTGATTGGTCTAAAAAACTAAAAATTAGCCTTCTAGAGTTCTTCAATTTTGAGATAAAAATTATATCTTTCGATTGTGAAAATCAGAAAGGCACATAGTACAGATCGATCTTATATCGTTGACATTTATGGAGTTGTTGCAGATGCAATTCAGGACATCACTAGAAGACCTGAAGAAATAACCAACACTTACATCTTTTCTCTTTTAAACAAGCCAGAAGACCAATGCATATTCTTGGTTGTTGAAGATGATGATGATGAAATCATTGCCTTCGCTCATGCCGAAAAAATTGGTTTAGCTGCTTACAATCACATTTTGACAAACTACATTATTGCTGTATCTCCAGATGTTCAAAACAAAGGATACGGAAGAGGAGTATTCATGGGATTCTTAGAATACGTCTTTAATGAAAGACCTGATATCCAAAGATTAGAAATGGAAATCAAGCATGACCCTGACCGTGTCAAACTATTTGAAGCGACGGGTTTTACAAAAGAAGCAGTTATAAAAAATAGAGCAAGAGCTGCCAATGGAGAATTTTATGACCAAGTGTTAATGGCTTGGATCAATCCAAATTTCAAACCTTAATTAATGATTTCTCATGTCTTACTAATAGTAAGCGCACTCTTTGCATTATTCCACCTTCTCAAAATTGATGATAAGTTCGCAAAAGTTATTACTGCAATTATAGCAATTAGCGCAGGCGCCAACTTAGCACCATCTGCCTTAATTCAACAAGATGGTTTTTATTTATTCGGCCTAACTCATTTGCTCATTTTTTTCTACGTTTTTCATAATGAAGAATTTGAACTCAAAAAGAGGGTAATCATTTTTGGGATGGCATTGATTCAAACGGTTGCCATATTATTCATGTTCGGAGGATGGATGCATATTGAGATTCCTTTAATTGCAGGTATCATCACCTTTTTGCTTTTCACATACACTCTTATCACTGATATCAAAGGGTATAAAAATGAGCTCGGATTTTTGGCAATTCTGGGTGCTTTTGGACTCATTAACTTTCTTGTTGGTATTAGCATGGTTTTCGGTCTCACGATCTACTAACAAACCTACTTCCCTTTATTTTCGTAATTTTAAGCAAAGCTTAATACGAATGAGAAACTTACTCACTTTATTCATTTGCCTTCAATCAATGTGGTCATTTTCACAACTAAATGAAGCTGCACAAATTTGTCAAGAAAAACATCAGCATCCTGCAATAGAATTTGATCGTCAATATAAATCAGGAAACGAAAGCCTAAGAAGTGACACGGTTAATGTCATCAATTATTCGGTTTACCTTGATTTTACACAAGCCGGTTCTCAGCACATATCTGGAAATTGCCAAGTTAAATTTGAAGCTTTGATGAATATCACAACTATAAGCCTAGATCTATTACAGTTGAATATTGATTCAATATGGTATGATGGGGCAAATATCCCCTACTCTTACAATGATACATTATTGGTTCCTCAGTTTGGGACAACTTTAACCTCTGGAACAATTGATAGCTTAACGGTATTTTATAATGGGACACCACAAAAAGATCCGTCTACATGGGGAGGATTTTATTTTTCAGGAGGATACTACTTTAATTTAGGAGTAGGATTCGAATCGATTCCACACAACTACGGGAGAGTTTGGCATCCTTGTTTTGACAATTTTGTTGAACGAGCGACTTACAATTACGAAATCCTGACATCTGATGCAAAAACAGCTTATTGTTGTGGAGTAAGGACATCAGAAGTTTCAGTTGGAACAGATAGTCTCTTGACGACATGGCAACTAAACACGGAGATTCCGACTTACTTGGCTTCAGTTGCCGTGGCTGACTACACTCATGTTGAAGACAACTACTTTTCAACTTCGCAATCATTGAATATTCCTATTTGGCTAGCAGCTGAAGAAGGTGACACATCTAACCTCAAGAACTCATTTATCAATTTAAATGGCGCTATGGAAGCCTTTGAAACAGACTATGGGCCTTATGTTTGGGATAGAGTTGGATACGTGCTTGTTCCTTTTAATGCGGGAGCAATGGAGCATGCGACTAATATCGCCTACCCGCTTTCAACGATAAACGGAACAACCAGCTTTGAAACATTGATGGCTCATGAATTATCTCATCACTGGTGGGGCAACTGGGTAACTTGTGAAACTGCCGAAGAAATGTGGATCAACGAAGGCTTAGCTTCATATTCAGAAAGATTGTTTCTTGAACATGTGTATGATTACAATACTTATATGGAAGAAATGCGAGACAATCACTCAAGCGTTTTGCACAGAGCACATATTAATGACAGTGGTTTTTATGCTCTAAATGCGGTTCCCTTATCATTCACTTATGGCGATCACAGTTACAACAAGGGATCAGATGTGATGCACACGCTTAGAAATTATATGGGTGACACGGAGTTTTTCGCAGCACTGCAAAGTGTTCAAAATACATACGGGGGTGGAACTTGTTCTTCAGAGCAATTCAGAGATCAAATAAATTCTCTTGGCGGATTTGATGTAACAAACTTTTTTAATGATTGGATTCTGCAAGCTGGATTTTCTCATTTTGCTATCACTCATTTTGAAAAAACCCTCAATGGTTCAAACTATGATGTTTCATTAGTGGTAGATCAAAAACTTAAAGGAGCTCCAGCTTATCACAATGGTGTGCCACTTCAAATTACATTTATGGCAGCTGACTGGACAACTCATAGTGAAGAAATAATCGCTAGCGGGGATTATCAGCTTATGAACTTTACGCTTCCTTTTGAACCCGTTTTTGTTGCCTTAAACATGGATGAACAAATCAATCATGCTGTAACCGCCGAAGATGTGGTAATTACAGAAACTGGCATTGAGACTATGTCTTATGCTCGTGCAAGAGTTGTTGTTGATGCGGTTCCTGACTCTGCATTCATGAGAGTTGAACACAACTGGGTTTATCCTGATAACATTTCGGCACCAGAGAATGTGATGGTATCTTTAGATAGATATTGGAATATTCATGGAGTCAACCTTGATCAAATTCAGGGAAGTATTAGATTCGAATTTGACGGCCGCCATAATGCTGCTGGAGATTTAGACAATTCAATTATGAACAACACAGGATCTCAAGCCTTTATTGAAGACAGCTTAGTATTACTTTATCGTCCCGATTCTGAAGCTGGTTGGACCATACATTCTGATCAAAGTTTATTGTCTTTAGGTTCTGATGATGATGGTTTCGGATTTATTACAGCAAATACATTTGCAGCAGGACAGTATACATTCGGCTACAAAACAAATTCTGTTGGAGTCGAAAATCAAATATTGAATGATCATCAATATTCTATTTACCCGAACCCGACAAATGATTCTCTTACAATTGACTTGACGAAGTGGGAACAGCAAAAAATGGGTATTGAGATATATGCTTTAAATGGTCAGCTGCTAGAAAAAAGGCTGTTACAAGGAGGTCAATTAAATATGCTTTCTACTCAACATTTTGTGAATGGATCATATCTTTTAATCTTGACTAATACTCAAGGTGACCGCTATGGTAGTAAGAAGTTTGTGGTCAAGAAATAGGCGCAGAAACGAAACCAACAACTTGCTTAATCACATCATCATTCCAAAGCATTCGATAATGCCCAACATCTGTCAAAACATGAAGGTTTGATGGCTTGATGTTTTCAAGTATTTCTTCAGAATTTGAGAAGGGTAAAATCTTATCATTTTCATCATGAATCATCATAAAGTCTTCGAATTTCACTTTCTTCAATTGATTGTCTACATCCATAGTTGACATATCATCACCTATAAGCGTATTCACTTTTAGCAGTAGTTTATCAAAAGCCTTGTCACCCAAATTCACAATGTCTTGAAACTGTTTAAAGATGTTCTCTACCTTATTAGGATTCGTCAAGAATGTTAACCTATTCACTTCGTAATCACTATCTGCCAAAGCATTCGCTACCACAGCTGAACCGAAAGAATGAGAAACCACATCAAATGGTTCACTAGGATCAATCTCAGAGAGGACTCTTTCAAAAGCGAGCTTGCATTTTAAAAGATTGGTAGATGAGTTTTCATAGAAGGCATGCCCGGGTAAATTGAAAGCAATAACTCTGTAATCCAACTCAACGAATTCTTCAGCAATTTTGAGAAGGCATCCTGCATTTGACTCCCAACCATGTATTAAGAAGATCAATTTACCATCTTTGTTCCCTAGCTCATATGTATCTAGAGCTTCATCTTCATGCTCAATATGAAAGTGATTGGCTTTTTCATAAAATGGTTTTTCACGATCTCGAATTGTTTTAATTCTGATTTTTTGAAATACCTTGAACGCAGAATTAGCCGCAACTTTGGGACTAACTGCTGATAATACTGTAAAATATATTCTTATTAATCTTAGCATCTTTTTCTTTTTTATACCAATTGGTATATTATAATTCAAATTTTTTTAAACCGCCAGTTCGTTTTCTATAATCTCATCTAAATGCGTCATCATTTGTTGTAAGTATGTTTCGTCATTCATTGTAGAGGTCATGAAAACCGCTCCTTCAATTACCGTATAAAACAGTCTTCCATATTTCTCAGGGTTTACACTTTTTTTAATCTCACCTTCATCAATTGCAGTCTTGATCATTTTAGTGATATAGTATTGCAGCTTTGAGATGACGGTTTGTACCTTTTCCAACAATTCAGGATTATCATGGTTAGCGTCTACGCCTATATTTATAATTGGGCAACCTCCATATTCTATGGTATGAGTTCGATATTGACGATAAAAGTTTGTCAATCCGTAAAGCTGCTGAAGAGGTGATTTGATATCTGCAAGTTCGGTTCTTATTTTGTAAAGTATGAACTCAATATTACTTTGAAAAGCGGCAAAAGCCAACTCTTCTTTGTTTTTGAAGTTGCCATAAATGGCTCCTTTTGTTAATCCTGTCGCTTCAGTTAAATCAGACATAGAAGTCCCAGAATACCCATGTTTATTGAATATTGGAGCAACCTTTCGGATGATAAACTTTGATGTTTGCTCTGATTTCTTTGCCATTAGTTTGACAAAGATACAAAAAAATATACCAATCGGTATAAATATTATTTCTTATCCAAATTCACTGTCATACTTTGACATGCCCAACTTGTTCATGAATTTGAAATGACTTCTCAGAGCTGTAAAAAAAGTTGGCTCATTATTGTACACCACATCATGGTCTTTAGCCGTTTGCTCTACAATTTTAGAAATCGCAGAATAGTGTACGTGGCAAATTGAAGGGAAAAGATGATGTTCAACTTGGTGATTTAAGCCACCAACAAACCAGGTTAACATCTTACTCTTAGTACCAAAATTAGTTGTAGTCTTCATCTGATGAACTGCGAAGCTATTCTCCATTGTTCCTGACTCATCAACTTTAAAAAACTCCGTTTCATCTGTAATATGTGCCGCCTGAAACACAAGAGCAAGAATAATTCCGCTTACATAATGCATCAATAAAAAACCTACTAGAGTCACCCACCAAGCCATAGGTAGAATTAGCATTGGCAGCACAAGCATCAAACCATAATATCCAATTTTGATTAAGATAGAATAGAGCAATGCTCTCTTGAAAGTTAGACCTTGACCAGAAAGTAAATTCAACTTGCTATACCTTGATAACTGCTCAAAGTCTTTACTAATCAATCTGTGCAAACTTAGTAAGCCATACAAGAAGATTGAATAAATCATTTGTAACCTATAGCCCGATTTTCTTTTTTCATTGGGCGAAAATCGCATAACCTCATTTGAGATATCCTCATCAGTTTGATGAACATTTGTAAAGGTGTGATGAAGTACATTATGCTGAATTTTCCAAGTTATATGATAAGCACCTAGCAAATTCATAGTATAACCTAAGAGGTTATTTACCCTTGGTTTTTTTGAATATGCTCCGTGATTAGCGTCATGCATTATTGTCAAGCCAATACCTGACATCCCTAATCCCATCACTGCCCACATTGCCAATACAAATGCTCCATTATATGCAACACCAGTAAGTATTAAAATGAACGGCACGTAATAAAGTGAGATCATGAAGACTGTTTTCACCTTCATGCCGACTGTTGCAAACTTTGAAATCTTATTGTCTTTGAAATAGGCATCTACCCTTTTTCTGAGATCTTTAATAAATTCTGGACGGTCTTTTGTATTGAACTTAATTCTAACTGCTTTGCTTGCCATGATAGGGTTTGGATTTCGGTGAAGGTACACCTAATAAGAAGAGCAATGCTAATTAAATCGTTTTAATTCAATAAGTTCAGAACTGCTAATAGCCGAAGTCTATCTAGGCGTACTCTGCAAGCTCTAACCATCTCATTTCCTTCTCTTCGATTTCTTGACCAATCTTTCCTAACCTAGTGGCAATGGTATTGACCTCTTCAGAACTTTCTGATCCCGAATTTAGTTTTTCAGTCAACTCATCTCGTTCTTTTTCAAGCTTGGCGATTGCCGCTTCTAAGCCTTCGTACTCTTGTTGCTCTTTATAAGACAACTTCTTTTTAACTTCTGGCTCAGTCTCTACTACCTTATCAACAACAACTACCTTTTCTTTCTTAGCAACTTTCTTTGCTTGAGAATCTCGCTCTTTCAAGAACTTGCGATAAGCAGTATAATTTCCAAGTATATCTTTCACTTGGCCTTCTCCTTCAAAATAGAAAGTATGATCAACCAATTTATCTAAGAAATATCTGTCGTGAGAGACGATAATTAAACAACCTTGAAAGCTAGCTAAATAATCTTCTAAAACACCTAAAATGAAAATATCTAAATCATTTGTTGGCTCATCCAGAATCAAGAAGTTTGGATTCTTCATCAGAATTGTCATCAAATAAAGACGCTTCTTTTCTCCACCACTCAACTTGCTAACGAAATTATAATGCATGTCTTTAGTGAAGAGAAACTTCTCTAAAAACTGTGCTGCAGACATTTTCTTACCTTTTGCCAAAGGAATAAACTCGGCAATATCTTTAATGACATCAATTACTTTTTGGTCATCTTTGAACTTCATCCCATCTTGATGATAATAGCCCATAACCACAGTATCACCAACTACTACTTTACCTTTATCAACCTCAACCGAACCGGAAATCATATTTAAAAAGGTAGACTTGCCTGTACCGTTTCCTCCAACTATTCCAATCTTTTCTCCTCCTTTGAAAACGTAATCAAATCCAGTCAATATCTTCTTATCCCCGTAGCTTTTACCTATATTATGAAGCTCCACGATCTTTGAACCTAAACGATTCATTTGAATTTCAATCTCTAACTCATCTTTATTAACTTTCTGATTTGCAGTGGCTTTGACCCCTTCAAAGGCGTCTGTCCTAGCCTTTTGCTTTGTCCCTCTCGCTTTTGGCTGTCTTCTAATCCACTCAAGCTCAGTTCTCATCAAGTTTTTAGCTTTACCAATAGTGGCTGCTAAAATCTCTTGTCGTTCTGCTTTTTTCTCTAAGTAATAAGAGAAGTTGCCCTTGTACTTATATATCGTTTTGTCTTCAAGCTCAAAAATGGTATTACACACAACTTCTAAAAAGTATCTGTCGTGTGTTACCATGATAATTGTAGAATCAGACTTAGCTAAATAGCTTTCTAACCATTCAATCATATCAAGATCAAGATGATTGGTAGGCTCATCCAAAATCATGATGTCCGGTTCATTGATAAGCACTTTTGCAAGCGCTACTCTCTTCTTTTGTCCACCGGATAATTCACCCAATTTTTTATGCTTTTCATCAAGGTTTAACCTTGACAAGATGGTATTAATCTTAACATCATAATCCCAAGCGTTTAGCGCATTCATACGCTCAAAAGCCTTTTCGTAGAAATCAGAATCATCTGGATTTGAAATTGCCTTTTCATAATCCTTAATCGCTCTAGTTTCTTGAGTATCGGTATCTAATACTTCATTGAAGATTGTTTGGCTAGGCTCAAAATTTTCAGCTTGCTCAAGGTAATCTACTCTGATATCTTTACGGTAAACTATTCTTCCCGAATCTTCGGTTCCGTCACCGCATAGAATTTTAAGAAGCGTAGACTTACCAGCTCCGTTCTTTGCGACAATAGCGACTTTATCGCCTTTATCAATTCCGAAAGTTAAATCTTCAAAAATTACTCGAACACCAAATGATTTGGTTAGGTTTTCAACCGATAAATAATTCATTATCTAATTCTATCAATTGATTGCAATAACTTCTCATCATTCTTAATTCCACGAATTGCCAATAGTAAAAATGGAATGGTCGGAATCAATAGAAAGAATCCTGCGTTCATTGCAAAAGAAACCTCAACTCCTTCAACCGCTTTTGAATTTAAAGCTTCAGATAAGGCACCTTGTCCTAAGTAATAAAACACATAGAAGGCAATTACTACAATGAGGTGTAAAATGAAATTTAATCTACAAACCAGCAGTTGTCTTTTCCTCTTCTTGTACAGCATAATTCCCATTGCTGTTAACAAGGCTAACACAATAAAAATAATGTAAATCGGTACCTCTACTGGTTTTCCTGGTGAGAAGGTCATGCCTTCAGCATCAATAGTTGGCGCATCAACGATATGAAATCCGTAAGCGCTTACTTCACCTGTCATGGAAATTCCATCAAAAGTTGAAACAACTGAGAAAAGAGGAAAAAACAATAACAGAGTCATACAAATGAATGCCAGTAATAAATACACTGTTTGTGATCTTTGTATCATGAATAAATTTTAGAGTATGAAATTAGACATTATTGAGATAAGCAATCAACTTTTGCACAGCTTTTCCTCTATGAGAGATTTTATTTTTGTCCTCAATTGACATTTCAGCAAAAGTGACATCAAAGCCTTCAGGTTCAAAAATTGGGTCATAACCAAATCCTTCTACACCTGATCTTTCTGATCTGATATTCCCTTTAACTATTCCTTCGAAAAGGACCTCTTGACCATTCATTCTAAGTGAGATTACAGTCCTAAACTGAGCTTTTCTGTTCGATTCATCTTTCAATTTCTCGAGCACCAAATCCATATTATCATTCGAATCTTTTTGATCGCCGGCGTATCTAGCTGAATAAACACCAGGTTCTCCGTTGAGTGCTTCAATCTCTAAACCGGTATCATCTGCAAAGCAATTCATGTCAAATTTTTGCGCTACATACAGAGACTTCAATGAGGCATTTCCCTCAAGGTTTGGAGCCGTTTCTGGAATATCTTCATGACATCCGATTTCACTTAAAGTTTTGACTACAAGTTTAGTTGGCAAAAGCTTTTGAATTTCTTTGGCTTTATTCTGATTTTGTGTGGCAAATACTATATTCATAGGAGCATGTGTACAACTTATCGATTAAGTAAAATAGAACGCATAAAAATTGCGTTAATTTACTTTGCAAAACTACGCTTTATCTGCAAATGCTAAGAGATTTACTAAAAGAAGGAGGACTTTATACGATTGCCAACTTACTCACCAAAGGAGTCAGTTTGTTGTTGCTGCCTTTTTACTCGGCATATTTTACAGGAAGTGAATACGGAATGCTAGCTATGCTTGGGGTCTCAGCCGCGCTTGTAGCTGCAATTTTTTCATTCCAGATTTATCAAGGAATGGGAAGGTTCATTTCAGACAAACTAACTTCACCTCTTGAGAAAAAGAAAATTGCTTCTTCTAGTCTTTTCTTCACCATGGGGAGCTATACAGTTTTCATAATTTTTGCACTCGTTTTTCAAGATGAGGTCTTAGCCTTTTTATCAGAAGACAGCCAAATACCAATCTATGTTTATCACCTCTGGCTAGTTACCATCTTTCTCAACAGCTTATTCTACACGCTAGGTGTTCAGTTAAAGTTCTTGCGAAAAACCAAAGCTTACTCTATAACAACCTTCTTGTATGCAATTATTAGCATCTTACTTATCCTTCTTTTTGCACTCGGACTGAACTATAGGCTAGAAAGTATATTTCTTTCATCAATTATTACTGCTCCTTTAATCATTGTCTTCCAGCTCTATCAATTGAGGAAAGACTTAATGTTTCATATTGACAAGAAGTCGATTAAAAAGCTGCTGGTTTTTAGTACACCTTTGGTTCCTGCCTCAATAGCGTACATGGTGTTGAATTATACTGACCGAGTTTTTATAAAAGAAATAAATGAATCTCTAGAGGCAGTGGGTGTCTATGACATGGCCTTTAAATTTTCAGCAATTGTTTCATTGATAATTCTTGCTTTTCAATCCGCCCTAGCTCCACTTATCTACGAAAGACATTCAGACCCTTCAACTAAAACTGAACTTGGTAAAATCTTCAAACTCTTTATCGGATTAAGTACAATTGGGGGGCTTTGCTTGGCTTACTTTTCTTACGAAACTCTTTACATTTTCACTCAACCCATTTATTATGAAGCAAGCGTATTCATGCCTCTGTTTTATTTAGCTGTTTTGATTACTGGTTTAGGCATGTTCTCTCCAGGGCTGCACGTAAAAGAGAAGACTAAACTGATCGCCATCACTGTTATCATCACAAGTGGATTGAATGTAGTATTAAATTATTATTTCATCAATGAGTGGGGGTTTACGGGTGCAGCTATTGCCACCTTGATCAGTTTAATTATTAGTAATGGAACTCTCTTCGCCATTTCACAAAGGCTTTACAGAATTCCACTTGAAAAAATGAAGTACGCCAGGGTCCTTATTACATTCGCAATCTTCTTTGGTTTCGGCAGCTACCTGGATTTTATTCTGACTTTAGATTATGCTTATGTACTGACAATCAAAATCATGTTAATTCTAATTTTCACTTTTTATTTATTCCAAGAAAAAATGATCGACTTTGACAAAGTAAAAAGAATGATTGGCTTGAAAAAATCAGTAAATTAGCCATACTCCGTGATCGTGACAAAATAATTTTAATGCAAAAGATTAAACTCAAAATAGGACAACTCTGTGTCAGAATCATTCTCTTTCTGTCTAGAAAAGCCAAGATAGACTTGACAGGATTAGGCTATGTTGAGAGCGGTTTTTTAAGATCAACTTCACTAGAAGCAAGTGGCGAACTCAATTTCATCAAAAACATTTTGGGAAAACAAAACATAAGCAAGAAGCCAACTTTTATAGATGTCGGAGCAAATGTTGGAGACTTCACTGAACTCCTAGCGAAAAACCATCCAAGCGCTAGTATTCATTGTTTTGAACCAAATCCAAACACTTTTCAAAAACTAAAAGAAAATTGTCAGTCTATAGCAACCTTAGTAAATGGAGGGATAGGCGAAGAAGAAGGAAACCTTAAGCTCTATTTTAGTCAAGATGACAAGACTAGTGTTCAAGCATCTTCTAATCCAGAAATTTTAACAGTTATTGGAAAGCAAGAAAACTTGACATCAATTGATATTAAGGTAGACACTTTAGATAATTATTGTGCAACAAATGGGATTGAAGAAATAGACTTTTTAAAGATTGATATTGAGGGCTTCGAATTAGAAGCGCTTAGAGGAGCAAAAGGGCTTCTACAAGAAAACAAAGTAAAGCTTATTCAGTTTGAATTTAATGAAGTTAACATTGTGAAAAGAAGGTTTTTAAAGGATTTCTATGCAGAGTTAGATGGCTTTGACTTTTTTAGATTAGAAGAAAAGAAATTGATTCCTCTCAATCACTGGCAACCTAAACATGAGATCTTTTTATTTCAAAATATACTAGCTGTTTTGAGAGACTAAACACATAGTCAACTGTCGTTATTGAACGAAAAGATGCCAAACAAACCTACACTATTGAACAAATTTTAAAACCGTGAGTCAGCCAATCATAAGTATTGTAATACCTGTCTTTAATGGTGAAAAATTTATTGAGGAAACAATCGATAGTGTTCTGAAACAATCTTTCTCTAATTGGGAATTGATAATCGTAGATGACGGCTCTACCGACAACACTACCAGTTTAATTAAAGGAGTACAAGAGAAAGATTCAAGAGTTACATACTTGTGCAAAGAGAATGGAGGGCAAGCTTCAGCAAGAAACTTGGGGATCTCTAAAGCAAAAGGCGATTGGATTGCATTTTTAGATGCAGATGATTTGTGGACCGAAGAAAAGCTTGATATTCAAATCAAATTAGCCCAAAGTAATCCTCGAATTGACTTAATATTCTCACAAGGCTGCGAATTTCATGAAGTTAAAGAATCAAATAAGGAAATTCCTATCTGGAAAACGGGAGAGCTCAATGGGGATGCTTTTGTGAAAGACCTCTTTGTAAGATCTGGCATTATCAATAGTTCAGTATTGCTCAAAACAGAAGTGGCAAAATCTCACCCACTGAATGAAGAAAAGCAACAAATTGGGACCGAAGATTGGGACCTTTGGCTAAGACTTGCTATTGACAATAAAACATTCTTTGGACAGAACGAAAGACTCGTTTACTACAGAGAACATCCATCAGGCATACACTTAAATCAGGTAAAAATGCTTAGAGGAAAAGAGCATCTTTATTTAAAACATCTTGAATCAAAAACATTCTCAAGCCTTTTATTTAAGCGTCAATTAAGATTTGTATATCGCGAAATGATGAATCACCTCTTCAAAAATGGAGAATTAGGAGAACTTGATTCTGCCTTTGCGCGATTGAGAAAAATAGACAAGTTTGGTTTCGGCACAATCTCTCAGTCAGTCGTAAAAAAAATCTTCTCTAGAAAGGCTTTCATGTATCTTAGCAACAAAGTTATTTATAGGATCGCTTACCGTCTTGAAAAATTGAATTATTATTTTTTCTTAAAATGAGCAAATTGAGAATATTACATATCACCCCTTGGTTTCCGAACCCTGATCATGAATTAGCGGGGGTTTTTGTATTGAGACAGCTACAAGCGCTTAATAAGCATTGCGAAAATGAAGTGTTGCACTTGCATTTTAGTGATAAAAAAGAAATGGTGTCAGAAGTTTTTGAGGGTGTTAAACTCAACCGAAAAACTTTCAATCCGGCCATCAACAAATGGATTATCAAAGAGAAATTGGTCGCACGATTTATCAAGAAATTCCTGAAAGAAAATCAAAGCAAGTTTGACATTGTCAATTTTTACATTGCTTACCCAAATGCCGTTTCAATTAGTGAATTCAAGACAAAATTCCCTAATTTAAAATTTACCATTTCAGATGTTTGGTCAGCATATTATGAAGAGTTTCATCTACCAAAAGGACACAAAGGAAGAAAGCGAATAGAGAATATCTTTAGACATGATGTTCCACTATTCCTTGTTTCAAACGCCTTGGGAGAAGATATTCAAAACTTTTGCAGCTTAGATTCACTGAATTACAAAGTTCTTCCAATTGTAATAAACGCGAATGATTTTTATTACAAAGAGAAAAACAAAAACCCCGAAATCTTCACTTTCTGTTCGGTAAATAACTGGACTGATTTAAAGAACCCGTTTCTTTTAATTGAAGGTTTCAACTTGTTGCTCAAAGAGGATCAAGACGTTCAATTGATTCTTGCAGGATCAGGAAAACTATCAGATAGGCTTGTCCAACTGATTAAAAAGTTAAATCTGGAAGAAAAAATCATTTACAAAGGTCGAATTCCGCAAGACGAACTCGTCAAAACTATCCATGATTCTCAAGTTTATTGCCAATCTTCTCACTACGAAACTTCCTCATCTATTTGCGCCGAAGCATTGGCTACTGGAACTCCTGTAATTTCGAACGAGATGGGTGGAATCAAAGAATATATAGATGACACAAATGGATATATTGTAGCAGATCCAACTCCTGAAGCATGGAAAGATGCAATGCTTAAAATGAAAGCAAATTATGCCTCTTTTAACGGAGAAGCCATGTCAAAATCTATACTTGCTGCAAGAAATTATGAAACTATAGGTCAAACCTATTTTGATTATTTCAAAGAAGTTTTTGATGAAGAATAAAACGATATTGATCATATCGACAGAAAAGTGGGGAGATAATTTTGTTTCAAAACATCATTACGCTAATTATCTATCTGAAAACAATACCGTTTATTTTCTTGGACCTCCAGAAGGTTCGAATAAAACACCAATCCAAAAACAAAAAATTACATCCACTCAACTTTCTGACAACTTAACTATTGTTGAGTACAAAAACATTTTACCGAGACTAAATACCCTACCCAAGCGAATTCAAGAATCAACATTCAAAAAAACAGCTAAAAACATAGAGCAATTTATTGGTGAGAAAATTGATATCATTTGGAGTTTTGATCCTTACCGATTTTTTAATCAAGAGGTGTGGTCAGCAGATTGCAAAATATATCATTCTGCTGACATCCATTATAATGCAAAATATGAAGATGAGATTGTTCGCTCTTCACACCACCTCTTCACGATTTCAAAACATTTAGAAGAAAAATTACCAGCCGGGACCCAGACCAACGTAACTGGTCATGGGACAGACATTGCTTCGAATAGCAAGTATAACGCAAAGCTTCCGGGTGAAAACAAGATCAAAGCTATAGCCATTGGCAACTTTAGTAATTATTTGGATTACGATTTGTTAGGAAAAATTGCGGATTTCAATCTGAACATTGACTTTATTTTTGTCGGACCAAAATCCAAGAGTAATTTGGGTAAAACGGATGAAGCGGTGGTTGCTCAAATTGAAGAGTTAGAAAAAAGATCGAATATGTTTTTTATTGGACCTGTCCACTATTCTCAATTAAACGACCTTTTGTCCAAAGCAGATATTAATCTTACTCTGTATAAATCAGAATTAAGAGTGGTTAACACCCATAAAATCCTTTCTTATTTGCTAAGCGGAAATGTCACCATTTGCTCTTTCATTTCTGATTATTCTGATGCTGACAAAGATTTGATTTTGATTTTGGAAGACAATAATGACTTACCAAAAACAATTAAGGAAGTAGCTAGTAACTTGGATTTCTGGAATCATTCTGAAAAGAAAGCAATGCGATCAGAATATGCCTATGAACGAAATTATCGCCAAAAAATTCAACAAATCACTGAACTGATAGAACTATGATTTTGCTAAAAAAAATATTTGATAAGGCAGGAATCAAAAGATCCTATCCATTCTTCGTTCAGGATAAAACCGTTATGGTTCCTATACAGAATGGCTTAGGATATGCAAACTTAAGAAACTCCGAACCTTGGATGATTGAGCTTTTTCTCAAGTTAGGAGGCCAAGACAAATCTTTGTTAGATGTTGGTGTCAATGTTGGTCAAACTTTGATCGCTTGGAAAGCTTTGTTTCCAAATTCAGATTACATAGGTTTTGAGCCCAATAGGCTTTGTGTGAACTATGTCGAAGACTTGATTAAGAAAAATAACTTCACAAATTGCGCCCTTGAACCTTACGGAATCTCAAACAAAAAAGAAGATGCACAACTCTTTTTACTGCCTAAAGATAAAGGAGATTCAAGTGCTTCAATGATTAAAGAATTTAGACCAGAAGACGAAAGAATTAGTTTGGATATTCAAACAATCCCTCTTCAAGAAACTAAATACAAGAATTTTGACATTGCTAAAATAGATGTTGAAGGTGCCGAGTTAGAGGTTATCCAGTCTATTTTTGAAGTAAACCAATCGGCTACTTTTATATGCGAAATATTGCCAGTTTATTCTCAAGAAAACAAATTCAGATTAGAGAGACAAAAGGAAATTAAGAACATCTTAAATTCTAACAACTATGCTATTTTCAGAGTGATTAAAAAAGGTGGTGTTAAAATTGAAGAAGTTCAGGAGTTTGGAATTCACTCTGAACTTGAAATGTGCGATTACATATTTGTACCTGAGGATACCAAGCAAGCCCTAATTTCAAAATTTAGCTAATGCCATTTTTCTCAGTAATCATACCGTCCTATAATCGAGCTGACCGCATTGAGAATACAATACATTCAATCATCAATCAAGAGTTTGAAGATTGGGAACTAATCATTGTTGATGATGGAAGCACTGACAACACAAAAGAAGTGATTTCGGCAATTGATGATAATCGAATCAAGTACTTTTATAAAGAAAATGGTGAAAGAGGTGCTGCTAGAGATTTTGGCGCCCAAAAAGCGCAGGGAGAATTCCTCAATTTCTTTGATTCAGATGACCTGATGTTAGTACATCATCTTCAAAAGGCCTATGATAATATACAATCAAACAAAGAAACTAAGGTACTTTGCTATCCTTGGCTTTATTGTGATGAAACGGGAACTGAGAATGGCAACAAAAGAACTTTTGAGGGGGACTTAAACGAAGTCGTTTGCCACAAAAACTATGTTCATCTGAACGGCACTTTTGTGCAAAGCGCAGCATATAAAGAACATCCTTTCAATACTGATAGAGAGTTCATAATTTGTGAAGATTGGTATTTCATATTGAAATTATCTCTTGCTTACGAATTACAGTATGAAAATATACCAAGCTTCAAATACATCCTGCATGAAGGAAGTACCATGTCAAACATGAAATCAAAAAACTTTGAGGTAGCCTTAAAATACTTCAATATTCTCATCAAAAATCATCACAACATTTTAGCCAAGTTCGAAAAAAGAATTTTGTTTGAAATGTATTCAATGACAGCCCTGGCAGCTGCAATTGAAGGAAGAGGTTTTAGAAAGAAAGCAATTCATTATCTTCGTAAAGCTTTAAGTAAAAAGCCAAGTGCACTGTTCTCAAAAAGAACTTTGGCAACTATTAAACACCTCTTGAATGTTAAAAGAAGAAGCTGAGTGGATTTCATCACAATTGGATTTTTTAGAGAAAGAAAAGATTCAGATTTACCCTGTGGCGAACATTGGCAGTTCAGATGAATCTCATTACGAACTGCAGCCTTGGATCAAAGCTTTGAGTAATCGAATTACAAAAGGTGGCATCATAAAAAACATTGACATTAAAGATTCTGAAAGTGTCGACATAGTTGGGGATTTACTTGATGACGATTTTATAGATCAACTTAAGGGAGAAAAATTTCAATTGCTTATTTGCGCCAATGTTTTAACCAATATTGCTGACAAAGAAAAATTTGCAAAATCGCTCATTCAAATGATGCCTGAGAACTCGCTCTTAATGGTTTCAGTATCTAACAGGTATCCGTATGTTGCCGACCCCGTTGATACTTTATATAGACCTTCACCCGAAGAGCTTTGCCAACTTTTTCCGGCTACCGAAATTATAAACGCAACATTGGTGAGTAGCGATTCATTTATCAAACACCTTTGGCAAGATAAAAAGGCATTTTTCATCACTTTTATTAGACTTTTCGTACCTTTTTATAAGCCGAAAACTTGGTGGAATTTGATAAAATATGTTCCAAAGATTCATAAACCCGTTCGCGCAAGTTGTGCATTACTAAAAAAGTCATCATGACGCAATATGACTCCATATTTTTAGGTAGTAGCCCGCTCATGATGATGAGCCATGCTGCACTTTGCAAAAAAGAAAACTCTCTTCTAATTGAGCAGAGTGATCGGATGGGTGGAGCTTGGTATACGTCAGAACTATGGGGGATAAATAATTTAGAGGTTGGATGCCATATTCTTAAGAATTATCAAAAAGGATTTGAACTCTTGCAAAAAAGTCAACTTCTACCGGATCAAATGCAGATTCCCCCCAAGACACTTTACCGCACTAGAAAAGGAGAATCATTTATGAATTCTTTAAAAATTAACTTTCTGCTTCTTTCAAAGACTTTCAGCAAATCCAAACTATTGGAAATGTACAGAGTGGATAAAATAGGTAACCTGTTCAAAAAGAACGAAATTCAACCTTACTTCTATTTCAATGGTGGCTGTCAAGAATTAGTAAGCGGATTGAATAAAACAGATTGTAATATCTCTCAAAACAGCATTACTGAAATCTCAGTAAGCAATGGAAAAGCTCTTTTGAAGCTTAAAGACGGAAGCTCATTAAGCACTTCGAAACTATATCTTCCTAAGAACTATAAAACAGAAAAATTTCAGATTGAAAATAAATCTATAAGCTACGAATACGAGAACTACGTTTCTGAACATTACGTTTTCTTATTTGAAAAAGAGATTGACCATATTAGCTTTGTGGATGTAGTGGGTGATGATTTAATAAACCTCATCAGTAATGTGGGATTGTACACAGATACGAAAGGTAAAGGTGTACTCTGTATTTCAATTAAAAAATCTAACGGAGTTCAAGAAAATAATCTTTCTGTTAGAACCTATGAAGACATGCCCACTGATTTGGAGCAAAGCCAACTTGCGAGAGAAATTCACAATAAGCTATTAGATTTCGGGATCATTGAGGAATCAAACAAACTGCTAAAATCGCACTACGAGCCATATGTTTTAAATGTGAAAAAAAATAAATCTGCATACGATTTAAGCAAACTTTCAAATGGGACCATTGAAGAGTTTGATACGAGTGACTTAATCTTGAGTATGATTTCAAATCCAATATTAAATGGGACTCTTTAATTATTTCTACGAAGACCATTGGATGATTGGAACAGCTCCTTTCAATCTTTCTGAAGTAATTCAGAACGGAATTGATTTCGAGAAGGCGACCTTTTATGCTACTTCAAAAGAGTATTACTACGCAGACCCATTTTGGCATTCATCCTTAGGGCATGACAATATTATTTGTGAACGCTTCGATTTCAAAAGTCAACATGGATCATTGTCAAAGTTAAACTTGGCAGACGGAAAACTAAGTAACGAAAAGACTTTTCTGAAAGAAAACTGGCACCTATCTTTCCCATTTTTAATTGAAATAGATGGTGTTTTGAAGATGATTCCAGAGTCGTCTTACAATAAGGAAACAACCATTTACAATGTCAATGACCTCAAGGCGAAATTATTCTTGAATTCAGCATTGGTTGACCCAATTGTTTATTTCTACAATGACACTTATTGGTTATTTGCCGGACTTCAAAATGGTAAACAAAATGAAGAGCTTCATCTTTTTGTTTCAAAAGATTTTGAAAATTGGGAGAAACACTCATCTAGCCCAATTTGCGTAACAGCTATTGGAGGAAGAATGGCCGGCAATCTATTTAACGTAGATAACGAACTTTACAGGTTAGGCCAAAATTGTAAAAAAGGATACGGAAAAGGCGTGGTTATTTTCAAAATCACGAGCCTCTCTCAAGATCTATATGCTGAAGAAGAAGTAGCTAGAATTGATCCTCCTGAAGGATATTCAGGATTTCATACTATTAATCAATTTGGAGATAAGATTGTATTTGATGTGAAGAAGACCTATTTTTCAGCATTGAAGCCATTAAGGCGGATTAAAAGAAAACTCTTCTCATGAAAATTGTTCACGTAATCTTTTCAGGGCTCGGCGGACATGGCAATGTAGTGTTCCCATTAATAGAAAATGAGTTCGGTAAGCTATACAATAATCATTTAGTTTTTTATGGCGTAGATGAGGTTAATCAAGATTATATTCAAAAATGCAATCAGCTGAATATTCCATCTCATGTCATTCCTAAAAAACAGAAAAGATACCTGAAAGCATCTCGGCTTTTTAAAGAATATCTAACAAAGACAAATCCTGATGTTATCATCATCCATAATAATGAATTGATAATTACGGCTTCGAAATTTGCTAAGCGAAATAATGCTATCTCAATCTATGTTGAACATGAGAACAATCAAAGCAAATCTAAGTTTTTACATTTTTTAAGCAAATATGCCCTTAAAAAGGCGGATGCAGTTGTTTGCTTAAATGAAAATATGATTGCGGAAAACCAAACGCTTTATGGCAATAAGGGAAGGGTTGAACTCATTCAAAACGGAATAGATACATTCCTCTTTAAACCAACTGTAAAAACTGACAAAATAATTTTTGGTTTGGCTGGAAGGATGGTTGAAGTGAAAGACCATCATAATTTATTGATAGCTTTTTCTAAAATTGTAAATGAATACCCATTATCAGAATTGCATTTAGCAGGAGATGGCCCTTTAAAGATTAGCCTTAAAAAGCAAGCCATTAAATTGGGAATAAGCCCAAATGTGAAGTTTCTTGGACTTTTATCTGAAAATGAAATGGTGAACTTCTATCAAAACATAAGCATATACTCACATGCCACGCATGCCGAAAATATGAGTACGGCAATTTTGCAAGCCATGGCATCTGAACTTCCTATTATCACTTCAGATATTGAGAATAACAAACTAATTGTAAAAGATGAAGTGAACGGATGGTTATATCAATCAGGAAACCATGAAGATCTTTATCAAAAAATGAAAATGGCAATTGAAAGCCAGTCACAATTAGAAGAAATTGGGAAGAAAAATAGAGAGACAATAGTAGCGTTTTATTCGGCCAATAAAATGGCCCAAAATTACATTCAACTAATACAAAGTTTAACATAAGCCTTACCTTTGTTGTTCTATTATGTCAAAGCTGAAATCATCTCTTAAAAAAATCATCTTCAAAGTTGGAGGAGAAAAGGGCTATAAAAAAGCCTATGTAAAGGGAAAAATTCAAGACATAAAGAACAACAAGTATGATGAAATCGAACTTTCATTTTCAGAGAATTTCATCAAAGAGGATTCTATAGTCCTTGATTTAGGAGCTAACTACGGGCACTATTGTGTGAAAATGGCTCAAAAATGTTTGAAAGGAAAAGTGATTGCTTTTGAACCAATCCCTTTCACATTTGATGTGCTAACACAGGTTGTTAAAGGTTTTGGCTTAACAAATATTGACTTGCATCACGCAGCCGTCAGCAATGCTGAAGGAGAAATAACCATGCAACTTCCCTTACTTGATTTTGGTGGCCCAAATACTGGAGTTGCGTATATAGGAAATGAGAAGGAAGAAAACTCTGATGAACACACGGTTAAAACAATCAAGCTTGATGATCTCGATATTCAGGGCTCAATTGATTTTGTCAAAATGGATATTGAAGGGCATGAACCTATTGCCGTTGAAGGTATGCGTGAACTATTGACTAAGCATCAGCCAACGATATTGATTGAGTTTTCTCACACCTGCATGCTCAGAGCAGGACATACGCCAGCCTATTTTTCTGATGTATTAAAGAATGAGTTAGGATATGAATTTTATGAATTAAAAGAGACTCTCAAAGGGCCGCTATCTCTTAGTTTGAATGTTCAGAAACATCCCTCGGATGGATATTATTTCTTAATCCATCAAGCTCAATCAAGCAAATTTGAATCCTTAATCAACTCATGAAGATTCTATTTGATGCACGCGTTCATCTGAATTACTATAGTGGTATTAGCAGATATATAATTTGTCTTTTAGATGCCTATTTAACTTTGCATCCTGAGGACGAAATCGATCTTTTATTGAATCCGACAATTGAGAAAACTAATTCGATATACACGATCTTAGAAAAGCATGCTAATATTCGATTTCACACCATTGACCTCCCTCATATGGGTCCAAGGAACTACATTTCAATGAAAAAAGTGATTTCATCATTTAATGCAGATGTTTATCACTACCCACATTTAGATGCTCCCTTTAAAACTGGAAACACTCCAGTAATCGCAACAATACATGATTCTAATTACTCAAGGAAAATTAAAAAGTTTAATGATCCGACAGGATTAAAAACACAGTATTTTAAGTGGGCAATCAAAAAGACCTTGAAGCATTCAAAAAAGGTGCTTTTTGTTTCTGAAAGTGTCAAAGAAGAACTTTCTAAACTTCATGGCTACTCAACTAACGACAAGCGATTTGAAGTTTTGCATAATGGATTGGAATCTGATTTTAACGACATTGATGAAGAGGTTTTAGAAGCTGAGAGAAAAAAGCTCAATTTGCCATCTTCATACTTACTTTATGTGGGGCAAATAAGAGAGCACAAAAATATTACGCGAATCATAGCTGCCTTTGAAGAGTATAAAAAAAGTAATCCAGGTATTCATTTAGTGCTTGCCGGTCATAACTACTTGAACGAAGCTCTTACTCAAGATAGAATCCATCAATTAAATGAAGTATCCAATAACACATTAAAGCTTCTTTATCACGACTGCCAGGCGGTTGTTTTCCCTTCCCTTTTTGAAGGATTCGGATTTCCAATTATTGAAGGATTTTCTTTCGGTAAAGCAGTTATAACTTCAAACCGCGGAGCGACTGCTGAAGTTGGAAATGAACACGCAATTTTGGTAGATCCCGAAAGCGTAGAAGAAATTGTGAAAGGAATGGAGTTAGCGGTGAATCAAGAATTCGTTAGCACGAGTAAAATAGATTACGCCAAAATGTTCAGCTGGGAAAAGAATGCTATTCAACTCAGAAAAATCTATCAAGAAGTTGCTCAACAATCCTAAGTCCTGTCTTCAATTTTAGGGTTTCCTTTAACACTTACATAGAATACTAGAAAAGCAAACAGTGCGAATATTGGGATTTTGTATCTACCTAGGGCTCCAAAATTGTAAGAAGTGAATCCTACTACAAAACCAAAGATTAAGCAGTACACCAAGAAAATAATAATCATTGGGTGAGAAACAAACTTTGAAAACACCCGCAATCTTTGTTTATAAAACGAAAACAAGATGAGCCCAAGAAAGACAAGACTTTCAATGGCTGCAATAAACACCACAGGATTTCGAGCCTCCCATATATAGGGCCTAAAAAAAGTGACATTTAGAGAGGCAGGAATTTTAGATAAAACTCCTAAGGGTGTATAATCAGTCACTCCCAAATCATAAGCTGACCCTCCTTGAGAAGTATGCCAAGTGTGAAAACCTTTCACTCTGCCTTCTAGTCCTTCAACGCTATATTTTGATGAGTTCTCCCCAACGAAATTCGAAACAGCCAACACCACTACAACAGATGTAGTAATAACGAACAAATTCATCAGCCTTCTTATAATCGCATTGTCAAACCTCACCTTCATTAAAGCGTTTATACCAAATAGCACTGCAGGTATAAAGCACAAAAAGATATAAGCCTTGAGCATATAAATAATAACGATACACAGAACAGCACTAAAGATGTACTTGAGCGACCACTTCTTCTCAAATAACATTTGATAAGTGAAGTAAATCAACAAGTTCATGCTTCCTAAAGTGAAAGTATCTTTCATAATACCTCCACCCCAGAACATGGTTGATGGAATCAGGAATGCTGCCACAAAGCACAAGAATTCTTTATTCGGCAAGATTTTTCGAAATACCAAAAACAGCTTCCAAGCCCCATAAAAAGAGAACAGAGAGGTGAAAAGTGTGATAACAAGGTATGACTTGAAACATATAAAAGTAATTGGTGAGAGTAATTTGATCATGAACCACTCTTCTGGTCCGGTGGCATAAACAATTTGTGAAGTGTGCACTTTAAGGTCTCCTGCGAAAGAGCCAGCTCCTGAGAAGAGCAATCTAAAGTAATCATTAGGGTTGTCAACAAGCAAATCGGCCATCACTGAAGAACCGTTGAAATATGCAAAGGTGTCGCCAAATCCATAGTAGTAGACATAAATCATTGCGAACCCTAATCCACCAAGTACTTTAACCCCGAATCCAGCAAGAAAAAAACGATAATATTCTTCACTTTTCGTATTCCTGTACACCATCAGTAATAGGTACATTAACACAAAGTAAACTATCCATATTCCCCAATCAAAAACCCCAACCATATCTTGCTTTCACTTTTTACGCCCTTTGGACACTAAAAGTTAGCGTAGGTCCGTGATTATTTCCTATTTTCACTAAAAAATGGGTTATTGAAGGTGTCTTTTGCATATCGTTAGATTTTGAAAAATTTTGGGGAATTCATGATGTAATTCCTTGGCATGAAAAGAAAGATGGGCTTTTAAAAGTTGAAGAAATTGTCTTGAAAATGCTTAGCGAATTTGAATCAAATAAGATTCATGTTTCTTGGGCAATGGTAGGACTTCTTGCTACAGAATCGTTCGAAGAATTGAATTCAAAATTTGGAAATCGCCAAATACCTTATGTCAATCAAAACTATTCTCCATTTCCTTTTTCACAAGATAAATTCAATGACATTCCGTTTGAATTATTAAGCGGATTAAAAGAAGCTAAAGCAATTGTTCAAACCGAATTTCAAGAACTAAGCTCTCATACCTTCAGCCATTACTATACGCTTGAAGATGGACAAAGTGATTCAGATTTTTCTTCGGATTTAGCCGACATGAAGAATGTCTCAAAAAAACTAAACACTAGTTTCAAATCAATAGTTTTCCCTAGAAACCAAATCAATAAAGACTATTTAAAGCTTTGCTCTGAGGCCGGCATTGTGTCTTTCAGAGGAAATCAGGCAAACAATTATTGGTCAAATAGTGCTTACGCTAAAGAAAGTATCAGCAAGAAAGGTATGAGGTACTTAGACGCCTACTACAAAGTTTCTAACACCCAGGCAACTGCTATCAATGATTTAGAAAGAATTTCAGGTGTATTGAATATTCCAGCTAGCAGATTTTTCAGACCTCATTCAGGCAAGGAAATCCTAGAAAAAAGAAAAATAAAGCGAATAAAAGCTGAAATGACCTTGGCTGCAAAAACTGGCACACTGTATCATTTATGGTGGCACCCACATAATTTCTCAACAATTACTGAAGCTCATTTTGAACAATTGAAATCGATCATTGAACATTATAAAGAACTTGAGAATACTTTTGGTTTTAAATCTTTAAACATGTCTGAAATTGAAGCAATCTAGAGAACATAAAGCCATAGTTATTGGGCGTAAAGGAACCAATACTGACCTCCTTATTCAAGAGGTCGGAAAACATTGGAGCATAACAAAAATAATCTATGAGGATGCTCCCCCAGCTTCTGAGGTAATCAAACGCCGAACTAAAAAAATCGGATTCATTAAAACAATGGGGCAAGTCGCCTTTTTAAAGTTAATAGCACCTTTATTAAGCTCAAAAAAAAGAAGACAGCAACTACTGGCACCTTTTGGCGATTTGCAAGTAAATTTTACCTCAGATATTTCATCCATAGAAAATGTAAATTCAGCTGAATTTCATGCGTTAATAAAGGACCTTCAAACCGATATCGTCTTTATTAATGGAACAAGAATCCTTTCGAAAAAAACCATTGAATTGCTGAATGCTCCAATCGTCAATATTCATGTGGGCATCACACCAAAATATAGAGGTGTACATGGTGGATATTGGGCTCTCTATGATGACAACAAAGATTTATTTGGAGTCACTTTACATTATCTTGATTCAGGAATTGATACAGGTAAGATTATAGATCAAGTCATTCTCATGCCTTCGGCAAAAGACAATTATAGAACCTATCCACTACTCCAATACATCTCAGGCTTAGAACTAATTCGAAATAATGTAGATGCCTTAAAGAGCGGTCAAACAAAAAAAGTCAAGGTTCTATGCGAAAAGGACAAATTACATTATCACCCAAGATTCTTTCAATATTTGGGACGTAGAATTTTTAAGGGAGTTAAATAATCTATTCGTGATGATAAGGTTCGTTCTTCAAAATTGAGAACGCTCTGTACAGTTGCTCAAGAAAGAGCATTCTTATCATTTGATGGCTAAAGGTCATTTTTGAAAGTGATATTTTTGCATTCGCTTTTTGGTATACCTTCTCAGAAAACCCATAGGGTCCGCCTACTATAAAATTAATCTTCTTAGGTCCTTTATTCATTTCTTTCTGAATCCATCTCGAAAACTGAACAGAGGTGAATTGCTCTCCTTTTTCATCTAGCAAAACAGTGAAATCAGCATTCTCTATTTTTGACAATATTAGATTACCCTCTTCCTCTTTAAGCTGATCTTCTGACTTGTTTTTTGCATTTTTTATATCTGGAATGACAATGATCTCTGTTTTGCAGTAACGCTTAATCCTTTTGAAATATTCAGCCTCTCCTTCAACCAAAAACTTTTTATGAGTTTTACCAATTACAATTAGATTTATCTTCATTTCAACTGCTTTTTTGAGCCTGCTAATCTGCCGTTAAGATATTTAATTAAAGGTTTCTCTATCAACAGGTAAAACCCAATTGAAACTCCAATAATTAAGAGTATGATTAAAATATTGAATAGATAGGATGCCCATTCAGAGTTGACTTGTCCGGCAGTCATTTTATGAGCAATTCTTAGTAATGGTAAATGTATCAAATACATAGAATAAGATGCATCCCCTATCAATGTAGGCAACCTCAAAAACTTGAATGTGTGCTTGCTTTTTGATTCCCACGAACTAAAGCCAAGAACAATTAGAAATGAGGTAATACCATAAAGAAATATCCTCGATATTTGATGATCATACAATATTCCACCTGCAAAAAGCAATACCAAGCCTAGTACACCTATATACACTCCTCCAATTTTTTGTTTTACTAAATAGCCTGCGAGCACTCCAAAAGCAAATTCAATCAGAAATGGATTCGTGAGATATTGAAGAACTCCTTCAGTAAGCCAAGTTGGTGCAAAAAACAAATTAACAATGGCTAAACAAAGAACTGCAATGCCTATCAAAATGAACTTTCGATTTAGTAAAACTAAGAAGAACAAAACGTAAAAGAAAAGTTCATAACTCAAACTCCAGCTCACCCCATTAATCATCTCATGACCGAACCACAAACTCAAACTACCAGGCAGATCACCCATTTGGAATGAAGCGCTCATAGAAGAAGAGTCTCCAAGTAATAAAGCAGCTGAAAAGAGTCCACCAAACACAATCCAATACACTGGATATAGGCGCAGAAGACGCTTCAGAAGAAACTGAAAAGGCTTCTTGTTTTCAAGGTATTTTGAAGATGTGTAAAAGATGATGAACCCACTTATCACAAAAAAGAGATCAACACCTGCATATCCAAAATTAGAGAAGGATTCAATAAAAGTGAATCCAAATTCAGTTCTACTTGATTCGCTTAAATGAAAGAGAACCACTGCCAACACTGCAAATGCACGCAATACCTGTATAAGAACTAATTTATGCATTACAATTTTTTACTTAGCTTTATGCGTATCTTCGCCTGGTATATTTCTGGCTCAGTTTTTGCTATTTAGTGTTGTAAAAGTAATTCAAACTATTGAAATTAATTTGATGAAAAAGTACATATTCATATTCAGTTTAGTAATAAGCGGATTTGCATTTGCCCAACCAAGTGGACCTCAAATCACTGAGATTGAGTTTAAACCTGTGTTGAGAGGTGAAACTGAGTTACTTCAGCAACCTACCTTTGAAGCATTAATGGTTTCTGCATTTAAAGCTGGGAACGCCGAGCGTATTGCTTCTCGTTTTAGCGATAATGTTGATTTATCAATTGATGGAAAAGAAGATCTTTACTCAGATTCGCAGTCAGAGCAAATTTTAAAGACGTTTTTTCTAACCCACAAGCCAAAAGACTTTAAAGTTATACATAAAGGAAAATCAGGTCAAAGTGAATACTTCATTGGTGAACTCAGCTCTGATTTCGTATACAGGGTAACCATCAATTCAAAGATGATTAAAGGGGTAAATAAAATCACCTCTTTAACTATTGAACAGAACGATTAATCTTCTTCAATGATTTCGGCGCCATGGTAAATCATGCGTTCAATACCGTTCATTTCTCTAAACTCATAATCAAAGTAAAGAGTTTTACCTTGGTAATCTAATGGACGAGCATAGAGGTTATCTAAAAGCTCATCTCCTTGCGTAATGTAAAGTGCGACACCATACTTACTTTCAGAGTTCTCAAGTATTAAATAAGACTCAGGACCTAAGATTAAGAATTCGCCATACTTCATTTCGAAATCACCTTCTTGAAGGAGAGCGTTCACAGGACAATCAAAATCATATTCATCTGCCGATATTTCAACTGCTTTGAAGACCTCGAGTTCGATATCAAGAACTGAACTTCTCTCTTCTGCTTCAATTACATCTCTGCCGTTTAAATAGACCTTACGTTCTGTATAATTACTTTCGTCTTCACCAAATTCGGTAATGTACTCTTCAACATACACCGGCAAGTCTTCTTTATAAAAGATATTACGGGTTATTGATGAACTTTCACTTGCTTCTTGAATAGAATGAAGTACGAGTGTATCGTAATGAGCATAACCATTTACCTGATAAGTTTCATCATCCCTAGAATATCTAGCACCTTGTGTTATATCATAGATTCTCTCAGGATCTAAGCATGATTGAACATATTCATCAATTTCTGCTCTATCAATGTCTAATACTGGTCCTGAATTACATGAAACCAATGTCAGTAAAAGAATGATCGGGAATATCTTTAATACTTTATTCATTAGCTTAAATATAATGCAATTGCTCAAATAAGTCACAAAAAAAAGTCCTCTCTCGAATGAACCGAGAGAGGACTTTAATATTTAGATGAAGGATATTCTATTCAAATATCACTTCCATTTCAACACGTCTGTTTTGCTCTCTACCTTCAGCAGTATCATTTGTAGCAATTGGTTGCTCTTCACCGAAGTATTGAACAATCATTCTTTCTTTCGCTACACCTCTAGACTCTAAGAAGTCTCTTACTGCTTCAGCACGTTTCTTAGATAAGATCAAGTTGGCTTGTGCTGCACCTTGACTATCTGTATGACCCGCAATTTTCAATCTGAAGTCAGGATTATCAACTAAGTAGGTTGCTAAGTCTTCTAATGACTCGAACGACTCATCTTTGATAACTGCTTTAGAAGTTTCGAACTGAAGTGCATCAAATGCTCTCTTCAAGATCTCTACATCAATTACAGGACAACCTTTGTTTTCAACAGGACCAGGAGTATTAACACACTCATCATCTTTGTCAATCACGCCATCACCATCTGTATCAGTGTAAGGACATCCATCATTTTCAGGAGGACCTGCATTGTAAGGACACTTATCATCTTTATCTAATAATCCATCTCCATCAGTATCTGGCCAAGGACAACCTCTATTCTCTTCAGGGCCTGCCTCAGTAGGACATCCATCTAAGTAATCAAAGATTCCGTCACCATCAGTATCAGGACAACCTTGGTTTTCTTTAGGACCAGCAACTTCTGGACAAAGGTCATCAGAATCTTTCAAGCCATCTCCATCAGTATCAGGACATCCGTTGAACAATTCTATTCCAGGAACATCAGGACAATCATCATTCTTATCAATGATTCTATCACCATCTGTATCAGGACATCCGTTAAACTCAGCTAAACCTGCATCATCTGGACATTGATCATCTTTATCAATGATTTTATCTCCATCTCTATCAGGACAACCTTGGAATTCAACTGGACCTGCTTCAGTAGGACAAGCATCTTCAGAATCTTGGATACCATCACCATCTGTATCAGGACATCCCATGAATTCCCAAACTCCAGGAGTCTCAACACATAAATCAACTTTATCCGATACTTTATCCATATCGATATCTTTAGGATGTGTAAACAATACTGGTACTTTCAAAGCAAAGTAAATATCTGCTCCTCGAATATCTTTGTCTTTCGTTGGTGCGAATACCCATTTCAAATCTCCTGTTCCAATAATGATTGGTCCCATTCTTAATCCTAATCCAGTTCTTAATCCGTATAATCCAGAGTATGTAACAGGCACTGATAAACCAGCCCACATGAAATCATATCTCGGAGTTAATGAGAAGCTAGTTGGGTATCTTACTTTGTGAGCATCTTTGTTCATTTGGAATCCAATCATTGAATTGAATTGTAAATAAAAATCACTCCAAATATTCCAATCAACACCTGCATTAATGTGTGTTGGTAAGTTCATATAGAAAGTTCCTTTATCGTTAATGATAGACGCCTGTCCATCAGTTACCATTGTATCTACATTTTGGTTGAACGATTCAAGACTCTCAGTATCATTGAATCCAGCTAAGTCAAAAACATTTGCGTCTGCTGAAAAGTTTCTAGAGTTTACTGATTTCGTGTATCTCATTCCACCTAAATCATTCAAGGCGAAATTAACTTTCAATTTGTATTTGTTCTTATCTCTTCTCCATAGATTAGTTTCACCATCCATGTCATATTTGTATTCTTTCCAATCTGGTCTCCATTCGTAAACGATTCCTAAATCGGCACCAAAACCTAATTTAGATTGTAGTGAATAGATATCAGAAAAACCAGGAGTACCAGTAAACTGAGAGTTATTAGCATCCCAATGCGTATCAATATTTGATGAATAACCGTAGTTAAACTCACCTTGAATAGACAAGGCAGTGTCAGCATTAATGAAGTTATAGTTTACTTCATCAGTATACATGTAAATTGATCCAAGCCCTTGCAAGAACTTCAATTTCACACCTGCTTTCATATAGTGCTCATCTTTGTCAAAAACCGTCATCCCGAAACCAGCATTGTACTCAACCCAGCTATTGAATGACATATTTAACAATTGGTTACTCAAATCTGTATTCCATAAATCTGGAACTTCCAAATCATTCTCTGCCAATTCTAATAATTCTGGAGCCAAATGATCAAGATTGAAAATCGTTCTTGATTTCACTCCAAGACTAATCGCCATACCGTACTTTCTGTTGATAGAAATCATGACATTCATGATATCAATGTCGTTCGAGAAATACGCAGTTCTAGCTTTTCCTTGAGCATTTGCAAATGTGAAAAAGTTCCCTTCACCAATACCTTTGTAATAGGCAGTTGAATCTGGACCAATGATGGTTCCGTAATTCGGAGCAGTTTGCCATGCGTTAACTGCAGGATCACTGCTATCAAAAGACTGAGACCACCAATATGGCATTAATCTAGTGTTAAAATATAAATGATCATTGTAACCTGAAAAAGAGAATCCTCCAAGTGTTACGTCTACAACAAATCTATTATCAGCAATGCTGGCAGGATTAAAATCTCCACCTGAAACCCCTGAATAATTACTTTGTCTATACCCCATAAAATCTTGAGCTATGGCTGTAGTAGAGCCAAAAAGAGTAAAGACAGACAATGCAAGCAATAATTTTTTCATCTTCTAGTTTATAATTTTGTAAGCTTTAATATTAATTCCAGAATAAGTGTAAAGTACGTCACCTGATATTGAACAGACTGAAGAGCCTTGGACCGCATTGGGCAACATCATTTTTCCAAAATTATTCAACAAATATATACTATTCTGAGAATTATCCGAAAAAACGAAGCCATAGTCTTTGGTTCCTACCAAACCAACGAATTTATTAGTTTGTTGAGGTTTTAGTACTTCACTCTTGATATAACCGTGCTGATCAACTATTAACAACCGCTCTGTTTCCTCTACTATCATTAAAGGGCTGCCACTATTATACTCCCAACTTACATCAATCGGTTGGATGTATTTATCAATTTTAACAGAATCCTTTTGACCATCCAAAACATAGTAATTATAGATGTAGCCATTTGAATAACCCATTTTCCTTAACGAAGACTCCATTCCGCCGACAACAAAGTCAGTTTCATTTGGCAATTGGAAGCTCACTTGGTCACTCAACCTACTCTCTCCTCTTCTATTTAGAATGTATTGTTGTTTATTCTCATCTTTAAAGGCTATGATGTCTTTTCCTGACGTAAGCACATGATAAATTTCACTTTTAATTGGAGCATTCATCCCTTCAAACATCCAACCTTCAACAATTTTTCCAGATTCATTATATACTTTAACTGCATTGCCTTCATTCACAATCAACCTGTAGTTGAACATATTATCGTAATTAACTGCCAGGCCAGCTTTACAGTTTCCAGATAAGGTAATCGGAAATCCATTAAGGGATTTACCCAATGAGTTTACAACATCTAGCTTATTCTTTTGAAAAAGAACATACTCATTGACGCCATCATTCTCAAAGTCGACAATTTGTGGTTTTGAAATCAAGGTTGCCTCAAGGTTTTTAGACCAAATTAATTCCCCTTCAGTTTTATAAACACTAATGGCGGTTGAATTAGAGAGGAGTATTTTATCTTCATCAATAAGAATATCTGTAGGACTTATTTGAATTGAGAAATCAACCAACAACTCAACATTCTCAGATTGTATATCGAGCTTATTCGTTTCAACACCCGTGATTAATTTCATGCCGTTCTTTTGGTAGGTATGGCTTTCACAATTTACGGCCTCTTCATTTTTAAGCATTTGAATGAAGTGTGAAGCATTGGGCAAACAATCTTCATACAATCTATAATCGGATAAATTCTGTTCAAATAAATTGCCCAATTGAAACTCTCCCAAATACCATCTCATTGCAGGGATGTTGTTGGACAATATCACAAAATCATTGAGCTCAGTATAATATGAAAGATTAGTTTTCAGAGAAGGAATTACTGATGACCAATCCGCTGAACTCGTATATGATTGAATTTTGTAACTACCAATATTAAATTCATTGATACCCACAGAATCAGGCTGAGAATCCAATGTTTGCTCCTCTAAAATGAAACTTAGGCTCGCCTCAGGTTTTTCTCTGCCTATTATCATTTCATATTCACCAAATTGAACCAAGAGAATACCATCTTGAACCCAATCCATAACGTCAACGGCTTCAGGACTGAGTAAAATACCGGCATCTTCTTCAAAGCGTGATGAACCATAAAATTCTAAAGCGTCAAATTTACCGGGCGCAACTTTAAAGTATTCTTCTGAGTTGATCACTTTACCTTTTAAAGAAGCAGTGGCATCCTCAGTCAGAGTAAAGTGGTAATCTTTTGAAACCATATGCCTTACACCACTTGGAGAACTTTGATTGAAAACAATGTAATCTGCCGATCCGTATTCAATTGAATCTGTAGCCTCTGATGGTGTTATGTTTTGAGATGAAATACATTTGAAATCACCAAATTCATGTGCAATAAAACTATGGCCTCCAACAACCAACTTGTCAGCCGAAAATGAAGACTCAACATTCAATTCGCTCGAAATAAAGCTGGCCAAAGCAGAAAATGAAACGCCATCTTCATAGGTAATAGCAAAATCAGATTCATTGAATGAAATCGCCAATTCACGAGAGACGATAGAATTAAAATCAACACTATCTTGCTTCAAAACGAAGTCAATTCCTGATTTTAAAAGTTCTGGATATCCATCAATTTTCACTTCAGAAGCATTCTCAATTTTGCCAATTAATCTATCTGCATCTGATATTACAACAGTCTGAGCGTTCTCTTCAATTTTAAAAGACAAAAGCGATAATTTGGACGATTGAATATTAAAAATGGTAAGCGCCAAATATCCGAATATTGCCAAGAGGGCTAATACCAGTATGATTCTAGAAATGACATTTGACTTCTTCACAATTCAAAATTATGAATACTAATTGACTAAAAACGTTACTTACTTAGGGATGTTTGCACACTAAAATGTGAACTCTAAATATCTAATTTCAATTGCTCGTCAGCTAACAATTTAAAAGAAAGTCTGTGAATTGGTGATGTTCCAACTTTCTCAATGGCCAACCTATGTTCTTTGGTTGGATACCCTTTATTTTTATCCCACCTATAGTCTGGAAATTTAAGAGCGTACTCTTCCATGATTTCATCTCTTTTTTGTTTGGCTAAAACTGAAGCAGCTGCAATTGACAAGAATTTTGCATCTCCCTTTATGATGCACTCATGACCAATTCCTTCATAAGGATTAAAACGATTTCCGTCAATTAACAAAAGTTCTGGGCGTTTTTCTAATTGATGAACGGCTCTATGCATAGCTTCAAAAGAGGCATTGAGAATATTGATTTTATCAATTTCTTCATGGTCAACAATACCTATACCCCAAGACACAGCTTTCTTCTTGATAATAGGATAAAGCAGCTTTCTTTGAGCAGCTGTCATCTTCTTTGAATCATTCAAAAGTGGATGCTTGAATGATCTGGGCAATATTACAGCAGCTGCAACCACAGGGCCTGCCAAACAGCCTCTACCTGCCTCATCACATCCAGCCTCAATTTTATCTTTTGAAAATGATCTTTTCAATGCCATTATTTTATTCTATACTTCAATAATAGCCCTTTTTTCAATAGGTCAATCTGAACTCTAAAAAATAATTTCATATCTTGGCTCAACCTTTGGCATATGAATTGCGTCTAATGGTTGAATCGGTACTTAATACCATTCTAAAAAATTGAAAAAAACCAGTAAAATGGGACAAACGAATAAAAAATTAGTAAAATGAAAAAGTTTTTAGGATTAGCAACTGGATTATTATTAACTGTATTTACAATGGCTCACCATGGTGTAACTTTTGATGACGCATCTGCTGAATACGACAAGGCATCCACGAATACATTCAATTTTACAATGTCTGATGATTTTTCAATTGAAGACATAAACAAAACTGCAGCTTACTATGTAGATTATTTTTCAGTTTCTACTTCAGCAGTAGAAGGTGGTAATAATGTAATCTTCACAGTTAATGACGATAACGACATGGCAAGAAGAGTAATCACTCGATTTTTTGTTAGTCTAGAAGTAAAAGAAATTGACGTAAACGGTGAACATGTTGAATTAAATGAATTCATCACCAACTATATCATGAAATAAAATTTAGATACCTAAATCATTTTAAACCCTGATGTTTTCGCATCAGGGTTTTTTATTGCCTAATATTTTATTTGGTTTATACCTGATTTATTCTTAAATTGAGAAAACCGAAATCACTCAGAATCAATTTTTAACACGTTTGACTCGCATTTTTATAAATGTGTTAAATGAGAGACTGACCTCAAAAACCTCGCTATGCCAGAAGTATTAAACCCAGTGCTAATTGAGAAAGAATCAATCACCACCCTTTCGTTCAAAAAGATGATTCAATTTGAACAACACCCAGCCCTCATGTCTAAACTTCGTGACGCCACTAGACTAGGCAATATCGATAAATTTAAATGTGAAATAGAATTCTATTCTGATTCAGGTCTTAAGACTGTTCAAACTACTGTTTGGGCGACAGGAAAGAGTTTCATTTGCTTAAAAGGTGGAATTTGGATACCAATTTCTAAAATAGTAGACATAAGAATGATATAATCATCTTAAATAATTGTTAAAAAAAGTGGCCTTGAGTCGCTTTTTTTATTTTTAGAAGTTCAAGAGTAAAGGGTATATGATATATTCTAATCTAGCCTTTTCTATTAAATTTGGAATTCAAAATCTACAATTATGTTCAAAAGACTTCTGTTAACACTTCTCATTGCTTTCACCTCAGCATTTTCTTTTTCACAAGAAATGCCAAATTCGGTAGATGAGGTAATTAGTTGGAAGTTTTCTATTACCTATGAAGACAATTGCGAAGCCCTCATTAATATGACAGTGACGCAAAAAGACCATTGGCATATCTATTCTCAAGTTCAACCTGATGGTGCGGTAGCTTATCCAACTGAATTTACTTTCGCACCTAGCTCTGACTATGAGCTGATAGGAAAAGTAAGAGAATACGGAGCAGAAGAACATAAAAACGAAGGATTCCCTGAGAAATACTTCCCAGGTGAAAAGGCAAGATTTAAGCAAAGAATTAAAATAAAAAATAAAGAAGACTTTAAAATAAAGCTAGAGTACGGGTTTATGGCATGTAAAACAGCCTGCTTCCCTCCTGACTTTAGAGAAGTTGAGATCAAATGCAATGGAGCTGGAGATTGCAACAGTACATATATTGAAGAAGGTAACAATGACGTAGTTGAAGACGAAAATCTTACGATAGCTTCGGATAACAACTCAACACTAACAGACTCAACATTACTAGCGGCTCTAGCAACTTGCGAAGGAGCATCATTCGTTGATGTTTTTGACCCAGTTAAAGTACGTGTTTCTGATCCTTGGAGAACAGACAAGATGAATTACACCTTATCTGTAAACATTGAAATTGACTCGACCTTCGCAATGTACGCCTTTGATAATGCAGAAGGATACAAGTCAGTTTTCACACTGAATGACGACGACAATATTGCTTCAAAAGAAGATTACACTACAACAATCAATAAAATTATTGGTGAAAAATCTATGGGATATAAATACGAAGTAGTGATTCAACAAAACATTACCGTTAAGGACACCAATAAATTATCAACCCTCACAGGAAATCTTGATCTTTATTTGATGGGCTGTGAAAACGATTTCCACAATACAGAAAGCTCGTTACTTGCATTTGACCTGAATGAAGCGTCAGACAATGGGGTAAGAACCGAAAAAGACTCATTGTGGTTAATATTCTTTCTGTCATTCATTGGCGGTTTCTTAGCACTACTTACACCATGTGTTTTCCCTATGATTCCAATGACGGTTTCATTTTTTACAAAGCAGTCAAAAACGAAAGCTCAAGGAATCAGAAAAGCTTTTTTATATGCTGGATTTATTATTGCAATCTATGTAATCCTTGGGGTATTAGTAGCATCACTTGCGGGAGCCGACGCTCTGAATGCTATGGCTACAAACCCATGGGTTAACATCACCTTCTTTGTTCTTTTCATTGTTTTCGCAATTTCATTCTTTGGAGCATTCGAAATTACACTACCGAACTCTTGGGTAAACAAGGCAGACAAACAAGCAGATAGAGGAGGTACTGTTGGGATTTTCTTTATGGCGTTCACATTAGCACTTGTTTCATTCTCTTGTACAGGACCTATTGTGGGATCAGTTTTAGTGCAATCAGCACAAGGAGGTATTTCAGGACCAATTGTTGCAATGCTCGGATTCTCAGTAGCATTAGCATTACCTTTTGGGTTATTTGCAGCCTTCCCTGGATGGCTTAATTCTTTACCTCAATCTGGCGGATGGCTGAATACAGTTAAGGTTGTGCTTGGATTCATAGAAGTTGCGTTGGCATTGAAATTCTTGTCAAATGCAGATTTAGTTATGCAATGGCACTTCTTAGAGAGAGAAATGTTCTTGGCAATTTGGATCGGAGTTTTCTTAATGCTTTTCATCTATCTCTTAGGTAAAATTCAATTCCCACATGATAGTCCAATGCAAAAACTTTCAGTGGGTAGAGGAATGTTTGCAATGATCATCCTAGGATTCATTATCTATTTGATTCCAGGATTATTTGGAGCTCCATTGAAATGGATATCTGGTTTCCCACCTCCAATTAGTTACTCTGAAGCACCTTACGGATTCCACGGAACTGCCCCAGAAGTGTCAGATGACTGGCCAGAATCAACTCACGCACACGGTCATGGTATTAATGTAATTAGAGATTACTACGAAGCATTAGAATATGCAAAAGAAGTTGACAAACCTTTACTAGTAGACTTTACCGGATGGGCATGCGTAAACTGTAGAAAAATGGAAGAATTTGTATGGGCAGATGAAAACATCTCCCCTATCATGGCTGAAGACTTTGTGATTGCATCTTTATATGTAGATGACAGAGGTGCTATAGCTGAACAATACGAAGGAGAAAAAGATAGAAACGGAGAAGTAATGGAAACCATTGGAGACAAGTGGATGAATATGCAAATAGAGAAATACCAAGAGGTAACTCAACCAATGTATGTTATACTTGATCATAATGAAAATAACATTTCAGGAAAGGCCAATTATCAAACACACGGTAATGCAGACGCCTTTAAAGCTTGGCTTGAAAAAGGAAAAACCGCTTTCGGAGGCGCAAAGGATGCAACATTGATTGTTCCTGAATTTGAAATTGCCAAATAATCACTAAAACAATACATTTAAAAATCCCATTGCGAAAGCTTTGGGATTTTTTTTGTTACTTATTTTAATCTCTGTATTATCGAATTAGAAAAAGGGCAAACTTCCTGTAAATTTAAATCATGGTTATAATTTGTTGGAAGTGAACCTTTTTCGTTTTAAAATGTAATTCATCAAGTGATACAGATCTCTAAAAATATAGCCTGGTTAACAATGACATTTTTTGCCATTCTCCTTTTCTATATCACTGCGCAATATTTATCATTTAAACCTGATATCAATTTTCTATTGGTTAAAGGAGATTTGATTTTCGACCCAATATGGAGACCTACTTTTTACATTCATGTAATTAGTGGAATGGCTATAATTCTGGTCGGCCCGTTTCAATTCATTGAAAAAATAAGAAACAAGAACCTCAAGCTTCACAAAGCTATAGGCAAAATATACGCTTACGGAATTCTTCTTTTTGCAGCACCTACCGGTTTAATCATGGCTTTTTACGCCGAAGGAGGGCAATCTTCAACCATTGCATTTTTAATCATGGGTGGGCTTTGGTTCTACACAACCATAATGGCCATTATCAGGGTAAAGCAAAGAAACATTATTGAGCATCAAAAATGGATGTACAGAAGTTTCGCACTATCCTTTGCTGCAGTAACATTAAGAATTCTGGTTCCCGCAATGTCTTTTGCAAACACCTTTTCTGAAGACTTTGTAATTGTATCCACAGCATGGCTTAGCTGGATTATCAACTTATTATTCATTGAGATATTCATCTATTTCAAGTTCAAGAAAAATCTATCAATCAATAAATCTCAAAAATCAGAAATATGAAAAAGTTAATTTTATTAGGCTGTATCTCACTAACAGCAACTCTCTTTAGTTCCTTTAATCAATCAGAAGAACCAACAGAAGACAATGACAAAGTAACCAATTCAGAAATGTGGACCTATATGCGCGAGAAAGTCTTCACAGAACTCAATGACTTAGTTCATTTTGATGAAGAAAAAATGTTTAGCAGATGTCCTTCTGGATTTTCTCAACGCATAAATGAAGATGAAACGAAAGGTGATATGGTATACGGCAACATAACATTTGCTCAAGGCTGTGCTAGAGACCACTTTTGTGATTACAAAGTCAATTGGGAAACCAAAGACACTTATTTGAAAAAGAATGCAGAAGATGAATTTCTTTCATTAACCAACTTTGTAAAAGAAGAGAAAAAGAAAATTGCCAAAATATAAATTACCTAAATGGCAAGATTAAGGGACATGAAAGTGTCCCTTTTTTTATTGCTATATTCACCATTGAAAATCTTATAACATGGAAAATAACGGAGAATTATTATTTATTGAAGACGCCTTGGCTATGAATTCAAAAATGCCAATGAAGCAAATTTACAGTTGCGTTATGTGCACCAAAGATTACTTCTTCGTCGTTCCGACCAAATCAATTGGGATGTTCGTTATTTTCGATACAATTAAGAATCATTCTCATTTTGATGGACTCACGATTTACGAAGGATTGAAAAAACTTCAAAACGAAGCTACAGATGTGAAAGACTTAGAGAGTAAATTAAAAGAGCTATTAGATAACGACGAAAAGTATATTTACGAATTAGCGCAGGCAACAAAGCTTAAAATTTCTGGATTCTTAGGGAAGAAAACTTTGATGTATAGAAAAGGTAAATCATGGGCATCATTCAATCCTAAGTCAAAAGCAGAAGGAAAGAAAATGGCAGAATTCTACCCTTATTAATCTTTTTTTCTTTTTGGATTTTCTGGTACTGGGTCGTGTCCCATTCCTCCCCAAGGATGACACGAAGCGATTCGTTTCAATCCCATCCATCCTCCCTTTAAAGGTCCCCATTCTTTAATAGCGGTAATCATATAACCACTACAAGTTGGATTATACCTACAACTTGCTGGAAAAATAGGTGAAATTACCCATTGATAAATTTTCACCGGAAAAATAAAAATTGAGTTTATTACTTTTCTCATTTGACGTATGATTCTCGAACTACCAAGGCATATGTTCCATCTTCAAGTTTAATATAACCTTGGTCATAGCAAAAGTAATACTTTCCACCCTTCTTGGTTTCATAAACATTTGTAAAATATGCAAAGTTAAAGCCGTGTTCCATCAACACAGCACCAGAAATCTTTGACTTACCTTTTGGGTTATGTTCGGCCAAAATTCTACGATTCTTTCTTAGAATATTATTAACCCTCCTCATATAAGTTGAGTAGTCCCTATTTTGCTCATTATGAGCACCTGATCTACAATAATCTGAGCAATACTTTTTATCGCGTCTTCCGAATAATTCAGAACCACAATGCAAACATTCTCTTTTCTCAGTCTTATTTTTAATCATAAATCACTTAAAGATAAGTTCATGAAAGATATAAAATATAAGGGAAATGAGTATCTTTAGTGAAAGGAATGTACGGTAAAATTGACATACAAGAACTGGCCAAATTCGGTAACTTAGAGTTTGTTGCTAAGCAAGTGGTTGAAGGTTTTATCACAGGAATGCACAGGTCTCCTTTTCATGGGTTCTCGGTTGAATTTGCCGAACACAGGCTCTATAACAATGGTGAGAGCACTAAGCACATTGATTGGAAACTGTTCGCAAAAACTGATAAGCTTTTCGTTAAGCGGTACGAAGAAGAGACTAACTTAAGATGCAGAATGATCCTGGACATGTCTTCTTCTATGTATTTTCCTGAACTAAGCGAAGAATACCCCCTAAATAAAATTGGTTTCTCTATATACGCCATGGCGTCATTGGTTGAAATACTCAAAAAACAGAGAGATGGGGTTGGTCTAACAGCATTCTCAGACGAAATTAAATTGGACACAGCAGTGAAAACTTCCAGTTCTCATCACAGAAGAATTTATCATGAATTAGAACAGTTAATGAGTGAACAAGCTGTGAACTTAAATAAGCCAACCAAATTAACAGACATCCTTCACAATGTCGCTGAGAATAATCATAAGAGATCATTGATAGTGATTTTCTCTGACTTCTTTTCATCCGAATCTTTAGATGATATCACTGACGCCTTTCTTCATCTCAAACATAACAAACACGAAGTACTACTCTTTAATGTGACTGATAAGAAGCATGAAATTGACTTTGACTTCCCAAACAAACCAACAACTTTTATTGATTTAGAAACCGGAGAAAAGGTGAAACTTCAACCAAATGAGCTAAAAAAGTCATATAAGGCTGAGGTTGAGAAAAAAATGTCTGAACTAAAAATGAAGTGTTCTCAGTTCAAAATTGATTTCATTGATGCTGATATTCAAGAAGGTGTCGAATTCGTCCTACAACAATACCTCATTAAGCGACAAAAAATAATTTAATTATTTTATTTTTTTGTTGCGCGATTCAAAAAAATACTTAATTTTGGCCTCCGCTTTCAAAGGAAAGCAAAATTTTGGTTTGGTAGTTCAGTTGGTTAGAATACCTGCCTGTCACGCAGGGGGTCGCGAGTTCGAGTCTCGTCCAGACCGCCAACTCAGTTTGAGTAAAAAGTAAGTCTATATGGCTGTAGACCTAGAAAACCCGAAGCTTAAGGAAGCTTCGGGTTTTTGTTTTTACCCCCCTCCAACTTGGTTAACTCATCAATTTAAATTGACTAACTTTAATTATCGAGTTTTCTGTGAAGCTCATCTAAAAAAAATGAAAACACAAATTCATTAACCCAACTATGACAAGAGTTTTACATGTTGAAAATGATGAAGCTGATCTTTTAATTTTTAAAAGACACTTGAGTAAAAGCTCAATACCTTCAACATTGACTTCTGTTAGATCTTTGTCAGAAGCCTCTAAGATAATTTCTCACCAACATTTTGATATCATTTTTTGTGATTTCAATCTGCCGGACGGAACTGCCCTCGAATTCATCAGAAACAACCTGAACATTGAAGATAGTCCGGTGATTATTCTTAGCTCTAAAGTTGAAGTAAAACATGCAGTTGAAAGTTTAAAACTTGGTGCATTTGATTTCATAGCTAAAGACTTTTTAAGTGTTGGGGAAATAGAAAAACAAATCACGAATGTAGAAAGAAGAAAAAAAGAGGATAAGTTAAGAGACGATCTAGAGAAAAGACTGGATGAAAACTATGCGAACACCAGAGCTTTCTTGGACAACACAAGTGATGGAATATGGTCAGTAGATGCTAAAGGAAACTTGCTAATCATTAACCAGGTCGCTAAAAACAACTTAAAGCAACATGTCCTATCACCTCTAAAAATAGGAGAACCTTTCTTTAAACGTCTAGATGAAAAATTTAGGAACAAATGGCTTACGCTATATAACAAAGCTTTAAAAGGAGAAAACTCAAGATCAATTGATGAATATAAAGTTGAAGATCGATCTTTTGTCTTGGAATGTTCGTGTACACCCATCCTTTCGAATGACAAAATCAATGGGGCAACTTTCTTTGTTAGAGAAGTCACTGAAAGGATTCATCAAGAAAGACAGATTCGGGAGAATGAACAAAACTTCAGATCAATTTTCGAGAACAGTGATGTGCCAATCTTAGTAGAATCTAAAGTTGACAACATGATTATCGATTTGAATGAAGCCTGTTCAAAGCTTCATAAATATCAATCTGGAAAAATGATTGGGATGAGTATTTTTGACACTATTCCGCCTGATCACCTTGAAGCTTCTCAAAAAAATTACGCCCTCTATTTGAAAGGAAAAATTGACGTGCTTGACTCTTTTGTTTACACATCCGACAAGCAGTCAATTCCGGTTCAAATTTCTGTTGCAGAGATTGAATTCAATGGCACCCCTTCTAACCTAATATTCTACCAAGACATTTCACAACGAAAAGAGACTGAAAGAAAACTTAAGGAAGCCAAACAACTAGCAGAAAAAAGTGCTGAATTTAAATCTCAGTTCTTAGCCAACATGAGTCATGAAATCAGAACCCCACTGAACGCTCTTATTGGATTTACAGACATACTAGAACAAAGTGAGCTAAATGAAGATCAATCTAAATGGATAAATATCATTCAAAAGTCAGGTGAAGACCTGATGTCCATTATCAATGACATTCTAGATCTAACTAAAATTGAAGCCGGCAAGATGTCTGTGAATAAACAGAATTTTGATTTAGCCGAATTACTTCATAAGGTAGATTCCTTATACTCTCAAGAAGCAGAAGACAAGAATCTCAGCTTAGAAATTAACATCCCATCAGAATTACCTAAAATTGTTATCGGTGATCAAGTAAAGATCGGTCAGGTTCTAAATAACATAGTAAGTAACGCAATTAAGTTTACTAACAAAGGGGGAGTGACTATAACCACCTCCTTCACTAACGTAAGTGATAACTTCATCACATGTACATTTGAAATAAATGATACAGGCATGGGTATTTCTAAAAAGAATGCCGCAATTATCTTTGATAACTTCACGCAAGTTGATTCTAGTTTTCAAAGAAAACACCAAGGCACGGGCTTAGGGCTTTCAATCGTTAAAAACCTTTGTGACTTAATGGGGGGAAGTGTAACTGTTGAATCTACAATTCATAAAGGCTCCACTTTCACTATTGACATCCCACTTGAGATTAGTCAATCAACCGAATTAGCAGCAACAGTGAATTTAGAATCTCTTGATTTGAGTTCGCTAAAAGTTATGATTTGTGAAGACCATGAAGTAAACATCTTGCTAAATGAAAGAGTGATGGAAGGTTTAGGTATCAACTTTTGCTCTGCAAAAAACGGTCAAGAAGGCCTTGATATGTTTGAATCATTCAGGCCAGACATAATCTTAATGGACCTCCAAATGCCTGTCATGGATGGATACACCGCAACCTCCAAAATCAGAGAAGTTTCTGATGTGCCAATTTTCGCCATGTCGGCACACGTTCTTGACGAAGAGAGACTCAAATGTGCCGAACTAGGAATGAACGGATTCATTTCTAAACCATTTAAAACCAATGACCTAAGAAGGGTTTTTCATCAGGTCACCTCTTCTAAAAATGAAAAATCTATTTCCTCAAAATGGAATAGTCTCGAAATGCCAACATTGATCAATTTATCTGATGGTGATGCCGATTTCGTTAATACTTTATTTGATATCTATTTGAAAAGTACTGGCCAAGAATTGATTTTAATGAAAAATGAAAAAGACTTGCTCTCTTCAGAAATCATTAGAAAATCAGCACATAAAATGAAACCTTCTTTCATCACTTTCGAATTTATAGAACTCAACCAAAAGGCAGAAAAAATTGAAAACGGAACAGCAACTCTAGCTGAAATCAATGAGTTTATAATTGAAGTAGAAGGCACTATACAGCATATAAAGGACAAACAAGCGAACTTTAACTCGCAGTCTATCGGGAATTCAAAGCCACTTATCGATTTTGATTGAATTAAAGTGACAGTGAGGACTACTTTTGTCTCATGAACAGAAGGGATGAAAAAAGGCAACACGTAGTAGTTGTAGGAAGAAATGAGGAGAAATTGGCAAGAACAAAACTTATCCTAAAAAACTTCTTTTCACTGACAGATCAAGATTGGGTACTCAAAAGTTATGCTAATGTAATGGACCTAATGAAAATATCAATCCCAGAAAGAACCCTAGTAATTTCAAATGAGTCAGCTTTTCATGACCAAGAAGAATTGCATTATTTACGACTACTTAAAAGTAAATTTAACTCAGCTACAATCGTTCACACTTACGAACGATTTGCTCCAATCCACATGGATGATTTAGTGGTTAAAGCAACCACAAAATTCGTCAAGGAGGATGTGCTTTTCGAACGCAATTTTGAGAGATCACTCAATGTTCTTTACTCTACTAAAAAATTAAATTATGGACGTTAAAAATATATTCATTGTAGAAGATGACGAGTTTTTTGCAGTGACTTTCAAAAAGCGACTTGAAAAAGTTGGCACATTTAACATACATGTTTTTTCCAATTGCGAGAGTGCATTAGGCCAATTGCTTAAAGTGAAACCCGAAATCATCTTTCTTGACCACATTTTAGGAGGATTAAATGGCGTGGATGCCCTGCCTCTTTTTAAAGAAAATCTGCCATCTTGTGATATAGTAGTTGTTAGTGGACAAAACAATCCTGAAGTACTGCAAAAAGCGGATCTTGCTGGGGCAAGCAAATATTTCAGAAAGGACGTTTTATTGATGCAGAACGCCGAAGGCTTCATCCAAGATTTTGAAGATCAAAATGAAGGCAAATTGAAGAAGTTTTGGTCTAAATTTTCAAAAGAATACCTTTCTTTTGTCTAGCTGTTTCATTTTCAAAACAACTGAAAATCAGCTAACACCAAAAAAAACAGGCCTCCTTTCATCCTCAAATCATAGTGGAATACTCTTGTCATTATGAAACTTCAATCGTTTAAATACCGTACTTTATACGCGCAAGCGAAGGTTTTTTGCCCGAATTATTGTATTTTAGGCTTTGCTAAAACTAAAAAATTAGGGAAAAATTGAAAATGGAGACTACAGAGTATCAACATCAGGATGTATTAATTTTTGAAAAAACTTCAAAAACTCCTTACATCAAACTAGATAAGCCGAATGGTGAAATCGAGTTGAGAGGTTCCTCAATACCTGAGAATACAAGAGAGTTTTATTACAAGTTTAACAGATGGATGGCTGAATACACAGCAAATCCAGCTGCAAAGACAAATGTAAAATTCGCCCTGATGTATATGAACAGTAGTTCTGCAGTTGTCATCACAAGGATGCTAAGAATGCTTGATGACATGATTGGTATGAAAACTGAAGTTGAAATAGATTGGTTTTACGAATCAGACGATTTAGAGATGAAAGAAATCGGTGAGTATTATGATGAAATCATGAAATGTAAGATTAACCTCCATGAAGTCGAAAGACTGTAAACTTTCTAGTTAAATGAATAATTATAAAGTAGGTGAAACCTTCAAAACCCCAACAATTGAAGGAAGTATTTCGGAAGGAATCTTAAGCATGAAAGGAAGAAGTCTTCCTGAGGACGCAAAGGCATTTTACATGCCTTTTAGAGAATGGTTGAGTCGATTTTATGAATCGCCAGCCAATGAGATTAAGGTTACCATTCAATTAGAATATTACAATACGGCAACTTCTAAATTGCTCATCAATCTATTATTGAGATTGGAACAAGTAAAAGAAATTAAACCAGTAAGTGTAGACTGGATATATGACGAAGATGATCTTGAAATGGAAGAAACAGGACAAGATTTTAAAAATTTAATCGGTGATATGATCACCATGAAAGCCATCAAATCTTAGCTTGAAACCTTTAGTCAAAATATTAGCCCTCTTCGTTTTCAGCCTTTTTATTGGCCACAATTCTTGTGCCCAGTTAGCTGGCTACATCTACTATAAACCGGTAACAATTAATAGTTCATTGGTTCAGGGTCTTGGTGACCATGTTGATTTTCCTATCATGATTAGTGAGACGGACGCCCAAATGGCGTATTCATCTTTTGGTGGTGAAATGGAAAGTGCAAATGGGTGGGACATTAAGTTTAGTCTTAATGATGGCTTGACAGAACTTGAACATCAATTGGAGTCGTATAACCCATTGACTGGCGCATTCACGGCCTGGGTTAAGATCCCAACTCTTAGCACAACAGTAGACACCGAAATCTGGATGAATTATGGAAATGCCACCATTCTCGCAGATCAATCTTCTGACCTAACATGGGATGCTAATTACAAAGGGGTTTATCATTTAACCGGTAACTTTTTAGATGGAACCTCAAGTAATGCCGACCTGACAAATGCAGGTACAGTTGACAACACTGTCGGCGCGGCTGCAAAATGTAGAGACTTCACTTCTGCGAATGACAATTTATCCTCATTAATTGACCCAGACCTTCATATAACTGGAGACTTGACAATATCTGCTTGGGTTGACTTTCAGTCATACAGTGCTGGTTCTCGAAACAATACAATTTTAGGAATGGGAGGCTCTGCTTCTACTGAGAACAGGAATTTCCTATACTACTTCAACATACTTAACGACGGCAGAATGCAAATGGATTGGGAATATGGAGCTGTTCCTGCAGTCGAATCGACGGTTACTACGAATACAATTTCTATGGCGGCTGGATTCTCCATGCTAACTGTGACCCGAGACGCAACTGCAAACGAATTATTCTTTTATCAAGACGGAGCCCTAATTGAAGGTCCGATTTCTTATGTGAATGATCCTACCGGAGGAACACTTTCATTTCTGAGAGTCGGAGAAGATCATGAATTAGCTGCAACTGCAGAGCTGGATGGTTATGAAGACGAAATTAGAATTTCAAACATTGCAAGAGATGCTGATTGGTTGGCTACAACTTTCAATTCAATAAATGATCCAGCATTTTACTCTGTTGGTGCCCAAGTAGCGTCATGTGACGCAGCTTTCAGTTATGGGGCAGCAACTTATTGTTTGGTTATTGACCCTGACCCTGTCCCAACAATAACAGGTGACCTTGGAGGCGTATTTACCGCCTCTCCGCTAGGTGTAGTCATTAACAGCTCTACTGGTGAAATCAATCTTCAAACCTCTACCTCAGGCGTTTACACAATCTCTTATTCGGTTTTCCCTTGCATTGAAACTTTTGACGTAACAATCAATAATGCTGATGACGCTTCATTCAATTATTCTACAACTAACTATTGTGAAACAGCTTCAAATCAACTCCCAACTTCAGTCACATCACCAGGAGGAAGTTGGAGTGCAAATAGCGGATTAATTTCTATTGTACCCCTTACTGGAGAAGTAGATATATCCGGAAGTACGCCAGGAGTTTACAAAGTGTACTACACAACAAATGGCCTTTGCCCAGTGACTGACTCAGTTGACTTTGTTATTGAACCCCTACAGGATGCTACTTTCGACTATAACCTTTCTTATTGCACCCCCGGAGCAAACGTTCTTCCCAATAACGTAGCAACTGCCGGCGGAACTTTCTCGGAAGTAACGACCAACCTACAAATCGTGAATACTACAACTGGAGAAATCAGTTTAAATACAACTACACCTGGCAACTACACAATTGATTACCTAACTCCGAATTTGTGTGCTACGACATCTTCATTCTCAATAGAAATACTTCCACCTATCAATGACATTTTCTGGATTCCAGACACTGTTTGCCTACCCGATACTTTCATTGACCTAAGTGACTCGGTTCAAACAATACTTGGCGAAACAAGCTCTTTTTATAGCTACGGAGGATCTGGCTCTGCCACTCATTCTGGTTCTATGAATGAGATCTTAGATTATTCAACTACAGCAGGCGGAACATACAATGTGACTCATGTAGTAGATAACGGAACTTGTGAAGATAGTTTAACCCTCCAAATCACTTTGGTTGAAGAATTAAATCCAACAACTCAATTATTGGATACACTTTGTGAGAACATTGGAACTTTTGATTTAAACAATCTTTTCATATCAGGCACGACATCAGTTGGTGGTTTCTGGGAAGGAACATCCATTAACGCAGGTTCAATCATTGATTTATCTGGATTAAGTGGAGACTACACAATTGACTACATTACTGGATACGGACAATGTCATGACACATCTACTCAAATAGTTCATGTTCTTCCTGATTTAGATTCTTCTTGGACAATGCCAACGCCGATTTGTATTGCGGATGGAATTGTTGACTTCTCATTACTTGTGACCGGTTCTTCACCTGGAGTTTGGAGTGGAAACGGAATGACTGGAAACAATTTTGACCCAACCGTTGTGGGTGCTGGATCTACAGATATCACTTACACAGTAGGAACTCCAGCCTGTGATGAAAGTCTAACCCATCCAATAACCGTTATTGGAATCCCTACCCCAGATGCTGGTATTGACACGGTCGCTTGTGGACTTGACATTCAAATGTTTGCTTATGATTCAGGAGTATCTGGATATTGGTATTCAGACCTAGATTTTACAACAAATGATTCAAGTTTATATAATGCCGACATCACTGTTGCCGATTATGGGTTGCACGAATTTGTATGGCATGAGCAAGAAGGAAGCTGCCAAAACGAGGACACATTATACATTACATTTTATGAGCAACCAACAGCTGATGCAGGAGACGATATTGTATTGAATTACAGATTTTTCACAAACCTAAATGCTGTCGAAACAAATGTCGGGGCTGGAAACTGGACAACTCTTGAGGGAGCAAACATTGTTGAAATGGGCAATCCAGCTACTTCAGTAAACGGATTAATGGAAGGCACCAACGTATTTACCTGGACAGTTTATAACGGCTCTTGTCCAACAGTCAAAGATGACGTCATTGTTACTGTGAATTCAATTTTCATTCCTGCAGCCATATCTCCAAATGATGATGACAAAAACGACACTTTTATTATTGATGGGGTTGAAGAATTGCCGAATTCATTAAACATTATGAATCGTTGGGGTCAATCTGTATTCCAAACAGAGAATTACCAAAATGATTGGAAAGGAACAGATTCTTCAGGAGAAACATTAATGAATGACACCTATTACTACATTTTAATTGTAGATGACACGCTAACTTATAAAGGATACTTGGTAATTAAAAAATGAAATTAATCTTATCCATATTATCTTTTGTGTCAATAGTGACAGCTTTTGGGCAAGTATCTCCGATCAGAACACAATACATGTTTAACGGCGTTCCTTTGAATCCAGCTCTTACAGGAAGTGAAGAAGCTTGGTCAATTTCAGGATCTTTTAGAGCGCAGTGGATAGGATTCCCAGGCGCACCTCTTACCCAGAGTTTATCAGCTCATTCGCCACTTAAAAATGAATCCTCAGCTGTAGGGTTTCAATTGTTCGCAGATCAAATTGGAGTAGACAGAAATACAGGCTTTTATGGAACGTACGCCTATAGAATCAAGATGAAATCATCACAGCTGAGCTTTGGTGTGGCCGCAGGACTTAACCTTGTAAGATCTTACCACTCAGAACTTCAAACATATGATACCGGTGATGAGCAATTCTCAACAGACACACCACTTTCAATACTTCCCAACTCAAGCTTTGGAGTGTATTACGGCTCAAAGAAATATTTCGTAAGTCTTTCAATTCCATTTATGTTTAACAGTCAAATTGAAGACGGTAGACTCACTATGTCTCATAGTCCACTTGATTATAATTTTCATCTTGGCGGTGGTTTAAAAATTGATGCGGGATCAAAAATCAAGTTAAAGCCTTCATTTCTATTAAAATATAACATGGGTACAACTCCTCAAATTGACCTGAATTTGATGGCAGAATTTAACCGATTTTTTGAAGCAGGAGTTTCTTATAGAACTTCAGAATCTATTATTGCATTATTTAAGATCAATGCGAATCAGCAATTAAGCTTTATGTATTCATTAGGGATACCATTAGGTGATTTGTTAAGCTATTCTTCAGGATCTCATGAACTTGGCATCAAGTACAATTTCCTTTATAAAACGAAAGCACAAAACCCTAGATTCTTGCAATGGTAAAAGCTGTACTCACCATATTAGTTCTTACCATTTCTTTAATCAGTTTTGGTCAAGAGTATGAAATTACAAAGGTGAAAACTGGGCTAAAAGGTAACGTATACGCCCCTGTTCAATTTGAAGATAAGATTATCGTTTGTAGTGATCAAAAGAGTAACATGAAGATTACTTATTTAGACGCTTCAAACAGAAATACAAATGAACTTTACATTTTAGATACCACTGACTTTAATGCTACATCAGTATTTGACCAAAGATTTAGTTCAGCACTTCATGATGGACCTATTGCATTTGGGTCCAAAAATCAATTTGCAGCAGTCTCTAAGAATCAATTGCAATATTTGAACGGGAGCAAGCTGGAGAAAGCCAATACTAAATTAGGCATCTATTTTTCGAACAAAAAAAACGGGAAATGGCAATTATTGAATGAATTCACTTACAATGACACTTCATATAATATCACCCATCCTGCATTAAGTGAAGACGGAAAAACACTCTATTTTGCATCTGATATGCCGGGGGGATTCGGATCTTTTGACATCTACAAATCTTCATTCACAAATGGGGAATGGACTAAACCAACAAACCTCGGTGCTGAAGTGAACACTGATAAGGGAGAAGTTTTCCCTACGGTCATTGGAGGAAACATCTATTTTTCATCAAACAGAGGTTCGAAGCCAGATCTAGATGTCTATAAGCATTCTGAAGGTAATGAAGCGGTTCTTTTACCTGCTCCAATTAATAGTGATGCAAATGATTTTCACCTTACTTCAACAGACAATCTGGGCACAGCTTTTCTTTCATCTGATCGTGGAGGAATGGATGAAATCTATAAATTGAATTCTCTCTTTCCAACATTTGATAACTGTACTGAATTGACCGAGGTGAGTTTTTGCTATTTACTTGAAGAAGAAAACGCCATGAGCTTTGATGACACTCCTGGGCTAATCTATGAATGGGACATTCAAGGTGTCAAAAAGAGAGGTATCTCAGTTGACTATTGCTTTCCTGGTTTTGGAGAATATGACATTTATTTAAATGTAATTGACACCATTGTAGATCAAGTTTACTTTGAACAAAACTATTTCCACCTTAGTTTAGAAGAAACTGAGCAAGCTTATATTTCTTCTGCAAATGCAGTTGCACCAAATGAAAAGTTTTTGGTATCCGCAGAGCGAACAAACATCTCAAATCTAAATGCTGAAGGTTATTACTGGACATTTGATGATGGAACACATCTAAAAGGAATAACTGCTGAACACAAAATCAGTACTGAAGGTCCTCATTCAATCACTTTAGGTATTATTTCAAAAGATGACGGCACAAAATACTGTGTTACGAAGCAAATAAATTGTACTGAAAAAGCCTCGTCAAGTTTAGAAAGGCTAAATCCAACAGAACACAACATTGCCTCAACTCCTAATGGTGATAATGATTCTACCTACCTCTACTCTATTGAAGCTCTGAAATCTGACTCAATAATAAATGATAAGGCATTTAGGGTGGGACTTGAGAAATATGGTAATGTGAGAATCAAATACATTGAAGAAGAAAAAAGCTATATGTATTTAGTGGGTGAATTTAAAAATATAGAACAGGCCCACCCAGTATGGAAAGAACTTAAAAAGGATGGTTTTGAGAATGCTGAAGTTAAACCATTCACAAAAAGTGAACTGGATGACTTCCAAATTGACAAAGCATTTGTTCTTGAAAACCTTCAGTTTGATGAAGGAAGTTGGCAAATCAAGCCTCTTTTTGAGAAAGATTTGAAGCTAATTAGAGACATTTTACTCCAAAATAAAGATTTAAATATGCTCATAGAAGCATTTACTGATGCGAGTGGTGCTCCTGAGTATAACTTGAATCTTTCAAAGAAGAGGGCTAATGCAGTAAAAGATTACCTAGCAGCTGCTGGAATTGATGTAAAAAGAATTACATCAAGAGGACTCGGAGAAGCAAACCCAATAGCTTCGAATGAAAATGAAGCAGGGAAACAAAAAAATAGAAGAGTAGAGTTCACACTTTTAAAATAGTTGGCTCAATTATTGAAAGAAACGATATCATGAAAATTATTATAGCATTTACAGCACTCTTCTTATTGTCTTACCAGGCAGAAGCACAACAGGTTCCTGCAAAAATTGAGAACATTCCTTTCCTTTGTACTTTCGGCAAAGAAGGAAGCAAATCTTGGGGTGATGATGATTTCTCACAAACCTTCTTTTTTGTAATCCCTAGCACTCATAAAGACCCTGTTTATATCAGAGTATATGATCCAGGCGCAAGTGGGAAACATGATGAACAAAAAGGTAAGTACAATACGAAAACAAAGTTTTCTGTTTATGGTGGAAAAGGTTGTGTTACAGAAAAAGATGCTAGATCTTCAAGTCCAATTGGAAAATACAAAAGTGGTAACCTCTTGCACTCTAAAACATTTGGTACTGATTACGACGGCAAATGGTATACATTCGGTCCCTTAAACCCTACTTCGGGTGAAAACTGGAAAAAAGTTGGCGGAAATGTATTCAAAATTATTGCAGAGGGAATAAGTGGTGATGACGGTAATTTATATCGCTATTTCTTAAGTACTTCACCAACAAAAAATATTGAGATTGAAGGAGGAAATGCGTTCACCTACGAATACACTTTTAGAATGCATGAAGACCCGAAGGAAATCTCACATGTATACCCATATATTGATAACAGAACAATTTCAGTTAAACAAGGAAATTTTGATTGGGATAATGATGGAGAATTGAAAATAATAACGAATTCAAGATATGCCATCTTTCTTAAAAAGTCAGGTCAAGGAAAATGGATGAAGAGTGAACATAAAATCTTTGAGAAAGAGAAAGAATCAACATTTGATGTTCAGTTTCATAAAAACAAGAAGAATCCTGCAAAAAATAATAATGTAAGCTTTTATATCACCAATCAATACGGTGAAACTTTACCCTTCTTCACCATACCAATTGGAGGAGTGCCGAAACCAAAAACCAATATTAAAATAACCCCAAAGTAATTGAAATTCACAATTTTATTTGACTCAAAGCTTAAACCCTTGTTAATCTTTGTGTTCAACTATTTTGCGGTAAGTCATATTAACCCAAATGGAAAATTCATTTTTTGCACCAGAAACAGAAAAGTCACCTGAAATTAAAGGAGACATTGAAAAAGGAACACTATCGATTATTGGTAAGAGTTTACCTGAGGATGCACGCTCGTTTTTCTCGCCCTTTCAAAATTGGTTAGAGGAGTTTTATAAATCTAAAGCGGATATTTTAAAAGTTTCAATCGAACTAGAATATTACAACACGGTTTCTTCAAAAGTTTTAATCAATATGATGCGAGAAATGAAAACTCTGCAACATTCTCGTAAAATCCAAATAGAATGGAGATATGATCAGGACGATTTCGAAATGGAAGAAACTGGGAATGATTTCAGAAAATTAGTAGGAGATGTTTTAGTCATGACTCCTATTGAATTAAAATCTTAGAAAACCTTTAAAAGATTCATAAAAATAAACGAAACCTACCGTGAATAATAACGTAAGTTTCTATATTACGAATCAATAAGGAGAAACCAAGCCTGTGAGCAGAATTCAAATAGGCACGGTACCAAAACTCCAAAACGAGGAGACTGGCATTTCCTAAAAGACACTGATGAGCAAATTTATACTCCTACTTCTTTTATTTACAAGTGTTTACTCCAGCGCTCAAGAGTATAGATTTAATCAATACACGACAGAAGATGGAATTTCGCAAAACTTCATTTACTCTATAAACCAGGACCCGCAAGGTTATTTATGGGTTGGGACAGGTGAAGGATTAGCAAAATTTGATGGTAAAAACTTTGTCAGCTTTTCTACATTAGATGGCTTAGCCGAAGACATTATCACCTGTTCTCACGTGGATGGTGACGGATTGCAATGGTTCGGACACAATGAAGGTGGCCTTACCAATTTTAATGGAGAAGACTTCTCATCAATCAGAACTAAAGGATTGGTAGATGGTAAAATTAATGGTATCTCTTCAAACGGTTCAAGCACCTTTTTCATTAGTCAAAGTGAAGGATTATTCATGATTGATGATAACGTACCAATGAAAATTGGATCTTTCGAAAAAGAGAATTTCTTCTCAATTCAATGCATAGATGAGTCAAGCATTATGGTTGGGACGGATGAAGGCCTAATCCTCATTCAAAAACCTGAAGGTAAATGGGTATCTACGGCATCTTACTTTGAAGACGAATGGATTTCTGCAATTTCTCCTTCCAATGACCCAGGTGTCTTTCTAGTTGGAATGAAAAATGGTGATTTAGTAAAGACAAGATTAGACGAGCAACTTCAGTTTAGATCTTGGGATAGTGATATTGACATATCAGTGTATCAAATTCAAACAATTCTTGAAGATAAAGACAACAATATTTGGTTAGGAACCTATGGGCAAGGATTAATCAAACTTCACACTGACTCAACAGGAAACAGTGACTTTAGAGTAACAGCTTACAATGAGGATACTGGCCTGTCAAGTAATTACGTTCAATCTGTATATCAAGACAGAGAAGGCAATATTTGGGTAGGAACTTTTGGTGCAGGTCTTTCCACATTAATTGATGATTTTTTCACTTTTTATAGTCACGATCCAAATGAATATGGAAATGATGTCAGTGCAATTTGGATTGATAATGACACAAAGTGGTTTGGAGTCGAAAATGGATTAATCAGGATCTCGCCGTCCATGGAAGAACAATGGAAGTTTTACAATAATGAAAATGGTCTATCTAATAACATAATCACCTCTCTTTACCAAAGCGATTCAGTTATGTGGGTGGGAACTCATAGAGATGGTATGTATTCTATTGATTTGAGAACTGACAAAGTAAACAAAATCAAATGGGATTATGGCTCATTACAAAACAAGGTAAATCAACTAACCGTGAATAATGGTTCGGTTTGGGTGGCTACAGATGGCGGACTAATAGTTTATAATATCGCTAATAATTCCACCAATTTGTTTGATACCGAAATGGGCCTTGCACATAACGCAATAAAAACTGTGATGGCTGATGATGAAGGAACAATTTGGATGGGAACTCATAGTAGGTATTTGTACGCCCTAAGAAATTCATCAATAGAAGAATTCGAAATTACAAACACAGGTGAACTAGAGGTTATTGGAATCACAAAAGATCTTAAAGGCGATATTTGGCTTGCCACGGCAGAATCGGGGATCTACAAAAAAATTGGTAAATCATTTGTTAACTTTTCAACTGATGATGGCCTTAAATCGAACTTTTGCTATGCTCTGCACACTGATAGCAGAGGATTTATGTGGGTAGGACATAGAGGTGGACTTACCAAACTATCTTCTAATGCTGAAGAAGTTGAAACTTTTGATCATGAATCTGGCATAAATTCTCAAATTAACTTAAACGCTATGTTCTTAGACGAGCAATCTAATTTATGGATTGGTTCAGATAATGGCGGAATCAAATATGACCCTAGTAAGGATAAGAAGAACAGAATCGCACCTGTAGTCAATTTGCTGAAAGTAATAATCAATGAAAAAAATTATAGCATTGACGAAGAGATTGTGCTTCCTTATAACAACTACAGAATCCAATTTGACTTTATTGGCATAAGCTTCAAAAATCCTGAGGATGTCACCTATAAATTTAAGCTCGAAGGCTATGATCACATATTCTCTAATCCGTCATATGAAGAATCGGCTACATACGGTAGAATTGCTGACGGTGAATATGAACTTCAATTAATTGCATGTAATGAGGATGGTGATTGTTCTCCAATAAAGAATTGCATCAAAATAACTATTGCTAAACCATTTTGGAAAACATGGTGGTTCTACCTCCTAGTTTTATTAGCTCTGGTCGGAATAGTTCTGGTCGTTATTCGATTGAGAGTAAGAAGATTCAAAGCAACTCAAGCATATCTTGAAAATCAACTTGAAATAAAAACTAAAGAAGTTGTTGAAAAGGCTGATAAAATTGAAGAGATAAATAATGATTTAACATCAAGTATTAATTATGCTCAAAGAATCCAGTCTGCAATACTTCCTAAAGATGGCGCTCTCGCAAAATACTACCCTCACTCATTTATCTTCTTCAAACCTAGAGATGTAGTAAGTGGTGACTTTTATTTCATAAGAGAATACGAAGACAAAATTATTGTTGGATGTTGTGATTGTACAGGACATGGTGTTCCTGGAGCATTTATGAGTATGATTGGTTCCACAACTTTGAGAAACCTTTATAAACTAATGGAAACTTCGGGTGAGTGGTTAACCCCTGAAAAAGTATTAGAGAAATTAGATGATGAGATTCAAAAAATTCTTCATCAGCAAGAAGAGAGTGACACTAAAGAAATTGACTTTTTCAGATCAAGAGACGGAATGGATTTAACACTTTGTGAGATAAACACGAATACCAACGAAGTGATATTGAGTGCTGCCAAGCGTCATTCTTACATTCAGCAAAAAGGTGAAATCGATATCATTGGTGGTGACAAACGCGGAATTGGTGGGGGTGAATCAAATGAAGTTGAATTCACGCTTAAAAAATTCCAGATGAACCCTGGTGATTCACTGTACTTATTCTCTGATGGTTATCCTGATCAGTTTGGTGGACCAGATGGTCGTAAACTTAAGCTTTCAGGAACGAAGAAAATCATAGAAGGATTGAGAGAACATAAAAAAGAAAATTACTCTGATTCTGTGGCTTCAAACTTCGAACTTTGGCAAGCCGATTTTGATCAAATTGATGACGTTCTCTTCATGGGAATCTTGTTTTAAGCTGAAAACTTGGTCGGGCAAATAATAATTTTCATCTAAGCAATTTTATTTTTAATCGATAAAAAAATCGGTTTCCCTTACTGCTATTCACTTTTTAAAAGTTAATTAATTTACAGTTTTACTGAAGAACATTATTTTTTCTTTTTTCAGTCAACCATTCAAAAATCGTCTCGTTCTTAAAGTATCAATTGACAATTAACTTACGACAATGAGAAAATTTTTGAGCCTCCTAATTGCCCTAATTAGTTTTGCAACAATCTCTAACGCACAATGCGACCCAACATTCACAACCACAACTGTTGATTGCGATTCGCTTTGGTTCGTGCCAAATTCAATGGGATCACAATTCGTGTATTTCTGGGATTTTGGTGATGGGAATACCAGTATGGAGGAAAGTCCAGCACACAACTACGCAACCAACGGAACTTACACGGTCATCCTGACACTGCAAGATACAGTTGCTGGCTGCTTTCAAAGTAATACAGATGTAGTAACAGTCAATTGTACCACAATTTGTAATCTCTTTACAGACTTTGTTTATACCTCAGCCAACTGTGAAACATATTTCGCAAGTACTGTCAGTGGTATAAGCCCTTTCTCATATTACTGGGATTTCGGAGATGGAGGTACATCTACTGATTCAAACCCAATTCACACCTTTCCTAATAACGCAACTTACAACACTTGTTTAACAGTGACAGATGCATCAGGTTGTGATACGACTATTTGTTATCCAGTTCAACAACAATGTATTCCGCAATCATGTGATGCACAATTCAATTATTCATTTGCAGGATGTGATTCAGTTTATTTTTACCCAACTAGTGTAGGATCTCAATTCACTTACTTCTGGGATTTCAATGATGGAAACACATCAACTGATCCCTACCCATTAAATCAATTCTTAACAAACGGAACTTATTTAGTCTCACTATCCATAATGGACACAGTTACGCTTTGCCAAAGCATTATTACTCAATCGGTGACAATTAACTGTACATCATGCTCAGTACAGGGAGCCTTTGCTCACTTTGTTGACTCAACAGATTGTAGCGTTAGTTTCGTGAGCACAGCATATGGCGGAGTTGCACCTTACACTTACTTCTGGAATTTTGGAGATGGACAAACATCAAACCTAGCAAGCCCTGTTTACACCTACCCTACTCAAGCGACATATACTCCTTCATTGACGATCACGGATGCTAACGGATGTGATACAACAATTTATGATGTTGTTCAAGCTTATTGTAACCCTACAGCTTGTGACGCTAGCTTTAGTTACAACTTTGTGGGCTGTGATGGTGGATACTTTTTCCCAACGAGTTATGGCTTAAATTACACATATCTCTGGGATTTTGGAGATGGAAACACATCAACTGATGCCAATCCAATTCATAATTTTGCAGATGGTGTATATCAAGTATCACTTTACTTAGAAGATTCATTATCTGGATGCACTGACTCAACAACTCAATGGATTACAATTAATTGCGGATCTACCTGTACCACTTTTGCCGATTTCACTTACCAGCAAAATGGGAACTGTGAATTTGTATTTATCAGTTCAGCATATGGAGGTCTTGCACCTTATAACTATAGCTGGGATTTTGGAGATGGAAATACATCTACTGATGCTCATCCTGTTCACACTTACCCTAACAACCAAACTTACCAGCCATGTTTAACTGTTACTGACGCAAGCGGATGTGATACCACAATTTGTATGAGTTTATTCTCAAATTGCACCTATCAGCCTTGTGATGCACAATTCACTTGGACGCTAATCGGATGTGACTCTGTGATATTTACACCAGTTGCTACTGGTCCACAATACACTCATGATTGGACATTTGGAGATGGAGGAACGAGCTCTGATCAAAGCCCTGTATACGCTTATAGCGCGAACGGAACTTATACTGTTCAATTAGTAGTACTTGATTCAATAAATAATTGCGGAGACCAAACTTTCCAAACTATTGACATCAACTGTACAATTGCAAACTGCAACGTTCAAGGAGACTTTGTTGCGTACACTGATTCTTTAGATTGTAGCACACAATTCATCAGTACGGCATTTGGTGGAACGGCTCCTTACACTTATTTCTGGAACTTTGGTGATGGTCAAACAAGTACTGACGCACATCCTGTTCATGATTATGTTAGTTATTCGGTTTACACACCTACTTTAACAATCACGGATGCTAATGGCTGTGATACTACAATCTACCAGCAAGTAACTGTAAATTGTATACCTCCTTCTTGTGATGCTCAATTCACATTCACTTACTTAGATTGTAATACAATACAATTCTTCTCTGCATCTTCAGGATTAAACTTTGACTACTTCTGGGACTTTGGTGACGGAAACACTTCAAATCAGGCTACGCCTACTCATGATTTTGCAGATGGTGTACATGTCGTTTACCTTTACGTTAGTGATTCACTATCAGGTTGCTTTGATCAGTTTTACATGACACTTCAAGTTAGTTGTGGAGGATGCTCAGTGAGTGGCGGATATACGACGACACAAAATTTCAACAATTGTGACGTGACATTCTACCCTGCTCCATATGGAGGACAAGCACCATACACTTACTTCTGGGATTTCGGTGACGGAAACACATCTTCTGCAGAGAACCCGACTCATGCTTATCCAAACGGATCAACATTCACACCTTGTTTAACAATTACAGATGCGAACGGATGTGATACCACAATTTGTGACATCATTACTTCTCAATGTAATCCGCCGCAATGCGACCCAACATTTACATACACTTATATTGGCTGTGATTCAATTTACTTTGTACCAGTTGCTTCAGGTGCAGGTATGACTTACTTATGGAATTTTGGAGACGGAACAACAAGTACAGAACAAAACCCTGCTCACACATTTGCAAACGGAGTTCACACTGTTTATTTAGCAATCACGGATACTTTATTCAATTGCTTCAATCAAACAGCTCTTACCTTGACAATTAATTGTGGAGTGACTCCTTGTAATGTTCAAGGTGCCTTTGACTACAACACGGATCCTAATTGTTACACGCAATTCGTTTCAACTGCATTTGGCGGAACAGCTCCTTATAGTTACTACTGGGATTTCGGAGACGGAAACACATCAACTGATGCTCATCCTACCCACTACTACCCAGCCTTTACAACATGGACACCATGTTTGACAATTACAGATGCTAATGGTTGTGATACCACAATCTGTGATATTGCTGTCTCTCAATGTAATCCAACTTCATGTGATGCTCAGTTCACTTACACTTATCAAGATTGTCAAACAGTTGTGTTCTACGCAGCATCTCAAGGACCTCAATACACTTACTATTGGGACTTAGGTGATGGAAACACATCTACGGACGACTACTTCGGTCACACATACTCTAGTGATGGAACATATTATGTTGTTCTGACTGTATCTGATTCTCTCAGTGGTTGTCAAGATATCATAACAATCCCTGTGAATGTTGCATGCGGAAACAACTGCAGTGTAATTAGTGACTACACCTACACTATGAACTTTAACAATTGTGAAGTTGCATTTTACGGTGCTGCATTCGGAGGCCAAGCGCCATACAACTACTATTGGGACTTTGGTGACGGAAACTCAAGCAGTGACGTTAATCCTGTACACCAATATTCTGGAGGAGCAAATAGTTATCAGGTTTGTTTAACTGTCACGGATGCCAATGGATGTGATACTACGTCATGCCAATTATTGACAACAAATTGTCCAACAACATCTTGTAATGCGTCTTTCAATCCTGCATTTATTGCTTGTGATTCTGTATGGTTCGTCCCTGGATTTAACGATCCTCTTACGTATGACTATTACTGGGATTTCGGAGACGGAAACACATCAAATGATCCAGATCCGACTCACACCTATTCAACTAACGGAACTTATATTGTGGTTATGACTATTATCGATTCTGTTGGAGGATGCAGTGATTCATTCACTATGGAAGTATTTGTTAATTGTGGCGCTTCACCATGTAATACTCAAGGTGCATTCCAATGGTATTCAGATTCTTTAGAATGCGATATCAATTTCATCTCAACGGCCTTTGGTGGTGTTGCTCCATATTCATATTACTGGAATTTCGGAGATGGCGGAACTTCTGCTGATGCGAATCCAGTGCATTCTTATGCTGCCGGAACGTGGACACCATGCTTAACAATTACTGATGCGAACGGATGTGATACCACTTACTGTGATGTCATATATTCTCAATGTGGATTATCTATTGGTGAAGAAAGTAGCTTGGCACAATTTAACATCTACCCTAACCCAACAAATGGATTATTCTTCATTGAAATCGATATTGAAGCAGATATTATGATTTATGATCTGAGTGGAAAACTGGTTTACACTCAGTCTAATGCGACAGCAAATGAGCAGATTAAAGTAGACATATCTCATCTAGAATCCGGTACCTATTTAGTCACAGTTTTAAGTGACACCAAATTTGAACCAAAACGGATTATTAAACATTAAAAACTGAGCCCTGCTGTACAAAGCGGGGCTTTTTTTTGTTCATAGGACTCCAATTAATGGCTGTTTGTATTTTAACAATTATCATGAGATAGGGTTATTTTTCGTATTTTGTAGGTCTCAAAAAACGTTTACATGAAGAAAATTTACACGCTACTGGCCTGCCTTGGCCTGTCGTTTGGGCTATATGCTCAAACCACAAATTTAGGCTCCCCTTTAGGCTGGAACGGCAAACTGGACACAAAAGATATTCCTCTTGAGGTCATGCCCGGTTATGATCAAGCCGCTATTAATGAAGAAGATGAAATTAATGATGCTGCCAAAGATACTCCTTGGAGATTTGGTTATAAGTATGACGTTAATTACACTCCTCAAAACTCAGGAAACTGGACCACCCTGCCCAACGGTGACAAGGTATGGCAATTAGCTATCGAATGTGATGGTGCCATGACTATGAACCTTTTATTTGAAGATTACAACTTGCCAAAAGGTGCATATCTTTATTTGTATGATGAACAACAAACTAACCGTGTTGGAGCATATACAAATAGAAACAATAGATCTGACGGAGAATTAGGTACTGAATTAGTTCACGGCGATAAGATTATTGTTGAGTATGTAGAACCGGCAGATGTTATAAACCAGGGAACATTCACAATTTCTAATGTGATTCATGGCTACAGAAGTTTAGACCCAATTCAAAAAGATTTGGCGAAAGCTTTGAACCAATCAGGTGATTGTAACATTGATGTTAACTGTCCATTAGGTAATGGATGGGATGATCAAATTAGATCGGTTGCAATGATTGTTGTTGGTGGATCTGGTATTTGTACTGGAGCATTAATTAACAACTCATGTGATGATGGAACAGCATATTTTTTAACAGCTAATCACTGTCTGGGTGGAGGAACAGGAAACTGGGCATTCAGATTTAACTGGGAATCTCCTGTAGGAAATGAGTCATGCGCTACTACCGCAAACTCTGTAGATCCAGGACCTCCTTACGATCAAACTGCAAACGGAGCGACTACTTTAGTAAGTGGAACTCAAGCAGACCATGCCCTATTAGAGATTGATAATATGACTGTATCTGATGCGCAAAACTGGAACTGTTTTTTCGCAGGATGGGATGCCTCAGATGCTGAAACAGTAACTCAAGCCACAGGAATCCACCATCCATCTGGAGATTTAAAGAAAATTTGTAGAGAAGATCAATCACCTTATCACACTTCAGCTGGAGGACCAGCCGCACAAGTTTGGATGATTGATGATTGGGATCAAGGAGTTACAGAACCAGGTTCATCTGGATCACCACTTTTTGATCAAAATGGTAGAATTATAGGACAATTATACGGAGGTGCGGCAGCATGCTCAGGAACCAATGATAACAACCAATTGGATTATTACGGAAGATTAGGAGTTTCTTATCCATTAGGAATGACGACATACTTATCTCCTTCTTCATGCGGTACAGCACTCACAAATGATGGATGGGATCCGAACACCCCATCTTTACCAGATGATGCCGCAATTACTGCAGTTGTCAATCCAACTGGTCTTCTTTGTTCTGGTACTTTCACACCAGAAGTAACATTGAAAAATGAAGGAACAAATGATTTAACTTCTGTTACCATCAATTATGATGTAGACGCAGGACCAAATCAGGTATTTAATTGGACAGGAACTTTAGCTGCAGGTGCAACTGAAAACGTAACACTTTCGGCACAAACTGTTGGGTCTGGTTCACACACTTTTAACGCATCAACTGATTTACCTAACGGAAATGCAGATTCTAACCCAGGGAATGATGCCTCATCTGGTGCATTCTCAACTATGTCAAACGGGCAAAGTGTAACTCTTGAAATAAACATGGATTGTTATGGAGATGAAATCACTTGGGAAATTCAAGATGGTGGATCAAACGTCATGTTAAGTGGCGGTCCTTATGTGAATAATGCTGGAGGAGAATTGATTTCAGTGACTACTTGTTTAGACCCCGGATGTTATGATTTCATCATAGACGATAGCTATGGTGATGGACTAGCAGGTGCTCAATACAACAACTGCTCAATTGATGGAGATTACTCTATCACTCAAGATGGTACAGGAGCAACATTGGCAACAATGATTGCAACAGACTCTGATTTTGGTGACCAAGAAATAAACAATTTCTGTGTTGTTTCTCCTTGTTCAGGAACTGCAAGTAGTACTTCGGTTGACTTGTCTTGCTTTGGTGATACAAATGGATCATTAACTGTTTCAATGGCTGGCGGAGACGCACCATTCACATTTGATATAGGATCAGGTCCTCAACCTACTGGAACTTTTAACGGCTTAGCCGGAGGAATCTATACTGTAACTATTATCGATAATTCTGCTTGCTCAAACTCAATTGATGTAGTAATCAATGAGCCAACAGAGTTGACAATGAACTCTAATTTAATTGATGAAACTTGCCCAGGTTCAATGGACGGTTCAATTGAAATAATTGCTGCAGGTGGAACTTCACCTTACGGATATAGTAACGATTGTGCTACCACTTTTCAACCAACAGGCACATTTAGTGGTCTTGCCGCTAACACCTATGACATTTTCTTACAAGATGATAATGGATGTCAGGTTGGATGTAACAGTGTTACAATTGGCACTGGAACTGGGGTAACTGCAACAACTTCTATCACAGATGTAAGTTGTAACGGAGATAGTGACGGTTCAATTCAAGTAAACACCACAAACGGAACTGCACCTTTCATGTATGACATTGGTTCAGGAGATCAAGGGTCAGATACTTTTACAGCTCTCGCTCCAGGACCTTACACAATTGACATCACTGATGACAATGGGTGCACAGGACAAGTTAGTGGAACTGTTGGTGAACCTGCGGTACTTTCGACTACAGAAAATGTAACAGATGAAGTGATGGGTAATGATGGAGAAATTAACCTTACAGTTTCTGGCGGAACTGCTCCTTATACTTATTCATGGTCAGGGCCTAACAGCTTTAGTTCAACAGACGAAGATATTTCTGGATTAGAATCAGGGAACTACACGGTGACCATTACTGATGCCAATGGATGTACCTTCCAAAGAGCTGATATTTTTGTTGATTCTCAGCTAGGATTACTTGAAAACGGATTTACATTTACTATTTATCCAAATCCTTCAAACGGAGTTTTCAATGTTCAATTATTGAATTTTGAGGATGCTGTGCAAGTTCAAATATTAGATGTAACAGGCCGATTAGTATTTGACGATCAATATGAAGGTCAATCTCTATTTAGCTTTGACCTTACAGACAAAGCTGATGGAACTTATTTCGTAAAACTAACTTCAGGTGATTTCGAAACCACCAAAAAGATTGTTAATAGAAAGTAAAGAATCATTGTATTACAAAAAGCCGTTCTCAATGAGGACGGCTTTTTTTTATGTCTGCATCCAAGCTTTCAGTTCAGTCAACACATCTTCCCACTTATCAAACTGAATGTCTTTCTTTCGTCCTAGATGGTAAGTGATTTTATCTTCGAATTGAAGTTGCTTGTTTAATGCAGATTCCTTTTTTCTGTAAAAGCAGAAAGAATCATCTTTGCCCTTCATGTCAATAAACAATTGGCCACCTTTTTTTCTGAATGAATAATCTGTAGATGGAATGCTTAATTCATCAAAGAGTCTCACAATTGATTTATGTTCTTTGACCAAAAATTTCATGAAGTAAATATGGGAATAAAAAAACGTCCCCCATAATGAAGGACGTTCAATAAAATTTATGTGATTAAGCTGCAAAGTAGTGGCCAATTCATCTATTGATTCGTCGACCACCCTTTTGCCCAATCTTCACCTCAGCTTTTCGGCTTCGGAATTTTTTTGAGATGGAGTTTTTCAATTTCCATCTAGAGTTTTAATACGTAGTGTACAAGGCCTTTAACGATTGTATTAATTGCTTTCTACACATTAAAGATACGGCCTGTTTTTCATTAAAAAATGTTGAGTTTATAAGTGAAATGATTTGGGAATAAGTGATTAATTCAAAGAATAAGTGACGAACATAAAGCGTGGTTCCCGCATATGAACAAAAAAATTGCCCTTTTGAAAGCTTCAAAAGGGCAATTTAAAATCTTTAATCGAGCTCAATATTACATCTTCAAAACAATAAACTCTGTACGTCTATTCATTTGATGTAATTCGTCATATTTCTTTCTGTTCTTTCTTTTAAAAGGTGTGATATATGATTCCACAAGTTTGAAATCTGCGGCTCCACCTTCGGCAGATAAATCTATCGTTGTTGGTGTTGACTCACCATATCCTTTTCCTTTTATTCTGTCAGGATTCGTGATTCTCTCTTTTACATATTGAGCAGAAGCTTTCGCTCTTTTATCTGATAGTGAAAGATTAGCTTCGTCTGATCCTCTTGAATCTGTATGAGAACCTAGCTCAATCTCCATGGTAGGATTCTCATTCATAACCTTTACGATTTTGTCGAGCTCAAGGGCCGCATCAGCTCTAATATTGTATTTGCTCATATCAAAATAGATAGGTTCAATATCAATAATCTTTGATAAATCAACTCCGACAGTAATCGGGTCTAATGACAAATCTAAGGCAGAGTGAATTTCAAACTTCCCTTCTTTATCAAACTCCGTGTTGTAGGTAACTGTTTTACCAACATATCCATTTGCATCCATTGCAAGATTATATGATCCTCTATCTTTTATCTTCTTTTCTTTTAAAGGCTTTAAAAAGTCACCTGTACTAGGTGTCCAGAACTCTTCTGTGATGCCAGTCATATTGTCCGTAAGCTTGATGTGCACGCTATCAATTGGAGCCTTAGTTTCCTTATCAGTAATTATAGCATAAAGTGATAATCCAGGATCCTTTTCTAAAGAAAGTTGAGCAACTACTTCGTCGTCATCCGTAGCTGTTGAAACTGTTGTATTTCCAGCAAAGTACTCCTCTTTCTCACCACCAAGCGACCATTCTTTGTCTCCAGGAACCATAAATGAATATTCACCATTGTCTCCTGTAGTAACGGTTTCAACCTCTTCTCCTGCCGCATCAAGTAATTTAACTTCTACTCCAGCAAGTACGTTTCCATCTTTATCTTTTGTGACACCTTTGATAGTTTTTCCGAAACTGAACTCTTTCAATAGTTCAAGAGAATAGATATCGTCATCACCTTTTCCGTCATCACGATTAGATGAAAAATAACCTTGTTTACCATCAAGTCCTAAAACAAATGAGAAATCATCCCTGTTAGAATTAAGAGGAGCTCCGGCATTCATTACTTTCCCAATAGACTTGTCTTCTTTGATTTGAGCTACGATAACATCTAATCCTCCAAGACCTACATGTCCATTTGAAGAAAAGAATAAGATCTCGTTATCAGGATGGATAAATGGGAACATTTCGTTTCCTTCAGTGTTCACCTTATCTCCCATATTGACAGCTTCTCCAAAAGAACCGTCACTATTAATTGGTGCTTTGTAAATATCCGTACCTCCTTTTCCTCCTGGCATGTTAGAAGCGAAATAAAGTGTTTTTCCGTCTTGACTTATTGACGCATGCCCAACTGAATAATCAGGCGAGTTAAACGGCAAAGCAACTGGCTCTGCCCATTTATCTTCAACAAATTTAGATGAGAACAACATTAATCTACTCACACCATCTGCTGCCTTTTCTTTATAATTATTAGATGTAAATATCATCATGTCTCCGGCCTTATTAAATGCTACCGGACCTTCATGAAATTTCTTATTCATCTTGTTATTAAAGTATTGTAGATTCTCGATACCATGGGCAGAAATATCCCCAACGTAAGTATCTAAGAAGGCTAAACCGTTTCTATTATATCTTCTGAGAATAGACTTGGTTCCCTGTCTTGAAGATGTGAAAACAACCTGGCTTTTGTAGTAAGTTGCTCCGAAATCTTGTTGTTCAGAATTTATGTCCAAGTTTTTGACCATAAATTGACCTCTATCTTTTTTAAGAGACTCATGAGAACCCGGCTTTGCAACATACTTTTTACCTCTAGAGTCAGAAACATTCATTTCTGAAAACTTCGTCATCCATTCATCTGACTTTTCGTAGTTCTTAACTTCTCTTAGAATAGATGCATAGCTGTATAAATCATCTGCTGTATGACCTTCTGTTGTCACAATCTCAGCATAAGCCTCTTCAGCTTGCAACAGTTCATTAGTTCTCCAATAGCTATTGGCCAACATTCTCTTTTGATCTACAGTGGTAGCAACTATCTCTTCATATTTCTCAATAGACTTACCATATGAAAAACCATCATAGTCTGCAATAGCTTTTTTCTCTTTACCTGTAATCTCTTGAGCTAGAGAAAGAGACCCAAGCAGAATGGCTGGAATTATTAATATCGATTTCTTCATCTTAATTTCTTTAGGTAAAATCTTCTTAAAAATATCTTGGTGAAATGACATCTTTCTTGTCTCTAAATACAAAGTCATATCTCAACATAAGCTCATGAGAACCTGCATTATATTTCCCTGTTGCATTTCCATATGACCAATCAAATGAATATCCTAAGGCAAACTGTGTTGTAATATTTAAACCTGCTAACACTCCAACAGCATCACCTGTTCTAAACATTGGACCCGCCCAAAACTTTTGATTGAAATAAAGCAAAGCAGTTATATCAACTTCAATTGGAGCACCTGCTGTCACCTTGAAAAAGGTGGTTGGTTTTAATTGAATTTTTGCATCCTTAGATAAATCAAAGATCCCTCCTGCTATCAAGAAGTAGTGTCTTGATTCAGAAGCAACAGAACCTGCTGTTGTATTTGAAGCATAGTCGTTCTCTAATAATCTTGGAGTAGATAAACCCACATAAAATCGTGGTAATTGGTAATAAACTCCAGCACCAAAGTTTGGTAAAAACTGACTCGTGATGCTCTGAGCAAAACTATTGTCGCCACCGTCAGTTGTTGAAATTGAGGCAAGATCATTTGACAAAAAGCTAGAACCTGCTTTTATTCCGAAAGCTAGTTTACCTTTCTCTCCTACTTGCAAACGGTAGGCAAAATCAGCAAAGAACCCCATATTTCTAGTGGGTCCAATCTTGTCATGCATCATTGATAATCCAACTCCCATTTTATCATTGGCAATAGGCATATGAGCCGTAACTGTTTGCGTTATTGGCGCACCAGGGAATGACACCCATTGGCTTCTGTGAAGTGCCAATACTGTTAATGCATCTCTTGACCCCGCATAGGCAGGGTTCACACCTAAGGTGTTAAACGAGTAATGCGTAAACATGGCATCTTGTTGGGCGTTGGCTCCCACACTTGATACAATTACTGCTACTATTAATAATAAATTTTTCATACTATCTATTTTTGTTGATCCTGCTAGATCTCAAATTCTTATTTATTCAGATATACATAACCTTTAATCACTCCTGTTCCGTCTCCTGGATCAAGAACGTAGAAATACGTTCCAACCGGTAGCTCTCGAGATGAAGTTGTCATTCCGAATTGATTGTTTCCGTCCCAATCATTTGCATATCCGTTGGTAGTCTCGTAAACTTTATTTCCCCATCTGTTGAAGATCGTCATTGAAGCTTCAGGGTAAGCAAGGATTCCGTTAATCACAAAGAAGTCATTTACACCATCATCATTTGGTGAGAAACCTTCAGGAATCTCAAGTTGACAAGGCGAAGGATCTAAGTAATCAGGAAGTCCATCATCATTACAATCGTCATAAACCATATCTCCATCTTCATCTAGCTCATCAGCAGTTAGAGTGCCATCTTCGTCGTCATCTAAATCAACATAATCAAGAATACCATCTCCATCTGTATCATCAGGACCTTGACCGTCTGAATCGGTATCATTTTCTTGCCAATCTGGAACTCCATCATTGTCAGAATCACCATCCATTATATCAAGAACGCCATCACCATCAGTATCAACAGGTGTAACTGCTCCGCCATCATCTAATCCATTTCCATCAGTATCAGTGAAGTCATCAATCATTCCGTCTCCATCAACATCATCTCCACCAGCTTCAATTACATCTGGGATTCCATCACCATCAGTATCAAAATCGATATAATCAGGAATGCCATCATTATCAAAATCGGCTAAATCAGTGACCTCATCATCATGCCATCCGTCACCATTTAAATCTGTAAAGTCATCAATGATTCCATCTTGATCAACATCTGGCTTCGCAGTTTCGTAAGTATCTGTCATTCTATCATTGTCAGAATCAAGATCTTCATGATTAGGAACTCCATCTCCGTCTGTATCTAAGATTCCATCAGTCATGTCATCATCATCAGCTCCATCACCATCAATGTCAATAAAGTCATCAATCACTCCATCATCATTATCATCTACTCCTCCATCTTCAATAATATCTGGAGTTCCATCATTATCTGAATCAAGGTCTAGGTAATCTGGAATGCCTTGAGAATCTGTATCCTCATCACCTAAAGTGAATAAGTTATCATCCCAACCATCTCCATTCGCGTCTTCATCAGATGCATCTTCAATACCATCTCCATCAATATCTCCTCCGCCAACAAAATCACCATCAACAGAATCGTCAATACCATCATTGTCATCATCTAAGCCTGTTGTAAAATCTGCATCAGCATAATCTGGGATTAAATCTCCGTCATGATCTCCCCAAGAGTCAATTTCTCCATCATTGTCAAGATCAGTACCTCCATCTTCAACAACATCATAGATTCCATCATTATCTGAGTCTTCATCTTGGAAATTTCTTTTCCCATCCAAATCTGTATCTGGATTTAGAATGTCAATTCCACCGTTATCTGAATCGTAAAAATCGTCTAAACCATCATTATCGGTATCGTTAGTAAGAGTAGAGTCAACATTGATATCATCTACGAGTCCATCACTGTTAGTATCAATGCCAGCAGCTTCGATAATATCAGCTATACCGTCATTATCAGAATCAATATCCCAGATATCGGCAATACCATCACTATCTGACTGAGTTAAATTTGTGTATGGATTTCCATCCATATCAAGATCAAGATCTTCTACAGTGTCTGGAATTCCGTCATTATCATCATCTAAATCAACAAAATCTAAAATTCCATCTCCATCATGATCTACCTCTCTCCAATCAAGATCACCAGTTCCAGGATTATCGGCATCAGCAAAAATCCCATCTAATAAAGGATCAATTGACCCATTAGCTGCATTTGTACCTGCTGTTGCAGCTGATAGTATTACCGTATCGAATCCATCATCTAAACCATCACCATCTGTATCTGAGCTTAAAGGTCCGCTTTCAGATCCATCAATAGTTCCATTACCATTTAAATCATGTCCTTCTATTATATCTGAAACACCATCTAAGTCAGAGTCCAAGTCATGCATATCTGGAATTCCATCAAGATCAGTATCTATTGGAACTAAGATATTAGCCGTATTATCTGGGTCATACTCATCATCTAATCCATCATTATCAGAATCTAGACCTGTTGGTACAAAATAAACCGCCGATAATTGTGCTTCAACGTTATCTTGAATTCCATCATTATCTGAATCGATATCTAAATAATCATCACCCTGAGAAGCATCTGAGTTCGGAACTTCTAATGACGTACCTCCGTCACCAGCACCAACTAAAGTGTTGTCATCTGTATCAACTAGATCAGAGAATCCGTCTCCATCAATATCAGCAAAGCCATCTAAGATTCCATCTCCATCAACATCTAAACCACCCGCTTCAGTTGCATCTGTAATTCCATCATTATCTGAATCAACATCTTGAGCATTCAAGAATCCATCCATATCAAAGTCACTGTTTGGCAGAGGAGTTCCTCCGTCATTTGGACCCATTACGGTATTGTCATCTGAATCGGCTACATCACTATATCCATCTCCATCAACATCAGAATATGAATCTAATAGTCCATCACCATCTGCATCAGCTCCACCGTTTTCAATCACATCTGCAATTCCGTCATTATCAGAATCCAAATCATGCATGTTCTTTAATCCGTCATTATCGGTATCAAGATTAGGTAATGGAGTTCCTCCATCAGCAATACCTGGAATAGTATTGTCATTTGCATCTGCAACATCATTAAAGCCATCAGTATCAACATCTACAAAACCATCTAAGTAACCATCACCGTCAACATCTGAACCACCTGCTTCGATTGCGTCAGGCGTACCATCATTATCTGAATCAAGGTCGGTCATATCATTTACCCCATCTCCATCTGTATCAGTCAATGGCAATGGTGTACCTCCGTCATCTGTATCAACAGAATCATCCATTCCATCTCCATCAGTGTCATTCATTGAAGTTGGGTCACCTGCAGTAGGGTAATCAATTTCTCCATCTCCGTCAGTGTCAATTCCACCTGCTTCAATAATATCAGGAATTCCATCATTATCAGAATCAAGATCTAGGCTATCAGGAGTTCCATCTAGATCAGAATCTCCTACAAATTCATCAATATCAGGAATACCATCATTGTCATCATCTTCATCATCAATATCACAAATCAAATCAAAGTCTGTATCAACTAAAACGGTTATCGTCACCTGATCTGCAGAGGGAGGACAAGTACCATTTGTTATCGACCATTCAAAAACGTTCGGTCCAACTCCTAAAGATGTAACTGTCGTATGCTGATCGGTTGGATCTGTAATTGTTCCAGTTCCTGAAACTAATGTCCAAAGTCCTGTACCAACAACTGGAGAATTACCAGCTAAAGCAGTATTTGTTAAACAAAGAGCTTCGTCAGGACCTGCATCAGCAATTGTAGGTGAAAGGTCTAAAGTAATTGTAATTTGATCTGCACTTGGAGGACATGTACCGTTAGTAATTACCCATTCAAATGTGTTTACTCCTGAT
>CAJXJK010000006.1 GCA_913054135.1 uncultured Flavobacteriales bacterium | reverse complement strand
ATCTTTTTCAAATGGAAAATTCTATATGACATTTCCTTACCTAGCAGAAGATGTTTGTTGGAACATTATTGGCGACAAAGAAGTTTCTGGAAAAATGGAAGTTGTTTCAATTTGTGAGAAATCTCAAACTAATAAAGAATTAGCCCAAACAATCTTTACCACTGATCAAATCATCAAAGACAAGAACAAAGTGGTTGTTAAAGGCTCAGGAGAGTTTATCAGACATGGCGAGCGTATAAATCTTATTGCTGCTTGTGATGTTTACGAATTCAACGAGAAAGATGAGTTGGCGGTTATTTCTTCTTATTGTATCGCAGAAAAATAAGCTTACTCAGAAGTCTCCTCAATTGCCTGTAAAATAATCTTCCCAGCCTCTGTGATTTCTTCTTTAGTAATCGATAGAGGAGGAGAGAGTCTAAAACTGTAAGGATGTGATAAGAACCAGAAGCTAATTAATCCCAATTCAAGACATCTGTCAACTACTAGTTTCACTCGGTCAAATGATTCCATGTCAATTGCGAACATCAATCCAATTCTTCTGATCTCTGTGATTTCTGAGTTACTTGAAAGCATTTCCTCTAATATTTGACCTTTGGCATCTGCTTGCGAAATCCAATTTTCTTTAGAGAGTACATCCAAACATGCTGTTGCTGCTGCACAGACTACAGGATGACCACCAAATGTGGTGATGTGACCAAGCATAGGTTCGTGAGTCAGTTTTGACATGATCTCTTTTGAAGAGATAAATGCGCCAATTGGCATTCCGCCACCCAATCCTTTACCTAAAGTTAGTATGTCAGGAATGACATCAAAATGCTCAAAGGCAAACATTTTTCCCGTTCTACCAATCCCAGCTTGTATTTCGTCAAATATTAAAAGAGCACCAACTTCTGTACATCTTGTTCTCAGTGCTTTTAAGTATGATTTTGTTGGAATTCTCACTCCAGCATCTCCTTGCACTGTTTCAACAATCACAGCTGCAGTCTCGGCAGTGATTTCCGTTAATTGCTTTTCTTCATTGAAATCAATGAATGAAACTCCGGGCAGCAAAGGTCTAAAAGCCGCTTTTTTGGTTTCATTTCCTGATACAGAAAGTGAGCCGTGTGTGCTGCCATGATAAGATCCTTTAAACGCGACAATTTCGTGACGACCAGTATACCTTTTAGCTAGTTTCAGTGCGCCTTCATTTGCTTCTGTACCTGAGTTTACAATGTAATTACAGTTTAAAGAAGCAGGTAAGATGTCTTGAAGTGCTTTTGCTAATCTGACTTGTGAATCTTGAATAAATTCACCATAAACCATGACGTGTAAATGCTGATCAACTTGTTCTTTAATGGCTTGAACCACTTTTGGGTGTCGGTGACCAATATTGTTCACTGCCACACCAGCAATCATGTCTGAATACTTTTTGCCGTTTTTGTCCCAAATATAAAGCCCTTCCGCTCTTGAGACATCAATTAAATAAGGGGTTTCATTGGTTTGCGCCAATGAGTTTAAGAATTCTCTAGTATGGTCCTCCTGGAGGTGGTCCGTCATGTGGTGGTCCTTGATGATTACCTTTTTTGATTTTTTTAAGTAGCTCTCTTTTAAACTTCTCTTCGGCATGAAATACTTTCGCCGCTTTCTTTTTACCAAGAGCTGTGGCAAATTTACTCAAATAATCTTGTCTTATTTTTCCTCCCGTGACTTCAAGTTTTAAAAGAGTCTCTGTGGTAGAGTAGGCTTCATCTTCAGACAGTTCGTCATAGTTTCTAAGTTTCTTTGCTTCTTTTCTATGAGCTCTTCTGTTTGCCTCAACTTTGGCTTCGTACTCGTTATAAATTGGCCAAAAAACCTTTGCCTCTTCTGAGTTCAAATCAAGTTGAGTGGTTATGAAGGCAATTTTCTCAGCTTTAATACGCTCTTCACGGTCTTTTTTCTTTTGCTGTTTGTTACCTCCTTGCCCGGGTTGAGCATATGATATGGTCGTAAGCAAAATCCCTAATATGAATAATAGTCTTTTCATTTTATAATTCGTCTAAATAATAATCCTCAATGTCTTCTCCTAGTAAGTAGTAAAGATCATCATCTGTGTATAATTCTTCATTAATTTCTGTGTCGGCTACCTCTTCATCTTCGCCTAATTCAATATCATCATTCTCAATTAAGAATTCAATCATTTCATCTTCATCAAGAAAAGCTAGGTAAGCTTCATCAATAGATTCGTCTTCTGTTTCTTCAAATACTTCAGTATCCACCGTGTTATCAACAACTACATTCGGCGCTTCGTCTTTTGGCGTCAAGTTGAATACTAAGAGGGCGCAAGCTGCCACAGCAGCAACAATACCAAAGGTTCTCAGTGAGAATATCTTGGTTTTAGGTGTCTCTGTTGTTGTTTCTTGTTCATTGATTTTCTCCATTAATTGATCAGAGAAGTTGTCAAAGAATCCAGCCGGAACTTCAGCTTTTTGAGATTTATTAATCCCATCCACATTTGCGTTATCTCCAATTTTTGCAGATAACTTATCACTGAAAGAAGTGAAGAAATCTTCTGGTACAGCTGGTTTTTCAGTCTTTTTTAGTGAATCAAATATGTCAAACTTTTCTTCCATTATTATCTATGACTTAAACTTATGCAAAAGGTTTAAATCGTTTTTAGTATTTCTTCAATCTTTTTAACTGCCAAATGATAAGAAGCTTTTAATCCGCCCACAGATGTTCCAAGCATTTCTGAAATTTCTTTGAACTTTAGCTCATCAAAATATTTGAGGTTAAATACTTGTCTTTGCTTTTCTGGCAAGGTTTCTAGTGCTTTATAAAGAATTGCTTCAATCTCTTCACCGCTAATATCTTCTCCATTCGTTGAAAGTCTATTTTCAAATAGGGGAGGATCAAGATCTACATTGGTCATCTTGCTTCTCTTGGTCAAAAAAGTATGAGTTTCATTAAAAGCTATTCTATATAACCATGTATATAGATTTGCTTCTTCTCTGAACTTTGGTAAACCATTCCATGCTTTGATGAAAACATTTTGCATTACATCTTCAGCATCTTGATGATTTTTAGTCAATCTTCTTATTTGCCAATAAATACGTTCTTGATATTTCTTGACTATTTTCTGAAAGGCAATTTGAGGACTGTTTTTGAACTCAGCTAATAACTCTTGGTCAACCAATACTGGTTGCTCGTCATCTGTATTGTCCTTGACAATTTTCAAATGCGCGCTACTATTTACGTTGGATTGCTCGCTCTGCAGCTGCAATGACGTCTTTTGTATTGATTCCGTATTTCGTAAGGAGTTCTTCACCTTTTCCACTTTCTCCAAAGGTGTCGTTTACAGCTACCATTTCTAATGGGCTTGGGAGCTTTCTCGCTAATAGTTGAGAAACTGTATCTCCTAATCCTCCATTCATCATATGCTCTTCAGCTGTAACAACACATTTTGTCTTGTTAATTGAATTTAAGACTGTCTCTTCATCAAAAGGTTTAATCGTATGTACATTTATTATTTCAGGATTGATTCCCTTTTCTAATAATGCCTTACCAGCTTCAATAGCTTTCCATACTAAATGCCCTGTGGCTATGATAGTTACATCTTTACCTTCATTGATGATGTCTGCTTTTCCAATTACGAATTTTTTATTCGGATCAGTGAAATTTGGAACTTTTGGTCTACCAAATCTTAAATAAACAGGACCGTTATGTTCGGCAATTGCAATTGTAGCCGCTTTTGTTTCATTATAATCACAAGGCGAGATTACTGTCATGTTCGGTAGCATTTTCATCAAACCGATATCTTCTAAAATCTGGTGAGTCGCGCCATCTTCACCTAAAGTTAATCCAGCATGTGAAGCACAGATCTTTACGTTCTTGTTAGAGTATGCTACAGATTGTCTTATTTGATCGTAAACCCTTCCTGTTGAGAAGTTGGCAAAGGTTCCTGTAAAAGGGATTTTACCTCCAATTGTCAATCCGGCCGCCATTCCAATCATATTCGCTTCTGCGATTCCTGCTTGAAAAAATCTTTCTGGATTCTGATCTTTAAAGGCGTTCATCTTAAGAGAGCCTGTTAAATCTGCACAAAGTGCTACAACATTCGGATTAGTTTTGCCTAATTCTTCAAGTCCAGCACCAAATCCTGATCTGGTGTCTTTGTGGTCAATAACTTCAATGTCTTTCATTTGATTTTGGATTATAGGTTGATGACTGTATTGCCACCGGGTTTAATAACGAAACTTTTGGTATTTGTATAATCAGTTGATACGGCATCTGTCCAACGATAAACGATTTTGTATCTGCCTGGTTGTAATAGTAATTTTCCTTTTGCAATTTTCGGATCAAGATCACAAACCCATTCAGAACTGTCATCATTGTCATTCAAAGCAAAGATCTGCGCTACATTGGTTTTTGTAGATCTATAGTCAAGCAAACCAGATCCTGGGATGTCAATGTAAATGTTTTCACTTTGTCCAATTTTGACATCCTTCTTATAGATCCTAGGCAAAGTTAATATCTCAATGTCGTAGGTGCCTACAATGTATTTTTGAACTTCATCAATGTCTTGGACATTAAGTGTCATGGCTTTTCCGTCTTGACTTACTCTCACCTTAACATCTTTTGTTTTCGTCACTCCCTTAATTCGCACTTTCAGTTTTCCTTGAGGGCAGTCGGCAGGCAAAATATTGTGTTGTCCTTTATATAGTTTTAGATTCTTTACTTCAACTTTTGGAAGCGTATTGACAACCATGTCATACTTCATTGCTGGATCAATAACCACAATTGTGTCTGGTTGTCCTTTGAAGTTTAAGGTATGCATGAAAGTGTACTTAAGATTTTTAGTTCCTGCTTCATAAAGAAAAACAGAGGTATTTGTCTCAGTGGGTTTTGAAGAGATATCGTTCAAGTTTATTTGAGCTGTAGTATTGTTCAAGGCGTCTAAAATCACAGACTTCATTACCTTTTTGAAGGTCTCTTTCGTAGAAGCTTCATAAAATCGGCCAATACAGTCAAATGCATTCAAGTATTTTAAATCAATGCCTAATCCAACCACAAAAGGAGTAACTCCAATTTCTTTAGCTTTTAGTTTTTTCGCAATCTCACAAGGAAATTGATCACAGGCTTCTAAACCATCTGTGATTAAAATGATGATGTTTCTTGAATTCTTATCGGGGAAATCATCAGCAGCTGCTTCAAGCGATCTTGCTATTGGAGTTGTTCCTTTAGGTTCAACTCTATTAATGAATGCTTTGATGCGAGAATAATTATCAGCTCCAAATTCAACTTCTAATTTGGTGTCATCACAATCTTGGAATGTTGGGGTAACAGGTGATTGATGTCCGTAAACCCTTAAAGCAATTTCTAAATTTGGAGTTCCTCTCAAGTCTTCAATTGCCTCACCAAGTATTTCTCTAGCAAGCTTGATTTTTGTTTCTCCTTCCCATTTTCCGTTCATTGAATTTGAAGCGTCAAAAATGAAAAGGATTCTAGTAAGCTCTTGAGCTTGGGATAGGAGGGGAGCTCCTAACAATAATAAAAATATGAATATTACTTTCTTCACTTACCTAATAGTCTCCTAGTGTTTCAGGAAGCTGAGCTAATGCAATTTCTTTTTGCTCTTGAGATGGCGCCGATCCATGCCACTTGTGCGTATGCATCATAAAATCTACTCCATTACCCATTATAGTTGTCATAATAATTACAATTGGCTTTCCGTTTCCACACATTGCCTTAGCTTTTGCTAGAGTATCAATGATTTCTTGGTGGTTATGTCCATCCATTTCTAATACTTCCCAACCGAAAGCTTGCCATTTTTGTGCCAAATCTCCCATTGGAAGAACTTCATCAATGTCTCCATCAATTTGTTTGTGGTTGTAATCCACTGTAGCAATAAGATTGTCAACTTTGTTTCCAGCAGCATACATGGCAGCTTCCCAAATTTGCCCTTCTTGAAGTTCTCCGTCACCATGTAACGTATAAACTATGTTTTGGTCACCATTAAGTTTTTTAGCCTGTGCAGCACCAATTGCTACGGAAAGCCCTTGTCCTAATGAACCTGTTGCAATTCTGACACCAGGTAAGTTCTTAGCCGGTGAGGGATGACCTTGTAATCTAGAATCAATTAATCTAAATGTTGCTAATTCAGATTTGTCAAAAAATCCTCTATGTGCAAGTGTGCTATAAATTACGGGAGAAATATGACCGTTAGATAAAAAGAATAAGTCTTCATCTGCTCCGTCCATTTGAAAATTCTTAGGGTCTAACTTCATTGTTTCAAAGTAAAGTACTGTGAAAAAGTCTGCGCAACCCAATGATCCACCAGGGTGACCTGATTGAACGTCTGCCACCATTCTGACGATATCACGTCTAATTTGTGAACTTATACCTTGTAATTCTGCTACTTCCATTGTGAGGTTTTATGTATAAAAAGTCAAAGTTAGATTTATTTTATTGTGGAGCTAAAAAGTGCCCTTTTTTTTACTCCTAAAGTTTTGCACAATGCCGAAGAATATTAACGGGATGGTGGTCAACTGAAAAAAAAAACACATTTTTGCATAAAGCCGTGCAACTTTATGTGTTGCATTGCCGTTTGTGAATTGTATAATATATATCATTAAACACATGAAGAAAATAACAATGATAGCTGTATTGCTTTTAGGGACTACGTTTGTAGTTAATGCTCAAAGCGATAAAAAGAAGCCCGAAAGAATTAAGCTTGTTCCTTCAACACATGCAACTACAAAGGTTGAAGTATCGAAAGAAGAGCAAATTAAACAATGCGAAGATCAAATTGCAGCTTTAAATACTAAAGAAGCAATTATTTTAGAAGATCCAGAGCAAACGAAAATTGCTGAGGAATCAAAATGGTTTGAAAATGCTGACAAACAAAGAGCAGAATTAAAAGCCAAGATTGTTGAATTAAAGAAATAATTAGACATGTTGAATACTATTAAAAAAACGACGGCTGTTGTTGGTTTGTCGTTAATGTCGTCCTTAGCTTTTGCTCAGGCGAATCAAAATTGTGCAGACATGGAACCTATCTGTACTGATGTAGGTGTAAGTTTTACTGCCAATACTGGTGTGACTGCAGCCTCAGTTCAAGATCCAGGTAATAACTATAACTGCCTGTCTTCATCTCCAAATCCTACTTGGTATTATTTTGAGATTGAAACTGCTGGTGATATTGATATGAGCTTAAGTGCTCCTCAAGATATCGATTTCATTATTTGGGGACCGTTTACAGATTTGGGTACTGCCCAAGGTGAATGTGGTAACTTAGGTAATGGTGGAACTGGTGGAAACGTAATTGATTGTTCATACTCTGCAACAAACATGGAGACACCTTCTATTACTGGTGCTGCTGTTGGTGAGGTTTATGTAATGCTTATTACTAACTACGCGAATTCAGTTCAAGATTTATCTTTAACACAAACTGGCGGAACAGGTGCAACTGATTGTGATATCATTGTTCCTGACCCATGTGTTTCTGATCCTGGAACTTTTGTAACTCAAAAAGATCCTGTTGGACCTGCACCAAATGCATTTACTGTTGCTCCTATTTACCTTTGTCAAGGTGATGCTTGGTCGGCAACTTCAAATGATGATTATATTTTACCGAATGATACAATCGCTCAACCAACTGGTGATGGTGGTTATACTGCTCAGTTAATGTGGTTAGTGTATGATGCGGCTCCAATTTCTGGAGATCCAGGAGCTGATCCAGGATTCTTAAACTTTATTATTCCTTCTGAAGACTTGATGGATATCAATGACGGAACTTCTCCTATTATTAACAACTTTGGTTGTGGAACTTATTGGTTCGTGCCTGTAGCTGGTGATGATGGAGTAGGAGGTAACGGAAATGTTGCCAACGGAACAAATGATAATGGTGGATTAGACTGGGATAAAAACGGAAATGACTGTTTCTTATTAGGAGCACCAATTGAAGTAACTTATGCTTGTGAGATCACACCAACTTCTTCTTTAAATTGTAACCCTCCGACAGTTATTAACGGAGTGGATATCGATATTACTGGTGGATCTGGAGATTACACTATTGTTAATACAGGTGAAGGTGTTTTAGATAATACATCTGTTACTAACCCAGGTACTGCATTGGTTTCTAACCTAGGAAACAATGATGCTTGGTCAATTGATATTATTGATGATGAAGGATGTGTTGCTAGTGCAAGTGGAGTATTCTCTGCACCAGTTATTACTGACGTAACTATTGTACCTGCTCCAGATTGTCCTACTTTAGGAACTGGTGATGTTGACGTTACTGTTTCAGGAACTTCTGGACAAGGAGCTCCATACACAATCATTATGGCTGGTGATCCTCCAACTGTAGGAACGACTGATAGCTACTCTGATTTTGCAGGAACACTTGTTCCAATAATTGTTTCAGATGCTGCTGGATGTGTTTCAGACTCAACAGTTACTATTACTTCTGCTGGACACTATATTGACGTTACAATTACCGCTCTTCAAGGGGAGCAATGTTTTGGAGACGGACAAGGAGCTGCTACAATTTCCGCAGTACCAACTCCAACAGGAAATGTTGTTTCTATTGTATGGACTGATCCTTTAGGAGGAACTATCCCAGGAAACGCAACTAACACAACTCAAAACTCAATGATGCCAGGAATCTGGACGGTATGTGTAACTGATGATGTTGGTGCAGGATGCGAAGTTTGTATTCCTGTTGAGATTACAGCTCCAACTGAATTAGACATTTTTGTTGAGAATTCAAATGAGCCTGTATGTTATGCATTCTCTGATGGATCAATTGATGTAGGAATTGTTGGAGGAACTTCTCCACACGTATTCTCATGGTCCCATGATAATACAATTACTGGAGATGTTGCAAATACAATTGGTGCAGGTACTTACTGGGCTTACGTAACTGACGATAACGGATGTCAAGATTCAATTGAAATTGAATTAGGTCAGCCAGATTCTTTATATGGTGTGTTTACTATTAAGGATATCAACTGCTTTGGTGATTCAACTGGTGGTATTATTACTGACCAAGTATTCAACAACCAAGGTAATTACACATATAACTGGAACCTACAAGGTGTTGTTCCTAATCCTCCGAATACAAACAATTCAGCTGGTGGTTTACCAGCAGGAACTTATGTAATGACTTTATTAGATGAGAATGGTTGTAATAACGAGTATCAATGGACACTTACTCAGAATCCTGAGATTGAGTTGATAGAGGTTGAAGCACAATCTGCTTACTGTAGACTGTTCAATTACCAATCTGGTAATGGTGTAGTTTCTGGTTCAGCAATTGGTGGTGTACCTGACTATGATTATATCTGGACTAACTTAATGACAGGAGATTCAGTAACGAATACAACTTGGGGTGGATTAAATCCTGGGACATATGAGTTTACTGCTATTGATGACTTAGGATGTATTAAGAGACAACAAATTGTACTTGACTCTGTAAATCCTATCGCTTCATTCAATGTATTGTCTGCTGAGTTAGATGCAAATTGTGAAGGTACTGCTCCTGTAACTGTTCAGTTCCAGAACCAATCACAGTACTATGCTAACCCAAACAACCCTAATGCAGATACTACTTTCTTCTGGAACTTAAATCATGGATACTTCCCAACAGATTGGTGGATTTCACATGATGTTAATCAAACTGCAGATACAGTTTATACTGGAGAAGAGATCTACGAAGCTTGTTTAGTTGCAATCAACAAAAATGGTTGTACTGATACAATGTGTAAAGAAATCATTGTTCACGAACAACCAAAGATTACTCCTCCAAACGTATTTACTCCTGGTGATGCAACATCACCAAACGAATTTTTCCAATTCTTGGATAAATCGCAGGCAGTAGAAACGTTCTCAGCTGTTATTGTTAACAGATGGGGTAACACAGTATTTGAATTCAATGCAATAACTGATCAATGGGACGGTAATACTCCAAGTGGTGCGCCATGTCAAGACGGAGTTTATTTCTATAACTATCAACTAGTGTACACGAATGGTACTACTGGAGAAGGACAAGGAACTGTCACCTTGATAAGGCATTAAATAAATTGATAAATAAAAAGCCCTCTTGTTAATTCAAGAGGGCTTTTTTTGTTTATATCCCTTATCTTTGCCGCCGAACTAAATTTTATCTCATGGCATTAAAGTGTGGAATTGTAGGATTACCGAATGTTGGTAAATCAACTTTGTTTAATTGTTTGTCAAACGCGAAAGCGCAATCTGCGAATTTTCCATTTTGTACGATTGAACCGAATGTTGGAATCATTACTGTACCAGATAATCGTCTAGCTCAACTTGAAGAAATTGTATCACCTGAAAAGGTTATTCCAACAACTATCGAGATTGTTGATATTGCCGGATTAGTAAAGGGTGCTTCAAAGGGAGAAGGTTTAGGGAATCAATTCCTCGCCAATATCAGAGAGACAGATGCAATCATTCACGTGTTGAGATGTTTTGATGATGAGAATATTATTCATGTAGATGGTTCAGTAGATCCTGTTAGAGACAAAGAAGTGATTGACTTTGAGTTGCAATTGAAAGATCTTGAAACTGTGGAGACTAAATTAAACTCTTTGAAAAGAGCTGTGAAATCAGGTGATAAAGATGTTGTTAAAGGATACGAGTTTTGTGAAAAACTAAAGGAAGCTTTAGAAGCTGGGAATCCTGCAAGAACAGTTGAGCCTTCAGGAGAAGCACAAGAGTTAGTGATAAGAGATTTACAATTGTTAACAGCCAAGCCAGTATTGTACTTATGTAATGTAGATGAAGCTTCAGTTAAATCTGGAAACGACTATGTTGAAAAAGTAAAAGGAATTGCTGCTGCAGAAGGAGCTGAATTACTTGTAATTGGTACTAAGATTGAATCTGATATTGCTGAATTTGAATCGTATGAAGAAAGAGAAATGTTTCTTGAAGAATTAGGATTAGAAGAAGCTGGAGTAAATAGATTAATCAGATCAGCATACAAATTACTTGACCTACAAACTTACTTCACGGCTGGAGAAAAAGAAGTTAGAGCTTGGACGGTACCTGTAGGAGCAACAGCTCCTCAAGCAGCAGGCGTTATCCATACTGACTTTGAGAAGGGATTCATTAGAGCAGAAGTTATGAAATACAATGATTTCGTTGAGTTGAAATCAGAAGCTGCTTGTAAAGATGCTGGTAAACTTAATGTTGAAGGTAAAACTTACGTAGTTGAAGATGGAGATATCATGCACTTCAGATTTAACGTATAACCATTCATCCTGAATTTTCCTCTCTATTGGTTTTTTACTTCCAGTAAAAACAAATCATGTCACTTTCATTCGATTGATTCGTAAATTAGAATCATGGAAAGAAAAGTACTTTTTTATTGGCTTGCACAATTCTTCGGATGGGGAGCTTATTTTGTGCTTTCAGTTCTTCTTCTTTTTAATACAGAACAGCTTAATTTGACATTGAATCTGTTCTTATACATCTCTTCGTCAATTCTGTTTTCCATTTTTATTTCTCACATGATTAGATATATCATTTTGAGAAAAGATTTGGTGTCAGGAAAAATCATGAGCTTAATTTTGTGGGTTCTAGCATTATCATTGGGCTCAGCATTCATCCTTGAGTTGTTTCAAGAGTTCTTCTCAACTCAACTGATAGCGGTTGATTTCATTCAAGGCTTTGAACCAGACCCTGTTTATTCTTTCAATGTTGGAGAGTTTATCTTTGCATCTTTTAGATCAATGCTGCTATTCTTGATGTGGACTGGTTTCTATATGGCCTTCATGTTTATTGAAAAGGCAAGAAAGCAAGAGATTCTCAATTTGAAATGGGACGCCTCTAAAAACGAAATAGAACTTAAAAATCTAAGAGCTCAGCTCAATCCTCATTTCTTATTCAACTCTTTGAACTCTATTAGAGCTTTAGTTGGTTTGGATCCTGAGCAAGCGAAAACAGCTATAACAGGTCTTTCAACACTACTTCGTTCATCAATAAATTTAGGTAAGCAAAAACTTGTTAAGCTTTCAGATGAAATGGATTTGGTTAAGAATTACCTTGAGCTTGAGCAAATTCGCTTTGAAGAAAGATTAAGGATTGATTATAAAATAGCCGAGAACTCACTTAAATGCGAGATACCACCCTTGATGGTACAAACGATTGTAGAGAATTCTATTAAGCATGGTATTTCCCAAATAATTGATGGCGGAGTTATCATTTTAGAAAGTGAATTTGATGGTCGTCAATTGACCATTGCTGTTACAAATCCGGGTAAGCTGGATAGGAGTGAGGTAGAAAGTGGAATAGGAATTGCAAATACGAAGAAGAGACTTGAAATTCTTTATGGTGAGCATGCTAATTTTAGCATAAATCAAAAAGGAGAGATGGTTGAAGCGAAAATTAAAATTACGTACGCATGAGAACGATTATTGTAGATGATGAAAGATTAGCGAGAGAAGAATTAAAAAGTCTTCTTTCTAACTATAGTGAGATTGAAGTTATAGGAGAGTATAAGAATACGATTGAAGCCAAAGAAGCAATTGAAAAAGACAGTCCTGATCTTGTTTTTATGGATATTCAGATGCCAGGTGAAACAGGTCTTGAGCTATTAGAAAAGATGTCTAATCCTCCAAGAACGGTTTTTGTTACTGCATATGACGAGCATGCAATTAAAGCGTTTGAATTAAATGCTTTTGATTACTTGATGAAACCAATTGATCCTGAACGCTTATCTGAGGTATACAGAAGATTGGCAGAAGAGAACAAAACTCCGGATGCTGTTCAGAACTCTGATGTCTTAAGACAAGGTGACAAAGTTTTAATTAAGGATGGCGACAAAGTGTGGTTCATTAATGTGAATGATATCCGATACTTTGAGTCAGAAGGGAATTACGTTAAAGTAAAGTTCGAAAACTTCAGGCCCTTAATTTTAAGGTCTTTAAATAGTTTAGAAGAAAGAATGGATGAAAAGCTCTTTTTTAGAGCGAATCGTAAGTTCTTAATCAACTTAAATCACATTGTAAACATTGAAAGTTGGTTCAACGGCGGTTTACAAATCGAATTGAGTTGTGGAACTAAGATCGAGATTTCAAGAAGACAAACAATTAAGTTTAAAGACAGATTCAGTCTTTAGTCAATTCTTTCGATATCTCCAGCCCAGTAGTTGGTTCCTAAACCATACTGGTCAATTACATCTTGATTAAAGATTGAATAACCTTGTTGATCAGCATCAAAAACTTCCATTTTGTAAGTTGCTCCAACTTTGAAAAAGTTGTCTCCTTTTAATTCTGGACATTGAATTACGACTGGTATGTTCGTTTGATCATAACCGTCAACGCTAGTCATTACTACTTCAAACTGATATGCCTGAGCCACAGCAAGTGTGCCACAGTCGGCTGAAGAGGTTGGTGTTGCAATTAATTTTCCTGTTAACATGTAATGATTTCCTTCCATTTGAGAGAACGAAAAGAATCCGATAAATAAGAGAGTAGCTGTTAAAATTGATTTCATTGTTTGTTTATTTTATTGGAAAAATTAATTTACTATCGTTAAACACTTTGTGTTTAGACGCCTTAAAGTCTGACTTGGTTGCCTCGTATACATTATCTACGTAATTCTGAGGATTAACGCCAAAGAGTGGGAACATAGAGCTTTGTATTTGAACCATAATTTTATGATCTTTTTTGAAAGTGTAATAAACTTCGAGCAGAGGAACTCTTACTTCGGTTTTCTCAACCGGATTGAAAGGTTTTGGGTCTGAGAATGAATCTCTGAATCGTCCTCTGATATATCCTTGCCTAACCATTTGTTGATAGCCTTGAAAATTGATGCCTTCTGCATCATTTTCTTCTGGTGTTCTGTCTTCAGGATAAACATCCATCAACTTAACATAGAGATCTGCATCCTCTAATTCTGTTGAGAAATTAATGATTGCCTCAATGTTTCCTGACATTCTCAAATCTTCAGTTAAAGCCTCAGAAGTATAAGTTAACACGTCCTCTCTTTCTGACAAGAACCTTTGATCGGCTGTCATGTATGACTTTGGAGCCATTCTCGCAAATTCATTTGATTCAAGGTAAGGTACAGGATTAAAAGGGTCAGAGACATATTCTCTCCATCCTTCTTGATGTTCCTGAGATTCTGTGAGGCTGCCATCAACCTGTAAATACATAGTTTTTGTAGTTTCGGATGTTGCTGGAAATTCTTCTAATTCATTCCATGTTTTTAAGCCCATATCAAACATTCTGATCTTGAAATCTGGTGCTTCACCTCTGTTTTTTAAGTGATATTCAAAGTATTCATATTCAATTGTTTCTTGAAAGATTTTTGAAAGGTCTTCTCCATAATAGATATCCCCTAAGTAATACAAACTATCTCTTTTCTTGTTGTGACCATGAGACCAAGGACCAACGACAAGTTGAGCATTGGGATTTTTCTTGCTGATTGATTTGTACGAATTCAAAATACCGTACAGGTTTTGTTCATCATTCCATCCTCCAACTACCATCACTTGGGCAGTCATTTCAGCATCCATATGATTTACCCAATTTCTCTTTTCATGGTATTCATCATAGTTAGGGTGAGCCTTAATGTTTTTCCAAAAGTAATTGTCTCCCAATATATCCTCAAACTCAGTTAAAGCAAGTCTTTCTTGAAAGAATTCGTAATAAGGATGCCCAACTTTATTTTCAATATCCGTATAGAAAATAGAATCTTTCATGTCGTACCAACTTTCAGTTGTTGGTTCAGTTTTATTAGTTCCGAATGCGTTTAAAACTGGGATGTAGTTGGCTGCGAAAATTCCATATCTTGAAAAGTCTTCAAAGTAAAAACTAGTAACAGGTGCCATGGCCATTACTGCTTTGAGGTTTGGATGATTCGCTCTGGCTCCGATTAAGGTTTGCATTCCAGGGTAAGAGTTCCCAAACTGACCAATGTTTCCATTAAAGTTTTCTAAGTTGTTTTTTAACCATTCAAAAGTATCATATGAATCAGTGATTTCATCAGTTGCAGTTGAGTCCCACAAAGAGTAGGGAGGCTTGGTGTTTTCAAAATGTCCTTCTGAATTCCATCTTCCTCTTACGTCTTGAAAAACAAAAATATAGCCTGATTCAACAAATTTAGGGTTGTGACTTAATGAAGCTGGAATTGTGTCTGGTCCGTAGGGAGAACAGCTATATGGAGATCTTCTGATTATTACAGGGTATTCTTGAGTTTTGTCTGAAGGAGAATAAATTGACGTGTGCAGAAGCGCTCCATCTCTCATTTCTATATTGATTTCCTGCTTCTCATAATCTGAAGTCTCAAAATGATTGATGACATCTTCTTTAGTGATCTCAGCTGTTTCTGAGCCACAAGATGATAATAAGAAAAAGCCCAAGAGGCCTAAAAAGAGAGTGGTTGGTTTAATTCTTTGCATGTACTTCAAAACTACTAAATCTCTCTAAGAGAGGAATGTTTTTTTATCCTTAAATTTGCCGCCAATTGAAATCACAAGGAGTGAAAAGAGGAGACATCATAGAAGTTGAAATTACTGGATACGCTTTTGGCGGTAAAGGAATTTCAAAAATGGATACTGAAAACGGTCAATACGTTATTTTCGTGAATAACACTTATCCAGGCCAATTAGTTCAAGCACGAATCGCTAAAAAGCGAAAGAAACATGCTGAATGTAAGCTCTTGAAGGTCATTAGAGATTCTGAAGATGCTGTTGACTTAGGTTATCAGCCAATTTCAGGAGCACCTTATATTCACTTGCCAATTGAAAGACAAAGAGAATTGAAACAAACTTCAACTCTTGATCAGTACAAAAGAATAGGGGACATCAGAAATGTTGATGACATATTTGATGAGTTCATTCAGTCACCAATTGATTTCAATTATAGAAACAAGATGGAATATTCTTTTTCTACTATTCGTCAGGATTTAGAATCAGGCGAAGAGTTGGATGACCAATTTGCTTTAGGCTTCAAAACTAGAGGTACTTGGTGGAAAGTTGAGAATTTGGACGGACCAGATGGTTTGTTTGATGCTGATTTTGAAGGCAAATTAAAATCGATTAGAGAATATCTTGAATCAACCGGTTTATCTGCTTGGCATCCTCCTAAAAAACATGGGTTCTTCAGACATTTAGTTGTGAGAAAGTCATTTGATCAAGATCAATTATTAATTAATCTTGTGACATCTTCTCAAGGGTTTGATGACTTTGACCGAGAAGCTTTTAAAAACTTCATGGTAGATACCTTAGGAAGTCGATTAGCGGGCCTTCAGCACACAATCAATGATGATGTTTCAGATAGAGCGAAGATTGAGAATGGAAACAATCAACTGTTACACGGAGAGCCAATTATACTAGAGAAGTTGTTGGGTCTGCAATTCGAAATCAGCATGGAGAGTTTCTTTCAAACTAATCCTAAAAGTGCTGAACGCTTATATTCTAAAGCAATTTCATATGCTACCGAGAAGCGTGATTTGAAAAATCAGGTTTTGATGGATTTGTTTTGCGGTACGGGAACCATTGGTCAAATAATGGCTTCTCAAATTGAAGGTGTTAAAGTGATAGGAGTTGATATCGTAGCGGAGGCCATTGAAGATGCTGGAAGAAATGCAACAAGAAATGGGGTGGAGAACATTGAGTTCTATGCGGCTGACGTTGGAAAGTTCTTATTAGAATATCCAAACTTCACAGGTAAGATTGATACCATTATTCTAGATCCTCCAAGAGCTGGAATAGCGCCAAAAACATTGAAGAAAGTGATGGCACTGGGGGCTCAACAAATCGTTTATATTTCTTGTAATCCTGCTACACAAGCAAGGGATGCAAAAGAATTGGCTGCAGAAGGATATGAAATGACTAAAATTTCTTTAGTAGATCAATTTCCACATACTGCGCACATTGAAGCGGTGGCGAGATTTGAGAAAATCTGATTAACGAATATCAAATGAAGCTTTGATTTTAACCAAAGTATGATGCTTAAAGTAATAATCGATTATTAGCATTTTATCCTTTACTTGAATGTGCTCAGGCCAGGCTATTCCATCATAAACCATAAACGTGCCTTGTACATCATCTACTGACATGCCTACAGACATCCCGTTGGGCAAAACGATAGAATGATCCGTGATTGTTGCTTCAACGAGAAAGGGATTCACTTCGTCAAAACTGAAAACAAATCTATTTTTTCTTTTTAGATCCTCAAGCTGCTTATAAGTCCACCTTTCACCACCAGCAGAGATTTTAGTTTCCTCAATTTCTCTCAAGGAGTTTTCTTTTTTTCCAGACTTAACCCAGCCTTTAACATCTTCAATACTATAGCGTTTGAAATATAGTGAATCCAAATTGGGATCAGTCATAAACATTTCACCCAAATCTTCTAGAGTAGAATCAGCCTTTAGGTAGGCTAAATATTCAGCATCATTATTGAAAACTGGGTATTTGGCTTTGACAAAAATCGTTTTTAAGTTAGCTGCGAGTTTTTCGGCAGCTTGCCAATCGTCATGCTCGTCATCATAATCTAAGTGAGGAATTTCATTAGAGCTCCAAAACACAATTTTATCGCACTCAAAGCAAATAGTAAAAGATGCTACGGGATTGCCCAAGCGATCATAGTATATGATTCCGTGCCTAGGCATATAACATTTAGCCAATCCCATTCGAAGCTCAGGAACGCCTTTTCCTCTAGTAATGTGACCATGTATCTCATTGAGGAATTTCTCATTCAAGTCATAACCGCTTCCTTTTTTTGAATTCGCGTAAATTCCATCTTTATAAATTGTCCAATCAAAAAGATTAGGTTTTTCTAAATCAATATTGAATAAATGAAGCTTGGCATAGTCGTACTGGACATTTGGCCATCTGAATCCTCCCGAAAAAGAGCTAATTGAAAAAAGTAAACAGAAAGAAAGAAATAGGTTTCTCATAATAATTGGGTATTTGACTAATTTAGCTATTTACAAATTGAATGCCAAGATGGATAAAGAATTCTGGGAAAATAGATGGGTTGAAAAACAAACAGGCTGGGACATAGGCTATGCTTCACCTGCAATTAAATTTCATTTTCAAACCACTTCAAATCATGAGGTGAAAATTTTGATTCCTGGATGCGGAAATGCATATGAAGCTGAGGAAATATATGCACTAGGCTTCAAGCACCTCTATATAATTGACATCTCTGAGAGTGCGATAGAGTCCTTCAAAAAAAGATGTCCTAATTTCCCCGAGGATCAGATTATTTGTGCTGATTTTTTTACCTCTAAAGAATTAGATCAAATAGGTCCTTTCGACTTTGTTGTTGAGCAGACCTTTTTTTGTGCGATTAATCCTGAAAGAAGAGAGGATTATTGTAAAAGAATGACTGAACTGCTTGCTGAAACAGGATCAATAGTAGGTTTATTGTTCAATTTCCCCTTAGAGACTGGACCTCCATTTGGTGGGAGCAAAGAAGAATATTTGGAGAGGTTTAACCGTTATTTTGATTCAGTAGAAATCTCTGATTGCGAAAATTCAATTGAACCAAGAAAAGGCAGAGAGTTTTGGATTCACATTTCTAAAGTAAAAAAGTGAAGATCAAATTACTATTGATATCACTATTAATCAGTTTCAACCTTTTGGCAAAGGTTGAAATCAGTGTGTTGACCACAACACCTGGAACCGAGGCGCACACTTTGTTTGGGCATACGGCCATTAGGGTGGTAGATGAGAGCAATGAAATAGATAAAGTGTTCAATTATGGCCTGTTCAATTTTAGTACTCCAAATTTTCTATTCAGAGTAATTAAAGGAGATCTTGATTATTGGTTGGGCGTTCAATCAATTGAGAAGTTTATTGAACTTAACAATCGTGAAAAGAGATTTATTCAAGAACAAAAACTCAATTTAACAGATAGACAAGCGCTCACTTTTTTCGCAGATTTAGTGGAGAATTCAAAATCAGAGAACAAGTTTTATCGATATTCCTTTACCCATAAAAACTGCGCTACTGAGCCCGCTCAAATGCTTATTGACTATGGGTATATTGGAGGAAGAGGATCGCGAGGTGAATCATATCGTGTTCTCATGAATCGATATATGGAGGGTCAAGACTGGGCTCAATTTGGTATCAATTTAATTTTGGGTACAGCAGTAGAAGAGGAGATGAGTTGGCAGGATGGCCTGTTCTTACCTGACTATGTTAAAGATGCTGTAGCGGCCTCTCCTGATTTAGTTTCTGAGACAAATATTTTGAATGATTTTGAGCTAGCCGAACCTTCAGCCTTTAAGAAGTTTATCACTTCTCCTTGGTTTGTATTTAGTTTGATTGCCATCTTGTCTCTGATAATAAAAGCCAGATGGTTTAAAGTGCTAGTGTTTTTATTGGTAGCTCTTTTAGGATGCTTTATTACTTACAACACGCTAACAACTTATCATGTTGAGCTGCAATCTAATCTGAATGTACTTTGGTGCAATCCGCTTTACTTGATATTGGCCATTTCATTAATCGTGAAGAGAGGTGAGCGAATAATGATTTATTCAGTTTTGGGATGTTTGGCAGCAGCAATATTAGTTCACTTATTTGGCATTCAAACTTATGACATGCAAGCATTACCCTTGGTGATTGCTTTGGTGATATTACAACTCAATCATTTGAAAAAGCTGAAGTTGGCCTAATGTTAAGATTTATTTGTTTCAAGATTTTTTGAAATGGCCATCTGACTACTCAAAAAAGGTATCCCGTATAGAAAAAAAATATGATGGCTGGAGCTGACAGTTCTACTCTTGATTTGATTTCTTTTTCTTGAAAATAAAAATTCCGATTACAGGAATCACACAGCAAATCGCAGCTATAATCAACCAAGTATTTGATTCCTTTTCTTCAGGGACATCTCCAACGCTCTCTTCATCAGGAGGCAATACCTCTATTGGTGGAGGAGTTCTATCAATTTGTTCAAGCCCAACCCAAGAAAGTAAGGTGTCAACATTTGTTTCATAATCTTCCCAATTGATTTCGTAGGGCGGGTCATCATTGTCATCTATCAATTTGCCATACCTGATACCATCAATTTTAATATGTTCACCTTCTCTAGGGTTATCACGTCTTCTTTCGGGAAATATGCCGTCATACTTTCCTCGAAGCTTTAGCATTTCATTGATCTTTTCATTTACAATTGCTGATGTATCTCCAAAATGTTCTTTTGCAATTTGATACATTGCTTTTGCATGTTCAATAGAAGTTTTAGCTGCAAAGCAATCTGCTAAATCTAACATAATACTAGCCATAATTGGATCAGGTCCAGGTGTAAAAGGAAAACGCTCATGCGCTTGAATAAAAATTTGGTGTAGCACATTACTGTCAGCTTCTTGTTTTTCAGATAATTCCAACACAGTATGATTCTCTAACCAAGTAGAATCTTCTTTTAAATGATTTTTCGTTTCTAATACTTTGATGTGAACCCATTCACTGCCCTCATGAGCATTGGAGTTTAATTCCATGCCATAATTGATATACTTAATGGCGCTATCAACTTCTCCCACGAGTTCGTATGCAGTTCCCAAATTAGATGCAAGCTTGTATTCTTCAGGATGAGCAAACTCAAGCTCAACTAAAATGTCTTTTGCTTCTTCAAAAAGACCGAGTTTCATTAAGGCAATTGCATAATCAGACAGGTCTTTATAATCACCGCTTTCTTTTAGTTTCTCTTCAATTTTCGGCAAGGATTTACAGATTTTCTTGACGTTAAAGTTTTTGTTAAACTTCTTGAAATACTGGTGCATCTGAGTGATTTCGTGCAAATCACCATCATCATCAATTGAATAATAAAAGTTTAAGCAAGCAAATGTTGGGGCGATTGTAATGCACATTAACAAGGAGAACGAGATTATTCTTTTCATATGGTTAAAATACTCAAAAGTCACTAAGTAACAAACTCTTTCAAAACTAATAAAAGGGGCTCCCAACTAAAAAAAATCTAGTAATAATAGTTTAGAATTGTTCAAAAGAATATTATAGATAATTTTGGAACGCTATTTGTAATTCTCGAATTGTACAAAAAACTTAATAATGAAAAACTTTATTGTTGCCCTTAGCCTTCTATTTACTTCTAATTTATCATTTTCTCAAACTTCAATGGAAGTTAATGTTGCCGGGATTAATCCCAATACAGAAAAGAAAATGTTAGCTGGAGATCAAATAAGTTATTGGGAAGCAGCAAATGGTGATGGTCATCAGAATATTAGAGTGAGAGTGAGTGGAGCGAATGGGAAAGATCAATTTTTTTCTTCTCTAGATGTGGCGCCTGATGCAAACGGCCACTACACTTTCAGTCACAAGATTGAATGTACAGATGGAACGAAATTCTCATTTGATGAGGCTGAACTGGAATTGCTTGTCTATGTTGAGACGATTTTTGGAAACGTTCTCTGGACGAAAGTAAAAAGGAATAAGTCAAATTTTTCTGATCCGATTATCCTTGATAAATACACTTTCAAACAAAATAAGAGTACACCTGCAATGCGCCGTATGATAGTAAATTTCTACTATAAAGGAAATAAGAATGGAATAGAAGAGAAGGTGAAAGAATTAGGAGATAGCTGGGATAACGTAAAAATATCTGACTTCAGATTTAGATTGAAGAACGAAGGGGATGCTGATTGGAAAGTTGACAAAACCTTTGAGAGTGGTCAAAATTTGAAGAGAAGGTATGTACGTGTAAATATTCCCTTTGAAGGAAACTGTCCAATTGACTTAAAGAAAAAGGTAGTGATGAGGGCAGAAGTGAAAACTGACTTAGGAAATACTGTTTGGCATGAAACTACAATGAATGCAAGAGAGATGAGGACTTTGTTTTGGGCTCAAGAGGTGACAAAGAAAGAAGAAGGTGCAGATGATAATACAACAGATGATGGAACTGACAATTCTACGACTACTTCAAATCCTACGACTACAACTAGCACAAATCCTACGACTACAACAACTACCAGTCCGACAACAACAACAACAACAACAACAACTTCTAAGCCTGGATCAACAATGACTGGTGGAGCGACAGATTTAACTACACAAACCACATTGGCGAGCTGTTCAGATATGGTTAAAGGAGATACATTAATCTCAATGAACGGATCTAAAGTTTGTGTTAGAGCCATGAAACCAGATGGTTCTAAAGCTATGACTGGAAGGTTAGCAATGGATTGTAATTTCAGGATTAGCGGAACAATTTTCCCAATAAAAGGGGATGAAACAATCAAGTGTAATAAGGCTGATGGTAAATTGACACAAGGAGTTTTGAGAGCTAACATCACTTATAGTTCAACAGCAGGAGATGTTGTTCTTAAAGAAGGTACTATCGTTAAGTTTAGAGGTGGGAAATTTATTGCAGGAACCTTAGCGGAGAATCCTAAGTTATCATTCAACGGGAAAACATATGATTGCGCAATGAATTCAGTAGTAGACCATGATATCAAATTTGATGTTCAGGGAAAACTGATTGAGTGTAGCTTAGCGGCTGATACTCCACTAGAAGCTACAGCTACCTTGACGCTTCCAAAAATGAGTCGTATGATATTCAAGAGTGGACAGCTAAATAGAGTTATTTGTCCAACTGAATCTTCATTTGATTTGAACGGAACGAAAATAAACGTTAGTGGAAACAACACTAAACCCGCTTATAATTTTGCGAATAACGGAAGGCTATCAGAAGTTAATTCCGGTAAAGGGAATTCTGTTTTAATTGAAGAGCAAGTTGTTGGAGTGAAAGAAGGAACAAAGATTAAGTTTGAATTAAACGGAGAATCGCTTCAGATTGAGAAGTTTTTTGTTGCTAATCAAGTAATCTTGAATGTTCAAAAAGGAAGCAAGCTAAAAGCAGTAACCGTTAAGCCTGGAAAGAAAGTTGTTCTTAAGGAAGGCAAAGTGGTTAAAGCAGGATAATTTTGAGCTAGATATTAGGTAGGGAATCGAAGTCTGCTTTTCTTTCAGATAACCACTTCTCAAAAGCTCCCTCTTCTTGCATGGTTGATTTCATTTTGTTCATAGCAGCCAAATGAGCTTCATCCCCTTTTTTGAAACATGGCCATTCCATGTTCTTGACTTAATTTTTTCATTTCATCAAAGGTTTCAGCTGTAAATTCTAGGTCATAAGCCCCTCCTAATTGGCTGCATGTCATTTTTTTCATATTCTGAAGATAGCAATTCAATTTAAGTTAGCAATCTTGATTTCACTATTGAAAGAGTTTGCCTATCTTTCAATAAAATGAAGAATTTACTTTTAGTCTTACTTAGCTTTTGCTGTTCGCAATTTTTAATGGCTCAGGAATGGGTTACACTTGATGGTCCAAACTCGAGACCAGCATGCAATGGAGTGTTTGAACTTAACGGAAGCTATTTTTTATCAGGTACATGTGCGACATTTATTTCTAATGATCAAGGTGATTTATATTCTCCCTTGCGAGAGGAGTATGGCACTGAACGCTATGTTGTTTTTGAAAACGAAGTGTATCTTCATACCTATGGTAGTTCAATTGATAAAATTAGTTGGAATGGAAGTGATTGGGAGATGAGTAGCCAATCTTTGGCTAACCTTCATGAAATGTATGCCGACGAAGACAGTATGTATATCGTTTCGTATTCGGCCGGAGTCTATTCTTCATCAAATGGATCTGATTGGAATAACATTAATAATGGAATTCCAGGAGAGTGGTTACCGACAGGTCCTCTAGATAGTGTTTATCAAACCTTTACTCACTCCATTTGCGCTTCTCCCAACTATTTATTTGTGGGAACCAACAATGGAGTTTTCAGAACTGACAAGTCATCAATTGCATGGTCAGATTTCAGCACAGGCTTGCCAGATACGACCTACACTTATCTGGAAGCGAAAGGAGATACAGTTTTTGCAGTTTCTCATAATTTAATTTACAGAACGGTTGATGCTGGTTTGAATTGGACATTAAATCAAAGTCTGAATTCGGGAACTGAAGTGAACAGAATAAGAATTTTTAATGACTCAGTATTTGTGTTGACAGACTCTGAAGGGCTACTCTTGTCAACTGATTTTGGGGATAGTTGGATGGCTCAGAATAATGGCTTGACTTCTCTGAATGTTAATGATATTAAAGTTCTTGATGGTGATTATTACATTACAGGAGAGCAGGGTTGTCAAACAGGATTTAACAACTGGGTTTCAAAAGACAGAGGTGTGGTATGTTCTTACATGGGAGATATTGAATTGTCCCAAAACGGAATTGTAGCCACTGAATTAGAGAATTTATACTACCTAGGTGATGACAGTTTAGATTTTGTAAATGTTACGTCATCACTTGGTTCGTGGTCAATGAGGTCGGTAGAGATGCTGAATGATGAGTTGATAATTAATATTCAAACTGATAATCAATCATTAGATCCTACACCAAATTACAAAAGTTCGGATAATGGTTTGAATTGGACTCAGATTTCTGAATTTGCCGGGCCAACTGGTCCGCATTTCTTCAGTTCAAAAAATGGATTGATTAGTGCTAATGGCTATGATTTAAAATGGTCTTCAGATTTTGGTGTGAATTGGACTACGATCACAACACTGCCGCCACCTGTTTTTGGATGCACGGGGAACTCTACAGTTTTGTTTGCTTCTGATGCATGGTATGTTGCTGGATGTGATGGTTTTGGTGAAATAAATCGTTCAATCGATCAAGGTGCAACATGGACATACGTAGATGAAGACTTGCCCTGGGGAAGAGTGACAGGATTGTATGAATTTGGTGATACGATATTTGCAACTACCCAAGAAAGCCTATTCTATACCGTAAATCAAGGAACCAATTGGACAGAGGCAGGTTGGGGATTGCCTGACCCATACGTTTGGGACCAAACAAATTTTCAGACCATGATTAAATGGAATGATGTTTATTTCGTTTCTAATGCTCAAAGGGTGTATTATTCAACAGATGGAGGGATATGGTTTGATATAATGTCAAAAGGCTTGCCAGCTGCTTTTGGTCAGCATTATTATGGAAATGCGAACTTAATGGTAAAAGGGGATAGCCTTTATTTCGGCTCTGGCAGATACGGTATGTACGTTCTAGATTTAACGAATTTTATTGATGTACTTTCTACTGATGAAATGAAAGGTAATGACGCTATGCAAGTTTATCCAAATCCTTCAAATGGCCTGGTGAATATCGACTTGGGTTCTCAAATGAAAAACGCCCTTGTTCAGTTAGTTGATGTCCAAGGTAAAGTAGTCTTTGCAAAATACTTTGAGGCTTTTGAGATACGGCAGATAGATTTGTCTGAATATTCTGGGTTATTTACGCTTAGTGTCATAAGTGATGATCGTCAAATGAATCATAAATTGATTCTCAAATGATAGTGAGGACCTAGTTGTTTTCAACTTTCACACCCAGTACACAAATGTCATCAAGCTGAGCGTGATCTCCCATCCATTTATCCATTTCTGCTTTGAGGAATTCTCTCTGCGACCTGATAGGAAGTTTTGCGGCTTCAAGAAAGATTCGGCGCATGTTTTTCGCTTTCAATTTCTTACCATTTTCACCACCGAACTGATCAACATATCCATCAGTAAATACATAAACAATATCTCCTGATACTAGCTGAATCTCATGGTTAGTGAATGGAGTAGCGGCATCAAAGTTTCCTATTGGTTGTTTGTCACCCTTGAATTCTATAATTTCAGAATCTCTTATAATCCAAAGTGGGTTGTGGGCTCCAGAATAGGCCAGGTCTCTTTTGTTCACTTTGCAAAGTGCGATATCCATGCCGTCCTTTACTTCTTCATTAGATTTTTGAAACTCCTCAATAACCAATTGTCTAGTCTTGTCTAGAATGTCTGATGGTTTAGAAAGTTTAAACTCATGTACTGAGCGCTTTAGTGCATTGTTACAAACAACCGATACCATTGCTCCAGGAACTCCGTGACCTGTGCAGTCAGCTGCTGCGAAAAGTATTTCATCACCAGTCTGCTCAACAAAATAGAAGTCACCTGCAACTACATCCTTCGGACGATAAAGAACAAAGGCATCCCCTAATATTTCAGAAACCACTTGATGGGGAGGGAGAATAGCTTTTTGTATTCGTTTGGCGTAGGTAATACTGTCCGTTATTTCTTTGTGAGTTTCTTGTAGTTCGTCATGTTGACGGGCAACTTCGACTTTTTGCAATTCAATAATTGATTTTTGTTTTCGGGTAATTCTGAATCTATTTAAGATGAATGCTCCAAAAATTAGCGACAAGCCTAATCCAATGAATAAGAAGATGTTCCTGTTGTTTTGCTTTTCAATTTTGGTTTGATTCAATTGATCCATATAAGCGAACTCAATGCTATCACTTGTAGATTCAAGCTTGAGCTGAAACTCAGAATGAAAATTCTTGAGTTGACCAACCGAAGAGGCTTCTTCAATGCTGTCCTTTATTGCAATCTCAAAAACCAAGGCATCATAAGCTTTTGTTTTATCATTCAATCCGCTATAGGCTTCAGTGATACATGTAGCACATAAGTCTTGCCTTCTAAGGATGTTATTCTCTCTGAAAATTTTAATACCCTTTTGGCAATGATATAATGCTTTGTCGTATTCTTTCGTTTTGTTGTAGGCCTGACCCAAGTAGAGATTGGATGCCGCTATTCCGTCATTTCTATGCTCAAGAATTGCCTCTGATTCGGCTAAAGAGAAGTAGTATAATGCCGAATCATAAAGTTCCCTCTTCATATGAATATTAGCAATGTTGTTGTAGGTTGCTGAAACAGAGTGATCGTCTGCAATTAACTGATATACAATAACCTCTCTATAGCTTCTTAATGCTAAGTCGTACTTTTTAAGATCTCCATAAGCATAGGCCAAATCAAAAGCAGAGTGTTTTAACATACTTGTGTCTTGCAGCTCTCTTGCCCAAGCGTCATTTTCAATGGCGATTTCAACCATTTCTTCTGTGAAAGCCGGATTATCCCAATAGACATCAATCAAACATCTGTTGGCCATTACCTTAAGTGTTAGATTGTCAGAGTTCTTGGTCATTTCTTTTAGATGAAGAGCGTTTGTTAAGGCCTGCTTCATATCGCCTCCTTGAATAAAGGTGCATCTCAAGATTTTATCTGAATAAATGGTGATGGCTTGCTCAAAATCTGAAAGCTGAATTGCCATGTTCAAGGCTTCTTGGTATAATGGCTCGGCAAGGTCGCAGTCACCATTGTATGAATGGAGTATTGCCTTGTAGTAGATGTGAGATGCTTTTTCTTTAGAAAGGGGAGCACTATAAAAGTAAAGATCAGCTTGCTCAAAGCACTTGATAGCCTTGATAGGTTCAGCTCTACTGAATTTAAAACCTTGGCTGCTTAATTCAACTGCCTCTTCCTTTTCCATGGCAGAAAGCAATAAGGGGGAAAAAACAAGACAGAGTAGTAGTGACTTCATTCAAAACGAATTTACGAAATCATTTGAACATCAGTTGAAAGTCCTTGTGAATTAGATCTCTGCTATTTTTGTCTTAGAAAGGAGTGTTAGGCGAGAACTAGCTTGCTTTGCTCCAACAAATTGGCTCTGTGTTTAGGATGGGCAATATTTATTAAGAGTTGGATTCTTTCTTCAATGGTTTTACCATAAAGGTTTGCTACACCATACTCGGTGACTACGTAGTGAACATGGGCTCTGGTTGTTACAACACCAGCACCTTGTTTCAAGAAGGGGACTATCTTTGAGTCTCCGTTTTTCGTGGTAGATGTCAATGCAATAATGGGTTTTCCGCCCTCTGATAGCGAGGCTCCTCTTATGAAATCCATTTGCCCTCCAACACCCGAAAATATTTTGTTTCCAATAGAATCGGCGCAAACTTGACCGGTAACATCAATCTCAATTGCGCTATTAATGGCTACCACTTTAGGGTTTTTCTGAATGACAGATGTATTGTTAACATATTCAAAATCCAGCATTTGCACCATAGGATTGTCATCAATGAAGTCGTAAAGCTTTTTACTGCCCACAACGAATGAAGCTACAATCATTCCGGGATGTTTTTTCTTATTTGCACCATTAATCACGCCTGCTTCAATGAGAGGCAATACGCCGTCAGAGAACATCTCAGAATGAATTCCTAAATCTTTGTGATTACCCAGGTAAGATAAAACTGCGTTTGGAATTGCGCCAATGCCCATTTGCAGGGTAGAGCCATCTTCAATTAATTCAGCAATGTGTTTACCGATTTCTTTGTTTTCTTGAGTTAATTCTGGATAATTGAGTTCAGGTAAGGCTTCTGAGCACTCTACCTGAATGTCGATTTCACTAATATGGATAAGACCATCCCCGTGGGTTCTAGGCATTTGGTCATTTATTTGGGCGATCACTGTTTTTGCACATTTAGTAGCTGCCAATGAAATGTCCACAGAAGTTCCCAAAGAACAATACCCATGTTTATCAGGCTTAGAAACAGTAATTAAAGCTACGTCTATCGGAATTACACCTTTTTTAAATAGAGAGGATACTTCACTTAAGAATATTGGAATGTAACTACCACTTCCTTTTTGAACAGCATTTCTCATGTTAGCACCAACAAAGAACGTCTTTAGCTTAAATGATTCTTGAAGTGCTTCATTAGCGTAAGGAGCTTCACCTTCAGTGTGGATTTGATAAATGCTCACGTTTCTTAGCTCCTTATGTCTTGCGGTCATGGCGTCTACTAGACATCTCGGAACTGCTGCGGCCGAATGAATAAATACGTGATGATCACTTTTTATCTGCTTAACGGCTTCTGCTGGTGTGGTTTTCATTTCTTCAGGTCCTGAGTGAATTTTCGGTAAACCTAAGAATTATCAAGCTTTCGAAATATGATTTAATAATGCAGTGCGACTGATTAATGACATTATTTATCCTAAGAGTAGTATCGGTAGTAGCGCCCTAAGGCCCATAAAGGGAAGATGTTTCTATATGATGTGTAAGTCTCCATACAATTACCGTTAAAAACACCTGAAATTCCTTCTTGAGGAAAGTCTCCATTCTCTTCTTGGCGTGAAATCAAAAAAGAAACAGCCTTCTCAATAACCGATTTGTCAGGATAGTTCGCTTTCATCAAACCTAAGATTGCCCAAGCGGTATTTATAATTTGTCCGTCTTCATGTTGGATGTATTCATGCTTCACGCACGATTCAAATGATTCACCCCAGCTTCCGTCTTCATTTTGTTTACTTATGAGAAAGTCGCAAGCCGCTTTGATTTTGGGAGAAGGAGAGCCGTTTTCATATCCTTGGTGATCACCACACAATAAGCCTTCTATTCCGAACCATATTCCGTAAGTAAAGCAAACTCCCCAGCAACCGTACCAAGAGCCATCAGCTAATTGTTTGTTTTCTATAAACTTAGATCCTTTGGATAGCGCTTTTTCAATATCAGCTTTTCTGTAATCGTGGTTTTTTGAGAACTCTTTTAAACCTTGCATTGTTGCTGAAGAACATTCTGTGTAGGTAACTTCAACCATTATGTTTTCAAATAGCATTGCCGGATTGAGTACTTCTATCCATTGCGGAGCTCTTTTCTTCTCATATGAAGCCCAGCCGCCATCTTTGTTTTGCATCATTAATAGCCAATCAATAGCCGGCTTTAAACGATCTTCACCTACTAATTTAGTTTTATTGATATGCCCTTTATTGTTGAAGAGTAGGGCAGTTTTCATTCCTTCAGAAGTGCAGTCAGTTACTGCCCAGGCATGATCTATTGTTGAAAATGGCCAAGTACCAATAGTGACGTCTCTCCAATATTTTTTATGATCAATTGGGTCTCTATCAATTTGCGTTAGCTCAATGAAGGAGTATATTTTTTCAGCCATCTTAGGAAAATCCTTCTCCATATCAGCCTCAAGAAGAGCTTGGCCAGCAAAAGATGTGTCCCATAGCTGTGATCCATTGTATCCGCCCATTTTTGCTCCGTCCTCAGCAATCCATAAATAATCTTGCCAACGATATACATGTTGTTTAAACTGCTCAGATTCTTTACCATGCTTATGCCAAACGGCAATTGAATTGATTGCTTGATTTACGGGGCCTATATTAATGTACCTGGTGTGAAGGTCTTCATTGTCAATATAGTCGGCAACATATTTTAATGACTTTCTTCTCCATCTTTTTGAGAAGATTTTCTCATATGAATTCGTAAACCAGCTTAATCTTTTATACCATTTATTGACCGGATGAAAGATGTCAATTTCGCAAGCTTCACGTCTTGATTTTTTCCAGTCAATATCTTTATAATCAACATTATAAAGTTCTTTTCTTAATTCTTTAATTAAAGCGCTTTCCTCGGCTTTTATTTTGTTCCCAAAACAATAAGACATGGGTAAGAAAATCATTCTGTTGTGACACCAATACTTTCCTGGATGAAAAGGTAGCCACTTTGGGAATTTCCACATTTCTGGAAGCAAGGCGTCATTGCCTTCCCATTCATAAACATTTAGAACCGATAAGTAAAACTTACCCCATTGAGGAATTTTTGTTGCACCTCCATGCTCTAGTATCCATTTCTGAGCTCTTTGCAAATCAGGGTTTAAAAGGTCTTCACCCAAAATTCGAAGTGTCACATATTGCATCACAGTTCCAAACATTGTTGAGTGCCCTTCAATGTGAAGGCCCCATCCGCCATCTGTGTTTTGATGATTCCACAAGTTTCTTTTCAATAAAACTCTCATTGGTACATCAAAAGGTGAGGACGTTATATGAGAAGCTATGACTAATCCTGGTATTAAAAATAGTGGGCCTCCGTAATCTCCAGCCCAGTTTCCGTCTGGTTCTTGAAGTGTTTCATAATATGAAAATCCATTCAGTAAGGTATTACGAACTTGATCTTTTAAATTCTCATTGTCGGTAACAGCTTGTGTTTTATGAGGAGTTGAATTCTTTGCTCTGATGTGTCTAAAGACGCGATCTCCGCTATTCGGATTAACCTTTTTATCAAAGATGAAAGCTTTGTCAAAGTATTTAAGAAATTCTTGAGCTTCAGTCTTTTCCCAGTCAGTATCAGATTGAACAATTTGTTTTAGTTCATCTGGCAATTCAAAATGCCATCTTTGTTGACCTTTACTTGAAGTAAATCTCCAGCAGTTCCAGAAATAATCTTGATCCTTCTCTGCGAAATTCATGACTTATTTTGTACGTCTTAACATTACTTCGCCCAAGTGTTGTATAGCTTGCTTGTCGGCATCAGGAAGGCTTGAAGACATGAGTGAATTGACCGACTTTTTATGAAGCTCTTCCATTGTGTCTAAAGCTACTTGCGGAATGTTCATTTCTTTATACAAGTTTTGAAATCCTTCAATTTTCTTCTCTTCGTTTTCTTCTTCAAAAAGGCTGAAAATTCTTGCTTTTTGCTCAACTGTAGCGGTTTGCATAGCACTAACCAGAAGGAAAGTCTTCTTGTTTAAAAGGATATCACCACCAATTCTCTTTCCAAAATTTTCATCTCCGAAAGTATCTAAGTAGTCATCCATAATTTGGAAAGCAAGCCCCGAGTACAAACCGAAATCGTAAAGCTTTTGTCTGTCTTCAGCATCTGCACCACCTACTATTGCTCCAATTTCACAAGCAGTTCCGAACAAGACCGAAGTTTTTAGTTTAATCATGTTCATGTATTCTTGAACCGCAACATCATTGCGGTCTTCAAACTCCATGTCATATTGCTGACCTTCCATCACTTCCTTCGCCATTTTGTTGAAGCAGTTCAGCAGATCTCCAGCCTTATCTGTATTGTCTTGTATCAGCATGCTTACCGCATGAGGCAACATAGCGTCACCTGTTACAATGGCCTTGTCAATACCAAATTTTTCATGAACTGTTACTTTTCCTCTTCTAAGTAAAGCTTTGTCCATTATGTCATCATGAACAAGTGTGAAATTGTGAAACACTTCAATTGAAATGGCTGCAGACATTGCATCTTCTTGTGAGACGTTATATCCTTTAGCTGCCATCAGCACCATCATTGGTCTTAATCTTTTTCCGTCTAAGGTCATTATATGATGCACAGCATCAAATAGGTTAGAAGGGAAGCTCTCAAGAGCTTTAGTCTCTAAGAACTGTTCTATAGCCTCTTTTTGGGCTTTTAAATCTGCAGTAGCTGTTTCCATTTTAAAATCTATAAAGGATTTCAAGATCCTCGTTTTGTAATTCTTGTTTAGTTTTCTCCCAGTTTTCAGTAAAACCAAGCATATATCCTCCGCCTCCAGATCCGCATATCTTCAAAAAATAGTCTCCGCTATTCAAGCCGTCTTTAACAATCTTTTGATAGGACTCAGGAATGAGGTAATTCATCTCCTTTAACTGAAAGTTCACCAATTTGTTCAATGTTTCGTAAAGCTTACCAGTCTCGGCATTGATAAAATGAGTGATACTATCGTTTGTGAAGGAGATTAGTTCGTTTTCTAGTTTGCTTTTAAAAGAAGTCTCTTCGCAGGCTGACTTGAATTTATGTACTAGCTTATCAGTATTTCGCGAAAGATTAGTGTTTAAAAGAAAAACAACATTCTTACCGCTTTCATTAAATGCTGGAATCTGAACGGCTTCAATGTCTGATTCAGACTTTAGAAGGAGTGGTTTGTTCATCAGGATACTCAATGGGTCAATACCAGAACTCGTTCCATGAAAATATCCTTCTAATCCTCCAAGATGTCCCTTCAGATTGCAGATTCTTTCTTTAGTCAAATTTTTAATTCCGTCTTTGAAATCACCAGCTTTATGAAGATATCTGAGAAATATTGCAGCAACCAAAGCTCCTGAGCTTCCTAATCCGAATCCCTGAGGTATATTGCTTTCAAAGAAGAGTCCTTTATCTAATTCTTCTTTGAATTTAGAAACATTTAGTTTGAAATCTTCTTGAGTGTGTTGTTGTAAAAGGTGGTCGCAAAACTTTCTTAGACCATTGTTTGAAAGTATGGCCAAATGGTTTTGAGAGTCTCCTGCATCAGGATATGTGAAGTGCCCAGAGAATTTATCGTATGGCATGGTTAGGGCCATGCTGTTGTACAACAGGCTATACTCACCAAACATTAATACTTTAGACGAAAACTTTTCCATTTTCTAAATATCTAATTTTTGAGGGCCTGTGCCTTCATGATCAAATATAACCTTCTTATAAGTGTCAGTCAATTCATTGTTAATGAAGTCTTCCACCTGTTCTTGATACTTTTTTGGATACAAGACGTGGAGGTTAGGGCCAGCATCTAATGTGAAACATACGGGAATTACTCTTTCAAGTCTGAATTGCATCAGTTTCTCAATTGCTGTAATAGTACCCGATTTGACTAATAAATAGTATTCTGAAGATGTCATCATCATTGCATGTAAAGTAAGGGCTTCAGATTCACTGATTTGAATAAATCTTTCGATATCGCCTGTTTTCAATACTTCAACAAGCTCAGCAGTTCTTTTGTTCGCTTGTATGAATCTTGCTTCTGCGTATGGATGATTGTTCATTAATCCATGACCGATTGTTGAGGATACCTTCTTAGGTTCATCTTCAATAATCAGAATGGCATCCCTCATCTCTTGAAAGTTGGGATGAATGTCTTTTATCTCAATTGCTTTTTGGTTTGAACTGCCTTCAATCTCACTGTTTTTTCCCCACATAGAGTAAGAAGGGAAAACTGATCTGCACGCACTCCCAGACCCTAATCGTGCTAGGTTTGAAGCTTCTTTGTAGAAGTTGTCATCAATTTCTTTGTTTTGAAATCCATAAGCCAAATCAAGCATTGCTAATGCTATGGCTCCAAAGGCTGATGCAGAAGATGCAATTCCAGCTGAATGCGGAAAACTATTTGTTGAATGGATTGTGAGGGCATGATCATTTAAAAATGGGAAAGAATCGATATTGTTCTCTAAGAATTTCACGACTTTTCTTCCAAATAAATCTGATAACTCTCCTTCAAAATAGTAAGCTAATTGAACAGGTACGTCTTCAGTTTTTGCTGATAATTCTGCTTCAACCTCAGTGAATGAGTTTGATAATGTTATACTCAGTGAGGAGTTACAAGGTATTTGAATGTTTTTCTTTCCCCAGTATTTTACAATAGCAATATTTGAAGGGCACTGCCATTTAACTTTTGTTTGTGTATGTGTAGAGTTTTCCATTATTTGATTAATTCTTTGTAGGTAAACATTGTGTCGTATCCTTTGTTGCTAAAATATGATTTAGCTTCTTCTATATCTCTGTATGTTGCGAGGAAAAAGTCTCCGCCCCAAGCTCCTAAAGATTTAATACTGTATTTGTAATCAGCAAAGATAGCCTCTTTGAGTTTTGCTTTACCTATAAATTGTGTTAATAGATCTTCAGATGAATTCAAACAGCTTTCGAACTCTTCAATTGTCTTGGATTCTAACGCTTTCGAGATTATTTCGTTCAAAAGAATGACATCTGAATCTCCGATTTCATTCTTTTCAAATCTTGCAATCTCTTGACGTGAACTTTGCTTTTTTCCTAGATAGACAAAGAGAAAATTATTTGTGATTGACTCATCAAGCTCCACATTCTCGGTGTTTCTCTCTTTTATTTCATACAGAATTGGGCCTTCTGCTGTTGCGCATGCAATGTCGTATCCTGATCCTCCAAATGAAGATTCAAGAAGGTCGTATGGATTAACGCCTGCCCATTGACTTAGCAAGCTGAGTAGAGTAGAGCTGGATCCTAATCCCCATTCGAGCATGAAGTCGGCCGTGGCAGTGAATTTTTGATTTAAATTAACTCTTGGGTTTAATTCTTTGATTTTAAGAAAGATACCTTTTAAAATTTCTGCAGTTTCTGTGTTGCTGGCGTCTATTATGTTCAATTTGTCATCAAACTTGGCTTCAAACCACACTCCCTGAGGTGAAATTCCGGTCCAACTTAGTGAAGTTGATTCAAGAACTTCTAGGGCTTGCCCAAATTTCAAAGGAAAAGCAAGGCTTTTACTTCCTCTGAGAACGAAGTACTCACCGAATAGCATGAGCTTACAAGATGCTCTATAAGTATGAACTGCAGTGGTCATTAATTATGCTATTGCTAAGTCTTCTGCGTATTTTCTAACGGCTGAAACGGATACGTTTTTGTCTTTAAAATATTCAACAACTTTATCTCGATCTTCTTTACGAACTTCTAACTGATTCATGATATTGTAAAGGTGCATTTTCATATGACCTTGTTGTATCCCAGTCGTGGTAAGAGATTTTACTGCTCCGAAGTTATTTGCAAGACCAGCTGCTGCCGCTATTCCCATAAGTTCTTTGGCAGAAGGATGATCCATTAATTCATGCGAAAGTTTCACTAAGGGATGAAGGTTTGTTAGTCCTCCAACTACACCAAGTGCCATTGGTATGGTTAAAGTGAACTTAAATTTACCGTTATCAATTTCACAATTCGTCAATGAAGAATAGCCTCCGTTCAAACTTGCGTAGGCGTGACCGCATGCCTCAACTGCTCTAAAATCGTTTCCTGTTGCCAACACTACAGCATCCACACCATTGTAAATTCCCTTGTTGTGAGTTGTAGCCCTGTACGGATCAACCTGAGCGATTCTAACGGCAGTCCTGAATTTCTTTGCGAACTCTTCACCAGAGACATTTTCAACTATTCCTGCTAGATTCTTAATGTCTGTTTCTACCCAGCATTTAACAATACAATTTGGTGTAAGGTTTGAAAGAATGGACATAACAATGTCTAATCCTCCATCTTTGAAATCGCTATGATTCTTATGCCAACCTCTGAAAATTTCAGCAAATTTCTCTAAACAAGAGTTGACAAAGTTTGCCCCCATTGAGTCAACAGTTTCAAAGGTTGCGAACAATTGCATCAGGCCTTCTTCTTTATCTGAAAGGTCTTTGAGCTCAATATCTTTGATGCCGCCGCCTCTGTTACGCATGTTGGCGGTAATATCATTTGTGCCAGTTATGAGAAGTTGTTTCAACTCACTAAAATTGCTTTTTAATTTATCGATATCATCTTTCCATATGAAATGGACTTGGCCTACTTTTTCGGTATCGACCACTTCAACATTGAAGCCTCCTAGTGAATGCCAAAATTTAGCGCTCTTTGATGCTGCAGCAACAACAGAGCTTTCTTCTATAACCATTGGAACGGCATAGGTCTTTCCGTTTATGAGAAAGTTTGGAGCAATGCTATAGGGTAGGTGAAAGTTTGAAATTGTATTCTCACTGAACTCATTAATCATCTCTTGCACCTTGGCGTTTGAGTGATTAAAGCTTTTGAAAGTGTCAATTGCTTGATCGCTATTCTTGAAGAAAGCCGCTATAGCACGGATCTTATCTTCTTTTTCCTTTTTAGAAAACCCTTCTATAAATTTATCCATTATTTCACCTTTAATAATCGGTTAGCCATAAGTAGGCCTTTGGTTTGGTTGCTTGCAAATTCATCTAAAGCTTCTTGAGATTCATTTGCGTATTTTAAAAATGGTGCCGCTTGCCCATATATTGCAGGCAAGTCAGACTTTTGGATGTGGTAGTAACCATCCAGAAAATTCTTCATCCCACCACTAATGATGATGTTTTCGCATTTGCGTTGGTTTCCAACTTCTTTCACTGCTTCATTTAAAAATGAAATCATTTCAGTAGCCGAATGTCCAATGTTCACAACATCTGCGTAGTGGTCTCTCAATTTTTCGTTTCTTATTAATTCTAATTTTGAAAAGTTGGTTCCGCCATTTGCAGCAAAATCCAATCCTAATATTGGCAACTTGAGTAACTCTCTCATGCTTTCAGGACCAAATCCTTGCCCAACTTCTTTAACAAGTATTGGTTTGTCGAATTCATTCAATAGTTGGTTAATAGTCTCAATCGGAGATTGTTCAATGAGGTCACCTTCTGGCTGAAGCCATTCCTGAAGAGGGTTGACATGAACAATTAGTCCGTCAGCTGAAAGCTTTTCAACCAATTCTGTTAATCTCTTTCCTTGATTAATTTTTAGTAATCGCTCTATTTGTGCAATTCCAACATTAGCGAAAAAAGGAACTTTATCACCTAGAATTGGGCGAAGATTGAAATCTTCAAAATATGTATTGTCTTCAAGAATGATTCGGCATGAACCAAGTCCCATTCCAAACCCAAATTTGTTTGCTGTTTTGGCCAACATTTTATTGATGGGTCCTGCAGAAGATGTACCTCCGGTCATACTTGATATCCAAATAGGAAAATCCATCTCTTTGTTCCCTAACTTGAAGTTCATCTTTTCAGAACTATCGGGATGACCTGATAACATTGGTTCGTAGTAGAACCTTCCATCAATCCCGTTATTTTGAGATTCAAAAGCTAAGTCGAGGTGACTTTGTTTTCTTGCGTCCGCTTCTTGTAGCGATTCATGTTCTATGTTTTCCATTATACTATTGCTGGCTTTTCTTCATCCTTCAAAATTGGTCGGATGATTGCTAATGCGTTTTTATATAATCTCATTTGCTTCTTTGGTTTCGTAACAAAATGCGTTGGGTGTTGCATTGCTACCTTAAAAAAGTGTTTGAGTAGATACTTTTTACTTTTATTTATTCCTGCCAATATCGAGAGTGGTCCAGTTGACTTTTCTCCTCCTTTTTGTAAGTATTCGAAACAAGCTTGTTTTAAATCTTCATCTCTAAATACCTTGTAAAGTGCGTTTGCAAGAATGTTGATAGATTCAACTTTTGCTGATCGGCTATTATAATAATCTTGAATTGCCTTCTCTAATTGAGCCTCGTCTTGAAAATCAACTTCTTTCAGTTTACTATTCAATGTTATAATATCATTGAAGGTGGCTGTCATTCCTCCGCCTGTTAATGGGTGTCTCATGTTGAGAGAGTCACCAAGTAAAACTGCTCCTTTTTTTCTGAATGCTTGCGCTTTCATTTGATGATTAGGCATCACCTGCACTTGCTGGTTCTTAATCGCTTCGTGAAATGAAGCTATCATTTCTTCAGGAAGGATTTGAGAGACATCATCTCTAAACTTCTCAATTGACTTTGTTCCCATTCTTGGAGGTTTTTCTCCTGGGTAATCTACAAGAATTCTATAGCCATTACTATGAATTGGATAGACTAGGATAGGGGCGTCTCCCGTAACAATCATATTACCAAGTGATGGAGATTCAAGTTTTAAATCCTCCAATACTAAGCCCATGAAATAAGACTCCACCTTCTTTTCAGGTTTGCTCAAGTGTTTTCTAAAAAACGAATTGTGTCCGTCAGAAGCTACTGTTAACTTAGCTTTTGCTTCAATAGTGTTTCCGTCTGATTGATATTTGACTCCGACAATCCCATCTTCGCTTTCTAGCAACTCAATTACATTTCCTTCTATCAGCTTAACATTCTTGAGGTTGGATAAGTTCTTTTGAATATTCAATAAAAACTTCCCATTTCTCAAGCCTAGTCCAGAAATACCCTTATCTATTTCAGTGTATTCTATGGCGAAATTCTCGTTCCCTTTAATTAGCTTATATCCTGTGATGGTTTGGGCATCAATATTTTCAGTTAGATGTCCTAGATTCAATTTTTCTAGAGCAGCCAAACCATCAGGCTGCATGAGTTCCCCTACAATTCGTTCTTGTTCACTAAGGGTTCTTTCAATGACAAGGATTTTTAGTTCTTTAGATTGAGTTGCAGCAAAGACTCCACCGGCAATTCCGGCGCCAATAACGATTATGTCAAACTGTTCGCTATCCATCAGAGCTGTTCGATAATTTTAGTAACACTTTGAGTTTTGTCAGCTTTATTAATTTGTTTCAATACTTCGATAAACTCTCTCTTTGTCTGATCAAAATTTTTGATTGACATGAAGTATTTAGCTGTTTTTCCTTTTCTGATTTTCACATTCTCATAAAGAACATCTTCGTTTGAAAACAGTTCGCCCAATGTGGCAATTGCCATTAATTGGGGGATTGCACAAAATCTGAAAATTTGAACATCTTTAAGCTCAGTCAAATATTTTAAACAGTTTGGAATATGCTGTAATGCATTAATTATCAGTTCGTTTAATACTTCAAGACCTTTTTCAGGATTCTTTTGAAGATCTGATAGTTTTTCAACTCTCTTGTTCCAAGCAGCTGATGGCCAAAAGACCCTCTCTTGTTCTAGGTCTTCAGCAAAATCTCTAATAATATTGGTTTTCTGTAAAAACAAGCCCATTTCATTTGCAAGGTGGTTATCTTTTAATTGTTCTGAATCTTCAAGACCAGAAGCTATGAATAAATCACTTAATCCAATTCCCACTAATCCGGCAACGTAGTGACAATAGTCATCCCAATCAGTATATGAATTTACCTCTTGGGTTGCGTACTTATTCATTCCGACAGCCATTCTGTAAGTGATGTCAGCAATAACATCTTGATACGCTTTGTCTAGTTTGTGGAATTCATTGCAAACTTTATCAAAATGAAGCATCAAATCTCGATAGTCTTCTGTGTCTCCAGTATCAGATAATGTGAACGGGCTTCCTTTTAGTTTGTCTGCAAAATTAATGAGCAAATCTTCTTTAATATTTTGAGGAATACTCATGTCGTCTTCAACTGTATCCAAGCCTCTTAATACCAAGTAAAATAGACATACAGGGTCTTGAAGTTGCTCAGGGAGTTGTTGAATTACTACTGCAAAGGAGCGAGATACTTTCTTTAGTGCCTCATAGCAAAATTCTCTGTCATCTAAGCTAGTAGATAAGTCTGTTAGTCTTTCAGTGCTTGGCTTGTACTGCGAAAACTCTTTTTTCATCTGAAAGAGATATGAAACCTCAGAAGGATGACTTGAATAATATAGAATTCGAGATATCAATTAGCCTATTTTTGATATTAAATCAACACATCTATTAGAGTATCCGGCCTCATTATCATACCAGGCTACGATCTTAACCATCTTTCCAATGATAGATGTTAGTTTAGAGTCAAAGTTAGAAGAGTAGGGGTTTCCAATGATATCCGAAGATACGATTGGGTCGATTACATAACTCAAAATTCCTTTTAAGTCATTTTCAGAAGCTTTTTTGAAAGCCGTATTAACTTCTTCTAAAGTAAGTTCTTTGTCCATGATAAACGTCATGTCAGTTAAAGAGCCGTCCGGCACAGGAACTCTAATACCGCAACCGCCAATATGTCCTTCTAGTTCTGGAAATATTTTGGTGATTGCCTTAGCTGCACCTGTGGTTGTTGGTACAATTGATTCGGCTGCAGCTCTAGCTCTTCTTAAATCTTTGTGTGGCGCATCATGAAGTCTTTGATCAGAAGTGTAAGAATGAATTGTTGTGATGTATGCATTCTGGATTGTACCTAAAGTCTTCATGACTTTCACCAGTGGTGCTGCAGAATTGGTTGTGCATGAGGCGTTTGAGATGATTTTTTCTGATCCATCTAAAATATCCTCATTAATGCCAAGAACCACTGATTTGATGTTGCCTCCTCTAGGAGGGGCACTCAATACAACTTTTTTCGCTCCAGCCTTTATATGCTTGGACGCTAATTCTTCTGTTCTAAAAATTCCAGTTGACTCAAGTACAACATCAATATCTAATTCAGCCCATGGAAGTTCTTCAGGGTCTTTAATAGCAGACATTTTAATAGACTGTCCGTTCAGGATCAGTTCGTTATTTTTAGTTTCAACAGTTCCCTTGAATTGGCGGTGAACCGAATCGTATTTGAAAAGGTGTGCTAAGGTGTCATTATCTGTCAGGTCGTTTATAGCGACTATTTGTATATTTTCATTTTGTAAGGCCATTCGAGTGAAGTATCTTCCGATTCTTCCAAAGCCGTTTATTCCTACGCGTATTGCCATCTGTTTTTATTTAATACAAAAATAACCATTTCAGGCCGAAAAAATCACAGTTTAACATCTATTCTTTACGACTCTTGCTAAGTCGATTTAGATTAAGCAAAATCACTGATATGCGTGCATAAGAAGGTAGTGTGTTCTTGTCTTATGACCAGGGAGTTCGAAAAATTAGATATAAAAAAAGAGGACTCCCTTGAGTCCTCTTTATAAAAATGAATTTTGGATCTATTTCTCTTTAATAATTAATTCTTCAAGGGCTTTAATCTTGTTTCTTTCATCTTCAATTTTGCTATCAACTTTAATGATCGCCTCTTCAGCCAATTTAATCTTCTCAGATTTTATTTGGTATTCTGCATCACTGATTTTGCCATCTTCTTTTTCTTTTTCAATTTTTTCCTTGGCATCATCAATTTTGGTATGCTTTTCATCAGAAACTTTTTCTAACTCTTCAACCTTCTCTTCAGCTTCCTTCTTTTTTAGCTCAGCATTTTTCTTAGCAGCTTCTGAACGTTCTTTGCCGAATTCTTGTCCGCTAAGGTCACCTTTATTCTGTCCATAAGCATTTCCATTTCCGTTATTGCCTTTCTCTTTATCCTTCTTGTCGTCTTTCTTTTCTCCATTTTCGTCAGCATCTTCATCAGATTTGTCCTTGTCTTTCTTCTCTCCTTTGTCCTTGTCTTTGTCTTTGCCGTTTCCTTTGTCAGAATTTAGGACTTCATCAACTTTGTCAGCTCCCTTATCGATAGCTTTCTCAGTTTTGTTCTTGTTCTTGTTCTTGTCACTCTTTCCTTGTGCAATGGCGAATGTGCTTAGAGCCAAGATTAGTATTGTTAGTATAGCTTTCATTTTATATGTCGTTTAGTAATGAGTCAATTTCATTGTTTAATTGTTCAACTTCTTGTTCTAGAGTTTCTAACCCTTCTGAAACCTCATTGGTGGCATTTTCGACCTCAATGATTTCTTCTTGATTTACTACTTCTGATTCTGTAGTTTCTGTTGTTTGATCTTCTGATCCGCTACAACTTAATAAGGCAATTGAGAACGCCCCAACCATCAACTTTTTTTTCATAATTGTATAATTTGTCTTTAAGACATGAATTTACACCTGAAGTTGGTAATCAGAATGATAAACTCTTTGATAAGTTAGGAATCGTCGTTGAGAGGAAGTGTTTTATCGTTTAATGGAAATTATTAATCTCACAAAAAAGATCAATTATTGCATTCGGATAGAATTCTTCGTTCTCTTTGTCTAAATAGAAATCTGCAGATTTTTGTTGTTCCTCAAATGACTTGTTTTCGTCTACTGTGTACGATACTGATGTCGGTCCTTCAATTGATTGTTCTGAAACGAGTAATAATTTGTGTTCTCTCATGTCGTAAACATGCATTTTGAAAAGCAAGTTACCGGTTATCAGGTTTTCACTTGCAGCATAAGCTTGACCGCGATTGAAAGCTATGACGTCTATTAGAAATACATATCGCGCTAAATTGACTGTGTCAATGTAGGCTACGCCCGCCGAAGGAAATCTCTCGTCATCCTTACTTGGGATGGCAGTGCTGTAGAACTTTTCATCTTCATTTAAGAAAGAATTGATGATATCATAAATATCTGATTCGAAGAAATCCTTATCCATTCATTCGTTGAGTGGTTTAGAGATTGAATATGTTGAAAGGTATTTGCTGTTGAATTCCTCATTGGCAGTGGCGTTACCACTGTGGGTTCCCATGACCGGAGAAAAATTGTATTTAATTGATTGGTCCAATTCTGTTTCTTCAGAGATTAGATCTGGAATTTCTGATATTTCTTCCTTCCAGGTATTCAAGTCTTTGATGTTTCCTGCAAGATGATTGTCGAATTCGGTGAGAGAAATCATTCACTCTTCCTTGTTTTCTCCTTCAGATTGACAAGAGAATAGTGTGGAAATTAATAAGATAAATGTGGTGTGTTTCATATTGTCAGATTCAGTCTATTTGGATTCGAGTAACAAGTTCCTTTGTTGTCGCGGCAAAAGCCGATAAGTGTTAGGCCAAATTCTTTGGCGAAATCAATAGCTAAGCTTGATGGAGATGACACAGCTGCAATTACCGGTATTTTAGCTCTAAATGCTTTAGATACAATCTCATAAGAGGTTCTACCACTAAATGTAATGAGTTTGGCGGATTCTAACAAATTGCGTTGAATTAAATCGCCTATTACCTTGTCTAAGGCATTGTGTCTTCCAATATCTTCTTTGAGTGATAGGATTTCTCCATTTTTGTTGAATGCAGCTACGCCGTGGCATCCACCTGTTTTAAGGAAGTTGAGTTGGCCTTCTTGCATGTTTTTGTGACAAGAGAAAAGTTGATCAAACGAAAAATACAATTCGCTCATAAGTTTACTTTCCTTTGGCATGAGGTCTTCAATTTCTTTTTTACCGCAGATTCCGCATGAAGACACTGATAATAGGCTTCTACTGCTCATATATCCATTGCCCAAATTGTTGGCTTCTGTTATTAAATTAATCTCTTGAATGAATTCACGACTATCTTTTGTGAATTCGAACTGAACACTATTAAAGTCTTTGATAACATCTTCGGCATAAAGGAGGCCAATGGCGAGATCTTTCTCGTCACCTGGAGTTTGCATGACCACGGTGAAAGATTCTCCGTTAATACTGATTTGTAAAGGGGATTCTACAGTCAAAGGGTCAGTTACTTTTGCAACCGACCCTTTTTCATATTTATATCCTTCGTACTCCTGAACTCCAGTCATTATGATAGTCCCGAGATAACACCATCATTATCAATGGTCATTCCTTCAGAAGCTGGAGTTGCGGGTAATCCTGGCATTCTCATCATCTTCCCAAGAATTGGAATAATGAATCCTGCTCCGGCAGCAAATTCAAATTCTCTTACGTTAACTGCGAAGCCTGTTGGGCGACCGAGTAATTTGTCGTTATCTGAGAATGATTTCTGTGTTTTAGCCATGCAAATTGGAAGTTTTGCTAAGCCTAAATTTTCGATCTTTTTCAAATCAGTCAAAGCTTTTTTCGAATACTCAACTGATTCAGCACCATATACTTCTCTTGCGATTATTTCAATCTTCTCTTTAACTGGGAGATTCCAATCATATAATGGTTTAAAGACGTTATTTCCATTTTCAATGACTTCTACAACAGCAGTCGCCAAATCTGTCATTCCGTTTCCGCCATCTGCCCATCCTCGAGCTACCACTGCTTTACATCCTCTGCTTTCACATCTTTCTTTGATCAATTGAATTTCTTCTTCGGTATCAGTTGGGAATGCGTTGATGGCTACTACAGGATTTAATCCAAATTTTTGCATGTTCTCAATGTGCTTACCAAGGTTAGCTAATCCGTTAGCTACTCTTTCGGTAGAAGGAGTGTTATATTCTTCTTTTGGAGCTCCGCCGTGATGTCTGAGTGCTCTAATGGTTGCAACTAATACTGTAGCCTTTGGCTTTAATCCTCCTGAAACACATTTAATATCTAAGAACTTTTCGGCCCCTAAATCGGCTCCAAATCCAGCTTCTGTTACGACATATTCTGAAAGTGAAAGCCCCATTTTTGTTGCAATGATTGTATTGGTTCCTTGTGCTATGTTAGCAAATGGCCCTCCATGAATAATTGCCGGATTACCTTCTAATGTTTGCACTAAGTTAGGTTGGATGGCATCTTTAAGAAGTATTGCCATTGCGTTCTCGGCCTTTAAATCTCTGGCGTAAATTGGCTTCTTGTCAAAAGTGGTACCTACATAAATGTTTCCAAGTCTTGATTTCAAGTCTTCAAAGTTCTCAGCCATACAAAGTATAGCCATCACCTCAGAGGCTGGAGTAATATTAAATCCATCTTCTCTTGGGATTCCATTGCCTGTTCCTCCTAATCCGATCACTATGTCTCTTAATGCTCTGTCATTCATATCCATAACACGCTTCCAACCAATTGTTCTAGGATCAATCCCAAGACTTCTTGTTTTAGATTGAATGTTATTATCAATTAGGGCTGAAAGTAGATTATTGGCCTTTTCAACAGCAGAAAAATCACCTGTGAAGTGCAAATTAATGTCTTCCATAGGAACTACTTGAGCATAACCACCTCCGGCAGCTCCTCCTTTGATTCCGAAAACAGGACCAAGTGAAGGCTCTCTCAATACTACTGTCGTTTTCTTACCAATTTTGTTAAGTCCTTCAGTTAAACCAATTGATGTAGTCGTCTTTCCTTCTCCCGCTGGAGTAGGTGTAAGAGCTGTAACGAGAATTAAGTTACTCTCGTCAATTTTAGATTGGTCAATAAGTTTTAATGGGATTTTTGCTTTGTATTTACCATACATTTCAAGATCATCTTCTTGAATGTCTAATTTTTGAGCGATATTTTTTATGTGGTCTAAAGTTGCAGCTTGTGCAATTTCTATATCCGAAAGTACTTTGTTTGCCATGTTTTTCTTAAATTTGAGAGCTGAAGATAATAAAAAAATCCTTGCTTCGTTAGGGAATTACTTATCTTGATATTTATTTAACATGCTAAAAAAACTCTGCATTTTCTCTGTATTAATTTTTATGGGTTTATCCTGTAAAAAGGATGTCCTTGTTCCTAATGAAGGTATTTACCGTGGAATATTTAATGAGATAAGAAGCAGTGGTGATACAGTAGCAAGTGGAGTAGTGTATATGGCCCTTTGGGAGAGTACTCTAAAATTTCAAATCACTGGAGATTCTTTAACTAATGCGCCGGCAACACATCATGGCAGTTATCTCGTAGATGATGCCACAAGGATGCAATTTCAATATGGTTCTGCGTACTCTACCCAATATGATGCTGATCATTACCTAGATACCACCTACAACTACAGCTTCGTGAATAATACCTTTGAGTTTTGGTTTCAGGATGATACTACTCTTTATGAGTACAGGCTAAGCAGAGATTGATTTAATCAACTCCAAATTTGTGAACGTCATTGTGGTTCGCTTCAATCTCGTCTTTCACAAACTCTATTTTTTGCGCTACGATTGCAAATTCTTGATGATTGTTTTTTACAAGCCACTTCATTGAGTCTTCGTTTCCATCCCCAGCCAATGCAAGATGTTTTAAGAGTTGTAAGTTGTTTTTCTCTAACCAATGTAAGGCTTCTTTGTTTCCTTCAACGCCATTAATCATTGCCATTAAATGGGCAAATCCGTTTTTCATTAGCCAGTCTCTTGCTTCGTCTTTTAGATAGATTGCGTGAACGGCCATTCCAAGCTCTTTATATTCGTCACTGGCTAAGAACCAATCACGAAGCTTGGTGTTTCCACCAATAGCCTCAGCCCATCCAATCAGAATTTTTGGAGGGTACTTCAGTTTTTTCAGTTGCACTACACCTGAAATTTCAGCTTTTTTATTTTTACGTCCGAACATTAATTATTTTCAAAAATATCTAACAACTCTACTTTTACGACTTTTTCATTGGCAATCGTTAAATTGAAAAGTCTAAACTTATTACCCTCTTCAGTTTTTAGAATGAGCTCAGGCTTTAATTCTAAAACATTTTCAGAGTTCTTCTCACTAACAGAGACGAAGTTAAGTGTCCCAAATTGTTTGTCTACATCTTTAAAGTTATAGGATTCTCCAGAAATATCAATGAATTTACAATTCGGATGAACTCTTTCTTTATCATTAGAATTCCATTCTTCAACAAAAGTAACAGCCACCTCTTTATCCGATAGAGAGGGGAGTTGTACGTCACCACCAAACCAGAATGTTGTAATAACAATGGCTGCAATCACACCTGCCAAATCTGCTAAGAGTCCAGCTTTAATGGCGTATCTGGTTTTTCTGATGCCTACCGAACCAAAGTAAACCGCAATGATATAAAATGTGGTGTCGGTAGCTCCTTGTAAGGTTGCGTTTAATTTACCTATGAAACTATCTACACCATGTGTGTTGAAGGCATCAATCATCATTCCTCTAGCACCCGATCCGCTCAATGGTTTCATAAGAGCAGTCGGTAATCCTTCAACGAAGTCAGTATTTGTCATAAACAGAGCGAAGAACCATCTCATTCCATCAATTACAAAATCCATTGCTCCAGAAGCTCTAAAGACTCCTATCGAAATCAATATGGCGATTAGGTAAGGGATAATTTTAATCGCTATATCAAATCCACCTTTTGCTCCTTCAATAAATGCTTCGTAAACATTGACTTTCTTACGAAGAGCCATTATTATAAAGCCGCAGATGATTCCGTAAAGGATGACGTTACTTAATAGGCTCGATTGCACTTCTAATTGGTAAGGAGAAAGAGAACCGAAGTAAGTGATTAAGCCAATAATAACCAGACTAATTCCACCTAAATATGCTAAGACAACTTTATTGAAGAGGTTTATTTTCTGGTATAATGCAACTACTATTAATCCTACAAGTGATGCAACAAAGGTTGAAATGAGGATAGGAAGAAATATATCTGCAGGGTTTTCAGCACCAAATTGACTTCTGTAAGTCATTACGGCAACAGGAATTAAGGTTAGACCAGAGGTGTTTAAGACCAAAAACATGATCATTGCGTTCGTGGCTTTATCTTTTTCTTTGTTGAGTTCTTGCAGTTCAGTCATGGCTTTCAGTCCCATAGGTGTGGCTGCATTGTCAAGACCTAACATATTGGCCGAAAAATTCATGAGCATTGATCCTCTTGCAGGATGATCTTCAGGTACATCAGGAAATAGCTTGCTAAAGAAAGGGCCTACTAGTTTTGAAAGCATTCTAACAGAACCACCTTTTTCTCCCACTTTCATTATTCCAAGCCAAAGACATAATACACCAGTGAGGCCCAAAGAGATTTCGAATCCTACTTTGGCCATGCTAAAGGTGCTTTCAATGATTTCACCGAATACTAAAAAATCTCCAAGAATGGTTCGGATAATCGCAACCACAAGGGCAACAAGAAAGAATCCAATCCATATGTAATTCAGAATCACATGTCAAAAGTAAGTGAGAAAGAGGTGCATTAATAAGGTGCAGCTCAGAAGTTTTCAAGTATGGTTGTTAATAAAGCAACTCTCCAATTCCTTGTCTGACAATTTCTATATCATCATCAGAGCAATCAACAACTGTTGAAGGCTCGTTTCTTCCGTATCCTCCATCAATAATGATATCTACTTTCCCTTCCCAATTCTCATTGATAGCGTAAGGGTCAGTAGTGTATTCAATGATTTCATCATCATCATGAATAGATGTTGTTACCAGAGGATTCCCTAATCTTTCAACTATTTTTCGAACTATTTCATTATCTGGAATTCTGATTCCGACAGTCTTTTTATTTGAGTCAAAGAGTTTTGGAATTTTTGATGAGGCGTTGAGAATGAAAGTAAATGGTCCAGGAAGGTTCTTATTTAAGATCTTATAGGTTGGTCTGTCTATGTATTTAGTGTAGTCAGAAAGCGTACTCAAATCATAACACATCAGAGAAAAGTTTGCCTTTTTTGGTTTTAAACCTTTGAGTTTGGCTAATTTTTCAATAGCTCTTTTATCCATAAGATTACATCCTAGAGCGTAAACGGTATCAGTAGGATAAATAATTATTCCACCCTTTTGCAGTTTTTGAACGACTTGTTGAATTAATCGGTCATCAGGGTTTTCTGAATTAATTTCTAGGAACACTTTTGAATTTTGGAGGCAAAGTTAACCAACTAGCTTGATTTTCCTTCTACTCTTCCTGTTTTCTTGTCATAGCCGTAAGGGCAATGTTTACAACCACTCTTACAACAGTGTCCTCTTTTTAGATGGTACTTTTCAGTAAAGATGATGTAGCCTTCTTCAGTTTTATAATAATCTTCAGGATCTAGATCAGAAAGTTTAGAAAATAATGACATTATTGAATGATCAGTTTTTTAATTTCTAAGCCATTTGATGTCTTGATTCTTACCAGGTATACTCCTTGATTCCAGTTTTCAACTCCTATGCTTGAAGGGTTTTGGTTCAATTCTAGAACAAGCTTAGATTGCATATCAAAAATTTGAATGTTTTCAATTTCAGCTGAGGAAACTATTTTGAATGATTGACTGGCCGGGTTAGGGAAGAGGCTCAAAGATGATTCTTCATTATCAATGCTAGCCTGTTCACCAATGTATACACAGTAATCTTCAAATTCTCCGAAGAATGAATCAGAGTGGCAAGCTTCAGGATCAGATAAGGCACTCATTCCAACTCTTAATTTGGTAATGCCGTAAGGAGTTGAGGCCGGAATATCTATGGTAGTGATAACTGGTACATTGGAAGAAACATTATCAATCAATTTCTCTCCTGAATCAAAGGTGCCGTCATGGTCTAAATCAATCCACAATGAGAATCTTTCAGTGAATTCAAAGCCGGTATATCCTGCTTCTAATTCAACTCCATAAGTCTCACCAGGTAAGAAGCCGACCAATATTTGTTCTGATTGATACCAACCGTTATTATCTCCTGTTAGAGAGTTTTGAGTTCCAACTTTGATTCGTTCAATCCACTCTGAGTTGGTATTTCCTCCAGAGATATCACAATACATGGCTTCATAACAAGCACCACAACCTTTAGTTGAATAGAAATAGGAATCAGAAAAGCCCTGTGTTGAATCAGTACATGTAGTTTGAATTTGGAATTCGTAATTCACACATGTGTCTAATCCTCCAAAAATAACTGGCGACATTGTGTCTGTGTAAGTTGCGATCCAAGCCACATCACCTTCTTTTCTGTATCTGATATCGTATTCAGTCCCATACAGCACAGCATCCCATGAGATTATGAGTGAATCTTCAACACTGTAATCTTCAATTAGGTAAGGGTTGTCGCAACATCCATCTGTTTTAAAGTTGTATTGATAAGAGAAGTCACTTGTGTCTAACCCACAAATACCTTTAATTAAGATTGAATAATTTGTGCAAGGAGAAAGAGTATCGATTGTTAAGTAGTCGTTAGAGATAGTAGGTAATTGAATTAAAGGTCCGCTTCCTTCTTGAATGAAGACGATATAATCAGTAGAAAACCCATCCCAAATCATTGATATGGAAGTGTCAACCAATGTGGTGTCGTGAACATAATAAGGTGGAGAACAAGGTGTTGCTCCACAATCAGCAATAAGGTCATCAATTGTACTTTTGACGTTAAGTCTTCCTGAAGTCCCTACTTCTCCATCCAAAACTGATAAGACGTCTGCGCCATCTAAGATGTAATCTTTCATGTCGAGTGCTGCGCCTTGTGGATCATATTTTGAGAAACCGATAAATTCAGAACAAGGACTAGAATATGCCAGGGCAATAGCACCTGCCACACAAGGAGAGGCGAAGGATGTTCCGTTGGTAGTAGTGTAGAAATTACCCGGAATTGGCAGTAGTACTGAAGATCCAGGTGCAGCAATATCAACATGGATTGGACCGTAACCTGAATTTGCTCTCAGGTCTTGACTGTTAGTCATAGTAACACCAATGAGGTATTCTGACGTACAGGTAGTAGGAAGGTCTCCCACTAAATCTACGTTACTGTTACTGTTGGTTGTAGCGGCAACATTAAGGATTCCATAAGTTCCCAATGTGTCATACATTGCACACCATAAGGGAGAGTCAGCAGGATCACCATTATCTATTCCCCAAGAAGCATTTGTGACAACCACAAAAGCTCCTTCTTCGCCATAAGAGTCATTGTATAATTTTCTCATAACGAGCGGGTAGTTGTAAGCTGCAATAACACTTGATTCGTTTGAAGCTACTTGACCTTTAATAATCATCATTTTAACATCATGATTTACTCCGGAGATTCCAGTGATATTATTTCCTGTAGCTCCAACCATACCGGCAACTCTCGTTCCATGAGAACCTGAACCTACAGCATCATCATTTGAAACAACATTCCATCCATTATAGTCATCTATGTATCCATTATTATCATTGTCAATACCATCATTTTCAATCTCCCCGTAATTGTGCCAGATATTATCTACCAAATCAATGTGTGAAATATCAACCCCACTTCCCTCAATTATGCAAACCACAATGGTGTCGTCATGAGTGGTTAGTCCACCAGTTGTGATGTCCCATGCGTCAGGAGTATCAATGTCGGCATCAACGTTACCTCCAGTTTGCCCTGTGTTTTTATGAAACCATTGCTGATCGAACAGTGTGTCAGATGGGATTGTTTCTCTTTGTGTTATTAAATGATTTTTTTGAACTACAGTTACCTGAGAATATTCGTAAAATGTATTTATCCCTTTATTGAGATCTTGGTTTTCATCATTGAATATGATTTGATAGATGTTCGCAATTTCACTCAAAACATTCACTTCTTTTATTTGAAGATCATTTTCAACTTGAACCTTTCTAACTAACATTTGGGCGTTCGTTCCTTTTTTGAACTGAATAAGTAATTGTCCTTTTTCAACTTGTTCTTGAGCTATAGAAGAATTCGTAGCCAACAATATGAAAATAGTAAGTCCTAACCGCCAAAAATGTTTGATCATAATGTAAAATTAATAAATCTTAATAGGACTAACGTTGAAATTGAGTAAAAGGGTAGTTTGATTGATTGAATTAAAATATTGACTTGAAACCAAGATGGATTTTCGTGTTGGCGAAATCAACTGGGTTTTTGTCTAAAACGCCATTCGCTATTATGATTTGCAGTGCTGTTCCATTAGCGTTGAGACCAAATCCGAACCCAAAACTATTCGTGTAACGGCGTCCTGAAAATTCGTAGGTAGAATAATCGTAAAGTGCGATAATTGAGATGAGGTCAACTGGTTTAAATTCAATTTCGTTTCTCAAAGACCAAATGTTATTTCCTGATAATTCTAATTCATAGAATCCTCTGATTGAGTTAAGGCCACCAAAATACACTAATTCATTTCTGGATAAGTCTATGTTAGAAGTGAGACCCTCAAATTGAAGAGTGTTATTCAAGTGAAAATATTTAAAGAAGTCAATCTTGTGAGAATATCTCAATTGATATTTACTGTTGGTTATTTTTTGTTTGTTGTCATCTATTGTGTCCTGACGGTAGTTGTAGAATCCACCTAATAAAAATAAGTCGGGGTGATAGAATGGTAACGAATTAATTTGTGGTGGCTTTAGCCATGCTGTTGCTCCAATTGTATTCTTAGCGTAGTTACGATAGGTGATTGGCGCAGATTCTCTTAGAGTTGTAGAGCTTTCTATCTGATCAAAAACAGTGAACTTTGCTATGGGATGATTGTAGCTCAAATTTAAGGTGATGTCTGATCTCAGGAATGTAGAGTCTTGTTTTCTTAGTTCGAGTTTTGCGCCAACTCCCAAGGGTGTGTTAAACAGGTAAGGGTATTCAAATAAGGCATGAAAATTTTGAGTTTTATCGGGGTTTGATTTCCAGTGCATGTCAATTACTTCAGCTCTATTAAATGCATTGTAAAGTTGAAGATTAATGTATCCATTTAAGGCCAGCCTATTGGTTACTTGGTCTTGCTGAAAGCCTACGTATCCATCTGCACTGCTGGATTTTTTCTTTTTCAGAAAAATGTAAACATCTGCAGTGTTTTCTTTGAATAATAATTGGACCGGTTGTGCTAAATCATAAAGTTTTGAAGCTGAGAGGAGTAGAGGAATGCTGGTTATTTTTGACTCAGAATACACATCACCTACATTTATGCCAATTAGATTAAGAATTGTTTTGTCGTGAAATTTATCTTCACTCTTTATTATGATATCATTTATCGAATAAAATCCTCCAGAATCGATTTTGTAGCTTAGGGTCAATTCTTTTTCGGTTTCTTTTTGATCTACAATTTCAATTTGAGCAAAAGGGAAGCCTTTATTTTCAAGTGTTTGAATTTCTTCATTTATTCCTTTAGAAAGGCCAATGAAATCAGATGTTCTCTTTATGTTGTTTTTCGGTTTGTTCTGATTAACGTAATTGATTTTAGAAAACTTGTTGGTGTACGAAAAATAATAATGATCACCGTTTGATTTGAAGGTAGAATCTTTCAATTCAATACCAGAATATCCTTGGAACATGAAGTCAGCAATTACCTTATCAAAATATCTTTTAGATTGAAAAGTTGAGTCTTTAACGATCTTTTTTTTGACTGTAATTTTATCCAGATGAAAAAAGAGGGTGTTCGACTCTTGCGCTTTCCCAATGATTGAAAAAGCTGAAAGAATAATTATGAGACCAAGTTTAGTCATATAGCACTAACGCTAAATTTAGGCTAAAATTGGTAAAGTCTAATTAAGCAGAATGAGTTTCAGTTGATTCTTCAATTTTTATTCTTCCTGGGTACACCTCTAGAGCAGCTCTTAGACAAGCCACTGCTTCACGAAGTGATTCCTTTTCAAGAACGTAAGCGATTCTTGCTTCATTTTGCCCTAGGCCTTTTGTAGCGTAGAATCCGCTTGCTGGCGCCATCATTACAGTTTGACCATTATGATTAAACTCTTCTAAGAGCCATTGACAAAACTTTTCTGTGCTATCAACTGGGAATTTGGCAACACAATAAAACGCTCCCTTTGGTTTAGGACAAAACACACCTGGGATTTCATTTAATCCATCCACCATAATGTCTCTTCTTTCAACATATTCTTCAATTACGTCATCAAAATATGACTGCGGAGTATCGAGCGCAGCTTCAGATGCAATTTGAGCTAGAGTTGGAGGAGAAAGACGAGCTTGAGCAAATTTCAAAGCAGTCGCAATCAATTCTTTATTTCTACATACCAATGCACCAATTCTAGCCCCACACATTGAATATCTCTTAGAAACTGAATCAATTAAAACTACGTTTTGATCAATTCCTTCAAGGTTCATTACTGAAAATGGAGAATTACCGTCATAACAGAACTCTCTGTAAACTTCATCTGCAAACAAATATAGATCGTGTTTAGCAATGATTTCTTTAAGTTCATTGAGGTCTTCTTTTGAATACAAGTATCCTGTAGGATTTCCAGGATTACAGATTACTATTCCTTTTGTTTTTGAAGTAATGAGTTTTTCAAAATCTTCAATTTCTGGCAGGGCAAATCCGTTTTCAATTTTAGCCGTAACCGGAACTATATTTATTCCAGCAATATTGGCAAATCCATTATAATTTGCATAAAAAGGTTCGGGTATAATTATTTCATCTCCTGGATTGAAACAACTCAAAAAACCAAATATCAATGCTTCAGAACCCCCAGTAGTTACCAAAATTTCATCCGAATCCACATCAATACCAACCGACTTATAATAGTCAGCCAATTTATTTCTGTAAGATGCGAGTCCAGCTGAATGACTATACTCAATGACATTTCGGTCAATGTCTTTGATAGCATCTAATGCTACTTGTGGTGTCTTTATATCAGGCTGACCAATGTTCAGATGCAATACTTCGTTTCCTTGTTTAATTGCTTTCTCAGCAAAAGGAACAAGTTTTCTTATTGGTGATTGAGGCATTGATAAGCCTTTTGAGGATATAGTTGGCATACGAATATAATTTTGACAAAAATATTTAGAAAAATTGATTCAGACTTATTTTAATCTTGGAAATTTGAATAGATATTTGAAGCCTTCTTTGGTGTCCAAACTTAAATCCCCGTCTAGTTGTTCTGTTAGGTCATAGAGTAATTCTATTCCTAATGATTCGTCTTTAAGCTCTTCAATGCTGAGGTCTGCTCCAATTCCATCATCATGAACATGTAGTATTGTATTTTTATCTGTGTTCTTTAAATCGACACTTATTAATCCTTCAGATTTCCCTTGAAATCCGTGCTTAATAGAATTTGAAATAGTCTCATTTAAAATTAATCCTAATGGGATCAATGAATCAATTCCGTATTCAGCTTCATCAATTTTTATATCAAACTTAACTTTTACCTGAATTTCGTATGACTGGAGTAAGTTTGCTGAAAGTTCGGTCACGTAATCTTTAACTGAAAGCTTGGAGATATGCTCACTTTTGTAAAGCTTTTCATGGATTAGAGACATTGATCGAATTCTATTTTCTAGTTCCTTTAGCTTATCTACATAGTTAGTGTGGTCCATGAATTCAGTCTGAATTCTGATAAGACTATTGATGATTTGAAAGTTGTTTTTAACTCTATGATGAACTTCTTTTAATAAGATTTCTTTCTCTTCTTTGGGCACAGAAGATTTCTTGATAATTTCCTTTTCTGACTGGCTTTGCGAATGTCTCTTTCTGTTTAAAAAGTAGATGTAGGCAACAATTATAATCAAGATTAAAAGCCCGGCAATTGTTAAGAGATAATTTCTTCTACTTACTGAATTTTCTAGCTCAATGTTTTTGTTTTCTACCTCTTGTAATTCTTTTTGCAAGATTAATTGTTGCTTTTGAATACTGTCTGAGACAATCTCAAACGTGACCAACTCAAATTCCATTTGATCAGATTGATTCAAATCTTTGAGCGTCTCATCTGCATCCATGAATTGAGAATAGTATTTTGCTGATTTTTTGAAGTCTTCTAATTTGTATGCTGATGCACCCAGAATCCTCAAAATCTCCTTGTTGAGTTCTAAGTTCTGGTATGGTTCAGCCATTTTTAATGCTTCTTCACCTTTTTGAACGGCTTGACTCCATTCTTCATTGAAATAATGGATTCTCGCTAACAGCTCAATCTCCATAGAGATGCCGTATGTATCATTTCTTTGCTCCTTAATCGTTCTAGCAGAGTCTGCATATAGACGAGCGATATCATAGTTCTCAAGTTTAACATTCAAGTTGGCCAGGTTATGGTATATATAACTTAGTTTTTCTAGGTTTTGAGATTCTTTTCTTAGTTCTAATGTTTTGAACATGTAAAAAGAAGCCGAGTCATAATTGTTCTCATTTTTAAAAACATTGCCAAGGTTGTTATAGCAGTCACCTAATGAGTTTAGGTTGTTAAGAGGTTTGAAAATACTGATTGCGGCTCGATATTTTTCTTTTGCTCTTTCATTTTGTCCAATGTTTTTAAATACATTTCCAATATTGATCATTGTACTTCCTTGACCGGACGTATCTTTGAGAAAGGAATAATATAAGTTAGAATTATTATAAGCTTCTATTGCTTTTGGATAAACTGCAATGTTTTTATAAGCAATTCCGAGTAGGCGATAGGTGTTTGCAATTCCTGATGTATCTGCAATTGTTGCAGATATTCGGATGGATTGCTGATAGTAATCTATAGCTGAAATAAAATCATTTTTTTCAGCCAACGCATTCCCAATTCTAAATTTCACCTTATTTAAGAGATATAAGTCTTGGACTCCTTCAGCTAGAATTTCAGCTGAGTACAATAAAGTTAAAGCACTGTCAGGGTTGTTTTCGCTAGATAGATCTTCAGCTAGTTGCAGATATCTTCCTATTGACATCTCGGGATCGTCAGAATTAAAGTTTATTTGCACGTCCTCTTGAGCTTGACTAGAAATAGACAAGAAGAACATCAAGATGATAAAAAGACGCTTCATTTCAAGAGAATATCGAAGTTTTGAACAAATTTAGCAATATTCAGGTTTAGATAATTAAATCTACAAAATGAATATTGTTTGGTTATTTTTGCAAATCAATGGAAGAGAAGAAGTCTAAGTTCGATTTTACAGCCTTTAAGCGTCTGTTAGCTTATATGGGAAAGTACAAGCGAATTAGCTTGGCTTCGCTATTAGCAGTAGTGACCATTGCCATGGTGAGTGTGTTTCAACCTTATTTAATTGGCTCTGCAATAAGTCGTTTAGTTATTGAAGATCAAAGTGGAGATTTTTTTCAATGGAACTGGATGATTGAAATCTTTGGGAATTCGGATACGCGACAGGGACAGTTTCTATCATGGACAATTATTCTCATTATTCTCCTAGTCGCAGAAGGAATTCTTACATTTTTCACCACTTACCTTGGAGCCTTGCTCGGGCAAAGTATTATTAGAGATATGAGAGTGAAACTCTTTAGGCATCTGAACTCATTTAAGATGAAGTACTTTGATCGTACGCCTAATGGAGTGGTGGTTACAAGAGTAGTATCAGATATTGAGGCAGTTTCAGAGTTCTTTTCATCAGGCTTTATAAATTTCATTGGAGAGAGCATTAAGATAATTGCAATTTTAATTGTGATGTGTATAGTTGATTGGAGACTTGCTCTCTTGTCATTAATTCCTATTCCTTTGCTTTTATTTGCTACCAGAATATTTGCAAAAGCAATGAAGCGCTACTTTCAAAAAGAGAGGCTTCAAGTGACGAAATTGAACACTTTTGTTCAAGAGCATATTTCAGGAATGTCTATAGTTCAGTTGTTCTCAAGAACAAATAGAGAGTATAATACATTTCAGGGGATTAACGAAAAGCACAAACAGGCCCATATTGGTGGGATTTGGGCAATATCTACCTTTTTTCCAATTGTTGAATTGTTGAGTTCTCTGTCAATTGCGGCAGTGATTTTTTGGACTACCCTTCAAATTGGAGTGTTAACTGATGAAAATGCGGCATCTATAGGAGTAGTGTTTATGTTCGTATTATGGATATACAAACTGTATCGTCCAATTCGTCAAATGGCTGATAGGTTTAATGTTATTCAAAGAGGAATGGTGAGAGCTGAAAGAGTCTTTGAAATATTAGATAGAGAAGAGCACATTGATGCTTCAGGTCATGTTCAAAATGTTGATTTCAATCAAGATATATCCTTCAAGGATGTTTGGTTTGCGTATAATGATGAAGACTGGGTTTTAAAAGGTGTTGATTTTGAAGTTCCTGCTGGAAAATCCGTGGCTTTAGTCGGGGCAACGGGTGCAGGTAAGTCTACGATAATCAATTTGATAACGCGATTTTACGAATATCAAAAAGGGGATTTAAAGATAGGGGACACTTCTGTTAGAGATATTGAATTAAATGAACTCAGAAAAAGCGTGGCTGTTGTTCTACAAGATGTTTTCTTGTTTTCAGATACCATTATAAATAACATTACTTTGGGTGATGAATCTATTACTCAAGAAGAAGTAGAGAAAGCTGCGAAAATGGTTGGGGCTCATGAATTCATAATGAATTTACCAGATGGGTATGACTACAATGTCAGAGAAAGAGGCGGAGTATTGTCAGTGGGTCAAAAGCAGCTTATTTCATTTATTAGAGCATATGTTTATAATCCTAAGATTTTAATTCTAGATGAGGCAACAGCAAGTGTTGATTCAGAATCGGAAGAAATGATTCAAAAAGCCACTCAAGAGCTACAAAAGGGTAGGACCTCTATTGTAATTGCACATAGACTCTCAACCATTGTTAATTCAGATGAGATTTTGGTAATTGATGACGGACGAATTTTAGAGAGAGGAACTCACCAAGAATTATTAGATCAAAATGGACAGTATAAAAAGCTATACGAACTTAACTTTTCGTAAGTCGACTGCTTTTAATGAAGGTGTTTAGAAGTACACCACATAGGATTAATATGATTCCTATACTTGTCATTAACCCTAAGTTTTCGTCAAAAATAAACACTCCTGCAGCAACTGCATAAATTGCCCCAACATACTTTACCGGAGTCACCCTAGCAGCTGAATCTGAATGGAACGCTCTTGTCATAGAGATTTGAGCAAGTTGAGTTAGTAGGCCAATCCCGATTAATACTAACCATTCAATTCCTTGGGGAATTACGTAACCACCAATGATGCAGGCAATAAAAGTTAAAGGTGTTGCCACTAAAGGAAAGTACATGACAACAGTGATTGGTTCGTCAGTATCCTTGCACTTCATTATGGCGTTATATGCTATTCCAGATATGATTGCCGAGACTATTCCAATCCCTAACCATAAAGGATTAAAATGAAGATTTGGATCTTTGAAATAACCAATTACAACAACTCCCATTAAAGATATGAAGAAGAATATCCATTGATATGGGGCTACTTTTTCTTTTTGAAGTCTGATGGCAAACAGGATGGTGAAAATAGGAGAGAGGTACTGAACACTTATGCTTATCGCCAAAGGTAGATTCTTTAAAGTGAAAAAGAACAATGTTAAGGCAGTGAAGCCTGCAAAGCCTCTAATTAATAACCATTTCTTATTGTTTCCAAAAAAGGGAATTCTTTTGCGCTTGATTATGGCTGAACAAATTATCAAAGAAATAATTGATCTGAAAAAAACGATTTCGAAAACGGGATATTCTTGAATTTGTGGAAATAGATCGGCAGAATTGGTCAGAACTTTGACCAGAATATTGATCAACGCAAAGCAAAGCGCCGATAACAGCATGTATAGTATTCCTTTATACAACTTAGATTCTCAGACCAATTACACAAATGTCATCCAGTTGCTCGTACCTTCCCATCCAATGATTCATAATCTTATTAAGATGGTTTTCTTGCTCTTCCATTGACTTTTCATGTATTTCTTCTAGCATCTTTCTAAATGCTGAATATTTGAATTTTTTTCCTTTCGGTCCACCAAACTGATCCATGTAACCATCAGTAAATATGTATAGACAATCACCTTTTGATAATTGGAGTTCGTGTTCAACAAAATCCTTTTCAGCAACATATCTTCCAATAGGCTGTTTATCAGCTGGTATAATGATTAGTTCTCCACTTCTAATGATGTAGAGGTCATTATTAGCGCCGGCATATTTGATTTTATTGGTCTTTTTATTCAACGAAATTAAAGAGATGTCCATTCCGTCTTTTACCTCAGTTTCGGAGGTGTTAAAGGTTTCAACTACTAAGTCTCTTACCTTATTCAATATGTCACCTGGAGAGTTTAACTTGAACTCACGAACAGTTCTGTTAAGCGCATTATTACACACTACACTTACCATAGCTCCTGGCACTCCATGCCCAGTACAGTCAGCTGCTGCTAGTAAGACTTCGTCATCATTAATTTCTTCAAGCCAGTAGAAATCTCCAGCAACAATGTCTTTAGGTCTGTAATAGAAGAAGTTTTGATTCAGGCAAGAATCAATCTGATGCTTCGTAGGTAAGATTGCGTTCTGAATTCTTTGTGCGTAGGTGATTGAGTCTGTTATTTCTTTGTTCTTAGCCTCAACAAGTTCTTTTTGTTTTACTACTTCAGAAGTTCTTTGAGTCACTACAGATTCAAGATGCTTTTGATTTTGCAAAAGCTTTTTGGTTCTAAACCTAATGACCAAGAAAATAAGTACACCACCTAAGATGATATAGAGCGTTATTGCCCACCAAGTCTTCCACCAAGGAGGATGAACTGTTAAATGAAAGGCTGATTCTTCACTCCAAATTTGAGAATCTCCAATTGCTCTAACTTTAAAAATGTATTCACCGCTTGGAATGTTTGTATATACAGCTTTGTTGTCAGTCAAAATAGGACTCCAATCGTCATCATGCCCTTTAAGCATATATTGGTATCTCACTTTATGGGGGGCTGACCAATCGATTCCTGAGAAGTAAAACGTAACGTGGTTTAGATAGTAAGGTAATTCTAGATCGTGGGGTGTGTTTGTAAAGGCCTCAACTTCACTAAACTTAATCCCTTTTAGTTCCTTTTGACTTGTTTCATTGAGGTAAAAGGCCGAATCTTTGAAGTCTTCTAATTTTCTGTAGTCAACAAAGGTTTGGTCAAGTCGGACGTCAGTAATTTGTAAGAACGGAGGCTTTTTTATTTGCTCATATTTGTTCAAATCAAGCATGGCTAGTGCTTTTCCTGTTCCCCACCAAATTCTATTTTCATCATCAAGACAAACAGAATTCGGGTAGAAATCTGAGCCCTTTAGACCGTCTAATTTTCCGAAAGATGTAATAGTTAGTCCCAGACTGTCGTCCATAGAAAAATTGTTCAATCCTTTTTCAGTTCCCAGCCATAGGTCTCCGTTATTATCTTCAATAATCGACCAAATGATGTTATTACTTAATCCATCAGTCACATTGTAAGAGATGATACTGTCTGTGTCAAATTTGTTGAGTCCTGAGCCCTCTGTTCCAACCCAAATTACGCCTTCACTATCTTCATGTAATGAGATCACATAGTTGTCACTTAAATTCTCACGTGTAGTGTAATTCGTGATGTGTTGTCCATCAAAAACAGTTAATCCACCTCCTTTTGTACCAAAGTACATTTGGCCAATGGAATCCTGAATAATTGCCTGAACAGTATTGTTTGCAAGTCCTTGATCAACTGTAAAATGACTAAAGGTATAACCATCATAGCGCGTGATTCCATCTAAATAAGTCCCGAACCAAAGGTCTCCTAATTCATTTTCGTAAATACAGAGAACATTGTTACCACTCATTCCATTTGTAGTATTGTAATTCATGAACGTTTCACCATCAAATTTTGAAACTCCATTACCATCAGTAGCGAACCAGTAATTACCTTCAATATCTTGGTGCATAGCTCTTACCTTGTTAAGCCCTAAGCCTTGCTCCTCTGTGTAATGCTGGAAAGTTTTGCCATCATATTTACTAACACCATTGTTAGTAGTGAACCAAAGAAAGCCTTCTTGATCTTGATAGATGTCTCGAACGATATGATCGTTCAACCCCTGCTTTTCTGAGTAGTTTTCAAATGATCGCTCATTATAAACGTTTGCACCTGCACCAAATGTACCAAACCAAATATTCCCATCAGAGTCTTCTAACAGAGACCAAATTGAATTATTGCTCATACCTTCTTCAACGGTAAAGTTTTTAAATTCAAATCTATTGAACATGCATGCTCCGCCACTATTTGTTCCGAACCACATATTGCCATAATCATCTTCAGTAATCGCTCTGATGTAATTATTACTTAGTCCCATCTCTTCTTGATAAGTGATGAAAGAGTATCCATCATAGAGACAAATCCCTGCGGATTCGGTTCCAACCCAGAGGTTCTCTTCAGAGTCAATGTAAATGGTTGAAACGTCATTACTAATTAATCCTTCATTTACCGTGTAGTGGGTAAAACTTTCTCCATCAAATTTGTTTACACCACCACCTGCGATACCGCACCATACGTTTCCATCAACATCAATTTTGATGCTGTTAACGTATTCTCCGCTCATTCCTTGATCTTTGCCGTAAGATGTAAAATGTGTTCCATCAAACATTGAAATCCCTTCTCCTGTTGCAAACCAGATATTGCCATCTTCATCTTCAGCAATGTCTAGAACCAAATCGCTTGCCAATCCATCATTAATATCATACTCAGTAAAGGTGTGACCATTATAAGCCGATATCCCTGAACCGTCTGTTCCAAACCAAATTTGTCCCTTTTTATCTTCATGAATAGTCCAGATATAATTGGATCTCAATCCTTTAGATTCATCAAATTGAATAAATGTTCTTCCATTGTACATGGTAACTCCAGCAGTCCAAGTTGCAAACCAAAGATTTCCTCTTTGATCTTCAAGGATATCCATTATGTAAGATGAACTCAGACCCTGATCAACATCAATTCCTTGGATATTATAAGAAGCAGCATCATTGAAATCAAATTTTGAGCTAATAACAGGTTCGTTATATCCCAGTTCTTTTTTCAAGCCATGAGCTTCTATTACCTCAGGCTGCAAAATAGAATCTGAACCTAAGGTAAAGGTTGGAAGGGAAGGCGCAAGTAATTCAATTATTGGCTGTTCAACATTTTTTATGTTAGAATGTGCGATTTGTATAATTGGATCTCCAGCCTTAATCACTTCAGGAGGAGCAATAGAATCTGGATCGAGAACTTTAGGCTGAATTTGAACTGGTTCATTCGTAATGATGTCTGGAGGAAGTGAGGTGAAAACATCTTCTGATTGTTCATGTTGGATATCATCTTCAACTTTATCCACAGATTCATTTTTCTGTTTACACGAAAACAGAGCAGAACTGAGTAATATGAATATGAAATACTTCTTAAACACCAATTGATAAAAATAATAAAATAAAGGCAGCAAAAACTAAGATAGTTAATATGTTCAAGACGAGTGAAACTAAAATAAAGTTGTTAATTAAAATTAAGCTTCGTTTAGCTAATTAGGAAAAGTGTAGCGTAACTTTGAATCAATGGAAGATAGTTTTAGACATAAAGGCTTAAGAAAGAAATTGATAGCAGAATTATCTGAGAAAGGAATTACAGATGAATCGGTATTAATTGCATTTGATAAAGTACCCAGACATCATTTTTTGGATGCCGTCTTTACAAAGCAAGCTTATTCTAATATGGCTTTTCAAATAGGAGCGGGACAAACTATTTCTCATCCATATACTGTAGCATTTCAAACTCAATTGTTAGAGATTCAAAAAGGTGACAAAGTGCTAGAAATAGGTACTGGTTCGGGATTTCAAACAGCTATATTGTGCGTGATGGGAGCTAAAGTGAATTCTATAGAGAGGCAGAAAGAACTATATCTAAAAACTAAACCGCTTTTAGAAAAGTTGAACCTGAACCCCAAATTAAAATTTGGTGATGGCTTTAATGGATGGCCAACTTTTGGGCCCTTCGATAAAATAATAATAACATGTGGAGCACCTTTTGTTCCAGAGGAATTGGTAAAGCAGCTAAAGAATGGTGGACGCATGGTTATTCCCTTAGGAGAAGGAAAGGTGCAAGAAATGTTATTAATTCAAAAAGGAACGGATGGCTCCATTTCTCAGAAGTCTTTTGGCAAATTTAGCTTTGTTCCTATGCTCAAAGAAACCGCCAAATAATTTTAATTCTTTATAACTACTGAAAACCTGGGGTTAGATCTACTTCTAATTTCTACACATCTTGGAGCAAATGCAAGGTTGGCTTGATCAATGTAAAGTGTTTCTAAGAATCGCATATTGCAAATGGTGTCAGAGATTTGCAATTGAGGTCCAGACCTGCTGAGATCAAGTGTATTCAATTTTCTTAGAGTATAAAAGCTTGAAGGCAATGTTGTCAACTGATTTGGTCCAACAACCAAATGTATCATACCGTCAATTTTCCCAATGCTATCTGGTAGATGGGTGAGATCATTAAACTCAAGGTAGAGATGACTCAGCTTCGGAAGATTACAGATTTCATTTGGTAGACTCGTGAGCTGATTGAAACTTAACCAAAGTTCTTCTAAATTTTCTAAATCACCAATTTCTTTGGGTAGCTCAGCGAGTCTGTTTGCCTTTAAAGAGAGCTTTCTTAGTTTCTTTAACTTACCAATTTCCGGTGGAAGAGAGGTGATGTAGTTTTTACTCAGAATCAAACGTTCTAGGTTCACTAAAAGGCCTATCTCTGGTGGGATAGAAGTGAGTTTGTTATTGAAGAGATTTAAGACTTTAATTTCATTGTGCCTAAATACCTCTGCCGGAATTATAGTTAATCGTTTTCGACTTAAATCAAGTTTAGGGTCTCCAAAATTGTGATAAGAAGAAATGTTTTTAGGTCCAGTACAAGCAAAAATAAATAAGCAAAAAAACAGACCTTTCCCGTAATTAGAAAGAGCTTGTATTTTGTCTTTTCTGATCAATTTATTTTAAGAGTTCCTTAACTGCTGCGGCTAGTTGCCGGTCTTCACCATTCATGAATTTTTCGTACTCATTGTTCACCTCGATATCTGGTAATAAATCATGATTTTCTACCAAATAACCATCAACAATTGATCGCATACCAACTTGTGGAATTCCGAAGACAGTTTTTCCATCAATCATTGGTTCCCACCAAACCGCAGTTCCAGTTCCTGGCACTGGCATTCCAATTAGTTTTCCTATTCCTAGTCTTTTGTAGATGAAAGGGAAGAGGTGTGCATCTGAATAGTTACCTTCAGACATCAATACACATGAAGGTTTTTGCCATTTTTCTAATGGTTCACCTCCCATGTTTTTTTGGCCTCTAGGTTCAAAGCTCATGTATAATTCGCCACTTAAAAATGTAGCTAAATCGTCATGAAGCCATCCACCGCCATTGAATCTAGTATCTACAACCAATCCTTCTTTCATATTGTATTTTCCCTTAGCCTTGTCGTAAACTGAAGTGTAGCTTTGAGGATTCATTCCAGTCACATGAACATAACCTAATTTACCTCCCGAAAGTTCATCTACAGCATCTTCACAGTTCTTTACCCAACGGTGATAAACCAAAGCGTACTCCGCTCTCAAGCTAATAGGCTTAGCGGTTTCTTCCCATCTTTCCTTACTAGATGGATCATAAAACGACAAGAGTATTTTCTTACCAGATTTTCTATCAAGTAAAGGCAAATAATTGTCTTCTTTTTTAATTTCGATTCCATCAATTTTTTCAATGATAACACCATTTTTTACTTTGTCAGATCCCTTTGATAATGGACCTTTCGGTAAAATTTCTAGAACTTTCAATCCATCACCTGAGTGATTCTCATCATAGTAACATCCTAATGACGACGTTCTTGAACCTTTCGCATTAAATGATCTATAACTTGCTCCAGTGTGAGATGCATTAAGCTCTCCAAGTATTTCCGAAAGCATTTCGGCAAAATCATAACCAGTAGTTATGTGTGGTAGATATCTAGCGTATTCTTTCTTGTACATATCCCAGTCTACACCATGTAAGTCTTCTACATAAAACTTTTCTCTCACTTGTCTCCAGGCATGATTGAACATGTATTCTCTCTCTGCCATTTCGTCTAAGTTCATTTCAGAGCTAAATGTAACGGGTTCCATTTTGCCGCCAGAAACACCAACTTTCATGATTTGTCCTCTCTTATTGATGTAGATACTCTTCTCGTCCTTATCAAAAAGAATTGAAGACCAGCCGGCATTTAGCTTTGCCAATAATTTCGTTTCACTTTCTTTGAATTTCGTGGTCCAAAGGTTATATCCTTTTTCGAACTTAGACAAGTAGAATAGTTGAGTTCCTTCATTATTGACAAGGTAATCCATCAAATTTGAAGAGTGGATGGTAAGCATGACCTTTCTATCACTAACGTTTTCTAGATCAATTTTTAAAGGTTCAACTTCTTTTTTATCCTCTTTATCGTCATCTTTTTTGTCGTCCTTCTTTTCATCTTTTTTATCTTCCTTCTTCTCATCTTCTTGTTCTTCTTCCCATTCTGCAAACTCTTCTTCGTCTAAAATGAATTTTTGATAAGCTGATTCTGTTAAGAACACTGCTTCAACGTTTCCGTGTGATCCATGACCTCCATGTGATTTGTAAGCTCCTTTGTTAGTGTAGTAGTAAACCATTTCTCCATCCATGGCAAATTTTGGAGCTCCCGATCCGTAACCACTTTGAGTTAAATTGATAGGTTTTTCTTTACCAGTAGCTTTTACTAATCCTATATCAGTTCTCCATCTATCCACAGCCATATATTCTACTAAGAGCCATTTTGAATCTGGAGCCCAAGTGAAATACTGGTCGCCATCAGAGTAAGAGTAATTCAAGATACCGTCAAGAACAACTCTTTCTTTTTTAGAATCGACATTATATACCTTAAGAGTAGTTCTATTTTCTAGAAATGCAATTTCTTTACCGTCAGGAGAAAACATAGGTTGAAAGCTCTCTTCTCCATTGTTTACCAATTCGGTTTCTTCAAGTAAAGTTGAATTGTAGAAGTACTTTTCACTCTCTCTTTTGATTTCTGTTTTGTATATATTCCAGCTTTCATTTCTCTCTGAGGCATATAAAATTGCGTCTCCATCAGGGCTGAATGATACTGATCTTTCTTGCTCAGGAGTATTGGTAATTCTCTTAGTTGTATTGTATTCTATAGATGTAACAAAAACTTCTCCTCTGTGAATAAATGCTATTTCCTTGTTGTTTGGAGAGATCGCAAATTCTCCGGCCTTAGTGACACTTTTGATTTTTGATGTGTTTTCAGATTGATCTTTTCTGATTTCAATATTCACTTTAGTTGATTGATCATTTTTTAAAGAATAAATCTCGCCTTTGAATCCAAAGCATATTGTTCCGTCATTTGATTTACTTAAAAATCTTACTGGATGGTCTTTATATGTAGTGATTTGCTTTTCGTAAGGATTAGTTCTTGTCCCTTTCCATATATTGAATGATCCTGATTTTTCTGAAAGAAAGTAAAATGAGTCGGCTCCATCCCAAACCGGATTTCTGTCTTCGCACGACTCTTTGGTAATCATCTCAAAAGATTTCGAATTAGTGTCGTAGATTACGATATCCCTGGTTACAGAAGAGGTGTGGTGTTTTCTCCATTCGTTTTCATACCCTTTTCTGTTATGAAAAATAATCTTACTTCCGTCTTCATTATACTGAGCGTACTCTGCTGATGCTGTTAAAATTTGCTTTTCTCTTCCGCCATTCACTCCAACTTCGTAAAGTTCGCCTAACCTGGCGTAAGGAAATTGAACTGACTTCGCATCATCCATTCTATATGAACCGAAAATGACTTTGTCACCTTTTGGTGAGAAGTCAAAAGGTAAATCCTTTGAAGAATGATAAGTAATTCTTTCTGGTGTTCCTCCTAATGCATCAACTGTATAAACATCAAAATTTCCCTGTCTGTCAGATGCAAAAGCGATTGTTTTACTGTCAGGTGACCAAATTGCGTGATAATCATAAGCCGAATGGCTCGTCAATTGAACAGCTTTTCCTCCTTCGGTTCCCACTGTGAATAAATCACCTTGATAAGAGAAGACAATTGTTTTCCCGTCTGGCGAAATTGAAGGATAGCGCATCCATAATGGTTGTGCGAAGGTACTTGTGAAAGCAATTAAAGCGAATAAAAGAAACAAACTTTTCATAGTATAATTTTAAGTGGCTTAAAACTAAGAAAAGAAAAGCTTAGTTGAAACAAAGAGATGGATGAAAGTCTTAAATCATGTCAAAAGGAAGAAATGAGTGGTGTTAGCGGTAATTCTACTTCTTTTTCAAGAAAATGTCAAATGAAACTTCCAATCCTCCTTTAATATCTACGGGTTGTACAGCCAAAATTCTATGTTCTGCTTTTTTCTGTGACGCCCATGGGTCTTCAGTGATATGAGGATCTCCCGCGAAATAGATTTGTGAGATTAATTCTTGATGTCCTTCACAACTTACTCTAAAATGTATGTGAGAAGGGCGGTATAATTTTCCATTTAAATATTTGCCGGGTAAAATTGTTTTAAAAGAGTATTCACCTTTTTTATTAGTTACCCATCTAGCTCTATGAAGCATTTCAGAGCTCTCATTGTCATATTCGCCTTCTGTATCACAGTGCCAAATCTCAACAAGGGCATCTTCCAATTTGGTTTTGCAGTCATCAGTGTACACTTGTCCAACAATATTGATTCTGTTTCCTTTTAGCCCTTTATATACCAAAGACTGCCTTAATGGTGCTTTTGGACGGTAAAAGGGTCCTAAAATATCATTTGTTGTTTCACAGTCCCCTGTAAATTTGTCTCCTTCATCTAAAGATACTCTTCCAAAGGCCGAAAGTGAGAAGGCAGCTAAAGAGGATGTCATAATAAATTGTTTTCTGTCCATAATTCTAAGTTGAGCAATTTGGATTAATTTGTACCAACAATCATTCCTAAAAAATGCTAAACAAAAGCAATAAAGTATCTATCCTAATGCCTGTAAAGGATGCAGCTCTTTATTTAGCTGATTGTATTGAATCAATTTTAGAGCAAACCTATTCGAATTGGGAGCTCATAGCAGTTGATGATCATTCGGTTGATACTTCACTCGAAGTTTTGACTCGTTTTGAAAAAGAGGATGAGAGAATCACCATTTTAAAAAGTAAAGGCAAAGGAATAGTTGATGCCATTTCTCAAGCATTTGATTGTTCGAATGGAGAACTCATTCATAGAATGGATGCTGATGACTTAATGCCTTCAGAAAAACTTGAGATTTTGGTCAAAACTTTAAATGGCAGAGAAGGTGTGATTGCCACAGGAAATGTGAAGTATTTTTCGAATGGTCCTGTTTCTGAAGGGTACCTCTCCTATGAAAAATGGATTAATAACATTGATAATTACAAGGCAGAAGTCTACCGGGAGTGCACAATAGCTTCTCCAAACTGGCTAGTCCACAGATCTTGTTTTGAAAATGATATATTGCTCTCTGCTCTTGAGTATCCTGAGGATTACGATTTGGTTTTGAAGTGGTACGCGTATGGATATGAGGTGGTTAAATGTGATGACGAGACTCATATGTGGAGAGAGCATCCTGAAAGAACTTCCCGAAATTCTAATACTTATCAGCAAGAATCTTTCTTCAAATTAAAACTTAAACATTTTTGCATAAATGAACTTGAACAGGATAGTCAAGTTCAAATTATTGGGGCAGGTAAGAAAGGTAAGCTTACTAAAGCAATTCTTAGAGAATTGGATGTCCGACATAAATGCTTTGATATGAACTCTGATCGAATCTCATCAAATATTGATCTATTTCATATTTCTGAATTGACTTCGAATCAATATGCTTTATTGACCAATTGGCCAACTGATCAGAGTCTCAGATATCAAATTGAGAATTTCATGACGAAGAAGGGTTTTAAAAGAGGTGAGAATTTCTGGATATTATAATTCCAAAATCCAATTATCAAGTCCATCAATCAATTGAGGCTTTTCATTGTAAATACCATAAATAGAAGAGCCAGAGCCGCTTAAAGAAGCAAAGATTGCCCCTTTCTTTTTTAGATGACTTAACAAGATTCCGATATTGGTGTGACTTTCTACTGCCCCAAATTCGAAATCATTTTTAAAGTTTTGCCAGTTTGAGGTATCGGTAAAATCTAGATGAGTACTAATAGACCTGTCCATTGATGAGAAGGCGTCAGCAGTTGAAATGTGAATACCCGGGTAGATAAGATGTAAGTATTTCCCTTTTAAAGTGAAGTTTAAGGGCGAGATGTTTTCACCCCTACCTGAAACATATGCAACTTGGTTTTCAACAAAGAAAGGGCAGTCACTTCCTAGCGTTAATGCATAGTCAAGCATTTTATCAGTCTTAATGTCAAGATCAAATAATTCATTTAACCCTTTGAGAACTGCTGTTGCATTAGATGAGCCACCACCAAGGCCTGAACCTAAAGGAATTCTCTTGTTTAAATGAAGCTGAATGTGCGGGAAATCAAAATCTCTTCTCAACAGATCAACTGTCTTTGTGATAAGATTGTCTATTGGGTTTATTTCAATACCAGATTGAGAAAATTGATCTGTATCTGCTTCTTGAATTTCAATTAGATCATAAAAGGGGATAGGATAAAATATGCTTTCCAGGTTATGGTAGCTATCATGTCTTTTTCCCTTGATTTGCAGACCAATATTGATTTTAGCGTTTGAAAATAAGATCACTTCTATCCTTTTTTTACGAATATAAGCTGAAATTTTAGATGAATCTTTCAAATCGACTGATTAAAAAAGTGTAAATTTGACCCTTCATCAAATTCATTTTTGGTGAATTTTAAAAAACAAAATGCATGGCAAATTATTTAGAGTTCGAAGAACCTTTATCATTGATAGAGGAGGAAATTGCGAAAGCTAGAGAAATAGAGACTAATAGTGGAGTTGACAGTTCTAAGATGATCAAAGATCTTGAGAAGAAGCTGAACGCCACGACAAAAGATATTTTCGGAAAATTGACACCTTGGCAAAGGGTTCAATTATCAAGACACCCAGATAGACCTTATTCTTTAGAGTACATTGATGCTCTTACAGACGGTAACTTTATTGAGTTACATGGGGATAGAAATGTGAAAGATGACAAAGCCATGATTGGTGGGTTTGGTCAATTGGATGGAGAGACGGTAATGTTTGTCGGTCAACAAAAAGGTGCAAATACGAAGGCAAGACAATACAGAAATTTCGGTATGCCAAATCCAGAAGGATATAGAAAGGCATTAAGACTTTTTAAACTAGCTGAGAAATTCAATAAACCTATCGTCACTTTGATTGATACTCCTGGTGCATTCCCAGGCTTAGAAGCTGAGGAAAGAGGACAAGGAGAAGCAATTGCAAGAAACATATATGAAATGATGAATCTTAAAGTTCCTGTATTGTGTATCATTATTGGTGAAGGAGCTTCGGGTGGAGCATTAGGGATTGGAGTAGGAGATAAAGTAATTATGCTTGAAAACTCATGGTACTCAGTTATTTCACCTGAGAATTGTTCTACAATTTTATGGAGAAGTTGGGATTTCAAAGAGAAAGCTGCAGAAGCGTTGAAGTTGACTTCAACTGATATGAAGAATCTTAAAATTGTAGACGAAATCATTCAGGAACCAACAGGCGGAGCGCACAGATTTAGAGAAGAGACCTTTGCAAATGTGAAGAAATCAATCAAAAAGAACTTGGAAAAACTAAAGCCAATGGATCCTCAAAAAAGGGCCAACAAGAGAATTGACAAGTTCTGTGAAATGGGAGTTTACAAAGGAAAATAGACTGTTTCAATGCTTGGGTTAATTTTTGCGGATTTTGATAAAATCCATTTTTCTTTATTCGGTCTTGATTTGGTTGAACCAATGGCCTTAGTTACTGATTCAATTCTAGGGATTACTTCTGTCGTTTTCGGTATCATCATTATGCGAAAAATGAAGACTGACCATCCATTTTATTCATATTGGATGTGGTTCTTTTTAATCTTTGGAGTTGGCGCTTTTTATGGCGGCTTATCGCATATATTCTTTAACTATTGGGGTGTTGTAGGTAAGTTCGGTACTTGGATTGCGGGCCCAATCTCAATCTATTGCATTGAGCAAGCAATGATATCAGCTCATCCTAATTCAAAAACTGTTAACTTATTAAAAGGTATTTCATTTTGGAAATTGGTTATCGTATTTGCAGTATGGATTGCTATTGTTACAATGGGACCCATTCATGAAAAACCGGCCATTGGTTTCTTGCCAATTGCAATTAACACCATAGTTGGAGTTCTAATATCTGCAGGCGTTTTGGGAAGATATTACTACAAGAAAGGGATGTCGATTAATTATAAATACTTCGTTTTAGGAGTGCTTGTAATGTTGCCATCAGCTTTCATTTTTTTAATGAAAATAAATCTTCATCCTTGGTTTGATAAGAATGATTTGAGTCATGTATTGCTCTTAGCAGGAATCACCTATTTCTTTTTAGGTTGTAAGCGTCTCCATAAAGAAGGTCTCAATCAAGATGCCTATATTTAAACATGATATTTGAATTCAATGGTTTTATTCCAGTAGTTCACGAATCTTCTTTCGTTCACCCACAAGCTACTGTTACTGGTAATGTGATAATTGGTAAAGATGTGTATATCGGCCCGTCTTGTGCATTAAGAGGTGACTGGGGAAAGATAATTATTGAAGACGGCTGCAATGTTCAAGAAAACTGCACAGTTCACATGTTTCCCGGAAAAACGGTTGTTCTAAAAAAAGGAGCTCATGTTGGTCATGGTGCTATTATTCATGGAGCAAACTTGGGCGAGAATTGTTTAATAGGGATGAATGCCGTTTTAATGGATGATGTTGAAGTTGGGGCCGAATCCATTATTGGAGCACTAACTTTTGTTCCTGCCAAAATGGAAATACCTGAAAGGTCACTAGTTGTGGGTAATCCTGCAAAAATCATCAAACAGGTTTCAGATGATATGATGAAGTGGAAAACTATGGGTACAAAGCTTTATCAGCAATTACCTCAGGATTGTCATGACGGATTAAAGGAGGTGGAACCCTTGAGAGAAGAAGAGCCCAACAGACCCTCACAAGAATCTATGTTTACTACTTGGGAATCAATAAAGAAAGGCAATCAGTAATTACACTTCGCTCTAATTTGTTTCAAGAATCAAAATCGACTAACTTTAGAGATAAGAATGAAAGTACTACTACAATTAATCTTCATCTCATCAAGCATGATATCGTATTCTCAATTGAATATGATGCAGCTAGGGTTCATAGATGTTCCAGATACACATACAACTATTTGTAATGATATTTGGGGTTATGAAGATGAAAACAATAATGAGTACGCGCTAGTTGGAGCAGAGGATGGAGTAAGTATTGTTGACGTGACCGATCCAACCAATTTAAATGAGATTTCATGGATTCCCGGATTGAATTCAATTTGGCGCGATATTAAAACCTATAGCGATTTTGCATATGTAACTACTGAGGCTGATGAAGGCATGACTATAATCGATCTCAGCCCTCTTCCTAGTTCAACTTCTTTGACATCAACCATTTATAACGGACCGGTAGGAAGTGAGTGGTATTCTGCTCACAACCTGTATGAAGACAATGGTTACTTATACATTTTTGGAGCTGGCAGAGGGAATGGAGGCGTTATTATTCTTGATGTCTTCACAGATCCACTAAACCCGATAGAAGTTGGAACTTTTGACATGTGGTATGCCCATGATGGCTATGTCGTAAACGACACAGGCTACTTCGCGCATATCAATGATGGATTTTTCTCAGTTGTTGATTTGACAGATAAGGCCAATCCTGTGTTTTTGGGATCTTCGATTACGCCATCAATTTTTACTCATAATATTTGGACAACAGATGACGGCGATTTTGCATTCACAACTGACGAAGTTGATGGGGGATATGTGGCGTCATTTGACGTTTCTGATCCTTCTAACATCATTGCTTTAGACAAGATTCAGTCATCAGCAGGTGAAGAGATTATGCCTCATAATTCACATGTTTTAGGTGATTATTTGATTACATCATATTATGCTGATGGTGTTGTGATTCATGATATTAGTAATCCTCAGAACCTAGTTGAAGTAGCGAACTTTGACACGTCACCATTAAACCAAGGTGGTTCGGTTGGATGCTGGGGAGCCTATCCATTTCTTTCATCCGGAAACATACTTGCAACTGATAGGCAAGAAGGCCTATTTGTTCTTGGTGCAGACCTTCATCAAGGAGCATATCTTGAAGGAAATGTGACCGAGTTCGGAACTTCAAATCCATTGAACAATGTTGAGATTACAATTGATGGTGAAAACATATCTGATTTCTCTGGTATACTTGGAGATTACGCCACAGGCATTGAGTCATCTGGAACATATGATGTGACCTATTTTAAAATCCTTTATTATCCACAAACAATTTCAACTCCCTTAACTGAAGGAAACGTGGTGAGTCAAGATGTTGTCTTGAGTCCAATCCCGCAGTATAGTGTTACTGTGACGGTTTTAGATGCTCAAACATTATTGCCTGTTGAAGACGCTCAAGTGATACTTGAACACACTTACATCTCGCATGATGGCACTACAGATGTGAATGGAGAAGTTGTCATTGATCTTTATTACCAAGATAATTATGATTTAACAGCAGGTAAATGGGGAATGAAAAACGATTGTTTTGAAGACACCCTTATTACAGATCTTTCAAGCGGTATCACATTGTACTTGGACCAGGGAATATATGATGATTTCTCTTTAGATTTTGGATGGACAGTTTTTGGAGATGCTGAAAAAGGAATGTGGGTTAGGGAAGTTCCTGTTGGCGTTGATGTTGGAGGAGTAATTGAGAACCCATTCACTGACGCACCTTGGGATTGCGGAAACAAAACTTTCGTAACAGGAAACGGTTCAATGGCGGGGAATACTGATGAAGTAGGAGGAGGTGAAACAACTTTGGCAAGCCCTGTATTCGATTTAAGTTCGTATTCTAATCCCCATGTAAATTTTCATGTTTTCTATTATAATATGTTTGGCCCATTTTATCCTGCTGATACCCTATTTGTAACACTCTTTAATGGGATTGAGACTGTCAGTATTGCTAAAATTCATAAAGACAATATCAATATGAATCAATGGGTACCCAAATCTTATGAAGTTCCTACTGGCTTTACTTTAACAGATAATATGCAACTGTTCGTCAATATTTCTGATTACGTTGAGACTATAAGTATTTGTGAAGCGGCATTTGACCATTTTTCTATCACAGATTTTTCAATGCTAGAAGTTGAAGAAGAGATAGAAGAGCTGATGTTTTATCCCAATCCGGTTTCGCAGTTGCTAAATTTTAGCCCATCCATTCAAGCCACTTTCTTCTTGAGAGATTTAAATGGTAAAATTATCTATTCGGGCTTAACTTCTTCAACTCTTGATGTCTCTAACCTGTCAAAGGGAGTTTATCTTCTTGAACTGAATGATGAAAATGGCGAAAGAATCCTTCAATCAAAATTACTTAAGCAGTAATTCTATTAATTTTCTTTATTATTGGTGTATGAGATTATTCTTTTTGCTTCCAATTGTATTGTTTTCTTGTTCTGGATCAACAGAAGATGATAATTCTTCAGAGGTTTCTGAGTCAGACTCGCTTTCAAGCGAAATAGTCATTGATGAAGAACGAGTAACAGCTGTAGAGTTCAATAACGAATTGACTTATATGCAAGAAGGAATGCTGGATCAAGTAGATATTCTTTTTGCTTCAGACAGTTCTAATGTTGATTTGAATTTAGAAAATGCAATATTTGAAGCCCAAAGCAGTCTTCAAAAGTTAGAAGTGATGGAAACCTTTGAGAATTCAGATGAATTCATGAATGCCATGAAAGATTTATTTAGGTTTTATGAAGAAGAATTATCTCAAAATTTCGGGAACATTGCTATCATTTTGAAAAAGGAAAACTTGAGTGAAGTAGATGACAACACGCTCGAGGCATACGATTTGAGCTTTTCTCAAAAAGAGGCAGAGGCTTTTGAAAAAGTTTTTGAGACTCAAGATGCTTTTGCTGCAGAAAACAAAATTAGATTAACTGACCAATAAGATGAAAAAGTACTTAGCCTTAATTATATCATCAGGAATTCTGCTTGCCGCAACATTTTATTTTACGGTAAGAATTACTCAAAAATTGAACAACTATAAATCAAAAAAAGAAGAAGTTGCTGAGATTTTGAGTATTGAGAATAGAATGGGTGATGCTTGGGAATGGGTGCCGGTAAGCTTTTTAAATCCTGGAGATGAGAAGATGGATAAGAAGCTTGAACTTGAACAGAAGGCTGATTTGTATTATTCGTCAGCAGCAAATGACGGGTGGATGATGGTAGCTAGTGTCTTAGGATTCCTAGTTTTTATCTTGATTTTTTACCGGAAATCTCAAGAGTATCGAAGGGCAATGGGAATTGCGTTTGTAATATCAGCTGTGGCCTTTTTGTACTTAGGGCTTAATGCTCCAATGATGGAGATTGAAGCTTATATTGATGATTTTGGGGTTTCAATGGACTTGTCCTTTGCCAAACCTGAGCTTGGCATTACAGGTAGGGTTTATGCTCTTTATCAAATGAAATCAGTTCTAGGTGTTATCGGATTTTTATATACAGGTGGAAACATACCTGTGGCTATCATCATATTAATATTCTCTATAGTGTTCCCAGCACTGAAATTGTTTTCATCACTTGTTGTATTTATATGGCCAGGTTCAAAGTATAGTAAGAACGCCATTTTAGTGGTTGAGAAACTCGGTAAGTGGAGTATGGCAGATGTCTTTGTGGCCGCAGTCTTTTTGGCCTTTTTTAGTTTCTCAAATATGAGTGTAGGAGCAGAGACAGGATCTTCAGCACTGATGGGCTTATACTTCTTTTTCACCTTTGTGGTGTTCTCTATTTTTTCAGGCTATTTCTTGAAAAGAGTAGTGAAGACTTCTGGGTCTAGAAAAACGGTGGACGATTATATTCCAGCTTAATATCCTGCAGCATTGATGCTTTGATGTTCACTCTGAATAAAAAAGTGAAATTGGTTGCTGTCCAATCATTGAAGTTCCATGGGCTTAACTGACCTAATTGAAGAGTCGCTTCCCAACAGTGTAAGTCTCTCCATAAATTCAAGTTCCATCTCGTAATGAGTGATCCCAATGGATGATTCGCATCAGTTTGATATTTAGGAAGGAACTGTTGTAAATCAGCAGAAATTGAACCGGCAATTTTCCATTTCTGGTTGATGCTCACATCTCCACTAACGGTTCCAGTTTGTATTGTTTTGTAATCGTCATCTATTACGCTATCCTTAATCACAGAGGTGATGTTGTAGTTGTAAGCAACATTTAATTGCCAAGGAATATCAAAGTTTACTTTGTTAACGTCAGTTGCGGCGCCATTAATTTTGGCATTATCTTCAGTTAAATTATTCAGTTCTTTTTGTTTCTTTCTACCTGATTGAGAGGTGAAGTTTGCATTTGAGGTGAAGTTAGCAGCTGTTATTCTCCCAATTCCTTGACCATTTTGCCATGCATAATCACTATTCGTTACGTTCAGTTCGTCGAACGCATAAGGGTTAAGGGTGGCGGTAGTTTGAAATGAAAATATATTCAAGAATTTAGAAGTTCTGAAGTCAATTGTCATGTTTGAAAGGTTAAGTGAGTCTTTCAGAAAATCATACGAACCTCTAATGTTGGCCGCGTCTATCAAATTGAAACTTTTACTTGAGCCATTTAGTGTGTCCTTTTTATCTAGACGCTTCATTTTAAGAGTGTTTGCCAATGAGAAACTTAAGTTTCCTGACGCCCCTTGTCCTGCTTCTTTATACAAACTAGATGCAAATGGCGAGTAAATTCTCTCGTTATTTGAAGTGTCAATTTGAGTTAAAATTCCTTGGCTTAAATCTGGGGCATAGCTGAAAGAAACATTAGGTGTGGCAACATGTTTGAATCTTGTTTGTCCTGATCCTTTCATTTTGAAAAGCCCGTAAAAGTTTCCAGTTACTGTTCCTGCAAACGACATGTTTCGACCTGAAGCAAAGCCTTTGTATCTCACAGTGTCTACTTGTTCAGAGATTCCGTTCCAAGAATGTGATTCAGATTGAAAGTTCCATATTTCTCTATATTTAAAACTCGGGCTAAAGTTTAATCGTGCTCCAAATAATTTAAGTTGAGAACTAACAGATGCGTTTTGTTGTATTCCGTTTTGAGCGTAATCCCCAACAATGCCTAAGTCATTTAAATTGAAGATGCTATCTGGCGCATTTATGAAGTTCTTTGAATCCATATTGTACTGAACCTGAATGTTCTCGTACCATTTTTTTCCAATTTTTTGTTTTCTCAAAACTCCTAAATCAAAACGATTTACTCTGAAATTGAAGCTAGGCAAGTCTAAGATGTAATTTTGAGTGTTTGAGTTCTGTTTCAATGAAGTATTCAGATTTGCTGTTCCCTTAAATTTTCCAGCTTTCCAGTTTTTGCTAAGTTTTACGCTCGAGTTAAATTGATTGCTGAAGAATTCTTCATTTGTAGCATCTAAAGTTGTCTTAGCATTGTTGTCAGATTTAAAATTGATATCTGTTGAGAATTGCATACTAGGGTGGGCTTTTGGATCTTGGGTATGTCTCCAATTGACACTGAATTTATTAGTGATATTTTCGTCATAGAAATAGCCCTTTAATCTTTCATACTTGATTCCAAATGCTCCTCTGTAGTTGTATCTCTTGTAATAAGAGGTTTGGTTCGATAAGTTCCATTGTCCAGTTGTGAAAATCGAACCTAAGAACTTCGTGTCAAAATGATCTCCTAAAGGGATGTAGTATCCAAAGTCTCTCAATCCAAATCCTGAATTTCCATTGGCCTGTCCAAAATCACCAATGATTAAGCCATGCTTTCTAGTTTTAGTGGTCGGAAAGAATCCAAAAGGCGCAGCTAATGGAGTAGGGATTTTACCAATCTTCATGAACACTGGTCCAGTCACGATTCTTTCGTCAGGTACAATGATCGCTCTGGTCATTTTGAAATGATAATGCGGCTTTTCTTTATCACATGTAGTGAACTTTCCATTTTTTAAATGGATCTGTTGATTAGGATGTATTTTTGATTCGGCCATGTGAATGTAGCCTTCATCTTGTTGCGCTCTAACTTCTTTTATGTATCCTTTTTTAGTCTTGAAGTTATATTTCATGTAATCACAGGTAGATTCTTCGCCATCTGATGAGAAAATGGGTTTCCCAATTGGCATACCAAGACTGTCTGTGGAGTATGTAGCCAAGACCTCATTGTTCTTCATGTCAATTTCAATGTAGTCTGCTGTGAGTTCAATGTTATCGTAAGTGACCTTAGCTTCACCGTAAAGTTTTACGATTTCCGTTTTAATATCGGCTACAATTGAGTCGGTTGCTTGATAATTTACGGGACCGTCTAAACCATCTTGAGCCCAGAAGATTTGGGGCAATAGAAGTAAGCTTATTAACAAACTGAAATTGAAAACTACCGATATTTTGAAGGCTTTGAGCAAACTTTGGTCTTAACTTTGTAGAGGTATGTACAATTAACGTGCAAATCTATAAACTTTATCAGATGATGATAAAAAGAATAAACATAACAAGAGCAATATTATTGTATTGCGTAATATTTTTCTCTAGCCATTTAGTTGCGCAGGATGCTGATTTAGTAAAAGGTATTAAAACAGTAGTGATTGATGCGGGACATGGAGGGAAAGACCCAGGTTGTCACGGAGCAAAATCAAATGAAAAAACTGTAACGCTTGCAATCGCCTTGCATTTGGGTAAATTCATTCAAGACAAATATCCAGATATTAAAGTGATTTACACGAGAGATAGTGATGTTTTTGTTGAATTAGATGAGAGAGCTAAAATTGCTAATGAAGCGAAAGCAGATTTATTCATTTGTGTGCATGCAAACGCAGGTCCTTCAAAGGCTTTTGGCGCAGAAACATATGTTTTAGGATTGCACAGAACTGAGGCACAAAGAAAAATTGCAGAAAGAGAGAATTCAGTAATTGAATTTGAAGAAGGAGCTGGTGATAAGTATGAAAAACTCTCTGTAGATGCCATTATAGCTAGACAATTACAATTATCCGTTTTTTTAGATCACAGTATCAATTTTGCCACAAAAATACAAGACGAATTAGTAGCCTTAGGTCGGTCAAATAGGGGAGTTAGGCAAGCTGGTTTTCTCGTCTTGTACAAAACAACAATGCCAAGTGTACTAATAGAAACAGGTTTCTTAACAAATCCAACAGAGGAAAAGTTTTTGGCTGATCCTGCTAGTCAGAAAAAGATGGCGACATCATTATTTAAGGCGTTTGAAACTTATAAAGCTGAGTATGAAGGGGCAGACTTATCTGTGAATTCAACTATAAATGGCGTTGACACTGCCAAGTTTGGGGTGGATGAGAATTCTATAACTGCTAAAGACATTGTGTACAGAGTTCAAATTGAAACTTCTGCCACACCTTTAGATCTTACCAATAGTCGATTTCAAAACATGCCAGTTTGGACTTATGAAAGTACAGGTTTGTACAAATATACAGTCGGCCTTTTCAAGAATAATACTCCTGCAAATGATCTCAAAAAAGAAATGAGAGCAAAAGGATTTGAGCATGCCTTTGTTGTTGCTTTTCAAGGAGATACGAGGATTAAATTAGCAGACGCAATTAAAATCACAGAAAAATAATTCGCTTCGCGATTTTTACACTATTTTAGCAGTGTAAAACGAACAAAAGAGAAGCCCAATAATGAGAGTTTCAAAAGAGTTTAAAGTAGGATTGTTAGTGGTTTTAGGGTTGTTGCTCCTTTTTATTGGAGTTAACTTTCTAAAAGGTGGAGGAATATTTAGTAAAAACAGAGAGTTTTACGCCATTTTCGATAATTCATCAGGATTACAGCCTTCAAATGAAGTTCAAATGAACGGAGTTAAGGTGGGGCAAGTTTTGTCGGTTGAATTGAAATCTGATAATGCCAATAAGGTTGTTGTTAAATTTTCAATTGACAGTGATGAAATTTTAATACCTGATTCTTCTTACATTGAGTTGATTTCATCTGACATCCTTGGTACAAAAGCTTTGGATCTTAATTTGTTCAGTGGAGAGATTGCCTCCGGTGATTTAAAATATTACGAAGATCAGGATACATTTAAGTATTCTGGGACAGAAATTTCTATTGAGGAGCAAATTAATCAAGAGATATTACCTCTTAAGAAAAAGACAGAGGAATTAATTGGTTCTGTTGAATCAATAATCGTTTCGGTTAACGCCTTCTGGGATACATCTGCAGCATATACCATTGATGAAAGTCTTTATGAAGTTAGAGATGCCATTGATAAATTTGGTGAGCTCGCCAATAACCTTTCGGTTTTGATTTCAAATGAGACTGAACAAGTTGATAGAATCTTGGAAGATGTACACGAAATAACAGACAATCTTTCTAATAAATCTGATAAGATTTCAAATGTGATTGATAACATTTCAGCTATTTCTGATACTCTCGCCGATTCTGATATAAAATCTGTCATAGTAGAAACGAAAACTACTTTAACTGAACTTAATGGAGTACTTGCTGATGTTAATTCAGGTCAGGGTACTATTGGTAAACTTTTGCATACCGACAGTTTGCACAATGAATTGATTCAAACGAACCAATCTTTACAAAACTTGCTAGACGACTTTGAAGCGAATCCAAACAAATTTGTGCACTTCTCTGTATTTGGACGAAAAGTGAAAGGATACCAAACCACGAATGAACGCGAAGATATTCTTGATGGCGTTCTTGATTCTCTTCAAGGCATATAATAATAACCAGTTAAAACTGTCTAATGACAATTAGTAGCATTCTCTTTATTCTGATCTTGGTCGGAAGTTCTGCCTTCTTTGCAATGAAGGTTAGACAAATAATCAAAAACATTAGACTTGGAAAATCAATCAATCGTACTGATAGAAAAGGCGAGCGATTAAAGATTATGATCCGAGTTGCACTTGGTCAATCAAAAATGGTAACTAGACCAATTGCTGGTATTTTGCACATCTTTATCTATGTTGCCTTCATTTTTACTCAAATTGAGTTGATTGAAATAATTATTGATGGTGCAAGTGGTTCTCACAGAATTTTTGCTGAACCATTGGGTGGTCTTTACACCTTTGTTATCAGTTTAATTGAAGTATTGTCTTTACTAGCATTGATTGCAACTTTTGTGTTTTTATCGAGAAGAAACTTAATCAAGGTCCCGAGATTAGTAAAGAGTGAAATGACCGGATGGCCGAAACTAGATGGAAACATTATTCTTTACTTAGAAATAATTTTGGTGATTTGTGTTTTTACCATGAACGGGTCTGATGAAGCTTTATATAACAGAGGTGCTTCGCATTATGAAGGTCAAGGAAGTTTTGGATTTGCGCTGAGCCAATTCTTTGGTCCAAGTGTTTTTGGAGGAATGGAGACTTCAACACTTCATGTAATAGAAAGAATAGGATGGTGGGGTCACTTTGGTGTAGTGATGGGCTTTGTAATTTATTTGCCATTTTCTAAACACCTTCATATTTTCTGGGCATTTCCTAATGTTTTCTTTTCGAATCTTGATCCCAAAGGACAATTCTCAAACATGGAATCGGTAACGAATGAGGTTAAGATGATGTTAGATCCTAATGCTGATCCTTATGCAGTTCCTGAGGTTGATCCAAATGCTGTTCCACAGAAATTCGGAGCGAAAGATGTTCCAGATTTGAACTGGGTAAACATCATGAATGCATATACGTGCACTGAGTGTGGAAGATGTACTTCATCTTGCCCTGCAAATGTTACAGGTAAAATGCTTTCCCCAAGAAAGATCATGATGGATGTAAGAGATAGAGCTGAAGAGATAGGGAAAGGAATTAAGAAAGATGGTGAAGACTTTAATGATGGAAAATCACTTTTAGGAGATTACATTACTGAAGAAGAAATTTGGGCATGTACATCTTGTAATGCTTGTGTACAAGAATGTCCCGTGAATATTGATCCATTGGCAATCATTGTTGATTTAAGAAGATATTTAGTAATGGAGGAATCTAAAATTCCTTCAGAGTTAATTACAATGAACACGAATATTGAAAACAATCAAGCACCTTGGCAGTTCTCACCAACTGACAGACTTAAGTGGAAAGATGAAGAATAATTTATTAGCAGCTGAAGAAAACGGGGAAGCGATATCTCCAATATTACCATCACATATCAAGAATTATATGATTGATATTGATGGGACAATATGTGATGATATTCCAAATGAAGAGGCTGAAAGAATGGCTACTGCCGAACTTTATCCTGATGCATTAGAAACCATCAATAAATGGTTTGATGAAGGACATGTTATTACCTTTTTTACTTCTCGAATTGAAGAGCATAGAGGCGTAACCGAAGATTGGTTGAATAAACATGGTTTCAAATTTCATGGAATGGTGATGGGGAAACCTAGAGGAGGAAATTATCATTGGATTGATAATCATATAGTTAGAGCAACAAGGTTTGAAGGGAAGTTTACTGATTTAGTGAACTCGAATGAAACGATAGAAGTATTTAAAAAATAATTGAATGAGCAATTTAGTAGTTCCAACAATGGCTGAGATGATGGCTTCTGGTGAAAAACCAGATGTCTTATTTTGGGTAGGATGTTCTGGAAGTTTTGATGATAGGGCAAAGAAGATCACCAAAGCAATTGTTAAAATATTGAATAAGTGTGATGTGAAATTTGCAGTCTTAGGAGCTGAGGAGTCTTGTACTGGAGATCCTGCGAAAAGAGCTGGGAATGAATTTCTTTTTCAAATGCAAGCCATGATGAACATCCAAGTTTTGGATGGATATGAGGTTAAGAAAATTGTAACGGCTTGTCCGCATTGCTTTAACACACTGAAGAACGAGTATCCTGGATTAGGTGGGGACTACGAAGTGATTCATCATACACAATTGCTTGAAAGCCTTTTCAAAGAAGGAAAGTTGAATGTTGAAGGCGGAGAATTTAAAGGAAAGAAAATTACATTCCATGACCCTTGTTACTTGGGGAGAGCGAATGATGTTTATGAAGCTCCAAGATCAGTTTTGTCAAAACTAGACGCCGAATTGGTTGAAATGAAAAGATGCAAGGCAAAAGGACTTTGTTGCGGTGCAGGTGGAGCTCAAATGTTTAAAGAGGCTGAAAAGGGAGACAAGGAAGTTAATGTTGAGAGAACTGAAGACGCACTGAAAACTAATCCGAATATTATTGCAACTGGTTGTCCGTTTTGTAATACAATGATGACGGATGGTGTCAAGAATTTTAATAAAGAGAATGATATCCAGGTACTGGATATTGCAGAGATGATTGCTTTGGCATCTGATTTGTAAGGAGTTGTGGGTAACCAAATAATCCCGATCAAATGAAAAGAGTTTGCTTTTTATCCTTTTTTGCCCTTTTATTAGTTTTTAGTTCTTGTAAGAACACGGTTAATCTTACTATTCAAGATCCTCCTGCAGTTTTTCTGGAAAAATCTTATGTCACAGCAGGTGTTGTGAATAGATCATTTGCTAAAGGAGCAGGTAAAGTCGTTGACGTTATTGATAATGCTCTCACTCTTGAAGGAAATCTTGACAATGTCGGATCAGAAGCCGCAACTCAGGGAATGTTTGATGAACTCACGACAAATCAGAGATTTGAGTATGTTGCCAAATTAGACAGTATAGCTGTAGAAAATAGAGCGGGAGATGTATTTCCTGCGCCAATGGAATGGTCAGAAGTCACAAGACTGTGTGAAGAGAACGGCGTACAAATATTGTTTGTATTAGAAGTTTATGACACAGATACGAAAGTTGACTATGACATGAGAATGGTTAATCAAACTACTCCTTTAGGAACTGTTCAGGTTCCAAGACATACAGCTACAGCAATAACTAGAGTTACCACAGGTTGGAGACTTTATGATCCTGCAAATAAATTGATTCGTGATGAGTTTTTTGTGAAAGATAGAATTAGAAATACAGGATCTGGGATTAATCCTGCAAAAGCTGCTTCAGTGTTAATGAATAGAGGACAGGCCGTTAAGCAAATTAGTGGTCAAGTAGGTAGGTTTTATGCCGGTAGAGTTAGATCTCAATCTTTTAGAGTTAGTAGAATGTATTTCAAATCAGGAAGTCAAAATTTGAAGATTGGACATAGACGAGCTTTGGTAGGTGATTGGAACGGATCTGCAGATGCTTGGAGAAAGGATGTAGATAGTCCGAAAAGAAAAGTTGCAGGAAGAGCCTGTCATAATATGGCAATTGATGCCGAAATTAATGGTGATATTAAAGGAGCGCTTGAGTGGGCTCAAAAAGCTTACACAGATTACAGAATTAAAGAGTCAAGAGACTACGCGCGTATTTTACGTAATAGAGTTTTGCGTTGGGAACAAGCCCAAAAGCTGAAAGAAATCGACGATAATAATAATTAATGAGTACAGCCCTTACCGAACTTTTAGGAGTTAAACATCCAATAATTATGGCGCCAATGTTTTTGGTGTCCAATTCAAAAATGCTTATTGCTGGGATCAATAACGGAATAGCAGCTGCGGTTCCTGCATTGAACTACAGAACTGACGAAGAGTTCAGGGCTGCAATTGATGAAGTAAGAGCAAATACTAATGGAGTAGGGCTAGGCGTAAATTTGATCGTCAATAAATCGAATCCAAAAGCTCCAGCACAATTAAAAACTTGTGTTGAAAAAAAGGTAGACTTTATTATCACCTCTCTTGGATCTCCTGAGGAGGTTATCAAACAATGCAAACCTCATGGAATCAAAGTCTTTTGTGATGTTGTTGATTTGAAGTTTGCTTTAAAAGTGCAAGAGTTAGGTGCAGATGCCATTATAGCGGTAAACAGCAAAGCTGGTGGGCATGCAGGACCAATGACTCCAGAAGAATTAATTCCATTGTTAGCTGAGAAATGCGACATTCCTGTGATTTCGGCAGGTGGTGTTGGTAAGGCTTCTCAAATGGAGGATGTCTTAAAGCTTGGTGCGGTAGGTGCGTCTATTGGATCAGTGTTCATAGCGTCAGAAGAATCAGGTGTTTCGAATGAATACAAGCAAGCATGTGTAGATTACGGAGCCAAAGATATTGTAATGAGTACCAAAGTTTCGGGAACTCCTTGTACTGTGATCAATACACCTTACGTTCAAAAAATAGGAACAAAGCAAAATTGGTTTGAAAGAGTTCTTTCTAAAAGCAAACGCCTAAAGAAGTGGGTGAAAATGCTAACATTTGTCAAAGGGATGAAAGCATTAGAAAAATCTGCTTTCAGTGCAACATACAAAACTGTTTGGTGTGCTGGACCCACTATTGAACATACGAATTCTATTAAACCTGTTTCAGAAATTATCAAGGGTCTCACTGGAGAACAGTAATTACCTTTAGATTAGAGAAGACTCAAAATCAATTGAAGAATTGACTTAATTTATTTTCAGGGATCTAAAACAATCCACCCCAGCCGCCCCAGCTATTGCCAGTTAACACAACTCTTTTTCTATTTTTGAGTTCAAAGATTTCAATGGTCTTTTCTATTGTTAAGTCAATTTCACTTTCATTTCTAACGGCTAAACCTTTTTTAGTTTCTACGCCTAAGGTTTTAAATTCAGAAACATCTTCTGGTTGAAGACCCACGTAATCAATCATCCAATTTTTGGTCTTTTCTGTTTTACGCTTAAAGAAATAAACATACCCGTTCGTTTTTCCGTTATCCACCATCACTTTTTTTAAGAAAACAGCAGTATCCTCTTCTTCATCATATCCATAGTTATAAAGGATTGCAAAAGCCATGTCTTCTTGACTAACAGTTGGAGTGAAGTAATCTAGCATATCATTTTTCTCAAGTCTATTATATGCCCAAACTTTGTATTCAAGGTCGTTTACAACCTCATTGATGTTGGCAGTGTCCACCTTCATACCTAATTTATGATGGATGATTTCTGCTTCAATCAAAAACTTTTTATCCGTAATTCTATAGATGTCTTTGAAAAAATCTTCTGAGTCTTTATGTCCCTTGTTTTTGAACTCACACATCAAGGCATAATAATGAATGAACATGTTTTTGAAAGGTGTAGTCTGAGATCCTCTGTTATAATAACTTCCTTTCTTCTTGTCCTTGTCTTGGTTTGCTACAGTTCTCTTAAGTTCTATGTTGGCATTTCTATAAATGGAGCTTTTTTCTGAACTAAAATCTTTGAAAGAGTACATTGAATCTAAAAGACCACGTGATAACAACTCCACTACATGTGGCTTGTATTCTGGGTATTGCGAGAGTTCAAGCATTTTTGGAAAATAGCCTTTTGACAATTCAAGCGAATCATAAAGGTTATTGAAAAAGTTGAGTTTCGTTTTGTTCTCTGTGAATGGTGTATTGTTCATTAACTGGTTTTCAATAGCATCATATGCTTCTTGAGTTTCAGTGTATGAGAAGCATTTTAAGACAATAAACTGAAGATCTGAATTGAAATTGTTAGTATCGTAAACACCATTCAAGAAATCATAGGCCTCTTGGGTTTCAACATTACCTAATGACATGATTAAGTCGTTTCTTTGCTTGCTCTCCTCATCTTCATCAAATTCAAACTCAGTATAGGTTTTAACAACAGTTGAGACGTCCTTGTCTTCAAAATCAACTTTACTGATAGACTTCATTGCGTTCACTTTGTCTAGACTATCTGTACCAAAAACTTGTTCTTTAAATACTAACGCCTTGTCTTCAAAAATGTCTCTACCTACAAGTGTATCGGTTGGTTTGAAAGAATCAAAGAAGGTTTGAGAAAAGGTCGACATTCCCTTCGTTGAGTCCACTAGGGTTTGTAGTGTATACAAGACTCCATGATGAAGTCTAAGTTTAGTCATGATACCCTTTGCAGAACCAGTATCAGTTAACATGAAAGAAAGAACTGGGTCGCCATCTTCTTCTGATTGAACTTTTCTTGACACAATAAATTTGTGCTCATTTGCTAATCTCTTTTCACGATAATCCCAAAAATCTTCAAATGAAGAAGCACCATCATAGTTATGGAATTTTGAATATCCAACATAAATGGATTCTTGAGACTTAATAGAGTAGTGCATCTTGGAATCAGTTCCGCCCAGATAAGACTTGTCTTCTTCTTCTTCGTCATAATAACCTCCATAACCGGGTGTTGGGTAATCTGAATCTTCTTCTTTTTTAAGAGTGTTAACTGTGTAGAAAAGAGTAGTGTCTTCCCATTCTTCGTATTCGTCGTCAATCACAAAGTCACTGAATGTGAATGAATTAAAGAATGTGTTTGCATTCTCGCCACTGGCTGTCGTGCTCATTAAATAATACATTCCTCCCTCGGTTAATACCTTAAGTTCAAGATGTTCACTTTGACCGCTAACATCTTCTTTTTGCTTTAAAACTTGTCTCACTGCATTATATCCATTTGAATTTCCGAAAGCAGATGATTCAATTTCATAACCTAGATTATCTCCGTAAACTTTACCTAAGTAGGCTAGATCAAATGAATCTTCTTCAATGTAGTCCAAGTCATTATAGCTGTATCGCATCACTTGATAATACTCATTTGAAGCTCTATCGTATGATTGAAACATTGGGTCCATCCAGGTGTCATCCATCCCTTCAATCATGTCTTGGCCTGAAACCATTCCTTTCATCTTCCATGCTGCTCCTCCAAATTTAGGACTCACATCTTGCCACTCAGAACTATTTGCAGATAATTGAATCTTATTAAAGAAAGCTTGTGGTTCTGTTTTTTGAATATAATTGTCGTTACCAGATCCTTTAAAAACTACGATTTCAGTAGGCGTGAAGATGATGTTATATTGAACGAGAGCATTCTTAGATGTTTTAGTAAGGATGTTGTATCCTGAGTGACCGTTCACGGTAATGTCTTCTTTTTTCATCAGTTCACCAGGAGTGGCTATGTAGAGTAGAGAGTCTAAGGTCTTTTTATAGTATTCAGGAGTTTTGTTGAAGATAGGACCATAAGTGAAAAGCCTTACAACTGAAAAATATCCTCCATTAATTGGCTCTGGGCATAGATATTCCATTTTACCTCTAGTGTATGAAGGCATTTCATAGAGTTCACCAGGAGTGTTTACTGATATGAATCCATCAGATGTTTTTGATTGTTCAAATTCAACCGATTTATATAAGCCTTCAAGTTTTTTACGCATCTTATGAGATTTCCCACTTGATTTGGCTGAGACGGGTCTCACAGTATAGCCCATATCTCTTAGCAATTCTATTGCTCCTTCATTCCCAGGTAAATGGGCGGCACCAATACCAGTAAATATTGAGTGTTGGTGCATGATAGAGTCCATACGTCTCACCATGTTTCTGTTTCTTTCAACAATGAAATATTTGTGATACACTTCGGTTGGATTTCCTGACTTACTCAGAGAGTCTATTTGATCCAAATCTCCACGTCTGTAAGCTTCTTCAAGTAAAACAAACTTTCTTTTACCTTCCTTTTCAAGGTAGTTATTATTGCTATTATCTCTCTTCTTCTCTTTATCAGGAGTCATAGCTAAAGCCGAAAGTTTATTGACTTCGTCTAACTCTTCTAAACTATAAATTGGCCTTCCGTTCTTTGCGCCCGCTTGAAAAATGAACATGTCAAGAAAGGTGCTCTCTTGATAATCTTCATTCCCTGGTCTGAATCTATAAAGGATTTGATTCATTAATCCGTTTTTATTCTCTAATAAATCAAATATTACTTCTGACTTTGTTTCACTCGCTTTAAATGCTTTCTTGTAAAAGTCATCTCCGTAATCGTAGTTTCCGTTAGAAGAAAACGCTCCCATATCTCTGTAGTCCTCCATCCAAGAAGCTGGAGAAGATTCTAAGGCGATACCTTTAGCCTTATTTAAGCAAAAGTAGAAGGAGTCAGAAACGTTAAAAGCTAATTTATTAGAAACGTGCATTGTTCCATACAGATAGCTGGCCTCTGTGAGACCATTTCCACTTATTTCCCAAAGTAAACCTTCGTGTCTTTTTTGCGAAAATGTTGTTAAACTGCTTAAAAAAAATAATGTAAGTAGAAAGTTGGAAAATCTCATAAATCGTTTCAGTTCTAATCCTAATAATGCGAATTAGTGAATAAGATACGCTTTTTCTCGATACTTAAATCTTAAATAAGGTTAATTGGATGATTGCTTTATTATTTACAATTTGGTGGTATTGTGGAAGGGAGAAGGCACTCTGCTTAAGTTTTAGGCTTTGAGTTTTGTTGACCTCCTTCACTTTTGTTCCCATTGTTAGGTTTGTTCCCCTTATAATTACTGTTTCCAGATTTCTTTTTGTGCCACGGCTTCTTTCCACCTTTGTGATTGCCACCTTTTCCTTTATTGTTAAAATGGCGTTTGTTAACACCTCCGCCACCTTTTCTAGGCTCCCTGTATTCAGGGCCTTCACCTAGCTCTTTTGGCGGCTGCTTCTTCTCTAAGGTCGTTTCAATTAGTTGCTCAATTCGTGAGAACTTTTGCATGTCTTTAGGGTTCACAAGAGTGATAGCTTCTCCTTTTGTGTTTGCTCTCGCAGTTCTCCCAACTCTATGCACATAATCTGCAGGCTCATTAGGCACATCATAGTTGATGACCATATTGATCTCCTTGATGTCAATTCCTCTTGACATAACATCTGTGGCAACTAGTACTCTAATTCTCTTTGATCTGAAGCCTCTTAGTACTTCTTCTCTTTTGTCTTGTTCAAGATTTGATGATATTCCTTTCGCGGGAAAACCCGCTCTTCCCAAGTCTCTTACAATGTCGCCTACTTTGGCTTTGGTAGAAGAGAAGATGATTATACTGTTGTACTCTTTTCTGTCTTTTAAAATGTGTGCCAACAATTTAGACTTTTGATTATCATAAGCCATGTATACTTGTTGATTCACTCCAGCTGCTGGTTTGGCAATTGAAAGCGAAATTTCAGTTGGGCTTTGACAGATAGTTTTCGCTAATTGTCTGATGCTTGGAGCCATTGTGGCTGAGAACATGAGGGTTTGATGCTTCTTCGGGATGTATGAAATTATCTTTTTCAAATCATCAATGAACCCCATGTCAAGCATCCTATCAGCTTCATCAAGAATTAGGTGTTCAATTTTATCAAACTTGACATATCCCAATTTTAAATGGGATAATAACTTACCTGGTGTTGCAACAATAATGTCACATCCCTTGGTTAACGCTTCTTTTTCGGCGTTAAAGTCTTTTCCGTCTCCACCACCATAAATTGATTTAGATGAAACTGAAACGAAATATGATAATCCCTGAATTTGTTGTTCAATTTGAATCGCTAACTCTCTTGTTGGTACTACTATTAAAGTGTTGCAGTCAGTAGCAGTTCTATCAGCCAGTTTATGTAAGATTGGTAAAACGAATGCTCCTGTTTTTCCTGTTCCCGTTTGAGCACAAGCCAAAATGTCTTTGTTGTCCAAGATAACTGGAATCGCTTTTTCTTGTATTGGAGTTGCTGTTTCGAATCCCATATAAGAAATAGCTTCTAGTAAGGATTCGTGTAGATTTAGTTCTGTAAATTTCATTGGGTTTGAAGATAGTCATTAAATGTGAATGACTTATTTTAAGATGGTGATGTGGCCTTTATAATCGAATGGAATTTTGGTTTCTTTGAAGGTGCCTCTTATCCAAAAAACATATGTTCCATCCGGCGTATCATCAGGTAATGATCTCATTTGTTCATTGAATGAGTCTAAGTCTTTTTCATTATCAATGACTATTTCTCCCCATCTGTTATAGAGGATCAGGTGAAAGCCATCTAAAGCACATGAAGACGCGGCTTCAAACTCTGGGTCACTATCTAGTGAAAGTATGTTAGGCATAAAAAAATCACAACCTAATGGTCTTTCATATTTTTTATATCCATCACCCCATGTGAACTTGTGTACGTTCATGCCGTGCGAAAATATTTTTGTGACCCCAGTTGAGTCAAAATGTTCAACTGGGTCCATTAGAAATTCGTTAGCGCCATATTGCAAAGGGAAGAGGCGATAAAGTCCTCCAGTCCATGCTCCAACTAAAATATGATGGCTATGTTGCTCAAAAACGACCTCTAAGGCACATGCTGATTGAATTTCAAGTTTTTTTTCGCGCCAGCTCTTACCGTAATCAAGTGATGAATAGAGGTAGCTAGCTGAGTCACTTGCCGCAATGGCATAAATGATTTTACCTGTGAAAGCAATATCAAAGAACATTACGCCTTCTTTTGAACAAACGGACGTCCAGGTTTTGCCTTCTTCTTCAGATCTTCTAAGGTCTTGCCCAAATGTACAAGCGTATAGGTGTCTTTTATTGTGAGGGTTAACTTCAATATGCCATGCTGCCATTTGTTTATTTAAAGAGTCAGGATGTGTTGTGGCCCAAGTCAAACCCTCATCTTCAGATTTCAATATCCCATGAGTGGTAGTTGCTGCGTACACGGCATCCAAATCTTTGGTTATTGATCGAATGTCTGTTGATGGAAAGTTTTGGAGTTTTGAAAAAGACGCTCCATTGTCAGAGCTTCGGTAGAGGCCGTTTTGCCATGTGCCTGCAAGAATAATTTCTTTGCCCAGCATTTTAACTGCCTGCACATCAATGCAAGAATCGCATAAAGGTCTTCCTTGGTTTAATGGTTTCCAACTTACCCCTTCATCTTCTGATCGATAAAGCTTACCACTTCCTAAAGAGCTGCCTTTCATTCCAATGATGAATTCCTTGTTAGAATATAGGTCAACATCATATGACCTAATTATTTCATCTTTAAAATGGTGTTGACTAAGTATGGAATCGTGATATTGACTAAAACCTTGATTAGAGAAGGAGAGTAGTGATACAATTATCAACAAAAGAGTCTTCATGTTATGAAATTAATCAATCTAAATTGACTGCGCAATTATAATTATATTTAAAGCATTAAGAAACAGATAGCATGTCAGACAAAAGAAACGTTCAAATTTTACCACCCGAAACTTTCGCGAATTTAAAGCTTACCAAAATGAAGGATAAGGCGGTTGGTATACCGGCAATCATATCCTCTATGAGGCATATCTCAAAAGAAATGGGAATTTGGAGAGGTATTAAATTGCTGAACAAAATGAACCAAAAAGATGGTTTTGATTGTCCTGGCTGTGCCTGGCCCGACCCTGATGGTAAACGCTCTGGCTTGGGTGAGTACTGTGAAAATGGTGCAAAAGCAATAGCTGAAGAAGCTACTAAGCATAGAGTAACTCCTGAATTCTTTGCAAAACATTCAGTTGAGTGGTTATCAGAACAAACTGATTTCTTTTTAGGAAAAGCAGGAAGGATAACTGAACCAATGTACTTGGCGAAAGGGAGCAGTCATTATGAACCGATCAGTTGGGATGACGCATTTGCTAAGATAGGAGAGAAGATGAAGAGTCTAAATTCCCCTAGCGAAGCCGTGTTCTATACTTCAGGAAGAACAAGTAATGAAGCAGCCTATGCTTATCAATTAATGGCAAGGCAATTTGGTACTAACAATTTACCTGATTGCTCAAATATGTGCCATGAATCTTCTGGAGCTGGTTTGAGTCAAACGGTAGGTATAGGTAAAGGCTCAGTTACATTGGAAGATTTGTATGAATCAGAACTAATTATGGTAATGGGACAAAACCCAGGCACCAATCATCCTAGAATGCTAACCGCGCTTGAGAAGTGTAAGAAAAACGGCGGTAAGATAGTATCGGTTAACCCGATTCCAGAAACGGGAAACAACACTTTTGTTGATCCTCAAAATCCTCTGGCTATCATGAAAGGTGGTACAAAACTAACGGATCATTATTTGCAAGTAAAAGTGAACGGAGACGTGGCTTTATTAAAGGCTATTATGATCCTAATGTTAGAGGAAGAAGATAAGCGTCCTGGAGAAGTTTTTGATCTAGAATTCATTGCAACTTTAACTGAAGGATACGAAGAATTGGTGGCAGATATTCGAAGTGCTTCGTTTGAAGCTATGATTGAGCAGTCTGGCCTTAATGAAAAGGAAGTCAGAGAGGTAGCGGATTTGTTTATTTCTAAAAAGAAAATAATTATTTGTTGGGCTATGGGGCTGACACAGCACGTAAATGGTGTTGATAATGTAAAAGAAGTAGTGAATATTCTCCTTTTAAAAGGAAGTATTGGTAAGCCCGGTGCGGGTACTTGCCCGGTTAGAGGTCACTCAAATGTTCAAGGAGACAGAACTATGGGGATTTGGGAGAAACCTAAAGAAGGTTTTCTGTCAAAATTAGATACAAGATTTGGCATACAAACTCCTAGAGAGCATGGGGTTGATGCCGTTGAATCGATTCAGGCTAGTTTAGATGGGAAAGTGAAAGTCTATGTATTCATGGGTGGAAATTTTATCTCAGCAACTCCAGATAGTAAGTTGACTGGAGAGGCAATTCAGAATTGCGAAATGACAGTTCAGGTCTCGACAAAACTAAATAGATCTCATTGTGTGACAGGGGATGAGGCGATTATTCTGCCTTGTTTGGCAAGGTCTGACAAGGATGAACAAAAATCAGGTCTCCAGTTTGTGACCGTTGAGAATTCTATGGGAGTTGTCCATAAATCACAAGGCAGATTGGATCCTCCTTCAAAACACTTGAAGAGCGAGCCAGCAATCGTTTGTGGAATGGCACATGCCGCTATGGGCTCCGAAAAAGTGAACTGGAAAGAGATGGCTGATAATTATGATACCATAAGAGATCATATAGAGGCTACGATTGCTGGATTTGATAACTACAACACGAAAGTTAGAGTTCCAAAAGGCTTCTACTTACCAAATGGCGCACGAGATAGAAATTTTGGAACTCCTGACAGTAAAGCGCATTTCTCAATAGTTAAAGCTCCTAATAGACAGGTGAAAACAGGTCATCTCATTATGATGACCATTCGAACTCATGATCAATACAATACGACCATTTACGGTATGAACGATCGTTACCGTGGAATAGAGGGAGAGCGAAGAGTAGTGCTAATGAATCCTGAAGACATGAAAGAACAAGGTTTGACGAATACACAAGTAGTGAACCTTGTTGGAGAGTTTGACGGCGAAATTAGAAGATCTAACAATTACAAGGTGATTTCTTATTCAATTGCCAAAGGATGTTGTGCGACATATTTCCCAGAAGCGAATGTATTAGTACCTCTAAAAAGCGTAGCTAAAGGAAGTAATACTCCTGTATCTAAATTTATTGAAATTAAATTGGAAAAAGTAGGTTAATCCCACTCTTTATCAAAGCTTGCGTCAACTAATTCATTAGTTTCAGAAGCTGCTACAGCAACATTAAAACCCTGGTAAACTGAATGTGAACCGTGTTCTCCATTTTTATTGAGAGCCAAAAATCCAACTTGTAAGCCATCTACGTTTTCATGCTTGCTTATAATGCGGTTCACAACTTCTTTACAAGCTTCTGACGGGCTTTTTCCGTTTCTCATAAGTTCAACTACCATTGCACTGCCTGCCACTCTTATCACAGCTTCACCAACTCCAGTCGCACATGCTGCGCCAACTTCGTTATCCACAAAGAGTCCCGCTCCAATAATTGGTGAATCTCCAACTCGCCCATGAAGCTTGTAAGCCATTCCGCTAGTGGTGCAAGCTCCGGCAAGGTTTCCATCTTCATCTAATGCCAGCATACCAATGGTATCATGGTTTTCGATATTGATAATAGGTTCGTATTCTGATTTTTCTAACCACTCTTTCCATTGTTTGGTTGATTCTGTGGTCAGTAGATTTTTCTTCTCAAATCCTTTACTCACTGCAAACTCTTGGGCTCCTTTGCCTACAAGCATTACGTGCGGAGTGTCTTCCATAACTTTTCTTGCCACAGAAATTGGATTTTCTATCTCTTCAAGACAAGCAACAGCTCCACACTGGCTTGTGTGATCCATAATGCAAGCATCAAGGGTAACTTTTCCATCTCTATCCGGTAATCCCCCAATTCCAACTGTCAAGTTTTCAGGATCCGATTCACTTACGCGCACTCCTGCCTCAACAGCATCTAGGGCCTTTCCTTTTTTTGAGAGGATTTCCCATGCTGCCTCATTAGCCGCTAATCCATGCTCCCAAGTAGATACAACAATGGGTTTATTTTGAATGATCTCTTCTGCAGCCAACTCATCCTTTAACTCTTCACTCTCTGTGCATGATGAGTTAAGTAATAAAGCCGCTCCGCCAATGGCAGATACTTTTATAAATTCTCTCCTGTTCTTTTTCATGAGTCCTTAATTGACTGAAGGTTGAAGGTGTAAAAAGTACCTTCGGTAGTTTTTGAGACTTCCTTAGTTCCGTTTAATTGTTCTGTTAATATATCCAATAACTCTAAACCAAAGCCATTGTCTTGTTTTTTATTTTCTTTCCAACTTCCACTGTCTGAGAATTTTAGCTCGAAAAACTCTCCTTTTCCATCTATTGTAATCTTGATTATTCCCTCAGACTTGTCTTCAAAGGCATATTTGAATGAATTCGATAATAATTCATTCAGCAAAAGACCAATAGGAACAATCGTTTTCAAATCAATGTTTTGGTAATCGACCTCAACCTTTATTTCAATAGGGAACTCTTCTTTGAAGAACAGCTTTAATTCATCTGACAATTCTATGATATATTCTTGAAGATTAAAATCTGTCAAGTTCTTATCTTGATAGAGTTTTTGATGGATAGAGGACATCACCATGACTCTATTGATAGCCTCAGAAAAGTGCTCTTTGGCTTCTATGTTTTTTATGTCCATCATTTGAAGTCGTAGAAGGCTAATTATTATTTGAAGGTTGTTCTTTACTCTGTGGTGAATCTCTTTTACTAGAACAGTCTTCTCTTCATCTCGTTTTAGAATTTCAGCATTGTTCGATTCCAGGAGTGAGTTAGTTTTTTTGAGTTTGTTTTCAGATAAGTCTCTAGTTTTTACGAAGAGATATATTACATAACTGATAGTACTAATAATGCAAATTAGTTCTAATCCAACAGCCAATGAATTGGTTTGAGAGATGCTATGCATTGCCTTGTAATGTGCATCAATGCTGAAAATTGAATAGTAAATGATACCAATGCAATTAACTATAAGAAAGATTGCCGCTATCCTAAGTGTTGTCCCGAATAGAGCCAACATAATGACTAGCATTATCCAAAAATAGTTGGCAAGATGAGGGGTGTCTAGAGTGATGTTGGTGTCTATTTGCATTAGAATGGTTCCTGCTGCAACATAAAAGACATAAATCATCTTTGATTTATGTGTGATTTTTAGGTAGACAATACCAAAAACAGCAAAAGATAGTCCAATTAGATAAGTGTATTTGGCATTTGAAGCATCTGCAAAAAATACAGTGGTAAGAAGAGATAAGACGACAATAGCTACTATTGACAATCGCCAAATTAAATTGAACTTTGCTTGTTCAATTTCATTTTCATGTTGGATATTATTGGGCGTAAATAGTCCCATGAGAATGGATTAGTCTTCTGAATAAGGGAATCTCAGGTGTTTTACAGAAGTTCCATTATTTTTAATTTCTTCAAGTGATTTTACTCCTATTTTGATGTGCTCTTCAACGAAATTACTAGAAACTAGCTTATCGCTTTTAGAAGTTTTAACTCCTTCTGGAATCATTGGTATATCAGAAACTAACAATAAAGCTCCCACCGGGATTTTGTTAGCGAATCCAGTAGTAAATAGAGTAGCGGTCTCCATGTCAATGGCCATTGCTCTAATTTTTCTCAAGTAATCTTTGAACTCATCATCATGCTCCCAAACTCTTCTGTTTGTAGTGTAAACTGTTCCGGTCCAATAATCTTTATTGAATTCTCTGATCGTAGTTGAAATTGCTCTTTGTAGTGTAAAGGCAGGTAATGCTGGAACTTCAGCAGGAAAGTAGTCATTTGATGTACCTTCACCTCTAATGGCTGCAATTGGTAGGATTAAATCTCCAATCGCGGTTTTCTTTTTAAGTCCACCACATTTACCAAGAAACAGGCAAGCTTTAGGCGAAATTGCCGACAAAAGATCCATAATGGTTGCAGCATTAGCCGACCCCATGGTGAAGTTAATCATTGTAATACCATTTGCAGTAGCGGTTGGCATAGCCTTATCGTTTCCAACGATTTCTACCTCATATAAGTTTGCGAATAATTTTAAATAACCTTGAAAATTAGTTAAGAGGATGTATTCTCCAAACTCTTCTAGTTCAGTACCTGTATATCTAACAAGCCAATCTTTTACAATTTCTTCTTTTGTCTTCATGTTTGTATAAAAAAACTTCTCATCTCCGAAGAGATGAGAAGCTCAATTTAATAATTATTTAATTCTATTGTAATTTATGAGTCACAGTGGTCTCCGTCATCACAGTGTGATTCAGCATCTGAAGATCCATCACAGTGGTCTCCGTCATCACAATGAGATTCAGCATCCATTGATCCATCACAGTGGTCTCCATCATCACAATGAGATTCACCATGTTTATCACATTTTGATTTGTCACAGCTTGTAGAGTCACACTTCTTGTCTCCATTACAACAAGGTTTCTCACAATTCTTCTTTTCTTCTGCATGCATTTCGCAATCATCTGCGCACTCATCTGAGCAGCAAGCGTGATCTGCAACTTCTTCAGTGTTTTCTTCAGTTGTTTCAGTCGCTTCTTCTTCGCCACCGCAAGAAATCATAAACATTCCTAAGGCGAAAATCATTAATAGGCTAATCTTTTTCATATTGTACATAAGTTTTCCTCTAATTTAACTAAAAAACAAGATAAATCGATAAGTTGAGACAGATTTAATAGTTAAATTCGAACAAAATGAAATCATCTGTTTCTCATCCTGCCCTTACTTTACTGCTTATTGGTTTAATTCTTTTGGGTTTAATAATTGGGCAGAACATCTTAATTCCACTGGTGATGGCTTTCTTGTTAACCTACTTGATTGACATTTTAAGACGTCAAGTGGCTAAGATTAGAATAAAGAATTGGACTCCTCCGAAATGGATGCAAATGATCATTTCAACTTTAGTACTTTCGGGGATAATATGGTTTATTGGTAGCCTCTTAATTCATAATTTAAAGGCTTTTCAAAAGGTTGCTCCCGAATACAATGACCGAATTTTAATGCATTCTAAAACTATTGCACAACAACTTGATTTACCTTCACTTGAGGAGGTGACCAAAGAGTTAAATATCTCAGAGATTGTAGGTAAAGTCTTTAATTCTTCAATTGCATTTCTTAGCGCAACATTTGTTGTGGTGTTTTATGTTGTATTTCTTTTTTTAGAAGAAGGTATTTCTTTGAATAAGTTGAAGCTAGCGATCCCTGAAAAGCAAAGAAGACAGAAACTTTATGATACCATTAAAAAGATTGATGCTTCTATGTATAAATACTTTGCAACAAAGAGTTTTCTTTCTTTAATAATTGGGATCATAACATTAATTGTACTCGAATCATTCGGAGTTGATTTTGCCTTTTTATGGGCATTCCTGGCCTTTCTGTTAAACTTCATTCCTTTTATAGGAGCCTTTGTAGCAATAGTGTTTCCGGTCTTGATTAGTTTTCTACAGCATGGAGATCCTCTGATTTCTATAAGTTTATTGAGTGTTCTGGTACTAATTCAAGTAATAATGGGGAATATTATAGAGCCAAGAGTTATAGGGAAGTCTCTGAATTTAAGCCCTTTGGTTGTATTACTTTCTTTGTCTTTTTGGGGAGCAATTTGGGGAGTGGCAGGCATGTTTTTATGTGTGCCAATAACGGTTACATTGATGATCGTACTCAATCAATTCCCTAACACCAAGCCTTATGCAATCATGCTTTCTGCTGGGCATGACATAGATGCTAAGAAAATTGATTAGATCTCTTATTGAGGATTGCTAGTGCGATTGAAATTTTAGAATAATCTATCTCGCCTTTAAGTTCATCATGAAGTGGTTTAAGTTGAACTGTGTTATTCAGTTTTTCGGTTGCCTGCTTAACAGATTGCACTTCAAATTCTGAAATGAATTGAGAGAGTTGAATATTCTCACCATCCTCAAACAATTTAATCAAATGATTTATTATTGTTTGCTCGCTTAAATCTCTTTGCTCAGCTATAGCCGTAATGGAGTGCCCCTCTTTGTATAACATTTGAGTTTTATCATGAGTAGACAGTTTTGTTGAGTTTTGACGTATAATGTCAATAACATCTTTTCCGAACCGCTCAATTTTAACCTTTCCAAAGCCTTGAATATCCTGCAAGGCACTGACTTCAATTGGTTTAATACTGGCTAAATCATTCAAGGTGGCATCATTGAAAATGACGTAAGCTGGAACTGAATTGTCTGAAGACTTCTTTTTTCTCCAAGCTTTCAGTTGTCCTAACAAAGTGTCATCAACAGTTTGACCAGAAGCTGACTTCTTCTTTTTTGATTTTGATTTTAGTTCTTTTTCTTCAAAAGAAGTGAGTTTCACGTCCAATTCACCCTTCAACACTGGCGTACTTAATTCAGTAGATTGAAGTCTTAGGTTGTTGTCATAACCAATTTCAAGAATCCCCTGATTAACAATTTGATTAATGAAGTGCTGCCATTCTTTGTAAGAGTATTCGGCTCCAGCTCCGTATGTTTTTAAGGTATCTAACTTTCTTTCAAAAATGTCCATGGTTTTTGCACCTCTTAAAACATTGACAAGTAAATTTAATCCTAATGTTTCTTTTGATCTGACCACTGCGGATAATGCCTTTTGGGCAATTATAGTCCCGTCAATAAAAGCAGGAGGATTGTCGCAAACATCACAGTTACCGCAATCTTCAGTTAAATGTTCTCCAAAATAGGCTAGTAATATTCTTCTACGACAAGTTGATGCCTCAGCATACTTGAGCATGCGATTAATTTTCTCGTGGTAGACTTCTTTAAACTCAGATTCTGCAACAAAGTCATTGAGTAAAACTACATCTCGATAATTGTAATAAAGTATTGTTTCACTGGCTAAGCCATCACGACCAGCACGTCCAATCTCTTGATAATAGCCTTCAATATTTTTTGGGAGATTGCTATGGATTACCCATCTCACATTGGATTTGTCAATCCCCATACCGAAGGCAATAGTGGCGCAAATTATTTGATATTGATCATTAATGAATCCATCTTGAACTTGTTCTCTATCTTCATTTGAAAGACCCGCGTGATAATGCCTGGCATTGAATCCACTGCTGTTCAGGTGAGAAGACCATGCTTCAGTTTCTTTTCTTGATAGGCAATAGATAATACCTGATTGATCTGTTCTTTCACTTAGAAATTTTACAACTTCCTTTTGCTTCTGCTTTTTTGGAACCTGTGATCTAACAGCTAAACTCAGATTAGGTCTATCAAAGCTTGAAATGAAGGTAGAAGGATTGTTTAGTGAAAGCTTTTCGCAGATGTCTCCTCTTGTTACTTTATCGGCTGTAGCTGTAAATGCCATGATTGGAATACCTTCAAAGTAATTTCTTAATCCACCAATTTGCTGGTATTCTGGTCTGAAGTCATGCCCCCACATTGAAACGCAATGAGCTTCATCAATTGCCAGCATTGAAATGGGAATTTTTTGAATCCAATCTAAACCAGCAACAAAAGTTTCTGGCGACATGTAGAGTAGGTCTAATTCATTTTTTACTGCCTTGTCATAAATCACAGCCTTTGCAGCTTCTGGCAAGGTGCTATTGAAATAGGCTGATTCAACCCCGTTAGATCGTAAAGCTTCTACCTGATCTTTCATGAGAGATATCAGAGGTGAAATGACAATCGTTACCTTAGGTTTTAATATTGCTGGAATTTGAAAACAGATGGATTTACCACCACCAGTTGGCATAATGGCTAGTCCGTCTTGGTTGGCAAGCGCGTGCTCTATTATTTCAAGCTGATATGGTCTAAAACTATCATATCCAAAAACGTCTTTTAATATCTGCTCGGGCTTCTTCACTGAGAACAAATCTAATCGAAAAGTAGCGATAGATTTCTAATGTTGAAAAGTAATCTGAAATGGTTAATTACGCCGCCAATAATAAGGAGTAAAGAGTAGGGCAACAGTGAATAATTCTAATCTACCAAAGAGCATTAGAAAGGAAAGAACCCATTTACCAGGTGAAGAAATTGCTGAAAAAGTATTTGCCGGACTAATCTCTGCGATCCCAGGACCAACATTACCTAGTGAAGTGGCTACAGAAGAAAGTGCGACATCAAATGTTTCGCCAAGAGCTGTCATGACTAGCGCACCAAGCGTGAAAATGAAAAGGTAAAGGAAAATAAATGCCAACAGATTGTAAATAATATTTGAAGGAACCGATTGCTTATTTAAATGAACAGGTAAAATGGCGTTTGGATGAAGACGTTTTTTAAACTCTAAAAATCCATTTTTCATTAATAAAACAATTCTCACAATTTTAATTCCACCAGAAGTTGATCCGGCAGATGCACCTGAGAAGAGCAAAAGAAAGAACATGAATGTAGCCAGAGGTCCCCAAAGGGTGTAATCAGCAGTCGCATAACCAGTAGTAGTAATAATACTAACAACTTGAAAGGAAACATCTCGCAATGACCTGAAGAAGGAAAGGTCGGTTTCCATCCAAATAATTGGAGTCAAGATTATGATTAGTCCCAGCACAGCACCTAAGTACCATTTGAATTCATCATTGTTCCAAAATCTAGAGAATTTACCCTTGAATCCAAAATAGATTAAGGTAAAGTTGGTACCTGCTACAAACATAAAGAACATGATTACCAATTCAATAACAGGTGAGTTGAATGCAGCTATACTATCTTGTTTAGTAGAGAATCCTCCTGTTGAATTAGTTGTTAATGAGTGATTGATGGCGTCAAAAAAGTTCATACCACAGAACATTAATATTATCGTTTCTGAAATAGTCAGAATGAGGTAGATGATCCAAAGACGCTTAGCTGTTTCTTTAATTCTTGGATGAATTTTGTCTTTAGTTGGGCCAGGTGCTTCTGCTACGAAAAGTTCCATCCCTCCAATACCTAAGAGCGGAAGAATTGCAATCGTGAGAACGATAATTCCCATTCCGCCTATCCACTGGGTCATAGATCTCCAGAAAAGAATACCATGAGGGAGCGATTCTATGTCGTCTAAAATGGTTGCGCCTGTTGTTGTGAGTCCTGACATGGATTCAAAGAAAGCGTCAGAAACTCCTAAGTTATGCTCCATTAATAAGTAAGGCAAAGTTCCGAATATGGCCATAGAAACCCAGCTTAATGTTACAATTAAGTATCCATCCCTTTTCTTGATTTCAGCATCCTTACTTTTTCTAGTGAGAAATTTTAATCCGGTTCCAAAAGAAAGTGTAATGATTACAGAATAGAGTAGTGGGTAAAAATCTGACTCACCGTAGTAAACAGAAAAGCCTAATGCTGGTAGCATCAGTATCCCCATAATAATGATGATACTTGAAACAACATTTGCAATTACGTTCTTACTAAGAAGTCTCTTTGCCATTTATTGAAAGAATTTTTCAATTAGATGAATAGATTCAGTAAGTGAAAATACAACAGCTCGGTCATCTTCTTCAAGCTGAAAACCACCGAACGGAATGAAGCCTACATTGTTTCGCACGACACCGCAAATATTTGCATTCTTCGGGAATTTAAGATCTCTGATTCTTTTCTTAGTGACTTTTGAATTCGGCTTAACAATGAACTCAATGATCTCGGCGTCAACTCCGTGAAGATTCGCTATCGCAGTAACATCACCCTTTCTAACATATTTGAAAATATTACTTGCGGCAATTATCTTCTTGTTAATCAAGGTGTCAATTCCAATATTTTGAGAGAGATGAATGTAATCTACATTTTCAACTCTTGCAATTGTCTTTTTAACGTCATGATTCTTTGCAACAAGAGAAGACATGATGTTAGATTCAGAATCTCCAGTCACAGCAATAAATGCGTCCATGTCTGCAAGTCCTTCTTCTTCAATTGCCGCAACATCTCGTCCATCAATATTCAGGACTAAGGTGTTTTTCAATTTACCCGCAATCTCTTCAGCTAACTCTCTGTTTTTTTCAATGAGCGTGACTTTGTATTTATTCTCAAGAAGTTCGGCTGTTAATACGCCAATTGAGCTTCCTCCCAAAATCATTATGTTTCTGATTTCAAATCTAGCTTTACCACAAATGTCGATTACCTGTTCAATGGCTTCTTCGTTAGATATAAAATAAACAATATCGTCTTCAAGAATCTTTGTTTCTCCCGTGACAATAAGAGTTTCCTCTCTTCGGTGAAGAGCAATAGGCTTGAAGTTTAAATCGGGATTTAAATAAGCACTTTCTTCAATCGTCTTGTTTTTAAGAGGGCTACAGTCATCAATTGGAATACCGAAAACAGTTAGCTTTCCGTCCTCAAACTCATGATCGTCTGTGAAAACAGAGTTGTCTACAAGCCTAATAATCTCCTCAGCTGCTAAACGAACTGGAGATATCAATGTGTCAATACCTAATGATTCTAATAGTTTGACGTTTTCTTCATCTTGTAATTCAAGATTGTTGATACGTGCTATTGTTCTTTTGGCACCAAATTTTTTGGCTAAAATAGAAACTAATAAATTCGTTTCTTCAGATGCGGTAGCCGCTATAAGCAAGTCACAGCTTTCAATTTTAGCCTCTTTTAAGATTGAAATTGATTTTGCATCTCCGTGAATGGCAAATACATCAATTTGTGACTGAATGTAATTCAGTCTTTCTTTATTCTGATCAATTAGGTAGATGTCTTGTGATTCACTAGCCATCATTTTAGCGATATGCAATCCTACCGCGCCAGCTCCTGTGATGATAATCTTCATTTAAATCTTAATTCTTTTACAAAGATATTTATAATAATAGTAAGAATGATTCTTAATCAAGAACGCCTAAGCTATCTAATTCAATTTTAGTGAGAGTAGGAGGTATCATACCTTCATCAACTTTCATTAATGCGAATTCTGCACAAATAATCGCTTTCTCTTCTGAGCTAAATCCTTTGTTACCTTGAACCGCAGGGATGTGAGGTTGATTTATGAATACTTTACCATTATCTAGTAATTGATAGCCCCAACCTTGTTGTTCGTTAAATATTGTTTGAAATGAATATTGGGAAACAAGAATGACTTCCGAATCAACTGAGTCTACGAAATTGTTGGCATTTTGATCAACCTCATTATCAGGATTAGGGTTTGATACGATAGAGTTATCTGGTTTATCCTCTGGTTCTGATTCACAAGTGATTAACGCCAAGGATATTGCAGCAAATATGAAAGTCTTAAGTATGGGCAATCTGCTTGAATTCTTGTAATTCATTCTCATTATAGATTGCAATAAAGTATGTTCCGGGTTCATAGTTGCTTAGGTCAATTTCAATCTTATTTGATACAAAACTAGATGAAATCGGAACTTCTTGTCCATTTAGAGAAAATAATTTGATTGAAATGTTTTCGGATAGATGATTGGTTTGAATGTAAACTTTATCTGCTGAGGGGTTAGGGTACACCTTGAAATTCTCAAAATGAGATTCATCATCTCCGAGAAGTACAGTGTATTCATAAAAATCTTCGTAGTAAACTCCTGAACTGAATCCGCCTCCAACGAATGGTCTGCTCTCAATAACGAAAGCTGAAGCTCCTGACCTTCCTTCACCGGCAAAGTTGGCTCTTTGCGTCCATACATCCCCGAAATAATTATACTCCCAGGTGTCGTTCAGATAATTAAAGCCATCATCTCCCGTGGCTACATAAAGATGCGGGAAAACAGAAAAACTTACAGCATTTATTCTTGCCGCACCAGGAAAGCTTGCAATTGATGTCCAACTATCAGTGGTTGGATAGTATTGATAGAAGTCAGTTGGATAGCTTGAACCATCATAGCCTAATCCAACATAGCCTTTTCCGATCATGTCAGTAGCGACTGCATCAATTCTTGCAGTTCCAGGAAAAGAAGCTATCTCAGTCCAAGCATTTAAACCCGGATCATATTTCCAAAAATCTTCATAAAAAGTTGACAGGTCAGCACCTTTACCTAATCCCACATAAGCAGTATCATCAATTTCAAAAACTACGGCCTGTGTTCGCGATTCTCCACCAAAATCAGCCATTTGAGTCCAAACTTCATTGTATCTATCGTATTGCCAGAGATCTTTAAACATGAACCCTGAGCCTTCTCCTAAAGAGATGTATCCGTATAATCCCGAGCTGAATCCAACGGCTGATGATCTATTTAAGCCATCTCCAGATAAACCACCTAGTGATAATTCAGAATCCCAATCATCTTGATCAATATCATAAGATACAGAACTTTTCTTTCTTCCAAAGCCATCATATCCGGTAATTATATAACCGTCATCTTCAAGTACGAATGTAGCGGCATTGGCTCTTGCAGCTCCGTTAATCGTGTCTCTTTGAATCCAAGTGTCCTGAGAAATGGAGATAGATGCGACCAATGATAATATAAAGGTAAAAGTCAATCTCATAGAATGGTAAGCTTTTTAGAAATACTGTTCAAATTTTCTTGATCCGAAATTTGGATGATGTATGTACCTGAATTCATTAGTTCAGAACTAATATTGGTAAAACTATTCAAATTTGTTTGAGAGGAAATTAATCTACCAGACAAATCGAAGATTTGCATAGATTGATTTTCAAAACCTTCTATTGAAATTGAAAAGCTTTCTTTTGCTGGATTGGGAAAAAATGAAATGGAATTTTCGTATTCCTCTATTGAAACGGGTAGGAGTGGAGCATATTCATAAAAGCTTTGTCTCTTTCCTGATGCACCTTTACCCATTCCTGCGTAGCCCTTGTTTCCAATTGAAAAAGCAAAAGCATTTTTTCGGCCATCAGCAGGGAAGTTTGCTTTGATATTCCAAGAGTCTGAGAACGGATTGTATTCCCAAAGCTCATCTTTATAACCACCGTCAGAACCAAAAACTACATAGGCTCTTGAGGATAAAACGAAAGTTGAAGAAGATCCTCTTTCAACTCCAGGTAAGGAAGAAACTTCAGTCCATACACCTGATTGAGGATCATATTGCCACCAATCTTTGCGATACAAGTCATGATCTATTCCCATACCAACATATCCTTTGCCTTCTACCGCAAAAGCTGAGAGTTGATATCTGTCACCTCCAGGAAAATCTGCTAATCTTGTCCAGCTGTCTAATTGAGGATCGTATTCCCATAGGTCTGTTCCGTAAAAATCAGATCCCATTTTTCCGCAACATATATATCCTTTAGTGTCAATTGCAAATCCAGATGCAAAGTAAACACCTTGAATACCACCATTATTTGTAACATCAAATCCACCAGGGTAATTTGCTTTGGCCGTCCAGGCATTTGATTGTGGGTCATATTCCCACCAGTCATCTAAGATGGTTCCTGTTGTAGCAATTGATGAGTCAGCACCCAATCCAACATATCCTTTATCGCCTATTGTTATAGCAGAAGCATTTCTTCTGGTTGAACCAGGAAGCGACATCATTTGAGACCATACGTTAAACTCAGGGTCATATCGCCATAAGTCGTTGTTGGTAGTTTCAGAAGTGTCTTCACCCATCCCGGCGTAACCATATTCTCCAACAGAAAAAGCTATTCCGCGCGCTCTTTTTAATCCTGCAAAAGAAGATTTTTTAGTCCAAGTGTTTTGCTGGGAATAAGCTAATAGGCTGCCAAAGGCGATTAAAAGAGTAAATAATATCTTCATTAATGTTTAATTATTTTTTCAGTGCTGATGATTCCACCTGAGTTTGAAATTAGGCAAAAATACGTTCCAGCATTAAACTGCGATAAATCTAAGTGCGTATTCACTTCGGTGACAGCCCTTTGTAACACAGTTTTTCCTGCTAAATCTGTAATTGTTATGATGGCAGAGCCAATAAGCTTCTCATCAATATTCACCTTCACTGAGTTTGTGGTTGGATTTGGGTAAATTTCTAATGAAGTGTATGAGTTCTCTTCGAATGAAGAGAGTAGAGGGTCAAATTCCCAAAGATCTTTCATGTTGGTACCATTTGTACCGGTTCCAATATATCCCTTGTTTGCAATCGAGAATCCCGCAGAGAATCTTCGTGAGGCGCCAGGTAAATCTTGATTTTGACTCCAGCTATTTGTTAAAGGATCAAATTCCCATATTTGCCTGCTTGTTGGGTTTAAAAACTGGATATACCCCCCAAAAACGTATCCTTTTCCGTTAATTGAAAAACTTGCACTGCCTCCTTGAGCTTCACCTGGAAAGGGCGCTCTCAGTGCCCAGCTATTAGAAAAGGGTTTGTATTCGTAAAGCATTCCTTGTGTTAATACATATCCTTTATCCTCTATGGAAAAGGCAGTAGACCAAGAACTAACTCCAGCAGGGCAAGGGCCTAAATCTAACCAGCTATCTGCATTAGAGTCGTATCTTAAGACATTGTTGAAATGCAATACATATCCATATTCGTCAATCGCAAAAGAAGATGTTTCACTTCCACCTATTGGAGCAGTGGCTATCAATGTCCATACATTCGCAATAGGATCAAACTTGTAAAACTGATCTCCGGCGTAAACATGAGCTCCAACATATGCATATTGTCCGATTGTAAATGCCGTAGCCCCATACGTGCCTCCGAATCCATAATCTGCTTTTTGCGTCCAGGAATCAGTTCCCGGATCATACTCCCAGATGTCGGCTTTAACAACATTTCCGTTAGGACCAGAATTATAATGTCCTAAACCGAAATATCCTTTATTTCCTATTGAGAATCCTGTTCCTCTATGTCGCCCTTCTCCAGGTAAACTGCTTTTTTGAGTCCAAGAACCCTGTGAAAAACCTGAAAGGCCAATCAAAACGTAGCTTATGAATAGTGATATTTTCATTGACTTATTCAAAAATTAATTTTCCGTTTCTTACAGTATTGCCTTCATAGGTAATGTGATAGACATATAGTCCTGCTGGTATATTTTCTCTATTATACTCAAGTTTCGTATCTTCAAATGCGTCTTCGAACAGCACTTGTCCCTGAAGATTTAGGATTTTTAATTCGAATAAATTGGCGCTACCACCTTGTGGGATGTTACTAATTGTAAAAGTTGCTGATTCAACTATTGGGTTTGGATAACAATCAACTTTTACTGTTTCTAAATCTCTTTGAATAGTAGATAGGAAAGCGTCAAACTCCCATAGATCTGAGTAATTAACCCCTGAAGTACCTAGGCCACAAAAAGCTCTGTTTCCAATCACAAAGGCGTCAAGATATCTTCTGGCCGCACCACCAAAATCATCAATTTGAGTCCAGGTATCAAGGTTAGGGTCATATTCCCAAACGTCTTGATAGTTTGTACCACTCGAACAGTTGTCACCTGCAGCAATATAACCCTTGCCGTTTACAGAGAATCCAGCTGCTTCTTGTCTAATTAATGTTCCTACATCAGCTCTTTGTATCCATTGATTGGTAGATAATTTATATTCATAGAAATCAGTTGTTCCACAGCCAACACCGCCCGTTCCGACATAACCTTTATTGTTAATTACGAAAGATGCAGCAGATGTTCTTGAGGAGCCAGGGAATACGGGGATTCCACCAAGCCATTGATCATTCTCAACATCATATGCGAAAAAATCATTGGTAAAACCAGATGGAATTTGTCCTGTCCCAACAAAAAGATATCCGTCAATTTTAAAACAGACTGCGCCTCTTCGCTCAGTACCAGGAAAAGCCGATTTTGCTGTCCAGGTATTGGCAATTGGATCAAATTCCCACCAGTCTGTCATAAGAATGCTCCCTGGTGAACGCCCAGTGCCGACATAAGCTTTGTTTCCGAAAGATTCTCCTACAGCATGATACCTTGGTCCGCCTCCAAAATCAGCTTTTTGGGTCCAGGCATTTGATCCTGGATCATATTCCCAAAAATCGGCCAAATGAATATTTCCTCCAGGACCAGAATTGTAATGCCCTAGGCCCATGTATCCTTTATTTCCAATTGAAAAGGAAGTTGTTCTGTGTCTAGCGATACCTCCAAAATTTGCCTTTTGAGTCCAGTTTGAAGTTGCGTGGCTCTCAAGTCCAGCCAAAAATAAAATGATCGATATGATTAAAAGTCTCTTCATTCTGTTACAATTAGCTTAAAAATTTTCATCTCATCTAAAGTTGATAGCTTTAGGTAGAATATGCCGGCAGGCAGTTCATCAATTGATATCGCCTCATCAGGTTTGATTTTTCCGTTATCAATGATTTGTCCTAATTCATTGTAGATGAGATAATCTGCAGTAGTAGTTAAGTTAAGGATTTTAAAGGACTCAACAATAGGATTAGGATAGAGAGTTAAGGTTGTACCTCTTGTGTTTCCTAGAGATGCTGAAATGTCTTCTTCAATATTAATGTCATAATCACCCGCCTCAATTCCCCAGCCTTGAACTATAATAAAAATAGTATCGAGCCCAATTGTTGGGATTGTTAATTGGGACTGCGGAGAACAAACGTCAAAGTCGTCATTGATGAAAAGTACATTGGTATCCAAGTCTTGAACTGATAAGTAAGTGTCAAAAGTTGATCCGCAAAGAGATACTTTTAGATAGTCTACCTCAAAGTCAGAGACATCTATTTGATAAAAAACATCCGGTGATCCGTAAACCGGTTCTTGGTTTGAATAACAAAAAGATGAATTATGTGATTCTTGAAAAGGTAATGCAGAAATCATTCTTGGGTCATTTCTGTCATCTCCAATATAACCACTACAGTCAACTCCCCCAGTAAATGTGACTCCGAAATCAACAGCTGAGCCCCAGGTAAAAGAAGCACACGGATTAACTGGGTTTACAGAACTTTCATCTTGTAGAACTCTTATTCTTCCTACGCCATCTGTAATTCCCGCAGGAACGGTAAAATTAAAACTGCTCAGAGCCACAGGTGGAGTTCCAGCCCAGTCTCCAACATTTTCTGACAAGTCGAAAACTCCATCAGTATTGAAGTCTATGTAAACATTACCAGCAGAGGCGAAATTATTGCCGCATGTTCCGAATTGAACATAAATGGTATAGCTGTTTCCTGCAATGAGTGTAACATTCTCGGTTGTCGTCAAATCTTCTAATCCTAAGATAGCGGGACAGCCTGTATAAGAAATTGAAGTACCGCTTTCTCCAACAATAGAAACCGACTCAACGTTAGAATCTAAATCTGAACTCGGTCCAATCGCAGTGCAATACTGCCCGAAAGAAACCAACATAATAAGTTGGCAAAGAATAAGAAGAAGAGCTTTTTTATTCATTTATGACAAGATACGACAATTTAAAACCTAGATAAACTTAATGTTACCTAAATGTTAACACTTATAAAAACGAAATGATAAAAGAAAAGGTTGTCTGAATTTCCCTCAGAAAAAGAATAGAATCGATAAGGGGTTAAAAATCAATATCTTTTGACTATTCTTTGATGAATTGTTGATTTGAAACTCTACCGTTTAAATCTGTCAGAGACAATATGTATGTTCCAGCTTTGAGGCTTTCAATATCAATTTTGTTCGTTGGTATTGTAGTTTTTACCAAAGTTCTTCCATCAAGCCCAATTATTTGATACGATTTGAAATCACCATGGTTAATAAAATTGATGTCTGAATTAACCGGATTAGGGTAAATTCTAGCTTGAGTTTTTAAGTCTTCTTCAAGTGCAGCAGCAGAAGGGTTTGGATGTGTGTATTGTTTTAAGAACTCCCAGGTTACTTCAGTGCTATTCGTGTCATTAGCTGGTTCAAATAAAAGTATATGGTCAGCATCATTCATTCTCCATAATTCAAGAGGAGTTGTACAATTGTAAACTATTTTGTCAATTGTGATCCCGTCCGAAGCATTGTCTGGTAATGGAATGATAGTTGAATCTCCTTGAAAACCATTTGAAATTTTAAGCTGATTAATTGTCTCCTGAACTAGCGATAAAGATGGTAGGGCTGTACCTGCATAAGGAACTGTTCCATCATTTGTTCCGTGTTTGTGTAATGTAGGTACAGGGTATTCAGGAGTGAAGTTGGTAAGGTCTTCTGTTGACATTGTTCCTATGTGACAAACTACCGCGGCAATTCTATCACTCATGTATCTACATACATTGTATGTCATAATTGATCCCATTGAAATACCAGTCATGTAAACTCTAGACATATTAATATCAACATTTGGGTCATTATTAATTGAGTCTAACAAGTTAGATATGAAAGCCAAGTCTTCGGCTTGAGATTCAAGTCCAGTTCCGTTATTCCAAGAAGATTGACCAAATTGATTGTTCGCTCCTTGTAAGTAGACAGGGATAAATCTTTCGGTGTCAGCTAACTGATTCATACCGTATGCACTTGTTGCAAGCGCAGTTCCTCCAATTCCATGTAGAACAAACAATAAAGGTAACTCTTCAGTATTTGCATCATACCCAGTTGGTAAATATTTGTAGTACTCTCTTGTTTCTCCATTGATATCAATGGTTTCATACGTTTGTTGAGCAAAAGAATTGAAAGTAAGTGACGCAATTGTCAGGATTGATAAAATAGTTTTCATATCTCAGAGTATTTTCCACTAAATTAAGAATTTTGTGGGCTAATTCCCTAAGCAGTCGTAACAATATTCGTATTTTCGCGCTTCAATTCACACCAAACAATTATGAACGTTAGAGATTTAGAACCACAAGTTATTTGGAATCATTTTGAAAATTTAAATGCTGTTCCAAGGCCTTCAAAGAAAGAGGAGAGAGTACGTCAATTCATGATTGATTTTGGAAATTCATTGGGTTTGTCAGTGTCTGAAGATAAGATTGGTAACGTAATAATTAAAAAACCGGCAACGGCTGGAATGGAGGACAGGGAGACTGTGATTTTACAAAGCCATATTGATATGGTGCACCAAAAAAATGCAGAAACTAGTTTTGATTTTTCAACTCAAGGAATTCAATCATTTATTGAAGGCGATTGGGTGAAAGCTAAGGGGACAACATTAGGTGCTGATAATGGAATGGGAGTTGCAGCCGCAATGAGTCTGTTATCTTCAACAAATGTAAGTCATCCCGCATTGGAAGCTTTGTTTACTATAGATGAAGAAACAGGAATGACTGGAGCGAAAGAGTTAGATGGTAGTTTGCTTGAAGGTAAAATTCTACTAAACTTAGATACTGAAGATGATGACGAGTTTTCGGTTGGATGTGCAGGTGGAATTGATACAAACACATCAATGTCTTATGCTGAAGAAGCTGTGCCGAACGATTTCGCAATTTATGATATTGAATTAAAAGGTTTAAAAGGTGGTCATTCTGGAATGGATATTAATTCAGGAAGAGCAAATGCTAACTTGTTAATGAATAGAATGATTTATGCATTAACGCAAGTGTCTGATGTAAGAATAGTAGGACTTGAAGGGGGTAGTTTAAGAAATGCTATTCCGAGAGAGAGTTTTGGGCAAATTGCCTTTAAGTCGTCTGATATTTCTGTTGTTAAAACTGAATTTGAAAGAATTTTCAATTTAATTCAAATTGAATATAGTATAGTTGAACCAAATATGGTTTCTTCTCTTGAAGAGTCTAAGGTTGGCGGAATGAAGATGATGTCAAAAGCAGATCAGATAAATGTTGTAAGCTGTATTTATGCTACTCCGAATGCTATCTGGAAAATGAGCGATACTATACCCGGATTAGTTGAAACATCTAGTTCTTTGGCAAAAGTTATCATTAAAAACGGTGAGTTTATCACCCAGTCTCTTCAAAGAAGTATGTCAGAATCAGGGAAGAATGATGTGGCAAATGCTTTAAGATTGCATTATGAAAATGCAGGCGCTTCAGTTGTGCAAGGTGGCGATTATCCAGGATGGGAGCCGAATCCGAACTCTAGAATTCTTGAAGTTCTAAAGAAAAACTACATTGAAATGTTTAATGAAGAACCAAAGGTAGCTGCTTGTCACGCCGGTTTAGAATGCGGGATTTTAGGTGAGCATTTACCTGATTGCGACATGATTTCTTTTGGGCCTACGATTCGTCATCCTCATTCACCTGACGAAAAAGTTAATATAAAGTCAGTACAAAAGTTTTGGAAGTTCTTGGTTAAGGTAATCGAAGAAACCCCAGCAAAAAATTAAGTTTGAGATCCTTAGTGATAATATCGCTTTTTTCAATGCTTGCAGTGTCTTGTCAGCATGATCTTAGGCATGAACGTTACTTTCAAAACACTTCTTCAGATACAATTACCCTTATCAATCCTGACTTTGATACTACGTTTTTGTCTCTTCCGGGAACGTCCATTTTGTTTTATGACTACAAAGTTTTGGATACTGAGCAAGAGAGTGAAGACTGCAAATGGCTTGGGGATTCATTGTACATAGTGAATCAGAACGACTCGGTTTGCACAAAATCTCCAAAGATTGATGCTAATTGGACTTTTACAGTTACTGGGCCTGAAAAAGAAAGGGTTCAGACCTGTGTCTTCAAAGTTGATGATGGCGATTTCAATTAAGGTCTGGTGAGTCTTTTGCCCAATGCGTCAACATGAACTTCATTGTGGTCGCTTAGCCATCTAATTGCTTCCAAAACTTTTTCTCTTTTATATTCAGAGAAAACCGCTATTAAATCTGTGATTATAATTTCGTTGACCGTATTGAATTGATTCTTTATGTGGTTACCTATTAAGTGTTTTAAATCAGGGTTTTGTGGGTTTTTAGCATGGAGGCATCTCGTGCATCTTTCGCAATTTTCAGCTTCTTTCTGATCAAAATAGTTTAACAGCATTTTACTTGTGCATGAATCTGATTTTAAAAATTCTATGTTCTGCTGCAGTTTTTTCTCTGCAAGTTTCTTCCTTTTATGATAGAGTTCGGTAGGTAAAGAAAGATTTTGCTCATTCAAACGCTCAGTTTTATAGTAAATATGCGTTCCATTCAAACTTGGAAGATAATTCACAATATCAAGCTCATGGAGTGTTTTGAGCGTTTCAGTGACTTTTTTAAACGAAATATTTAGTTCTTTAGATACTTTCTTTTCATTAATGATAGTGAGATTGTCAAAAACACCCATTTGAGTCCGAATGATAAATTGAACAATCTTATTAATCTCCTGAGATTTCACTTGATAGTTATAAAGTGTGGTCTTGTCAGCTGTTATTTGAATTTTTGAAGGAACTTGAAAATTCTCTGAAACCGCTATAAAACCAGATAACTCAAGAAATTTCAGGGAATTAAATGTTTCCATTAAGTCGAAACTATATCTGTCACAAAACTCCATGATATCAATAGGGTAGCTCTCTTCAAGTCCTGATCCTATGGCCAGTTGAAAGAAATTGCCCAGTGCATTGTAGACTTTTTTGATTTGCTTAATCTCGGGAAATTTCAGTTCAATCTTCTCACGTAACTTTTGAATATCTGCCTTTTCGTAAAACAGTATTGCCCTGGCATCATTGCCGTCTCTACCAGCTCTTCCAGCCTCCTGGAAATAAGCTTCAAGTGTTTCGGGAATAGAGTAGTGAAGCACAAGTTTGACATTCGATTTGTCGATACCCATACCAAATGCATTTGTGCAAACAATGACCGAAGAATCTGAATTCATCCATTCTGCCTGTCTATCTTTTCTACTCTTATAGTCAAGACCACCGTGATAGAAGTTGGCCTTAATCCCTTTATTAATAAGATGTTGACAAACTGACTTTACCTCTTTTCTTGTGCTGCAATAAACAATACTTGATGCTTTTTGAGAAAGAAGCTGTTCTTCAATTCTGTTTAGTTTGTTATCACATTCCACCACATCATAAATCAGATTAGGTCTAAAAAATGAAGAAGAAATTAGATTTGGTTTCTTAAACTCAAGTTTATCCTGAATGTCCGCAACAACTTCAGAAGTGGCTGTGGCTGTGAATGCTGAAATAGTAAGGTTCTGCTTAAGTTTCTTTAAATCAGAAATATCTCGATATGAAGGCCTGAAGTCAAATCCCCATTCTGAGATACAATGTGCTTCATCAACAGCAATGAAAGAGACGTTCATTTTTTCAAAACGAGAAAGGAACAATCGGGATTTTAATCTTTCAGGAGAAACATATAAGAATTTGTATCCTCCATAAACGCAGTTGTCTAAAAGACGATCAATTTGCCGAGTACCCATTCCTGAAGTGATTGCAATAGCCTTGATTCCTTTTGAATTCAAATTTTGAACCTGGTCTTGCATTAAGGCAATGAGTGGAGATATAACTACACAAATGCCTTCTTGCATTAGAGCAGGGACCTGATAGCAGATAGATTTCCCTCCGCCAGTAGGAAGAAGCGCTAGAATATCCCTGTTGTTCACAATTTCATTGATAATCTCGAGCTGATTTGGTCTGAAATCGTCAAAGCCCCAATATGCTTTCAATATTTCTTTTGGATCTTTCAATGTAATATTTCAATCAGTCATTCGTCTTTAGCAGCATTAAAAGTACTAAGAATGTTCATACGAAGAAGAATTGTGATGCAAAGCCTACTTGGGGCTTGATTAAACAGTTTTAAATGACTATCTTCGCGACATCAAAAGAGCCTTAATCAATGGATACTACTATAAATAACATTCAAATTACCAAAACATCAAAGTCAAGATTATCAGAAGTAGATTTTGATAACCTTCCTTTCGGAAAAATCTTTTCAGACCACATGTTTGAGATAGATTATGCAGATGGTAAGTGGGGTACACCAACTATTGTTCCTTTCAACAATCTTGAATTGCATCCAGCAACTTCTGCCTTGCATTATGGCCAAGCAATTTTTGAAGGTTTAAAAGCTCAAAAAGGAGTTGATGGTGATGTATTGGTTTTTAGACCAGACATGAACGCTAAAAGATTCAATGAATCTGCGGATAGAATGTGTATGGCCGAAATCCCTGAAGAGCTGTTTTTAGAGGGCTTAAGGACTCTTTTAGAATTAGATAAAGAATGGGTTCCTTCAAATGAAGGACAGTCGTTATATATAAGACCTTTCATGATTGCTACAGATGATTATGTAGGGATTAGGCCGTCTGAAAAATATAAATTTGTCATTATCACGAGTCCGGTTGGTGCTTATTATGCTGACCCTGTTAAAGTTAAAATTGAAACATATTATACTCGAGCTGCAGAAGGTGGAGTTGGTAGAGCAAAAGCTGCAGGGAATTATGCTAGTTCTCTTTATCCTGCAAAATTGGCTGCTGAAGAAGGTTTTAGACAATTGATTTGGACAGATGCTAAAACACATACTTTTATTGAAGAAGCAGGTACAATGAATGTTGTATTTGTGATCAATGATGTTATTATTACTCCTGACGAAACAAAAGATACTATCCTTAAAGGGATCACTAAGAGATCGGTAGTTGAGATTGCAAAGGATTGGGGATATAAAGTTGAAGAAAGAGCAGTTACGGTAGTTGAGATTATGGATGCTATCAACAATGGTACTTTACAGGATGCTTTTGGGGCTGGTACAGCTGCTACGATTGCGCCAATTTCTCATATCGGATATGAAGGCACAACTTATGAGTTGCCTGCAGTTGCTGACAGAAAGTTCTCAAACAAAGTGAAAACTTATGTAACGAATTATAAAAAAGGAATCGAAGCTGATAAGTTCAATTGGTTGATGAAAATCTAATTGAATAAAAAAATAATATCAAAGGGAGTTTCTTATGGAATTCCCTTTTTTTATACCAGACAATGAAAAGAAAATTTGGTTTAATAGGGAAGTGTCTCGGACATTCATTTTCTAAATCTTATTTTGAGCAAAAGTTCAACGAAAATAGGGTAGACGCTCAGTATTTGAATTATGAATTGTCTGAGATTGATGAATTAATTCCCATTCTTAATAAAGAAGATTTGTCTGGCTTGAACGTCACAATCCCTTATAAAGAATCAATCATTCCATATTTAAACGAACTTTCAGAGGTTGCAGCAGATGTTGGAGCAGTGAATACAGTAAGATTTTCAGATGGAAAGCTAATCGGACACAATACAGATGTGTATGGTTTCAAACAGATGATTAAGCCTTTTTTCAAATCAAGACATGAAAGAGCTGTGATTCTGGGGACAGGAGGTGCAAGTAAGGCCATAGCTTATGTGTTGGAAGGTTTGGGTTGTGAAGTCATTTACATATCAAGAAATCCGCAAAGAGAAGACGAGTTCACCTATGAAGAGATGAATGAGAATATGATGACGTTTTGCAAGATCATTGTGAACTGCACACCCTTGGGGACTTTTCCTGAAATAGAGCAATGTCCAAACATACCGTATGAGTTTGTTACCGAAGAACATTTAGCGATAGATCTAATCTATAATCCTATTCAAACTGAATTTTTAAAAAGATGCAAAGATAAAGGAGCCTGGACTCTTAATGGGAAAACAATGCTAGAGCAGCAAGCTGAGAAAGCTTGGGAGATTTGGAACTCTTGATGAAGAAAATGATCACCATATTAGGTCCTACGGCATCTGGTAAAACAGAGTTAGCTTGTCACCTGTCATTAGAACTTGATGCCGAAATCATCTCAGCAGACAGCCGACAGATTTATAAATACATGGATATTGGTACAGGTAAAGACATTGAAGAATATACGGTGGACGCGCAATCAATTCCTTTTCACCTTATCGACATCAAAGACCCTAACTACAAATACAATATTGCCGAATATCAGATCGATTTTCATAAAGCCTTGGGAGATATCAGAGATAGGAGTAAGACTCCCATTCTCTGCGGAGGCTCAGGCTTATACATAGAGACCGCTCTCAAAGGATCATCATACTTAGGGATTGAAACTAAGCCCGAACTGAGGGCGGAATTAGAGTCCTTAGACGAAAAGGGGCTTGAAATGAGATATGCTAAGCTGCCAGATTTACTCAGAAATGACTTGAATGCTCGTACTTCTGCAAGAAAAATTAGGGCTATTGCGATCCATGAGTTTATGCTTCAAAACCCTAATTGGAAACCCAGAAAATACGAAGAGATTGATTCTTTGATTATTGGAGTTGAAATTGAGCGGGATTTAAGAAGAGAGAAGATTACGAAAAGGCTGAGTCATAGACTTAATAATGGATTGATTGAAGAGGCCGAGTATTTGATTGAAAATCATCTAACCCATGACGAGTTGTCGTTTTTTGGCTTGGAGTATAAATGGTTAAGCCTTTATTTAAGAAAAGAAATTTCAAAGAAAGAGCTCTTTGATGGTCTTAATACTGCTATCCATCAGTTTTCAAAGCGCCAAATGACTTGGTTCAGAAGGATGGAAAAAAATGGCTACAAAATTCATTGGGTTAATGCAGCTGACACCTTAGAAATCAAGAAGGATAAAGTACTTTCTCTTTATGCTCAATATTAACCGTTAATATCTTTCCTAATCCTTCAAAACTAAAGGGATAAAGCTTGGCAGAATAATTGATATATTTGATTCAAATATTCAAGAAAAAGAATGAAAAAAGCATTATCACCTCTATTGTTAGTCTTCTTAACGGCTTCAAATCCAGTAATTTCCCAAGAAAAACAATTAACAAACGATATCATTTGGGCGTCTCGTGAATTCTCAGCAGACTATGTTTACTCAGTGAGTTCCATGAATGATGGAGAACATTTTTCAGCTCTTGAAAAAGATAAAATTGTAAAGTACAGCTACACAGATTTTGGTACTCCAGTTTCTACTATATTGGATGGTTCAAAGCTAAAAGACATCACTATTGATAATTACTTTTTTAATGCAGATGAAACTAAAATGCTCTTGGCAACTGAGGTTAAATCTATTTACCGAAGAAGTTTTACTGCGAAATATTATGTGGTAGACTTGAAGTCGGGTGAAGCAGAAGCCCTTTACAATAAAGAGTCTAAAGAAATGTTGGCTGAGTTTTCTCCTGATGGTTCTAAAGTGGCCTTTGTGTATGAAAACAATCTGTTTTACAAAGATTTGAAATCAGGTTCTGTTACGCAGATTACATCTGACGGAAGTACAAATGGAGCAATCAATGGGTCTACTGATTGGGTTTACGAAGAAGAATTTTCTTTAACTAAGGCTTGGGAATGGTCACCAAAAGGAACAAAAATTGCTTTTTTAAAATTTGATGAATCAGAGGTAAAAGACTTCACAATGGATTACTATCGAAATGAGATTTATCCAGTTCAATACACATTTAAGTATCCAAAGGCAGGTGAAGACAATTCAAAGTTATCGCTTAACATGTATAACCTTGAAGATGCCAAGACTGTAGAGATTGAAAGAGGTCCGTTTGAATATGTGCCAAGAATGAAATGGACAAAAGATGATAATAAGCTGGTTTATCTATCATTAAATAGACATCAAAACAACTTGGTTTATGCCATTGCTGAATATGACGAGACTGGGAAGAAGGGAGCGATCATACATCAAGATGAATCAAAGACATATGTTGATGTAGATGATAACTTAATTTTTCTTGATGACGGAGAGTCATTTTTAAGAACATCAGAAAGAGACGGATTTAATCACATCTACCAAGTAGGTTTAGACGGTAAAACTACTCAAATCACTAAAGGTGATTGGGATGTTGTTGAGTTAAAAGGAGTGAATTCAAAGAAAGGCCTAGTGTATTATGTCTCAGCTGAAGAAGGAGCTATTTACAAAGCGCTTTACTCCATAAAATTTGATGGTTCTTCAAAAACGAAATTGTCAGAATTGAAAGGGACGAATGATGCAATGTTTAGTCAAGGGATGAAGTATTACATCAATTACTATTCAAATGCCAATGAACCTGCAAGAATCTCAGTACACAATGCGAAAGGAAAAGAACTTGATGTGTTAGTTGATAATAAAGATCTTAAAAAGAAGTTGAGTGAGTATAATTTGGCAAAGAAAGAGTTCATTACTGTCAAAGGTCATGCTGGTGACGAGCTAAACGCCTTCATTGTAAAACCACCAAACTTTGATGAGTCTAAAAAGTATCCTGTTTACTTTAATATTTATAATGGTCCTGGACACAATACTGTTACTGATTCGTGGTCTGGTGCAAATTTTCATTACCACCAGTTATTAGCTCAAGAAGGCTACATTGTAGTTTCTGTAGATACTAGAGGTACAATGTATCGTGGAGCTGACTTTAAAAAGTCTACTTATTTGCAATTAGGGAAATTAGAAACTGAAGATATGATTGCTTGCGCCAAAGAAGTTCAGAAATGGAAATTTGTTGATCCAGATAGAATAGGAGTGATGGGTTGGAGTTATGGAGGCTATATGACTTCTCTTTGTATGACTAAGGGGGCGGATGTGTTTAAGATGGGTATAGCAGTAGCTCCAGTTACAAATTGGAAATGGTATGACAACATTTATACAGAAAGATTTATGAGAACGCCGGCTGAGAACAATGATGGGTATGAAGATAATTCTCCTATTAATCATGTAAGTAAGATGAAAGGGAAGTATCTACTAGTTCACGGTTCGGGAGATGATAATGTACATGTTCAAAACACAATGGAAATGGTTGATGCATTAGTGAAAGAGAACAAAGATTTCGATATGTTCATCTACACAAATAAAACGCACGGAATTTACGGAGGATACACTAGGCTTCATTTATTTAACAAAATGTTAACCTTCACTAAGGCAAACCTCTAATACCTTTTAATCGTCTTTCATAGTATGAGATTTCTTCTTTTAATAATATCGTTTGCAAGTTTTATTGGCTTTTCTCAAGATGAGAAAGAGCAATCAATAAAATGGTATGATTTTGAATCTGCTATTGATGCAAACGAAGAAGACAAAAAGCCGCTATTCATTGATATCTATACTACATGGTGTGGTTGGTGCGTGAAAATGGATAATTCTACTTTCAAAGATCCCAAAGTGGTTTCGTACATGAACGAACACTTTTATGCGGTAAAAATGGATGCAGAGTCTAAAGATGCAATTGCTTTCAAGAAAAAGCTCTATGAGTCTAAAACATATGGTAGCAAAACTTATAACGAGCTTGCGTATAATTTGTTAGGTGGTAGAATGAGCTTTCCAACTTTCGTAGTTTTGTCAAAAAGACAAGTGAAAATTGGAACTATTAATGGTTTCAAGAAGCCGAAAGAACTACTTTCAATCCTCTCAAAATACGAGAATAAGTAAGCCATTTTCTAAAAGACATTTTTACTTATCTTAAGGGCCTCATTTTAAATTTGGCCCTATGTCATTTTCAATAAAAGATAAACTCAGATACCGATTCGGACAATACTTAAGTAAAGGTGGTGCATCCATCTTTGTCAGTCTATTTATAGTATTCATTGTATTATTCTTAGTGATAGTCGGAATCAGAGTTCTAATAGTTAATATGACTGGAGTAGATGTGGATCCTTCAGTAGATGAATACTACCACGGTCAAGAAGATGATGTTTGGCGTACCTGGCTACAAATGACAGATCCAGGTAATATGAATCAAGATAATACCCAATCTATTTGGGTAAAAATCTCTACGGTTCTAGCAGGATTAGTAGGTGTAATTATTCTTTCAATGCTTATTGCCTTCATTACAACATCTCTTGAGAAGGTACTTTATAACTTCAGAAAAGGCAGGGGTGTGGTGATAGAAGAGGATCATACTTTGATTTTAGGATGGAATGAGAGAGTTGTAGATATTATTAGAGAGTTGATAATTGCGAATGAATCAGAGAAAGATGCGAGTGTTGTGATATTGTCTACAATGGGCAAAGAAGAGATGGATGACATGATTGCCAAAAGATTACCATCTACAGGAACTACTAGAATTATTACGACAACTGGAGATTTTGCAAATATCAATGAGCTACACAGAGTAAACATTAAGAAGGCAAAGTCTGTCATCTTATTAGCAACTTGCTCTGAGAGTTCAACCTTAGATGAGAAGTTAAGTTCAGATGTACTTTCAGTAAAAGCTATTATGGCGATTATTTCTTGTCAAGATGGTAAAAATGAATTACCAATTATTGCTGAGATATTCTCTGAAGAAAAACGTCAGTTAATATCATTCTTTAAAGATGAGAATATAATAGCATTAGATAGCTGGGACATTATGGGGAAACTCTTGGTTCAAACTTCTCTTACATCTGGTTTAGAGATGGTATACAATGAGATGCTTTCTTTTGACGGTTGTGAAGTGTACTTCTATGAAGCCGATTGGAATGGAGTGAGCTTTGGTAGATTACCTTTTCACTTTATAGATGGTATTCCGTTAGGAGTATACAATGAGCAGGATGGGATTAGATTACGACCTGAAGAGAATTATATGCTTGTTCCTGACGATCAAGTAATCATTTTGGCAGAAGATGATTCTACCATTGATTTCCAAGAGAATTCAATAATGAAGCCGGTTGATTTAAATCTGTCTGGTAAAAAGCTCGAGCAAAAAAGTAAGAACATTCTAATTCTTGGATGGCATAGTGTAGCTGAGATATTCGTTAGAGAGTCTGCGGATTATTTGACCAGTGGAACGAAGGTGGATATCATTTTTAATGAACCAGATGACATATTAACATCAAAGGTAGAGGAAATGAAGAAGGAGTATGAAGACTTTGAAATTACAATGCGAAATGCGGATCCACTTAAGTTGGAAACATTGCAATCATGTAATCCGTTTGAATACGACAATATTATTATTTTATCTCAAAACACTTCTGAACTATCTGCAGATAAAATTGACTCTGACACTTTGATTATTCTGTTGTTATTGAGAAATATCAAACAAGAAGGTGGAGTAGATGTGCACACAAATATCATTACTCAAGTATTGAACTCTGAGAATCAAGAAATTATCACTCAAACTGATGTAGATGATTTCATTATTAGTAATAAACTGATCACAATGATTTTAGCTCAATTGTCTGAAGAACCTTTAATTAAGGCTCTTTATGATGATTTATTCTCTGAAGATGGCTCTGAGATTTACGTTAAACCAGCCGATTTATATTTCAGTGAATTCCCTGCAAAAGTGAGATTTGGCGATCTTATTGGATTAGCTCTTAAACGTGATGAAGTTTGTTTAGGGATTAGAAAAGGAGATATGAGTAAAGATTCAAGTTCAAATTTTGGAGTGCGATTAAATCTTCCGAAAGATGAGCAAGTAACTATAAATGAAGGTGATTTCTTAGTTGTTTTATCAGAAGATGAACTATAATCAGGTGAGACTGCAAGCTACAGCCAAAATATTTTAAGGTTTAGCTATCTCAAATCACAAAATTCCTGCTATATTTAGGGGGAATATTTTAAAAGACGCAAAGTAAACATGGAAACAAAAATGGACGAAATAGCAAGAATCGAATTAGATGGGAAAACAATTGAAATTCCTATTATCACAGGATCTGAAAATGAGAAAGCTTTGGATATCTCTAAGTTGAGAGCCCAAACTGGATACATTACCTTAGATAGAGGTTTTAAAAACACTGGTTCTTGTATGAGTGCAATTACGTTTCTTGATGGTGAAAAAGGTATTTTAAGATATAGAGGTTATCCAATTGAGCAGTTAGCTGAGCAAGCTTCATTCTTAGAAGTGACTTACTTAATTCTGAATGGAGAGCTTCCTACGAAAGCAGAGTTAGAATCATTTGAAAGTGAAATTGATCACCATACTTTGGTTCATGAAGACATGAAGCGTTTCTTTGAAGCTTATCCTGCAAAGGCGCACCCAATGGGTATTTTGGCTTCAATGATTGTATCAATGTCAACATTCTATCCAGAATCTCAAGATCCAAACAGATCTCAAGAAGCTTTCCAATTAACAATTAAGAGATTGATTGCCAAGTTGCCAACATTGGCAGCAATGGTTTATAAAAATGCAGTACGTCATCCTTTTATGTATCCTAAAAATGATTTAGGATATATTGAGAATTTCATGCACATGTGTTTTGCAATGCCAACTGAAGATTACACGCCTAATCCAGTTATTGCTAAAGCATTAAATAAATTATTAATTCTTCATGCTGATCACGAGCAAAACTGTTCGGCTTCAACTGTAAGAATTGTAGGTTCTTCACAAGCTAACTTATATGCTTCTATTTCTGCAGGTATTTCTGCTCTTTGGGGTCCACTTCATGGTGGAGCAAACCAAGCAGTTATTGAAATGTTAGAAATGATTCAAGAAGATGGTGGTGATTTAGATAAATGGATTGCGAAAGCAAAAGACAAAGAAGATCCGTTTAGATTAATGGGCTTCGGACACAGAGTTTATAAAAACTTTGATCCAAGAGCAACAATCATTAAGAAAGCATGTGACGATATTTTAGATCAATTAGGAATTGATGATCCTACATTGGATATTGCTAAGAGATTAGAGCAAGTAGCTTTAGAAGATGAGTACTTCAAGTCAAGAGGTCTTTATCCAAACGTTGATTTCTATTCGGGAATTATCTACAGAGCTATCGGAATTCCAACTGAGATGTTCACAGTTATGTTCGCCTTAGGTAGATTACCAGGGTGGATTGCTCAATGGAAAGAAATGTTAGATAACGGTGATCCAATTGGAAGACCAAGACAAGTTTATACTGGTGAAAACGCTAGAGACTTTGTTGATTTAGATAAAAGATAAGAGATAAAATTTACCTCTGGTAATAATGAAAAGCAGCTTTAGGGCTGCTTTTTTTGTTTCCTTAAACCAATACCCAAAATAGATTTGTACTGAATCAATTCGACTATGAATCTGATTGATAGAATAACAATCAGAATAATATTGGCTGTTAAAACGCCGTCAAAGAAATTAAGCAAAGCAATGTTGGTGACCCCAATTCCTAATATTAGAAATATCGGAGTAAACAGGTTGTTCATCACAGTTTCTTCACGGATATCTTTAGGAATTAAAAAGTAAGCCGCTACAGAAGTGATTAATCTGATTAATATAAATGGCCATGTGATTTTGAGCATATAAGGTAGAAACTGACTCGAATCGTAAACTTCATTTCTAAGTGCTAGGTCAACGTGATCTAAGAAGATAACTGGGAAGTAGGCCAGTAGGTATCCCATAGCAAGAGGGAAAATCGACATGATTCCAATTTGAATTGCTTTGAAAATATTACCAAATTGAATATGCATTATCATTGTGATGATAACCATTACAGCAATTTCGCCAACAAAGTAGAATAGGGCAGAGATAACGTCAAGATATCCTAGTAAGCTTGATACAATTATTATCGCAAGCGTTAAAAAACTAAGGATGAAAGACGATTTAGTTTGCATTATTCTAATAATGTTTAATGCTTAAGATCATTAATTAAATTTAATAAGTCTGGATTTTTAGATTTAATTAGGTTGTTCTTTTTAATTCTGCTCCATTTCTTGATTTGCTTTTCTCTTGAAATTGCATGTTCAATTTGCGTGAAGTGTTCGTAATACACTAAGTCAAAGCAATTATATCTATACGCAAATCCTGATTTTGTAAGCTTGTGTTCTTCAATCCTTTTAAGAATGTTGTTTGTGACACCAATGTAAAGTGTAGAACGATTTTTATTGCTGAGTATGTAAATGAAATAGTTGTAGTTCATCTTAAATGCAATTAATTCAAGGTGAATTAATAAATTGTCATTTCGAGCGAAGTTCTGACTTCGAAGATTGTCATTTCGACTGAAACAAAGTGGAATGGAGAAATCTGCCAAAGCCTTACGAAACGCTTTATCAGATTTCTCGACTACGCTCGAAATGACAACTACTTATTTAACCTTCTACGAAATGACAATTTATGAAAAACTACGTGCCTAAACTCTCTCAATGATTGTCGCGTAACCTTGACCAACACCAATACATAGTGTTACTAAGGCATATCTCTTATTTTGTTTTGCTAATTCAATTGCTGCTGTTTGAAGAATACGTCCTCCTGTCATTCCTAATGGGTGACCAATTGCAATTCCACCACCGTTAGGGTTGATTCTTGGATCGTCATCTGCAAGTCCCATTTCTCTTGTGCATGCAAGTGCTTGAGCAGCAAAGGCTTCATTGATCTCAATGATATCCATATCATCAAAGGTTAATCCTGCTCGTGCTAATGCTTTTTGAGAAGCATATACAGGTCCTATTCCCATAATTCTTGGTTCAACTCCAGCTACGGCAGCAGAAACTATTCTGGCCATTGGTTTAAAGTTGTTTGATTTCACAGCATCTTCACTTGCCAATAAAAGAGCAACAGCTCCATCATTAAGTCCTGAAGCATTCCCTGCTGTTACTGATCCGCCTTCTTTCTTGAATGCCGCTCTCAGTTTTCCTAATACTTCTAATGAAGAATTTGGCTTTATAAATTCATCTTGATCAAATATTAAATCTTCTTGCTTTCTTCTCGGAATTGCGATTGGAATAATCTCCTCAGCAAATCTTCCTGATGACTGAGCTTTAGCCGCTTTCATTTGACTGTTGTAGGCAAATAAATCTTGATCTTCTCTAGATATACCGTACATCTCAACCAAGTTCTCTGCCGTAACTCCCATTCCGTCAACTCCATAAATCTCTTTCATTTTAGGATTGACAAATCTCCATCCAAATGAAGAATCATGCATTTGTGCATCTCTACCAAAAGGTTTTGAAACCTTAGAGATTACCCAAGGTCCTCTTGTCATGTGTTCAACTCCTCCTGAAATGTAAATGTCTCCAGCTCCATCTTTGATTGCTCTAGCTGCGTTAACAGTAGATGCCATACCTGATGAGCAAAGTCTGTTAACAGTTTCTCCTCCAATAGTCCAAGGTAAACCAGCCAATAAAGAACTCATTCTGGCTACGTTTCTATTGTCTTCACCTGCCTGATTAGCACAACCGAAAATTACGTCTTCAATATCTTTCGGGTCAAAGTCTGGGTTTCGATCAATTAGTGCTTTCATTACGTGAGCTCCTAAGTCATCAGTTCTAACTGGTGCAAGGGTTCCGCCAAAGTTTCCAATTGCTGTTCTAATAGCATCTACAATAAAAACGTCTTTCATTTGTTTGGATTTAGTTTATGAATTTGAATCTGTATTGCTTCAAATTTAATAAGTTTGATGGATATGAAAGGTTATAAAAAGCTAGATTTAGTTATTCTGTTCTTTCTTATAGTCTTGCAGCTTTGTGTTTGTATTCCTTTCTTAGATTCATATCCAATTGAATTAGACGAGCCTTTTACTATCTATTATTCTTCGCAACCACTGGGCGAGACGCTTAATTTTCTGTCAAACGGAAATAATCCGCCCTTACATTATATACTTCAACATTTTTGGCAATCTCTTTTTGGAGTTGATCCCTTGGCTGTAAGATCAATGTCACTCCTGATTTCATTGTTTTTAATATCATCTGTGTATCTGTTTGTTTCCGAGCGATCTAACTATTTAATAGGTTTTGGTGCGGTTGGAATCTTGATGTTCACTGATTCATTTCATCATTTTAGCATGGAAGCAAGGATGTTTCAATTGTTTATTCTGTTCTCCTTTTTAAGTCTTACTAGCCTGTATAAGTGGGTTTTTGAAGAAAATAATCGAAGCTCATATTTTACTGCAATCTTTATAGCTCTGGCCATATACACCCACTATTTAGGCATATTCGCTTTGGCTATTTTAGTTTTATTAGGCTTGATGAATTTAGCTAAGATTCAAGGCAAGCAAATTCTCAAATCAGCTTTATTATTTCTGATACTGATTTCTCCAATATTGCTTGTGATTTTCTCAAGAGGATCTGATTTCGTTTCCAATGGTTCATGGATTCCATATCCACGGTTCGTTGACTTTTATGAAGAGCTCTTTAAAATGTTCAATACTCCGTTCAACCTTATTTTCTTCACCCTATTTTTAATTGCTCTAAGAGTGTTGGTGGTTAAAGGGGGTAAAAAGGACTCCAGTTTCTTCTTTTTTCTAACAGCAGGATTAGGTCTGTTCGTATTGATGTTCTTATTCTCCTTGGCAGTTCAGCCTGTATTTCATGAGCGCTATTTGTTTGTTTCAATGGTATTCTTCTTGCCAATCTTCATATGGTTTGGTAAAGTTGAGTTTAAATGGAGCTTTGTCAAATATCTCGTCCCGGGAGTTTGTCTGCCGTTTTTGTTCAGTGTTCACTTTGCTCCAGATATTAACCGCGAGACCAACCTTTTGATTGATGAAGTCAAAGAAGGGCTTAATGACGGCAAGTCGGTTTATTATTGCCCTGAACATTATGAATTATTGCTTGCATATCACTTAATTGAAGACTTTGAAAGTTTGAACAAGCTTGAATTGAATGAGAGGTTGATTTCTGAGAAGATTATCGCCGATTGCGCGGGCGAAAGAGTTTTGAGTGATGAGGCATCAGAAATCTTATACATTGATTTCAATTCTGAATTCACTAATCAAGGATTGAACACTCATGAAGTTCTCAGTGATAAGTATCTTTGGATTGAAGAAACTGGGTATAAAGGAGGTTTTATGCTCAAATCATATAAAAAGAAATGAAGCTGAATATCATTGGATCTGGAAATGTGGCAACACATTTAGCAATTAATCTTGCTAAGAATGCAGAGGTACTCACTGTGTTTTCAAGAGATATTCAGAAAGCCCAAGATCTGGCTGACAAAGTTGATTCAATAGGGGTAGATAAGTTGTCAGAAGTTAGTTTGGAAGCTGATTTAACGATTGTAGCTGTTAAAGATGATGTCATTCAGACTGTTCTTAGCGAGCTTCCGTCTGATTTGAAAGTGGTTCATACTTCAGGATCTGTCGCAATAGATGTGTTCGAGAATTTCGATTTTCACGGAGTTCTTTATCCTTTGCAAACATTCCGAAAAGATGGTGAGATGGAATTGGATGAAGTTCCATTCTTGATAGAGGCTTCAAGCGAAGGATTTGCGAATGAATTGAAGACCTTTGTTCATTCATTCTTATCAAAAAATGTAGACTTTGCGGATTCAAAGAAAAGAAAAGAACTTCATCTGGCAGCTGTGTTTGCAAGTAACTTTACCGTTCAAATGTTAATTGAGGCCGAAAGCCTAATGAAATCAAATGGACACAGCTTTGAATTACTTATTCCATTGATTAAAGAAACAATTTCCAATTGCATTAATAATGGTGCTGCCAATTCATTGACTGGGCCCGCAAAGAGGAGGGATGACAAGGTGATTCAAGAGCAATTAGAATCTTTGAAGTCTCCTGAATTAAAAAACCTATATAAAGTGATTACCGAGAGAATTATTTCTAATTCTTAATGATTTTTGTTCTAGAAACCTTTTTGTCGGCTGCGTTTACATAGGTTAGAATGTAGGTTCCTGACTCTAAACCTTCTAAGTTAATTGAAGAAGAATTCACGGCATTATCAAGGATTAACTTCCCAGATAGGTCATAAATTTGAATTTGGCCATTCAGTACTTTTCCAAAATTAAGCGAGTTCTCTAAAGGATTAGGATAAAAGTGATCTGAGTCGTTTTCTTCATCAATTGAAGTGGTAATGTCATCATAAGAAATGTCTCCAAATAAGTCAGGATAAGACCATGTGTAATTCAATTTCATGATAATAATATTGTTTCCGCCAGTTGCGAAATATTTCGAATCAGAAAGGAATACAACTCCATCATCATAGCAATTGTCCACTGATTGACCAATGTCTTCACCTTGAGCACCATAATTGTTAGCTGCGAAGTAGACTCCTCCTGAACTGCATTTGCCCATAAAAATATCGTCTTTACCATCAAGAAGGTATCCATAGCTTTCTGTTTGCCCAATGAAGTAGGTGTCTTGATTATACCATCTCGTAACAATGTCATTGATTTGGTCGCTTTCAACAGATAGATTGATGTAGGCTAAATCAAAGACTACTGTGTGGTCATCTTGCATTCTATAATTCCACATATTCGTTTTTTCAGTGTCAAAATTATAAGCTCTCGCTCCGCCAAAATTATAGAATCCACCTTCAACATAAACACATGTGAAGTAGTCGTCATTCCCTTGCCCTACAAGTTTAGAGGCACCTTCGTTACCATCTAAATGCATTGTTTTGATCCATCCATCAACAGAACTTGTTGCGCTAGAGTAGTAGCCGCCACATATTACGATTGAGTCGCCATCTAGGGTAACGTCATTGAAAAAACTTTGATTCGTATTCTCTTCAACGTATGTCCATAATGTATCGCCCCATTTATCGGTCCTAACCACGTATCCACTTTGATTACTGCCGTTAAAGCTGTAGGATTCGCCAACTAGAACAAACCCAGAGTCTGGAGTTTGAACCATACCATAAGCTTTGTCCCAATTACTGCCGCCATATGTTTTGCTCCAGATTTCATTGCCTTCCTGGTCTAAACGAAGTAAATAAAAATCAAACCCGCCTTCGCCAAAGCTATTTGTATAACCGCCAATAGCGTAAGTAGAATCATTTGTTACTTCAATCGCTTCTCCCCAGTCAGAGCCTTCGCCACCATGATTGATAGACCATTTGAAATTACCTAGAGAATCTACTTTAAGAAGGTAGACATCACTTTGAGCACCAACGAAGCTACTTGAACTTCCTGTTACCACATAGCCAGTGTCAGTATCTTGCTTAATATCTTTTCCAAAATCATAGCCTGTATTACCATATGTTTTTATGAAGCTAATTAATTGAGCATCAGTAGAAAAACTTATACCCAAAACACATATTATTGCTAATGCTATCTTCCTCATCCCCCTAAATTTTATAATACATTGAAAAGTTAAGTCCTCTGCCGTAGCCAATCTTTTTTGAGGCTAAACCAATGAGATCAAAAGAACCAAGAGAGAAGTACAATTTCTCTTTTAGCCAATAGTTGATATTCATTCCCCATCTAACACCAGCAAAACCTCCATAAGATAAGCGAGTAGAAACAGAAAAGTTTTCAATTGGTCTGTAATACGCGCCGGCATACAGGTATGGAAAGTAATCCGGTACTAAAATCGTCTTGAAACCAAAGATTGCCTGTAGTTTTTGATCGATTCCATTATCTGCAAGCTTTTGTACAACTAATTCTATAGGTAAAACATCAATGTAATTTCTTTTTTCATGAAATATATTAAGCGTGTCTTGCACATCAATATCAAAAAGTGTGGAATCTCCACTCAACAATTGTGACACTTCAAAGCCTGAATATTTCTCATGAGTATTGATGATGTAATTATCCGTTCTTTTGTTCCAAAAAATCACACCTAAGTTGTTGATTTTAAAATTGATAATCTGTCGACTCTTAACCTTTCCTTCAAATATAAAATTGTAATCTAAATCGAAAGAAAAACCACCTCCTTGAAATGCCCAATATGGACCTAAAGTGTCTGTCATGAAGCCTGCGCCCGTTAAATCAACATCTATTGTATCTAGTGTTGAACGTGAGAGTAAAGAAGATTCAGAAAGACCAAATTCTAGACCTTTAGATCCTGCAACATAACTGAGCTGAATTGAAGATAGATTTGATTCATCATAAAATCCTACACTGAATTTTTGGTAATGCAAATATTGAGCATGTGAAAAAGTAAAGTCTTGAGTTTCTCCTATGTATGGGCTGTTGCCGTACATAGCTGTATTGAAAAGGTCTGTAGAAAAGTTTGCTGAGAAATAATGATTATCTGAAAATGATAGTTTTAGACCGTATCGTTCTTTATTGAACATGTTAATTGATGGTGTGTAGCTATCAATTCTTTGCTCGAATTCTCCGCCAATTGCATTGAGCTTCCCTAGTTTAGATGATGCCTTATCCTTAATTTCAGTAGTAATTTCACCGCCGAATAAGAATTTGTCAATCAAATCATTATTGAATCGATTACTCGAATAAGTGTTGTAGGAGCTTAGTTTGAGAAGGTTGTCACTATTAACAGTATCCTCAAAAATGTATGTAGGTTCTTGTCCATACGAAATGGATGCAAAAGCCAAGGTTATATAGACAATGGCTCCTTTCACAGATTCAATTTAATTTGTAAATCTGAATTCAAATTGAAATCAATAGTAGAAGAAGATTGAAGTTTTACGTTCCCACTGTTTTCAGTGCTAAAGGTAACATCAAAAGCTATTTCCTTGACGTCTGCTAATAGCGCTATAGTTGATTGATCTAATGTGAAGATGGCCATTCCACTTGTTGGAGCTGTTTCAAAAGTGACATTGTCATAAACGCCTGATAGAATAGGGGAGTCAGCAGTAATTGTATGAATGACGGCTCCCAATTCATCCAATAGATAGAGAGAAGTATTTGCTGTTAGAGGGAAACCATTTGAATAATTGAGAGCAATACTTGCTGTTTCTCCTTCTACCGTTGAGTTTTCTTCAAATGAAAAATCAAAAGTATCTCTCAGAACCATATTGTTAGCGGCAAAACTAACCGGGAATTCAGCATCCAAGAAGAGCTCCATGCTTGAGCCAGGAAACAATTCATCTGAACCTGAAGTAATGTTTCCAAAGGGGTTAACAAACAGCTCGTAACCCAATACGATCGAATCGGACAAATTCTCTAAAAATGGAAGAACGTTAGAGTTTGAATTGTTAATAACCATTGGATATTCAGATGGAACATAATCATAAAGGCCTCCACTTGCTGGGTTGATATTAATGTCGGTATTAAAGTCTGGAAAGCTTAGTGGTACTGAGGTCATTGTACTTGAGTTCACCCCTTCAAGAAGCGTAATTTTAGATTGTGCAATCAAGTTGAATCCATTTCTAAGAACAATGTTCATATCTAACGAATCCAAATCAACAGAACCACCAGATATCTTATCCATAAAATCTAATGAAATACCAATGGTGTCTGTAAGAAAATAAGATCCGAAATATCCTTTGGCGTAATCTGGCACTAAATTTCTAAATGTGATATCATACTCAATGCTGTCTTGATTTGTAATGTCATACGAAGCCGAAACTTCGTTTGAGCCTACCGTTATTGTTCCTGATATCGTGTTGTTTAAGTTCCCGCTAACTCCTGTCAAATCAAGGTCAAAACCATTCATTTGAATTAGCTCAGTTGCTTCGTATGGACTTGATATTGAGCCGGCTTCTAAATAAAAAATGCGATTAAAAGGAATTCCCATATCAAGTATTTTCGGGAAATCAAATGTCATATGCGTTTTACCAGGCCATGTATTTCTGATAGTCATTTCAACTTCACCTTCTTTTACAATCACTCTTTTCAATTCAATTTGATCTAAAGTATAAGCTTGATCATAATTGTCTCCGTAAATAAAATCTGGGTTTACTGTTAATGAAGGTACAGCCACTGCTGTTTTTCTGAAAATAGTGGTGTCTGGAAGTTGAACAAGAGTGTCAATTGTAAAGCTGTATACCGGTTCAGAATAAACAATTGATAGATAATTGTCAGAGTTCGTAGTTTGATATTCAGCAGGAATTAAATCATCCAATGATAAGGATCCATGAACGAGAGGTACAGACCAGTTAGATGACCAAGAAGTGGGTTCTTTTTTACAGCCTAACAAGAGAACTATAGCACAACTAAGTATGAATAACCTTTTATACATCATCTTCTATGACGAAAGTAACTATTAAATCGTTTGTCATTTCAGGACTTTTAAAAGCTTTTCACCATTATAGGTTGAAAAGCGTAAATTTGTATCAGATATGACAAAGTACAGACTATTAAATAATGAGGAACTACAGAGCTTTGAAGATGAGTTCGTGAAGTATTTGGTTGTGAATGGTATAGCAGCAGATGATTGGAAAAAGATGTTGGATGAAAAGCCTGAAGCTGCCCAGCAAATTGTCGATTTATTTTCTGATGTAGTTTTTGAAAAAATAATGAGGTCTGCAAAGTTTTTGCAAATCAAACGAAAGTCATATGTTCAGGCTATTCAGTGCTTAGAAGACAAAATGGTTATGGTAGCTCTATCTACTAAGAACCCTGACTTAGATTTGCAAAGTGTAGATTGGACAACAATTGACTATAAAGAGTTTGAAATTCATTCGGCTGAGAAGTCTTATGAAGGAAAAAGAGAAGAGGAGTTATACAAGCTTACTGAGATAGGTTATTATATATCAGAGGGAGACCTTTTTAAAGCTCTTATGTTAGCTGCCGTTCAAGATTAGGCGAATTTTTTATCTTTAGAAAAAAACTATAATCATTATGGAAGCTAGAACGGTAGACTATTCAAGAACAACCATTACAGAATTAATGATTCCATCTTTTGCCAATTTTTCGGGCAAGGTGCATGGAGGTCTTTTATTGTCACTTATGGATAAGGTGGCCTACGTTTGTGCATCAAAGCATTCAGGAGCCTACTGTGTAACTGTATCAGTTGATGGTGTTGAGTTTAAAGAGCCCGTAGAAGTAGGTGAATTAGTTAGTTTGGCAGCATCAATCAATTATGTAGGGAACTCATCAATGATTGTAGGTATAAGAGTGGTTTCGTTGAAGCCAAAGACTGGAATCGAAAAGCATACCAACTCTTGTTACTTTACAATGGTTGCAAAGAATGAAGACGGCTCACTGATGACGGTTCCTCGATTAATCCTGGAATCTAATGATGATATGAGACGTTTTTATGACGGTAAGATTCTTAAAAAAATGAGAAGGCAGATATCTGAAGTGCTTGATAGAGAGATTAAAGATGTTACCGAGCAGGCTATGATTGAAAGTTTGGCCGAAGATCGTTGTGATGTAGCCTACGAAAGAGAAAAACTGTAACCATCATCTTCCAATTCGTTATTATACTGTAAAAGCTTAACAATACATTGTTTAGTTGTTTTAGTTGAGCATTTATTTATGTGGTTTTAAAAGGAGTTCATTCAAGGAGGATGAGCTCTTTTTGGTTAACAGAAATAATAAACTTCGTCCACTGCAGATGCTTGCAATACTCTTAGAATATCTTCAGAAGCCTTTCTATCAGCAATTGCAATAATTAGTTGAGCATCTTTGATATCTGAAATCTCCTCATCTAATACTAACTGTTGATCATAGATTGGAACATTCAGCTTTTTAGGATTATTTGTTGCCCAGATAAATTTGGTGCCACTTTCAATCAATAGGCGAGCTATTTTTTTTCCTTTCTTACCTGCTCCCCATAAAATTAACGGCTGATCTGACTTGTTGTCGCACGCTATGAAGTAACTCGTTTTTAACTCTATAAAGGTGTTGTCGGCATAATTAGGGTCATTTCTTGAAGTTCTTTCTGAGTAATCTCTCCAATAATGCAAGATTTCATTGACACCTAATATTTGGATGTTCTTTTGATACGCTTTGAAACATAAGTCGTAATCTTCAGGATAAGAAAGTGATTTGAAGCCGCCTAATGCATCTAATGTTGATCTCGTCATCATCCAGCAAGGTGAGGGGAGTACACATTCTTGATAAATACCTGAATAGTGATTCTGTTGATCTATGAATTGGTTTAACCAATTTTGATAGTCTAAATATCCTTGACCTAATTCAGTATCTGAAAAATAAGAAACCTTAGCAGTGATTATGGCTTTTGGATTCTCTCTCAAAGAATCGCTCAACATTTGTAGTTTGTTCGGGTGCATTTTATCGTCAGCATCCATTCGACTTATAAATTCTCCTTCAGTTTTAGAATATGCTAAGATCAAGGCATCAATGATTCCTTTGCCGTCATTGTTGAACACTTTAATTCGTGAATCAGAATCAGAGAATTTATTCAAAATATGAATTGAGTCATCTGAAGAATTATCAATGATTGCAATTAGCTCCCAATCTGCAAGTGATTGGTTCTGAATTGATAGTATGCACTCTTCTAAATATTTAAAAGCATTTTTTACTGGCATTACAATCGATATCATTCTCTAAAAGTACGTTTTCAAATCAAATAATTTTATTCTCATTACAAATAATAACTGCTGGTGTAGTCTGTCAGTTTTAATTGTGCTTTGACCAATCAATTTTTAGACATTAGAAAGAAAAAACTATGAAAACTCTCGTGTCCGCTTTGTCCATATTGATCTTAATGTCATTTTCCTACAATAAGTTGAAGTCGAAGAAGGAACTTCATAAGGTGAAAACCACTTATGTGATGAAGCTTAAGAAGTTTTACTCTCCAAAGAAGAACATCAGTGAAGTGTTGTTCAGAAAGCAGCTGAGAAAGTCAGATTTCTTTAAAGGAAATTTGGTTGCTCACTCTAATTTTGTTTTTCTTGAATACGTAGATATTGCTGAGCAGGATTTTAAGAAGATGAATGAAGTCACGGAACAGTTCAATGTGGAATCCATCTATATGCATGCTTACAAGCTTGATGATGCTGAGTTGTTAGAAAAATATTCGAAGCTTGACGGCAAAGAAATTCAATTAAATAACTACAATAGAAAGCAATACAAAACGAAGATTGTTGATTTTGTTATCATCAATGATGAACATAGCGAGCCACCTTATCTGGCTGCGGTGGTGGAAAGTCAAGAAGAGCATGATATTTACTACGCTTGGTCATCAGAGACTTCGATTGATCCTTACCCTTTTGAAAAACAAGAGTTTGAAGAAGGCGGGGATGAGAAGTTTGCAATCATGTATTGGGATTCTAAATTTTATAATGACCTAAGCTTGAAGTACGGTGAGAATTATGAATATCAAAGAGATGATGTTTTTCAATTCAAAAGTAAAGATGGCGAAGAGTTTGTTTTGGTTCAAAATTGCGTGATAGGTCACTGCGAAGGGATGATTGAAAGTGAATTTATTGTGTTCAAAAAAGTCAAAGAGAAATACGATATAATCTCTTCTGGGGCGCTTGATCACTTTGTTATAGACTTCATAGATGTAGAAGGAGATGGTTTTCCTGAGGTACTAGTAGCTGACTTCGCAAGTAGTGCAATTATCGATATTTCAAAGCCAAAATCTGCAATTAAATATTCATTTGAATGGAGTAGTCAAGGGTGTCCCTGTTGATAAGCTTTTGCAAATGATTTGTAAGTCCTAATTAAATAGGCTACTTTTGATGATCTCAGAGATTAAAAGTAAGTGAATAAAACTCTATCGATACTGGCTCTAATTGGCTGTTTTTTATCCTCTACAGCATTTGCGGATGACGAAAAGCATGCTAACAATTGGTTAGGACAATTTTTAAGTTCTGATATGCTAAAGGCTGAGTCGCATCTAAGCTTTCAAAGTGAGAACAAATTTAGTATTGAAGAAACGATTGACATTGAGTTCATTTTCTCTACTTCAGTTTACAACAAGATTCATACAATAACCCATTCTGAAAATTGGGATTTATTGACCAAAGATGGAACAGAGAATCCCCCGAAAATTCAAAGGTTATATCCACACTCGTCAATTACGGCTTGGACCAATAAATTTGGGGTGGGTGAACATGTCGAGACTTATGCGAAAGAGCTTGACAACTGGCTTGTTTTTAATAATTTAAGTAAGATATTATCAGCCTATTCAAAGTCTCATTTTGATGATGCAGTGAACGCTTTGTTTTATGAGGATGAAATAAAATGGCTTAAAAAGCAATATAAGGGCAATCAAATGTCAACTGCAAAAATGTGGAGACAATTTACCTTTGACAATAAAGGAAACCTGACAGGATTGTCTTCAACCTATTTAACTAAACATAATATAGTAGTTGAGAGTCCTGGAAAGATTGAATTGACTAATGAAGCTGGCCAAAAGATGACATTTGAACCTTTGAGCAGTAATGTGAAAAACATTGTATCAGGAGTTGAAATTAAAAGCGGAGAGCACTCAATGTTTGTTTACAATAGAGATTTAAACTTCTCTCTTCACAAGTTCTGTTCAGACCTTTTTCCTAATCCTGAAAAAATTGAAGAAGAGTTCTTACTAGCTATCCATTCTGCTAGTAAAAAGGGTTTCGAACGATTTGATGCTTTGGCTGAGAATGAGTAAAAGAAAGCTAAAGCAATATCTAGAAGGCTTATCAAAGCAAGAATTAGAACTTCAAGTACTTGAATTACATGACCGTTTAAAAGAGGTTAAAGATTTTTATTCATTTGTCTTCAATCCTAAAGAAGATAAGATGCTTGATGAAGCTAAGTTTCGAATTTCTAAAGAGTATTTCCCGCCTGGAACAAGAAAACCGAAAAAGCGAAGATCGGTTGCTCACAAAAAGATAAAGGAATTTATAAAGTTAGGGGTAGAGGCATCAATCGTAGCTGACCTTATGATTTATAATATGGAAGTGGCTATTACCTTCAATGCAGAGTATCCTTCAAAGCAAGATGCTTTTTACAAAAGTATTCAGAAGTCATTTTCAGAAGCCATTATGTTCGTTGATGATAACGGAATTAGCTCAAAGTTTAATCCTAGAATTGAAAAACTTATTGATCATATATATGAGCAAGAGTGGATGAACCGAGGAGCCTTTGAAGATGCCATGGACGATCGTCATAGGGCATAAAAAAAAAGGCCAACAGTGATTGTTGACCATTTAGTATCTAATACTTTATTAATAGTTAATCTACAATTGTCATCTCATCAATTAAGTGAGTTGCGCCTGCATACTTATCAATAACGAATAAAATATATCTGATGTCAGCACTAATAGTTCTTTGAAAGTCTTTTTCAAAAGCTATATCTCCGCTCATTGCTTCCCAGTTTCCATCAAAAGCACAACCTATTAATTCTCCTCTAGAGTTCATTACAGGCGAGCCAGAATTTCCACCGGTGATGTCATTGTTTGAAATGAAGTTTACCCACAATGTTCCATCTTTACCGTATCTGCCGTAATCTTTAGCTTCATAAAGCTCTTTCAGTTTCGAAGGAACAATGAATTCATCATTGTTAGGATCTTCTTTTTCCATTAATCCTTCTATTGTAGTGTAGTAGTCGTAATCATTACCTTGAGCCTTGTATGAAAGTATGTTTCCGTAAGTTAATCTCAAAGTAAAATTCGCATTTGGATAGTACATTTTTTTCGGATTCATTTCTCTCAATGCCTCAATGAATAATCTGTTTGCTTGCGTCAATTTGGCTCTAGCTTGATTTATTGCCGGACCTCTTGATACGTATTGGAAGTTGTCTAATAGCATCATGTTCAATTGAAATAAATCATCAGTTGCTAAAACAGATTTTGTCGGATTTTTTATAAATTCCTCATAACGCGCTTTGTCAGTGAAAGCTGAGTTTTTAAAGGCTTCGCTAACAAGTTTCTCTATTGATCCGTTCTTTTCAACTAAGCTATCCATCTTAGCAGGTAATTGATCTTTAGGAACATCTGCTATGTACATTTGAAACATTGCAGTTAATAGTTTTTGCTCAGTTGGTGCATTGAATTTTTCCCAAAACTCCGTGCTTGAAGCTGAGAGTTTTTCAGAAAGTCCTTTTAGTTTTTCTTCGTCAATTTCTTCTTCGTTTAATGCCATATTTAGCCTAAAGTGATTGACCATGAATTTGTTAACACTAATAGAATAGACAGATTCAAAGTAGTATACTGAAGTAGGGTTGACCGCATCTAACACCTTGTGGGCATCCTCCATGTCTTTCAATACATTTCCGTATTTCGGACCTCTTTTAGATTCCTTTTCTTTAATCCAATCTGAAAACTGTTGTTCAATAGTTTTCTTTTTGTCAAGAACTCCATTTTTCTTAAGCTGTTCAGATTGCCCCATAAAGTATTTCCAGTAGTTACTCACCTGAGCATAAGTTGATGCATACTGAAGACGCACAGCATCACTAGCTTTCATATCTTCTTTCATCAGCTCTAGTTTCTTTCCTCTAATTTTCACTCTGCTTGGTTGATCTCTTTCAATAGCGTTTTCAACCCCATGCGAAGTCAGATATCTATCAGTTGATCCAGGGTATCCCATTACAAATGAGAAATCACCTTCTTCGATTCCACCAATATTGATTGGTAAGTGATGTTTAGGAGTGTAAGGCTTATTATCCATTGCGAATCCTGCAGGTTTGTTTTCTTGATTTGCATAAATTCTAAACATTGAAAAATCTCCTGTGTGTCTTGTCCACATCCAGTTGTCTGTGTCTCCTCCGTATTTTCCGATAGCAGATGGCGGAGCTCCTACCAATCTCACATCTTTGAATACTTCATTGATCACTAAGTAGAATTCATTTCCTTCAAAGAATGACTCAACATAGGCGTCATAGTCAGTTCCTTCAATAGCTTCTTTAGCCAATTCAGTTGAAATTTTCTTGATAGCAAGATTTCTTTCATCCTCATCCATGCCATCTCTCAATACCGCTTTCACTTGTTTGGTAACATCTCTCATTTCAACGACTATTGATGCAGTTAGGCCTGGGATAGGTCTTTCTTCATCATGGTTTGCAGCCCAAAATCCATCAGTTAAAAAGTCATTTTCAGGAGTAGAGTTTTCTCTAATCGCATCATAACCACAGTGATGATTGGTCAGCATTAATCCTTGAGAAGAAATGATTTCTGCTGTACAAAATCCTCCTAAAGAAACGATAGCATCTTTGATTGAAGGTTTTTTGGTGTCGTACATTTTTTTGTAAGACATTTCAAGGCCAGATTTGACCATGTCTTTATAGTTCTTCTTTAGTGAGAAAGGCATGTACATCCCTTCATCTGCAAAAGATTGAATTGATAATAAAACTAAAAGTGCTAATGATATTCTTTTCATGTATCGTATAATTTGAAGCGTAAAAATACACTATTCATTATACTTTGTGGCAAGAATGAAGCCGAATTATATTAGTGGCTTAAATGGTGTAAGAAAGGGTTAATATATGATCAAGCTAGATCTTTGAATATTAGATTGGGTAGAAACAGAAAGAATATAGTTTCCTGAACTAATATTTGAGACATCAACCTCGGTTGAATTGAAGTTAAGAATCACTTTTCCGTTCAGGTCAATAATTTGTCCATCAAAAGGTTCGCTAATTTCTAAGCTTAGAAAATCACTTGCAGGATTCGGATAAAACTTAAAAAGTTCAACTGCCTCTTCAATGCCTACGTTATCAGAAGCTTCAACCAAAACATCATCTATTTCTAATATGAATCCTTCTGTCGTATAGTTATTGAATGCAATGTATACATCTTGGTTTGCAAACCCCATTGTGTCTAAAAGAATGCTTTTTCTGTTCCAAAGATAATTTTCACCATCTACTGTCAACAGGGTATCGGTAAAGCTTGATGTCAACGAGTCAGTAGTAGATAGTAAAACGTGGTAGCTTTCAGGGTAAGATGCATCAACCGAACGAGCTTCCCAACTCAATTTAGTTACGGTCAAAAGACTAAGTTTTGGTAGAATCAAATAGTCATTTGCAGCAGACGTACTTGTGTCAAAATATGATGAGCTTGCTGCTGAAGAATCTTCAGGGGTTTGATACCAAATAAAACCGTCAGTAAATTGACTAACTGCAGCATTTGGTGTTTGGCCATCTTCATCTACAATTGCCCAAGTAGCTGGGATTCCAGTAGAGAAAGTTTCATTTAACAAAATGCTTTGTCCAAATGAGATAACAGAAATAAAAAAGGAAATTGTTAATATAGCCTTAGCCATTTGATGATTTTTTGTTCAAAGATAACGAATCGATTAGCATGAATGTTGCGTTTTAACAGAAATTAAGACGAACTACTCAAAGGAGACAATAAAGAGATCTTCAGTTGGTTTTTTGAAATAGTGTTCTTCTCTTGCATAGCGCTCTAGTTCTCTAGGATCATCTAAATCTTCAAGAGCAATTTTTAGCGCTTTGATCTCTTCTTTTTTATATTCAATCTCTAACTCAAGCTCGTCGGCTTTGTCCATTCTGCTTTTGAGTGAGAAGATGTCAGTGTCATGCAGAATTAAGATATATAACACAACTAAAGTGGTGGATAGAATCCACTTGTTCTTCAGGTACGACCATACTTTTTGCATGACACAAATTTAGAAATAGAAAGAGTTTGATTGAATGAGACGAGATTTAGCTTTCAACAACTAATAGTGAATTCTAGAGCTAAGGCTTATAATCTTTCAATACTTTTTTAGTCCCAATTTCTCTAGTAATATAGTCTACACTTAGCTTTGGTGATCGTGATGGTGAGTATTCTCTGCCATAATAGATGATTTGAACGTGAAGTTTATTCCATTTCTCTTTTGGGAAAAGCTTCTTGGCATCTTTTTCAGTTTGAACGACATTCTTACCATTAGTTAATCCCCAACGAATCATCAATCTATGAATGTGTGTATCAACAGGGAAAGCTGGGATATCAAAAGCTTGAGCCATTACTACAGAGGCCGTTTTGTGACCAACTGCGGGTAATTCTTCTAAATCTTCAAAGCTTTTTGGAACTTCACCATTATGCTTATCTATTAGAATCTGAGACAAACCGAATATTCCCTTTGATTTCATAGGAGATAATCCGCATGGCTTAATTATTTCTCTGATTTCTTCAATTGACATTTTGATCATGTCATAAGGGTTGTCAGCTCTTTTGAATAGGAGAGGGGTAATTTTATTAACTCTAACGTCAGTGCACTGGGCTGACAGCAAAACGGCAACCAAAAGAGTGTAGGGATCTTTGTGGTCGAGAGGGACGTCAACTGTTGGATAGAGCTTTTCTAGTTCTTCCACCACATAATTTGCTCGCTCAGTCTTGGTCATCCTTATCCAGTTTAAAGCCGTTCTTTATAAATCCTAAAAACTCTTTAAAAGTTGACTTCTTTGTAAACACTTCTTTGGCAATCTTCTTTTTTTCTTCAGAATTAGCTTCTTCGTTTTCAGTATTCACTTGATCTATATGTTCTTTGAGCTTAGATTCAGAAGGCTCGGTTTTTGCAGTCTCAGAAGTAGATTCTTCTTTATCAACCATGTATGTCTGCTCTTCGTTCAGTTCTCTCTTCTCAGGGTCATATCCAAGAATCTCATTACTCTTCTTGTAATACTTTTGAGCTTTGTTCATGTTCCCCATAGACTCCAAAGCCAAGGCCATGTTATTATAGGTGATATCATTTTGAGGATCTAGCTCTAATGACTCTTCATAATCATCTATAGCGCCTTCCATGTCTTTCATCTTCGTCTTCAAAAATCCTCGACAAGAATAGAAGTAGGCGTATTTATCATCTAGTTCAATAGATTTATTCATGTCAAAAAGACTCAAATCAAATTTGTTGATATTGAGGTAGCAAACTGCTCTTTGATTGAAATAATGTGGATTGTTAGGGTTTAATGCAATCGCCTTCGTGAAGTCTTCAATAGCAGACTCGAAGAGATTTTCATTAACTTTGGCTAGACCAGCATCATAATGAGATTTGTCATCCATGATGCAAATTTAATAATTCTATGTTCCCTTATTACCGAAAATTGATTGGAAAGGACATCTACTACAAAATTGTATCAGATGAAGAGTTTCATGAAATTACTAAAGTGAAGGGTAGGCTGAATGTTGAATTGGTAATGGCAATTCAATACCCTGAGAAACTAAGAATCCAAGACATGATTACATGCCATGGAAACTATTATGAAAAAGTTGATGAAAAGCATTACTCAGCCTGGGCAGGATGAATACTGCTTCATTAATTATTTAAAGAAATTCACGTAAGACTTATCGATATCTAAGTGTGCTGTTGTTGGAAACTCAGCATGTAGAACCAATTTGTTTTGATGGTGATGTTCAAGGCTTGAAATCTTTTTTCTGTCAAGCAATACAACTGTAGAATGACCATGGTGGTCCGTTTTATCTACAATTGTTTCTTCATTGAAGTCACATTGCCAATGAGTTTCAGCCACTTCTTCTTTGTAAGCAATCTCGATTGTAGGAACTTTGAAGTAACTATGTTCTCCTATTCCTTCAAAATCGAATACCATTCTTAAAAAACCACCTTCTAATTTATAGTTCTCATCTTTAATTCCTAGATCTCTGAATGAAAGTTTTCCTGTTGTTGGAGTTTTAAAACTTACTAATATTTCTCCTTGATTTACTTGTGTTGATTGACTCATGTTTGTTTTTATTTTCTTTCAAAGGTAGGTTCAATGTGATGCGTGCGTGCTGATATTACTCATGTCTTGCGAAGACTTTTCTCAGAATTAGTAATTTCGTGCTATGCTTTCAAAAGAAGAAAAGAAAAATTTGAGAATTGAATTCTGGAACAAACTAGAGAAACAATTAGAGAATATAACCAATCCTCACGGCTCAAAAGTTAAGTGGATGAATTACAATACAAGTGTTAAACATTTGTATTTCAGGATGGAGGCAGACGAAGAAGGAGCCAGGTTGTGTATTGATCTTCAATTCCCTGATGACGGAATTAGAAGTCTTTATTGGGAGCAATTCTTAGAATTCAACAATATTTTGACCGAGAAGTTTAAAGATTTGATTTGGATTGAATCTTTTGAGCACACAAACGGAAAAACGGTAAGTCGAATATCTGTGAGTAAGGATGGATGTCATCTATGGAATAGGGACGACTGGGATAAAATGCATCTTTTTTTAAAGATCAACTTTAAAAAGTTAGATGAGTTTTGGACAGAATTTGGAGAGGTCTTCGTGAATTTGAAATAAAAAAAACCGCCTCAGCAGCAAAGCCAAGGCGGTTTCAATAATTATAATTCTCTAATTATTTTTGAACATTGAATTTCACTTGAGTAGTTTCATTTGCTAAAGTGATTTGTGCAATGTACTGTCCGTTAGCTAAATCAGCAACATCTAATTGTGCTTGATTTTGTCCAGTTGTAGTTTCATAAGTAGAAGTCATTACTTCTTGTCCAACTAAGTTGAAAATTGAAACTTTTGCAGTTGCAGCACTTTGAGCAGTGAAGCTTAAGTTAAGCTGTGCATTTGTTGGATTTGGAAATACAGAAAGTGCAGAAACGTTAGCTTCTTCAACACCCGCGAAAGTACAAGCTTGAACCGTTGGGTTCGTTCCTGAAGGAAGAGCAGCTTCAAAAGTACCAACATCACTAATTGGCCATATGTCATTTGCAATCATCTTATTGTCAGGCCCAATCAATACGAAAGTTGGGAAAGATGTTACTCCAAAATAAGTGTTTACTGTTCCAGCACCTCCATCATCAGAAGCAGCAGGTGAATGATTGTATGTTCCACCATAAGTGTTTTCAAATGCAATTACGGCAGCATCATTATCTGTTCCGTTATTGATTGAAATACAATAGATATCACCATCATTACAACCGTACTTGTCATGTAACTCATTAAAAATTGGAGTTGTTGACTGGCAAGGAGGACAAGTATCAAAGAAGAAATCTAAGAATACGTGCTTTCCTGAAGCAGTAATTGTGTAAAGATTGTGTTCGTTTCCATCAGTATCTGTTACTGTGAAATCATTAACGGTAGTTCCGTTAGAAATAGTTGATTGTCCAAAAGACAAAGCTGAACCTGTAATTAAGGCAGCACAAAGTAAATTTTTAAGCATAGAATTCGTTTTTAAGATTTAACCAAATGTAAGTTATGTCGTCAAGAATTCAACAATCCGAATTGAGACAATATTTGAATCCTAATCGATCATTTATTATGTAACGATACTCTTAAAGCCTTGTAGTTATTGAAAAAGTTGTTTTTTAATTCAAGCTTGTTGTTTACTTTTCTTCTGCTTTTACATGAATTCCTTCTTCTTCGTAAACTTCATTTTTAAACATTCTTTTTTCAAAATATTCTTTGATAGAATATATTTTCTTTTTGTCCTCTCCTTGAGGTTTCAACTGATAGAAGTAGTTTTCTAGTAATCCTGAGATGGCTTTATAATCCACCCAAAAAGTTTCAACTTCAATGAACTTCTCAGAATTAGCGTCATACTTTTTCATTATTGGACAGATTGCTTTGATTGATTTCTTAAGAACTTCTCCGGTTTCATCCATTTTCCATTCTTCTCTCAATTTCAGCTTGGCAATATCTTTATCTCTATAAAATACATAGTCATTTGGTGCGTATACTACATCTCCATCAGCGTTTATAGAGTCTTCTCCCGGATAATCGATTGACATCAAAGCCATTGGGTATTCATTGAATATTTCGTAACCAATCAAATCACTATATTTTGTCATTTCCCTGAAGTCCTTATCATTAAAATAGTTTGCATCTTTTTTATCAGCATATTTTTTAGCGGTTAAAGGGAATAGTAATTCTCCATGATCAATATAATCGTACCATTCTGGATTTCGAGTAAAATAAAGAGTAAGCTCTGATTTAAAAAAGTGATAACGAAGAATGTTCCAAAGGTTCTGCTTCATTGCCTTTCTTTGGTTCTCAAGATTTGCCTCCGTAAACTCGCCAATCATTGCGTCTATCCCTGGGTCTTGTAGTTGGTTGTGAGGGTAGAAGAGAGGTGAGTTTTCTTGACTTGTCGTGTCTATGTATGACCAAACAGATTTTGTCCAAGTTTTGACCTTCTTTTGGTGAGTTTCCTTTACAGGGAATGTAGAATTGTTGTCGCTTGCGCAATAGGCAGCAGAACTACTACCTATGAACGCTAATATTAAAATTAGATAAGTTGATTTCATACTTTTTAAATAAAAAAAAGCGCCTCGTAATAATGAGAGCGCTTTTAAATATAATTGTTTTACTGAATTTAATAGTAGATATGACGTCTCACTTTAGCAATGTACTTAGCCAATCTGATAACCTGTTTGGTATATCCATACTCATTGTCATACCAAGTATAGAGTACTGCATTCTTTCCGTCAGGTGAAACGATTGTTGCAGGGGCGTCAAACACTGAGCAACAGTGGTTTCCAATAATATCATTTGAAACCATCTCTTCATCAATTGAATAGAAAATTTGATTTACCAAAGGACCATTTAATGCGGCATCCTTTACAACAGCATTCAATTCTTCAACCGAAGTGTTTCCATTTAAAGACAAGTTCATAATAGCCAATGAGCCATTTGGAGTTGGAACTCTAACTGCATTTGCAGTAAGCTTGTTTTCTAAATCTGGGATCACTTTTGTCACTGCTTTACCAGCTCCAGTTGATGTGATAACCATGTTGATCGCAGCTGATCTTCCTCTTCTTGGCTTCTTGTGCATGTTATCCAAAAGGTTTTGGTCATTTGTATAGGCGTGAACCGTTTCAATGTGCCCTTTTTCAATTCCGTATTTGTCATTGATGACCTTTAAAATAGGCGAAATTGCGTTTGTTGTACAAGATGCTGCCGAAAATATGTGAGTATTTTCAAGCTCTAATTCGTTATGATTGATTCCGTAAACAATATTCGGAATCTCTTTTCCAGGAGCTGTTAATAAAACTCTACTAACACCTTTGGCAGCTTTATGTCTTCCTAATGCTGTTTTATCAGTGAAAACTCCCGTATTATCAATTACTAGAGCATTATCAATTCCGTATGATGTGTAGTCAATATCCTCAGGATTTGAAGCTTCAATCATTTGAATGATTTGCCCGTTAATAATCAATGCTTTATTCTCAATGTCTACGTCAACAGTGCCTTTGAAAGCTCCGTGAACAGAATCATTGCTTAATAAAGCTGCTCTTTTTTTAATTTGATCTGCTGATGCATTTCTAGTTACAATTGCTCTTAATCTCAATTGTTGTCCTTTACCAGCTTGCTTGATTAATTCTCTTGCCGCAAGTCTTCCAATTCTACCAAAACCATATAATACAACATCTCTTGGTTCAAATTGATGAGAGTCATCTGTAAAGAATCCGCTTAACTTATTTTCAAGGAATGCAGCTTTTGAGTCAAAGCTTTCATTTTCTTGAATCCACTCATAAGCTAATTTACCTATGTCAATTTTTGCAGCTGGAATTTCCATTTTGCACATTTCTTCAGCTAAAGCAGCTGTAGTTTTAGTGAAAATCTTTTTTCCTACTACTTTTTCAGCATAATCATGCAGTTTCAAGATTTCGGTTGTAGTTGTGTCTAAAAGGTGATTTCTGAACAATACAAGTTCAATTCCTTTATCGTACAATAACTCTCCAACTTTAGAAGCTAGCTTAACAGCAGCTTTCTCCTTGTCAACATAGCTTTGAAGCTCTTTTTCGTAACCTACAGCAGATTCCATTTAGTGTTTTTTGAGTTCAGACATTAAGTCTGAATGAATATTTTTTGCAAAGTTAAAGTCTAAATTGGGATTAGGAAAGTTTAGAACAAAAAAAAGCCGTTCAAATATGAACGGCTTTTCAACATAGGATTACAATTTATCCTAAATATGCTTTCAGCAATTTGTTTCTTGAAGTATGTCTCAATCTTCTAATAGCTTTTTCTTTAATTTGTCTAACACGTTCTCTTGTTAAATTGAACTTAGCTCCAATTTCTTCAAGTGTTAATCCGTGATTCATTCCAATTCCAAAGAACAGTCTGATAATTTCTCTTTCTTTATCAGTAAGAGTTGAAAGTGATCTTTCAATTTCTTTCTGTAAAGATTCAGCCATCAAATGTTTGTCAGCTTTCGGAGAATCTCCGTTTGCCATAACATCCATTAATGTTCCACCATCTTCAGAAGAGGATAGGGGAGCATCCATTGAAACGTGACGACCAGCCACTTTCATTGATTCTTTAATTTTATCTTCAGGTACTTCTAAAACTTCTGCCAACTCTTCAGCTGATGGAGGTCTTTCGTACTCTTGTTCTAATTTGGAAAATGCTTTGTTGATCTTATTTAAAGAACCAACTTGGTTTAAAGGTAGACGAACAATACGTGCTTGTTCTGCTAAAGCTTGCAAAATTGATTGACGAATCCACCATACGGCGTAAGAGATGAATTTAAATCCTCTCGTTTCATCAAATTTTTGAGCAGCTTTAATCAAACCTAAATTACCTTCGTTAATCAAATCGGGTAATGTCAAACCTTGGTTTTGGTACTGTTTAGCAACTGAAACTACGAATCTTAAGTTAGCTTTAGTTAATTTTTCAAGTGCCTCTTGGTCCCCTTGCTTTATTCTTTTAGCTAACTCAACCTCTATCTCAGCAGTAATAAGTTCCTCTTTACCAATATCTTGTAGATACTTATCTAAAGATTGACTTTCACGATTCGTTATTGATTTTGTAATTTTTAACTGCCTCATTATTTAATTTTCCTTTCTTTTGAGTTTATACAAATAGGGAGCAAATGTACGTCAAACTATTGTTCGTGTCAAGTGCAAAATGCTCCAAAACAAATTTTCTTTATCTAATCTATAACTCCTTTGCTTTACAAAAGGTTACAGAAGCTTTCATTCATTCATTTATAAGAACGAATGAGATAGAAAAATATGCTATTGATTTTCTTAACTTATGTTAATCATTACCAGCAAGATAAGACTCTAGGTATGCAAACTCTTCAGTTAACTCTCCATTTAAATTGGTCTCACTAGCTCTTGCAATTATACGATCTGGGTCTTCACCAAACAATGCCGGAAATACTTGATTAATTAATTCATTTCCGAAATCTTCAGAAGCATCTTTAGGTAATTCGCATGGAAGATTATCAACTGCCATTACACCTATCGAGCCTTCTGACATGAAATCAATTTCAGTCTCCGTTTGCGGATTGTATCCGTAATGAGGAGAAGCTATAGTTGATGGTCTCAATGTAGAAGCTATGGGTCCGTTTATATCACATGATATATCAGCAACAACTGAAAGCTTTAAATTTTCTCTTTTTAAATCATCTCTTGTGAAGATGAATGGTGAACTAGAATCCCAATAGTGACAAGCCACATACATGTCGGCTTTTTCTAAATATCTGTCAAAGGTAGATACATGACCTTCACCTGATTCATAAAAAGCGTATTTATCAAATTCTGATCCGTCTTCTCTAGCAAAGTAATCTGCCACAGTTAAGTGTGTGAATACTGCTTCGTCAAATTCATTTGAAAGAAATTCAGGAGCAGACACTTCTTTTATACCAAGGGTTTTAAAGATTTCTCTGGCTCCATTACCAACTCTACCAAATCCTGTTGCTACAAATTTAGTTCCTGCAGGTAATTTGACTTTTCCAACTTCTGCATCTAACTCAACTCTATCTTCACATTCATTGGCTGGTTTAAGATTGTACAAACCATGTTTTTTACCATAGGCGAGCAATCCATTGTAGCATCCTACAATTCCTGCATATCTACCAAAGCCAATAATTCTATTGTCTCTTTTGTTTTTTAAAACTTCATAATCGATTAACTGAATCTTCTTCTCTATGATAGTTTGTAAAAGCTCACGGTTATAAGGTTGTTCTTTAAAAGTGTGAGAAAAGAACATGTATTTTTTTGAAGGAATTAAATCCTCCTTATTCACCTCTTTTACTCCAATTAAAATATCACAATCAGAAACGTCATCTGACATTGCAAGCCCTAAATTTGCATATTCATCATCCTTAAATGCTCTTACATTGCTGTTTTGTACAATGACTTGAACATTAGGAAATTTGTTTTGAACCTCTATGCATTGGGCCGGAGTTAAAGGAACTCTCTTGTCTGGAGGATTCTTCCCTTCTTTTATTACTCCAAGTTTAATAGTAGCCATGACGTGATATAATTTCATCAAAAATAATTAAATCTTGTTTTTTTTCACACTTTATTAATAAAGAATTTGAAACAGTTTGATTTGCAGTCTAAAATTGGTTAATTTTAAGGCATGAAGAAAATATTATTCTACTCTCTATTTGCAATCACCTCTTCGCTTACATCTTTTGCTCAACCTGACATTACAGATGTAACACCAATTATTGGACAAGAAGGAGATTTAATAACTATTTCGGGTACTTTCTCGGCAACAGGTAATGAAGTTTATTTTGGATCAGTACCTGGTTCAATTCAATCTGAAAATGCAACTACTATCGAAGTAGAAGTGCCAATTGGTGCTTCACATGAATATATTAGAGTGTTGAATAGCGCAGGCGAAGTTGCTTACTCACCATTACAATTCATCTTCGGATATTGTGGAGTACAGAATATGCAATTTGCTTGGTCAACTTGGATTCCGAATGTGGGTGCAAGCGGATCTGATCGAAATGTTGTAGCTGCAGATTTTAACTTAGATGGATTAATCGATATTGCAGTAAGTAGCTATTCTGACAGTAAGATTTATCTTTTCAAAAATATTTCTGTTCCTTATGGACCAATTGATTTTGATCCGCCGACAATCTTAAATGCACAAGGTCCTACTGATTTAGCTCAAGGTGATTTCAATGGTGATGGATTAGAAGATTTAGCTATCTGTTCATTTTATGATGATAATATCTCAGTATTCTTTAATACTTCTTTTGGCCCGAACATAGCCTTCACTTCTGAAAATGCAATCATGGTTCATCCTGACCCAAGAGATATAGTGATTGATGATATTGATCAAGATGGTCATCCGGATATTGTTGCTTCTTACTACAATATGAATAGAGTAGTAGTGATGCTTAATGACGGGCTTCCTACACCAACGTTCACTGATACTACAGGTATTGGCGGGTTATGTTGTTACTTACACGAAGTTAAAACTGGAGATTTAGATCAAGACGGAGATAATGATATTGTCGTAGCGCAATTGAACAATGGGGTTCAAGTGATATTAAATAATAGTACTCCAGGAAATGTTGACTTAACTCTTTATGGAACAGTAACTTCACCTGGTGCTGAGACAGTTTCACTAAATGATTTAGATGGTGACGGATTATTGGATATTGCTGCTGCAGGTCAAATTACAACCAATATGAATGTGGTTAGAAATACCTGGAACGGAACTGTTCTGAGTTTTGATACAGAGCAAGTTTTTCCGGCAACAATTTCTTATGGAATAGGCGCTGGAGATGTTAATGATGACGGTTTGGTAGATCTTTTTGTTGGAACAAACACCGGGGCTAACTTAACTGTTTTCGAAAACACATCTTCTCCTGGTTCAATTTCATTCACTTCAGGAAACTTAAACGGTAACACTTCAAACTTGACATCTTCTTTTGCTTCTACAATTGTGGATTTAAACAATGATGGCGGACCTGATTTAGTTAATGCTCCTTTCGGCGGTAACAATCTCATGGTTTATGAGAAAAAAGGAGTCTTAAACATGACTTACTATGATACTGCACAAGTTTGTAATGGAGGATCATTTACATTTAAAGACGGTAATTATATTGATAATATAATTACTGCACAAGATCACATTTCTACCTTCTATTCAACGGTTTATGAATGTGACAGTGTTTATTATGAGCACATCTCTTTAGGAGGTGCCTATGAAATTAATCAGTATGTGACTATTTGTTCAGGTGAAGATTTTACTTATCCTGATGGTACAATAGTTACTGATGTTACATCTCCTGAGAACCATGTGAGTAATTTAACTGGAGTATCTTGCGATAGTAACATTACTACTTACATTGATGTCTCTACGTTAAACATGTCTTTCACGGCTAACGGTTTATTCCTTGAAGCTGACATTCCTTTCGTTTCATATCAATGGTACAATTGTAACACTCAAACTGTTATTGCTGGAGCAATTCAACAAGAATATGTTGCTGGCGGAGCAGGGGATTATTCTGTAATTGGTAATAACGGAGCGTGTATTGATACTTCTGATTGTCAAAATATTTCAGTTGGATTCTCTGAGTTTGATCATTATCAGATTAAGATGTTCCCCAACCCGGCTAACGACAAATTGAATATTGCCATGAATTATTTGGGTGATAAAACTGATCTAGTTATTTATAATTCAATGGGGCAAAGAATATTGAGCAAATCAATAAATGAATCAACTACAGTAATTGACATTGCTGCTTTGCCAAAGGGTATTTATGCAGTTCAAATTGTTGGAGAAGCAATTTTACACAAAGAGATTCTGATAATTGAATAGAAAATAGGATTATTCGTATCTTTGAAGCCTTCTCTTGCAAAAGGGAAGGCTTTTTTATAAGCAAAAAAGTTCTTTGGGGCCGACTTGGATTTGACTGCAATAGCGGTAGATGTACAAGCATGTCGAGTAATGCACCTGTTCTCGTTAAACACTAGTGTATCAAGAATAATTGACAACAATAATTCTTACGCGTTAGCTGCGTAATCTGACTCAGTTAGATTATACTTAATTCCACCCGAATAATAGTAAGGGGAACTAACTGTTCACTAAAACCCCGCCTGATGGTTTTGGATCATGAACATCATGAATTGGGATAGCTCTGGCAGGGTTGTGATGTCAGTGTGAAACTAATCGCAACTTAAGCTTTAGTTAGGGTGTTTGTGCTCAGCCTAAAGTCTAAAAATTAATCACAAAATAAACATGTAGAAACTATATAGACCCGTTGTTAGGACGAGGGTTCGATCCCCTCCGGCTCCACGAAAACCCTGCAATACTCTGTTTTTGAGTAGTGTAGGGTTATCTTTTTATTAGTACCAACCTTTAAGACCTATAAGTCGTTTATAAGACTATGACGAAAACATTTTTCATTAGCAGTATTTTGATTGTTCTTTTTGCTTCCTGCGTAAAGGACGACGTAGATCCGAATTCCGGAAATTCAACAAGCGAGAGCAATCAGGGTCAGGGTGGAGGTTACGTATATGATTATTGTGATGATCATAATTATGCTTCTGCAAATATTCTTGAAGTAATTGGAGATACTGTGATGGATTTTGGGGATACTTTAATCCTCCAAATATCCACAGAATATAGCTTTTCGGCTCCTCAAGGAAAAGTTGTTTATGACGATCCAAATTATACTCCAAGAATTGTGGCTTCTCTATCTTATGAAAGTTATTGTGCTGAACCAGGTCAATCTTTTGACACGGTCCCGTACTATTATATTCCTGATTCAGTAGGATTGAATATAATTGAATTACGGGCTGACGTGAATTTCATCTATGAGATTCAAGTTAATTAAGCTTACCATGTTCTATAGAAGCCTTGTAAAACTGCGGTTTGCGTTTCTTTTTTTATAGATTTGTTTAGTGTCTAAACTTTTATCATATCGCAACACTATCCTTGTTTGTTTACTCTTAATTTGTGATGTTTCATTTCCAGCTGATTGGAAGCTTGAGAAAAATAAAGATGGAATTAAGGTCTACACAAGATCAACCAACGGTTCAGAGATTCTTGAGTTTAAGGCTATTTGTGAAGTGAGTGCCAGCAGAAAGAGGGTTGCCGAAGTTGTTGCGAGAATTACTGATTATCCAAATTGGTTTCCTGATTGCGCTCATGCTCAAGTTTTAAAATCGATAAGTCCAACCAAAAGGAAAATATATTACGAGATTGATTTGCCTTGGCCTGCCTCAAATAGAGACGTGGTAATGGTCTTGTCAGTAGACGTTGATAATTCGAAGAAAACGACTACTATAAATTTTGATCACGCTACTGGTGGGAAAGACAAAAAGGATGGAGTAGTGCGAATGCCTAGTGCAAAAGGTTTTTGGAAAATAGTTACGGTAGGAAAGAAATCAAAAGTGACGTATCAATTTTTAGCCGATCCCGGAGGTAGTTTACCTACCTGGATTATCAATATGTTTATTGTTGATGGCCCTTACGATACGTTTGTGGCCTTAAAGAAAAAGGTTTAAGCATTATTTTTGGTTTGTTTTTTGCATTGTTATATTTGTAAATAGTTAAACGTATAGTTATTAAGGTGTTAGGTGTCATATTGTTAGTGTTAGTTGGCTTTACAACTTTCTCTCAAAAAGTGAGGGTAGATGCCTATAATAGAGATTTTGAAAAATACCGAAACGCAACACATTTCGATTTTGTGCATGATGATTTTGATACTTCTCAAGTCACTTGGGTAAATGACATGACAATAAGATTTGATACAGCTTCAACGGGAATGATAGGCGAATGCTATAAGATCCTAAAAGAAAAAGCTAATAGATACGGGGCCAATGGTTTTCGTGTAAAAGACTCAGATATATACAAAAGGGGAAAAGGAAAGTTTATTACTATTTCCACTTTTTGGGTGAGAATGGAAACAAGAGCCTCAAACTTAAAACTCATCAATGAAAATGCCGTCTACGTATTTGGTTTATTGGGGCATCATAGCGCAATTCCAGGATATGAGATTACTGTTAATGATAAGGAGTTTTTAATGAATGAATTGACCTATCGTAAATTCGATTATCAACCAAAAGACAAGGTGTTATTGAGGGTAGGCTCAAAATCGAGAGGCGCAGAGAAAAGAATAACTATTGAAGGAGGCATGAAACCTAAGTTTTTCTACTTTCATATGGTAAAAGGTTCTTTCAAAAATGCATGGATTGATGAATACAGCCCGAACTTCGGGATGTTCTTAACTCATATTCTTAGAAAGAGAGGATAAGTACTTGTATTCTAGACGATTTTCTTTGTGAATGGCTATATTTGCCGAAAAATTAATAGCCATGCGCGTCCTAATTGTAATTCTTTTTATCGCGAATATTTCATTCGCTCAAAATCAAACAAATAAATCAATGTTACCAGGAAACTGGATGGGGATTGACATGTATCAAGATGACAACACCTATGATGGTGAAAACATTTTCTTACCTAACAAAGAGTTCATGGTGATCGGCTCAAATGATATAAAAATTTACTTTTATCCTTATTCAAAATCAGATGAATTCGAAATTTCAATTAATGAAGAAGAGATAATTTATCAAGTTGGTAAAAAGAAGTTAACCACCTCATATTCATTTACTAACAAGAATTGTGACACCTTGCTTTTTACCATGAACTTCATTAATAAGTCCTTCAGAAAGATGTACTCAAGAGTTACATCTATTAATGAGAGAATGGATGTTGACTTTGCAACTTTGAATGAGTTAGATGAGTTCGGGTTTAATCCTTCGGCTGTCACACATAAGTTTGAATTAGATACTTTTCATACGGACTTTTACAGTGGGTTTAAATCATTAGATTCTTTATCTTTTCTTCCGTACCAATTTCTTGAGTTTGTAAGCGACAAAGAATTGAAGCTGAATGATGAAGCTACAATCAAGATAGATAGAGAATACAAAATGATTAAGTTTAAGTGGAATGGGGAAGAGGAGATCTTTTTAATTGATCATTGTGAAGGAACTCAAAGTTTCAAAATAATTCCGGTTTCATTATGCAACTGTGATGATATTGTATTACCCTATTTAACAGTAGAGTGGGCCGATAGAATTCGCAAGGACATGAAAGAGAATTCTTACAAATACAAAGAATAAATTAAGGGATGGCAACACCAATTACACAGATGTCATCTAGTTGCTCTAAATCTCCTTGCCATTCATCAATGCACATGTCTAAAATATCATGTTGACGCATCATAGGCTGTTTATGGTGGGTAACTAACAAGTCTTTGAATCTAGAATATTTAAATTTCTTACCTCTTTCTCCACCAAACTGATCTGCATAACCGTCTGAGAATAAGTAAATTCTATCTTCAGATTGCATTTGGATTTCTTCGTTTTTGTATTGTCTTTCAGTTTGCCCAGAACCAATTGCAATTTTATCACCTTTAATCTCCATCATGACATTGTTTCTAATCATGTACAATGGATTGTAGGCTCCAGAAAACTCAAGCATTTTGGTTTTCTTATTCAAAGCACAAATGGCCATGTCCATACCATCTTTGATGTTGGTATGTTCAAGATTATTCTGTAATGTTTTGTAAACAATCTTATCTAGTTCATAAAGAATTTTAGATGGTTTTGTTATTCCAAGCTCGTTTACGATTTGGTTCAAACTATTATGACCAATAAGGCTTAAGAAAGCTCCTGGAACTCCGTGACCTGTGCAATCTACTACAGCAAATAAGATAGTGTCTCCAACTTCTTCGACCCAGTAAAAATCACCCGAAACGATATCTTTAGGTTTAAAGAAAACAAAAGAATCATCAAGGTAAGATCTAACTTTTCCAATACTAGGAAGAGTTGCGTCTTGAATACGTTTCGCGTAAATAATTGAATCGGTAATATGCTTATTCTTCTCTTCAATTATTTCCTTTTGCTCTACTAATTCCGCAGTTCTCTCGTTAACCTTGTCTTCCATACTTTCATAAAGCATGGCGTTATCAATTGCTGTCGCAACAGTTGTTGCAAGTGATCTTAAGATACTCAGATGGTAATCACTGTAGGCCTCTTTTTCAAAGCTTTGCACTGTCATTACTCCAACAACTTTATTAGTTGTATTCAATGGCAAGTAAATGATTGAAGAAGTTCCTTCGCCCTTTGAAGGTTTGCCTATTTCACCGATATAATCTTTGTACTGTGTATAGATATCGGTGATGAATATTTCTTTATTCTGATTAAAGCAAACAGAAGCTAATAAGTCAGGATTACCAAGGTCAAACCTTAGATCAGGCAGCTCTTTGCCATTTTCAATAAAGCCAGGTAGATAGATGCAGTTTGCTTCTTCTTCATGGATTCCTATTCCAAAACAAGTTGCATCAAGTAGTCCATTCAAAGATTCGTAAACACTTTTTATAATTGATTCTAATTCTAAGGACTCAACAATTGTTTTAGACATTTGGCTCAGAAGCTTTGTGTCTTCATAAGCTTTCGCAATCTCAGCAGTTCGTTCTTTAACACGATCTTCCATGCCTTTATACAGGTTGGCATTGTCAATTGCATTTGCAATATAAATTGAAAGCGTTTTTAATATGTTAATATGGTATTCTGTGTAAGTGTTTTTTTCAAAACTTTGTACAGTAATAACTCCAATTTTAGCTCCTTTAGAAACTAAAGGTAAATAGATCATTGACTCAGGCATGCCTCCTTCTGAAGCCTCATAATCAGCACTCACGTAATTACTAAATTCTTTTTGCCAATCATTAATTATGATTTCTTCTGAATTATGGAAACATCTGGTGGCTATGCGCTCATCATCTAATTCATAACAAAAGTCTTTAAGCTTTTCTCCTTTTTCAATAGCTCCTGAAAAAAGTAGGTCGCTCTTTTCTTCTCTGAATACAGCAATGCCGAAGATGCTAGCGTCCATCATACTATTGATATTGTCATATACTTTTGAAACAACATTTTTTAAGTGTAGCTCTGATGCTATTTCCTTACCAACTTCGCTTAATATTTTCGTGTTTTCAGATGCTTTCTCTATTTGCTCTTTTTGAGCAACAACCTCTAATGTTCTTTCTTTTACCTTCTCTTCAAGATTTTCATACAGTGTCGCATTCTCAATGGCTGCACCAATTGTAGCAGCTAAACCTCTAAGAATATCCATATGGTATTCGTTGTAGGCATTTTTAGTAAAACATTGTACGGTTAACACTCCTACAATTTTGTTCTTTGAGAAAAGAGGTATATAAATAATAGAGGTTGAGTCTTTTCCTGATACAGGTGCTTGAATTCCGGCAATGTACTTCTCGTATTCGATTGTATAATCTGAAATGAAGACCTCTTTTTCATTGTTAAAACAGAAAGTTGCAAGCCTTTGATCATCAATGTTATATTCGAAATTCGGAAGTTTTTTCCCGTTTTCTATATAACCTGGCATTACAATTTTGTTCTCAGCAGGCCTGTGAATTCCAATCCCAAAGCCTGTTGCATCCATTAATGAGTTCACATTCTCGTAAACAGCATCTATAATTCCTTCAATCGTTATAGAAGACGAAATATCCTTATTGATTTGGCTTACTAACTTGGTGTTTTGGTAAGATTGTTCAATTTCTTCTTTTTGCTCAACAACTTCAGAAGTCCGTTCGCGAACAATATCTTCCATGCCACTGTATAGCTTCGCATTATCCAAGGCAATCCCGGTATAAACTGCGATAGATTGCAGCATACTTATATGGTAATCGGTGAAAGCCGCTTTCTTAAAACTCTGAACGGTAATTACCCCGATTTTTTTATCCTTAGCGACTAAGGGTAAATAAATTATTGAGGTTACAGATCTCCCTACTTGTGGCTTAACATAAGCGTTGATGAATTTCTTGTAATCTTTCTCAAGATCATCAATTTTCATTTCCATTTGTTTATTAAAACAAACGCTTGCCAGTCTATTGGTGTCTTTTAGGTCGTATTGTGCGCCTTCAAGATGTTCTCCACTTTCAATATATCCAGGGAAAGAAAGACAGTTCTTTTCTTTTTCAAATATTCCAATTCCAAAACCTTCGGCATCCATTAGCTCATTAATGTTTTTATAAGCCACATTAATGATTGATTCTACATTCAACTGAGATGTAATCGATCTACCTATTTCAGAAAGCAGTTTTGAATCTTCATAGGTTTTAGTAATTTCTTTGGTTCTTTCAGCAACTGTTGCTTCCATCATTTCGAAACTCGTAGAGTTCTCAAGTGCAATTGCGGTATACTGAGCTAAAGATTCAACAATCGTTAAATCATAAGCGGAGTAGGCGTTGCGTTCAAAAGATTGAATTGAAAGAACACCCATGACTTCTCCCTTACTGCTTCTTAAAGGGTAAAAGATTAGAGAGTGTGACATGCTGCTGTCATCAACATCCATTACCATGATTTCATCAACCCATTTCTTGTATTCTTTTAAATTGTCGTTGATGAAAATTGGTTCATTCTTTTTAATACATACAACAGAGTAGTTATTGTTATTCTCCATTGTGTCTTCCATCACAGCAAGCCTTTTCCCTTTTTCATATTCATAAGGATAATCAATCTTGTTTTCATCCTTATTAAAGATTCTTATTCCGAATGCTGCAGCATCCATTAGCTTATTTACGTTGGCATATAACTTTTCAAACACATCTTCAAAATCTAATGTTGCGATTAGCTCTTGACCGATTTTGTTTAATAGCTGCGTATTGTCGTGAGTTGTTTGAAGTTCTTCAGTTCTTTCTTGAACTTTCTCTTCCATATTTGTGTAGAGAGATGCATTATCGAGAGCGATTGCAATGTAAGAGGCAAAACTTTTGAGGATGTTAAAGTGATGCTTCGAAAACGAGTTTTTCTTGAAACTTTGCGCATAAAGAACACCAATAATTTGTTCTTTAACTTCTAAAGGAAGAACGACTACAGATTGAGGTGTATTATGCAACACTTCTTCTCCTTCTTCAAAATAAGATTTGATCTCAGAGTCATAGTCGTTGATGTGCACGCTCTTTCCAGTGTTTACCGCATAGTTGGTTAACTTTCTGCTTTTCAAAGAATATTCAAAGTAATTATCTCTCTTTCCATTGTCAATTGCAAGCTTAACTTGAAGCTTATCCTCTTTATAATTACATAAGCCTACGAATATCCCCTGAGCATCCATTAAGGAGTTGATTCGTTCATAGATTATTTGAAATATTCCTTCAATATCTAAGGTTGATGTGATTTCGTGACCAATAGAACTTAGAGTTTGAACATCTTTAAAATAGCTTTCAAGCTGATTGTTTTTTAGTTCTAATTCGGCCTTTTCTTTCTCAATTTGCTCTAGTCTTCCTTTTAATTCAAAGGCTCTAATTTTCTTTCCTTCTGTTTCAGAGTAGTGTCTCTGTTTAGCCGTGTGAAAAGATTTAAAGTGTTTAACGAAGAGCGTAAGATTACCCATGTCTTCATAAAGCCCAGAAAGACCTTCGTGAGATTTGTAGATAAGTTCACTTGAATCTAAGTCTGTTCCTATTTGAAGTGCTTCCTTATAACTTTGAACTGCAGATAAATTATCGCCTGCCAGCACATACGACTCTGCAATATGAATTTTTGTCTGAGCCATTCCGTCTTTAAAGCCCATTTCTTCTCTCAATTTATAAGAGATATTAAAATGTTTTAAAGCTTTAGGGAAATTTGCAAGTTTCGTGTAAATCACTCCAATGGCGTCATGAGAATAGGATAAGGTTTGCTTAGCTTCATTCTTCTCTAAAATTTTGAGAGAAGTATTCATGAATTTCAAAGCTTCATCATATTGGCCTAAGTTGATGTGAGAGTTTCCTAATCCATCATTAATTCTTGCTAGCAATTTATTGTCGTTACCTGACTTAGCTAAGCCTAGAGCTTTTGTTAAGGTCTCAATGGCCTCTTCATTCTTATTGTTTGTGTATTGCGCAGTTCCTATTCCGTTCAATGCATTTGCCTGTCCATCTACATCTCCGAGTTCAGCCGAAATATTATAAGCTTTTTGAGCGTGAATTACCTGTTTGTCTGGGTCTGATAGAAAGTAAAATACAATTGATAAATAATATTGAATATGAGCCTCCTGACTTTTCTCGCCTAATTTTTGAAGCATTTCAACAGAGGCAAAACAATACTCTAAGGCTTTCTCATAATCAGATAACCAAGTGTTTGCAGCTCCCATGTTGCCCAATGCGTAGGCAACTCCCTTTTCGTAATCTAACTCTTTTGATCTAGCTAAGCTATCTTCTGCCATCAATAGAGTGGTGGAAGGGTCAGTTCTAACCATATTCCAACCTTCTAAGTTGTTTTGGTCAATTGAGTCTATGCTTTCTTCGGTCTTAATCATTCGGGACTAGGCAATCTCTCAAATATAATGTTTTTTTTAGAGATTTTTATAGTTTTCGACTACTGCGCTTATCTCACTGATAAACTGATTGTTGAGCCAGATTTATGCGGTATGGCACATAATTTGAACTGTTATATTGAAATTAATTTGAATGATGAATGAAACTTAAATTAAAAGGTCGGCGTATTCATTCTCAGACGAATCAAAATTTATGATATGAATTTACAAGACATCAATAAAAATATTGTAAGAAAGGCACAACAAAAATTGAGTAGACATAAATCTCAAGGTGCTCAAAGTAGGTTATCTATTAACGAGGTAGCCGAATTACTTGATATTGTTCATGGTATGGCTTCTGCTAAAACGTTGAGCCCAGATCATTTTATAGGAAATTATAGTTTGAATTAGCATTTGTTGCTATTTGGTTAAATAATGACCGCTTCGTTCTTTGAATGGAGCGGTTTTTTAGTGCCCAATAACACCAGAACCAATCAATTCTTCTCCATTGTACCATGCCGCGAATTGACCAGGAGATATTCCAGTCATAGCCTTTGAAAAATGAATGTATAATCCTTCTTCATGCATGTGCAGGGTAGAGCTCACCAATTCTTGACGATATCTAATTCTCACATCATATTGGCGAGATTCACCAAACTCTAATTTGAGGTCATCCCTCAACCAATGCACTTCATTTTTTTCAATGAAAAGCGCATTTTTATTTAACCCTTGATGCGCATCACCCTGTCCTGTGTAGATAATATTCTTCTCGACATCAGTACCGATAACGAACAAAGGAAGAGGAGTGCCGCCCACCGCAAGACCTTTTCTTTGTCCTATTGTGAAGTAGTGAGCACCTTGATGCTTTCCTACAATTTCTCCATCACTTTCTTTGTAATTAAAAGCTTTAGATAATCTATTGTAATCATCTGAATCAGTGATTCTTGAATAATCTCTAAATATCTGCAAGTCATTACTTAATTCAATAATGTCTCCCTCTTTTGGTTCAAGCTTTTGTTGTAAAAAAACAGGAAGCTTCACCTTGCCAATAAAACAAAGTCCCTGTGAATCCTTTTTATCAGCAGTAATCAAATCTTGCTCTTGAGCAATTTCTCTCACTTTTGATTTTTGTAGATGACCAATTGGGAAAAGAGCCTTTGATAATTGCTTTTGGGTTAATTGACATAGAAAATAGCTCTGGTCTTTATTCTTGTCAGCACCTGCGAGCAACTTAAACCTCCCGTTTTCTTCTCCTTTTTGACAATAATGACCTGTGGCCACAAAGTCAGCTCCTAACTTTTCAGCCTCGTGAAGAAAAATATCAAATTTGATTTCTCTATTACACAGCACATCAGGGTTTGGGGTTCGTCCAGCCTTGTATTCGTCAAACATGTAATCGACAATTCTGTCTTTATATTCGGCAGATAAATCAAGTGTTTGAAAAGGGATTCCTAGCTTTTGCGCAACTAAGAGTGCGTCTTGGCTATCATCTATCCAAGGGCATTCGTCAGAAATGGTCACAGACTCGTCATGCCAATTCTTCATGAAAATCCCAATAACATTATACCCCTCTTCTTTGAGAAGGTAAGCTGCAACTGAGGAATCAACTCCTCCCGACAATCCGACTACGACCGTTTTCATACTGCAAATTTACACCAATTCTTTGAAGGAATTTCTGCTTATCCTAAAATCTTCTTCTAAGCCTTAACAAAGATTAAGAATATGTTTGGAGTAATTTTTGTTACTTTAAAGACTCAATGAAAAGCATCTTTTCTATACTTATACTGCTCATGGGCCTAAATGCCATGAGTCAAGCCAATTATCAAGACTCTCTGGTGACCGTAAATGGTTCAGTTGAAGATTCTATTTTTAATGTTGGCTTCTATGATTTGGTAGTGGTTAATAAATCTGTAGGCAAAGGGATTTTTGGTAATTCGGATGGATCTTTTTCAATTACCGTCAAGAAGAAAGATAAAATTGGTATTTCAGTGGTAGGTTATCAAACAATTTACTTGAGCTTTGCTGACAGTGCTTACAAGAAGGTTTACAATGTCAATCTTTTCATTGAATCGTTAGAATTTACAGGCGCAGAGGTAATTGTGAAACCTCTTAAAACACTTGATCAGCTGAAGGAGGAAAGAGAAGCGATTGCGAAAAGAGAAATACCAGTTGTCACAATAACTAACGCAATTAGTAGTCCCATCACCGCGCTTTATATGGCCTTTTCTAAAAGGGAGAAAACAAAGAGGAAAGTTGCTGAAATGGAGTTTCAAGATCAACAAAATGATATCGTAAAAGAAATCTTAAGAGTTTACGTGCACAATGACATAGTAGATTTAAGTTCAGATGATTATGATGAGTTTATAAGATTTCTAAATTTAAATACTGACTTCTTGAAGAGAGCAACAGACTATGAATTAATTACTTATATTCAAGAAAAGTTTGAGCATTTTGAAAAAATCAAAGAAGGATTCTAATTGAACTTTTCTTAATTCTCATTGTATTTAAATCAAAATCTATCAAATGAGAATTCTTTTACTATTATTTTTTGCAGGATTTTATTCTACCTCAATGGCTATTGAAGACTTAAGACTTCAGCCTATTCAGTATACTATAGTTAAAGATGAGAAAGATGAAACGATCAAAAAGAAACGTTTCATTTTAGAAGGACATGTGAAAATGAATTCAAGTGCTGACCCTATTGAGAAATGTTTAGTGGGCTGTACTTCATCTGGAAGATGGGTGAGAACGGACGAAGAAGGCTATTTCTCTATTGAATTGAAAAGCTCAGATTCGGTAATCTATTTTTACCTTGAAGGTTGGAATGAATTGGTGATTGAAGACTATATCTTTCAAGAACAGCATAGAGTAGAAATGGATGTTTATCTTATCAAGGAAAAAGATGAAAATCAGTTGATTAAAAGAAAACCTATTATTTATTTATACTCTGATAAAGATATTTCTGTAGATCTAGAAATTGATCCACTCGGAGAATTCATATTCACTTATCCAGAATATAAAGATGGATGGACTGTAGACATCCAGAATAATGAATTAATAGTTGAAGAAAAAAAATACCCATACCTATTTTGGGAAGGGAAAACAGACGATCTCAGTTACTCTTTTAAACAAACTGAAATTGAAGGATTCATAGTGAAGAATGAAGAAGTTATTGATTTCTTAGAAGACAAATTAGATTTCATTGGATTGAACAATCAAGAAAAAACAGACTTTATAACATATTGGGGGCCAATCCTTCAAAAAGATAAATTTGCCTTCGTGCAATTTGTTATAGACGATAAATATGATTCAGAAATTGGAACCTTAACAATTGAACCTAAGCCAGATAAATCGAAAAGAATCTTCATGAAATGTTCCAACATCTCTGACGACAATATCGGAATTCGAGTGATCCCCCAAGAACTTAAATCATTTGAGAGATCTGGTTTTACTATGGTTGAATGGGGCGGAGGAGTTCTTGATCTTAACTCTTTAGCACATTAATATGAAATATATTTCATTCTTGTTAATATTATTTAGCCTCTCTGCCAGCTATGGCTTTGATACAGATAAGGAAAGCATTACGATAACATCTTAAAAAAAATGAACGTATTGGATTGACTCTTGTAGAATGGGGTGGAGCCATTTCCAATGATCAAAAAACATTTTAATGAAATATATACTCTTAGGCTTAATTCTAATTTCAAACATTTCATTTGCAGGCAAATCATTGCCACCTGCTTACAATGTAGTTTCAGATGTTGAATCTTCAACAGTGCCAAAAGGAATGTGCCTAATAAAAGGAATTGCATACAACTATGGAACTCCAATATTCAATGGGAAAGTGTCAACATTAAACGGCAATTATCACACCCAAACTGATAGCTCAGGAGCCTTTGAGTTACTGATTTCTTCAAAAGACACAGCTATCTTTTTCTTCAAATCTCAATATTCTGAAGTAGTTATTTGGAACTATAATTTTAAGTCAGGGCATGAAGTCGTGATTAACTTCAATCCTGGAGCAAATGTCTATCAACTAGAAGTAGATAAACCAGTCATTTATTTGTATTCTGAGACAGATTTACGAGTTAACCTTAATCTGGATTTTAAAGGAGAACTAACATTTACGTATCCAGAATACATTGACGGTTGGCAAGCACAGGTCGGACCTAGTGGCATATCAGTTAACGAAAAAACATACCCATATCTATTTTGGGAAGGAACGATTTCATCTCTTGAGTACGATAAAGTTGATAAAGTTCGAAGTGGGTCTATGATCCAATCAAATGAGGTAGTGACATTTCTAGAATCATCATTAGAACAAATGGGTTTCAATGAGACCGAAAAAACAGATTTCATTACATTTTGGGGACCTAGAATAGTTGCTCATAACTTTTCATTTGTTCAATTTGTCATTGATGAAGATTATGAATCTCAAATTGCGAGTCTGAATATTGAGCCAAAGCCTGATGCGAACAGAAGAGTTTACATGAAATTCACTGGATACGAAATAGATCCTCAAATAGAATCTGTTCCCCAAACATTTGAATCATTTCAAAGAACCGGCTTTACCTTGCTAGAGTGGGGAGGTACTGAAATTGGACAGAATAAAATTAACCTCTAACTCATGAAAAAAGCTCTACTTGGGATTTTAGTCATTTGTGGTATCAATACCCTTGCAGGCGAGAAATTTGTTGACCCAACGAAATACACAATACTAGGAGACTCTTTAGAATCAGGTGTTCCGGTTGGATTTTGCTTGGTAAAAGGTCACGCATTTAAAAATAATATTGGTGTACCTAATGGTAAAGTCGCAACATTGAATGGAAAGTATTCTACCATGACCGATAGCTTGGGAGAATACAAATTATTAATTCCATCAACTGATACGAGTATTTTCTTTTTCAAGAAACAGTATAATGAAGTTGTCGTTTGGAATTATAATTTCAGATCTCAACATGTGGTAACCTTAAACTTTAATACTAATGATGAGATGCCAATGACTATCTCATTCAAACCTGTCATCTATCTCTATTCTGAAGATGAGCTTACTACCAGTCTTCAACTAGACTATCACGGAGATTTGACATTCACTTATCCCGAATTGGATTCGCAGTGGGATGTTACAGTAAATAAGAATGGTATTATTCACGAAGGAAAGCCCTATCCTTATTTGTTTTGGGAAGGTGAGTCTAAGAACATTAATTTTGATTTTGAAGAAGATGGAAGTCTCAATGGGTCTGTTGTAGAGAAGAATAATGTAGAGAGCTTTCTAGAGCTGAAACTAGAAGAATTAGGTCTTAACCAGATTGAGAAAGCAGATTTCATTACATTCTGGGCTCCGAAAATGGTGACTTCGAACTTTGTGATGGTTCAATTCATTATTGATGAAGATTATGAGACGCAAATAGCGGAGCTAACAATAGATCCAATTCCAGATAATTCAAGAAGGGTGTACATGTACTACTCAAACTTTGATGTAAAACCAGATGTATTAACTCATCCTCAAAAGTTTCAATCCTTTAATAGAGAAGGTTTTACTCTTCTTGAATGGGGTGGGTCAGTGATTGATCTTGAGAAAGAAGATATTTAATGAATTAGATAAAAATATGAGAGCATTACTTTTGATCACTTTAGTTTGTTTGACCTCAATTTCCTTTGGACGAAGAGGTTTGGGACCATCTCCTTATACAATTGTAGCAGACTCTATGGAATCTGCAGTTCCATTAGGTTATTGTCTGGTTAAAGGCTTTGCTTATAATAATAATGTTGCAGTGCCGAATGGAAAGGTATCGACCCTAGATGGTGAATTCAGTACTCAAACTGACAGTTTAGGTGCTTACAAGCTTTTAATACCATCAACTGATACGTCAATCTTCTTTTTTAAAACTCAGTATAATGAAGTAGTCGTTTGGAGTTATAATTTTCAATCACAGCATGTTGTAACTCTCAACTTTAATTCAAGCGCCAATGATTTAATTAAAGTCTCGGCTAAACCAGTCATCTATTTATATTCTGAAGAAGACATAGATGTGAATATTGATTTAGATTATCATGGCGAGCTAACTTTTACCTATCCAAAATTAGATGAAGACTGGAATGTGAAAGTGAGCAAGAATGGTATGAGCAGTGAAGGCAAGTCATATCCATATCTCTTTTGGGAAGGAGAGTCAGATAAACTCGCGTTTAATAAAGAAGAAGACGGAAGCATTTCTGGAGATGTAATATCAAAAGCTAAGGTTACTTCTTATTTAGAGAGCTCACTTACAAAAATGGGATTAAATGAAACAGAACAAGCAGACTTCATAACTTTTTGGGGACCAAGGATGATTAAATCAGAATTTGTTTTGATTCAATTTATTGTCGATTCAGAATACGAAAGTCAAATAGCTGAACTTAAGGTTGATCCAAAACCTGATAACTCAAAAAGAATTTACATGTACTTTTCTACTTTTGACAGCTATCCAGAAATCAATACAATCTCTCAAGAATTCAAATCTTTCAAAAGAGATGGATTCACATTAGTAGAGTGGGGAGGCACTGAAATTAAGTCGACTGAATTAAACTTATAGCTATGAAATTATTATTCGCTTTAGGATTTGTCTTTTCTATTAATGTATGCTTGGCAGAATATCTACCTAGAGATTATTGGTATGTGGTAAGTGATGAAGCTTTAGATTCTATTCCTTCAAACGTGTGTGTGGTCACTGGCGTAGTTACAGAAGCTTGGTCTGAAGGGAAAGTAGAGAATGGAATCATTTCAAACCTTGACCGATCATCTAACACCAAGTCAAATGCTCAAGGCGAGTTTAAGCTAACGCTTTCTATCAAAGACACGGCTATATTCTTCTTTCATCCAAAATATGCTGAAATAGTTTGTTGGGATTACAATTTTCAAGGGGGACATCATGTGGTCATGAACTTTGTTACGAGTGATAAATTACCTGATGGAGTTGAAATCATTGAAGAGAAGCCTGTGATTTATGCATACTCAGATGAGGATTTGACTGCTTCTTTGCAGTTGAGCAATTCATCTAGTTTAACTTTCACCTATCCAAAATATGATGATGGGTGGGATGTGACAATTTCAAAAAATCAACTATCAGTTGATGGTCAAAATTATCCTTATTTGTTTTGGGAAGGAGCGCATGACAACCTTAGTTTTCAACGGTCTGAAGCTGGGCTGTTTGGCTTTCAAATTGATACAGATACAAGCATTCAATTTTTAGAAAATGTTCTGTCTGAATTGAATTTTAATCCGACTGAAAAGGCTGACTTCATTACATATTGGGCCCCAAGGATTGAACAAACTGACTATGCTGATATTCAGTTCTTAATTGATGAGAACTATGACTCAGTGATTGGTGATTTGAGGGTTGATCCTAAGCCTGAAAATGAAAGAAGAGTGTTTATGATTTTTCAAGGTTCAGATAAGTACAAAGCTAATCCAATCATTTTGGCACCTGAATTAAAATCATTTAATCGAGAAGGTTTCTACTTGTTAGAGTGGGGAGGAGCAGAACTTCCAAAGAAGAGTTCACTTTAAGACTTCTTTGTTCCTAGGTATACAAAAGCAGGAGGCATGTTAACAGCAACAAAGCCCATCTTCATTTTACCAAAAGTTCTTTCGAGCAGTTTCTTTGCGTTTAGCGAATATTGATATTGAACATAGATACCATTTTCTTTCAACGCTTCAAAAGATTGGCTAACTATCTCATTCTTAATCTCTTTTGGGATTACAGTTAAAGGAAGTGATGACAAGATGGCATCCACTTTTTCAATTCCTCTTTCTTTAAGAATATCTTCAATTTCATCTGCAGATCTGAACAAGATTTCTAAGCGATTATCATCAAACTTCTCTGTGAGATGATTGTAAAAATCCTCATTAAGTTCTAAAGTGATTATTTTCGTATTTTCTTTTGATCTTTTCAATAACTCAGATGTGAACACACCTGTGCCCGGACCCAATTCAAGAATAACCTCTGCATTTTCGAAATCAATCTTATCACACATTGATTTCACCAAAAATCTTGAGCTAGGTGCAACTGCTCCAACCTGTTTTCTCTCAGAGAAAAAAGTGCTCAAAAATTTACCTTTTGTTTTCTTCTTCGCCATTACTCAACTATCGTCAAAAGTCCGTTATTAATAGTCCCTAAGACTTCTCCTTTTAGCTCTTTACCAAGAATAGGTGTATTCTTAGATTTCGAGTATAGATCATCCTTCTCGAATACTGCATTAGCTTCAGGGTCAAAAAGGGTAAGCTCTGCTAAGCTTCCTTCTTTTATTTCAATTTTATCTAAACCAAATACTTCTCTCGGCTTCCTTGAAATTGAATCAATTGTGGCTTCTAATGATAGTCCTTCGACTGTATTAAGCAATGGAAACAAGGTTTGTGTGCCGACAGCTCCGAAATCTGCTAAATCAAATTCCAGATCTTTATTCTCAATATTCTGAGGATTGTGATTACTGCAAACAGCATCAATTGTCCCATCTTTAATTCCTTCGATTAGAGCTTTTCGATCGCTCTCATTTCTTAAAGGTGGTAGAACCTTGAAACTAGAATCAAAAGTCAATAATTCTTTATCATTATAGACAAGGTTTAAAACATGAGCATCACAGCTAACATTTAACCCTTCTTTCTTTGCATTTCTTATAAGCTCAATACTTTGAGCAGTAGATATTCCTGTAAAATGAAGTGAGCCACCAGTATATTCCAACAGACTTAAATCTCTTTGAACTCTTATGTATTCAGAAATTGAAGGAATTGATTTTAGGCCAGTAAGAACACTTACTTCTCCTTCATTCACATATCCTTTTCCAAACAAGCTTTGATCAAAAGGGAAGCTAATCACTTTACCATCAAAATTCTTAGCATAGAGTAGTGCTCTGTATAAAATCCCGGCAGATACATCTTTGGGTCCATCAGTAAATCCGATAGCTCCGCTTTCTTTCATGTCGTACATTTCTGAAAGCTGCTCTCCATTAAGTTTTTCAGTTATCGCCCCGTAAGGATAAACATTCACTGAAGAGTATGCTGATTTCTTTAATATGTACTCAACTTGGGATTTGTTTGATATAGCTGGTTCTGTATTCGGTATAACACTTACTGCAGTCATTCCACCAACTTCAGCTGATTTTAATCCGCTATCTAAATCTTCTTTGATTTCTAAACCTGGATCGCAGAAATTCACTTTACAATCATACCAGCCAATTGAAACATGAAGATTATCGTGTTTAATTGTTTGATCAACTTCCTCTGAGATTGAATCTGACACCTCAGAGATTACCCCATCTACAATTAATATATCCTTAGTTAGTCCGTTAAACTCAGATTTTGAATCTACTATTTTTGCTGATTTTATGAGAATTTTCATGTTTTAACTTTTCCAGAACTTTAATAATAAAATCTCTATTGCGATAAAAACCAGACTCAAAATTAGTAGAATTCTCCAGTATTCTTTTGCTTTCAAACTATTAATTTCAATATCTCCGCCTTCACTAAGTTCTAGAGCTTCGGCATTTTTCCAGCCTGCATTTTCAAATAACATCTGAACTTCTTCTGTTTCAAAACATTGGGTTACTGACTCAATGCGATTATAATTGACACCAAGTTTTTGATTGAATTCCTTATTATCTGTCAAATCATACACACCTGATTGAGTAATCTCATCTTCTAAATGACTAAAAGAAATATATCTTGAGTTTTCTGAGTTTATAATCTGAGGGATAGCATCCACTTTAAACTGTTTATTCGTAATATGAATAGGGGATTTGTCATCAACCTCTATATTCAATGGGTAATTGGGAAGTTCACCACTTAAACCGTATAATGGCTTTTCATAAGTCGAGGTTTCTGCAATTCTTAAAAATGTCGCCGCAAACAATGCATGATTCTGAAAATCAGTGTATTCTGCTTGTAAAGGTGAACTCATGCAAACTATCCTTCCGTTTTGAATTTTTGAATAGAACAGAAATGGGTCGGCATTTGAGATGCTAAACAATGATATGAAATTGTGATTAGAGTTTACAATAACATCAAATGCCGAGTTCAGTTTTGGGTTCTTAAATTTCTCAGGATCACTTTCAAAAACGCCATTGTATAATGGGTCTACGAAATTAAAGTTGTCTATTTGACTGTTTACAGTTTTTAATTCACCTAAAGAAGGTAAGCCATTTTTTGAAAGAAAATTCCCCCAGCTGTCATAGCTTTTCTTTTCTCCCGGAATTAAAGTAACTGTCCCTCCTTCTTTTAAAATGTTCTGAGCCAAGTCTGCTATTCCCGAGGGAATAGAGTTCACATTTTGAAAAATCACACATTCTTGCCCCTTAAAATCTTCAGAGGAGACATTGTTTATGCTTCTTACCTCACAGTTATAATAGTCTGAAACATTATAGAGTTGAGTTAAATTAGCCGATTGGTCGTCACTTTCGGTGATGAGTAAAATTTTAACTTCTTCTTTTATTTCATAGGTGAAAAAGAAATTGTCATCAAAGAATAATTGATTGGTGGATATTTTTAATTCTCCCGATTTTATTCCAGCAGTTTTATCAGTGAAGTTTATAGATTCATCCACAAACGAATTAGCAGGCACATTAACTCTTTTCGGACCAGGGTTGTTTCCATCAATACTCAGGGTTATTGGCAAATCGATTTGTTCTTCTTGAGACATGTTTTGAATACGAAAATGTAAATCAATTGGAGTGTTCACTTTATGTACGGGTGTTTCAAACCAAATTGAATCAATGAAAACATTTCCCTTTTGTTCTGCAGATGCCTGATAGTAATAGGATGCAATCTCAGGTCGTGACCATGCATTCAAATCAGAAGTTGACTCCTGAAAATCAGAAAACAAGAAGATTCTTTTATTAACTTTTTCCTCCATACCATTCAATAAATCTACCTGGGTATTTATGACAGAGTAGAGAGGGGTGGACTTTGGAGAAAAATCTACCTCTTTAATCATTTCAATGATTTCTGATTTAGAATAAAATCTTTGGTGTTTTGAAAGCAGGTCAGCCGTTAAGAGATTAACTTTCTCATTTTGATCAAGTGATTTAACCAATTCAATAGCCTTATTTTTAATCTCATTTAACAAGTCTCCATCCTTTCCCTCTGCTTGAAGGCTATAGCTGTTATCAATATAAATGGAAGTAACGTTTTCTGTGTTTTCTCCTTCTTCGTTTGCAATAAATGGTTGAGCAAATGCTGTTACCAAGCACATAATGGCAAGAATTCGGCTAAATAGAATTAGAAGATGTTTCAGTTTAGTTCCTGACTTTGAATCTTCAGTAACCTCTTTTAAAAATGAAACCCTTGAAAAGTAAACAGTTTTGTATCTCCTGAAATTAAAGAGATGAATGATGATTGGAATTGCAATCAGAAGGTATGCCCATAAAAAGTTAGGGTAAACAAAACTCATAGAAACAAATATCGCCTTTTTAAGTTAAAAAGTGAGTTCAATTTAGTTCTTTATTTGCACTTAGTCCGAACAATGCGAAATCATATTTACAAGGATCATTAGAATCAAATTTCTGAAGGTGTGCCATCAATTCTTCAAGGGCTTTCCAATCATTCTGATTTCGAGTAATCAATCCAAGTTGCCTTGCAGAAACTCCCGTATGTACATCTAACGGTACATATAGGTCGGCAGATTTATGTTTTTTCCAAATACCAAAATCAACACCTTTCTTATCATTTCTAATCATCCATCTCAAATACATGTTGATTCGTTTTGCTGATGAACCCTTGTCAGGATTAGAAAGATGTTTCTTTGAACGATCTAAATGATCAACAAGTAAAAATGTATTTCTGAATTTCACAATTCTTTCTTTTGTAGGAAGTTTTCTATCAAAAACTTCCTCTAAACCTCCAAAGTTCAAGTAAATGTTTTGCAGACTTCTGAAAAAGAACTTCAAATCTTCTGAATTAAAGGTTCTATGAACAAAATCGAATTCTTGATCATCATTATAAGACAAGATAAACTCATGAGGCCTTTGTTGCATTATTTCAACTAACCGATTCGCATTTTTGATAATAGACTTTCTGTTTCCCCAAGCAATAGTAGCCGTGAGAAAACCGATAATTTCAATATCTTCTTTTTTTGAGAATTGATGTACTACTTGAATTGGATCATCTGATATGAATGAAGTATGGTTATAGTCTTCAACTTTTGAGTCTAAGAAAATCTTGATATCATTGAGTTCCATCACTTAAATGATCTTCCCATCTTTCATTTCGTACTTCACATCAGCCATTTCGGCCAAGCTATTATTATGAGTGACTATCACGAAGGTTTGATCAAACTCATCTTTGAGTCTAAAAAATAATTCATGCAGTTCGTCTGAGTTCTTTGAATCTAGATTTCCTGAAGGTTCATCAGCAAATATGATCTCAGGAGAATTGATCAGTGCTCTAGCTACAGCAATCCTCTGCTGCTCTCCACCCGAAAGTTCTGAAGGTTTGTGCTCAAGTCTGTGACCCATCCCTAAAAAATCCAAAAGCTCATCTGCCTTTTTGATAGCATCATTCTTTGATACTCCACCTATTAAAGCCGGAAGTATTACGTTTTCAACAGCAGTAAATTCAGGTAACAATTGATGAAACTGAAAAATAAAACCCAATTTTTGGTTTCTAAATTGTGCTAACTTTTTCTTTTCTATACCAATTATATTCTCACCGTTCAGTTCCAAAGTACCGATATCAGGCTGGTCTAGAGTACCTAGTATTTGAAGTAGAGTTGTTTTTCCAGCCCCCGAAGCACCTACAATACAGGCAATCTCTTTTTTGTTAATTGTTATATCAATTCCCTTGAGAATTTCGAGCTCCCCATATTTTTTGTGGATGTTTTTGGCTACAAGCATGTTGTAAAATTAATCACAATTGCCAAAATCTCACTAAATTTGAGAAATGTTTGACTCTGACGATCACATATTTCCTACTAAACCAGAACTTGTTGCGCAAGATAGAAAGTCAATGTTCGTAAAACTTGGACTCTCTGTGCTATTGTTTGTAGCTGTGTTTTATTCTGTCATTCAAGACAACTTTATTTTCGTCTCAGAAATAGTGGCAATTTTACTACTTCATGAACTAGGACATTACCTCACTATGAGAGCCTATGGATATAAGTCGTTAAACATGATGTTCATACCTTTTATTGGAGCTATGGTATCTGGTAAGGCGTCAAAAATCTCTCAAAAGCAAAGAATCAATATAGCCCTAATGAGGCCACTACCAGGCATTTTAATTGGCTCTGTTTTGTTTGTGATGTTCTTAAATGGATATCAAAATGAGTTCATCTTAGAGATTTCTATGCTCCTTTTAGTAATAAACATATTAAATCTAACTCCTTTAGACCCTTTAGATGGAGGTAAAATCATTGAAGCGCTATTCTTTCCTAAGAACGATAATGTTAAAATGTATTTCACTCTTTTCAGTTCGCTAACAGTAATTTGCGTTGGCTGGTACCTTGACTTCTTTATTCTCATGATTTTTGGTTTCTTCATGGCATTCAAAGTTCGAGGATTCCAAAAAAGCCAAAGGATTTATCAAGATTTAGAAGAAATCGAATTCAATTATACAAGATCATATGATGGTCTTTCAAATAAAGATTATTGGACGATTAGGAGAGTGTTTTTGGATAATAACCCAAAAATAAAAGACATCATTCCATCTGATATGGTTCTTTGGGAAAACGAGAAGCTCTTGGTCGATCAAATAAAACAGCTTCTGAAACTTGAAATCACGCTAGACTTGACTCTTTTTCAAAAAACTGTTTACGCTCTAATCTACTTAATCTCAATAGGAGTCCCTTCTTATTTAATCTACTCGAATTGGATTCTGATTGTTGATTTTACTGGTCTTTCAAATGTTTAAAGTAGGTGATTACATTTCGGTAATTCATGATGACATTACCGGTGAAATAAAACTAATTGAGTCGGGAACTATCACAATTATAGATTCGGATGGATTTGAACGAAATTACTCTTCATCTGAGATTGCCCCAATTTCAAATCAAAACCAATTTAAAATATCTGAAGACGTCCTTAATAAGGATCATCAAGAAGTTCTTAATCGGTCAAAAGATGCCGCATTAAACCTTAAGAAATACGAAATTGATTTGCATATTGAAAATCTTCTAAAGAGCCATTCGAATATGACAAATCATGAGATTTTAACCAAACAAATGGAAAGCTGCAGAAGGTTTGTTTCACGGGCTATACAAGAGAATTGGGCGAAGGTTGTTCTGATCCACGGAAAAGGGGAGGGCGTACTAAAATCTGAAATATTTTCATATCTGAACAAACTAAGATTTGAACAAGATTACAAATTGGTTTACCATGACGCGCCTTTTTCTGAATATGGCTATGGAGGAGCAACTGAAGTAATCTTCAATTCTCATTCATAAAATTTTGAATTCAATTGAATACGTTTCTGAAGGATTTTCTTACTTTAGTAAGTTATACTGCTTGCAGTTTTTTTCAACCAACGAATAAGAAAGAAATTACGTCAAGTAGTTTACTAAACTACAGTTTTATCAGATGAAAAAACTATTATTACTCTTAGCGCTATCATTTACTATTGGAGCGTCAGCAAACTTAGTTGTTATTAAATCTTTGGCTTCAGACGGAGCTGGCTCATTAAAGAACGCATGTGAAACAGGTGCAGCTGGTGACACCATAGTAATCAATGTCAGTGGAACTATAAGTTTAAGTACTTCGATAATGATGACTGGGAAAAATCAAATGCACATCATTGGTGCTTATCCAGCTCACACTAAAATCACAATTAATAGTGCTCAACCAATATTTGATTTAAATGGATGTTCAGATATTACGATTGCCAAAATTGGCTTTGAATCAATTACTAATGGTTCTCGTGCCTTTAATTTTGATGGAAATGCTGGTGAAATGAAAATTAGCTATTGTTTATTCGAAGGATTTGATGTTGGAACAGGTGATGGTGGAGCGATTCACATGAATGACACGCCTCTTGAAATATTCTCTTCTTCATTTGTTGGGAACAGTGCTGAAAATGGTGGTGCCATTATGGTTCTTACAGGTTCTCTTACCAGTGTAAACTGCAGTTATATAGGTAATAGTGTTACAAGTAATGGAGGTGCAATTAATTATGATGACAACTATTTTAATTCTGGTTTGCTTCATAATACATTTTATGAAAATTCGTCTGCGAATTCGGGAGATAATGTGCATGCTGGAGGTACCACCGCGAGTGGGTCCATATTTTTAAGATTAAACGCTAGTGTCGCTCTAACTGGCTCAACGTTTGGACAATTTGTTGAAGGTGGTCCTGGCATTTTTATAACAGAAGGTGGAAATGTGTTTTTTCCTGAAGGCCCAAATGATTTTACATGGATGAACCCAGCAAACGGAGATAATTTTTCGCCCGGTACTGAAGGACTCCATTCAGCTGGAGTTGACCCTTATGTTACAGATGGATATGGTTTAAAGTATTTTACCATAATTGATCAAAACTCATCATTTGTAGATCTTACAGTATTTGCTCCTGTCACTTTAACTTCTCCACCTGAAGACTGTCGAAGAGCTCCTAGAGTGTTGACAGGTCAAGGCGCTTTTAATCCTAGACCTGATGCCGGAGCAGTTGAGTACACCCAGTTACGAGTGATTTATGACACAGGAGATAATACAACTCCAGGCGAGTTAGGATGGGCTGTTGCACAAAACTTTGATTTTCAAAACTTTATTGAATTTGATCTTCCTGATCTCTCATTACCAGCTACGATTCAACCAATAATTTTTATGGCCGAAAATGGTAATGCATCTATCATTGACGGATATTCACAAACAGGCTCTGTAATTCCTGGTCCACCTTTGGCTGGAAATTTAGGTGTCGAAGGTGGAAATCAAGCAATCAATATTGAATTTAATGGAGCTGGCGGCTATGGGATTCAATTTGGTGGATCCTCTTCAGGGTCAAGAGTTTCAGGAATTAATTTTCTTGGGTTTCCATCATTTGGTCTTGATACGGATGGATGTGATGGCTTAAAAGTTCAAGGATGTAAATTTGGGCTTGATAATGGAAATGCCCTGGCAGGAAACTTGAACGCAGGAGTTAGGCTTGCGGCCTCTTCGAATTGCGTTATTGGTGGTACAGAACATTGGCAAAGAAATGTTTTTTCAGCAAATGGCGGTACAGCAGAAAGTTGTGGTCTTTTCTTGAGTGGAGGTTCAAATGATAACACAGTTATTGGAAATATCTTCGGTTTAAATCCCGACGGAATCACATCTCTGACTGCTTCTCCACCTGCGAACTCAAATGGTATATTCAATAATGGTTCAGGAAATAAAATTGGAACAAAAGGATTACTAGCGGGAAACTTATTTGGAGATTTACTTGGTACTGCAATTATTGAATCTGGTTCAATTTCAACATCAATACAAAGAAATTTTATTGGTACTGACTACGAAGGGTATGATGCAAAGCCATGTAGCACAGGTGTCTTATTGCAGTCAAATGCTCAAACAATCACCATAGGGAGCTCAACTTCTCCAAAACTTAGAAATATTATTAGTTCAAATTTTTTAGGTGATATCATTATAGTTAATGCAGGTAATTCAGGGGTTTACGGGAATTACATAGGCCTAGATTCTTCAGGAACAAGTATTGTTCAAAGTACATTTAACACTATTGAAATTGATGGCGCCAATGTATTTAACATAGAATTTGGAATGGCTGGTGTGTTAACTTCTCGTAATTATATCGCCGGAAGCCAAATAGGAATAAATGTAAAAAACAGCTCAGGCAACATTGGGGTATTCAACAATTATATTGGAACTGATGTGGCAGGTCTTAATACTTTTGCAAATCAAGAAGTGGGAGTTTTCTTACAAGCTGGTGCAGCTCCTGTAAACATTGGTCTTCCGAATGGAGGAAACTTGATTGGAGGTTTTACTTCTGGCTTAGGTTCAGGAATAAGAATCAATAGTGGTTCAAACAATCACTTTGTACAGGCAAACATTATCGGATTAGATGCGACTGGATTAGCTACTATTCCTAATGGTACAGGAATAGGTGTCCTAGGAGATAATAATCAAATTGGTGGAATCTACGTGAATGGGGACGGAAATACAGTATCCGGAAACAACCTATATGGAGTAGATGTTCTTGGAGGGGCAAATTTAACTCGAGTTGAAGGAAACCGAATAGGAACAGGAGTTTTAGGAAACGAATCCGGTTTGGGTAATGGTGTTTCTGGAGTCAAAGTATTTGATGCCACAAATACTACAATTGGTGGAATAGGGCCAAATGGAAATGTTATTTCTGGACAGTCTGGAGCAACGAACACTGGTATTTTACTTGACGGAACTGGTTCAGGAACTAGTGTTAGTGCGAATAGGATTGGTACTGACTTTAGTGGGACAGCTCCAATCGCTAATGGAACTGGAATTAAAATCCTAAATACACATGAAGCCATTATTGGGCTTTCTGTGGGTCATGAAAACTACATATGTGCAAACACGAAAGGAATCCATAGCCTTTCTCCGAATGTCACAATTGACGGTAATTATATTGGAGTAGGCGTGGGCAATGTAACGGCCTCAATGGAAAATCAGGATGGAATAGTTATTGAAGCAATAGGGAATACAATTGGCGGATCTGCTGGATTCATCAATATTATATCGAACAACTCAAACACAGGGATTCATGTCAACGGAGATGGATCCGATAACACCACTATAGATAATTGTTCAATAGGAATTGATGGTGTAGGTGCTTCCGCACCAAATTTGTTTGCCGGTATTTGGATTGTAGGAGCTGACTTTACTGACATTGGAACAACTTTCGGTAACACTATTCAAAGTAATGACCTTGGTGTGTTGATCGAAGGATTGGCTGAAGGAAATCAATTATCAAATAATACCATTGGTGACCCAGGAGGAACAATGGCACTAGGAAATAGTGTTGGGGTTCAGTTAGAAAACGGTCCTTTTAACAATCAAATTGGCCCTGGGAACCAAGGTGTCGGGAATCTTATATGCGGAAATTCAACAGTAGGTATCGATATGCTGAACACAGGTACAGGGAACTCAATCCAAGGGAATTACATTGGAATTACACCAACAAATATTGCTGCCGGAAACACAAAAGGCATTAGAATAACTTCTAGCTCTGATGATGTTTTGGTTGGAGGAGATAATCCAAATGGAATAGGAACGTTTAATGTTATTTCGAATAATGTTGAGGAAGGTGTTTTGGTAGAAGCCAGTACAAATATCAACATTCAAGGGAATTATATTGGAACTAACGTTACTGCTAACGGACCTGCTTCAAATGATGTTGGGATCAGGATTACTTCAGCCTCAAATGGCACCAACATTGGTCTCGCTAGTTCACCAAATAAATCAAACACAATTTCATGCAACACTCAGGCAGGGATAATTTTAGAGAATTCATCAAACACCAATATTCAAATGAATAATATTGGAACTGATTTCCCTGGAATTGGCGCTTTGAATATTCAAGATGTGGGAATTATTGTTCTGTCTGCAGCTAATTCTGTTTCAATTGGTGGTGACTATAGCACTTCTGCAAATCTCATTGCAGGAAATGTTGCGGCGGGAATTGTATTGAATGATGTTAGTGCAGTCAATATTAGAGGGAATTCAATTGGAGGTTTTGGCAGTCAGGATGATGGAATATTCTTAACTGGTACATCATGTACTGGAAACTTCATTGGTCAAAATCCTCATGCGCAATTTGGAAATGAAATCTACGCCAATGAATTCAACGGAATTTATTTAGAAAATGGAGCTCACACCAACACAATCGCATCAAATTACATTGGTTTTACTAGATTAAATACTTTGTCTGCGAATGTACAAGACGTTGGTGTATTTGTCGCTTCAACTGCAGGAGCAACAAACTTTATTGGACACAACTCGCTTGGTGGAGGAAACTTTATATCAGGTAATACATCTGGTATAGTGCTAGATAACGTTGATGATCAATTGGTATACAACAATATCATTGGATTGGACATTAATGGTGCCCTTCCTTATTCAAATGATGATGGTGTATATATACTCAATGGTTCACAAGTAAACAATATTGGTGGAAGTGGAAGTTTTGAACAAAATGTAATATCCGGAAATGGAAATGGTGTTCATATGGAGAATCCTTCAACTCAAAGTAACGTGGTTGCGGGGAACGTAATAGGCCTAAGAACTGATTTAGGAGGAGTAGTGCCAAATTCTGTAGGCGTGCTTATTAGTAGCGGCGCACAAACAAATCAAATTGGTGAATCAAGTGCAGGCGGCGGAAACCTTATTGACGGTAACAATATTGGAATTGAAATCACAGATGCTGGAACAGACTTTAATGTTGTAGTGAATAATACTATTGGAGGTAACTTTGGCAATACCTATGGAGCACTTATGCTTGATGGAGCACAGAACAACATAATTGGAGGAAGCCTTGCAAACAGAAATGTGATTTCGGGTAATGATTCAGTTGGAGTTGGAATATCATTAAGCTCAAATAACTTCGTTGAAGGAAACTTAATAGGCTTACAGAGTGATGGGTTAACTCCTAATGGGAATTTGATAGGGGTTTATCTTGATTTTGCCACAACAAATCAAATTGGAAATGCCGGAACGGGTAAACGTAATATTATCTCTGGGAATGACCTACACGGAATGGTGTTAGATGCCGGATCTGACGGTAACATCATTTATAACAATTTTATCGGTACTGATGAAACAGGTAACGCTTCTGGAACAGGAGTAGGTAATACTAATGGAATCTTAATGTATGGTGCTTCTGGAAACTATATAGGGAATGACTGGAACGCGGATGAAGGTAATGTCATTTGTTCAAATGATGAATGGGGAGTTTTCATGGATAGCTGCTCAAACAATTTCATTTATGGTAATAATGTGGGGCTCTCAAAGAACAATGACTTCTATCTAGGAAATGGTTTTGATGGGTTGTTTCTTCATAATTCTTCAAATTTAAATTCTATCGGAAACTCAACTAATGGTTTAGAAAATGTGATTACGGCAAACGGCAATGCGGGTATACGTATCAAAGGTTCGGATTCAAACTCTATCAAAGCCAACTTTATTGGGAATGATGATGTTGGTGGTGGTGGAACAGCTCCTTCAGGTGTCAACGATCAAGTAACGGGAGTCGCTATTGATACAGCTTCAGTAAGTAACGTGATTGATGACATTAATGTGATTTCTGGGAATTCTTCATTTGGGGTTGCAATCTTTGGGCCTGGTACTGAATTTAATACTGTTGAAGGGAATAGAATAGGGGTAGACATAACTGGAAATTCTAGCTTCCCCAATGCTACTGCTAATGTTATCATTACAGATGGTGCCCAAAACAACACTATTGGGGGTACGGACCCTAATATAATAGGAGGGAATGTTCCTGATCATGTTGTTATAACAGGTCTTGCCACAGATTCAAATGTAGTACTGAATAACAGCATCAATATTGCAGTGAATAATTCAACATTTACCTCAAATAACGGAATTCATATTCTAGACAATGCCAAGAATAATATTATTGGTGGTGGCGGCTCGAATGATGGAAACTATATTGGAGGATTAAGTGCGGATGGAATCAGACTCGAAGGTGGAGCTAACGAAACGATTATTATTGGAAATACGATTGGTCTAAACCCAGTAGGCGGTGATTCAGACATTGGAGGCAGTGGAATTCACATTCAGGGCTCTAATTCAACATGGATTGGGACAGAGACTGTTGGCTCAGATTCAGCAAATGTGATTACCAATTGCCTTACCGGAATCAATGTACCTTTCCTCTCAACTCTGGGTTCTTTTAAAGGTAATTCAATTTACGATAACGATCAACAGGGAATCGACTTGTTTGGTGACGGAATGGTTACTCTCAATGACACTAACAATGCCAATATCTTACTCCCTAATTATGGAATTGATCAGCCAGAAATATTATCGGCTTGGAATTGTGCAGATGGTAATACACATGTTGGTTTCATGTTTTATGCTTCTAACGCTCTTCCTAATTATTCTGTACAATTCTATCGAAACCCAACACCTGATGTTAGTACTTATGGAGAAGGTGAAATCTTCCTTGGAAATTACTTTTTCAGCCCAGAAACAAATATAGATACTATTGAAATTGACTTGGGGTTGACGTTAGCGGCAAATGATGTCATTACAGCTACTATAACTGGAGTTTGGGGCAATACATCTGAGTTTAGCCAACAATTTTCAGTAACCGCACCACCAACATTCCCAGCACCTACAACTATTGATGAAACTTGTTTCGGATCAGATGATGGTGTTATCAATATTTCAGCACCTGGTGCTTATTACTTTACTTCAAATGTACCAACCGATACCACTTATGGTATTAACGGAGACACAATTACAAGACCTGCAGGAACTTATCTTGTTGACGCCATTTACTTAAATGGATGTGCTCGAACACAAACAGTTGTGCTGAATCCTGGGCCTGACTTGCCATTTAATTACACAGTAATTCCTGATACTTGCGGAAACGGTTTCGGTTCTATCGTAATTGATACTGTGATCACAAATTCTAGTGGTGGATCTGGAAATTATGGATACACCTTCTCTGACGGTCCTTACTTAACTTCAATTGACACTCTCGCAATAACTGCAGGAACGTTCAATGTTCAAATCGAAGATCAGACTTTAGGTTGTTATTCATTACTTGTCCCAATAACAGTTGATGACATTACTGACATTATTGATGAATCATTTGATTTTGATAATTTCTGTCCTGGAGCTTCGGCTTTTCCATATAATATAATTGAAGCAGGCGGTTCTTGGGAGATAGATAATGGTGGTGTTATTGATATTGCATCCGGAGAAATTACAACATCAGTTCCGGGTACAACCTATGAAGTTATTCATACAGTTGGGTTTTGTGATGAAAAGGACACCATATTCGTGACAGCTGAAATGTTAGATGACAATTCTGTTGACTATCCTGACTTCTGCTTCGGATCAACTCCCTCAATAACAGTTGGTACTCCAGGAGGAACTTGGTCGTCAACTACGAGCGGTGCTATTGATGCTTCAACTGGTGAAATCATTTTAGGACCTGGATTATATGACATTACCTATCTTACGAACGGAGCCTGCCCAACTGATTCTAATTTGACGGTTGAAGTTCTTGCTAGTCCTGCTGCTCCTCCAATTATAGTTGTTGACAGTATCTATTGTCCTAATGACGTAATTGCTAGTTTGAATGTAACAGGTGTTACTGGTGAATCTTATGCATGGTATGATGACCCTTCACTAACAACTTCATTGTCAGCTACCATTTCGTTTACACCAAGCACATTAAACCCTGGAGATAACTATTTCTATGTTGTGTCAACGGCCTTGAATGGATGTGTTTCAGAACCAGATAGTGCTAATTACCTATTGTCTGACCTCTCAGGTCTTGGAGTAGGAGATGATTTCGCTACTTGTTTAACTTCTGAAATTGAATTGAACGCATACGGAGGAGAAACTTATTCTTGGTCGTCATCTACTCAGATCACTGGAGATTTAACTGATTCATTGACATCTGCAGTAATTTCTACACCAGAAGATTTCTATGTTGAAATCATTGATGTTAACGGTTGTGTTTATAGAGACACTATCTCAATTACGTTATTACCATCTGACAGTTGTTTTGTAGAGACTTACAATGCTTTTTCACCAAACAATGATGGGATGAATGATTTTTGGTTCATAGATGGTATTGAAGGTTTCCCTGAAAATGAGGTATACATTTACAATAGATGGGGAGATGCAATGATTAAGTTCGTTAATTACAATAATTCAGATGTTATTTGGGATGGTACTAGAACAAATGGTAAGAAGGTTCCAGCAGGAACATATTTCTATGTTGTTAATGTAGGAGGCTCTCAAGATCAAGCAGGTTGGGTTCAAATAGTGGAATGATAAAATATATTTACATATCGTTACTTTTTGTTTGCTCATTGTCTTATGGACAGGTGCTTAAGCTGGTTGCGGGTGATGGAACCTTGGGGTACTCAGGAGATGGCGGTCTAGCAGTTGATGCACAATTAGAGCACCCTTGGGATTTAACCACTGATCTTCAAGGAAATATTTATTTTTCTGACCAAGGAAACAGTGCTATCAGAAAGGTGGATGGCGTTTCTAAAGAGATTACAACAATTGTGGGTACAGGTTTACCTGGCGAAGGAACAAACACAGATTTGTCTCCAAATTTTGCCATAACGTCTCCTTCTGGAATCACCTATCACGACAACTATCTATATTTTAGTGATGCCGGCTTAGACAAAATTTTTAAAGTTAATCTGACAGACAGCAGTGTGCATCATGTGGCAGGAAGCGGTACTGGAACTTATGCTCCTGATTCTACACCAGCTACTTCAGCATCACTAGGAGCTCCACAGGGAATTTGTATTGGAACAGATGGTTTAGTCTATTTTGTTGAATCTTTAAATGCAATAGTGAGAAGGATACAAACAGATGGAACTCTTTATACGGTCTCTGGAATTGCAGGGACTTTTAGTTCTTCAGATGGACCTATAGCTTCTGCAACTTTTGATTACATTTTTGATATTGATATTGATATTGATGATCAAAACAATATCTACATTGGAGAACCTACGGTAGGGAAAATTAGAAAAATTAATCAACAAACTGCGATTGTTTCAACGGTAGCAGGAACTGGAAGCCTTGGAGATTCACCAGACGGAACAATTGCAACTTCTGCATCTTTAAATGCGGTACATTCAGTTTCAGTTGATAATGCGGGAAATATTTATATTCCTGATAACGACAATTATAAAGTAAAAAAAGTTGACGTTTCTGATGGTAGAGTTTATACTATTGCTGGTGATGGTACTTTAGGTAATTCAATAATAGAAGATGACCCACTAGGTTCACAAGTTGGAGAGCCATTGGGAATTCATGTAGATGATAATGGAGTAGTGTATTTCTCAGATATATCTTTTGAAACAGTTAAAAGTATTAGCGCATGTGTTGTCGCTTCGGTACCAACAATAACAGCCAGCACATCTGATACTATCAGTTGTAATGAGCAAATTACGCTTAGTCTTTCAGGTGACTTAAATTCACAAGATTATTGGCAATGGTATGCTGGTTCATGTGGCGGAGATGATGCTGGCTCTGGATCTGAGATTTACCCAACATTACAGCAAACGACAACTTTTTATGCAATCGCCAAGGGAACTTGTCCTGGCCAAGACGATTGTGCTTATTTCATAGTTCAAGTTTCACCTTGTGATCAACCATCAGAAGAAGAGGAAGAAATAAATGCATTTTCACCCAATGGAGACGGGATTAATGACTATTTGCATATCAATCAGGCTTCTACAAACCAAACAAACGAAGTTGCTGTATTCAATCGCTGGGGAGATAGAATAAAATACATACAAAATTACGATAACGAAAATGTGTACTGGAATGGCTCCAATGAATTTGGAGTTGCCGTCGAAGGTGGCACATATTTCTATATATTTGAATCCGACAATGTCAATTTTTCGAAATGGATATCTGTCACAAAGTAAGAAGATGAAAAAAGTTTTACTTTTCTTGGCTTTAGTTGTTGGTGCGCATGTGAATGCTCAGCAAGATGCTATATACAGTCAATACATGTTTAATCCTTTTGCGATTAATCCCGCATACGCAGGATCTAGAAATTCATATTCTGCAGTTTTACTGCACAGAAGTCAGTGGGTTGGAATGCCAGGGGCACCTAGTACACAGAGTTTTGCAATACATGCACCTGCTATGAAGTCTGGTCTCGCTTGGGGAGTGAATTTAGCTCACGACCAAATAGGACCAACTAGAAACATTATCGCGGCTGGAACAGCAGCGTATATATTAAAGTTGAAAGATTCAAAACTGGCATTTGGGCTTAGAGGAGGGATCTACAATAGTATTTTTGATAGATCACTTCTTAATTTCAAAGAAGATGGTGATCAGCTAGATTTAGGAAGTAAAGAAAGTGCAATTGTTCCAAGTTTTGATTTTGGAATGTACTACTATAAAACTAAGTTTTATGTTGGTTTATCTGCAAACCACTTGACAAAACATGTCTTTAGATATGATGACCCTCAAGATAGTGTAACAACTACAATGGCTCTAAGAAGACATTTCATGGCTAATGCTGGTTACGTATGGGAGCTTAAAAGAAACTTCATATTGAAGCCATCATTCATGTTGAAAATAGTTCCTGGTGCTCCCGCAAATCTTGATATCAATATTGCTGCTTTACTTTATAAAAGAGTTTGGGTTGGAATAGGGGTAAGAAACACTTCTTCAGTAGTTCTCATGACTGACATTAACATTACCGACTTCATGAGAATCGGATATGCATATGATGCAAACCTTAATAAATTAGGAGGGTTCAATAGCGGATCACACGAGATTTTATTAGGATTTGACTTTAATCTTAAGAATAACCAAACTATTTCACCAAGATATCTATAAAATGACAAGAGTATTTGCTTTCATATTTCTATTGAGCTCTTTTGTTGGTTTCTCTCAAACCTATGAGATACTTGAGGTTGAAATTCAATGTGACTCAAAACCGATCAAAGGCTTTAACTCCAAGACTTCAGACTTTTCACCATTTATTTATGGTGACTCTTTCTATTTCACATCTGCAAGAGAATATGACCTGACGAATTTTGGTGAAAACAATTGGAAAAGACTAAACAGATTAAACCTCTTTGAAGGGAAAATTAAAGGGGACATAGGGCAAGACGTTAAAATCAAAAATGTGAGCCTTGTGTCGCAAGACCTAATGACAAATAGCCATACAGGACCAATGTGTTTGTCTATTACGGGTGATACATTGTTTTATACTCAGGTGAAAGAGATCCCAAGAAAACTTAGAAAGAATAAGAGTAAAATGAGACCTCAATTATACATGCTTATCAAAGAAGGTAAGTCATGGGGTAAACCTGTTGAATTTCCTTTCAACAACACTGATTTCTCTTTCGGACATCCATTCTATGATTCCAAAACTAAGAGATTGTACTTTGCTTCAGATATGACCGGATCGGTTGGAGGTAAAGATATCTTTTACTCAGAGGTGAGCCAAAGCCAATGGCAGTCACCTGTGAATCTTAGCGGGATTAATTCAAAAGACAATGAGGTATTCCCTCATTTAGTGGATGGATTCATGTTTTTTGCCTCTGATAAATCAGGAGGTCAAGGAGGCTTGGATATTTATTGGAAAGTGTTAGAACAAGCTTTAGACAAACCACGTCCTGCAATTGGATTAAATGGACCTCAAGATGATTTCGGAATCTTTGTGTATCCCGGAATGGAAAAAGGATTTTATTCAAGCAATGAAAGTGGAGTAGATGATATTTTCTACTTTGACATGGAGAAGAAAGTCACTGTCAAAAATGAATTGGCTGGTAAATTCACTTACCGTACAATTGATGGTAATCCTTCCGGATTGAAAGTAATGGTCGTTGATGAAGATGATGAATTATTGTTTGAGACAACAACCGATAAAGATGGTGCCTTTAAATTCCAAAACATTGATTATGATGGTAAATATCAAATCAAAGCTAAAAGTGAAGATGATTTATACTTAACTATTTTCGATAAAGACGGAAATGCCGTAACAGACTTGGTAACTGACGAAAAAGGCTCATTCACATACAAAAAACTAGAGTATGAAAACGGTGGTACACTAGCTCTTATTCCTGAAGACATGATAGATCTGGAATTGAATCAAGGACACTTGTCAGGTCAATTCATATATGAAAAGATCCCTGGTGAATACCCAAATGAATTAAAAGTTGTTCTTGAAGATGAAGATGGAAATTTAAAGTTTACAACATTCACTGATGAACATGGAAACTTCGATTTCAAAAAGTTAGACATGGAAGAGAACTATCTACTAAAGGTTCCTGAAAACTCTGATGATTTGATATTATTAATTTTTGATCAAAAAGGAAATGTTGTAGCTCAATTAAAAGGTTCAGAATCAGGGTCATTCAATTACAGAAAATTGAAACCTACCTATGCTAATTCTCTTTCTGTGATAGAAGAAGATGAAGATATGTTCGAACTAGAATCTCAAACTATTTCAGGTTATTTTGAATATAAAAACCTAAGTAATGAATTCGGTGATGGACTTAAAGTTCAGGCGTATAGCGAAGATGGTTTCTTATTAGAAGAGACGAATACTGATAAAAACGGAAACTTCAGATTCAGAAACTTACCTCTTGAAGACAATGTTCTTTTCAAAGTGGCTGAGAAAGATGAAGATATGCTACTTGAAGATTTCACACTCTACATCTTTGATAGAAACGGAAAGAAAATTGCTCAGCTAAGAAGAGGTCAGAACGATTACTTTATCTACAAACCTCTTGGATTTGAAACTGACAACACAATTACACATGTTGGAGAAGATTCACTTGATTTTGCACTTCAAACTGATCACGCAATTGTAACTGTATACTTTGATTCAAATAAGAGTAATGCTAAAAGCAAGGATGTGTCAAAGCTATCTAAACTGTTAAAGGAACTCAAATCTAATCCTGCATTGAAGATAGAAGTGAATGCTTATGCTGATGCGAAAAATTCTGATGAATACAATTTGGTTCTTTCTGGTAAAAGAGGGGATTGGGTCGTAGCATATTTCACGAAAAAAGGAATCTCTAAGAACCGATTTATTGTGAATGCATATGGTGAAGCAGGTCTTATCTCTCAAGACAATGACGCTTTAAATAGAAGAGCTGAGATTAGAGTTTATTAATAGCTATTTCTTGAACCTACTGGTTTTGAAAGCTTCATTTAATTCTTTAAAGTCAATTTTCCCATTTACCGATTTCAAGTAATCAAAGATTATGAGCGATTTCTCTAATTGCTTTTCTTCACTCTTCAATTTAGAAATGATATGTAGAAGCGTTCTTTGTTTTCCAGCCGTTAATTTATGAAATAGCACGTCAGCTTCAGGGTCCTGAAAACAAAGTTCTTCAAAGAAATCAGGGACATACATCCCATACTTGCTATCATCTACTTTTAACTTGACAAAGACTTCATCTCCTTCATTCAGCTTATTTACTTTTCTAAAGTTCGCGTTTGTCATAATAAAATAAGTACCATCTCCATTTGACATTAAAGCACAATGTAGTTGAGCACTATCATTAATTGTGCAAATGACTCTTTTATCACCAGATTTGAAGTGATCCATTACGTCATCTGGTACAACAATCCTAAAATTCCAACCCAAAGAATCATTTGTCTTGTGTCCGAGCGTACTTTTAAATTGATAATCCATGATTAAATATGCTAATTTTATGATTACAAAGATGAAACTTAATTGATGTTAGACAGCCTTGGTATAAAAATTAGAGAAGATTTAATACTAGACGGAGGACCGTTTTATCATGAATTTCATGCCGACGAGTTTATTAAAGAACCTTGGAACGCATACTCATCTCTCTTATTTTTTATTCCAATTATTTTCTGGTTATTCAAGCTGAGAGGGGAGTACAAGAAAAACTACATCATCCTTTTAATATTGCCATTCTTATTTATTAATGGCTTAGGATCTACTCTTTACCACGCTTTCAGAAGCTCTGAAGTTTTCTTGTTTCTTGACTTTTTACCTGCTTCATTTATGTCGTTTATTTTGTCTTCTTATTTATGGTCAAGACTAACCAATAGTATTTTAAAAGCAATTGCAATTGTTGCCGGTTTTTATATCCTAGGCTTATCATGCCTTTTCTTTTTAAGTAAGATTCCTGCTCTAGACCAATTAGGACCTAACATAGCATACTTGATTGTTGGTGCGTCATATTTCATTCCTATTGTAATCATTCTATTCAAAACCAATTGGTTCAAGATAAACCTCGTTTTGTTAAGTCTTGTTTCTTTGGGCACTGCCTTATTATTTCGACTTCTAGATTATCCTTCAGAAAATCACTTAGCTGAATACTTACCACAAGGAACTCATTTTCTTTGGCATGCATTTTCAGTGATTGCCGTTTTTAGTATGGGATACTACGTTTATCATCTAAATAAGTACGAGGCTTTAGATGAAATATAGATTTATTTAAAACAAACATGTTTAAACATCTATTATTTGTATCTTAGTGAAAAATCTAATGTCATGAGATCAATAAAACAAATAGTACCGGCCTTTAAAATCAATATGGGCGGCACCATACTAGATCAAGCCTTACCGTTTAAAGGAGTCAATCAAATTGACCCTTTTTTATTGATTCATCATTGGAAGGATGATCTCAAATCAGGTCAACATCAATCAAAAGTGGGAGTGGGGCCACATCCACACAGAGGTTTTTCACCGGTAACTTTCATATTCAATGGCGGAGTTCATCATAGAGATTCATTAGGAACATCAGCAGTTGTTTATTCAGGCGGAACTCAATGGATGAATTCTGGGTCAGGTATAGTTCATTCTGAAAGACCAGCTAAAGAGCTGGCAGAAGAAGGTGGAACTTTTGAAATTATTCAATTCTGGATAAATGCGCCATCTCAAAACAAAATGGATAAGGCCAATTATCAGCCAATTTCGAAAGAAGAGACTCCAACCATTACGTTATCAGATGAAAAGTCTACAATTGCTTTGGTGGCCGGAGAAGTATTTGATAAAAAAGGCCCCATAGAACCATACAGTGATGTGTTAATTCTAAGAATGAATTTAATAAAAGGAGCATCAACCAAAATTCCTATTCCTGAGAATTATAATGCATTGATATATCAACTTGAAGGAAGTGCTAAGATTAATTCAGAAACAGAGATTAGTGGTAAGAAAATGGTTCATTTTAATAATGATGGAACAGAAATTGCAATTAAATGTTTAGAAGATTGTAAAATCATCTTATTGTCTGGAGCTCCCATTAATGAAGAGCTTAGCACTTACGGACCTTTCGTTATGAACACAGAAGATGAAATTAGACAAGCAATTTTAGACTACCAAAGCGGAAAAATGGGTATATTAACAGAAGAATTTGAATAATATGAAAAGGCGAAAGTTTTTGATTTACAGTTTCTTACTAGGTTTGGGTTTAACATTTAGCCCAAATTCCAGTTTAGCATTTGACAAAATTGTCATTCCATTGCCAGAAGCCGAAGAGCATTCTCGACACGGCAATTTCAACTTGACAGAATCAAGCAATGTTGCTCTTCCTAATGGAGTCTCTAACTTAAGATTTCAACGATTTTATAAGAATGGCTTTGCTGACAGCCCTGATGATTTATGTTTAGTGACTTTTGAGTTCAACGAAGAAACGGTTATTATTCAGTTCAAATTTTCAGAACTCTGCGAGAAAGGATACCTTGATTGCGAGACTCCTCCGAAAAAATTGAACCCGAATATCTTTACTTTGATTTAAAAATCAATTGGTTATTCTCTTTAGACTTTCAATAGAGTCTACCTTATCTTACATTTGATTTATAGTAGCTTTTTTTAGACCTAATTTAGGTTTTGAATTCGTATTTTTACAAGTCCCAAAGTATTTAGAAAATGGACATAATTAATACGATAAGCAAAGAACTTAATCTTCCTTCTGACAAAATTCAAAAAGCACTATCTCTTTTCAATGAAGGGGCCACAGTGCCTTTTATCGCTCGTTACCGTAAAGAAATGACAGGTAATCTTGATGAAGTTCAACTCATCAACATAAAAGATAAAAATGCTTATTGGATTGAGTTTCTTAAAAGGCAACAAGCAATATTAAAATCCATCTCTGATCAAGGAGTTTTAACTGCTGAACTTAAAAGCAGAATTGAAAACACAAGCTCACTTCAAGAAATGGAGGATATCTATCTTCCTTTCAAACCTAAAAAGTTAACGAAAGGTCAAAAAGCAATCAAGCAAGGATTGAAGCCTTTAGCTCTACTAATAAAGAATGAACAGTTTGATTTTCAAATTGATGAAGAAATTGGAGACTTCGTAAGAGGAGACATTAAAACAAAGAAAGATGCGATTTCAGGTGCTATAAATATTCTAGCCGAGTGGATTGGAGAAAATGAGAAAGTGAGAGGAAGAATAAGAGGTCAGTTTGAACGACATGCCACCATATATTCTAAGGTAAAAAAGGGTAAAGATGAGCTTGGCTCCAATTATCGGGATTATTTTGACTTTTCACAAAGAATAGATCGTCTTGCTTCACATAGAACTCTCGCCATCTTAAGAGCCGAAAAAGAAGGCTTTTTAAGAGTATCAATTGAAGTTGATCTAGACAAAGCTTCAGAAAACATTGAAAGAACTATCGGAAGACAATATCAAGACAATAGCTATAAATCCAAAGTATTTCAAGAAGCATACAAACGTATTCTACAACCTTCGTTTGAAAGCGAATTCAAGAAAACAATCAAAGAAAATGCTGACATAGATTCTATTAGTGTCTTTGCTGAGAACTTGAGACAACTGTTGTTGCAATCTCCTTTGGGATCAAAAAGAATTTTGGCCATTGACCCTGGCTTTAGAACTGGTTGTAAAATTGCTCTTTTAGACTCAAACGGAAAGTACCAAGAGAACAGAACAATCTTTCCTCATCCTCCACAAAAGAAGGCAAAAGAGGCGGAGCAGGTGATTAGGAACTTGGTTGAAAGTCATAAAATTGAAGCCATAGCGGTTGGAAATGGTACTGCTGGAATCGAAACAGAAAAGCTTTGTAGGAAAATCTATGGCAATTCTGACGTAAAAATATTCTCAGTGAATGAAGCAGGCGCAAGTATTTATTCAGCTTCAGAAATAGCAAGAGAAGAATTCCCGAATTTAGATATTACAGTAAGAGGAGCGATTTCAATTGGAAGAAGATTGATGGATCCTTTAGCAGAGCTTGTCAAAATTGACGCAAAGTCAATTGGTGTAGGTCAATATCAGCATGATGTGAATCAACCATTGCTAAAACAAAAACTGAACGAAGTAGTAGAAAGTTGTGTAAACCATGTGGGCGTTGAACTAAATACAGCAACTTACCCAATTCTAGCTCATGTTTCAGGCTTAGGAGAAACGGTAGCAAAGAACATTGTCACTTACCGAAATGAAATAGGAGGATTCAAATCTAGAGCGCAATTACTAAAGGTGCCTAAGATGGGGAAAAAGACCTACGAACAAGCTGCGGGCTTTCTGAGAATAGAGAATGGTGATAACCCACTCGACAACACAATTATACACCCTGAATCTTACAGGTTAGCGAAGGAAGTAGCTGATTTACAAAAGGTTAAACTCAGTTCTATTATAAATAAAGAAGTAGAATTAGATCAAGACAAGCTAAAGAATTTGGACGCCAAATATGATGAATACACTATTAATTTTGTTCTTACTGAACTACAAAAACCGACTAGAGATCCACGAAAAGAGTTGAAAGAAGCGAAGAGAAACGATTTGTCATCAATCAAAGATTTGATTCCTGGAATGAAATTGAATGGCATAGTTAACAACATTACAAATTTCGGAGCCTTTGTTGATATTGGTATAAAAGAATCAGGACTTGTTCACTTATCAGAATTAGCCGATGAGTACGTGAGTAATGTACAAGATTACGTTTCTCTCAACGAAAGAGTGAACGTTACGGTAAAATCAGTAGATTTAGATAGGAAAAGAATTCAATTATCAATGAAGTAACTATGGAAAAAATAGAATTAGAAATAGAATTAAATGCGAGCCCAGAAAGAATCTATAATGATTGGCTTTCATCTGAAGGACATACTAACATGACTGGTGGAGAAGCAATTTCTTCATCTGAATTGGGATCTACTTATACGGCATGGGACGATTACATTAGTGGTACTACAATCGAAACAGTTCGAAATTCTAAAATTGTGCAAAAATGGAGGACAGTTGAATTTCCTGAAAGCGCCGAAGACTCTATCTTGGAGATTCACTTAGAAGGAATTGAGGGAAACAAGACAAGATTAAAATTGATCCATACAAACCTTCAAAAAGGAGATGGGCAAAAGTATTCAGACGGTTGGGAAATGCACTATTTTGAACCAATGACAGAATTCTATAAATAGAGATTACAATCATCTTTGAAATAGTCTAACTGAAACAATTCTAATACAATAATAGAACCCTGACTTAAATAAGAAAGTCAGGGTTTTTTATTATATTAAAACAAAAAAAAGAAATGCCAAAATTAAACGTAAGTGAATCAGTATTAATCAATAAGCCGGTGGCTGAAGTATTCAAAACCTTAAATGATTATAACACATGGACCGCATGGTCGCCGTGGGTAATTACTGATCCTGAGACCAAAGTTAAGGTAGCTTCTGATGCCAAATCTTATGATTGGGAAGGTCCTATCTCTGGATCTGGAGGAATGAAGATCACATCAGAGAAAGAAAATGAAAGAATTGATATTGATTTGAATTTCATTAAGCCATGGAAATCATACGCTAAGGTGTGGTTCAATTTGAAAGACGAAGGTGATTCTGCCAGAATAGAATGGGGAATGGAGAGTAAATTACCCTTCTTTTTGTTTTGGATGAAAAAGATGATGACGAATTTGCTAGGCATGGACTATCAAAGAGGTTTGTCAATGCTAAAAGAATATTGCGAAGACGGTAAAGTGCATTCGGCATTAGACTTCAAAGGAAACGGAAGTTTTGAAGGCTGCGATTATGTAGCATTTAAAACGAATACAAATATTAAAGGAGTGGGTGAGGCAATGTCAAAAGACTACACCAAGTTGATGGAACATGTAATGGAGAAACACTCTGATAAAGTTGCCGGAAACCCTTTCTCAATATACCATAAATGGGATTTTGCAAACGGAGGTGTGGAGTATTCTGCATGTATGCCAGTGAATGGAGATATTGAAATGTTACCTGGCATGATTAAAGGTTCTTACCCCACAACTAAAGTTCATACCGTACACCACAAAGGTGCAATGCATCATGTAGGAAACGCTTGGAGCGCACAGTATGGAAGGAAACAAGCGAAAACATTTAAAATAAACAAGAGTCTTGATCCGGTTGAAGAGTATTTGAATAGTCCAAAGGATACAGCTCCTTATGATCTTGAAGCAAACATTCACTTCGCCATAAAATAATTGAAAGGGACCATTTTGGTCCCTTTTTTGATGCAATCATCTATTATGAAAAAGATATCTTTAATTACACTAATTTCTATTGTATGCATAACATCATTTAGCCAAGATTCAAAGCGGTTTTATGATGAAGTTTTTGATGAGATTGATTTCCAACATGATGTAGTATATGGTAAAAACGTCACGCAGGCAGGAGTTGTTCAAGAATTGACAATGGATATTTACATGCCAAAGAATGACACAATGAGTAACCGACCTTTGATGGTAATGGCACATGGCGGATATTTTATTTTTGGCGACAAAGACAGCTTTTCAAAGGAATGTAAATTCTTAGCTCAATCAGGGTATGTTGCCGTTTCAATCAATTACAGACTTATTGACATTGAAGGTGACAGTATTATGACGCCTAAATACGCAGTTATTGATGCTGTGAATGATATGAAGGCAGCAGTTAGGTACTTTACTAAGGATGCTAGCACAGATAACAAATACAAGATTGATTCTGACAACATCTTTGTAGGAGGATATTCGGCAGGAGCAATAACAAGCTTGCATTATGCATATGCAACCACTGCTGATGACGTCTTACAAATGGGTGGCACAGAACTTTTAAAATATGTGAAGAAGAATGGGGGAGTTGATGGAAATAGTGGGAATGATGGATATCCATCAAAGATAAAAGGGGTTGTTAATATTGCGGGCTCTCTTCATTCTGCCAAGTTATTAGACAAAGGAGAACCAGCTCTGTATAGTGTTCATGGAACCGCAGACATTACAGTGCCTTACAATAAGGGGTTGACTGGAGAAACATTAGTTGAAACTGAAGGCTCAGGTCTTATTCACAAACAAGCATCAAAGGTTGGGATTAAGAATCTACTGCACACCCTTCAAGATTTGGATCATTCAGCCTTTTACTTTTGTGATGAATGTCCGAATGAAATGAGAGAGTTTATTGGATCTGTTGGCGGATATTAATCCTTCTTATCGAATTTGTCTTGAAGGTCCGCCAAACTTTGTGCATTGGCATAAGCAATTCCACAATAAGATGACAATGCCTTTAAAATATTCAATGCGCGCTCGTCATATGCATTCGATTCAAAACTTTGCACTGTTACTGCGCCAATAACTTCTTTGTTATACATTATTGGGCAGAATATTAGTGAGGAAGGCATTTTACCTGTAGGGACTTTTATTTCCTTCACATAGTTAGAAAATTCTTTGGCGTTATTATTAATGAAGACTTCTTTTTTATTCTCAATGCACCACACAGTGTAATTGTCTTTGTCATCCATTGAAATCCTCATTACTTCATCTCTAACACCTGACTCAATTTCGTAACGATATTCAACTTCTCCAGCTTTTTTATCGAGCATTCTGATTCCAAATACTTCAGCATCAATCAGCTGATTAACATTCTTATAAAGCTTATCAAACACGTCTTCTAACTCTATTGAAGAAGCGATATCAATTCCTATCTCAGCTAACAATTGAGCTTCTTTGTAAGCAAGTTCTAATGCATCCTTTTGTTTTGAAACTTCAATTGTACGCAATTCTACTTCCTTTTCAAGGTTCTCATAGTTCCCTGCATTCGTCAAGGCGTTTGAAACATATACAGATAGTCCACGCAAAATCTCAACCTGATTTATGGTGTATGCATTCTTTTTAGAGCTCTGAACAGTTATGACGCCAATCACTGTGCCTTTTGCTAATATTGGAAGGTAGATTACTGATGAAGGCAAATCGCCATGTTTATTGTCAAGTGGCTCTCCTGTATAAGATTGAATTTCATTTTCAAAATCTAAAATGATAATATCTTCCTTCGTTTTGATACATATGTTTGCTAAAATATTGTCGTCAAGACTGTAGCCTATCTTTTCAAAGTAATCAAACCTGTCAATGAAATAAGGAAATTCAAGCTCATTCTTAGTTTCGTTAATCGTTCCAATGGCAAAACTTTCGGCATCCATTAACTCAACCAATTTCTCGTGAGTAAACTGAACTATTTTCTTTACGTTTAATTCTTCCGTAATTCTAAAGCCCAATTCGGCCATCACCTTATTGTTTATAAAGCTTTGTTCTATTTCTTTATCTATATTCTTTTGAGCTGTGATATCTGAAACTACACCTGAGTTTTTCACGACATCTCCATACTTATTTTCAATTGGAAACGAACGTTCTCTCAGCCATCTAGTTTCTCCTTTGATGATTACTCGGTATTCAATATCATATGGCTCCCCTGCATCAACCTTCTTGTTAGCTTTATAGAGAGCTTCTTTATCATTTGAATGAACAAACTTATCAGTATGCTTCTTTCCCTCATAGAAGAATTCAGGAGAAGCCCCCATTATCTCTAGACAGTTATTTGATATGAACTCATATTTCTTGTCTCGAATGTTATACAAGTAAAATACGTCAGAAATGGTTTCTGAGATTTGTCTGAAATTTGACTCACTTTGAGAAAGTTGATCTTGCATGTCTTTCTCATTCGTGATATTCGTACTTGTGGTCACATACTTTAAAAGAAAGCCGTTATCATCTAATATTGGAGTTATATATGTCTTGGTCCAAAAACTTTCTCTTTGTTTATTGTAATTAACAACAGAAACATCTATTGGTTCTTTATCCTCAAAAATAGATTTATTAATCTCTTTTACGGTCTCAATATTTGTCATTGGACCTGATATTATGGCCGATATTTTTCTTCCTAAGACTTCTTGAGAAGTATATCCAAACATATCTTCAAAAGCAGGGTTCACCCATTCTATGACATCTTGGTCTGATGTAATGATGACTGATTGTTGAGTATTCTGAACAACAATTGAAAGAAGTTCTGTTTGTGATCTTTGCTCTAACAAGCCTGCATTAGAAGTCATTAGATCTGTTTGAACCTTAATTAGCTTATAGTTCTTTTTGTCTGACCTATACATCATGAAAATTAAGAATCCGACAAGAGTGAAAATTGTTGAACCTACGATAAGTCTGAATGACACAAAGGATTCTTGAAAAACAGACCAGTCCTTAAAAACTGCAATCATTCCAACTATCTTATCATTTCTACCCTTTAAAGGTTTGTAATAAATTAGCCAATCTCTTCCGATAGTTTCTGTTATACCTTCAAATTCATTCCCTTCTTCAAACACTAATTTTGTGATCTCATCATTTGCCTCAGAACCTAAAGCAATTTGATCAGTACCTTCTGCCTTGGCGGTGGTTGAAACCCGCACATTATTTTTGAAAATGGTACATCCAAAGCCTGTGTAATGCTCTACATAATCAACAATCTCACTTTCGTGAAGACTTACTGCTCCAGCATATAATTCATCACTCACAACCTGAAATTCACCATTCCCAGAAATTAGATCTTGCGCATAATCCATTGCATGATAAGATTCTTCAAGTTGAATTTCTAGCTGAATCGACTCATACTTATAGGTTATTACGAAGAAACTAGCGATACCAACAATTAATAGAACTGCAGATCGAATGAGGAAAAGTTTATTCATGGGTAAGGATTGGTAATCAAATTTACACTTTTGATTTCTTTGAATTACTTTTGATTCCTTTAATTAGTGAACAATCTGTCTTTCAAAAGGTTAATAATAGATACCTAAAACATATAATACCGCTAAAATAGAATTTAATAATCCCCATCAAATATTCATTAATTTTATACCTCAATTAAGCAAAATGAAATTCTACCTCACACTTCTTGTAATCTCTGCTAACATTCTGGCACAGGCTAACAAACCGGCATCAGAGTTATATGTTGACTTGCAGAAATTACATTCCTTGAAAAGAGTACTCTACATAGCTGCTCACCCAGATGACGAAAACACACGAGCTCTGGCTTGGTTCTCATTAGGAGAGAAGGCTGAAACCGCTTACATGTCGCTAACAAGAGGAGATGGAGGCCAAAACTTGATAGGTGATGAGCTCTCAGAAAAGCTTGGAGTGTTGAGAACACAAGAGCTTCTTTCTGCACGTTCCTTTGACGGAGCAAATCAGTATTTTTCAAGAGCAGTAGATTTTGGGTACTCTAAATCAGCTAAAGAATCCTTAGAAAAATGGGAGAAAGATGATATTTTATCTGATGTGGTTAGAGTAATTAGATTGTTTAAACCAGATGTAATTATCACTCGTTTCCCTCCAGACAAAAGGGGAGGACACGGACACCACACTGCTTCGGCAATGCTAGCTATAGAAGCATTCTCAAAAGCTGCAGACGAGAACTATATGTCAGAGGAAGTGAAACAAATAGGAACTTGGGAAACCTCTTCAATTTATTGGAACACATCATACTGGTGGAACAAAGAGATAGCCGATAGCGCTAAGGGAAATGACAATTATTTTGTAGCCGATATCGGAGGGTATAATCCTCAACTTGGAATGTCTTACAATGAAATCGGAACCTTAGCCAGATCAGAACACAAGTGTCAAGGCTTTGGAGCTATTATTGAAAGAGGAGAACGCATTGAATACTTCGAGCACTTAGGAGGTAAAAAAATTCAAGATTCATTCTTTGAAAACAATGATAAAAACTGGTCTTCTGAACTTAATTCAGAAACAGATAAACTCTTCAATGAGTTGCTTGAATCATTTGATTTCATTGAGCCAGAGAACAATGTGCCTTACTTACTAAATATTTATGAAGAACTTCAAAAACTGGAAGAGTCTTCATTTAAAGATGAGAAATTGGAGCGTTGTGCTGAGCTTATTCAAAATTGCCTTGGACTTAATCTAGAAATTGTTTCTGATGACTTTGCCTTCATTTCAGGTGAAGAACTGAAGCTCTCTGTCAACGCAGTAAATCGCTCTAACTCAGAGATCACACTGAAATCAGTGGACATTAACAATCAAAATACAAAGAGCAAATCTGTTCTATTAAAGGCGAATCAAAAACTAAATGAAGAATTAAGCTTCACGCCTAGCACCATTTTGGGAGGCCCATATTGGCTTAGAAATGAGTTTACAGACGTATTCGCAATTGATAATCAAGACGAAAGAGGTTTAGCTGAAGCAAAACCTTCATTGACTGCATCTATAAATATGGAAATCAACAATATAGATGTAAGTCTTGAGATTCCAATTGAATACAAATGGAGGGTCCCGGATTATGGTGAAAAGAGAAGAGATTTAATAGCAACACCTCAATTTGCGGTCAGTTTTGACCAAAAAATCAGTCTAATCAAACCAGGAGAATCAAAAGTTGTGAGGATGAAGGTTCACAATTTTAAAGAAGGGCTAAACAACACTATCACACTTAAAGCTCCTGAAGGATGGGAGGTAGCGCCTAATTCATTTAATCTTGAAATGCCGACCAAGCATGCTGAGAAATGGTTAGAGTTTGAGCTCAAAAGCACGGCAAAAAGTAAAGATGGGAATCTCACATTAACAAATGGTCAAGGAGAAAGAATTTACTCGTATCAAGAAATAGCATATGATCATATTCCCACTCAAACACTTATGAATCCTACTAAATTGAAATGTATTAAGCTTGATGCTGAAATCAATAAAGGAAAAATAGCTTACATAACTGGGGTAGTAGATGCAGTACCTGCTGCGATAAGAGAATTAGGTTTTGAAGTCAAAGAATTGAAGGTTGAAGACTTAGCTACAACTGATTTGAGTCCATTTCAAACCGTATTGATTGGAATCAGAGCTTATAACGTTCATAAAGATCTTGCGAATTATAATGATCAGCTTTACAAATATGTTGAAGAAGGAGGAAACCTTGTTATGCAATACAACACAGCTTCGCGTGCATTGAGAGAGAAAGAATTTGGTCCATATCCTTTCAAACTATCTAGAAATAGGGTGACAGAAGAAGAAGCGGAGGTGACTTTCCTCAATCCAAAACATCAAATAATACAATCACCAAACAAGTTAACCAAAGAAGATTTTGACGGTTGGGTGCAAGAAAGAGGGCTATATTTTGCCTCCCATTGGAGTAAAGAATACGAAACTCTCTTCTCTTGGAACGACATAGGCGAAGATCCACAAACAGGAGCATTGATTGTTGCGAAGCACGGTAAAGGTCAATTTGTTTATACAGGAATATCATTCTTCAGAGAACTACCAAATGGCGTGGTAGGCGCTTACAGACTATTTGCCAATATCTTAAGCTATCAGAAATGAATCAAGAAGAGAATAAAACCAATTGGAAAGCCTGGTATTGGGGATTAATGCTGTTTTTAGCATTACAAATCACCATCTATTTACTCATAACTAATTCATACAAATAATGGCTTGGTTAGATTGGACCGTACTTCTTCTAACTCTTTTAACCATAGCTGTTTATGGTTCTTGGAAAACAAGAAAAAACAAAAACCTAGAAGGTTATTTGAAAGGAAATAATTCAGAAGGATGGATGACGATTGGACTTTCAATAATGGCCACCCAAGCCAGTGCAATCACATTCTTATCAACACCAGGACAAGCGTACGAGAGCGGAATGGGATTCATTCAATTCTATTTTGGATTACCCCTGGCAATGATTCTGATATCCATTTTCTTTCTGCCAATCTATTACAGGCTAAAGGTCTTTACAGCATACCAATACTTAGAGCAGAGGTTTGATGTCAAAGTGAGGGCGTTTACCGCTTTTCTATTTTTAATGGGAAGAGGATTGGCTGCCGGAATCACCATTTATGCGCCGGCAATCATTTTATCTACTCTACTTAAATGGGATCTAACACTGACTTGCCTTTTAATTGGTGGTCTTGTTATCCTTTACACAGTATCAGGTGGGAGTAGGGCTGTTTCATTAACTCAAAAATGGCAAATGGCTATTATCATGGGTGGTATGTTTTGTGCATTCTACTATGTACTTCAGAGTTTTCCTGAAACGGTGAGTATGTCTGAAGGGATAGATATTGCTGGGCAGCTGGGTAAGATGGAAATAATTGATACTGAATTTGATCTTTCTAAAAAGTACACCTTGTTCACAGGCCTAACGGGAGGGTTGTTTCTTTTCTTGTCTTACTTCGGAACTGACCAATCACAAGTTCAGAGATACCTTGGAGGAAAAACCTTGAAAGAATCTCGTTTAGGGCTGATGTTTAATGGTATCATGAAAATCCCTATGCAGTTCTTCATCCTCTTTATTGGTGTGATGCTTTTCGTTTCTTTTCAATTCAATAGACCTCCGATTGTTTTTAATGAAACCACGGCAGATATAACAGAACAGCAATATGAAAGCCTTTCTGAAATTGAAGAACAATACAATTCAGTCTTTGCTCTTAAACGTGGCAAGCTTATTGAACTTTCAAAAGAATCATCTTCTGACTTTTCTTCAGTTGAAAGATTACAAACTCAACAAGACTCCTTAAGAGGTGTATACAAAGAGAAATTAATGATATATGATCCTGGCTATGAAGAAAAGGACAGTGATTATATCTTTTTGACATTCGTATTAAACTTTCTTCCACCCGGATTAATTGGGCTTTTATTGGCTGTTATATTCTCAGCTGCAATGTCATCAACTGCCGGAGAACTGAATGCTTTAGCCTCTACATCTACCATTGATTTTTATAAGAAATTCTGGTCAAAGAAAGAGGATGAGAAAAAGGATTTACGAGTATCGAAACTATTGACTGTAGGGTGGGGGTTACTCGCCATAATGATCGCCTTAACCGCAGGGCTCTTTGAGAACTTAATACAATTGGTTAACATTCTAGGGTCCCTATTTTACGGAACAATCTTAGGTGTTTTCTTAGTGGCGTTCTTTTTCAAAAAAATAAAAGGTCAAGCCGTTTTGATAGGAGGAATCACTGCTCAGCTGGCTGTTCTTTCTCTCCATTTCTTAACAGTGTACTTCCCAGATAAATTTCAATTGGGATACTTATGGTACAATGCAATCGGCTCGGGCTTGGTAATTGCAATTGCATGGATAATACAGCAGACTCTTAGAGATAAAGAGCCTAGTGTTATTGATAGTGATGAGATTTTAGATTAATAAAAAAGGGTCCACCAAAACGGCAGACCCTCATTCTTTATAAAATCAATAAAAGACTATTTACTCCATTCTTCGATAGAGTCTTTGTTCATCTTTACGTAATCAGTATTGCCAGCCTTCTCAGCAGATGCCATTGAACGCTTGGCAGTTGCAATAGCTTCTTTAGTCATTCCTAATTCCGCTTCAATTAATGACTGACGTCTTAACATCCAAAATGCTTCTTCACCTCTCATCTCAATAGCTTTCTTAACCCAAGCATGAGCTTGTTTCAAATCTTTCTTTTGCTCAAGATAAAAACTCGCAGAACGATAGTAGTCATTAGCAGATGGTCCTGCCATTGTTTTATCAATGCTTTCTTGAGCGATCTCATTTGTTGGCGCTCCAATTGTCAATGTCACCTCAGTTGTTGACCATCCAATGCTAAGATCAGCCGTGCTACCACCAACAATGTTGTCAATTGAAATCGTAAAGCTCTCCATAGATTCAGATAACTTTTTTACTGGAACTTCAACATTTAAAACCTCTAAAGAGTCAATCCATTTTTCAGGAGTTCCCCAAATTTCAGTCTCTGAATAAAGCATCACATTCCAAGTCTTCTCATTAGGAATAGTGAATAAAGCATAATTACCAGCCGGAACATCTTTTCCTTCGATTGTAATTTTAGTAGATGTAGAAAACTGTACTGCCTTATTCGCACCAGTTCTCCAAACTTTTCCAAAAGGAACTAAATCCCCAAAAATCTCTCTTCCTTTCACACCAGGTCTAGAGTAATCTATTTGAATATCTGTTAAGCCAATAGTTTGGCTGATAGAAGCAGACGGACTTGGTTGCGGTGATTTTACTTGAGCAGTTGAAGCCATTGAAAACCCTGCAAAAACGAGAGCAGTTAATAATACCTTTTTCATATAATTTTGATTTAAATTTTTTGATTGGACGGTTTGGATGTCCAATGTTTACAATAAAGTTAATTCTACTTTTGAATTTCAACTAGCAGAACAATTTAGAAGGAAAAATGTTGATGATGAGTGGAAAAAATGCTGGGAGTTTTCTGGAAAAATGCCTGATTTATTTCATTCCTAATTATTTTGAACTACTTTTGTAATCGTCAGTAAAACAATAAACAACTGACTTAAGCAACAATAATACATGGCTAGATCAAGTGAAACTTTCGGAAAGAAAGAAAAAGAAAAGAAAAAAGCACAAAAGAGAAAAGAGAAGGAAGCTAAGAGATTGGCTCGTAAAGAAGAGAAGGAAAATGGAGGAGGCGGAGGTCTCGACTCTATGATGGCCTATGTTGACGAAAACGGAGTTATTTCTGATACTCCGCCAGATCCGACTAAGAAAAGAAAAGAAATCAAAGCTGAGAATATCCAGTTAGGTTATAAGAAAGAAGATATGCCTGAAGTGGATCCTATCCACGAAGGAAAAGTATCATTCTTTAACGACGACAAAGGTTACGGATTTATTAAAGACAAAGATTCTCAAGATTCATACTTTGTTCATATCAATAACGCAAGAGAACCAATTGCTGAAGGTGATAAAGTTCAATTTGAATTAGAGCCAGGACAAAAAGGAATGGCAGCAGTAAAGGTTAAGAAGATTGCAGCATACACGCCAGCATATGTTCCGCCAGCTGAAGACGAAGAAGAATAGGATTCAAAAATTATAAATGTAAAAAGAGCTACAATCTATGTGGCTCTTTTTTTTGGCCCAAACTTTAGTAAGATGTCATCTATTCATCTGACAGGGGTCATATATTTTAATGTTAATCAGAATTACATTTGACCAAATTCTTAATCAAGCAAAATGAACATACTTTTTCCAACTGATTTCTCTAAAAATTCTGAAGTCGCATTTCAATATGCAATTGACCTAGTAAAGAATCTTAACGGTCATATTAAAATGATTAATATCTATGATGTTCCTCAAATGGAGGACACAGGTGTAGGATCATTGAGCAACTTCTCAAGCGGACCAGGAAGGAGACTTCAAGAGAAAGTATCTGATGACATGAAAGCCGAAGTTGAAGGAAAACTCAAAGCATTGGCTGCGAAATATGAACTCAACCATCAAGATTACGATTGTTTAGGGCTAGAAGGAAATGTCAAAAATGAGATTGATAAACTTTTGTCAACAGAAGCTTATGATCTAGTTGTTCTAGGATTTCGTAATGAGAACTCTCAAAAGGGTGTATTCTTCGGAGGTATAGCGAATCATCTCGTTGAAACGGCCAATTGTCCTGTCATTGCAGTGCCACCAACAGCAAAATATGTTGACTTTAAAAAGATTATTTATCCTACCGACTTGATTCATGAAGACACCAGAGCATTGAGCTGGTTGATTAAATTGGCTCGTCCTCACAAAGCGAAGATTCATTTATTACACATTGGAGATGATTATGAGAACTACAGAGAAACCCTCGTGCAGGAACTTTGTGATTCTTTATCATATGATCACATAGACTATGAAGTTGTACCTGGAGTAGGTGTCTCTAAAGTAATTTTAGAAATGACCAATAAAACAAAGGCAGACATGATTGCCATGACCACTCACACAACTACTTTGTTTCAAAAGATATTTCATGCGAGCGCCAGTAAAGATGTACTCGACAATGTAGATATTCCGTTTATTGGATTTTCAGACAACACTAAATTTGAAGATTGACGCTATCTTTGAACGAAAAAGTTCATGAAGACAGTCCAATATTGGGTTAATCACTTAGATTTACTAGCGCATCCTGAAGGAGGATTCTATAAAGAAACTTATAGATCATCTGAAAACGTTATAAACAGAAATGGAGCAGAACGTTCGGCTTCAACCGGAATCTACTTTTTGATTACTTCAGAAAACTTCTCGGCTTTTCATAAAATTGAATCAGACGAAATGTGGCATTACCACGCAGGCTCTGCTTTAAGTGTTTATATCATTGACGAAAAAGGAGATTTATCCGTACTTAAAATTGGTAAGAACATTGAAAAAGGTGAGCAATTGCAAGGAGTTGTACCGGCAGGATCTTGGTTTGCTTCTCGTGTTGACGAAGATGATTCTTATTCATTAGTGGGATGTACCGTTTCACCTGGTTTTGATTTTCAAGACTTTAAGCTTGCTGATAGAGTAGACCTCATCAAACAATACCCAGCACAAAAGAACATTATAGAAGAGCTAACAAGAGGGTAATCTATAGAATTAAATCCCCTAAAATGTCGCTATTTCGAGAATTCAAGAGTTTTTTAATTACCTCCAAATTTTTAATTGAATTTATTTTAGAGGCTTAAAAGCTTCTCTAACTTCAACAAAATCAATGCTTTCAAAGCTTTTGAACAAATCACTCTTAGAAGTATTCAGTTAAAAATGAGCGATTTATGTTTGAAAATTGGACGTATCTACTATATTTGCCAAATAATTGGTAGCAACTATGCTACTTTAATAAATTAATATAATGAATAAAGGAACAGTAAAGTTCTTCAATGATGCCAAAGGATTTGGTTTCATCTTAGAAGACGAATCAGAGAAAGAACATTTCGTACACGTATCAGGTTTGATCGACGAAATCAGAGAAGGAGACAAAGTTGAATTTGAACTTGAAGAAGGAAAAAAAGGATTAAACGCGGTTAGAGTAAAAGTACTTTAAGCCTCACGATATAATTTTTATTACCTAAAGGACGCTCATTTATGTGCGTCCTTTTTTTGTGCTCAATATTCCGGGCGATCACGGTTAAGCTATCAAGGCTGTAACGGAACATTCAATCAGGCGTTAGATTATTAAACTGACTTACGGTTTTAATACATCACACATTTCAAACTAACGCTTATGTCATTCACCTACAAATTCACTTTTACACTTTGTTTAATCTCACTATTTTCAATTAGCAGTTTCGCACAAAGAGACTCTTCTCAAATTGAGTTAAACATTTTCCCGAACCCGAATAAGGGTACATTCTATATTACTCTTGTCAAGCATGAAGCAGTTTATTCAAAACTGTATTCAATGGATGGACGTCTCTATAAAACACTCTATCTTCAAGAGGGTTTAAACTATATTTCTATTGATGTTCCGGCAGGAATTTACATCTTAAGAATAGATGAAGAGGGAGAAAATCAAGATTTTAAGATAACTTTCAGCTAACTGTAAACTCAGTAAAATCAGTCATTCTTCTTGTTTTTGATTATTATTTCGTCAAAAGCTTGATTAATTTCTAATTGTTTTATACATTTGGAAAAACTTAATCACATAAGTATGACTATTAAATATACATTTGAACAATTAGGGTATTCAGATTTAGAACTTAGAGATTTGATTTTATCCTTGAAAATGGGATCTACTAAAATGAACAAAGGAGAACTCAATCCTGTGAGATATAAATTGTGTTATAACTCAGATGATGAATCTTCAGTTTCAGCCATAAAGATCAATGGGGGATTAAAAGACATTGCCGAGTTTTCAGAATTTATTAGTGAACATAAGAAGAGAGTCAGTGGATGGAACCAAAGACAGCTTGATTAATAATTGGTCAAAAAAGCTTTTCTAGTTTTTCACTACCTCTTTTACAATAATTTCCTCTTCAGTGTTAAAATGGATGAAGTAAACTCCTTTTGCATAGGTTGACAAGTCTAATTCAGATGTTGTTTCACCTTTGCTGTCAACTTCATCTAGAATTCGACCTCTCGCATCCGTCAATTTGATTTTATTAACAGCTCCATTCCAATTCAAGCTCACCAAAGAAGAACTTGGATTAGGATAAATACTAATCTCATATTTATCAATTTCAGTAATTGTAGCTTGATCAACTTCATTACAAGCCGAAGTGTCTGAACAACCATTTTGAGTAACGATTACCGCATAGTTTCCTGAAGCTGAAGCCGGAATAAACCCTTGACTAGTTTCACCAACGATAATCGTATTTCCAGCATCACAATCAATCCATTGATAAGTTGCTCCCGCTAAAGAAGCAGCTAAACCTCCAGATATGTAAGTAACAGCTACATTAACTGCAGTAACATTCAAGGTAGTTACTACAACCGAGTCACAGCCATCAACTGAGTTTAGCGTACTGTTGTATACTTGAGATGTAGCCCCTGTTGTTGCATCCGGAAAAGTATATGTTTCTCCTTGACAGATAGTAGCCGATTCATTCGTACTATAAGCCGGATTCACATTCAAGGTCACTTGCGAACAACTTCCTGGCGTTACGCAACCGCCTTCACCTCTTACATAATATATGGTTGTAGTGGATGGATTAACAGAAATAGTCGTTCCCGAACCAACAGATGTTCCGCCACATGATGTCTCGTACCATTCCCAGTTCACAGCATCATTCAGGTTACCCGAGGCTATACTTAAAGATGAACTCTCTCCATCACAAATATCTGATGTACCGCTTATTGTAGCAAGATCAGGGTCTGTACAGCTTGTAGGGGCTTCAATTTCAAAATCATTATCAGAAATATCAAAGAAAGTGCCGTTTGAATTTATCACCATAACCCTTGCTGTTATCGTTGCCGTGGACGGAACAGTCACTGGCTGCGAACCATCATTATTTACAGCTGATGCCAGGGTAGTAGGGTAAGTTAATCCGCCATCTATTGAAAGCAATATATCTACTGTTGAACAATTCACTGGAGCATTATCAGTGTTGGCGACATCCCAAGTGACAGTTTCTGTATTGCCTGGTGTCCAAACGATACCAGTAGCTGAAGGATAAGTAACAACAAATGGTCCCGATCCCGCATCAAATGTAACTGTAACATCTTCGTGATCATTACACCCAGGAACATTCAACCCTTGATCTCTAACAGTTACTCTAAAATTCATTGTTCTTGAAACGGTAGGTACAACTTCCCATGTTGGAGTTACCCCAGCAGTCACTGCTGCTAAATTTGGAAAATATCTTGTTGGAGAAAGGTTAGGGGAGTTAGACCTAAAGTTGGGTCCGCCCGTACTTGTAGGTGAAGGCGGCTGAGTAGATGCTTGATTATCCATTTGTTCCCAACAATAAGAAACAGGATCTCCGTCAGGGTCGGAAACAACAGCTGTTAAAGAGAAAGGTGTTCCGATAGGTAGGCTAACATTTCCGTTTGTACTTACTATTGATGGTGCTGAATTTGATAATGGTGTAATTAACTCGCAAGTATGTCCGCCACTTAAAATTTCATCTCCAATTTCTTCGAGACTCACGCCATGAAAATGATCATCTGAATTGCTTTGAACATTAGGAGCACAAATACCTGCATAGCCCATAATTGTACTTGCGCTTCCAGGCTCCATTCTTGTTGCATTCACACTATTACAAGGATTATTTTGAGTATGATTTGCCCCAAATTGATGACCCATTTCGTGTGCTACATAGTCAATATCAAACGGATCTCCTATTGGCGCCGCCGAGCCAGTAACTCCTCTTGCTTTGTTACTGTTATTACAAACAACTCCTAAACCTGCCAATCCTCCAGAATTGGTTCCAAAAACGTGTCCGATATCATAATTACCATTTCCTATCTCATTGTCACAATTCGTTTGGTTTTGATTGATCATAGATCCGGGATTACCATTGGTATAAGGATCTGAACCACCATCTGTATAAATGATTAAGTTGTTGGTAGGAACAATGGTCATTGTGATGGCCATATCTCTTTCAAACACTCCATTTACTCGATTCATGGTTGTGGCTTGTGCTGAAACAGCATCACCAACAGTACCACCATGAAAAGCCGTGTATTCTCCGGTTGCAGCCAAAGCTAGACGATACGATCTCAGTTCACAAGTACCAAAAGTCTTGCTAACTGCATGACCTTGCACTTCTTTTTCATTGCCATCAATATCTTCAAACAAATTGTTAAAATCGCAACTCATCACTTTGTCTGTATAGAAATCCTCTTTATAGTAAACGATATACTGCATGTCATTTCCGTAGAAATAAGGGTCTATAAAAATAGTGCTCCCGTTTGGCTGCATAATCATTACGTGTAAACCTCGAGGGGTAATATCCCACTTTACTTTCCTACCTTCTAAATCAGCCCCATTATAAGTTTTTACCTCAGGAAACTTCTCTGCCAATCCTTTTGATAGTGTCGAGTTTAATAAGGCTTGATACTCATGCATACTTCCATCTGGATGCGGAAATGAAATCATTGCTGTGAATCCCTCAGAATTCTCTGATCCATCTCCAATACTTTTTAATTGTGGAATCAGAACCTCTGTGTCAATTTGAAAAATCTTGTACTTAGATGCCTTAATTTGAGGAATAGGTACATCAACATAGCTGCTTTCATCAATCTCAATAGGATTATAATGAATGGTTTTCTTTTCTTGAGCGTTAAGCGATAACCCTATTATCATTGCCAAGACGGCAAGACGTGTCTTTATAGTGGGCATAGTTTCGTTTTTGAGAATTCCAAGATACGATTATCTATACATTTTCGAAAAGAATAGATTGCCCAGGATAGGAATCTTATCAACGAATATAAATTCAAACAGAATCTATGAAACAAAGTACATTTTCAATTTGCCTTTGTTCTTGGCTTCAATTTCGCCTCTAAATTCAAAATTAAAATCATCTTTGGCCAGCTCCATAGTACTTTCAGAAGTGTTGATAGATCCAGCTGAGCCGGCTTGCTCCATTCTTGCAGCAATATTCACGGCATCACCCCAAACGTCATAGGCAAACTTCTTTGAGCCCACAACACCTGCAACTAGAGGACCACTATGAATTCCTATTCGCATTTCTAAATATGGCAAACCTTCAGCTTTCAAATCTGCCATTTGAGTTAAAACATAATTCTGCATTTCTTTAGCAGCTTTAATCATCACTGAAGCGTGATTATCAATCTCAGTAGGAATACCGGCTACACACATATATGCATCACCAATTGTTTTAATCTTCTCAATACCATGTTGATGAATGATCTCATCAAAAGCTCTGAAATATTTATCAATTACTTCAACAAGCTCAGAAGGGGAGTGCTTTTCAGCAAACTTTGTGAACCCTTTAAAGTCAGTAAACATGATAGTCGCATTCTCGAAACTTGAAGAAGTCGTTTTACCAAATTCTTTTAACTCTTCGGCCACAACAACAGGTAATATATTTACTAATAGCTCGTCTGATTTTTCCTTCTCTTTTGCAATTTGATAGTTCTTATTTCTTAAGGTTTTATTGGTTTTACGTTTTCTCACATATCCTAATCCAAAAAACAAGAGCACCAATAGCGAAAAGCCAACAATACCAATTAAGATATTTCTTCGATTCTCAGATTTTTCAATCTCCAGTTCTTGTTCTTTAAGATTGGTTTCATGAATTTGATTTGAAATCTCTAAGTCTTTAATGCTCAGTTCTGCCTGCAATTGCTCAGTTGTTAAAGAATCTATCGCTTTTTCTTTGTTGGATATTTCTTGCATCCCTTTATCAACTTCAGTTTCTAAGAGATTTACAGAATCAGTAAGCTTTGAATTTTTAGAGGTCATCTCTTTCTTATACAAGCTAGAAAAGGCTTTATAGTGATCTAAAGCCTCTTTATAGTTTACCACATTGTCTTTAAGCTCAGCAAGTTCGAGATGACAACTCATTTGAAGCTTCACGTTTCGTTCAGACTGAGCCTGATCTAAAGCTAATTCGAAGGATTTGATAGCCTTCTTCTTTTTTCCGTCTTCGCGATATTCTTTTCCTTCTTTAAATAATTCAGAGGTGCTTTGTCCATAACCTACATTGAAGCAAGCAAAGAGCAAAAGAAAACAAACTAGTCTTGATATTGAGCGAAATTCTAGCACAGATGAAAAGTAGTGAATTCTTATGACTAATCATAGCTCAACGACTACTCTCAATCACTTTAGCTTTCAACCAAATGATAACGAGCGCTTTAAGATGTAAAAAGGGTAGAGGTAGAAATTTGTTAGGCTACAGAAAGTGAACGTTCAGGTCTTGAAATAACCTTAAGCTTATTATTAAGTAGGTAACTATATTCAATGCCAGCTTCTTTAATATCCTCATCTTCTTCTTCATAAATCCAGTTAATGCAATGATTAACACAGTTATTGCTTTTGATTAACTGTCTCATGATTTCAAGCAAAACTAAAGAAGATGAAGTGTTGAAATATTCTAAATCAACATTAAGACTAATTGAATCATCACTGTCTTTGAGGTTAATATCTAACCAATCTCCAAATGGACCAAAAAATTCACGTGCATTGGCAGGGAAACACTTACCACTTATTGAAATTTCACGTTTCTCAACATCAACTGTAATTGATGGAGTATCACCTGTTTGAGCTTGATTGAAATCTTTCATAGGACATTTCTTTTCTCAAATGTACGTCCTGATTAGTCTTCGTTTTTCAGCAAGTCGATAAACAACATTCAATAATCGATAATTGAACAAAAACAAAGGATATGGATTCCAAAAAGCTATGCAAGCATACTAAATCTTCAAGTATTTCCTCAAATCATCTGAGGTTTTAATTACTCCAGTCATGTTTTTCATTTGAAATTTAGGTCTGAAATTCTCTTTTAAATCAAGTTGGTTGAATTTCTCTTCGCTCAACATGTAAACATCCTTATTATCAGTAAAAAGGAGTACCACGTTTTTACCCGTACCGTTACAAGTGATATTGTTCGGATGAAAATTAAAAGAACCATTAAAGTTTAAATCCATAACGCATACCACATGTTTGCTTCTAATCTCTTTGCCATTTTCATCTAAATAAGAAGGAGATAATACTAATGGCTGTTGCATTTGATAAATTTGATCACAATTATAAACTCCAAAATCTGGTGAGCTTAAGCCTGAAACTAGAGCAGGGGATGATTGCACCACATTGTCAGCTCCTTCGCGGAGCGTATTCGCAAACTTTTCATTTTCGGCTCTAATCTTTTCAACCTTTGCTCTTTCATCTGCAATTCGCTGGCGTTCTTTTTCTTCCCATTCTTTTTGTCTTTGTTCTCGAAGGGCAATTTCTCTCTCCATCTCCCTTTTCATTTCTTCCATTCTCTCTTCCATCACAATGTCAGCAATCATCTCAGTGAATTTATCTGGCTCTACGGTAAGCTGGGCAGATCTTCCTTCTTCATCAATCTTTTCTAAAACACCATTTAATTCAGGATATGTGGCGAAATGCTTGAACACCCAATCCCAACACTCTTCGTTAAAACCAATTACTGTGTGATGATTGTAAATGTCAGCATCCAAAACGAATTGAATGTCATCAAGCTCTAGTGTTGCTTGAAACTTAGATTTCAATTTGAGCGGTCCCCTATAAGTAACATCTTTCTTTTTTGTCCATTCTCCTGAATTATCGTCCATTTGATAAAAACCAACACCTGTTTCAGGCTTAGTACAATTAAAATCTACCTTGGCCGGAGAACTCATTTTTAGAGACTTACCATCTTGAACAGCTCTGATATCATACATACCAACTGAAGAGAAGTTCATGCTTCGTCTTCCGTAATTATAAGTCATTGGAATACCTGAAAAAACAATGTCTGCAGGATTTTTAAACTCCTTGTATTGTAAAACATATTCACCTTCTACAGGGCTACCATCAGAGTGTGTCACAGTATTGCCTCCAATATTTACCGAAGTTCCGTCTCCACAATCAAACTTTCCGCCTTCTTCTGGATTTACTGTGAAAGTTTTGGCTGGAGCTTGAAATGGTTCAAAAAATGCTTTTAAATGATGGTAGTCAAGTGCAGGACCATAATGCACTACAAATCCTTGAAAAAAGGTTTTGGCATCTTTATTTGATGTTGCTCCTGTTTGCTCTATACATTTCCAGGTTGGGTCATCTTTGGCTGCCTGCGGAAAAGCTTTTTTAAGTTGGTCAATTCTTGATTTGTTGATGGCATTTTGATTGTGTGTTTTTTTACCTTGATAAGCCATGTACACCAAGTCAATATGATGAATTTTTAACCCCTTAAGGCTCGCTAAATTCTCTGCTTCAACAATGATATTCTCACTATCAGTCACATCAATTCGAAAAGAATTCTCGGGGCTAAAGTCGTATCTATCAATCTTTTCTATCACCAGAACTGGGATATCATTAAAAGAAGAATAAGCGTTGAATGAGAATAGGAATAACAATAGGTAAATTGATTTCATCTGAATTGGTTTTTGGTTGCAACTTTATAATATGAGTCCAATTGTTTAGTTACAGATTGAGAAAAAATCTGAGAGAAAACAGGGTGTAGGAGGGGAGGGGAAAAAGCTTTTTCTTAGCTTTGAATATCAAATTTTATTTATTTCGACACTATGAATGATCAAAACTCAATAAGCTCATCTGCCAGCTTGTTTGATTATTTGAAAGCAATAGTCATTGTGTCGGTAATAGCTACAGTTGTTAATTTGGCTTATTACCATTTATGGCAATCTCTAAGCGGAATCCCGGTACCAAAGCCTTATACAAGCACTCACATAATCATTCAAACAGTTTTTGTAATGGTAATAAGCGGAATAGTGCATATAGGATATCGAAAAAAGAGAGAGAAATCTTCGTTTGATTTCTTAAGTGGCTTATTAATCTTGATACTTATTAATTTGACAATTTTCTATGTATTGATGGATGTTAGAAGACTGCCTTCGATTAATGAAATAAAAAGATTGTTTGGTGATGCAGGAGCACCAGCCACATTGCTTTGGTTGTCGGCACCAATAGCATTGTCTTCAGCATTGTTCGGCATATTCATGATTCCCAAGCTGGCACTTAAAAAGATACAAGACAAGAAGTCTGAATCTAAGATTAAAGAATATCAAAAAATCGCAAGAAAGTTGTTTCAATCGTATGCAATTGTCTGTGTGATAATTCTATGCGTCAACACTTTATATTACACGCTCTATGTTTATTTGGGAGGCAAACTGCCTTCAAACGGATTTTCAATATCAGTGATGGTTCAAATGGCGTTGGTATTAACAGCAGTTGCCGCCATGTTGTATTTATACTTGAGAGACAACCTTAAAAATGGTTTAGCTTTTTACATCATGTTAACTGTCATTATTGCCTGGTCAGCTTTTTTAGCTGGACTTCCGAGACCAAACGGACAACCAATATATGACGAAACTTTGTGGCTAAACATTCCTTTAGCAGTATTCTCAGCCATTGGAGAATTGGTAGGAATTCCGTTCTTTTTTAAAGATTTAATGAAAGATAAAAACTCTAGGAAGCGCAATGATCATAGGCGGTATTCTAGATAAAAACTTAATACGGAATAATCCCATTTTTCAAACCCATCCGTTTTTCCTGATTAGTTCTGAAGACCATTCGTAATACCTATCTAATCGCTTGCTACTGTTATATTCTGTTGGGAAAAAGAACAAGTATTTTCCATTGCCTTTGTATTCAGTTCCTTTTTCACTCCAAGGTCTAAACCAATATTTTACTTTTCTGGTAAGCAAAATATGGCTGGGATGTCTCTTAACCGTTTTAATCGTGATGTCTTCTATTTTTTCATTCGTATAGTAATCAAAGAGTTCAATTTTTTTACTCAGAAAAAAATGCTCAATTAATATTAGGCTTCCTGCACCTAACACTTTAAAATCAGAACTATCGGCCCCATCTTTGATTAAATCTTGAAGTCGCATAGCAGTAACTGTTAGTTGATTGTGTTTGATTTGCATGGTGTCTATATAGGCTTGAGCATCAGAAGTTTTAATCTTTGCTATTACGCCATTTCCAAACAAAGAGAAAATGAATTTCTCACCTTTATCAATCTCATAATCCAATTTAAATTTACTAGTTTGCGCTTTGGCCGAATCATTTAACGAGAGACAAGTAAAAACTAAGAGCACATTGATAAACATTTTCATAATTGCTTTTTAAACTTTTCAAATTTGTTTTCTACAAGTCTTTTATTAATTGGAGCTCTTAAATTGAATGTTGGTCCGCCAATTGAAGCTAGGAATAAAATAGCATGGTCTTCGCTGAACTTAAAATTAAAAGGAAGCACTATATGGTATGGATGTTTAGATCCCTTGTGCATATAATAATTCATATCTTGTTTGTAAATGCAGGCAGCCGTTGTTGTGTCATAGACAGAAACTCTAGGGTAACTAAGATCTCTATCGTTCGAACGTACATAAATGTCAAAACTTATGAGGGAATCTCCATCCTTAATTGATAATTGAAAGTTATCCGCTTTTTTTAGACGAAGGTTTATCTGTGCATTTAGATGAAATGACATTAAGAAAAAACAATAGAAGAGAATGTGTTTGGGCATACCGCTATTTATCAAAAACTATTCCAAAATTTGAATTTAACACGATTTAGATATGGACTTGTAAAATCCCGCATTGAGTTCTAAGAACATGCTCTAAAAGCAAAAGAAAATTCAATAATTTTTATCTGGCATTGATATTGCTAACAATTAAGACATGAAACAAATCATCTTTCTTTTTTCAATTATGTTCTGTTTTCAACAGTCGTTGATGGCTACCGAAGAACTTAATTTTGAGGTTGTAGCGGCTAACGACACAGTGATTTCAGGTCAAAATAATGTTCATGTAAAAATTCGATTTTCTGCTGATGATTGGTCTTTACATCATCCAAACATTATTGTCAGTAATAAAAGAAAAATTAAAAAGGTATATGAAAGTGGCAGTTTGACTTATGTGAATATTGCGCTTATGGAACATTCGTTTTATATCCCTCAAAAGATCTTCAAAAGAAAGAATTACGTGGTAAAAATTGATGCTTCACTTTTTAATTGGGAATCAGCTGTGAGAAAAAGACATGTTTTCAGACTTGATGTGGATCAACTGCATAAAGAGATCTTAATGAACTATACAATAAAGAAATAGAGACTATCTCCAATTGAATTGAGAACTGTAATTTCAGCTTATAATATATATTATGTTAAATAGAGTATAATGGTATATATCGATATACTGTACTCTTCTTTACCATTAATCAAATATTCTACTGTACAATCGTCTAGGATAATTATCTTCATAATTAGAAAAATTTAGACGTTCAAAATGAAAAACATAATTCTGATTTCCCTGGCGCTCTTCTCAGCAGCTTCACAAAATTCTTATTCTCAAGAAAAGGATCCTTACTTATGGCTTGAGGCTGTTGAAAGTGATTCTTCAATGGATTGGGTTTTAAAGCAAAATGAGATCACCAAAAAGAAATTAAGCTCCACCTCTAGTTTTGATGACTTAAAATCTGATTTTTTAGGCGCTTATTCTGATAAAGATAAAATCGCTTATCCTTCTGTTATAAACGGAATGGTATATAATTCGTGGAAAGATGACGAACATGTTAGAGGAATTTGGAGAAGAATTCCGCAAGCTGATTATGACGCAGGAAAAGACAATTGGGAGATTGTTCTTGATTTAGATGCCCTGTCTGAAAAAGAAGGAAAAGCTTGGGTATTTCATGGTTCTAATATGTTAAAACCAGATTATAAAAAGTGTCTTATCACCCTGTCAGATGGCGGTACAGACGAAGCTGAGATTAGAGAATTTGACCTTACAACTAAAACCTTCGTTAAAGATGGTTTCTTTTTACCCTCTTCAAAAGGGTCTGCTAATTGGCTTTCAGAAGATGAATTAATTATTTCAAGAGACTTTGGTGAAGGAACCATGACAACTTCGGGATATCCTAGAATAGTGAAAAGATTAAAACGTGGGCAACCTATTGAACGTGCTACACAAATTTTTGAAGCTCCAGAAACGCACATGGGTTGCTGGGGTTATAGCAGATATAAAAACGGTAAATATGTAGCCGGCATCTCAGTTTACGAGAACTTTTATAGTCATCAAACTCATGAAGAAAATAAGGGAGAAATGGTTCAGTTAGCTATTCCTGGTGACTCTGATAATCACGGACTTTATAAAGGAAATATGCTCTTAAGCCTTCACTCTGACTGGGAAATTAACGGAGAGAAATTCTTGATTGGATCAGTATTGAGTATCAATTTTGATGATTTATTGAATGGTAAAGTTCAACCAGAATTGTTATTGCAACCTTCTGAACGGTCTAGTATTAGTACAGTTGCCGTTTGTAAAGATTTTGTGTTAATCAACATGACCGAAAATGTCCAAAGTAAATTAATGAAGTTTGATTTGATAGGTGATAAATGGCTAGGTGTAGACATCAAAACGCCAGAATTTGGCAGCATCTCTTTGATAGACTATGACCGAAAAGAGAAAGGATTTTATTACATCTTCAGTAATTTCATCAACCCGGCTACCCTATTCTACTCTGACGGGACATCAAACAAGGTGATCAAAAAGCAAAAGGAATACTTTGATACTGATGGACTTGAGGTAAAGTATGAAGAAGTGAAGTCAAAAGATGGTACGCTTATCCCCTACTTTATTGTCCATAAAAAAGACATTAAGTTAGATGGCTCAAACCCAACATTAGTATACGCTTACGGAGGATTCAACATCTCTCAACGCCCTAGTTATAAGAAAGAAGCTGGAATTGGATGGTTAGAAAAAGGCGGCGTATATGTTGTAGCCTGTATCAGAGGTGGCGGAGAATTTGGTCCGTCATGGCATAAAGCAGCTTTGAAAGAAAAAAGACAGAATGCTTATGATGACTTTTATAGTGTTTGCGAGAATTTAATTGATAAGAAAATTACATCTCCTGATCATTTGGGAGCATTTGGTTGGAGTAATGGTGGATTAATGGCTGGTGTTGTTGCCACTCAACGACCTGATTTGTTTAATGCGGTAATCATTGGCGCTCCGCTTTTAGATATGAAAAGATTCTCTCATATGCTTGCTGGCGCAAGTTGGATGGGCGAATACGGGGATCCTGACACAGATGATTGGGAATTCATTAAGAAGTACTCACCTTATCACAACATTCATAATGATAAAGAATATCCTGAGGTGTTATTCATGACTTCTACCAAAGATGATCGTGTTCATCCGGCTCATGCTCGTAAAATGGCTGCCAGAATGATGGAGCAAGGTCACCCTATTCTATATTATGAAACTGTTGAAGGCGGACATAGCGCTTCTTCAACCAATGATCAAGCTGCCTTTAACTCTGCACTGATGTACAGTCACTTATGGTCAAAACTGAAATGATTTTTTATCAACTTATTATCTTGAGACCTTGCTTGAAGAATCTCCCATAATTATTCAGAATACTCATTCTGCGGTAACATTGCTAAATGACAATATCTTTTTAGTTGAATACATACGTGATCACGAAATAGAGATAGATGATTTTGAAGAGACGCGTAACGCCTATCATTATCTAAGTAAAAACAAGCGACTCAAGTTCCTTGTGGTTTTCCCTGATTTTGTGAGTGTCACTCCTGAAGCTAGAAAATGGGCTGAAGAGCACCAGGTTGACACTGAGGCTGAAGCCATAGTGTTTAAAAGTTTGGCTCAAAGAATCATCATTAAGTTCTACCTTACTTTCAGAAAACAACAACATCCAGGTAAGATCTTTACTTCAAAAGAAAAAGCTATACATTGGTTAAATTCAATGCCTTAATATTGTTCGTTACTCTCATCAATTCTTTATTGCATTTATTTTGAATTCAAAAAATATTATTAATTTAATTGTAAGATTAAACCCTTAACAATATGCTGAACATTCAGAATAAGAATTCAGATGTCACTGTTGGTGAAGACGGAATATTCGTTTGTCAATACCATGATAATGTCACATTAGAGCCAGAAGATATTCAGGCTGTTATTGAAAACTATGACAATTATGCTCAAGAGCGTGATTTAAAAGTACTGCTGATATTCCCAAAGAATTGTTCTGTTTCAAGTGCTGCAAGACATGCTGCTGAAAAAAGAGAGCGACCTGCTCAGGCTGAAGCCCTGGTTATTGAAAGTACAGTTCAAAGAGTGTTATTCAAGTTTTACAAGAGATCACGAAAAGTAAGTTACCCTATTAAAGAATTTTCGAATAGAGAGTCGGCAATAAGATGGCTAAACAATAGATAATCTTCTTTTCAATTTCTTTGTATTATATTCGAACCAATAATGACGAGTAATTCCATACAACCTATTAGACGAGAAAAATTTGAAGGCTCAATTATTGAGGAGGGCATTATATATTTCAGATTTTTTGAGAACGAAGTCATTGAACCCTCTGACATTAAAGAAAGTTTCGAGATCCATGACCTCCTGGCTGTAGACGAAAATATCAAGCGGATTATTCATTCTGAAAAATACGGTACCATTTCTAAAGCAGGCAGAGATTTAGTTCAATCAAGCTCAAGACCTGCAAAGGCTGAAGCCTTTGTTATTACTTCTATGGCACAGAAAATCATATTCAATTTATTCGTTAAGCTTCGAAAACAAAAACACCCAATCAGAGCATTTGATGATTTGAATGATGCATTAAAATGGATTAGAAAGAAATAAAAAAGGCTCTCTATTAATTAGAGAGCCTGGTTTTTAAGGAATTTATATTGGTTCACTTTTCAGTTTTGTTTTCTTTCTCTTCTTTAACATCTTCGTCAATCTCAACTTTAATGTCAATGCCTTTGAGAATCAACTCCTCTATTTGTTCCTCTAGTTCATCCATCAAATCAATGGTTTCAAGTTGAAGGTCGTCTAATATTGAGTTAATCTCTGACATATCTATTTCATTCATAGTTAATTCCAGCTCCTCTCCCATCTTCTCTAAATCATCTTCTAGATCTTCAAGAACATCTTTCAAGTCATCACTAATTTCGAATTCAAGATCGACCAATTCATCCAGAGCATCTTCAATATCATCAGAGAATATGAAATTATTGTATCCTCCATCATCTAAATGAATGTGGTCAGAGCAATTAGTTCCTTTACCAGTGCAGCATTTCAGGTTCTTTTCGTCACCATAGCCCATTTCATTTGCATTTCCTTTATCATCTTCAAACCATCCGAACACTACTGGCGCATCTGAATCTTTAAGATCATCAGAAGTGATACTCATTGATTGCTGGTTGTTTCTTTGATCTATTTTTGCTTGAATAGAGATCCTCTGAAGCTTATTGTTCTTGATTTTCGCTTTGTAATTGAACTTTATGCCGGCCTCCTCAGCTTTGGTCTGCATTGCTCTGAGCTCATCTTCAGTTGTATTGCTCGTAATTTCAAAACGCTCAGCATAAGGGATTATCTTCTTAGTCTTGGCGATATTTCCGTTAGCATCAAACTCAATGTGCGAAGTGTCATCATTATCAAACTCTTCATAAATGATGAAATCGGCAGTTGGGTCAAAATCTTCTGATTCAAAGATGATAATATCAGAATTTGAGTCTTCTACTCCATCTTCTTCCATTTGGAAATTCTCTCCCAATTCAGAGAGAGGCTCAATAACGAACTCTTCTTGAATGATATTCTGATCATCTGATGCATTAGTTGTGATTACTTGACTTGCTTCAATAGGTTCTTTGTCATTCGGAACGAAAGACATGACAGCTACTACTGAAGCTGTAGATATTGTTGTTATTGCACTTATCATAATTAACCATTTTTTTGTTGTTAGTAATTTCAAGACACCTTTTGTCGCTAAAACTCCTCCAGCACTTAAGATTAATGATTTCATGAAAGCTTGCTTAGTGTCTTCAAACGACACTTCAGTCTCTATTCTGGATGCTTGTTCAAAAAGCTTATCCATATTAAAACTATTGTCCATCTTGTCCTCCTTTCGATACTTGGGCAAACTCACTTTTCTCAGTTAAAAGTTCTCTCAAACGGATGCGTCCTCTTCTTAATCTCTGTTTTACATTTGATTCAGAAGTGTTTTGGATTTCTGAGATCTCTTTGATGCTAAAACCAGTGATTTCAAAAAGTATAAGACACTCTTTTTGTTCTACTGAAAGCTTTGCCATTGCTCTGTAAAGCAAGAAAACTTCAGCATTTTTGTCTGTTTGAGAATTTTTATCTTTCACGATAAAAGCCTCTTGATTTAATTTAGTTGTTTCTTTCTTTTTTCTATTCGTATTGGCCAATACTCGAACACTGATGCTAAACAAAAAGGAAAGAAAAGCTTCTTTAGATCGAAGCGTATCGAATTTCTCATAAGCTTTTAGTAAAGTTTCATTCATCAAATCTTGATGATCCATTTCACCATAAACCCGAGCACGGCAAAATCTTTCAAACCGGTCGTGCACTGGTTCATAAAGACTTAAAAATTCGTTTTGCTTCTTTTTACTCATGGATTAACACACTGTTCTGTATTGTAAGTGTAACAAGTCAGTTAAAAGTTACATCAAAAATAAAATATGTATTCGAACCGACCTTATTATACTATGCACGCATATCATTCACCTAGAATTATTTACCACTTATCGACTATATAACAGTCACTTAACAAGACTTACATATATTTGAATTGTAAAAATTATGACTTTTATAAACGACAAATCAGAAGTGAGACTCCTTGAAAACGGGGTATTCTTTGTTAGTTACAAGGATAACGTTTGCTGCGATAAAGTAGACTTTGAAGTTGTTGTACATAATTATGTTGAAATTGGCCAAGGAGAGTACATGAAAGTCTTGGCTACTTTCCCAGAGTTCACAAGCATTACTTATGAGGCTCACGCATTCTTGCAAAGCCGACCAATACCAGCCATTGCTGAGGCAATCGTTTTTCAGAGCTTAGCTCAAAGAATCTTGTTTAGTGTTTACAGCAAAATTAGAAAACAGAAAAACCCTGTAAAAGGCTTTAATTGTGAGAAAAAAGCCATGGAGTGGTTAGAAAATCTGTAGATTTATAGACAGTTTTTACCAAGATCAATAAGCTGTTTATCCATGATTGATTTAGAAATATTACATGAGGATGAGGACATAATTGTTGTCAATAAGCCTAATGACCTCTTGGTCCATCATTCGTACTATTCAAGAAATATCAGTGAAGAAAGCCTCATTCAAAAGGTAAGAGCACATTTAGAAGCTCCAGCCTTCCTTGCCCACCGTTTAGACAGAAAGACCTCTGGAGCCATAATAGTAGCTAAATCAAAATACATTGCTGGTGAATTACAAGATCAGTTCGTAAATCAAAGTATCAATAAAACTTATATCGCCTTAGTTAGAGGCTGGACAGCAGAATCGGGAATAATAGATTCTCCTATCAAGAATGATGAAAAAGGGATCTATCAAGATGCTGAGACATCATTTAAAACCATTGAATCGGTTGAGTTTTCAAAAGGTGTTGTCCCCTATCCTACTTCAAGATACAGTTTGATTGAACTTTCACCTAAAACAGGAAGGACTCATCAATTGAGAAAGCACATGAATAAAATTGCTCATCCGATAATTGGAGATCCTAAACATGGTAATAGGCATCATAACCATGCTTTCATTGATTGGTTTGGACATTCAAGATTATATCTTCATGCAAACCAAATTGAATTTGAACATCCTTCAACTAAAAAATTAGTATCTTTTAATGCAGTCGCACCAACCTTTTGGAAGTATGACTTAGGAAAATTGGGTTTCTCAAAATTCTAATTGTTAAAAACTACTTTCCAACCATTTAAAGCTTTGAACATCATTTAATTAGTGGTTATTGATGACGTACATATCGCTCGTAGAGAGAAGTCAGTTTCTAGGCTTTTAGATAACGACATGCTCCACATCTACTTTTTACCCGACAACACCCTTGAAGCTATTGACTTTGAAGAAGGACGAGATGACTATGCAATGTTGGGAGGAGGAAGAAAGCTGAGACACCTCATTGAATTTGGTCAATATTGCTCTGCTACGAATGAGGCCAGGACTTGGGCCGAACAAAATAGTCCTGAAGCCATTGCAGAAGCTTTGGTAATAAAGAGTTTAGCTCAAAGAATTTTGGTGAGATTTTACTTGTCTCTCAGAAAGAACAAACACCCAATCAAGGTATTTGGCGGATTACAAGAAGCCAAGGATTGGCTTAATGAGCACTAAAGAGCTTTCAAGTAACAATCAAACTCAGAGGGATTTCTAAGCTTAGACCACTTTTCGGCATTGTCATAAACAGTAAAAACGTCAACAGTTTTCACAAAATCATATCCTAATTTGAGGTACCAATTGTGCAATAGCTTCTTTGATTCAACCTCAATATCTTTAGCTTTAAGCACTTCAATATGAATCTTTTGACCCTTGTTTTGTTTAACTAAAGCTTCAACTGAATCTACCAAAGCTCTACCGATTCCTTTTCCGCCATAATTAAAGTCTGTACCTAATAGACTAAACGTCCAAGTATCCCCTTTCAACTTATAAAAACAAACTCCGCCAACAATCTTATGATCAATCATTGCATACAACACCTGATGATTGTCTACATAGGTTTTGTACTCTTTCTTTTTTACGCGAACATAGTTATCGCCCCACACTTCTTTTTCAGTATGAGCATAAGCTGCTATCACTATTGAATATAAGGTCTCGAACTCTTTGCTTTTGAGTTCTCTTTCTAAGGTAGAGTAAATTGTAATCATAAAAAATGCCTCTGATAAATTATATCAGAGGCACAAATTTAATATCTATTTTAGTTTTATTGCGCTTGCAATGCAGCAACTTTCGCCTTAGCTGATTTGAAGTTTTCAACATCACCAGCTTTTCCGTAAGCATCTCTAAGAGCTATCCAGTAAGTTACTTCTTCTGGTTTAGCTTCAGTAGCTTTCTCTAAGAAAGGAACTGCCTTTTTGAAGTAATCTTTTGATTCAGCAACCATTTTGTCGTAGTTAGGATCTCCGAACTCTAACTTGTTAGCAGCATTATTTACGTCTGCCCCTTTGTTAAAGTAAAGTCCACCGATAGCTGATAATGAATTAACATCTGCAGCATCCAATTCGATTGCTTTTAAATATTGTTTTTCAGCATTATCAAAGTCATCCATGTTTTCATAGATTGTTCCTGCTGTATAAACTAAAGCTGTATTGTTAGGATCAAGAGCAATTGCTTCATTTAAAGCTGTTACTGCTTCTGCCTTACGGTCAGAGTCAATATAGATGTTAACCATCTCAATTAAGATATCCTTGTTTCCAGGGTTCTTAGCAACTTGTTCTTTAATCATTTTTTCAGCTTCATCCATTTTACCTTGCTTTTGCAAAGACTGTGAATAGTAATAAACTGATGTTCCTGGTTGGTAACCCCAATCTGAAGTTCTTTTGAAAGCTTCTTCAGCCATTGACATTGAATCAACATTGAATGCAGCTAAACCACCATAAAAGAAATAAATAGAATCTGAAGTTCCCATTGCTTCACCGAACATTCCGGCTCCAATTAAAGCTCCAGCAGCTTCAGCAAACTTTTCTTCTTCATACATTTTGATTCCAACAGTTGATAACTGAGAACGGTAAAAATTACAGTAATCATCTACGTCATCTTCATATCTACCTTTTGTATCAACTTCTTTTGATCTTTTTAAGGCCGCAAAACCATCTTTAACAGCTTTTTCTGAATCTACTCCATTCAATTTTTCATCTCCTGAAACAGCCGCACAAAAAGGAATCTCAACATAAATTTTCCCGTAATACATTAGCGTCTTAGGATCATCTTTTGTGTCTTCATGAACAAAAGACTTGTCAATAAAGTCTTTAGCATCACCTAATTCTTTAGCTTGAGCTTCAGGATCTCCACCTGAAAGTTTAAGTGTCCAGTAATTTTTAAATGCAATTCCTGCACTACTCGTGTTTCCTTTTTGAGAAAAAGCGCCTGTCGTTAATAGAACTGTCGCTAAAAGTAATAATCTCTTCATTGTTTGTTTTATTTGTTATCTATTGATGCGGTTATTTAATTAATTCCATAAACATCAATTCAATTTCTATGCCATTTATTATTTCTTAAAAATAACAATGGCTTCAAATTTAATCAAAGCCATTGAAATATTTAAATATGTAGTAAATAATCTACTCTTCTTCTTCAGATGTTGAGTCAGATGTACCTTCAACCGTAGCAATTGGATTACCATCTGCATCTAATTGTGGAATTGGGTTTCCGTCTTCATCTAATTCAATAGCATCTTCTTCATCTCTATCTCTGTAAACTTTGGCTACTGCCGCAATTTCATCCCCACCTCTTAAGCTGATTACTTTAACACCTTGAGTTGCACGCCCCATCACTCTTAATTGGTCAATGTGCATTCTAATGGTGATTCCTTTTCTGGTAATGATCATTAAATCATCTTCATCTGTTACGTTCTTCATGGCAATCAAATCACCTGTTTTATCAGTAACGTTAATGGTTTTAACACCTTTACCACCTCTATTCGTGATTCTGTAATCTGCTACTGCCGAACGTTTTCCGTATCCATTAGAAGAAACAACTAATACGTTAGCTTCTTCATTTTCAACGCAAATCATTCCAACAACTTCATCAGTCTTCTCGTCAGCAAGTCTTACTCCCCTAACACCTGAGGCAGTTCTACCCATAGATCTAACTTTCTCTTCGTTGAATCTAATTGCCTTACCAGACTTAAGAGCCATCATGATTTCGTTGGTACCATTTGTCAACTTAGCTTCTAATAACTCATCTCCGTCTCTTACACCGATAGCGTTAATACCATTAGTTCTAGGTCTAGAATAAGCCTCAAGCTTCGTTTTCTTAATTACACCTTTCTTAGTACACATGATAATGTACTTATCTGTAATGTATTCTTCATCTTTAATATCTTGAACATTGATGAATGCTTTAATTGAATCATCTTGTTCGATATTAATTAAGTTTTGAAGTGCTCTACCTTTTGCATTCTTAGCTCCTTCTGGAACTTCAAATATTCTCATCCAGAAACACTTACCTTTCTCAGTAAATATCAATAACCAGTTATGGTTTGTAGCAACAAATAGGTGCTCTAAGAAATCTTTATCTCTTGTTGCAGCACCTTTGGCACCAACTCCACCTCTACTTTGAACTCTGTATTCTGCTAATGAAGTACGCTTGATGTATCCTGCATGAGAAATTGAAATAACAACTTCTTCATTTGGAATCAAATCTTCAATTCTCATTTCGTTTGCAGAGTACTCAATGATAGACCTTCTTTCATCTCCATACTTCTCACGAACGTATTCTAATTCATCTTTAATGATTTGCATTCTTCTTGACTCATTTGCAAGAATATCTTTTAAATCAGCAATAGTTTTCATTAACTCATCATACTCAGCTCTTAACTTGTCTTGTTCAAGACCTGTAAGCTGACGTAATCTCATTTCAACGATTGCCTTAGATTGGATCTCAGACAGCTCGAAACGAGTCATTAACTTCTCTCTAGCTTCATCTGGGCTTTTAGAAGCTCTTATTAACTTAATTACTTCATCAATATTATCTGATGCAATAATTAAACCTTCTAAAATATGAGCTCTCTCTTCAGCTTTTCTTAAATCATATTGAGTTCTTCTAGTGACAACTTCATGTCTATGCTCCACAAAGTGGTGAATCATATCCTTTAAGTTCAACATCTCAGGTCGACCTGCAACTAAAGCAATGTTATTAACTGAAAATGAAGTTTGTAACTGAGTGTACTTAAATAGTTTATTTAACACTACGTTAGGAATTGAATCTCTTTTCAATTCGTATACGATTCTCATACCAGTTCTATCTGACTCATCTCTTAAATCAGATATTCCTGAAATTTTACCTTCATTAACCAGGTCAGCAGTTTTCTTGATCATATCCGCCTTATTCACTTGGTAAGGAATTTCAGAAACAATGATTGCCTCTCTGCCTTCACGAATTTCTTCGATCACGGCTTTAGCACGCATTACCACTTTACCTTTACCTGTGTGAAAAGCATCTTTAACACCCTCGTATCCATAAATGATACCTCCAGTTGGGAAATCAGGTGCTTTGATATGATTCATTAACTCATCAATCTCAATATCTCTATTGTCTATATAAGCCATTGTACCATTTACAACCTCAGTAAGGTTGTGAGGAGGCATATTAGTTGCCATACCTACTGCAATTCCTGATGCTCCATTACAAAGAAGGTTAGGTATCTTAGTAGGAAGAACTGTAGGCTCTTCTAAAGAATCATCAAAGTTAGGAGCGAAATCAACTGTTTCTTTTTCAAGATCAGCTAACATCTCTTCTGCAATCTTACGAAGTCTAGACTCAGTATAACGCATGGCAGCCGGGCTGTCACCATCAACTGAACCAAAGTTACCTTGTCCATCAACTAAAGGATATCTTAATGACCATGGTTGCGCCATACGCACCATTGTGTCATATACAGATGAATCACCATGTGGGTGATACTTACCGAGTACATCCCCGACAATTCTTGCAGACTTCTTATAAGGTCTGTTTGAGTAAACACCCAAATCTTGCATACCATATAATACACGTCTGTGAACTGGTTTGAATCCGTCTCTTACATCTGGAAGAGCTCTTGAAACGATAACCGACATTGAATAATCAATGTAAGCTGACTTCATTTCGTCCTCAATGTTGATTTTAATTATTTTTTCTCCTTCTGCCATTTTAAAATTTAGCTTGTGTTATTCCTAAGTAATTCTCTTTTAGAAATCTAGACTATTAAGAACTGTCAATCTGCCAAAGTGAGTAGCATATTTACAATACATTGTCCTTCTAAAAGACTGAATATTACTGAAACTGAAGTGATTGCCTCTCAAGAGTACAAACAAAGGCTCCTTTTAAATATTCAAGAACCGAAATTACTCATTTAAAAGCTAAAATTTGTCATGTCAAAGTGGCGACTTATCAACAAAAAATGGCATAAAAAACTCTTTATTAACAATCGGAACAGATTTTGTTCAAGTTAATTTTGAAATTGTGATATTTATCAAGTATTTTAGGTGAGTATTGCAAGGAATCGTAACATTTAGGAGTCTAAATTGTTGATACTATTAGAGATAAGCCATTAATTGGACTTTTTTAGAATAGTTAAACCGGATTATTAAAAGGCAAATACACATTAGTAGAATAAAAATATGAATGCAAATTTTTCAGCTAGAGCTAAGGACGTACTCTCATACAGCAGAGAAGAAGCGCTTCGTTTAGGTAATGATTACCTGGGTGTTGAGCATATTCTTTTGGGTATTCTGAGAGAAGGAGAAGGATTAGCCATTAAATTATTAAACGAATTTCAAGTTGACCTAAGTCAAATTAGAGTTGAATTGGAAAAGACTTTAAAAGAAACAAGAGTAAAAAGTATAACCGCTAACAACATTCCGCTTGTTAGACAGGCAGAGAAAGTATTAAAAATCACTTATCTAGAAGCTAAGTTGTTCAAGAGTACGAAAGTAGGAACAGAGCATATATTATTAGCAATTCTTAGAGAAGAGAATAATATCGCGACACGTGTACTTAATAAGTATGGTGTTATATATGAAAACGTAAAAGAAGAATTAGAAGCAATGATAGAAGAACAAAACTATCCTAAATCTGAATTCCCTGGAGACACAGCTGATGATAATCCTGGTGAAGGAGGAAGTTCAAACTATGGATCTGGAGGAGCTAAGCGTGCAGGAGACAGCAAATCGAAAACTCCAGTATTGGATAACTTCGGTAGAGATTTAACCGCAATGGCTGAGCAGAACAAGCTTGACCCTATTGTTGGACGTAAGAATGAAATTGAGAGAGTATCTCAAATCTTATCTCGTAGAAAAAAGAACAACCCAATTTTAATTGGTGAACCTGGTGTGGGGAAATCTGCCATTGCTGAAGGATTAGCACTTAGAATCGTTCAAAAGAAAGTTTCTAGGGTTCTGTTCGGGAAAAGAATTATCTCTTTGGATTTAGCCTCTTTAGTAGCTGGAACGAAATATCGTGGACAGTTTGAAGAAAGAATGAAAGCAGTAATGAATGAATTAGAGAAATCTAGAGACATTATTCTTTTCATTGATGAGATTCATACAATCATTGGAGCTGGTGGCGCATCTGGATCATTAGATGCATCTAATATGTTCAAACCAGCCTTGGCTAGAGGAGAAATACAAGTAATAGGAGCAACTACTCTTGACGAGTATAGACAATACATTGAAAAAGATGGCGCTTTAGAAAGAAGATTCCAAAAAGTATTGGTTGAGCCAACTAATATTGCTGAAACTATTGAAATCCTTAATAACATTAAGGAAAGATATGAAGATCACCACACTGTAGATTATACAGATGAGGCCATTGAAGCTTGTGTTAAGTTGACTGACAGATATATGTCTGACAGAAATTTACCTGACAAGGCGATTGATGCTTTAGATGAAGTTGGATCTCGTGTACATATCACTAACATCAACGTTCCTAAAGAGATTGTGGATTTAGAAAAGAAGATTGAAGACATCAAAGTTGAAAAAGGAGATGTAATTAAAAGTCAGCAGTATGAAAAAGCTGCAGAACTAAGAGATACCGAGAAGAAGTTGATTGATGACTTAGAGACTGCCCAAAAGAAATGGGAAGAAGATTCTAAGGCACACAGAATTACGGTAACTGAAGACAATGTTGCTGAAGTTGTTTCAATGATGACTGGTATTCCACTTCAAAAAGTGTCTGAATCTGAAACTGGAAGAATCAAACATCTTGGCGAATCAATAAAAGGAAACGTAATTGGACAAGATGAAGCTGTAGCTAAGGTTGTTAAAGCAATTCAAAGAAACAGAGCAGGATTAAAAGATCCTAATAAGCCAATTGGATCATTCTTCTTTTTAGGACCAACAGGGGTTGGAAAGACTCAGTTAGCAAAAGTATTAGCTAAGAACCTATTTGACTCAGAAGAGGCATTGATTAGAATTGACATGTCAGAGTACATGGAGAAATTCTCTGTTTCTAGATTAGTAGGAGCACCTCCGGGATACGTAGGATATGAAGAAGGTGGACAGTTGACTGAGAAAGTTAGACGTAAGCCCTACTCTATTGTTTTATTAGATGAGATTGAAAAGGCACATCCTGACGTGTTCAACATGTTATTGCAAGCACTAGATGATGGTCATATGACTGATGGATTAGGAAGAAAAATTGATTTCAAGAACACTATCTTGATCATGACTTCAAACATTGGTGCTCGTCAATTAGCAGATTTTGGAACCGGAGTTGGATTCGGAACTAAATCTCAAAAAGAACAAGAAGATGATAATTCTCAAAAGGTGATTCACAATGCATTGAAAAAAGCATTCTCACCTGAATTCTTAAACAGAATTGACGACATGATTGTCTTCAACTCATTACAGAAAGAAGACATTCATCAAATTATTGATATTGAATTAGATTCTCTATATGGTAGAATCAATGAATTAGGATACCAAATCAAAGTAACTAACCCAGCTAAAGATTTTATTGCTGATAAAGGTTATGATGAGAAGTATGGTGCGAGACCGCTTAAACGTGCGATTCAAAAATACATTGAAGATCCATTAGCTGAAGAGATTATTAACGCTACTCTTAACGAGGGAGATACAATTAACATTGACCTTAACAAGAAGAAAGAAGAGATAATCATCAACATTGATAAAGGGAAAAAGAAACCCGAAAAGAAAAGTTAAAACAAAACAAAGGCCGCTAGTAATTAGCGGCCTTTTTGTTTATCTTAAATAATATTATAAGTCTCATAATAATATAATTCTGAGCACTTTTCAGCTTCTCTCAATCGAAATCAAACATCCAGTTCTTCCAATTCTTTTAGACCAAAATGCCTTTTTATCAAATGGGTAAATAAATAAAATAAAGGCGTATCAGCTAAAGCAATTAACATTTTGAAAATAAAAAGACTACTGACCGTCAACCAGTATTGATCCCAAGGAATTCCGCCAAAAGTGCATAACAATGTAATTACCGCGAAAGAATCTACCAATTGAGAGGGAATCGTTGACAAGTTATTTCGTAACCACAACTTTTTACCTTGCGTCTTAACTTTCCAAAAATGAAATATTCGGATATCAATCAATTGAGCAAACAGATAGGCTATCATTGATGCTGAGACAGCTGCGGCAGTTAATCCAAATACTGAATGGAAGGTTTCATCATTCACAGGTGAGCCTTCACGGGCCGGAATTGCATCAGCAAGCAAGGTAAGTCCCATAATCAAGAGTGCACAAATCAATCCTACCTTAACAACATCACTTGCACGGTCTTTACCATAAAACTCTGAAATTAAATCGGTCACTAAAAAAGTGAGAGGATAAGGAATAAGACCTACTGACAATACGAAGGTGACGGTTCCGACAGGAGTCCATTCAAAGAATTTCAAGAAGATTAAATTGGAACTTACTATTAATGAAATGAAAATACCAGCAAGCAATAGATACAAAAACCGGGCTTGCTTATTTCTTTTTTCTTCATTCATATTAGAACGAATATAAACATTTACTTAATTCGTTTTCTTTGCTTAGATGCCCAATTCGTGAATCTCTTAACCTTGTCATTGCGAAGTAACTTTTCTTTTTCATTTAAATAAAAGGCTAAATCCTCATGACCAAAACTCTTATGGAGATGTTTGTGACATGCTGTGCAAATCCAAATTCCAAAATGAATCAAGTCAACATCTGGAAACATTTTGAGCACTCTTTTATCTTTATGCATCTTCTTAGGAACAAGGTGATGAAATGTTAATTTTAAATGTCTTTGACAAAATTCACAACTATTAGGTTTATTAGGCTTCACACTTCAGCAAACAGATATTTGAGCACTTTAGTTCTTCAAGGCTAGAAATTTCGATAAAAGTGAATATATTTGCGATACAATATAACTAACATAAACTCAAGAAAATGAGGCTTGCACAAATATCAAGAAAGGTCAAAGTTAAACCAGCCGAGATCAGAAAATTCATCAAAGAAGAATTTGATGTTGAACTTGATAAAGACCCTAACATCAAAATTGATGACTCACAGGTAGATGCAATACTAGAACATTTCAAAGTTGAGGAAATTGTAGAGGAAGTTATTGAAGAAGTAGTTGAAGAGGAAGTTGAAGAAGAGATTGAGATTGACCCTTCAATTAGTACCGATATTGAAAGTCTTAAAGAAGTTGTTGAAGAAACTTTGGTTGAAGAGAAAATTGAGATTCCAGAAGTTGTTGAAGAGGTAGTTGAAGAAGTTGTAGAAGAGCCTGCAATTGAAGAAGCAGAAGAAAGCCTGAAAGAAGAAGAGACGGCAGAGACAGAAGCATCTGAAAGAAAAAAGGTCGGCATTCAACATGCTACCGAAGAAGAGCTAGCGGCACTAAAGGCCAAAAAAGACGAGGAAGAATCAACACAGTTTGTTGCTGTAGAAGTTGATGAAAATGCAGAGTTGATTGGAGCTGAAATTGAGCAATTAGAAGGCTTAAAAGTAGTTGGAAAGATAGAACTAGAAGACGATAAAGAAACGAAGAAGCTTCTTAAAGAAGAAGTTGAATTACCTTCAATGGATGCCATTGAAGATGAGATTGACTCTCTTGACGGTGAAGTTGATACATCAGAGTTTACTGAACTAGGAGAAGGTGAATCAGACGAAAAGAAGGATGCTATATTCGCTGAGCTTGACGCTCAAATGGCAAATTCTGCGAATGATTCGGTTAAGGCCGTGAAGCCAGCTAAAAAAGCTCAAGCTTCAGAAGTATCTGAAAACATAGATGACTCTGAAGACTCTATTTACAAGGATAGCAGAGGAATTTATCACTTTACCTCTCAGCAGAAAGCAAATAGAAGAAAATCATTGGCAGAAAGTGATGCTAAGAAAAAAGCAAAGCTTGCTAAAGAAAAGAAAGCAAGACATTATAAAGAAAATATTGCCAAGGTAGCTGCTCCGCCTAAAAAGAAGAAAGCGCCTTCAAAAAAGGCTGAAGCAAAAAAAGCTGCAAAAATCAAAAAGCAAGAAGCACCAAAATCACTTTGGGGTAAATTCGTTAATTGGATTAACGATAGAAACTAGGAAGCTATTGAGCTTCATATTTCTTCCTTAATTTTCAATTAGAACTATTTCAATATCACCAGGGGAAAATCTTGGCCAAAGCTATAAGAAGTTGGGTATTGAGCCGAACCGTGAAATTTCTCAGAAAGTTCAGGAACTCTATCTTCTACATAAGACTTCACTTCATTAATCGTTACTTTTTGGTCGTCGTTATCGCCAGCACTTCCTTCTATAATTTCTAGCAAGGCATACGTAAACAAGCCATGCTTCAAAGTACCAACTTCGTTCGCATATTGCGCATCTTGAGAAGCAGTTAAAAAGAATGTTCCAGTGCTACGTGCCAATTGAGCCAATGCTTTTTCTCTACCATCACCTCTAGTGGCAAAGCTTTCTAAGGCGCCACCTGAATGACAAGCATCCAGAATAAACAGCTGTTTCTCAGCAGAAATGTCTACTGAAAACTCCATTAGTTCTTTGGCCGATATTGCCTTCACGTGCAGCATTTCGACATCTCCGTACAAATTCAAAACATCATTTGTAACAATGTAAAAATCCGAATCGTCTTGATTCTTTTCGTAGCTCATAACTCCGTGACCAGCATAGTAGAACACAAATACATCCTCAGGCCCTATCTCCTTTTTAATTGAAAGAATTGTAGCCTTAATATTGTTCTTTATTGCCTTTGCATCTGTAATTGAATACTCATGAATCTCACTAAACAAGGTATCTCCTCCAGCCTTTAAAGCCTTAGTGAAAGACTTTGAATCATTGACTGCATAGTCTAAATTGTACTTTGAATTTTGGTACTTATTAATCCCAATAGAAATAATGTAAAGATCAGTTTTAGCGGCCTTACCATCAAATTCAACCTTGATCTCAGTTGAATTTGATTCAGTTCTATTAGAATTGATAACTCTTGCCGAAATATTGTTATCACCATCTACCAAACCAATTTCATAGTGACGCATATCCTTTTCTCCTCCTCTAAAAACCAACTTCTCTTCTAAAGATTCAGCAATAATCAATTTGCCATTATTATATATTCTTATTTCTTCAAGCTCTTGCTTTTGACTGTTTATCTGGATTCCAAGTGGTAAAATCTCTCGCTTCCATCTGTATACAGAGTCATTCTCAACGGGAATTGATCTCTTTGATGTTTCTGTGAGATGAAAAGCAATCAACGGGCTTTCTTCAATTAACTTATTAATGTTCTCACCTGTGTCGTCAAAATTCTCACCCTGATTAATTCTTTTGATTAAAGCAGGAGAAAAATATTTATCAAAAAGTGAACTAACGGGCACCACTTCCATCCCAGACACATAATTCACTAAATTGACTGCCTTTTTTGTTCCGTCAAAATGACCATTCGGAGTTGTAGCCAACCACTCATTTCTTGAAATTTGGATACGAGAATAATCTTCAGTGAACGTATTCAAGTCCCAAACCTTAAGCTGACCTTCAACACTTTGAGAAATAAGTTTGGCGCCATCAGAAGTAAAATGTACGTCAGTGATAGCATTGGTATGCCCATTCAATTCTTTGATCAACTTGTTAGTCTCTGAATTCCACAAACGGATTGTGTTATCAGCCCCTGCAGAAGCGATAAATCTATTCTGCGGATCCCATTCAATAGCATAAACAGCTCCTGTGTGATCAGAAAATTTGGCAATTTGCATTCCAGTAAGTACATCCCACACTTTCACTTTTCCATCCCAGCTAGCTGTAGCTATTTGTTTAGATGATGGACTAAAAGTGAAATCGCCCACTATATCTGTATTTCCAACAAGAGTTCTAAATCTCTCAACAGCATCAGCTTCCCAAAATGTGAGATTTGAACGCACATCACCGCTAATTAAGTACAAATCATTCGGTGAAAAATCAACTTTATAAGGAGAGTCACCTCCCAAATCTTTCAAATAGTATTCTCCTGAATTTAAATCCCAATATCCCATTGAACCATCCCAGCTTGCTGACAACAACTCAGTTCCATCTGAATTAAAGGCTAAGTCAAAAACTAAATTTCTGTGACCTTCTAAGGTTTCTATTTCTTTACCAGATTCTACGTCCCACAATTTGATTACTCTATCTCCACCGGCTGTTGCAAGCGTTTTTCCATCAGGAGAAAAATCAAAGGCGATTACAACTTTTGAATGGCCTTTAAATTCTTTTACCACTCTCCCACTGCTCAATTCAATCATTAATGCAGAAGAATCTATGCTTCCGATTACAATATGTTTATCATCTGGAGATAACGCAAAGGCCCTTCTCATACTCACATATTTTAAAATTCCCGTTTCCGTCCAATTATCATAAGAATACCTCAATCCGTCATCTCTTTTATGATTTAGATAACCTGATAGGGTTTTACTTTTTTTACCTGTCTTCACATTCCAAATTTCAGCTGTATTAGATTCGCCAGGAATAATAATCTTGCTACCGTCAGTACTAAAGTTGATTTCAAAGTATCCTAACTTCTTCCCTTTGTATTTCATGGTTTGCCTTGCCGTCTTCGTGTTATAGACATAAACTACTTGATTTAGAAGTAACAAAACATGGCTGCCGTCTGGAGAAAATTTCAGCATAGTAGGGCGAATTTTCTCTTCGTTATACGTCTTGATTTTTTTACCGCTCTTGACATCCCACAATGTTGCTGGAACTTTGTTAGACATGGTGATAAGATACTTGCTATCAGGACTCCAAGCTTGCTTCGTATGACAACCATCACATCTAGCACCAAGGTCTTTATCTTCAAGATGAGCAATTTCTTCACCAGTTTGTGCATCAAAAATCTTAGCGAATTGCTTTGAAGAACTCAATGCAATCATTGATCCATCCGGAGAAAACTCCATTCCGTAAACTTTATCAAAAGGGATTTTCAGTAGCGTGTCTCCTGCTGCCAGATCAAAAACATCTGCTCCTTTGTAGCCCGAAGTGTTTAATATCTTTGTTCCTGTCGGATCAATCACTCCGGTTTGAAGGCCAACAGCATAATTTTTATCAAATGTCCCTTTCGGTTTTCCTGAAATTCGGTCATATAAAAAGATATTGTCTCTATTCGTTAATTGAATAACGAAACTCCCGTCATAACTGAAATGAGCTTCCCTGATTTCATCTTTTGGCGTCCCCCAAGAATGAACTAACTCGCCTGACTTCACATCATACAGCTTTGTTGTTTGATCAGCAGAGGTTGACAACAATTGCTCTCCATCAGGGCTAAAAACAACTGACCAAACAGGTGCAGTATGCTTGTTATACATCCTGATCTCCTTACCTGTGGTGACATTCCAAAGTATGATTGCATTATCATACCCAGCTGTTACAGCATATTTACCTGAAGGATGGAAATCAGCAGAAGTCACATATTTCACATGTCCCTTTTGAAGAATTGTCTCCAATTTAGTTGATTGACTAAATACATTTATGAGACCAAAAAAGGTGAAAATAAATAATAGGACCTTACTCATAGTCTTGATTTTAAAAGATTGATTTAAAGATAAGTATGAATTTAATATTGCCTCAATTTTTCATTGAAATCATTCATCATCTAATTGATCAGCTTTTTGTTTTGGAACATAAAATTCCATTTTATCAAAGTGAAATAATGCGTAGTAAAGCACAATATTAACCATTGCAAGCAATGTAGTTTTGGGTGTGAACTCCCTTGAACCAAGAAAATAAACAATAAGTGACAGACCGAGAATAATAAACAATAAGATGAATGCTGCCGAAGGAGAATTAAAATACCAAACTATTATTCCTATTGAAATTGCGGCCGAAACAACTACCACAACCAGCATTTCTGAATTCCCATATCCTGAAGCCGCTATGAAACTCACCAAAAGATTTATTACAACAAGTACCACTATCAACACTTTAATTGATTGGTTCTTATTAGAATCTAAAAATGATTGCTTCAAGCCTGCCATATTTAGTTCTCCTTTAGGTTCATCTATACTTTCATCTAATAGATCATCATCAATACTAGATTCAGCAACTTGTCCCGGAGTTTCAGGAGAAGACAACAGAAATATCCATGTAAAGAAATTAATAATTGGAATGTTGAGTCCGAGGAATTGCCAAGCAGGAAACCTTGAACGATCGGCCATATATTTCACTAAGAGATTTCGATACATTGAAATGAAAACAAATAAACCAAAAGCAATCATAAGTATTCGAACCACATTACCAACTGAGAAATCGTCTTCCATCACATAATCGAGATAAGAATACGCACCAAAAAGAATGACAAAAATGTAAATTCTAAAAGTCCAGAAAATAAGAGAAAACCAAGGAGTTGACAAAGGTGACTCCTTCATATCTACTCTTGTTAGTCTTATGTTGAATCTCTTATTATTTTTAATGGATCTCATGAAGGTGTATGAAATGTAAAAGAAAGGAATGTAAGTAATGGCCACAATTATCAGTGATAGCCAGTTATTGATTTCATGAGTTCTGGGAATATCCACACCTATGAATCGAAAACCTTCAGACCATGTCTCTAAGTATTCATAGCTACCGTACATCAGGCTCATACCAGAGTAAACCAGGGGAACCAAAAACATATACCAACCTTTTGCATCCTTGAACTTCAAAAAGCCATAAAGTCCAAAACTTAATGCAAGACCTATTACTCTATACCAATACCAGAAAAAATGCCAATCATTCATGTCTGGCAACAATTGAATCACGATTTTTAAAAATACAAAAGCCGCTAGAACCGCGACTCCTGCGTATACAGGCATTTTATTCGTATCATTTTTACTTAACCAAACGAAAATTAAAATAAAAGGTATTTTCCAAATAAATGCTCCCAGAATATCTTTCCAAAGCACGGGATCAGCATCATATCCATAATAGGTTATCGAAAAGTAATCATTCAAAAATATGATGAGTAGGAAAGCAATCATGCTCAGTGAAAAGCCTGAAAGTTTTTTTGTGAAGGTTAATTGATTTTCCATGATCCACGGTTATTTCTCAAATATAAGAAAATTGAAATCTAATGAATAATATGCCTAAATTGTAGTATGAAATGTATGCTAGTCATCCTCTTTATCAGTCTATTGTCCTGCACGACTGAATCAAACAAAGTTGACCCTCAAGTTGAAGCTTTGAATGATTTGATAAATGATCTTAAAGATCCCAAATGTCCGAATGGAAACCATACTGATTCGATAATCCCTATTGAATACGGATTTCCATCTGAAGAAATGTTTGCAGCTTCAGATTCAGGTAAAATTGTATTGGGAGGATGTGAGTTAGGTGAGAACAACCACTATTGTCTCAAACATGATCTAAGCTTTCCTTAAATTTTAGAAAGAACGTCTTTAAGCTCATTTTTTAACTCTTCATTCACCAGTTGACCATCTATGAAATTGTCGTAAAATGAAGGTAAAGTATAATTACCCACAACTTCGGCACCAGCATATCCTACCATTTTTTGAACCAAAGCTTGAGCACCTTTAGCTCCACTACCCCCAGGACTTGAAGACATGACAATCACTTTCTTATCTTGAAGATACTTCGTACCATCTAAATATGTTGCTCCAGTTCTACTCAACCAGTCTAAAATATTTTTGAAGAATGCTGGTGGCATGCTGTTATGTTCAGGAGTTGAAATTATAACGCCATCAGCCTCAGAGAATTTGGAAACAAGGTCTTTAATTTTTTGATGAGAACCCACTTCCTTTTCGAGATCAGGGCTATAAATTGGCGGCTCAAAATCTTTCAAATCAATCACTTCAACATTTTCTTTAATTGTTGAGATGTAATGAATTAGTTGCTTATTTATTGAGGTTGAAGAATTACTTCCTGAAAATGCTATAATTTTTGACATATTGATGTTTCTTGTTTTTGACGTTTTAATAAATCTAAGCTTTCATTTTTAATCTCTTTTTATTGTTGTTAGAAAAATTCAGCTTAAACTTGGATTCAATTCTCTTAAAATGAAACATAGATTCAACCGATTTTTCTTAATTGTCAATTGGCAAACTTTGATAATTGCAGCCTTGGCGGTGGCCTCAACATATATTTGTATTGAACAAAAATGGGAAGCCGAATTCCCATTGGCATTAGTTGCCACATCTATCATTTTTCCGATTGTATTCTCTATTGGAGGAGCCTATAAACGAAGAGAAGCCGCACTAAAAGAATATGCTGCCATCAAAGGGTACTTGAGGGCTATTTTCTTTGTTTCTAGAGATTGGTTGGAGAATCCTAAACCTGAGAACGTTTCAAAGATGAAAGGAATTGTCCACGATTTCATGGGGAATTTTAGAAAAATGTTTCTTGGTAAAAAGATTGACTTAGAGCAGAATGAGAAAGAAATATATAAAGACTTCTCTAAGATTAGCAAGTACATAAAGCATGATTTAAGGGAGGAAGGCCTTTCTTCAGGAGAGTGTTCAAGAACCAATCAATATTTGCAGAAAATGATGATTTCATTTGAATCAATCAAGCATATTTATCAATACAGAACTCCAAGAACCTTAAGGGCGTTCTCAAATTTATTTATTAAGGTAATGCCAATTTTATACGGCCCTTACTTTGCATTTAAATCTGAAGAAATGACAGGACATTTAGAGTATGTACTGCCTGTTCTATTAGCAATGATTTTGGTTAGTTTAGATAATATTCAAGAACATCTTGAAAACCCATTTGATCAGGTTGGTGAAGATGACATCACTATTAATGTTGAAAAATTCGTAGAGAATTTGGAAGATTAAAGTTTGAAGCCTGCAAATATAATATCATCCGTTTGAGCGCCGTCACCTTTCCATTTCATAATAGCATCTACAACACAGGCTTTTTGCGTTTCAGCATCTTGTTCGTAGATAGTTTGAATTAACTCAAACGTTCTTTTTCTATTGAATTTTCTGTATTCATGTCCGCCAAATTGATCGGTAAATCCGTCAGAAAATAAATAGAAGTATTGACCTTTTCCTACTTCAATAAGAGTTGTGTCAAACTTGTTCTCAACAAAATCATCCCCAATTGATATCTTGTTAGAATCGTAAGTTTTAATCTCTCCATTCTCAATCGTGATCAATGGTCTTTTTGCTGACGAAAACTGAAGTTCTGATTTAGTTGGGTCATAGACGCAAACAGCTACGTCCATCCCATCTTTTAATTGAGTGTCCCTACTTGATGTTAATGAATTCAAGATTGAATCGTTAACTTCTTCTAAGATCCGGCCCGGATCCAGCTCATCCATACCAGCCACTACATTCTCAAAACTTGTGATTCCTATAATCGTCATAAAGGCACCAGGCACACCATGACCAGTACAATCACCTATTACAAAAACATGCTTTCCGTTTTTCTCTGTGGCCCAGTAAAAATCACCGCTTACGATATCTTTAGGCTGGAACATTATAAAATGTTCAAGATCTGTGTTCCCGACATTTAAACTTTGAGGAATAAACGCTTCTTGAATCATTTTAGCATAATTAATACTCGAAGTGATGTCTTTGTTTTTTTGAACAACCAAATCTCTAAGGTCTGCTTGATTGATAGCTATAGCAAGCCCACTTGCCACCTCTGATGTTATCGCCAAATAATGATCTATATCTTCTTGAATGCCACTCTTGAAGCAAACATTGAAAGAGCCAATTAGTTTACCATTGTATTCTAATGGAGACATTAAGCAAAGTGTCACCCCTTCTTCAATCAAAATAAGATCAGTTTCAGTTTTAACCGGCTTTTTTGAAATATCAGTTATGATTGCCTTACGACCGTGTTCGAGTTCATCAAGTGCACCAAATGCACTAAGATTAAATTCTCTTTTATCTGACAGTGAAGTATCATTGTATTCTTTGGCCGTGTATGAGTAAAAGCTTTTCTTTTCGTAGTCAAACAAAGCCAAACTTGACCTCAAAATAGGAAGCTTGCGAATTGTTTCATTCAGACTATTATATATCACATCAGTTTTAGACTCTGAAGAAAGCACTGCATTTTCAATGGCATGCACCACACTCAACCTTTCAGAAATTTCTTTCAATTCAATTTCTTGCAACATTCTTGGTGTAATATCTTCAGAAATTCCAGAAAGCATTTCAATGTTCCCTTCTTCATCCTTCAGTGTGAAAACTCTAGAATTTACCCACTTAATCGCACCATCAACAATGATTCGATAATTTTCATCAAACAAATCCTTTGAAGATTTTTTTTGAAAACTCTCAACTATCCTATCCTTATCTTCTGGATGAATTTGATTGGACCAGCTGGCTGGGTCATCTTTGAGAGACTGTGCAGTGACCCCAAACAATTCTTCATATCTCTGGCTGACATACCCTAATTCACCAGTTTTATAATTTGACAACCAAAATACTTGTTCAATAGAAGAGATTAATTGCCTAAACATTTTCTCACTTTGTGACAATTGAACTTCTTTTATTTTCAACTCCTTATGCGCCAAGGAAATCGTTTTCTCTTGTGCCTTCTTATCAGTTAAATCAGTACCTAAGACAAAATACTTTGTCACCTTACCATCCTCTTTGTTCATGGGAATTATATCCACATGAGAATAGATTGCTTCGCCTGACCTAGTCGTATGCACTATTTCTCCGGTAAACTCGAGACCTTTTTCAAATACAATCTCATTCACCAGTCTTAGCACTTTGCTATCTTTCTGATGCAAGACATCAGATGGGTATTTACCTTTAACATCTTCAAGCGTGTAATCGAACTTCTTAACAAATGCATCATTCACCCATTCAATTCCATTTTCGGCATGTGCAATAATCACGTAGTTCTTGGTTCGACTGGTTACTAATGAGAGTTTCAGCAAATCTTCCTCAACGAGTTTCTCTGCTGTAATATCTCTACAAGTCCCCGAGTTTCTATTTACGTTACCATTTTCATCATAAATTGGAACCGACTTCTCTTTGATCCATCTAACCTCTCCATCCTTAACAATGCGATATTCAATTTCGTACGGAAATCCTGCATCTACTTTCTTATTAGCATCCAATACGATCTTTTTGTCTTCATGGAATATTCGATTATCATTATAGCTTTTACCGTCATAGAAATCTTCGGCAGTCATTCCCAAGACATCTTTACATTTTGGACTGATATAGTCATATCTGCCTAAATTAATATTGTAGAGATAAAATACATCAGAAAGTGTTTCTGTAATGAATCTGAAATTCTTTTCACTTTCTTTTAATTCATCTAGGATCTCTTTTCGGTCAGTAACATCTTGACCAATACCTAATAAGCGATTACCTTCTATTCTTTTGTCTTTCCAAAATACCCATCTTATTTCACCATCTTTAGTTCTATATGGCTGAAACTCATTAGTTCTTGGCTCCTTTTCTCCAGACGCCAGTTCTGCCGTATTTTGTCTAGTTTCAATAGCTTCTTCTTCACTAAATCCAGCTTTAGATAAGAAGTCCTCTGCCAAAGCTTCTTCAGGTTCATACCCAAGAATCTCTCGAATTGATTGTGAAGCATATATATACTTCCCTGAATCGTCAGCAATTAAGACTAAAGCATCAACCTCGTTCACAATTTCATTTGACAATGTGAGTTGTCTCTGAGAATTCAATTTTGCCAAAAAAGTAAGGGCTATTACTCCTGTAGCGATAAAAATGCTTATTGAGTAGCCGGCCAAATCTATTGCGGGCTCAGAACATAAGAAGAAGGCAGTATACGAGATGGTCACAAAAAATATGAAGTAATAGATAAACTGTTTTAATTTGGCAAACAATGCTGGGGCCGTAGCAGCAACAATTATGACATCAATAAAATAATACGTATTCAGATTGTTCTTATACATCAAGAAAACCAAGAATACTGTCAGAACATAATAGAGTTGAACTGAAATTGACTCAAATATATTTCTGATTCTAATTGATCTGTAGGACCCAATTAGCGGTATTAAAATAACACTACTAGCACATAATCTCAGCCACAATGGATCGAATATTGATTCAGAAGATGTTGACCTGTAAAACCCTAGAACAGGAGCCATTAAAGCAGCAGTAAAAAATAGAAGCCTGAGAGATCTTAATTGATCGATTTTATAATACCCCTGATCGGTGAAGGTAGTTTTCTTGTCAAGAAAGAAGAAGACAATTGTCATAAACACAGCCAAGACAATGAAGAAGAGTAAAAACTCAAACCAACCTTCTTCCCAAAAGGATTTCTTCTTGCTAACCTCTTCTTTCAGCTCTTCTATCACTAAATCTTGTTCTTCCACTCCGAGTTCAGCCTCTAATTGTTGAGCGGTTCTCATATTGTCTTCGTTCACCAAAGAATCAGTGATAGCAGTATATAGTTTATGATGCACCAAAGAGTTTTCAAAATCTTTAAGCCCTTCTTCGGCCCTTGACAATCTAAAGTATGAATCACGCTCTTGTACTTTTAAGTCCAAATCAGTAGAAACTTCAAGACATTCGAGAGAAAGCTCTTTCGCCTTTAAGAATTCTCCTTGCTCCAAATAAAGATCTGCCAAGCATAGATTAGAATGCAAAAGCCCATACTGATCATCCAATGATGTGCGTATAGAAATTGATTTTTCAAGATTGTCTTTTGCTAGTTCATAGTATTTCAATTTAGTATAAACATTTCCAAGATTTGCATATGTCATTGCCAAACCTCCTTGATCATCAATTTCTTGTTTTAAATCAATTGACTTAACAAAATAATCCTGGGCTTTTGTCAAACTATCTTGATCATAGTAAACCAAACCAATGTTATTATAGGTCATTGCCAAGCCATAAGGATCTTTAAGTAAAATCTTTAACTCTATTGATCTATTGTAATAGTCAATCGCCTTATCAAACTGCTTAAGGTCCTTTTGAACGTTACCGATATTATTATACGAAACGGAAATTGATGCTGAATCATTTAGAGATTTACGGATAAAAAGTGCCTCAAGGTAACCGGTGAGAGCATTATAGAAGTAACCTTGTTCATAGTTAATCACCCCAGCATTATTTAAAGCATTCGCAACTCCAAGAGGCTCTTCTGCTTTCTCATAGTAGAAACCTGAAGACTTAAAATTTTCTTTACTATTCTCGAAATCACCAGAATAATAATCAAGCAAGCCCATTTGATTATGGGCCTGAGCTGCCAATGAATAATTCTGAGTTTCAATTGCAAGAAAGCTTGCATCCTTTGCCCACTTTTTTGCTTCAGTGAGATCTGAAGACTGTAACTTAAGCGATAAATTAATTTGAGTTTTGATTCGTGTTGAATCTGGATAATCGCCTTCAATTATTTCAAACAAGCTATCAAGGTCGCCATTCTGACCGAATGATAACATAACGTTTGAGGGCAAAAACAAAAAGAAGAACAGGCCAAATAAGACTCTCATGGTTCGACAATTTATTTTAATTGGTTACACTCAAAATTAGTCAGTTAGATGGAAATTAAGCTGAATAAAGTCACTAATTCTATGTAGTGCTAAATTCAGTGCATCTACGACCATTTTTCATAGATGAATGATATTGAAATTGGCATTAAAAAACTTACTTTTCAAGAGCAGTTATATCAAGAACTTTCAGTTGCCCATTTCTGCCCGAAAAATAGGCTTTGCGATTATGATATCTTACAGAGTAAAATTGATCATCCGAAAACTCTTGCCAGCTCACCCCTTTATCTCTTGTTATATATGTTCCAGTTCGACCAGTAGCAATCAATAAATCTCCATTTTCTGAACCGTGAATAGATGAACAATACCCACCTAATCCATTGGTCCTCTCTTGCCAGGTATCCCCTGCGTCCTGAGTATAGAAGCAAATGCTGTCTTTTAGAGAAGGATACTTATAGCTACCCCCAATTATCACTCCCTCATTCTCAGACCAAAAATACATTGAGTAAATACCATATGAAGTGTCAGATTTCATTGGTGTGTTTTTCACATCCCAATTCAATCCAAAATCTTTGGATGTATAAAGTCTTGAAATCTTCCCTCCACCTGTACCAATATATACTGTTCCGTAGCCCACACAATTAATTCCGCTTCCACTTGCAGCAAAACCTGCTTCACCTTCAAGTCCATCAGGAATAAGATTATAGTCAAGGCTTTTCCATGTTTGTGAAGAATCTTCAGTTCTTAAAATGGTCAGTTTACCGTTAACAGGATCTCCGAATGCCATGCCGAATTGGTTATTCCAAAAATCCATTCCGTCCAAAAACACAGAATCCTTTTTGTACGTAAGCGCCAAGGAATCATTTTCAGGAAAATATCGCCAAATGCGTCCTAGGTTTCCTGAATTCATAAGAACTGCGCTACCATCTTCTAAAAGTTGAATATCTCTTAAATCTTCCATTCCTTCAATCGAATAAGAGTATTTTTTTGAGAATTCAGAATATACTTCAAACACTCCATCATAGCCAGATGTAGCCCAGGAAGAGTCATTTAAAACATATAATCCTCTAGGATGTTTAGGTAATCCACTTTCCTTTTCAAAAAGGATTGGGTACTTCGAATTACAAGAATTGAGTAAAAAAAATAAGATTACACTAAAAGAGACTTGCTTGAGAATCATCTTCTTCGTCTTTGATTGGGTTACCTTTTTTCGGTTTTGCCTCATCTTTCTTATCTTCAGACATATCCCACTCAATCTCTACAGGTCCTTCATCAGCCTTAGCTGTCACCTGTTCTTTTTCAGCAGAATCAGTTGGCACTTCTATCTCAATCGGCTTTTCAGGTTCTGGCCATGGCTCAGTTCCTTCAATTGGTCCAACAAGGGCGATCTCTTTAATCTTCAACTTTGTCAATTGATTCCCTTGTGATTTCATTCCTTTAACATCAATAAACTCATCAAGTTTAATATGCTTATCAGGCAAGTTCTTGGTCTCTTTTAATCGTTTATTGAAAACTATCTTAACTTCTGGTTTAAAGGCAGTTGAAACCACATCTAAACTGGAGTTCTCACTTTCAGATATGAAAGAAACAGGTTTGTCAGATTTCGTTTCAATCAAAAACCTCTTAACATAATGTAAGCTCTTCGCGCCATCAAAATATACCACTGAAAGTGGACGGTCTGGATGCCATTTTTCGATATGAACCAAATTATCAGGATACCTGTTGGCCACATCCCAATTTGATAAGCGATATTCACCATTTTCATAAATGGTCAATATTTTGTCATCTCCCTTAAACTCACCCAATAATTTACCTCGATCATCTATATTCAAACGACTTACTACATCATCCCACCAAACTTTTGTGGCAGACAAAGTTGATTCACCAACTTCTTTCTGAACTACTTTAGAGACAATCTCTTTAGTAACTCTGTTTCCGGCAGAACCTCTCCCTTTGATTATCAATTCGCCAAAGTCAATATCAAATCGAACTCTCTTTAAATGTGGTCTTGGTCTTAATTGAACATTTACTATCTCTCTTTCTCCATTTGGATGATATGAGAAATAGTAGATTTTTGAACCTTTATTTCCTTTAGTAAGGTCGTATTCTTTATCTCTGGTTATACTTTTAACGGCAAACCTCTTCATCATTGTAGCTCCAGCCTCTCCACCATCTCTATATATCAAATGATAGATAGTTCGCTCATCACCTTTTTTCCAAACGGCACAATGAATGATTCCTTTTCCAACAAACTTCTTGTCTGCTATTCGAGTCACCATCATCTTTCCTGTTTTGAAAAAGATGATTACGTCATCTAAATCAGAGCATTCTTTAATGAATTCAGCACCTCTTAATCCCCAACCAATAAAGCCTTCTTTTCTATCTAAATAAAGTTTTTTATTTGCAACAACAACTTTGCTGGCAGAGATATTATCAAATGTTTTGATTTCAGTTTTTCGCTCTCTTCCTTCTCCAAATTTCTTCTTTAAATCTTTAAAATAATCAATCGCAAAATCAATCAGATTCGCAAGATTATGGGCAATTTGCTTTAATTCGTCTTCTAATGATTGAATAAAAGTATCTGCTTTATCGGCATCATGCTTTGTTATTCTTCTCATTTTAATTTCAAGAAGCCTTTTCACATCATCATCTGTCACTTCTCGCTTCAAATGTTTAATGTGCGGTTTGAGCAACTTATGTGTTACTTCAATAGCTTCATCATAGGTTTTGCCATCAAAATCAATGTATATCTTATTCTCAATAAATATCTTTTCAAGAGAGGCAAAATGCCACTGCTCTTCTAATTCAGCTCTTCTGATTTCCAATTCTCTCTTTAAGAGATTAACGGTAGAATTGGTTGTGATTTTCAAGATTTCATTAACCGATATAAACATTGGTTTATTATCGACAATTACAGAAGTATTTGGCGAGATTGACATTTCACAATTCGTGAATGCATATAAGGCGTCAATTGTTTTATCCGGTGACACGCCAGGTGCCAAGAATATTAATATTTCAACTTCGGCAGCTGTGTTATCTTCTACTTTCTTAATCTTGATCTTGCCTTTATCATTGGCCTTAAGAATTGAATCAATTAGGGTCCCAGTTGTGGTACCAAAAGGTATTTCTGAGATTTTAAGAGTTTTAGAATCTTCTTTAGAAATCTTAGCTCTAATTCTGATTTTACCACCTCTCAAACCTTCATTGTAGTTAGAGAAGTCAGCCATTCCACCTTGAGGGAAATCAGGCATAAGGTTGGCCTTCTTGCCTCTAAGAACATCTACACTTGCATCAACAAGCTCAATAAAATTATGCGGCATGATTTTACAAGCCATTCCAACCGCAATACCTTCTGCTCCTTGAGCTAATAGTAACGGGAATTTAACTGGTAAAAGAACGGGTTCTTTATTTCTACCATCATATGACGGCACCCACTCTGTAGTCTTGGCATTAAAAACAATGTGAGAAGCTAGTTTTGACAATCTTGCCTCAATATATCTTGCAGCTGCAGCAGAATCACCTGTTAGGATGTTACCCCAGTTTCCTTGCATGTCAATCAAAAGATCTTTCTGACCTACCTGAACCAAAGCATCTCCAATTGAAGCATCTCCATGTGGATGATACTTCATGGTATTACCAATAATGTTGGCTACCTTATTGTATCTGCCATCATCCATCTCTTTCATAGAGTGCATGATTCTTCTTTGAACGGGTTTAAAACCATCCATTAAAGCAGGAACAGCTCTTTCAAGGATTACATATGATGCATAATCCAAAAACCACTCTTTGTACATACCTGATAAAGGCACTATTCCTCCTTCACCTTCTGTATATCCATCAGGTTGAAACTCTTCGTCTTCTATATGATCTTCGTTTTCTTCAGACATAAACTGAACCAACAAAAATAATTACTTCGACTAGAAGAACGCATTACTCTTCTCTAGAGTTATTAACATGCAAAGTTGAAACACTTATTTTTCTGATGATAAGATGACCTATTTAACCACAGACTGCAAACCAAGCTTCAAATAATCAGGATTGAGTAGATTATTAAAGTGGGAGAATTAATACCATATAAAAAGTCCACATCAAAATGATGTGGACCTGCCATCTATGCGATCATAAACATGATTGATTAACTGGCAATTAATCGTTTTAAGGCATGAAAATATAGTGCCAGAAAAAGACTAATTGATTAAACTAATACGATTAATGATTTAAGTGTCGTTAACAAAAAATTAACACCACTATTCGACTACTTGAACCCAGCCCGAAGAACTCAAGCTTGATTCGTATTCAACAACAAAAAAGTAAGTACCACCAGGCACTTTTCTTCCCTCATAGGTTCCGTCCCAAACAATATCTTCATTATTATAATTTGTGAAGCTCGCTAATAAGTCTCCCCAACGATTGAATATTCTGACATCATTAGTTGTTCCTTCAAGATAATCTAGAACAAAAAAGTCGTTCACATTATCACCGTTCGGAGAAAAAGCATACTCTCCTGCTGGAACTGCTATGGTATCAACTGAAGAAGAATCACACACGTCTCCTAAAGTCGTAAAAACGGTATCAATGACTGTACAATATTCTTGTTCAATCGTTACCAAATAATTCGTACTCACGACAGGAATCACAATATTCGTAGGTAAGAATGGATTATCTACATTACCAACCCATGAATAACTGTCCCCACCACTGGCGGTGATTGACACCAAGTCTCCAGGACAAAATTCGTGAGGACCGGAGACAGTATATGGGTCGTATCCTTTCAAGTAGATATCTGAATTTGGCGGGAAATACCAAGCAATAAATGATTGATCTAGGGTATATCCCTGAATACTCACGGCATTACTTGCGTCCACAGGGTTGTCAATTGTCGAAGTAGCAGACAGTGTAAACTCTACTGTATCACCAAATGGAACGATTCCCGGATAGGAAACATATGAACCAAAAAGTGAATATCCACCAAGCAAGATTTGAAATTCTGGGTAAGCAGCATCACCAACAGAAGCATAAAACTTTATCGTGAAATCGAATTCTGAATCAAAACAAATCGTATCAGGCCCAGTAAACTCTATGATTTCTATATCATAACCGTTATTTGGAGACTTATAAATTTCACCGGCATAATTTGCAAACCATGCATAGCTAGCATTTTGCGCATGAACAGTCCTAATCAAGGAAGTCGGCGAAGCAGTATGAGGACTGTCATCCCAAGGGTCAAAACCTCCATTTGAAGTCATTAAAACTGTTCCGTTTGCTCCAGTAATTATTCCATTAGTTGCATTTCCAAATTCAATATCATTTAAATCTTCTGAAGTTCCAGACACCACAGAAGACCAACTCACCCCACCATCATCAGTTCCAAATACTTCTCCGAATTTGCCGACAGTGAAAAATGTAGTATTACTAACCATTGCGACCCCTCTAATATCATATTGATGAGGAAGACCTGATACTTCCGACCATGAATCACCATGATCAGCAGACGTAAAAATTTGACTGTTGGTCACAAAAGCGCCGTAAGTATTATGGAAGGAAATGTCATTTATAGATGAAATTGCCGATACAGCTACCGAATCCCATGTTGCGCCAACATCTTCTGAAAAATAGACTTTACTTGACCCACCAACAAAAACTTTACCATCTGATTCCGTCATTGAATTACAAAAAGGTGGCGCATTGCTATAAGTTAAATTCCAGGTAGTACCGCCGTTGGTAGAATTATAGAAGGCCCCACCATTAGTAGCCACCACACAATTTTGAGCGTCATCAATGAAAGCACCAATTATATTTTCTGTTGTCCAATCTGAATTGATTTGCGGAATATCATAAACTTCTGTCCATGTCAAACCGCCATCATTAGTTCTCCCTATTTGACCAAGACTTGTTCCGTATATCCCTATGGCATTCCCAGTTGGAGCAAAATGAACATCCGTAATTGAAGTGGTAGTATTAGAAACTTGGCTCGTCCAAGTGTATTGCGCATTCACACTTGACATTGAACAGAATGCTAATACTAGGACGGACAACAGCTTCATATTGGGCTAAATTAATAAAAAATTAATAAACGAACATTGACTTTATAAGTCAGCACATTCAGTAAACTTATTAATAGAATAATCAAGTTCTCTTATAAAGACGCCTGCTTCAAGACAAAAGTTGGTTGAGCCATCATATTGATAATTAAATCCGCCATAATAAGAGCCATCAGATCCAATAATGGCGGAATCTAATTGACTATCGTAATCATTACAGTTTCCTTCAACCATTATACCCGTAGGACTCAGATCAGGAGCAAAACTCTGTGGGATTTTGTACTCAACTTCAACATATTGGGTATTATTAGTTGTGTATAAATAAACGTCCTCTACAACAAACCATCTTTCACCCGCATAAGCCGTATCAAAAATATTTGTGTTCGCAGATTCAACTTCTGGCAACTTCTTTAAACAAGAAGATAGAAGTGCAAATCCAATTAAAGCAAATAATAATCTTTTCATCCTATTCTATATGTTAATCCAAAACTTACGGGCGAAACGCTCCATGAAAACCTATCTTTAAAAGGGCTTTCAGAATTGAGTGTGGGTTCGATATTATTTTTCTTGAACTTGGTATAAGTATAAATAGTGGTTGCTAAAGATAGAATAGAAAGTCCTCCCGTAATATAATAGCCCGCTCTGTACCTATTGTATTTACTATTATTGATTGCAATACGAGACTTATGCAATTCAACTTGTTCAAGATTAGGAGCAGCATGATAGAGATCAACATCTTTTAAGGTTTGTATTTTTCGATCATATGCTAAAATCATGAAAGTTCCAGAGGTTATGGCAGTAGCCAGAGTCACACTACCAGGAATGGTTAGAGACTTATGAAACTTCATGCGATAAGCACTGTACTCCTTCTCATAAACTTGTCTCTCATTAGATATTGCCATTTCGACAAACTGCTCAACTGTTTCATTTGCTTTAATTTCAAACGATACTTCAGTTGTGATGTAGCCTGGAGACCATACTTTTGCAGAATGCTGTCCCGCCTCTAAGGTAGTTTTGTAGTTTTTAAGATACAGTGTATCATCAATCAAAATCTCGAAATAGCCATTATCCACTTCAACTAAAAATTTCACAGTACCAGTGTTGCCCTGACTGAATGCTGAAATAGATAGAAAAGAAAGAAAGGCAAAAAATGTTTTTCTTAAATGCATGGCTTCAAATTAAACAAAATGTTTTATGGACACCATCAAAAAAATGTAAAGTGTATTTTTCGTTGATTTAAGCAACCTCTTCAATGGCGTCTTCCACTTTAAGATTGCCTATGATAAACTCTTGTCTATCTGGAGTGTTTTTCCCCATGTAGTAACTCAATATGTCTTCAATCTTAGCGTCCTTACCAATAAGCACTGGATCTAATCGGATATCTTCACCTATGAAGTTCTTGAACTCATCAGGTGAAATCTCTCCTAAACCTTTGAATCGAGTTATCTCTGGATTCCTACCAAGATTAGCCAATGCGTCAAGTCTTTCTTCTTCAGTATAACAGTATCTCGTCTCCTTTTTATTACGAACTCTAAACAAAGGAGTTTGCAGAATATAAACATGTCCACCTCTCACCAACTCAGGGAAAAATTGCAAGAAAAAGGTCAACAATAATAAACGAATATGCATTCCGTCAACATCTGCATCTGTTGCAATAATAACTTGATTATACCTTAAACCTTCAATCCCATCTTCTATATTTAACGCAGCCTGCAGGAGATTAAACTCCTCATTCTCATAAACTACCTTCTTAGTTAAGCCGAATGAATTTAGTGGTTTTCCTCTTAAACTGAAAACAGCTTGAGTATTCACATCTCTTGATTTCGTGATAGATCCACTTGCAGAATCTCCCTCGGTAATGAAAATTGAAGATTCTTCTCTTCTTTCTTTTTTCAATTCATTGAAGTGAATTCTACAATCTCTTAATTTTTTATTGTGAAGACTAGCCTTCTTAGCTCTATCTCTTGCTAGCTTTCTAATACCTGACAACTCTTTTCGTTCCTTTTCAGATTGCTTAATCTTTTTCTCAATTATGTCTGCAGTTTCTGGATTTTTGTGAAGAAAATTATCAAGTTCAACCTTCAAGAAGTCATTAATAAAGGCCCTCATTGACTTACCACCTGGCTCTATTTCTTGTGATCCTAATTTAGTTTTCGTTTGAGATTCAAATACCGGCTCTATTACTTTAACTGAAACAGCTGAAACAATTGATTGTCTGATGTCTACGGCATCATAATTCTTTCCGAAAAAATCTTTTATCACCTTGGCAACAGCTCCTCTAAATTCTGATAAGTGAGTTCCTCCTTGAGTAGTATGCTGTCCGTTAACGAATGAATAATAGTTCTCACCATACGTTCTCACGTGCGTAAAAGCCACTTCAATGTCATCACCTTCTAAATGAATGATTGGATACAATGGATCGCTCTCCATATTATCCTCTAAAAGATCTTTCAAACCATTCTCTGAAATGAACTTCTGATTATTAAAGTAAATCGCTAAGCCCCTATTTAAGTAGCAATAATTCCAAAAAAGTTTTTCTAAATATGGAGTTCTGTACTTATAATTTTTGAATATTTCTTTATCAGGATTAAACTCAAAATAAGTCCCGTTGCGTTCTTCTGTCTTTTCAATCTTGTCATCCGAGATAAGTTCACCTCTTGAAAAGGTAGCCTTCTTAATCTCCCCTTCTCTAATTGATGAAACCATAAAGTGATCTGACAATGCATTCACAGCCTTAGTACCGACACCATTTAAGCCTACCGATTTCTTAAAGGCTTTAGAATCGTATTTACCTCCAGTGTTTATCTTAGAGACACAGTCGATTACTTTTCCTAAAGGAATCCCTCTACCATAATCTCTCACTGAGGCCATCCCATCTTTAATCTTAATGTTAATCCTCTTTCCATTACCCATCACGAATTCATCAATTGAATTATCCATGATCTCTTTCACCAAAACGTATATACCATCATCAGCCGCAGCCCCATCTCCTAGTTTTCCGATATACATTCCAGGACGCATTCTAATATGCTCTTTCCAATCAAGGGAACGTATATTGTCTTCAGTATAATTTGTCTTTTTCTCTGCCATTCTAAATCGGTTTGTTGTCGGAACTAACAAAAATATAACTTCTTATGCTTCTAATAATGCTATTGAAAAACAGAATATTAACAAAATTGATTTGAAATTTAATTCTGCTTTCAAAATATTAGTTCAAAGTTAACGTATTGCATTACGGTTGATTATGTACTTTTGACAAGGCTTGAGAAAGATTTTACTCATATCATTTTTAGTTTTTTCGAATCTAATTTTCGCGCAATCAGTGAAACTGAGCGGTAAAATTGTTGATGAAAAAAACAAAGGAATTAAGGATGTTTCTATCCGTATAGATGGTATGCAGGGAGTTTCAGCATACACTAATGAATCAGGAAAATTCGAAATTGAAGTTGAACCTTCACGCATTTACACCTTGAGAATTGTGTATGCAGGTAAAGAACCTGTGGTAGAATCTGTTCCAATGGGTGACCAAGACAAGTTTATTGGAACCTTTAAATTAAAGCAAAGTCAATTTGGACCTGTAAATGTTGAATATATAAGACCAGGAGAATTTGTTGATCGATTTCCTCCTGTAGATTTAGCCAGACTTCCTAGCCCATCTGGAAATTTTGAAGATTTACTGAAGGTTGCCGGCCTGGGAGTGGCCTCAAACAATGAGCTCACAGCAAGCTATAATGTAAGGGGTGGAAACTATGATGAAAATTTGATTTACGTAAATGGCATTCAGATTTATCGTCCTTTCTTGGTGAGATCAGGGCAACAAGAAGGTCTAAGCTTCATCAATTCAGCATTTGTTGAAAACATTTCTTTCTCTGCCGGAGGATTTGATGCTCACTACGGAGATAAGCTGTCATCCGTTCTTGATATACAGTATAGAGAACCTTTAAAATTTGGTGGGTCTGCTCAAGCAAGTTTTATGGGAGGGCAAGCTCATGTTGAAGGGATTTTTGCAGGAAGAAGAGGAAATTTTATCACTGGAGCTAGATACAGAGCCAATTCTTACCTTCTGAATAGCTTACCAACTCAAGGTGATTACAATCCTACATTTTTTGATTATCAGCTCTTGACTAATTTCTACTTGAATTATGATAGCCCTGAAAGGTTCACGAAACTTTTTGTTTTAGGCCACTACTCTACAAATAACTACCGATTTGTCCCCGCGACTAGAAACACAACCTGGGGTACGGTAAATGAAGCTTACCAGCTAAGAGTCTTTTTCGAAGGTGAAGAAGAAACAAAATTCAAAACCTTTACGGCGGCAACTGGGATTGAATGGAAACAAAGCAAGCAGCTTAAAATGAGCTTTGTCTCTTCAATATTTCATTCAATTGAGAGTGAACACTTTGATATTTTAGGTGAATATTGGATTAACCAATTAGAGACCGACCCTTCAAAAGAAGAATTTGGGGACTCAACAAGCAATGTCGGAGTCGGAGGCTTTTTAGATCATGGAAGAAATGACTTAAATGTATGGATAGGAAATGTTTATACAACTGGAAAATACGATTTCCTGACGAGAGAAAAAACGAAAGAGTCTGGGCTACGATCTAATAATTTCTCTGAATTGAGATGGGGAGCAAAGGCGCAATACGAGATATTCAATGACGAGTTAAGTGAATGGCATTTAATTGATTCTTCAGGCTACTCCATTCCGTTAGGAAGCTCTGATAACATTGAACTACAAGAAGTTATTAAGCAAAATAATGTTGTGGAAAGTTATAGATTCAGCTCTCATTTACAATTTTCTCAAAATTGGATCAGAAGAAAAAATATTGACGTTGATTTCAAAAAGAAGTTCAAAACTGACTCAACAAAATCTGTTTACGAAACCACAAGAGAAATTAAAAACTCCCCTTCAAAACTTTCACTAAACATTGGATTAAGAGGTGGTTACAGAACTTACAACAATGAACCATGGCTTACACCTAGAGCTAGTATAACATATACACCTAGGTCTTACCTTTTAAAAGAAGACACAACTATTGCAAGAAGAAATGTGAAACTGAGGTTCTCTTCAGGTTTATACTATCAGCCACCATTGTACAGAACCATGAGAGGAATATTGGGAGAAGTTAACCCAGATGTCGTTTCACAAAAATCTTGGCACAATGTTCTAGGCGCAGATGTTTATTTCACTATGTGGAATAGACCTTTCAAATTTGTAACTGAGGCTTACTACAAGCACATGTGGGATGTTGTTCCTTACGAGATTGATAATGTAAGAATAAGATATTATGCCGAAAACAGTGCTGTTGCTTATGCTACTGGAATTGATGCTAAACTCCACGGAGAATTCATTCCTGGAGTAGAATCCTTTTTTAGAATTGGTTTTCTGAAAACAATGGAAAACATTAATAATGATGACTATTTCCTTTACTTGAATTCTGATGGAGATACAATCTTTCCGGGATACACTTTCAATGATGTAGCAACAGATTCACTCATTCAATCGCCAGGATGGATCCCAAGACCTTCTGATCAAAGACTAACCTTCTCATTGTTTTTCCAAGACAAGATGCCAAGGCTAGAAGACTTCAAAGTATCGGTTAATACAATTATTGGTACTCCACTACCTTACGGACCTCCAACTTATGAGCGATATAAGGATGTCTTAAGATCAAATGCTTATATAAGGGTAGATCTTGGCTTTATGTATGATTTTATCAATCCTCAAAACAAGGAGAAACACAAAGAGAAACCATTTTTCAAGCATCTCGACCAGCTAACCTTAAGTCTAGATGCATTTAATCTTTTAGGCATTAACAATATAGTATCCTACCAATGGCTGCAAGACATTGCTGGAAGATACTACGCCATCCCTAACCACCTCACTGGCAGACGAGTAAACTTAAGATTGATCGTTAAATTCTAATTTTTCTTATTATTGTAGTAAAGGAGAAAACTTGGAAGTAAAATTCACACGAAGCATAAAAATCATTCTGCGTGATAACGACATCATGGAAACTGGCCCCAAAGGTTCAGAAGTCATTGAAATTAACCTTGAATTCGCTAAAGAAAATGTTGAGACCATCAGGTCTTTAAAGAAAGGTAGACGATTTATCATCATCCATATTTCTAATGGTCAAATGACCCAAGAGGCTCGAAAATAATTTGGCGAAGCTGATTTAGGATTTGAGAAAATAGCGATCCTAGCCAAGGGCCCACTTCAAAAATTGGTTGGAAATTTCTTTCTCGGAATAAACAAACCTTCAAGTCCTTTGAAACTATTCACCAAAGAAGAGAAAATCTTAGAATGGTTTTATCCTGAAGAAGATTAGATCGAACAATTCCTCTCAACACCTTTAATTTATTATGTATACATAACTTAAGCTGTCATTGCCGCTCATGTAAAAATGTGTCATATATTCTTAGTTTTAAAGATACTAAGGAACTATTTACCTATATTTAATGCCTGAACCCAAACAAAAAAATCGAATTTATGACACTTCTATTTAAGCGTCAAAATTTGATTACAAGAAGTCTATTCGTTGAAATGTTGAGATTAATAATTATCATTTTACTCCTTCCAATTACGTCTTTTGGACAAGGATATCAAGTGAATTTGCAAGGGCAAGTTCAACAAGGAATGGGAGGTGCCGGAACGGCATTAATGCAAGATGCATCTGCCTTATTTTTTAATCCAGCTGGAGCAGCTTTTGTTCACAAAAGTGAAATCACGGGAAGCTTCACTCCTACTTTTGCTAAAGGACAGTTCACCGAACATCTTACCAATGCCACAGCCGAAACAACTTCTCCTATGGGAACGCCATTTTCAGTTTACGGATTGTTTCAGTTAAAAGACAGTAGCAAGTTAAAATTAGGAATGGCTATTTACACTCCTTTTGGAAGTACCGTAGAATGGCAAGACGCTTGGGTTGGTCGATTTGCCTTAACACGTTTAGCTCTGAAATCAATTTTCTTTCAACCAACTGTTTCGTATAGACTTTCAGATAAAATTGCGATAGGAGCAGGATTCGTTTATAGTTATGGAAGTGTGAATCTTAGAAAAGATATTCCACTTCAGGGACAAAATGGGATTTACGCAACTGCTGAATTGGCAGGAACAGGACACAGCTTCGGGTATAATGTAGGCGTCTACTTTGAACCGGCCAAATATTTGAATCTCGGCTTAACTTATAGATCACAAGTAAACATGGCCATCAGTAATGGTACCGCGACATTTACAGTGCCCGCTTCAGTTGAGGATAAATTCCCAAGCGGTTCATTTGCTTCTTCATTGCCCCTTCCTCAAGTACTAACATTGGGGTTTGGAATAAAACCATCTGATAATCTTGCCTTTGCTCTTGATGTGAACTACGTAGGATGGAACGCTTATGATACTTTAGCCTTTGATTACGATTTAAATACCGAATCATTAGAAGACACTAAATCTGCCAGAAAGTATGAAAACACTTTAGCTTTTAGAGTAGGGGCTCAATATAAGCTCACACCAATTTTGGCAGCCCGTTTAGGGATGGCGTATACATTGACTCCCGTTCAAGACGGATACGTAACGCCAGAAACTCCAGATGCCAATAGAATTAATTACACGGCTGGCTTAACTTATGATCTTAACGAGCATTTAAACTTTGACTTCTCAATCTTATATACACAAGTTAAAAGAGAAGACACCAATTTAGAAACCGGATTAAGTGGAAACTTCAGAACGCGAGTAATCGCACCTGGAATTTCAGTATCTTACAAGTTATAACAAAATGAAAATTAATATTTTATATCTTCTTCTTGCTGGATTGACGCTTGCAGCTTGTGAAAAAGATCCGGTTGCTGTTGACTATGGCGAAATGGACGGCACCTCATATGTTGCAATTGGAACAAACGCCACAGCTGGTTATGCAGATGATGCTTTACATTATGATGCTCAAGTCAATTCTTATGCAAAAATATTAAACGAACAATTCTCATTGAATGGAAGATTCGGATTTGGACAGCCACTTGTAGAAGAAGGAACGAACGGCGTTAACTTAAACGGAGATGCTCAACTCATTTTAGGGTACAAAACAGATTGTAAAGACACAGTATCCCTCTCTCCCATTCGTATTGCAGATAACGGAAACACATCAGCTTGGAGTGATGTATTCAATGTGATTGACAATTTGGGAGTACCGGGTCTAAAAATTTTAGATTTAGATAATGTTGGATTTGGAAATTCTGCTTCAGGTGCAGGAAACTATGATCCTTATTTTGCCCGTATGGCTTCAGATCAAGCAACATCATCTGTGTTGTCAGATGCCATTGCAAGAGACCCTAGCTTTTTCTCTGTTATGTTGGGAGATTCTGACATCATGAATTTCGCTACAACTGGTGGAGCATTTGACCCTATTACACCTTCAGCAGGTGTAAATGGAGTTGGATTTGAGGGTACATTAGATGCCGCACTCACTGCCTTAACCACTAATGGTGCAAATGGAGTGATTGCAACAATTCCTGACGTATTAGACTACCCATATTTCAATACAATTCCGTACGATGGACTTCCTTTAGATGCAGACAAAACAGAAACCATGAATTCGGTTTTCAACCCAATTGGTTTATACTTTACTGAAGGGGATAATCCATTCACCATGGAGTGTGACTGCAACTTACCATATGGCGTAAGAAAAATGGAGCCTGGCGAATTAGTCACTTTAAGCATTCCTTTAGACTCCGTGAAATGTAACGGAATGGGGTCCATTCAACCTATTCCAGATCGCTATGTGCTCACCTTGGCTGAAATTGCAGAAATTCAAGCAAAAATCAATGAGTACAATACTATCATTAGAGCGCAAGCCCTTAAACATGACTTAGCATTGGCCGACTTAAATCAACTCTACAAAGGATTAAACACGGGGGTTTTATATAACGGCATCAACTTAAGTGCTGAGTTCGTTACTGGAGGTGCTTATTCTTTAGACGGTAGAAACTTAAACCCAATTGGTCAGGCTTTAATCGCCAATACTTTTATTGAAGCAATTAACGAAAAATTTAACGCAAACATCCCTTTTGCGGATGTAACTAAATATCACGGGGTATTATTCCCTTAACTAAAAACGAATATTAAAAACTAGAATTATGAAGAAAATTTACTTGATGGCATTATCCCTTTTAGCAGTGGGAGCCACAACAATTGCACAGGATTGCACAGGAGGCAGATATGCAACTGACATTTTCACAACTGTTGACATCACATCAGATGTGAATTACGGGTCAAACCAAAGTTTTTCTGGTGCGACCATTCAATTAGACATGGACATTTATGAACCAAACGGAGATACAGAAACTGCTCGCCCTTTAATTATATTAGCCCACGGAGGTTCATTCATTGGAGGAGATAAATCTGATGCTTCAATTGTTGAGTTATGTGATCGCTTTGCTAAAAAAGGATTTGTATGTGCCTCAATTAGCTACCGTACAGGAATGTGGCCTATTGATTCTGTGAATGCTGTAAAAGCAGTAATGAGAGCAGTTCAAGATATGAAAGGTGCCGTACGTTTCTTTTATGAAGATGCTGCCAACGCAGACACTTATAAAATTGATACTACACAAATATTTATCGGAGGATCTTCTGCTGGAGCAGTGACTGCTTTGCATTACGCATACCTTGATAAGGAATGTGAATTAGAAGAGTTCATGTCAACTTCAGATATCACTTCACTAGGAGGATTAGAGGGTGACAGTGGTAATGCAGGATACTCAACAGAAGTGGCAGGTGTTATTAACCTATGTGGCGCGATTGCAAGATACGGATGGATGGAAGTTGGAGATGTACCATTAGTTTCTTTACACGGTAATGAAGATGATGTAGTACCTTATGGAAGAGGCGAAGCATCAGTATCAGGGTTTGGAATCATGTACTTAGATGGATCAAGAATGATTGATGAGCACGCCAATTCAATTGGAATTCAATCAAATTTTTATTCACATTATGGAGGTGGGCACGTAGTTTATTCAGGCAATGCTACTTACATGGATACAACAGCCAACTTTATCAGAGATTTCTTGATTGATCAGTTTGGGTGTACTGAAACTCCTTTACAAGCTGCAAATACAGGAACTGGACCTGCTGAACTTTATCCACTAACACATTGTGGTTTAGGATTGAGTGATGGAGCTCAGCAAATGATTACTACTATCTTCCCAAATCCTTCAAACGATCAAATGACCGTACAATATGACGGATCAGTTCAATTGAAAGAAGTTGTATTGGTAGACCTTTCAGGAAGAACAGTGGATTCTTACAAAGTAAACTCTTCGCAATTAACAATCAATAAGAATGATTTAAATGCGGGTGTATATCTTTTGAAATCAACTACTACTGAAGGAGTAGTAAGCACAGCCAAAATAATTTTTGAGTAAAAAATATTTCAATTTAGTTGAAAAGGCACTTCTTTTTGGAGTGCCTTTTTTTTTGCCGAACAATTGGATTATTTCCCAATACAAAAGTTCGCAAAGATATTTCCAAGTAAATCGTCTGATGAAATCTCTCCTGTGATCTCACCTAAAAGATTCATGGTCTCGCGAATATCCATTGCTAGAAGGTCTCCTGTAATTTGAGCTTCTAATCCCAATTTAACTTTCTCAACTGAAACTTGGCATTTTTGAAGAATTTCATAATGACGAATGTTGGTCACCACTACTCCGCCTTCACCTTCTTCTTCACCTACCTCTTGAAGTAATTTCTCACGAAGTTCTGTCAAACCTAATTTTGATTTTGCTGAAATCACTAACCCTTCAGACTTTAATGACTCACCAATATTTTCATCAACTTCATCAATCTTATTAAACACACACACTAAAGACTGCCCACCTGAAATTGCATCTTCTCTAAAAGATTTCACTTGTTCTATGGCATCAAGTACAGAGGACCCAGCCAAATCAACCATCAACAAAACAATTCTTGCTAATTTAATTTGATCATAAGACCTCTTTATTCCTAAATTCTCAATTACATCAGTGGTATCTCTTATTCCAGCCGTATCAATGAATCTGAATTCGATACCATCCAATACAACAACATCTTCAATTACATCTCTTGTTGTACCAGCAATATCTGACACTATCGCCTTGTCTTCATTCAAAAGCGCATTTAACAAGGTTGATTTACCAGCATTTGGAGGACCAACGATCGCCACGGGAACTCCATTTTTAATAGCATTCCCGTAGCTAAATGAATCTAATAAGGAATTTATCTTATTGTCAACCAGATTTATTAAGTTCTCTAACTGAGTTCTATCTGCAAACTCAACATCCTCCTCTGAAAAATCAAGTTCAAGCTCAATCAACGAAGCAAAATTCATCAGTTCTTGGCGCAATTCTGAAATCTCTTTAGAAAAGCCTCCTCTCATTTGATGCACGGCGAGCTTATGAGCCTTTTCTGATCCTGATGCAATTAAATCCGCAACTGCCTCTGTTTGAGACAAATCCATCTTACCGTTAAAGAACGCCCTCATTGAGAACTCCCCTGGCCCAGCCAATCGTGCACCTTTTGAGATGAGCAATTTTAGAATCTGAGCTTGTATATATACCGATCCGTGACATCCAATCTCCACTAAATCTTCCCCCGTAAAACTTTGTGGGTTTTTGAAAATAGTGACTAAAACTTCATCCAATATTTGTTTATCGTTCTTGATTGTTCCGAAATGAGCTGTATGAGTACCGGCAGTTTCAAGAGATTTAGAAAAAACACTATTAACGATTGACAAGCAATCTTTACCAGACAACCTTATTAGAGATATTGCTCCAACCCCTTGAGGTGTAGACAAAGCACATATCGTATCGTCAGGATTTTCAAATTTCATACCTCAAAATTAAGGAGTTAAATCAACAAACATTAATTAATTGAAATCTAATTTGGTTTTGTCTTTGTTTTACGGTTTCAAAAACATATTTTTGGTCTCATAATAGCAAAACAAATTCTATGTCAGTATTAGTTAATAAAGATTCAAAAATTATAGTTCAAGGTTTCACAGGTGGTGAAGGAACATTTC
>CAJXJK010000005.1 GCA_913054135.1 uncultured Flavobacteriales bacterium | reverse complement strand
CTGGCGTATTAGCAGCTAAAGTTGCTGTGGTAGTTGTTTCACATTGCGTTTGATCTGGACCTGCTGCCGATACTGTTGGATCTGCATCAACATTAATAGTCACGGCATCAGCAGAAGAAGGACATGACCCATTTGATGTAGTCCAAGTAAATACGTTTGCTCCTAAAGCCAAGCCTGTAATTCCGGAAGCTGGGTCTGTTGGAGTTGTTATGGTACCTGTTCCAGAAGTTAGCATCCAAAGACCGGTTCCTACAACAGGAGTATTACCTGCCAATGTTGCCGTACCTGGTGTTATACAAACTGATTGATCAGGTCCAGCTGCTGCCACTGTGGGCACTGGCTCCAAATTAATGGTAATTTCATCAAAAGAATCGGTACAACCTCCATTTGAAATTGTCCATCTAAAAGTGTTTACACCTGGAGTCAGCCCAAATACACTTGATATCGCATTAGCAGGAGTAATAACTGTTCCACCACCTGCAACAACAGTCCATGCACCTGTACCAACAGCTGGAGCATTTCCGACTAGGGTTCCAAATGTTGTTGTTTCACATTGAGTTTGATCTGGTCCGGCAGCTGCTACAGTTGGCACAGCTGCTACATTAACAGTTACATCATCAGTAGATGGCGTACATCCTGCGCTTGTAATGGTCCAAGTAAAAACATTCGCACCTAACGCTAAGGCGGTTAAGCCTGAAGTTGGCGAAGTTGGAGTCGTTATGGTTCCTGCTCCAGAAGTCAATGTCCAAAGACCTGAACCGACAACAGGAGCATTACCTGCTAAAGTTGAAGTACCAGGTACAATACAAACATCCTGATCAGGACCAGCAGCCGCAGTTGTTGGTGCTGGGTCTACCGTGATCGTAACTTGCAGAGTATCTTCACACCCATTCGCATCAGTTCCGATAACTTCATAAGTTGTGGTTGAAACTGGGGCATCAATGTATGGGTTACCTGAAAATGGACCAGGAGTCCAATCATAATTAACTGCGCCCGCAGCTGTCATAGTTACATTGTCTCCGCTACAAATTGTCCCACTCAAAGGGCTGGTAACAACAGAAACTGTAGGTTGACCAATAGTTATCATTACTGTCGTCGTATCTGAAGTCACGCAGGCAAGAGGGTTAAACGACACCAATTGAACAGTGTACATTCCTGTTGCTGTATAAGTATGTGTTGGGTTAGTTGCTGCATCCACAGGTGATCCATCTCCAAAGTTCCATTCATATGTGACTCCACCTACTGAAGTATTTGAGAAGGTAACAGGAAGTCCAAGACATTCTGCTCCGACAGCTCCGATTCCAGCAGTATTCAATGAAGAAGCATTCAAGTCAAACTTGAAAACTGCATTATTACAATTTGGAGCATTGTTAGTAGTAGAAAAAGCTCCTGCGGTTGTAGGGAATCCACCTGTTCCACCACAAGAAGCAGTGACTGCCTGATAAACAATACCTGCATTATCAATTGTAGATGTACCTCCATCAACATGATCTCCAAGACCACCATTTTCACCAACAAAAGTTCCGTACGCTATACCAGTTGCATCTGTCAATAAAACCAAATAATGGAAATCATTTCCATCTGTTGTTGTTTGATAAGCACCTACTGAAGTTGGAAGCCCATTAGAAGTACCTCCATCAAAGGCACGTCCCCATCCTCCAATTATAATTTTATCACAAGCATCAACTTGAAATGCTGAAGGCGAGATATCTGGAGTACCAGACCCACTTCCATAAACAGTTGAATAATTTGTCGCAGACAATGTTGAGTTCAATGAATGTAAGAATTGAGATGAACCTGCATCCGAATAAGCACCACCAGTTACGGGGTATGAGCCACCTGCTGAAAGTCCGAAGACCACTACATTTCCAGATTCATCAAAGTCAATGTAAAATGCTCCGTCTTTATTTGTGGTTCCTAAATAAGTTGTTGCAGAATTTGCTGTACCGGTAGCATTCAGTGCTGTAATGAAACCGTCAACTCCTCCACTATTGGCTGTATTCACTACACCAGCAGTTGAAGGAAAATCAGTACTCTCTGTCGCTCCCGTAACAAAAGCATTACCAGAACCATCAACCACTAATCCAAATCCTGCATCAAAATCAGTACCTCCCAAATAAGTCGAATAGGTTAATCCAGTTAAAAGATTATCCATCTTGAAAACCACTGCATCTTGTGTACCTCCATTAAAAGTGACGTCAAAAGCTCCGACCGAAGTAGGGAAATCGTTCGATTGAGTTGAAGATGCGACATAAACGTCTGTACCATCTATGATTAATTGACCTCTATGGGAATCTCCGTATGAGAATTTAGTGTTTGCAGTTCCAGCAAAATTTTCGTCCACATTAGCCCCATCAATTCCTGTTCCACCAACATATGTTGAAGCTGTAAGTGCTGTAAGTGTAGAGTTTAATCTTGCTACGAAGATATCTGAAGTACCTCCATTATGTGTCACATCAAATGCTCCAACCGTGGTTGGAAAATCTGTAGATCTAGTTTTTCCAAACAGATAAATATCACCTGTTGTTTGGTCAACTGCAACAGAGTGAGCTGTCTCATAATCGGTACCCCCTATGTAAGTTGAAGATATCAAAGTCGTTCCATCTGAAGAAAAGACTGAAACAGTGATGTCTGATGCCAGACCACCTGTTGGAATTGAAGTTGCTCCATTCCAAACAGTTTGAAATGCACCTACAGATGTTGGGTAGGCAGCACCTGATGCAGCACCTGCAACCACCATTTCTCCAGAAGAATTATGAGCTGCTGTGAATCCCCAATTATCTGAAACTGACCCCGTATAAGTTGAAGCAACCAATGATGGGTCAATTACTAATTTGTAATTATTATCGTATCCATCAGGAAAATTGAAAGTAACAATGTCCCCGTCAAGTTCATAAGAAGTAGCTACTTCAGTCTCTACCCCATTAATTAATTGATATGAATAAGGTGCAAATTCTGCAATGGCCCCCAAAGAAGTTTCAACTACTAAATTTCCTTTTTTATCAATAAACATTCTATCGGCACCCTCATAATTCATTTTTAATTGAGAGGGGTCGTGACCTGCATCAATGTAAACATCATACTTAAGGTGATCATTAAAAGAATGGTATACCACATCAATTCCATCATACAAATTTTCATATGTGATTTCTTGAAAAAATTGCACATTAGATGCGCTTTTACCATCACCATAAAAATAAGATTGGTCATGCTGAATTCCTGCTAAACCGCTATTCAATTTCACTTTAGGATTGGCATTGATAAAATTCATTACAAACGAATGAGATTTCACGGTACATTCTTTGTCCTTTTGTAAAGCTTTATTAAATCCTTCGCCATCAACAAACTGGTATTTAATTCCTGTTTTCTCAAAGAATATGGCTCCATTAACTAACTCTGTTCTGTAAACGACATCCGGATTCCATTGCCCCTTGTTTTCTATGAAACGAGCGGCCTCAAAGCTGTTTTTAAAATTTGAGTCATCTTCTAGAAAAGAGAGAAAATCATTTTTCCTTTGGTCATTCGAAGAGTTGTAATCTGAATGAACCACTTCATCTATCCTATTCTGAAATCCATCAGAATTAAGATTGATTGATTGACCAAAACACGTCAATGAAAAAACTGAAATTAGAGCGATTAAACTCCATGTTTTTGTGTAAGAAAGTCGCATAATTCTTATATAAGTACCACCCGTGTGTACGGAAAACTCACCCTGAGGTTACTTAGCAATAGTTTGAGCTAAGTTTAGGTTGTCGTCTTCATTTTATAATCTGAATCCAATTTTTTCAGAGAATCGAGGTAGTTAATTTCTTGAACGGATTGTCAAAAACCTTTTTTAAGAAGTCAAAAAATAAGATCAAATAGTAGCCGAACAGTGTATAAGGTAGTAATTTAACTCAACACTTCCGAATTAAATCAGATGGAATTCAGCCTATATATTTAGTAGATTTGATTCAAATTTGAAACAAGACGGGTATTAAGAGTTTAAAATTCATATCAATTCTAATAGTTTTTGGGATTTCTATCTCGACATTTTCTCAGGATATTCCGAACAAGGTGGAAGTTAACTCTGACAACTACACCCTATTTCATTGGACTACAGAAAATGGTTTACCTCAAAATAACATCCAAAATATTCGGATGGGGCAAAATGGGTTGCTATGGATGACTAGTTTTGATGGGATTGTCCAATTTGATGGTAATCATTTCAAAGTGTTTGATGAATCGTCAAATCTTGGAATGAATTCTTCTTTTACCTACAGAATGGAAACAGATGACCATAAAAGGATCTGGTTCAATACGGAAAAAGAATTTTGTATAATTGATTCAGGAAGATTTTACAGTTTCCCAATAGAAATGCATGGTAAAATAGAACTTTTAAGTTTTAATGAAACCCCAAGCTTTACATGGAATGGAGATATGTATCGATTCATTGAAAACAAGGCCTCCAAGCAGCTCATTGAATCAAGTTTAGGAAACCTCACCTACCTGTATGATGTCTCAACAATTGTAGGAATGAATGATGAATTTGTAGTTGAGTTTACGCTTGATGGAAAAGAGGTATCGAAGTATCCGCAAGAGCGATATTGGAAACTCGGAACAAATCACATCAAAATTTATTACGAAGATCAGTATAAGATTATCGAATTAGGGAGTAATGGTGGCGACCCTTTGAAAACAATTAAAAATAGGTTTCCTGCCAAATCAGTAATGTCATACCATGTTTTAAATTCTGATTTTGAAATAGTCGAAACGATCGACTCCTGCTTTATTTATGAGGGAGAAAATGAAGTATTTAATGCATCCAAGTATCAAATTGGTATCCAAAGAATAACAGGAGCACTGATGACTAAAGAAAATCAAATTTGGGTTGGATCAAACGGTGGAGGCTTATTTTTATTCCAACCTAAAGTTTTCAAGTCTTTCAGTACGAAAAACTTAAACAGTGAGATAAGTGGGAATATGATTTACTCCAAAAACTTAAAGGACATATACTTTGATGGTGGGTGCGAAAAATTATACCAACTAAATTCAAACTTTGAACTAAATCTAAAGGAAGTAAAAGGTTGTCCTTGGACGATACTGATAGATGAGAAAGATGCCCTGTGGATTAACGGAATGCCAGTAGACACTTCACATCTACCAATTGGACATAAAAACCTAATGAATAATGCCCTTGTAAGAAGCTCATATCAAGCAGGAAACGAAAGCATATACATCAGCACAAACAAGGGGATAATCTTAGTCAAAAACAATAGATCTTCCCTAATAAAGGGGAGTGAAAAGGTATCAGCTGCCTATCAATTCATTGAAAACAACAAGGGAGATGTCGTTTTTTGTGGAGCCGAGGGGGTAGGAATAATCAAGGCTGACTCTATTTACAAAATATGGGATGGAGCTGACGGACTTGCAGCTTCGGATGTTAGAACAATTTATCAAGACTCGTCAGGATACTATTGGTTAGGATATTCAAAAGCTGGATTGGGCTTTTTTGATGGAACCAAAATATATAACTATCCCTTCGGAAAGGGAAGACTAAATAAAAATGTGTGGACTATCATAGAAGATGATTATGGTAATTTCTGGATGAATTCAAATCAAGGTATATATGCAGCAAAGAGAACTGATTTAATCGACTATGCTCAAAATCAAACACCTGATTTCTCATCAAGACATTTTTCAGTTGCCGACGGACTGGCTAATGCTGAAGGAAACTCAAGAACTCAAAATCGCGGTTTCAAAGACCATGAAGGAAATATTTGGTTCTCCATGATATCAGGACCGGCTTTTATTGACCCAGAAAGAATTCTTTCACAACATGAGTATCCAATTGTGTTAAACGAAGTACGTGTGGATGATGAATTACTCAATAAGAAACCCTTTATCATGACACCTGGAAGTAGATTCATCAGTTTCAAATTCACGCAGTCAATCTTGAGTAGATCGCAACAAGCCTCCTATTTTTATAAATTTGAAGGGGAAGAAGAAAGCTGGAGACCTGTAGGAAAATCAAGGGAGATTACTTTAAATGAACCTAAATCGGGATCTCATGTCCTATTGATTAAAAAAACTGGGGGATCTGAAGAACTGCGCATTCCATTTGAAGTCAAAGTGCACTTTTGGCAAACAAACACATTTAGCTACCTAGTTGTTTTCTTTATAACAGCCTTTGTTTTCTTAGTCATCTTTAGAGTTATAAGAAGAAGGCGTCAAAGTAAGGCGGACATTAAACGGATAAATGCAGAATTGAAAATTCTAGAATTAAGAGCCCTCCAATCGCAAATGAATCCTCATTTCATTTTCAATTGTTTAAGTTCTATTTCAGCACTATATGTATCAGATAAAAAAGCTGCAGCCAATGACTATTTGAGTAGATTCTCAAAATTGTTGCGTATCATATTGGAACAAGCTCAGGCCAAATTAATCAGCTTGAAGGATGATCTAGAGATGTTCGATATCTACGTTCCTCTTGAAGGCCTTCAATTTGATGAACCATTTGATTATGAATTAGAGGTAAAGATGCAGTCAGATCCTGCAGAAATATTTTTCCCAGCAATGGTTACTCATACCTTTATTGAAAATGCAATTAAGCATGGATTAAAACCTTTAAAGGACAGAAAAGGGAAATTAAAAATATTAGTGAATGAATTGGATTCTCGAATTTTCATTAATATTGAAGATAATGGGGTGGGCTACGAACACTCCATTTTATACAAGAGAAAGCTGAATAAACTTCACAAATCTAGAGGATTAGAAAATACGAACAAGCGTATTAATCTAATTAACCTACTTAATGATTTAGACATTGAAGTAACTACTAAAAACCTATCAGACAAAGATGGAAATGCAATGGGAACATGTGTAACCATAGCTTTCCCAATTATAAAGAACAATGAAGACGTTAATAGTTGAAGACACAAAACTGAATCGTGAGGTTATACTCAATTTCATTCACAATTACACTCCTTCATTGGATGTGGTTGGAGAAGCTAATTCAGTGGAAATGGCCCTGAAGGAAATAAAGAGTAAGAAGCCAGAACTTGTTTTTCTTGATGTAGAATTAGGAGACGGAACTGCTTTTGATATTCTTGACGAAGTGGATGAAGTGAATTTTCACATCATCTTTGTTACTGCTTACAACCACTACGCATTAGAAGCCTTTAAAGTTAATGCAATCGACTACCTTCTTAAGCCTTTAAATATTGAAGAATTCATTATGGCCGTTAAGAAGGTTGAAATGAAAGAATTGATTCAGCAGAACAACTTAAACTCTCTTAAAGAACAATTCTCAAATAAATCTACAGACCTTATATCTGTCTCAACGCGCTCAGGCTTTGAATCAATCAATATTAATTCATTAATCAGGTGTCAAGCGGATGGTAAGTATACTTTATGCTTTTTGGACAATGACAGAAAAATACTTTCTTCAAAGAACTTAAAAGAGTTTGAAGTTATGCTGGGTGAAAAAAGTTTCTTTAGAGTGCACCATGGACACTTAATTAACCTCAATAGAGTTATCTCATTCAATAGAGCAGATTCATTGGTAGAATTAGATAATGGAGAAAGCATTCCGATTTCTCAAAGAAAGAAAAAAGCATTCATTCAAGAGATGAATTTGATCTAACAAAAAAAGGGCCCACAATGTGAGCCCTTTCTTCTATATATTAAGTTTTACTATCTGTTTACAGAAACAGTAATTACTTCAGTTTTTTCTCCGTTCGATACATTGAATACGTATGAACCAGAAGCTAAATTTGTAACATCAACAGTCAAGATAGAACCAGCCATCTCAATGTTTTGAGTATTTACAACTTTACCTGACATATCAGTAATTGTTAAACTAACAGCTCCAAAGTTTTCATTCAAAGGAATGTTCACTTCAGCATTTGCTGGATTAGGATAAGCAGTTAAGTTTGCTGGCGTGTACTCTTCAATACTTGCAGTCGCTTCAAATAAGCTAGCAGTAATTGCAGGGACTACATCCGTTCCAAATCCACCTAAGAACCAAGTTCCATCAGATTCTCCTGGGAATTGAGGTTGTAAGTAGTTATTTACAGTTGTGTTATAGTCAATTTGAGTATCATAACCAGAAAAGATGTTTTCTCCTAAGTGCGTTAAGCAGAATAAATATCTTTGGTTATCTGACAACAAAACCGGCTGATCAAAAGGAATATAAATATTCTCTTGTTGTAAATCAGCCTCATAAATATACTCACCTTCAGCAATTTGATCAATATTGTTAACTGCTGCATTCGCATCATTTAAATCAGCAAAAACATCTGCCCACTCATATGCGAAGATTTGAATAAACTCACCCTCCATTGAAGTAGGATCTGGATTTTGCGAAGTAACCGCAGAAACAGTTAAACCACCAATAGCAACTCTTGAACCATTTGGATCATCAAACGAAATACATCCTGAATTTGAATTTAATGAATTACCGCCCCTGTAATAAGCTACATTTACTGGCTCATTTGTTGTTTCATCAATTCTTGAATAAGAGAAAAGAGAATCACTCATTACGAAATCTGCAGAAACTTCATTGTCATCAGCAAATTCATCAGCAAGATCACCAGCAACTGTATAAGTCACATTGTAATAAGCATTCGTGTATGAAGATTGGCTAAAAGTTGGTAAAGCAACATAAATTGAGTCTCCTGATAATAAAGTTGGCTCTGCAGTAGAAGTTTCATTGTAAATCTCAGTTCCATTATCAATAACACATTGTAATGTAACATTCGTTTGATCAACAGCACCATAATTTCTTACCCATGCTCCAATTTCAACTTCGAATTCTGATGCATCTTGTGAAAGTGCTTGAAGGTTAGAAAATGCTTCAGCTCTTAAAACGTCGGGAGCATAAAACCCTAAGTCATCATCATAGAATCCACTTTTTGAACCAATAAAAACTGTTGTTCCAGCACAAGCTTCAGCCTCTGCTTTTAATGTAGCTCCATCAATATCTGAAATCATGATAACTGGAATAGTAACATTGTTACCTTGAGCTCCACCACCCATTTCAACAGGCGCACCTGCAATATTGTTGATAATTACAACTGCGACGGCTCCAGCATTCTCGCAGTTAAGAGCTTTCACTCCGAACTCACAATCACCTCTATAAAGCACGGCTACTTTACCAGTTAAGGTATTCGTGATTGCATTACAAGCCAATGAATCTCCTGCAGTACCATCAGAAGCCATACATAATTCACCAGTCACTTCATTTCCTGAAATATTCAAATCTGGTGTTGTCCAATCTCCTCCTCCTGGATCAGCCCAAGTGAAATTATAATTTCCCTCATTAGTAGACGGCGGGTCTACGTAAAAGATTACTTGAGCAGTACTCAAAGTAGTCGTAAGCGCAAAACCTACAAATAGTAAAAACTTTTTCATGTTGATTATTTTAATTTTATCGAGCTAATTTACGAAAATTAAAGGGCATTGTTAAATTTTACTTAATTAATCGTTAATTATTTAACCTTTTTTCGAAAGGCAAATAGAATTGCCACATAAATCTTGAACGGCTATTCTTCGTAGATTTACAGTTCAACCACTTGAACACTCCAGCTAATTGTCAAAGAGAAACATTCAAATATTAAAACAACTAACTCCGAGAAAAGCATGGAACACACTGGCTTTGAAGACATCTTTCCATCTCTCTTCGATTCTGAAAAGACCAATTCATTGGGGAACTCCTTTAGCCGTTTCTATTGAGCCAACTACGGCTTGCAATCTGAAATGTCCTCAATGCCCTAGTGGATTAAGACAATTTAGTAGACCTACCGGAAATCTAAAAACGAACACCAATCAAAGCATATTAGATGGATTAGGAAAGAATCTGCAATACATCAACTACTATTTTCAAGGTGAACCATTTATAAATCCTGACTTCCTGCACATGGTTAGAGAAGCGAGATCAAGAGGGATTTATGTCTTGACCTCTACTAACGCGCACTTTATATCAGAAAAAACAGCAGATGATGTTGTGAGTTCGGGCTTATCAGAAGTGATTATATCCATTGATGGCACCACTCAAGAAACTTATGAGGATTATAGAATTGAAGGAGAACTAGAGAAGGTTTTGGAAGGAACAAAACAGCTCATCTCGAGCCGTAAAAGAGCCAAATCAAAATTTCCGATAGTTACATTCCAATTCCTTGTGACTAAAAAGAATGAGCATCAAATTGACCATCTTCACAAGATAGCTGAAGAATATGGAGTCGACAATGTCAATCTGAAAACAATCCAAGTCTACGATTTCGAAAATGGAAATGACCTTATTCCTGACAACCCTAAATATTCTAGATACAAGAAGAATAAAAACGGGAGCTATAGTTTAAAGAACAAGATGAGAAATTCATGTTGGCGAAGTTGGAGTTCTTGTGTCTTCACTTGGGATGGAACGGTTGTGCCTTGTTGCTTTGACAAAGATGCAAAACACAAAATTGGCAACATTTCTAAAAAGGACTTCAAGAGCATTTGGAAAGGAGCAATCAACAAAGATTTTAGGCAAAAAGTTTTGAAAAACAGAAACGGAATAGACATCTGTCAAAACTGCTCAGAGGGATCTAAAGTGTGGGTCTAAATGATTAAAATTCAATATAATTAGGCTTTCTCTTGAACCTCTTGTAATGTTTGTTGTATCATAAATTAATGTTAATTAACTTTATTGAAGAAGGATATTCATTTTTCAAATGTATATTCATAAGTTGAAACCCAAATTATGAAAAGATTAGTTTTATTGAGTCTAGTTTGCCTCGGAGCAATTATTTCAAATGCGCAAGTAATAAATGAACTAAAAGTTGATAGTGAAATTGAAAAGGTCACAATATTTGTGACAGGTGGAGAAGTTCACCGGGTAGCGAAAGCAGATATCAAGAAAGGCAGAAACAAACTAATTTTTACTAGGATTAGTACAGTTGCTGACCACAAGAGCGTTCAATTCAATGCGGACAAAAAGTACACCTTAGTATCTGTCAGTTCAGAAGTAGATTATGTTAGTTTCATTGAGAACAATCCGCGAATTCGAAAAATTCAAGATAGCCTTGAAATTATCAACGAGAAAATAGTAGACCTGGGCAATGAAAAATCTGCTTACAATGAAGAAAGATCACTTTTAGCAAAAAACAACAGCATCAAAGGCACACAACAAAACCTTAGCGTTGAAGAGCTTAAGGCAATGGCTGAATACTATAGAGGTCGAATGATGGAGATCAACAAGACCCTAACAAAGTATGATAAAGACATCAGAGAATTGAATAACCTAAAGTATAGATACAACAGCCAACTGAGCGAATTGAATTACAAAGAGACTGTAAAAAGTAATCAGATCATAGTGATTGTTGATTCTGATATCAACCAATCTTTATCTATTGACTTAAAATATGTGGTTTCGAATTGCGGATGGCAAGCGAATTATGACCTGGCTGCCGCAGATGTGAAAGGCAAAATAAACTTGAAATACAAGGCTAAAGTATACAACAACACTGGTAACGACTGGGATGACATCAATATTGTGCTTTCTACGTCTGATCCAAATTTAACTGCCTCTGCTCCTATTTTAAAACCTTGGTATTTGAATTATAACTCTTTGAACAATCAAAGCGATTTCAGTAAAGGAAACGAATATGTCGTTCCTCAGAGAAATGAATACAAAAAGTATTACCAGAATGCGAGCGCCCCACAAATCAACAATAATTTGAACGGTATTGGATTCTTGAATGGTGCTAACCAAGAAGATTTTTGGAATGGACAAAATTTAAATCTCAACCCAACAATGACGTTTACTACAATTGAAGTTTCTGAGTTGAGCACTGAATTTGAAATCGAGAAGAAATACACCATCCCTTCAGATTCTAAGCCATACTTAGTAGAAGTTACGGATAATGAACTAGACGCCACTTTCTCTCATAAATCTGTTCCTAAACTTGATAAGGATGCCTTTTTATTAGCCAACATTGTTGGATGGGAAAAACTAGACTTAGTTCCAGGACCTACCAATGTATATTTCGCAGATACCTATGTAGGCCAATCTTATATCAACACAAGAAATGTAGGTGATACACTTAGATTATCTTTTGGGAGAGATAACCGAATCTTGATAACGAGAAAACAGCTTGAAGAATTCTCAGACAAGAAAGTTATTGGTAGCAACCGTAAGGACACATATGTGTATGAAATCAAACTTAAAAACAACAGAGAAATCCCTGTCTCTATTGACCTGTTTGATCAAATTCCGATTTCACAAGACAGTGACATATCAGTAACAGCTGATGAGATTTCTGAAGGAGTGTACAATGAGACAACCGGTAAGATTGTTTGGGACGTCAATCTCCAACCAGGTGAAGTCAAAAGCTATAAGATTGGATTCACGATTAAATATCCAAAAAACAAGAAGATTCAGGTAAGAAAGTACAGATCGGTAGCCGCTCCGAAGTTCTAGAAGTCGAGCTCAGCCTCTACTTTTCTTCTGAAGTTTAATATGGTTCTTTCAATATTACCAAAGAACCTGTTACGCTCTTTTGCATTCGCATTTGATATCAAACTAGAGTTATTGATCAACTCTTGCAAAATAACATCCGATTCAGCCACGTAAAACGGATCCATTGATGTTAGGTAATTCATGATGTTGTGTGAAAAATACACAGCTGAACCACCATCCCACTTAATTAAATAGGTATTATCTGAAATGTAAGTATCATTTGAATACATGTGAAACTCATTGCCAGCTGTCGGAGCTTCATTGCCTCTTGCGAACTTTCGTCCAACATCAGCTTGTGCTTTCATGTGTTCTAAAAGGTCTAGTAAATTGTCAAGCAATTCAAGTGCATATGAAGGGTCTTCAAATAAGTGCGCTTCAAAGTAATACTGAATTTGTCTTAGCGTCCCTCTTAATGTTTCAGGAGAATAAATCTCGTGAGTAGGTATTGAGTTGTAAATATTATGAGCTTCAATCCCTATTGAAAGTACACGTTTGTCAATCTTTTCTCTTTTGAACTTTTCATCAACATATGCAGGAATCTTTAAATAGGTTTTAGCCCAAAAGAAGAACTTGAATCTCGTTAAATGAGGTAAGTTGAAGAGTTGAAATATAGGAGTATCATTAACGCTCATCACCATTTGAACATCCTTCAGTCCCTTAAATGCAACCAAACCATCTCTCAACCCAGTCAAATAGGCTTCGAAATTCATCTCGATTTTATCCAAAGGGTTGTACGTGAATTGCACTCTACCTTTTGCTAAATCACCATAGTCATCAAATGACAAACTATACTTTTCACACAAAGTCTTAGTCTCATAAATTGTTAATGGAACCTCACCTCTAAGTCTTCTATAAGCTGCATCTTGAGAAACATGAAGAGTATCTTGCAAAATAGTTGAAAGCTTTTCGCCTTCTTTCAATTGAAGTTTTACTGAGTTAAAAATTCTTTGTTGGATATCTTTTTCTACTTCCATGCTTAGTGATATTTATTTTCAGACAAATAGTTTGTTACATAGTCTGAAACTCCTTCCTCTAAAGTATAGAATTTTTTTGTGTAGCCAGACGAAATCAACTTTTCCATTTTCGCCTCAGTGAAATATTGATACTTATCTCTTATGTCTTCGGGTGTCGGAATGTAGCTGATATCAGCATTTTTGCCTAAAGCTGAGAAGGTTGATTTTACTAAATCATTAAATGTTCTAGCTTGTCCTGTACCGAGATTATACAATCCGTTTTCAGGTTTGTTTTGCATTAGATAAGTACAAACGCTAACCACATCTTTCACATAAACAAAGTCTCTAAGCTGTTCGCCGTCTTTGAAGTTGGGGTTATGTGAGGCAAATAACTTCATTGCACCCGTTTCATTTATTTGATTGAAGGCATGCATTATCACAGATGCCATTCTTCCTTTATGATACTCGTTTGGGCCGTATACATTAAAAAATTTCAGTCCTGCCCAAAATGGAGGTTGACCCTCTTGTTTTAAGGCCCATTTATCAAAATCATTTTTAGAATCTCCGTAAGGATTCAATGGCTTCAATTTATCAATAACTTCATGGTTATCTTCATAACCAAACTCACCCAAACCATAAGTTGCTGCTGACGAAGCATATACTAATGGAATCTTATTTTCAGAACACAATTGCCACATTTTTTGCGAATAACCAAAGTTCAGTTCATCAAAAATAGATTTATCAAATTCAGTCGTATCAGTTCTCGCGCCTAAATGAAAAACGAAATCAATCTCACCTTTAAAATCCTTTGCCCAAGCAAAGAAATCCGTCCTCGGAACTTTCGCGCTAATGGTTTTGCCTTCAAGATTCAGATTCTTCTCTGCTCTTGAAAAGTCATCTACCACCACAATATCATTGTGGCCTAAAGCATTTAACTCACTCACTAAGCAAGATGAGATAAAACCTGCTGCTCCTGTTACTACTATCATTCTGAAAATATAATTGTTTGTGATTCGTCTACTATTACGACAAAAATAAGACTATATTTTACTATTTTTGCATTAAATTTTTGAAGAGATGAGTTACAATAATTATGAAGTTTTAGATAGCGAACATTCAATTGCAGAGCAAACTAGATCGTTTTTTGCAAATGTTTACCGTTACATGTTTTTAGCGCTTGCCGTTTCGGGTGTAACAGCATTTGTTTCTGCCGATACCGGTTGGTACATAGATGTTGCCTTCACTTCTCAAGGAACAATGGCTCCAATGGGTTGGGTAATCATGTTTGCCCCATTAGCAGTGGTTATTTTTCTTCAATCAAGAATTAATAAAATCTCTTTTGGAAGCGCAATGGGTATCTACATTTTATACTCTGTGCTTATCGGAATTAGCTTGAGCTTTATATTTCTAATCTACAGCATGGGGAGTATTGCACTCACCTTTTTCATCACAGCTGGAACCTTTGGTGCCATGGCTTTAATCGGCTATACTACAAAAGTTGACCTTTCTAAAATGGGAAGTCTCTTGTATATGTTGTTCATTGGAATGTTCATAGCATCTATCGCCAATATTTGGATTGGAAGTGGAACTATGGGCTGGGTCATTTCTTTCCTAGGACTCTTCGTATTCACGGGTCTTACGGCTTGGGAAATGCAAAGACTTAAGAAGGTGGCACAAGATCCAAACATCACAGCCGAGATAAAGCAAAAGCAAGAATTAATGGGTGGATTAATGTTATACATTCTATTCATTAACCTATTCTTGACAATCTTACGTTTCGTAGATAGATGATTTCATCTCTCAATCAACACATTACATTTATAAATATGTGATGCCATCTTAAAATTTTAAAACGTGCCCAAAGTTCTATTCATTTTCTTTTTTATTGTCTGGGGAAATGGATTGCTCGCACAAAGTGAGCTTGAAAAATTAGAGGCTAATCTTTCTGAAAGAAAAATCGATACATCATTGGTTCTAGATCTGTATGAACTAGGAGCAACTTATTTGAGTCAAGATTCTACAAAATCTTTTGAATATTTCACCTTCTGTCAATCAAACTCAGATTTGTTACGTTATCAGCATGGAAGAGGCCTAGCTTCATTTGGTCTTGCAAGATGGCAATCTAAATGGTCTCAAGATTTTGTTGAATCAGAACGACTCTATCTAAAGTCTTTAACCATCTTTCGAAAAGAAAACGACATTCAAAATCAGTTGATGGTGATTCAAAGACTTTCGGGCCTTTATCAGTTCACTAATGAAGCCCCTAAAGCAATCAACGTTTTAAACGAAGCCTTAAGTTTTAATCCAAATCACCACCTCTATCAGGCTACTGTGTACAATTCTTTGGGTACAATTTTCAAGTCTAGCAGTAGCGGTTATGAAGGAATACAGTATTATGATAAGTCTGAAGAATTTATTTCCCACGACATTGATACCTCATCAGAATTCGATTATATAGTTCTATCAAATGATAAAAACAGAGGTGTTATATACAGAAATAACGAATCATATGACACTGCCGCTTTTTACCTGAATAGGTCATTAGAGTATTCAAAAGAAATCAATGACTCTATTTGGATTGCAAGAAATTATAACAGCCTGGCCATCTTGTATGGGAATTTAGGAGACACAACATTAGCTCTAACAACTTACCAAAAATCTCTCGAGCTTAAAAGAGCTTTAAACTATAAGGACGGAGTGGTAACCACACTATCTAACATAGCCGCTATACATATTAAATCTCGCAACTTTAAAAAAGCATTTGTGTGCTTAGAAGAAGCTGAGCAAATATCAAATGAACTAAACCTACTAAGGCGAAAAGTTCAAGTCAATCAAGCATTTTCTGAATATTATGCCTTAACAAAAAATTATATGCTTGCTTATCAATATCAATCAGACTTTTATACGCTCAATGATAGTTTAATTAGTTTAGAAAATTTTCAAGAAGCTAAAAAACTTGAAGCTATCTATCAAAATAAGAACAATAAAATTCTACAGGAAAAACTCCGTGCAGAATTAGATGCTGCTGACCTACGTGAGGTGAATCGATCTGCCAAACTCAAGAGTCAAGAAAACTACATTTTATTCGGTACAATATTAGGTCTCATCCTATTGGGATTGATTGGATTTGTCATTCGAACTAATCTTAAAAGAAAGAAAGCGAACGCTTTATTAGTTGAAAAAAATGATGAAGTGAACGAAAAAAACAAAAAAATAGAACTCCAAAAACATCAAATCCAGGAAAAGAATCAAGAAATGCTTGATTCTCAAAACTATGCAAAACGGATTCAGGACGCGATTTTACCGAGCACCTCTTTTTTCAAAGAGAACCTAAGTGAAAGCTTTATTTTTTATCAACCAAAAGATGTTTTAGCTGGAGATTTTTATTGGATGGATGTGGTTGAAGACACCATAATTTGGGCTGCGGCCGATTGCACTGGCCATGGAATCCCAGGGGCAATGGTAAGTGTAGTTTGTCACAACGCTCTGAATAAAAGTATTCATGAATTAGGATTAAGAGATCCGGGGCGAATTTTAGAAGCAACCAGAGAATCTGTCATTGAAACTTTCATGAAAAGTGGGCAAGAAGTGAAAGATGGTATGGATATCGCCATTTGCTCTTACAATAAAAAAGATGACACTTTACTTTTTTCTGGCGCGAATAACCCACTCTGGATTATCAGAGAATCAGAAGGTGATTCGGATGAACTAACCAATGAAATTGGAGACCGTAAACTCATTGAAATCAAAGGAGACAAACAACCGGTTGGACTTCACTTTGATAAAAAACCTTTTGTGACTCATAAAGTTCAACTGAAAGCCAAAGACTTGCTCTATCTATTCTCTGATGGCTATGCTGACCAATTTGGTGGATTGAAAGGAAAAAAATTGAAGAACAAGAACTTCAAGAAATTGCTTTTAGAAAACGCCAAAAAACCAATAGGAAAGCAAGGCGAAATATTAAAGCAAGAATTTATCAAATGGAAGTCAGATTTTGAACAGCTAGATGATGTTTGCGTAATCGGAGTCCAATTCTAAACTTCACCTTCTCCGTTTTAAATTTGCGTTAAACGCAAAACCATATTTACCAAAGCGTTATTCAATTCTAAAATAGACTAATGATTCGCCAAATTTGTAGTGTAAAACAAACATTATGAAAACGCTATCAATCATCTGCTTATTCTTCCTCTCAGGAGTTTCTTTTGGATACAACAGTGATTCTACAAAGGTTTCACAACCATTACAGTCTCACGTTCAACTCAAAAAACAAAAGAATTTCTTCATTGAAGGTGACTGGTTACTAGAAACAAAAGCTGAGTTGATTAACGGTATTTCATACTCCCCTACTCTTGAGTTTAACTTGAGCCGTCCTAATGGATTCAATTTCCAAGTTCAAACGGGTGCACTTCCAATTATGACAGGATTAAAGGTCAATAAAACTCAGCCAGCTGCAGGTTTTTCGTTCAGTTATAAATTCTAATATTTAAAACACTTTTTTGTCTGTTTCAGTTATATTTGCCTGACAAATCTGAACCATGACAATAGAAGATATCAAACAAGACATTTGCCAGGGAATTCCATCTGAAATACCTTCGGCTAAACCTTACGATTCAGCTATCAACCACGCACCTAAGCGAAAAGAAATTCTTTCAACTGAAGAGAAGAAGCTGGCTTTGAGAAATGCGTTGAGGTATTTCCCTAAAGATCAACACGCTCAATTAGCAAAGGAGTTTGCCCAAGAGTTAAAAGACTTTGGGAGAATCTATATGTATAGATATCGTCCTGATTATAAAATGTATGCTCGTCCTATCGAAGAGTATCCAGGAAAATGTGAGCAAGCGAAATCAATCATGATGATGATTCAAAATAACTTGGACTATGCTGTGGCGCAGCATCCTCATGAGTTAATAACGTACGGAGGAAACGGAGCTGTTTTTCAGAATTGGGCTCAGTACAGATTATGCATGAAGTATCTATCTGAAATGACAGAAAATCAAACACTCACAATTTATTCGGGACACCCAATGGGATTGTTCCCTTCACATAAAGATGCTCCAAGAGTTGTAGTTACAAACGGAATGGTTATTCCGAATTACTCGCAACCAGATGACTGGGAGAAAATGAATGCTTTAGGAGTTTCTCAATACGGGCAAATGACTGCGGGATCTTATATGTATATAGGACCTCAAGGTATTGTTCATGGAACAACCATCACGGTTCTTAATGCCTGCAGAAAACTTCCGGGAAGCGGAACCACCAAAGGAAAACTTTTCTTAACTGCGGGATTAGGCGGAATGTCTGGTGCTCAACCAAAGGCGGGTAACATTGCAGGAGTGATTTCTGTGACAGCCGAAATAAATGAAAAAGCGACTCGCACGAGACATTCTCAAGGATGGGTGGATGAAGTAATTGCAGATTTGGATGAACTTTGTACAAGAGTACAAACCGCAAAAGCAAATGAAGAAACAGTTTCTATCGCTTTTCAAGGAAATGTGGTTGACGTTTGGGAGAAATTTGATGAAGAAAATATTTATGTTGACTTAGGGTCAGACCAAACATCTTTACACAACCCATGGGCCGGAGGATATTATCCGGTTGGCTTAACTGTTGAAGAATCAAATGAAATGATGGCTAACCAGCCTGAATTGTTCAAAGAGAAAGTTCAAGAAACTTTAAGAAGACATGCAGCATCTGTGAACAAGCACACTGCGAAAGGAACGTATTTCTTTGATTACGGAAACGCATTTTTACTAGAGGCCTCAAGAGCAGGTGCCGATATAATGGCCGAAAACGGAATCGATTTTAAATATCCTTCTTACGTACAAGATATCATGGGACCTATGTGTTTCGATTATGGTTTTGGTCCGTTTAGATGGGTTTGTGCATCCGGGAATCCAGATGACTTGCAAAAAACGGATGACTTGGCTTGTAAAGTATTAGAAGAAATAAGACAAAATTCTCCTGCTGAAATCCAACAACAGATGACCGATAACATCACATGGATTAAGGGTGCCCAAGAAAACAAACTTGTCGTTGGTTCGCAAGCGAGAATTCTTTATGCAGATGCAGAAGGAAGAATTAAAATTGCAGCTGCATTTAATGAAGCCATCAAAAATGGTGAGATCGGACCAGTCGTTTTAGGAAGAGATCATCATGACGTTTCAGGAACCGATTCTCCTTTTAGAGAGACATCCAATATTTATGATGGATCAAAATTCACGGCTGATATGGCTATTCAAAATGTCATTGGTGATGGATTTAGAGGAGCAACATGGATTTCAATTCATAACGGTGGTGGCGTAGGCTGGGGAGAAGTTATAAACGGTGGTTTCGGAATGTTGTTAGACGGAACAGCAGAATCTGACAGAAGACTAAAAATGATGCTTCATTGGGACGTAAACAATGGAATAGCAAGGAGGTCTTGGGCAAGAAATGAAGGCGCTATTTTCGCTATCAAAAGAGAAATGGAGCGAACGCCAAACTTGACAGTTACAATTCCTAACCTTGTTGATGACCAACTCTTAAACGAATTTTAGTACCAACCATTTATCCTAAAATTGAGTCGCCTCACATAGTAAGGCATTGTTTTTGTGTAAACAATAAGAGTCTAAAAGAAGATAATCGTTACATTCGTTAAGACTATCAGACATTGAATAGAATACTAAAACATATCATTTTTACTTCTAGCTTTCTGCTGGCTAATTTGACTTTCGCCCAAGAGAAGGTAACCTTCGATTACACAGGCAAGGTTCAGAAGTATACTATTCCTGACGGAGTTACTGAAATCAAAGTCACACTATTTGGTGCCGAAGGCGGATTAGGAAGATGGGATAACGCCCCTCATCCTGGTAAGTTTGAAGGCGGGAAAGGTGGTTCTTTAGAAGCAAGTTACCCCGTTAATCCTGGAGAAGTTGTTTACATTTTTGTTGGAGGAAAAGGTGAGAATGCAAAGGATTCAATACAAGGAACTGGAGGCTTCAATGGTGGAGCTGATGGAAGAAATACAGGAACTTACGGTCCATTTTGTGGCGGAGGAGGCGGTGGCGCATCTGACATTAGAATTGGTGGTTCAGGACTTCAAAATAGAGTATTAATCGCTGGCGGAGGAGGAGGAGCAGGTGCTAACTTTGAAGACGGAGCAGATTTTGGAGGAGAAGGCGGCGGTCTTACTGGTCACAATGGTTGGTCAGGGCAAATTGTTGAAGACTCACAAGGCAAAGGACTTTTAGTTGATAAAGATGGAAAACCAATTGGTGTGTCAAATGACCCTTCAGCAGGTTTGGGCGGAAATCAACTTGACGGCGGAAGTGGCGGTCAATGGATGAGCTACTTAAGAGGAGAAAGAGGGAAATTAGGTAAAGGCGGAACTGCAGCAGATAGCACATCTGGTGGCGGTGGCGGTGGCGGCTATTACGGAGGCGGCGGCGGATCTTGGTCTGGAGGTGGTGGCGGAAGCTCATTCTCAGAAGCACAAGCAATTGACCCTGTTCACGAACAAGGAGTAAGAGAAGGAAACGGCCAAGTGGTCATTGAACCTGCATGTGTAACACCTGATGTTGCCTTAATTGGAGAAGTTGAAATTTGTCATGGAGACGAAATCACTTTGACTGGAAAATCAAGATATGGCGCTACTTTAAGCTGGGACAACAATATTAAAAATGGAGTGGCATTCATGCCGTTTTTGGGCGATAATACTTACACCATGAAAAGTGATAATAAAAAGGAATGTGACTACACCATTGACATTAAGGTGAAGCCAGGAAAACCAACTATTATTGCTTCTAAAACAGCAGTATGTGAAGGTGAAATGGTAACATTAGAAGTACAAGATATGACTGGAGTCGTTTGGGACAATGGTATAACTCAAGGACAAGCATTCGCTCCACCAGTAGGAGAGAATAAATATAAAGTAACTAGAAAAGGAGAGTGTGCTTCAGAAGATGAGATCATCATCAAAGTGAATAAAATAATTATTGATGCAAGTGTAACTCAAATTAACGGAAACCAGAAAGGTGAAGTTGACCTCTTAATTGACGGAGGCTCATCACCGTACAAGTACCAATGGAAAGATGGAAACATTGAGATTAGTATTGAAAAAGACTTAAACAATCTTGAAGAAGGCACTTATGAAGTAATGGTCACTGACAACATTGGATGCACTGAAAAAGCATCTTATACTATTGAACCTGCGCCAGCAGTGATTGACGAACTTCCACCTGGACCAAGACTTACGGCCGAGACGAGTGAAGATGAAGCCTTCGTTACTGTTTCTTACCCAGGAGCTTTTGAATATAAAATAGAAAACGATAAAAATGAAACTGTAATAACAGGTCATTCTGAAAATACAGATGTTGTTGATATCACCAGACTTCCGAAAGGAAAATACAGGGTTTCATTGATCTACAAGCAGATTAAGCAGTATACCACTTTCGTTAAGAACTAAGACTAGCTTATTTCTGAGCAGACATTTTCGAATAAAGATCCCAGAGCACTACCCCTGTACAAACTGAAATATTCAATGAATGTTTAGTTCCGATTTGCGGAATCTCAATGACGCCATAACAAGCATTAATGACGTCTTGCTGAACCCCTTCAACTTCGTTTCCCATTACAATGGCAATCTTATCTTCTCCTGGATTAAAATCATTGAGCATTACAGAGTTTTCAGTTTGCTCAATAGCATAAGTTTTCCAATCGGCTGACTTCAGTTTCTCTAAAACGTCCAAAGTGTTTTCAGCATGCTCCCATTCTACTGACTCAGTTGCTCCAATTGCGGTTTTATGAATCTCTCTATGAGGAGGCTGAGCAGTGATTCCACAGAGGTATATTTTTTCAATTCTAAAACAATCTGAGCTTCTAAAAACGGAACCCACATTATTGAAACTTCTGATGTTATCTAGAACAATAATTATAGGTGTTTTCTCGGCTGACTTGTATTCATCAACGGAGATCCTGTTTAGCTCTTGCAATTTTAGTTTTCTACCCACAATCGATTTTCGTGTTTCGTTATTCGATTGCGAAGATACAAAACCATGGAATCGAAAAACGATTTACGAAAAACGGAAACCAAACTATCAATATGTTAACAACTTATGAAAACTGGGAATTCGAGTTTCATTGAAAACTAAGGCTAAAACCCTATCTTCGTTAGCCCTAAATCAGAATAAGTCGTGGCAAAAAAAGCAGCAAAGAAAAAACCTACCGAGACTCCTTTAATGAAGCAGTACAACCAAATCAAGGCTAAGTACCCTGATGCGTTGTTGTTGTTTAGAGTTGGAGATTTTTATGAAACCTTTGGAGATGATGCTGTAAAAGCTGCGAACATTTTGAACATTGTTTTGACTGCACGAAGAAATGGTCCAACTGAGGTAGCTCTTGCTGGCTTTCCTCACCATTCACTAGACACTTATTTACCAAAACTGGTTAGGGCAGGAATGAGAGTTGCCATCTGTGACCAATTGGAAGATCCGAAAATGACAAAGACCATTGTCAAAAGAGGGGTGACTGAATTGGTAACACCTGGAGTATCTTATAATGACAAGGTTTTAGAGGGTAAGAGCAACAATTTTTTATGTGCTGTTCACTTTGAAGGCGAGCAGGCAGGCGTGGCTTTTATTGATGTTTCGACTGGAGAATTCTTGGTTGCCGAAGGCAGCTTTGAGTATGTAGATAAGTTGATTCAAGGCTTTCAACCGAAAGAAATCCTCTATCAAAAAGGCCGACAAAAGCTTTATGAAGAACATTTCAATGCTAAAATCTATACCTATAGATTGGATGATTGGGTCTTTTCTTCAGACTTTGCAAATGAGAATTTAGGAAAGCATTTTGAAGTTAAATCACTTAAAGGATTTGGTGTTGACCGTATGCCATTGGCCATAATTGCTGGATCAGCAGTTCTGCATTACTTATCAGAAACGGCTCATGATAAAACGGCTCATATCAAGAATATCTCTCGATTAGAAGAGGACAAATATGTTTGGTTGGATAGATTTACGATTAGAAACCTAGAGTTATTGTATTCATATAATGAAGATGCCACTACGCTAATTGACATACTTGACCAAACGGTAACGCCACCTGGTAGCAGAATGATGAGAAGATGGATGGTACTGCCTTTAAAAGATTTGGCTCCCATTCAGGAGAGACATGAGATTGTAGATTACTTCATCCAAAATCCTGATTTTAAAGAGGATATTGAATCTCAATTAAAAGAAGTTGGTGACTTAGAAAGAATCATTTCAAAAGTTGCGACAGGAAGAATTAACCCTAAAGAGATTATAGCTCTTAAAAGAGCTTTAACCGCTATTGACCCAATCAAGTCAGCTTGCAAAAAAACAAAGAGTAAATCGCTTAAAGTAATAGCTGACAACCTCAATCCTTGTGCTGAGCTGAGATCTAGAATTGAAAAAGAGATAAAAGACGAGCCAGCAATCGCAATTTCAAAAGGAGAAGTTGTTGCTACTGGAGTTAATAAAGAATTAGATGAGTTACGTGCCATTTTAAACTCAGGAAAAGAATACCTAGAAGGTATCAAAGAGAGAGAGATGGAGAAAACGGGCATTCCTATCAAGATTGCTTTTAATAACGTTTTCGGCTATTACATTGAAGTCAGAAACACTCATAGAGACAAAGTGCCTGAAGAGTGGATCAGAAAGCAAACATTGGTAAATGCTGAGCGATACATCACTGAAGAACTAAAAGAATACGAAACCAAAATATTGGGTGCTGAAGAGAAAATTCACGCCTTGGAAAGTCAGATTTTAGCAGAAATCATTTCTGCAATGGCTGAATATATCACTCCTATCCAGCATAATGCTGTTCAATTAGCGAAACTTGATTGCTTGCATTCATTTGCACAAAGCGCAATGGCGAATATGTATTGCAAACCTGAAATGAACGAAACATTAGGATTAGATGTGAAACAGGGACGTCATCCAGTTATAGAACAACAATTACCAATTGGAGAAGAGTACATTGCTAATGATGTATTTTTAGATAACGACCGTCAACAAGTAATCATGATTACCGGACCAAACATGTCAGGTAAATCAGCCTTGCTAAGACAAACCGCAATCATTTCATTAATGGCTCAAATGGGATCTTTTGTGCCAGCAGAAAGCGCTAAGCTTGGATTAATTGACAAGGTATTTACGAGAGTAGGTGCTTCTGATAATATCTCTTCAGGTGAGTCTACCTTCATGGTTGAAATGAATGAGACGGCCAGCATTCTAAATAATCTTTCAGAGAGATCATTAATTATCTTGGATGAAATAGGAAGAGGAACCTCAACTTATGATGGAATTTCAATTGCTTGGTCTATCACTGAATTTCTTCATGAAAACAATATTGCACGACCAAAAACTTTGTTTGCAACACATTACCATGAGTTGAACGAAATGTGTCAAACTTATGATCGAATTAAGAATTATAATGTTTCGGTAAAAGAGGTTGGTAACAAGGTTATTTTCATGCGTAAACTGGTTCCGGGCGGATCAAATCATAGCTTTGGTATTCATGTAGCAAAAATGGCAGGCATGCCTAAACAGGTGCTTCAAAGAGCCGACCAAATATTATTAAAACTTGAGCAAAATCACTCAGGTGATTTAAAATCAGAAGCAAAGGCCTTAGCAGCTGAAGCAGATATGCAATTGTCTTTCTTTCAATTAGACGATCCTGTTTTGATGCAAATCAAAGAAGAAATTGAAAATATTGATATCGACACTCTAACCCCAGTTGAAGCCTTGATGAAATTGAATGACATCAAGAAATACATGGGTGTTAAATGATCAGCCCTTTCAATTTCTCATGAAATGAAGCCAATAGAATCTACTCACTCCCATACGGCCTTAAATCATAGACTGCAATTTCGTTCATCTCTCCCAAAGGAAAATCCAAATAACCTTCAGCATGCTTTTTCGCATCCCAGAGATTCAAATTATTGTTGAACACTAAAAACTCAACATCTTTGTCAATAAAATCATTCATGGTCCATTTTAAATAATACGCCTGATAGGCCGACCAACCAACTCTATCCATCAAGAACAGAGAGTAATTTGGTGTCACATCTGACAATGACAAAATACTTGCAGTCTGCTTGACTCCAACTTCTTCTAACACGATATCCGTGTTCTTATAATTGGCGTAATACTCTTGATGATTCACTGATTTATCCCATTTTCTCTTTTCAAAGTTGGGAACCGCATTTTGAATTCCTAACAAGACTATTGATAAGGAAATTAGAGCAAACCTTTGAACCCTTGCTTTTCCTTCAATAATCGTTTTCAATTTGTAACACATCATTCCGATACTCAATGGAATCAAAAACACAATTGGATAAACGTAATAATCATGCGATTCGAACATTTGAAAAAAGAACAAAACGAATAGTAAACTTCCCACAACACTTATGAGTAGATACCAGTTCATCAAAACAAATTTTCTATCCCACCAACTAAAATTGATAAGTAATGAAATCGCAAACAGGATAAGGATATACTTACTCATATAATCATACCTATAATAAAATATAGAATACCATACCTTCTCCATTTGAACGGAATCAAGAGACCAAATTGGCATGATTTCAGAAAGAAAGCAATTGCAAGTTCCGGATGCATTATACCAACTCATATATACCAACCAACCAATACCTGCAAGAACCGGAATCAGTTGAAAAGGATGAAACTTTAAATGCAAAAACGGTTCAATTTTTAAGAGTCTTCTCACTACCAACAATACAAGAAAAGCTAAAAACGGAATGATAAAATAGAACTTCACCATAAACGCTATTGACAGAATGAAAACAGAGCCTAGCAAAAACCTTGACCTTCTCTTGTAGTAATACTGCATCATCCACCAATAACCAATCATTGACAAATTAAAGGCAAGCGGGTCAGGCATTGGAGACAGGTAATACATGCCAAATACGGCCGAACAAAAAAGTAAAAATGTAGTTGCAATAGAGAGTACCGCACTTCTTAAAAAATGATGAGACATTTTAAAAATCGAAAGCAAGGCAAAAAAGCCAATAATGAAATTGTTTAGTCTGAACAAGAAGAAGAGGTCACCTCCGAAAGCTCCTTTTTGAAGAGCAATTAGGTAATACATTATTGGGAATTCTCCCACTCCTTTGGCCGATCCATTGAACTGATTGTAGTAAAGAGAATGATCAAAAAAATCGTATCCGTTCTTTACATAATTCATTGTTTGAGCCAAGCCGTCAGCTTGCCTCCAATAATGTGGACCATAGAACATTTGATCTAAATCTCCATTCAATTGAAAATAGCCCAAGACGAGCCAAAAGAAGATTAAAAAAAGCGTGTACTTGAAAAGCTTCCCCTCATAAGTAGAGCGAAATTGATTGATAAATCTCAGCATTTGTTTAGTTTTTCTTGGTTAAAAAAAAGCCAAACGAAATCAGTGATTTAAGCTGAAATGAAAAAAAGTGAAAGCATTACTTATCTTACGATTTCATTGTTTTGGTTATTAGATTAACCTCAAGAAATCAGTATTATTTCATAACCTTCCTAAAAGATCATTCAATATTATACAGGTCTAAAAAAGGAGATTTACTTTTTATTCTCGGCTTGAATCTTTAAGATCTCATCCATCAATGGCATCAACATGGCATTGGGATTTTTATGATCAAAACTGGCCGAAACGTATGTAGAATCAGGTGTAACGAATAACATTTTCGCGAAAGGTGCGGCATCTGTAGCTCTCTTTTCAGAAGGCGCTACAAGAGAATTGACCTCATCTAATTTGACATCTTTCATACCCATAATCAAAGCTGCCCACTCTGAATCTTTAGTATCTCTTTCAAAATGAGTTGGCTCTCCACGACCATTAAAATCTACCACCACCTTATCTTTTGTCACGGCGAGAGTAGTTTTCCCCATCATGGTAACAGTTTCATATTGCAGTTTCTCAACTTCTAATTCTTTGCAAGAAATCAAGGTCAAAGCCATTAGGCAAACAAGTAAATATTTCATGATAATAATTTTATTCTACTAAGATAAATACAAAATGCGTGCTAGAAATGATTCATACCATAAATGGAATTGATTACCCTGAAGGAATGGTTCAAAACATGGCTAATATTTTCCCTAAACTGAAAGTAGAAAGATCATGGCCGAGTGGGCAATTGATCAAAAACAATACTTCTCAAAAGAAGATTGGGAGATCATTAAAAAAATGAAGTGATATTACTCAACAATCAAGATATAATTGTTCTTCTTACCTTTTCCTAAAATGACTACAGAATCATTAATTAAATCATCTGCAGTTATAACATATTCAGCATTAACTTTCGCCTTATTCACTGAAATAGCATTTCCCTTAAGCTCTCTTTTTGCTTCTCCGTTTGAAGCTAAAAAGCCTGACTTCCCGGCTAAGGCATCAATGATACCTAAACCAGCATCAACATCTGCCTTCGCAATTTTTGCTTGAGGTACGCCAGCAAAACCTTCTAAAATCTCTTGGTTTGATAACTTCTTCAAATCATCAATAGTAGATTTTTTATTGAATAAGATTTCTGTTGTTCTTAGAGCAGAATCTAAGGCTTCTTGATTGTGAACCATAAGCGTCACCTCAGCAGCCAATCTCTTTTGAAGCACTCTTAGGTGCGGAGCTTCAGCATGCTCAGCTTCAATTGCCTCAATCTCTTCTTTTTCTAAAAGGGTAAACGTACGAATGTATTTTGGTGCATCATCATCAGTTGCATTGAACCAGAATTGGTAAAAAGCATAAGGAGACGTTTTATCTGCATCTAACCAAACTGCACCACCAGCAGTTTTTCCGAACTTAGAACCATCTGCTTTGGTCATTAATGGGCAAGTAAAAGCAAAACCTTCTCCCGCATCAATTCTTCTCACCAGCTCCGTTCCTGTAGTGATATTTCCCCACTGATCAGATCCTCCCATTTGAAGCTTACATCCAAACTCTCTGTATAAGTGCAAGAAATCATAACCTTGAAGTAATTGGTAAGAAAATTCAGTAAACGAAATCCCTGTTTCAATTCTCTTCTTCACAGAATCTTTAGCCGACATGTAGTTTATTGTCAAATGCTTTCCTACATCTCTGATGAATTCAATGAAAGAAAAGTTCTTCATCCAATCGTAATTATTCACCATTACAGCTCCTGTTTCAGAGTCATTGAAATCAAGAAATCTTTCCAACACACTTTTTACCCCGGCAATATTCTTCGCTAAAGTCTCTTCATCAAGCAAATTTCTTTCGTCTGATTTTCCCGAAGGATCACCTACCATTCCTGTTGCACCCCCAACTAAAGCAATTGGTCTGTGACCTGCTCTTTGAAGATGTTTCAACATCATGATTGGAATCAAATTTCCTGCATGTAAAGAATCTGCAGTGGGATCAAACCCAACATATCCAGTCACTAATTCTTTTTCAAGTAATTCTTCAGTTCCTGGCATGATGTCTTGCAACATTCCTCTCCATCTTAGTTCTTCTACGAAATTCTTTGGCATGATGATTTAATTTAGGCGGTAAAGATAATAATTAGATGAAAGACAAAAGAGCAAAGACATAAGTCTTTGCTCTTTAATAGTATTTAATATGTGACTGCTTATTTACAGCAAGTCATTCGCCAAATTGGCTAGCTCAGACCTTTCACCTTTTTCAAGTCTTACTGAAGCAAATAAAGGATGACCTTTAAGTCTGTCAATTAAATATGTGAGTCCATTAGACTCTTCATCCATGTATGGTGTGTCAATTTGATTAATGTCACCTGTAAACACAACTTTGGTTCCTTCGCCAGCTCTAGTGATAATCGTTTTCACCTCATGAGGAGAGAGGTTTTGTGCCTCATCAACAATGAACATAACATTTGAAAGGGAACGACCTCTAATAAATGCTAAGGCAGTTATTGAAAGCTCACCTGATTCTTCCATCTCATCCAACACTTTCACTTTCTTCTCAGTTGGTTTGAATTGACTTTTGATGAACTTCAAATTATCCCAAAGCGGTTGCATGTATGGATTAATCTTCTCATTAGCATCCCCTGGTAAAAACCCAATATCTCTGTTACTTAATGGAATCACCGGTCTTGCCAAAATGATTTGATTGTATTTTGATCTCTGCTCTAGTGCCGAAGCCAGTGCCAACAAAGTTTTCCCTGTTCCCGCTACTCCTTGAAGAGCCACTAATTTTATGTCGTCATTAAGTAAAGCATTCACAGCAAAAGCCTGCTCGGCATTTTTTGGTTTAACACTGTAGATGTATTCTTTCTCAACTCTTTCTATGTAATTATCCTTCTCATCATACCTTGCAAGAACTGAGTCTTTACCATTATTCAATATGTAATAACCATTTGCTACTTTCTTATCACCCAGCAAGCCAGCCTCATCAATTCTCCCCTTCTTATAAAGGTCTGTGATAGTCATAGGATCAGTAATATCAACAACAGGGAATCCGTCATCCATTTTATCAACATCCTTCACTTTACCAGTTAGGTAGTCTTCAGAAATTAATCCTATGGCTTTAGCTTTAAGTCTTAAGTTGATATCCTTTGTCACCATGATGACCTGATGATCAGTCATGGTATCTGCTAGCGTGATAGCGGCGTTGATGATTTTGTGATCGTTTTTACCTCTACCGTAAACGGCTTCGGCATCACGTCCGTTCACTAGGTTTGACATGACGATTTTAATCTCACCTCTATTTTTACCGAGGCTAATCCAATCATCCATTTTACCATCACCTGAAAGTTTATCAAGTAATCTAATTACTTCTCTTGCCTGGAAATTTTTGGTGTCGTTACCTACTTTGAAATTATCTAACTCTTCCAACACTGTAATTGGAATCGCGACATCATTTTCTTTAAAATTATTAATAGAATCGTGATCAAACAATAATACTGAAGTGTCAAGCACGAATATTTTTTTCTTTGCAGCTTTTTTAGCCATATATGTAAGAGCATTTTATTGTAATGTTGAATAATCAACTATACTAAATTTAGGAAGGATTTTCTCAAAGTTGAAATTTAGTTTTTGGAGTTATTAACAACCAAAATTGAGAAATGTGTTAGTAGAAAAGGAACTGACTTTTTAGTTTCTTCGGTCTAATCCCCACATCATCTTATTTCTAATGGTGTTTAAGAAATTTTGACCCTCAGTTTGAATGACATTCACTTGAAAAGATGCCTTTTTAACAATAAGCTCAATTGACGAATCAATGGTCACTGAACGTGAATCTAATGAACATAAAAAGTCTCTTCCTCTACCCTCAATTTTCAATTTAATTGTTCGTGAATCTGGAACAATAATTGGCCTTACATTAAGGTTGTGAGGAGCAATTGGAGTGATGACATAATCTTTTGCGCCAGGCACCATTATCGGACCTCCACAACTCAAAGAATATGCGGTTGAACCAGTGGGTGTAGAAACAATTAATCCATCTGCCCAATAAGAGTTTAAATACAGATCTCCTATATAAGTATGAATCGTGATCATTGAAGACGTTTCCTTCTTGTGAACCGTAAGTTCGTTTAAAGCAAAGTTCTCTTCACCAAATAAACCTTGATCAGTTACTAAGGTTAATAATGATCTGGTTTGCAATCTATACCTACCGTCATAAATATCTTGAAGAGCTGCCTTGATATTGTCTTTTGAAGTTGAGGCCAAGAAACCTAACCTCCCGGTATTGATTCCTAAAACTGGAATTTCAGAATCTCTAATCACGTTTACCGTTTCAAGAAAAGTTCCGTCACCACCAACACTTAGCATGATATCTACATTCCCTTTAACATCTTTGTACTTGGAGAATAGCTGCGGATCATCTTCCATGCTAATTCGCGGCTGCAAATAAGCCATGAACGGCTCATATATACTCAACTCCCATCCGAACAATCTGATGGTATTGAACAATACTTGAATGTTAGGAATGAAGGAATCATCAAATGAACGACCGTAGATACCAATGCGCATAATTACATGTTCAAAAAGTTCATCAACTCATCATATCTCTTTTTCAAATCATCTTGAAAATTTCCTTTTTGAAAAGTTGCCTTCACTGTATAGTCGTATCTCGTAAAGGTTTGTAGAATTCGGTCAATATTATCGGCATTGATTTTTAAAGTCACCTCAATTTCAGTTGTGTCTTCTTTTGAAGTAATAAATGAACTTAAAACCTTAGCATTATTCTCTTCTACAATTCTTGCGATTTGTGTCAAAGAATAATCATGTGTGTTCATCAATAACACCACGATTGAACCTGATTCTTTTATTGAATTAACGGCCGTAATTTGAGACATCAGATACAATAAATCAGTACATCCTAAATACTGGTTATCCTCATCTAAAATTGGAATTACCGTGATTTTTAAATCTGCAATCATCTTCATAACCTCATAAACATGTCGGTCAGAATAAATGAATGGTTTAGGTAAATTAGAGAAGCAGTCACAAATTCTTTCAGAAGGATCTGGCATATCATACACCTCATTTTCTGAAATCAAACCAATGAACTCACCGTTTTCAACTACTGGTAAGTGGCTTACTCTGAGCTCGTTCATCCAATCCATTGCACGTTCACCAGTTTCGGTAAATTTCAGTGGTGGAATAATGTCAGATATAAGTTCTTCTGCTCGCATTTTTATTACTCTTGATTTAATTCTTTAATTATAACAACTAATGTAACCAATAATTGTTCTAAGTATCATAAATTTGAATCAAAATTGACAATTTATTATCCTATGCCAGCAAAGCTAAGTGTAAATATTAATAAAATTGCTACCCTTCGAAATGCAAGAGGAGGAAAGTATCCGAGTGTAGTTCAGGCAGCAATTGATTGCCAAAAGTTTGGAGCAGATGGCATCACAGTACATCCAAGACCAGACGAGCGTCATATCACTTTGAATGATGTGAAAGAAATTTCACCAATCATAACAACAGAGTTCAACATTGAGGGAAAACCGAATGAGCGTTTCATGCAAATGATTCGTGATTTTAAACCTCATCAGGCTACTTTGGTACCTGACGCAGAAGATGTATTAACATCTGATGCAGGGTGGGATACTGTAAAACACAAAGATTATTTAACTGATATTATTTCTGAATTGAAATCATTAGGTGTTCGCACCTCTTTGTTCATTGAAACAGATGCAAAGATGATTGAGAACGCAGCCTTGGTTGGTGCCGATAGAATTGAGTTTTATACAGGACCTTATGCAGAGCAGTACTCTGAAAACAAAGCGTCTGCCATATTACCATATATTGAATCTTCAAAGGTTGCCCTGACAAATGGATTAGGAATTAATGCCGGTCACGATTTGAGTCTTGACAACCTCAACTATTTCGCAACAGAGATTCCTGAATTATTAGAGGTATCAATAGGGCATGCCTTAATCTCGGATGCCATTTATTTAGGCCTAGAGAACACAGTAAACATGTATAAAAAACTATTAGTTGTCTGATGAAATTGCATTACAGAGTTTTAGGAGAAGGAGAACCTTTATTTATATTGCACGGATTATTTGGTTCGTCTGATAATTGGCAAACTTTGGGTAAAAAGTTTGCTGAAAAATATAAAGTGTACTTTGTTGACCAAAGAAACCACGGTCGATCTCCACATTCTGACGACTTCAGTTATGACTTGATGGTATCAGACTTTCATGAACTTGTAACTGATCTTGGATTATCTAAAATCAATATCATTGGACATTCAATGGGAGGTAAAACTGCAATTGGATTCGCGGTTAAATACCCTGAGTTTATTGACAAAATGATTGTGGCCGATATAGGACACAAACAATACCCAATGCATCATGAGAAAATTCTTGAAGGATTAAATGCATTAGATTTAAGTCAATTCAAAAGTCGAGGTCAAGCCGACCGTCAATTGGCGAATTATATTGAAGAAATTGGAGTACGTCAATTCTTACTTAAAAACCTTTATTGGGTTGAAAAAGGAGAGCTCGGTTGGCGAATTAATATTCCGGTTTTAAGTGATAAGATCCATGACATCATTGAGGAAATCAAATTTGACACAATTGAAACCGAAACTCTTTTTATGAGAGGTGGAAAAAGCAATTACATAGTTGAATCTGACTACCCCGAAATTGAGGCTAAATTTCCAAATTCAGAAATTCATACGATTGAAGAATCGGGTCATTGGATTCATGCCGAAGCACCCAAAGAATTCTATTTAGAAGTAGTCAATTTCTTATCTTAACAGAATGAGACGTCAACTATCATCTTTATTTTTGTTGCTATTGACGTCAATCACGTTTGCCCAAAACACGAATCAATTAAAGACATTTGAGGGGTTTTATAGAGGGGATAAGCTGAAGATTCAATGTCGTCAAAACCAAATTTCACCTTGGCAAAAATGTAATTGTCTTGATTCGGTAATTGTAAATTCAAAGAAGTTAGAAAAGATTGAAATTGATCAGTTTGACCTCAATATTAATGAGAATAAGAAACTTGAAATCTATCAAAAGGTAGATATCCAAATTCATTACAACAACAAATGTCAACTCAGAATAATAAATCCTAATCAGTTTTTTCCTAAAAAGATTCTTCCGGCCGAGGATGTGAAAATTGATACCAGCAACAAAATTCATTGGCGGTCTCCACAAAACTTCCCTGACATCAGGCTTTGGACACAAGTTGAACAAAACAAATGGGGAGAATGGGTGAAAATAGGTCCCAATTTTAATGTTCTTGAAGAAGATCAATTTGAATTTGATTTGACTCCTTTTTTAAACAAAGGGTTAAATGAATTCAGAGTGACAGTCGCAAACATTGATTACGAGTTTTATCCATCAGAAGCCGTGAGCATTGAAGTCAAAAAAAAGAAGGCAAAAGCGAAGTATAAAAAGAAAAAACAGCAAGTAATTTTTAATGATGAACACCATTTCATTTTTTATAATGACAAAAAGGACGTTATAAGCCGAGGATTTGCAAAGGAAATTGATACGAAAAATCAAAAATCTGGTACCTACAGTGTACACTATGCCAACAAATTTTATGAATTTAAAATTAAATAATTGTTAGGCGCCCCTCCCTTAAGCTTTGGATATCAAATCTTTAAGGTTTTCAACAAATTGGTTGGTGAAAAAATCTCACTTCTAGACCAAACTTCAAGCTAAAATAAGTCGTAATATTGTATAAGAACTCTAGTCAATTCAGTGATGAATTGGCGCAATCACTACTAAAAGAATGACTAAAGTCGTATCCTACTTATTTGACAATATGTTTCAAAGTAAAAGACGTATTTCTTTTACCGAAAAGGTATTAGTCGTTTCAGTTGCTGTTTTATTAATTTCAGCCACCATATTCGTAATCCTTTAGAATTTGTATTTTTAGATTGTCTTTAAAGATATTTCTATGCTTTTATCGTTGTGGATTGGAATTGTAGCTGCCGTAATTTGTGGTTCACTGGTCATCTTAATATTTTACAAACTTCTTCGTGCAATTAAAGTTCCACAAAAGGCTAGCGGAGTGACAGGAACAATAGCGGGCTTAATTGTGGGCTTCATGATAGTATTAGGAGCGGGAAGAGTTGTTATCATTAAAAATACAGATGACTTTGGCGAGTATTTAGTTTATGGTGCTCCCAATTACGAATTCTCGAATGGGTATACCTTAAAGTTAAGCATGTCAGCTAGTCAAGGCTTTCTTATTAATGACACTGAAGCACCATTAGTTATTGAAAAATATATCTACACAGATTCTTATTACAACAATTCATATGACATACTTTGTTTACCACTATCTATAACAAAAATGCCTTCAGCACATATTAGTTATTACTTTACAGATAGACCTCCATCTAGTATTCGATCAGACACAGATGTGACTAAGTATTGGGTGCGCACCAAAACGGCCTACGAAAGAGAATACGGTCAGATGAATTTTGATAAAGATTTCGTGAGCATTTTGGCTCAACCACACAACACAGCCTCTGAATAAATCAATATATGAAAGGGAAAATCACCTTTCTTTCTTTCGGATAATTTTCGAATTTCTTATGATACCAATCGTGGTGGTTTTTTGCACGTGGTACGAGATTAGCATATGTCCAAACCGCAAAAGTTAATGCTGGTAAGTTCCACGCGACAATGGCGAAGCCAGCCCACTCTATCACTTCTCCCATTAAATTAGGTGAAGAAACATATTTAAACAAGAATTTATGCGGAATCTTGTAGCCGGTTTCTCCAGGTTTTCTCAGGTTGATTAATATGTGATCTGATCTCCAATTAATACTTAATCCAACAAAAAAGATAACTAAACCAATAATGGTTGTAGGCGACTGCAACCAAGTGATATCATATTGGTTTGAAGTAGCAATCTCAGACAAAAAATAGCCATTTAGACCTGCGTTCATCAAATTAAAAAGTATTGCATTTCCCATGATTGCGAAAGGCATTTTCTTAGAAGTTGCTTTAATCCTTAAAGGATATACAAATGTGCGATTGAAGTAATGAAATATCCACAATGCAAAGACCACCCAAGCGAAACTATTCATTGAATTCGTTCCCCAAAAAAGAAAGTAGGTCATGATTGCTAGTGATGGAAACTCCATCAATACCCAAGCCAATTTATTATTCACCATTGGACCCCAATTCTCAGAAGTATGACGCCCAAAAGGCGCCGTGACATAAAACATCACAAAATGCACTACAACAGCAACTCCTAGCCAAACCAGACAGATAATTTCAAAAACACTCATACTCATTTGTTTTGGCTGATATCATACCATTCGTAAAAATCTTTTAAGGTTTCTAATACCGGAAGAGAAGAATAACCTAAATGATCTTTAGCCTTTGATGAATCTATATTTGGATGTCCATTTTTTAGGGCCGCAATTGATTCTTTTGTAAAGATAGGCGCAGCACCTCTAACCTTACCATAAACTTTCACAAACGGAAGTGAGGTTCGCATCACCCAAAATGGCAACACTCTTTTAGGTACCTTAACACCTGCCGCCTTTTTTATAAATAAAGTGAGTTCTTTCATTGAAATATATTGTCCACTAATCATGTAAGCTTCGCCATTTTGTCCTTTAGTTATAGCTGAAACAATTGATTTTGCTACATCCCTTACATCCACAAAATCAAAACCACCAGGAGGGACTACTGGTATTTTTTCATTGCGATAATCAATAAGACCTTTACCAATTTCAGATGGTCTGAAATCAAAAGGACCAGTGATAAGTGATGGACGAATGACACAGCCTTCAATCTTTCCTTCTTTAAAAGCTTTTAACATGATTTTCTCACCTCTCACCTTTGAATAATCATAGGCATAATCTCTCTCTGATTTATAAATATGATTTTCATTCATTGGTGTATTGTAATTCGGAGGCACTAATGCGTGAACAGATGAAATATGAATGATTTTCTTTAACCCACATTTGATAGCGGTCTCCAGCACATTTCGAGTTCCTTCAACATTTACCTTATCCACTAATCCATCTTGACCTCCTGATATTGAAATCAAGCCAGCCGAGTGAACTACATAATCACATCCGGCCATCAGATCTTCCAATGATTTTTTGTCAGATAAATCTCCCTTGTGCAATGTAAGATCTAGACCATCAAGAGCTGACGACTCCGAACGATACAAGGCCTGAACTTCATGCCCCTTATCTACTAATATTCTGCAAACAACATTTCCTAAATGCCCTGTTGCTCCAGTAACTGCTACTTTCATGATTCGTATCCTATGTGAAAAATGGCGTCTCCTTGACTAACTACCGGATTATTATTGTGTCCGTAAATCATTCCCGTTTTCTTTGCTTTAATCTTCATTTCAAACCTGCCGTAAGGACCTGAAACTGTTCCTAATATTTCGTTCTTCATCACATAATCACCCGACACCTTCAAACACTTCAGCATTCCCGATCGTGAGGCTCTCAGCCAACTATTGCTTTCTAAAACCACTTCATGTACATCAGGAACTTTACCCTTTTTCATTCCTTTTGAAATCAAGACTCTTTCAATCCCTCTGATTCCTTCTGAAATAGAAAACTCATCCATTCTCAATGATTCTCCTCCCTCAAAAACTACCATGGGAATATCCATTCCGTGGGCAATCTTTCGAAGTGATTTAGAAATCAACCCTCCTTTTATCAAGTGAGGCATACCAAACATTTTGGCTAGCTCTATACTTTTAGGATCATCTCTGAACACTCTTGATTGAGGATAATTATAAATGGCCGATCCTCCTGTGTGAAAGTCAATGGCAAAATCAACATGAGGCAAAATGTGTTCAGTTAAAGTACGGGCAACTCTTGAAGCCAGTGATCCATTTTTGCTTCCCGGAAAAGACCGATTAACGTCTTTACCGTCAGGCAAACCTCTTGAAAAATTAATAAAACCGTATACATTTAAAAGTGGAATTGAAATCACAGTTCCTTTCTCTAGATCACTAAACATTTTTTGTTGTTCTGCTCTCTTCACAATCTCAATTCCGTTCACCTCATCACCATGAACTCCACCTAAAACTAGAAAAGTTGGACCATCATTTTTAGAACGGTAACAATGGGCTACCATGTCAATTGGAGTGTTAGACGGCAATCGCGCAATCGGAATTTCAATTCTCGTTAACCCATTTCTACGTATCGTTTTTCCCGCAATTTTCATTTTTCTGAATTTTCAATGTGTTCAATTAACTTCTCTGCAATCTTAATCTTTGTCACTCCCTCTACGCCTTCAATTCCAGGTGATGAATTCACCTCAATTATCAAAGGACCTCTGCTAGATCGCAATATATCAACTCCTGCCATTCCAAGACCCAATACTTTGGCTGCCTTTAAAGCAACTTCTTTTTCTTTGGCCGAAATAGGAACGTTTTCTCCTCTCCCTCCTTTATGTATGTTTGATCTAAAATCTCCTTCTTGAGCTATTCTCATCATTGAGGCCACTACTTCATTTCCAATTACAATGATGCGAAGATCTTTCCCTTTAAATTCTGAAATAAATTCTTGTAGCAATATTTTTTCATGCTTTGCTTGAGACTCATAAAACTTATTGTGCAATTCTTCTTCATTATTTACCAAATGAACTCCTTCACCATGAGTACCCTCTAATACCTTGAAAATAAACGGATACCCGAGCTTTGTTCTTACTATGCGTTCGGCATAATACAAGTCATAAGAATGGTAAGTTATAGGAACCTGTATGCCCTCATAACTCAATTGTTGTAAACATCTAAATTTATCTCTTGACTCATAAATACCGGCTGATGAATTTAATACTGGCACGCCCATCACTTCAAAATGTCGAACCACTGCGCAGCCATAAGATGTTACCGAAGCGCCAATTCTTGGTATAACGAAATCAGGTTTAAGGAGTTCTTCGTGCTCATAGATGATTTTATAATCTCCGTTTTCAACTATTATATCGCACTCAAGATAATTGATCACTCTGACGTTATGCCGCGATTTTGTTCCTGACTTATAAATTCTTTTTGTAGAGTATAGCTCAGAAGATCTTGATAAAATATAGATGAGCATGCGAGTTTCTTTATAGACTGATAACCTCTTCTGTTTCCAGAAGATTACTGTGGTTAAGAGCTTTATCAATCAGTAATATTTCAAACTTAATAGTGTCTGAATTTGGAGACAAATTGTTTTTATATGTTGGCTCAACCATTACATCAATTCTGCCTTTAATACCTTCTGTGTTATCTGAAACTTCAATAGGTTTTATTCTGTATTTAAACTTTACGGGGTCTCCCTCTAAATCTTCCCCAGGCACCCAGCCTAACACATCATCTTTTTCATAATAACTAAGATAGATATTGTTATAGTAAAAAGAATCAGGAGCAAAAATACCAATGGTGTCACCCTCAGGCAATCCTAAGTCGGCATCACCATCTGTGAAATCAAAAGAGACTCTTGCTGAATCGCCCAACAAAGTTACTTGAGGATTAGAGATGATTGGTTCAAGTGGATAATTCTCACTTTTAAAACATCCTTGTAATCCAAATAAAATTAGCCCTAAGAGTAGAAATAGACTTATTTTTGTTTTTAACTTCATGTGCTGAATATGGCTTTGCCAGATTTAGGACTAAGATAACCATTAATCATTGAACCTACAATTGCTGACTGATTTACCTTTTGATATCAAAAACATTTTCAATATTTCATCTCCCTCAGAGTTTGAGAAATATGCAATACAATTGTTCCATTTTCAATATGAAAACAATTCTGTATACAGATCATATTGCCAACTTTCAAAGAGGGATATTGAAGTCAAAAAGCTTCAGGACATTCCATTTTTACCCATCTCGTTTTTTAAGAATCAGAAAGTAATTACAGGCAAAGGTGAACCGAAAGTTGAATTTCATAGTTCAGGAACAACTGGAACTGAGAAAAGTAAGCACTTCATTCTTGACCTTACCATTTATGAACTCAGTTTCATTAAGGCGTTCGAACATTTTTATGGGCATATAGAAGATTTTATTATTCTTGGTTTACTTCCGTCATATATGGAGAATCAGCACTCTTCACTAATCTATATGGTTGATTATTTAATCACGCATTCTAAAGATCAGGACAGTGGCTTATTTATGAATGACTTTGATAAACTATGTCAAATTATCGAAGCACGAAAACATGAGAAAAAAATCATCCTCTTTGGAGTATCTTATGCGCTATTAGACTTGGCTGAAAAATATAAAGTTGACCTTTCACATTGCATAGTGATGGAGACCGGCGGAATGAAAGGACGAAGAAAAGAAATCACGAAAGCTGAGATGCATGAAAAACTTTGTTCAGCACTCAACACGAGCACGATTCACTCAGAGTACGGAATGACAGAGTTGCTTTCGCAAGCATACTCAAGTGGTCATGGAATTTTCAAAACACCTGCTTGGATGAAAGTTTTAATCCGTGAACAAACCGACCCTTTTTCTTTTTCTGAAGGAAAATCTGGCGGCGTAAATGTAATTGACTTGGCAAATGTTTTCAGTTGTTCATTTATAGAGACGCAAGATCTTGGTAGGCAAAATGGAGACACCTTTGAGATTTTAGGTCGATTTGACACCTCAGACATCAGAGGATGTAATTTATTAATTCAATAAAAAAAGTTAAAATACTTTGGAGATTAAAAAAGCTGTATTATCTTTGAACTGTTTTTTCATGGAAACATAGTTTTTTGAGGTGAAAATACCAGCTAAGATTCTAATTTTAGCTGGTATTTTTATTTTCAGACGTTTCGTATCAGAACAATATGGAGTTATTCAATAGAGAATTAAGCTGGTTATCATTTAATGAAAGAGTTCTTCAAGAATCTCTAGATCCCGCTAATCCATTGATAGAAAGAATCCGTTTTTTAGGAATCTACTCTAACAACCTTGATGAATTTTTTAAAGTTCGCGTAGCCACCATTAGAAGGATGGATGCATTAGGATCTAAGAAAGTTGAGGGCTTTAAAGGATCTCCTGCCAAGCTCTTGAAAGAAATCAAGAAATTGGTTTTGGAGCAACAAACACTTTTTCAACTTTCTTATGAGAAAATACTTCAACGTCTAAGAGAAAAACACATTCTTCAAACAGACGAAAGTCATTTAAAAGAAGAAGAGTCAGATTCAATTTCTGCTTTTTTCCATGACACGGTTCGACCTCAAATAGTTCCGATAATGTTGTCATCAAAGAGACCTTTCCCTCGATTGCGGGATAAAGGAATTTACTTGGCAATTAAGATGACTGACTATGAGAAAACGAAAACCAAATTTGCACTAATTCAGATTCCAAGTGATATTTCACGATTCTTTATAATCCCAGGTGATAAGAAAACTGATGTAAAAAAGATAATTCTTTTAGATGACATCATTCGTTTTCACCTCTCTGAAATATTTAGCATTTTCTCTTTTGATAAAATCGAAGCTTTCACTTTCAAGATTACAAGGGATGCTGAACTTGATTTAGATGACGATATCTCGAAAAGTTTCCTTGAGAAAATGAAGGATAGTGTTGATATGCGTAAAGAAGGTGACACGGTTCGTTTTGTCTATGACAGTGCCATGCCTCTAGATATGTTGAACTATTTAATGAATGTTCAAGGATTAAAAGCTGGTGAAAATATTATTCCTGGAGGTCGTTATCACAACTTCAAAGATTTTATGGGGTTCCCTGACTTTGGAAACTCAACTTTTGTCTATAATGAGATGACTCCTTTAAATCATCCATTACTTCAAGACTCAAATAAATCAATCATTAAAACGGTTCTTGACAAGGATATACTTTTGACTTATCCATACCAATCGTTTAGACCTATTATTGATATTTTAAGAGAATCTGCAATTGACCCTAAGGTGACCTCTATTAAGATTAACCTTTACAGAGTAGCAAAGAATTCTCAAATTATAAATGCATTAATATCGGCTGCCAAAAACGGTAAAAAAGTATTGGTAGTAATTGAGTTATTGGCTCGATTTGATGAGAAGAATAACATTAAATGGTCAAACCATCTTGAAGAAAATGGAGTAACCGTTCTTTTTGGTGTACAAAACCTTAAGGTGCATTCAAAACTGTTTGTGATCAAAAGAAAATCTGGGAATAACATTCAGACAATCGCTCACATAGGAACGGGGAACTTTCATGAAGGAACTGCAAATGTGTATACTGATTGTTCGCTTTTAACGGCTGATCCGGGAATTACCAAAGAAGTAGATAAGGTTTTCAAAATATTCAAAAACAATTTTGACCGCTCGGTATTCAGAGAACTGATTGTCTCTCCCTTTAATACGAGAAGAAAACTCTCTAGCTTAATTGATAAAGAGATCAAAAATGCTCACAATGGTGATGAGGCTTATATCTATCTGAAGATAAACAACTTGGTAGATTCTAAAATGATCAAAAAATTATATGAAGCTTCTAAGGCGGGTGTTAAAGTTTACGCGGTTGTAAGAGGGATTTGTGCTCTTGTTCCTGGGGTCAAAGGATTATCTGAAAACATTGTAGTAAGAAGTGTCGTTGGGCGTTTTTTAGAACATTCTAGAATAATGATTTTTGCCAATGCAGGAAAAGAACGCTATTTCATTTCATCAGCTGACTGGATGGGGAGAAACATTGACAGAAGAATAGAAGTTGCGACTCCAATATATGATTCAAAGATTCAAAAAGATTTAAAATTCATGATTGAAGCTTGTTTGAATGACAACACAAAGTCAAGAATTATTGATAAAGAGCAAGCCAATCATAGATATGAAGGTGGAGAGATTGTGCCATACAATGCACAAACCGAAACCTACAATTATTTCTTACAAAAAATACATCAGTGAGATTTGGAGCGATTGACATAGGAACCAATGCAGCAAGATTACTAATTGGAGAAATTCAATTAGAAGGAAAACGCCACTTCATCAAGAAGATTTCTTATACCAGAATTCCGTTAAGATTAGGTTTGGAAGTTTTTGAGAATGGTAAAATTTCTGAGCATAAAAGTGTTGAGTTCATCAAATCAATGCAAGCATTTCGTTTGATATCTGAAGTGTTTGAAGTGACAGAATTGAGAGCTTGTGCTACCTCAGCAATGCGTGAAGCGTCAAACGGAAAAGAAATTCAAAAGAAGATTAAAAAAGAAAGTGGTGTAAACATTGAAATCATTGAAGGTTCAGAAGAAGCCAAACTGATTTTATCTACCTTCTTTTTAATGGAGTTTGATCAAAAAGATCCTTTTTTGGTAATTGACGTGGGTGGGGGATCAACTGAAATATCCATTTTCAAAAAAGGTGAAAAAGTTGCTTCGAAATCATTCAAACTTGGGACCATTAGAATAATAAAAGGAAAAGTAAAACGCCAAAGTTGGGAAGATTTAGCTGAGTGGATAAATACTTATTTGAAAAAGGGACACAAATTCAAGACGTTTGCAACCGGTGGGAACATCAATAAAATTCACAAAATACTTGGAATGAAATCTACTGAGCCAATTGAGATTGATGAAATGAAAGACTTGGCCAAAAAGTTGAGAAAACTTGATTTGGAAGATAGAATTTCTGAATATAATTTAAAGCCAGATAGAGCAGATGTAATTGTACCTGCCTGTGAGATTTATGAATTCATTTTCAATGAAATAGGAACCAAAGAGGTGTATGTTCCTAAAATTGGTCTTTCTGACGGAATGATTTACAATTTATATCAGAAATATCAAAAGGACTGATTACTAACCGAATACTTTCAAGATTTAAGAATTCTAAACTTTTATGAATAAAGTTGCGTAAAAGAATTTTGCAATTCATTTAGAAGTATTATATTTGCCCTCCCGAAAATGAGTCAAAGAGTTGATTCTAGGAAAAAGATTGAAATTAGCGCATTAGCGAAAAGATATAAGCGAGAGTAGCTCAGCTGATAGAGCGCCACCTTGCCAAGGTGGAGGTCGCGGGTTTGAGCCCCGTCTCCCGCTCTAAGCAAGAGAACATCTCTGCTAAAAATGCCAAACCACTGCTACCGGGCTTCGGTAGCAATGATTTTTCACTTAGTCTTCACGGGCTAAGTGAGATGCTCGAGTGGTGGAATTGGTAGACACGCAAGACTTAAAATCTTGTGACCTCTGGGTCGTGCGGGTTCAAGTCCCGCCTCGAGTACAAAAAACCCTTCAGAAAATCTGAAGGGTTTTTTTAGCTCTTAATTTTAGAAGGGCAAAAAACATTAAAAATACCTCACGGAAGCTTCCAATTTTCGTGAATAGAAAAGCCTCAGCCTTAGAACTGGGGCTTTTTGCTTTGATACATTAATGAATAATTATTATTTGATCCTTATGAAGCGTGATTCATACTAATAATGACATTTCCTTTCTTGTGACCTGCATCAACATGTGTATGTGCTCTAGCTATTTCTTCTAAAGGATAAACTTTGTCAATTACTGCTTTTAATTTTCCGGCTTCGATCAGTTTTTTGAAGAATTTCATATCGTTTGCCGTTTCCTTAATCACTCCTGAAATCACTTTCTTCTTACCGAACATAGAAGTCAGCCCGCCTCTAATCATTAATCCCATGTTTGCACTTGCCAAAAGCATAGTTCCTTTCTTGGTTAAAGATTTCATCCCTTTAGTGAATGAACTTTTTCCAATGGTGTCAAAAATGACATCATACATTTCTCCGTTCTCGGTAAAATTCTCTTTTGTGTAATCAATGACAATATCTGCTCCTAATTCAGCTACCATTTCAGCATTTTTACCACTACAAACTGCTGTTACTTCGGCCCCACGTTCTTTAGCTAATTGAATAGCTGCCGTACCCAATGCACCTGATGCTCCAAAAACCAATACTTTTTGCCCTTTTGAAACATTACCTTTTCTAAGAAAGTGAAGCGCAGCAGTACCTCCAAATGGAATCGCCGCCGCATCTTCGTAAGACATATTCTCTGGAATCAAAGCCAAGGTTCCTTCTTCAGAAATGCATTGGTATTGAGCGTGCGCTCCGAATGACATTCCAGTTGTCCCAAATACCTTGTCTCCAACTTTAAACTTACTTACCTTATCTCCAACTGACTCCACCTCTCCTGCAACCACTACACCCAGAATTGATTTTCTAGGTCTCTTAAATCCGAAAATCAATCTGATAACATATGGATCTGCTCTTCTAATTCTAGCATCTCCTGAAGTCACTGAAGAGGTGTGAATCTTTAATAAGATTTGATTTTCTTTCGGAGATGGTTTTTGAACCTCTCTTAATTCTAATACTTCTGGTTTTCCGTAATTTGTTACTATTGCTGCCTTCATAGTTTTAGCTTTTTATTAGAAAAAAATTATACTTTTTTAAATGTGAATTTGTAATTATAAATGTCTGTGTTAGAGTATTCCTTTTGGATGCACATTTGAGTTAGTTCTTTTTGAACTGATTCTATTAATTGCTCCTGAGATCCTTGAATTTCTGTGATTAAGATTTGAGAATCTTTGATTTGAAAACTCACAACAACAAAGTCTTCATGGAACTCATCCAACTCGATATCACTTAAGTCAATGTTAACTTTTTCAACGATCTCTTTTCTTAATGAAGGTTTCACCGCGGCAAAACTGATACTCGTTACCAATAATGCTGCTACTAGAATAAACTTTTTCATAATTTATTTTTTTAAAGGTTAGGCTGCTTGAATGTTAATTGGTTAATTCATTTACAGCTCGATTACAATACAAATATGGTGTCTATGTTTGGGCCTATAAAAAATAGATGATGAACAACAGACTTAACGGTCCACACATAGACTTAAGGCAACCAAAACGCAGTTGAACATAAAAAATGAGGTGTTCTTGACATTTCGAGCAATGTACGTCCTGATTGTTGCAGAAAAAAAGGCCTTTCAGACATGAAAGGCCTTATTAACTTAAGAAGCTGTCAAAGCAAACGAAAGGTCTAGAAGGTCTTTCTTAAAATGGACCTCCTCCTCCATTTTCTGATTCACGCTCAACCTCTTTTTGCTTTTTCTTTACTTTCTCTCCATTACTAAATCGATAAGTGAACTCAAGAATAAACATGTTCTTCACCAATGATACGTCATTGTTAGTAGTCGTCCTGAATCCTGTTGACTCGGCGTACGACCCCTGATTGAAATTTGCTCCTAATCCAATAGGTAAAAAACATCCAACCATTACACTTGCTTTTTTCTTGAAGAGAGGTTGTTTGTATAACAACATCCAAAAATCAATATCACCTTTTTTATAACCTAATCCATCAATTTGTTTGGTCATATCATGCTGATACTTCAATCCAAGAACACTGCCATGCTTCGGAGAGATGTACATAAGATCAACACCTGCTCTCCAATCAAAAAAGCTATTGGTTCCACTCGCCGATTCTACTGAAGCATGAAACACTTCTAACTTGCTTTTGATTAGAAAATTATACTTTTTCACATACTTTCTAAAGTTTAGTTTCCCTCCGGTTCTTTGATACCTGTCTACATTTTCAAATCTATAGTTGAAAACATTGTTATCTCCTAAATCACCAATTGATGCGATCAAATTGTTTGAATAATGCAAGTATGGCTCAAAAGCAAACAAGCCACGCAGTGCATTAAGACGAAGAGAGAACCTATGTGTTGATGATGGTCTCAGAAATGGATTTCCTGTTTCTGTAATTCTAGAGTTTATCTGGCTTACAAATGGATTCGTTTGTGCTATTGTTGGATAATCTGTTGATACACGGTATTTGAATTTAATATTGACTTTCTTTGAAATGTTGTATTTCAAGTCAAGTAGTGGTTGAATTACCTGATAACTAAATTGTTGATCAAGAACGCTTGGAGAAGAAGTTTCAACGGCAATTCCTGCTCGCATTCCCAGTTTTTTATTCATTTTCCAGCTAAAGTTCGAATAAAGCTTGTGACGTATATCAGTCAACTGAAAGTCATTTGAGATCATATTCATTTGCTTTGAACTGATGTCCAATTGACTGATATCATAAGTGTTGTTCAATTCCCTCCACGAATTTCCATAGCCGAATTGGATGTTCTTATTTGGTGATAAAACGTGATCAAATTCAGCATAGAATCGGGTATATTGTTTTTTATTTACCCCTTCTTCCTCACGATTATAATCTTCTTCTTGCCAAGTATTGCTCGTAAAACTTTCTCTATAATTTGAATAGGTGAAGTTCATGTTCAACTTGTTGGATTTGTTAAACTCTCCAACGTAGAAAAGTGAATTATAAGATTCCCATTTCTTACTGTTCCCTTCAGAACTAAACCTAAATTGATCAGTCAATGAGTCATTTGAGTATATCTGAGTTATGTGATCAAAACTATTTTGTTTTCCGTTCAAAGGAAAAGTTTCCATATTGCTTTCAAAACTTATGATATGTTTTGGATTAATCTGGTAGTCAATTCCTAAGTTGTAACGTGAATTGTATTCAAGGATAAGGGCATTTGGATCATTCGATTCTGCATTCTCAAAAACCACTACCCCATCTTCATACTCTGTTTCCGATTCTGTTGTGATTTCGAATTGTTTTCGTCCAAAACGAAGGCCGCCATAAATATTCAAATTGTCTCTTGTGTAGTTATAGGTCCCTGCAACAGCTCCTATTAATAAATCAAGATCTTTTCCATCTGTGTCGATATCAACCAATTGCATTTCCTCTACATATACTTCAGTTCCGGAGTAATTAGATTTTAAAACGATATTGAGGATAGCAGAGTATCCTTCAAGTCCGTAACGTCCTCCTGGGTCTCTTATAGTTTCTACTTTCAGTAGTCTTTCAGGATTCAAATTTTGAATGTATTCCTGACTTTTTTCTACCCCATTTACGAGAACCATGATATTCGCATCACCATCAACTTTTATGACACCTGCATAATCATCATAGGAGACTCCTGTTATTTTGTTAAGGACATCCTTAGCTGCAGTTGTTCCGTTCCTAAGCGTTTTTGTTACCAGTTGAACATCTTTATCCAAGCTCTCTGTTCTAGAATTTGCAACAACCTCAATCTCGGCTAACGTAAGTGTATCTTCTTGCAATTTAAAGACTCCTAAAAAACTTTCTTGTCTAATCAATCCAATGGATACACTGTCATTAATGTAACCAAGAGAACTAATAACTATTTGATATGACCCTGGATTAACAGGAATCTTAAAGAATCCCTTTTCGTTTGTAATACCTCCACTTATGATGCTATCCTGATTATTTAATACGGTAACTTTTGAATAAAGAAGGTTTTCTTTTGTTTCGATATCCTTTACTTGTCCAGAAATTTCAATTTGGCTCTGAGCACTTGCAGAAAAGGATGCAAACATTACAATAAGCGAGAAAAACGTTGAGAGCATTCTTTTCCCTGTAGATTTAGATTTTTTTCTTTTACTATTGAACAAATACCAGCATACTATAAATGCTAATAGCCCAGTAGTTTTGAAGATTAAAATTGAATATTCCATAATGCTTTATTTTTCTTTTTAGTCATTAGTAGGACTGACTAATCATCCTTTGATTACAGGACAAATATGCTGTCGAAATTTGGCCTTAAAAAGAATAGATGATGAACTAAAGAATAATTACCTTACACCTATGTTTAAGCGAATCAAACCATGGTTCGACCCAAAAAAAAGGGTGTTTGTATCAATTTGACTGGTGTCTGTCAAAATAGTTGTTGATATCCCTTTAGTACAGTAGTTTTGAACTATGAGTGACCTTAAAAAGAAGATAAAGAAAATTGCAATGAGAGTTGGATCCTTGCTCCTACTGCTAGCTGTGATAATAGTGGTGGAAGGTTCAATGAATTACTTAGACAATCCCCTAACTATACTGCTGTTACTGGCCTTTTGGATAGGGTTCGTTCATTTGCTAATGCCTTCTTTCGTTAGAAAGTACTGGAAAGTGATTGTTTTGTACTTCGTTCCGCTAATTCTAATCTTCACTTACATCCGTTTATCTTCTGAAGATTTTGAGACCTATCTAAAAATAAGAGATGATCTTTATCTTATAGCCTTTTTGATTCCCATCCCTATGTTTCTTGGACTAGGTTTATGGATATTTGAACAATGGAAGTTGGTTCAAAATTTGAAAGCAGGAAAACGAGAGGCAGAGTTAAGTTTATTACGTTCTCAAATCAACCCTCATTTTTTCTTTAACACCTTAAATAATTTGTATGCCCTAACCATCACAAAATCAGATCAAGCACCAGAGGTGATCTTGAAATTATCTGACATGATGCGATACACCATTTATGAAGGAGAAAAGGAAAAAGTAAAACTATTGGATGAAATCACATACTTAGAAAACTATATTGAGCTGCATAAGATACGTTATAAAAAACAGGTCGAAATAACCTTTAATCATGAAGTTGACACGAATCTAGAAGTTGCTCCTTTAATGTATATTATACTGTTAGAAAATGCTTTCAAACATGGAATAGAAACACTTGCCGAAAACGCCTTTATAACTATCCATCTGTATGAAGAAGGTAATTTCATCTGTTTTGAAATTGAGAATAATTTTGATCGTGAAAATCAAAATGAATCAAGTGGTATTGGGTTAAATAATCTTATTAAAAGGCTGTCTTTATTGTATAAAGGTAAACACGAGTACACTGCGGATGTAGCAGCCAACATTTATAAAACAAAATTAAAAATCTTTAAAGATGCTTAAGTACATAATTATTGATGACGAGCCATTAGCTCATGATATTATTAAAGAATTCTGTAGCATGCTGCCACATCTTCAATTAGAAAAAGATTGCTATAGTGCTATGGAAGCCATGCAGTATTTAAATGAAAACAAGGTAGACTTTATGTTTTTAGACATCAATATGCCCAAATTAAAAGGACTTGACTTTTTAAAAACCTTGCAAAACCCTCCGAAAACAATCATAACAACAGCTTATAAAGAGTACGCATTAGAAGGATTTGAGCTAAACGTAGTGGACTATCTTCTCAAACCTTTCAGTTTCGATCGTTTGGTAAAGGCAGTAAATAAAGTATCAGAATCTGAAACTCCAAAATCAACAGTTAAAGAAGTTTCTAATAGTTCAACTTCGGCTCGATTTTTTGTTAAAGGAGATAAAAAGCATCATCAAATTGACTTAAATGACTTGCTTTACATAGAGGCTTATGGAAATTACACCAAATTATTCTTGAAAGAGGAAATGCTTGTAAGTCATGAAAAAATCTCAGCTTTTGAAGAACTTTTACCCAAAGAGACCTTTTTAAGAGTTCATAAATCATTTATCGTTGCGCTTGAAAAGATTAAGCTCATAGAAGGAAATCAAATTCAGATTGGAACCGATAAAATTCCTATCGGGCAAACATATAAGAGTACTGTTAGTAAACTGTATAATTCTTAGAATCAAACTCACGAAACATTTATTAGCAATCGATTCGCTGCGCTTAAATTTAATTCATTGAATGACTTTCAATAAATTGCTTTGGGCTTACTCCCACTTTCTTCTTAAACAATCTTGAGAAATATTGCGGATATTCAAATCCTAATTGATAAGCCGTTTCGGAGATTGACGAATTAGGTCTTAGTAGCAAATTCTTCGCTTCATCAATCAAAAACAACTGCAAATGTTCAGTTGTTGTTTTACCTGTTTCTTTTTTAAGGGTATCGCTCAAATATCGTTGAGTCACCTCCATTTTATTAGCCAAAAGTTCAATAGTCGGAACACCATTTTCTTCAAGTAAACCAGCAGCTAAATACTTTTCAAGTTGAATATTAAACTGCTCAAGAAGATCATTTGACAGTTCTTTTCTATTCAAAAATTGACGCTCATAATAACGGTTTGCGTATTTAAGTAAAGTGCTTAAGTGGGCAATAATAATCTCTTTACTAAAAGCATCTTGATTATTATGATATTCAGCCTCAATGCTTTCAACGATTGACTCAATTTGTTTCTCTTCGCTTGGTGACAAATGCAAAGCTTCATTCACAGAGTATGAAAAGAAACCATAATTCTTAATTTGTTGCTCGAGTTCTGTTCCTTTTATGAAATCTTCATGAAGGTTAATCGAAAACCCTTTTTGCTCAAATGAAACACTGCTATCCCACTGCAACACTTGTCTTGGAGAGATAAAGATCAAAGCTCCATTTGTAAAGTCATACTTGGTTCGTCCATAATTCAAATCACCTTTGAGTATTTTCTTCAAACTTATGTTGTAGCAATCAGTCGTGATTGGAGGCGAACTCTCCTTTGGGCAAGGCAAAAAACTTTCTCCCATTGCAGACATTACACTAAACATTGGATGCTCAGGACTCGGAAGTTCCAAATATTCAAAATAGGACGATAAGGTGCTAAAGTGTTTCATTTCTATAATTCAAATTTAAGTGATTATGAAGAGATTCAAAAATTCCATTTTACTCCTGTTTCTTTTTCTGACAGATCCCACAATTTACTTGAAGCGACCTTATCTTTTGCATGAGGTTTGATTTCGTGTGCGCCAACTGGGCCAACCCAATTACTTCTACCTGTAGGACCATAAAATCCTTTTTGATCTAATTCTGGTTCTGTTGCACACATCAATTGTGGATATGCACCTTTTTCGGCTGACTGCGTTAATGGCGTCATTAGAAAAAATATAAAACGCATCAATCTACTCGCATTTGTCTTGATTAAAGAAGTTCGTGAAGCTCCCGGGTGACATGCATATGTTTTCACAGCAGATTTTCCGGCTTGTTCTTGTCGGTCTTGAATCTCATACATTGACATAATTTGTGCAAGCTTACTTTGGCTATAGGCGTTATTAGCAGTATAGTCTTTTTCCCAATTTAAATCGTCAAATTTAATTGCCTTAATCCCCATATCATAGCCCATACTACCAACAGTTACAATTCGACCATTTGATTTTTCAATTAAAGGATAAAGCAAACCTTGAAGTGTGAAATTTCCAAAATAATTCACACCCATTTGAAGTTCCCAACCTTCTTTGGTCAGTTTTCTTTCAGGTGTTTGGGCAATGGCAGCATTGCAAATGAGGGCATCTATCTTAGGAACCGAATTAAGAATTTCTTCTGCGGCCTTTTTTACAGAACTCTGATCTCCCAAATCCATTTGAATATTTGACACGTCTATTCCATTACCAAGTTCTTGTTTCAATGCTGCAATAGTGTCTTCTGATTTTTTTGGATTTCTATTAAGCATTACCACTTTTGCTTTTTTTGACAACAATATTTTCGCAGCCTCAAAACCTGTTCCGCTTGTTGTACCAGTAATTACAAATGTTTCACCACTTAAATCTTTTATTCTTTCTGGGGTCCACCCTTTCTTTCCAAATTGATTCGTACTCATATCTAATTTTTTTGTGATTAATAAGAACAGTACAAAGATCAGAAAGAAGAAGCTCTATTCTCTTATACGCATTTTCATATGACGTATACATTTTGGTAAATGATAATGAGGTGATGGCTTCAGCTGCAGAAGCATGAGATTTTTGCTAGTATGCAAATTAAAGACTATTGATATACTCTCTCATGAGATCTAATCCTTCTTGGTCAATGACGGTAGTACCAACATCTGGCATTCTGCCTTCTTCCATCATCTCAATAATCAAGTCTTTCTTCTTTAAAATTTTTGTGTCTCCTAGTTCCGTTTCAAATCTAAAATCAAACCCTTTCTTCTCTGCCTCACTCAAACCATCAGGGTTGTGACAGCTCGCACAGTTCATATCCATATAAGCTCTACCTCTATCTGAAAGCGAAACACTCAAATCATTATAATCCGGAATTGAACTAATTCCACTAATATCAAAACTGTTTAATACGCCTTCTGATTGCAGGTGTTGCAGCTGGTTAAGTGTAACTGAATTCCTAACTACCTCCCTATTCAAATTTCTCAATGATGGTCCAATCGGCATCACTTCAGAAACACTTTGATGACATTTAACACATTCATTTTGAGAAGGCACATGATAATCAATTGATCTGGAATCACTTGCTGCATCTATCCAATCAACCTGTGTGTCTAGTCCATTATTTTCTAGAGTAGCTTCGGTTTGATTTTCATTCCAAATGTAAGTAGCTACGTTCCACTCACCTTGACCTTTTATTAAGAGTCTTGTCTCAATTATTTGTTTACCCAAGGTTTCATTGGTTTCATCTATAAAGTAATAGAATGTTTTCACTAAAATTGAGCCTTCTGGAAACACAGGAATTCCATTACCATTTTCAGTGACAATCGTTCCAGAAGGAACCATTATCAACCTTTGTTTTTTCGCATAATTCGAATAAAGGATTGAACTTAATTCGATTTCATAAAAATCAGATGAAGGCACTAGGTTTTTCATCTCCCCTTGAAAAATGTTGTAGGCAGATAAGTTTTGTTCGAATTGAACGGTTTGTGGAATAGGGATGTTATACTCTTTGTTGCATGACCCCAAGAACAAACTGAAGAATAGCGTCAACACAGTCGCACCCAGTAATCTTCTTACATTCTTGAAAAACGCCATAATTGTTTAACGTTTAAAGACATGAATTTGTTGTGGTCAAACGAACTGTTTTGGTTTTTGACCCTCAGAAGCCTTGGATGCAATCTCATTGATTCGTTTCGCTCTAGTTTCAGATCGTTTTGCAGATACCACCCAATACAACAACTGCTTCTTCATTGATTTACTTAAACTCGAGAAATAATCTTTAGAGTTGGAATGATTCTTAAAGGCATCTTCTAAGTCTTCTGGAATTATCAGATCCTCAACGGCATCTAACATAGTCCACATTCCGTTTTCTTTTGCAACTTCAATGGTTTTTAATGCTGCGGGCGTCAATAAGCCCTCTTTTTCGAACTGGGCAACTTTCAATTTGTTGACTTTTGACCATGTGCTTGTTGCTTTTCGCTTTGAATAATATTGTTGGTAGCGTTCTTTATCGATTGTCTTCTTGACGCTATCTATCCAACCATAACAAAGAGCTGCATCAACTGCTTCACCCCAACTTAAGTTATGATTTGGGCTACTTTTTTTATAAGAGATTAACCAAACAGCATCTTCAACTTTATGATTCTCCTTTAACCATTGCCGCCATTCTTCTTTGTCTTTTGGGCAAAAACTCTTTATCTCTTTTTTGGACATACGAGATGAATATACCAAAAGTAAAGATTAGTCTATCAGCTTATACTCTCCTCGAATTTCACAAACCTGATTTAAGGTGTTGTATATAGTTCCGAACTTTTCAATATTCTTTTGAAGTAATGGCAAGTTTAATTTAGGATCATCACTTTTTATACTAAGAACAAAGTTGATCTCTTTAATCATGGGTGGCTTATCTTGTCGCTTTGCATTCACCTCTACTTTTGCTTCTTCATATTCGAACTTCATCATTTTTGAAAAGCGCTCTACATTCTTTATTGCACAAGCAGCAAAAGCCCCAACTAATAGGTCGGCAGGAGAAGCGGAATCGTCTTCAGGAGTGATTCCAAATTTATATAGATGATTTCTAACTTCAAATTCGGCCTTCGTATGCGCCACAGATGTTCCTGAGATATTATATTCTAACATAAAGCCAAATTATGTCAGAATAACGATTAGGCAACTGATGGAAGTTTGATTACATGATGTTTTTAATCAATAATCTTGATACGAATATGAAGAGCACCTTAGCGTTGAGCTTGGCAACAGAACCCAACCCCTTAGCAACCAACGACTTCACAGATATGCCTTATTTTCTCTAAATTTGGGCGTGTCATTACTGAAAAAACTCTTCAATATTGGTGCTCGTCATGAAGACCCTTCTAAGAGCCATATTCTGATTATTCAGAATAGTTTTGCGATTGTTTCAACCCTCTTTGCTATTCCTTTTGAGGTATATTTTATTTCAATTAACCAATATGCCATAACAGGGGTTTTCTTTGCTATTCAAATAGTTCTTTGTAGCTCTCTTTACTTGAATTACATTGGTAAACTTGCTGCTTCAAGGTATTTTATCGTCTTTATTTATGCTCTTGCTCTACCTCTTCTAACTTACTACATAGGCTTTCAAAGCGGTTTCTATTTATATTACTTTTTAGCACCAATATTGATGCTGAGTATTTTTGATCTAAGTGAGAAAAAGCAGCTAGCACTTACCTTTGGCGCCGTCCTCATTTCAATATCGGCAACTCTTGCAATTGGGCAGTTTCAGATAAAGCCAATTGTCCCGTTCGAGCTCCCTACCCTTTCTGCTCTGTTCAGGTCTAATTTTGTGATTGGATTAATTCTTTTAGTGGTTATGAATTTCCAAATCATCAATCGCTATTTCATTACGAATCGTCAATTAAAAAAATCAAATGCCGAACTTGAAAAAAACATCTCTGAAAAAAATGTTTTGTTGGCCGAAGTGCATCACAGGGTTAAAAACAACTTGGCTGTTATGACAAGCCTCACCAACTTGCAAATTCACCAGACAAAGAATAAAGAGGCTTCTGAAATTTTAGTACAGAATTCAGACCGACTTAAAAGCATGAGTCTGATTCATGATAGCCTTTATAATTCTGGAAATTTGAATGAGATTAATTTTAATCACTACTTAATAAATCTATGTGAAGATGTCATCAAATCATACAAGCAAGATGACTTTGATCTTAAACTTATAATGAACACTGAGGATGTCACAGTTGACATCACTACTGCAGTTCCCCTGGGACTCGTTGCGAATGAGATAATTGTTAATTCACTCAAACATGCCTTTCTCAATAAGAAATCAGGCACCATTACTATTCAGCTGTCAGAATCTAATGAGAAAATTAAATTATGCTGTTCAGATAACGGAAATGGATTTGACACCTCATTATCAAGTGATTCCATTGGCATCATGCTTATCAATGATTTAGCTGATCAAATTGATGCCAACCTAATGGTTAACTCCTCAAATGATAGCGGCACCTCATATGAAATACTATTTCATCACTCTCCCAAATAAGCTGAATACATCCAAACTAATTTTTCTTGTTCTCTGATGTAATCACTCATCAATGCATTGGTTCCCTCATCACCCAAATCTCCGGCAAAATCTAATATCTCTCTTTGCTTTAAAATCAGATTTTGAAAAGCATCTAAAATTTCAGAAACCGCGTTTAATCCGTTGGCTCCTTCATTACTTTCTTTGATAAAGGATATTCCTGCGTAATCTGAATATTTATGTAAAGGACGAGATCCAAGAGTAAGAATTCGCTCTGCCACTTCATCAATCTTTATAAAAAGATCATTATAAAGCTCTTCAAATTTAACATGTAATTCAAAGAAGTTGTTACCTGAAACATTCCAATGATATCCTCTCACATTTTGATAAAAAATGGAATAGTTGGCAAGTAATTCATTCAGCTGATTGACTAGTTCAGCACTCTTTTCTTGGTCTAATCCTATCTTATTTAAATTGCTCATAAATGCTTTTTTAATTCTTACAAGGTAGTTAACAACTATGTCTATTTTGGTGAAAATTGTTACCCTTCCACGTTTAGAGTTAGAGACGTATGTGGGTAAGTAATATTGGCAATTTTTAAGATAATTTTTTATCCAATACAATATCAACTAATTGTAATCTCTATTTTCAGCAAAAAACTTCTCATATTCCTCAAACCTGTGTTCCCTAATGGGTCTAACTTTTGGCTCAGTTTCAAAATGCAACAATAGGCAAGGTGAGATATTTTTATACTTCTCTACATACTCGTAAGAAAGTAACTCCTTGTTATTGATTCTTTGCTTGATTTTGTTGTGATAGGGATACATCTTAATTTACTTCTAATGTATCTAAATTAATCTGAACCGCTTCATGATAAGCATCTATTGATTTCGATTTTTTAATTCGTTTATAGGTTTTGTGTGGATCTGGAAATGTTTGAGCAAAGTATTCCCAATAGGATGTCATCTTTGTTAAGACATGACTTTTACCAGATAAGGCAGATGCATATCCTTCAAATAACTCTTGAATAAAATAGCTAAAGAGCTCTACTCTGTTTTCAGGATAATGAATAGAGTTTTCTTTAATCATTGTTGGCAAAAAAGGATCAGCAATCAAAGCTCTCCCAATCATCCAATGATCAATAGATGGAAATCGTTCTTGCATTTCATTGAAGGCATCTACAGAAGTGATATCGCCATTGTAATATAATTTGTGATTGCTCGCATCAATACATTTTTGAAATGAATCTAAATCAACTCCACCTTTATACAATTGCTTTCCAATCCGAGCATGAATGGCTACATTTTTAATAGGATATTTATCCAGAATTGGAAAGACATCTAGAATCTCTTCAGCATGTTCATATCCCATTCTCATTTTCATTGACACAACAATGTCTGATTCATTATGAACTTTTTTGAGAACGGCATCAATTTTAGCTGGCTCGCAAATTAAACCAGAACCCATTCCTCTTTTCGTCACCATTGGATAAGGACAACCCAAATTCCAATTCAACTCAGTATACCCCAATGACCGTACATATTTGACCACGAACATAAATTCATCAGGGTCATTCGTCATCACTTGAGGATGAAGAACAGGTACTTTGTTGTTCTTTGGGTCTAGGTCTCTTTGGTATCCAGGTTTTATATCAAGCTTACCATTGAGCCTTATATACGGAGCGAAATAAGTGTCAATTCCGCCAAAATATTTGTGTTGAGCATTTCTGAATCTGAAATCAGTAAAACCCTGTAATGGAGAAGATAGTAATGTAATACTCATGCCGAAATTGATTCAACAAATATAGATTATCTTTAAGAGATGAAATTTTTGAAACCTCTTTTCCTAATTCTAATTCTTGCACAAACATCACTCAGTGTTTGGTGCTACGTTAAAGGCGTGTGGGGATTTATGGAAAATGTATCTTTTGCCATCCAAATTGGATTTATTCTTCTAGGATTGACTTTAGGATTAAGCGGAATCAAAATGTTGAATCCTCCGATCTCAAAAGGTCGACAAATTGCTGGGTGGATTCTATTTATTTTGAGTGCCGGCTTTGGAATCTTCATGATTATTCAGGATTCAAAACTCATCATGAACCCGCCTAAATGGCCATTTGGTTAAGACTCTGATTCCATCAATTTCTTGTAGTCAATCATGCTTTGTTCAATCACATTTCTTGCTACATCTGCTCCATAAAAATGCTCAACATCAACTGATTTGTTTTCTAGCTTTTTGTAATCTTCAAAGAAATTTCTGATCTCTTTAAAAAAGTGCTCTGGCAATTCTGACATATCATTAATGTGATTGACACTTACATCATGCTCAGCCACCGCAATGATTTTATCATCTCCTTCTCCTCCATCAGACATTCTCATTACGCCAATTGGTTTTGCCGAAACAATACATAATGGTACCACAGTAATTTGTGATAAGATCAAAATATCAAGAGGGTCATTGTCATCACAATAAGTCTGTGGGATAAACCCATAATTAACTGGGTAATGCATAGCCGAGAACAATACTCTGTCTAGCTTTAAAAGACCCGATTCTTTATCAATCTCATATTTTGCTCTGGTGTTTTTTGGAATCTCGATTATCCCATTCACGCTATGTGGTGGGTTGTCTCCTACCGATACTGAATGCCAAGGATGTGAACTACTCATATTAAAATTTTGTGCAAAGGTAGAGAATGCATTATTTATATGAAAAAAATATTCCCTACATTATAAGTACTTTTAACATATGAGACGCATTGCCCTTTTCATTCTTATTTGCCTCACGAATTTGAGTTACGCTCAATCATTCGACAAGCAAGAAAAAAAGAGCGTAGACAGTTTAAAGTCAATCATTTTAGGCGAGCAGTATCACGACACTATTCAAGTTAACTCTTGTTATTACTTAGCTCTTTATTATTATCAAACCAAAATTGATACCGCGATTGAAATTTGCACCCATGCTGTAAAACTAGCCGAGCAAAACAATTACGAATCAGGACAAGCTGAAGGCTATGGCTGGTTAGGTTATTTAAACTTCGTAATTGGCGAAAGCGATCTTTCACTTAGTTATCATTTTAAATCTTTAGACCTTCTCAAAGAGAATGACAATTCAAACGAAATGGCAGTTGTGCTCAACAATATTGCAGGCGTCTATGAATTAACAGGGGAAATTGAATTAGCCCTCGACTATTACAAACAGGCAATGGATATTCATATTGCACATCAAGACATTGAAGGAACAGCCATTTTGCTCAATAACATTGGTGGAATCTATTTGAATAAGGGAGATATTCCGAAAGCATTAGAGATTTTTGACAAGACGGTAAACCTTCGTAAGCATATTAACGACAAAGAAGGCTTGGCTTATACTTACAACAATATTGGTACAGTTTACGAAAGTCAAGGCGAATACGAAAAGTCAATTGAATATCATGAAATGGCTTTGTCATTGCGAACTGAAATAGAAGATAAGTTTGGTGAAGCAATGTCTCTAAATAACATTGGATACGTTCGAATTCAACAAGACAATTATTTTGAAGCTCTTCACTATCTCAATCTTTCTCAAGAGATCCAAATAGAAATTGGAGACAAAGGAGGGCAAGCCTACTCTTTAAATAATTTGGCCTTTGCTTCTAAAGAATCAGGAGATATAGATGAAGCTGTCAGATACTATGAACAAGCCCTAACACTTTATGAAGAAATTGGAGACATTGAAGGGCAATCTATGGTGCTCACTAATCTAGGTACAGTTGAATTTCAACTCAATAAAATGAAACTCGCCAAACGACATGCAGAAAGAAGTTTTGAACTCAGTCAAATCATTGGATTTCCAGAAAAAATACAATCTTCAGCTGAATTATTGAGCAAGCTATACGAACACGAGTCAAATGGCATGAGAGCCCTTGAGATGTACAAATTGCAAATTGAAATGCGAGACAGCTTGAACAATGAGGCCACTCAAAAAGCGAGCGCGAACCTAGAAGCTAAATATGCATACGAGAAGAAAAAAGCGATTGATGATATTCAACATGACAAAGAATTGAGCATAGAACAAGAAGCAAAAAAGAAAGCTGAAGTCTTAAAATACGCAGCATTTATTGGTATGATTCTAATCGCAGGATTTCTATTTTTTGTGTTTAATCGATTAAAAATTACTCGAAAACAGAAATCAGTAATTGAAGCTCAAAAATCAGAAGTAGAACTTCAAAAAGAAAGAGTAGAACATGCACATGGTGAATTAGAAGAAAAGAATAACGAAATATTGGATTCAATAAAATATGCAAAACGAATTCAATCTGCCATTCTTCCTCCAAATCACATTATTGAAAAGCATTTGCCAAATTCATTCGTTCTTTACAAACCAAAAGACATAGTAGCTGGAGATTTTTATTGGCTAGAAGAGAAAAATGGTAAAGTAGTATTTGCGGCTGCCGATTGCACAGGTCATGGAGTACCAGGAGCCATGGTGAGTGTGGTGTGCAATAACGCGCTTAACAGAGCAGTGCGTGAACACAACTTGGTTAAACCCAGCATGATATTGGATAAAGCCAGAGAAATTGTAATTCAAGAATTTGAAAAGAGTGATGAAGAAGTTCAAGACGGAATGGACATTGCCTTATGCGCTATTGAAAACAATAAGCTTGAATATGCCGGAGCTAATAATCCTCTTTGGATAATTAGAAAAAATGAAATAATTGAAATCAAAGCAGATAAACAGCCAATTGGAAAATACGATAATGCAAGCCCTTATAGCAATCATGAGGTCACTTTAGAAAATGGTGACTGTATTTACATTTTTTCAGATGGATATGTAGATCAATTTGGTGGTGAAAAAGGTAAAAAATTTAGAGCCAAAGCATTACGCGAATTACTTTTGAGAATCCAAAAAGAACCTTTAAACCAGCAGAAAATCATTCTGGATGAAACCTTTGAAGAATGGCGAGGAAGTTTAGAGCAAGTTGATGATGTATGTATGATTGGTCTAAAGTTCAATCAACCTTAAAATCAGAAAATGAAGAACTCAAAGAAATGTCCAAAATGCAATGGGCATGAAATATATACCAACGAAGATCAGATGAAACAGGGCGAGCGTTCGGGCTTGCATATCGGAGGAATAAGACGATTTTTAATCGCCTCATACGTCTGTGTGACCTGCGGATTCATAGAAGAATACATAGTAAAAGAAGATTTAGAGAATCAAAAAAAGCTAGATAAACTCAAATCAAAATGGAAGCTTCATTCATAGTGAAATGAAACCATTCAGTACCTTTGGGTTATTCTTGCAATGAAGTATCTATTATTCATATTTATTTTCTCACTAGGGGTTCAAACTGCTTTCGCAGATGATCGCCTCAAGATTAAACCGCTTGACATCTCGGTAAGAAAAGTAGGACCTTATATTGGATATGAGTTAGGACGAGCTTCAGTAATTGAATTAGGATCTGAAATGATGTTCAAGAAGATTTCTTTGACAAAGGCTAGTGTTCACGGCATTCATTTGGGGATGAATTTTGGATGGGAAGAACCAGCCCTAGGTTTTGAAACCGGCTATTGGTATAAACAAGGCCGACTGAACATGAGTTTTGGCGCTAGTTTGGTTTTGAGAACGAACTTTGACGAAACGAGATATGGCATATCACCTATGATTGGATATCGCCTTTTTGGCTTTCATTTACAGGCTGGATACCACATCTTAACCCCAAGCGATACTTTCACAAACACAAACGGACTTTTTATAAGACTTCGTTTTACTTTGGTCACCGACCGAAAATGGGATGTGGATGGATTGAATTTCAACCGAAAGAAAAAAAAGAAGAAAAAGAAATAGTTAAGCCTTCACTTTAACAGCTCTTTGCATGAATAAATCATTGAGCCTCTTAAATTTTGGATCATCTTCAGCAGCAAACAGGACGAATTGACAACTTTTCAAACTCTCGTTAATACGATCAAGATCAGTATGAGAAGTGCCGCGATTCAAAAACTCAGCATCATCTACCATAATCATTTTCAATTCGTTCAAATTGATTCCGTTCTGAAAATATAATTGTGCAAATCGCTTAGTTGTGGCTACCAAAATGTCAACCCCTGGATAAATGGTATTCTTTTGAAAAGTCAAATCGCCTTCTTCATAAATTGAGAATGTTCTGATTTCAGTTCTGAAAGTTAGCTCTTTCAACATCTCCTCAATCGCTACAACCTTCTTCTTGTTCTCTGCAAATATTACCACTTGCGGATTGTCACCTTGCTCTTTAAAATCAATCTTATTCAAAGCCATTATTAAGGCGGTAGTAGTTTTACCAGCTCCCTTTTCGGCAAAACCGTAACAACTAGCCCCAGACTTAATTTTTGGAATCATAGCCTTTTGAAAATCATTAGGCGATTCAACACCTTCTGCAGCTAAGACCTCAAGTAATTCTTGATTAATTTTTTTGAAAGACATGACACAAATTTAATGGGATTTTATCTAAGAGTGTCTAATGCGTCAACATTTAATGAGCTTTATGAAGCAATGAAAGAAAAAAAGCTAGATAGCTTTCTAATGTGATATTGGTGAAAAGCCTGTTGTGATTTGCTCAAAACGAGTATTAATGTCTTTGAGCATTACCTTATACTCTTCAATTTTGTTCTTGAGGATAGGTCTAATCTTAGGTTCTGACTGAAAGTAAAGCAGCATTTTTTCTGCTTTGCCTTGATAATCTTGAAAAATCTCAAAGCCAATCAATTCATTGTTTTGGATTCTCTCCTTCAGATTTATATGATACGACATAATAGTAGTCTTTTAAGTTTTGTATCTCTATAACACAAATAACAGCTAAAAGGTTCAATGGCGACCCAAGTCATTCATTTACTTTTCAACCTTAATTTGGTTAAAATTGGTTTCTTATTCGTCAATAAGACGAATTCCCAATACAATACCCCTACTCAAAAAAAAGAGGCCAATCAAAATTTTGATTGGCCTCTTTGCTTATTGTTTTCAGTTAGTTATTGTTTGACAACTCTCTTAAAGAAGCTTCCTTCTTTTGTTGCTAGGTTCAATAAATAAACTCCGTTTTGATAAAAACTTAAATCAACTTTGATGTTATTCTGGGATTTCTGAATAATGTTCAAGACGACATTTTTTGTTCTGAATGACAAAAAAGGCCGACTACAAAAGTCGGCCTAAAATTGATTTGATATTTACAGTCTTTATTAGAAGTTAACGCAGATGCCAGCATTTGCTCCAAGCCACATATAAGTTTGACCTTCTCCGTTACCCCAATTGTGAGTGAACAATGAATAAGGAACATTGAGTGCTGAAGATTCTGTTTCAGGGTCATGTTGTGATAAGTATACGTTGAAAGACGGCCCTGCAAAAAGGTCAAAATGGTCACCCAATGCATATCTGAAGTTGACGTCTAATTTGTTCAACATATCTAATCTTGGATTGAAGTTTTGATGAACAATGTGCGAAGCAGAACCTTCAATGGATAAACCGAATTTTTCGGTAAAATTCAGTTTGCTTCCTAACCCTAAACCGTAAGTAAAGTATTGTTCAGACCCATTGGGTGCGAATCCAATCTTATAGATATTATACAACTTTTCTACACCTAATTTGAAATTTAGATTTCCGTAAACGGCATCACCACCAGCCAACTCAACGGCATGATATCCATTTTTAACATAAGAGATCAAGCCAAGCGGAACACCACTTTCAAAATCATTTGCAACATTGATTAATCCCAATTGAAATCCTTTGATTTTTCTTGCACGGTTAACCAATCCAACCTGAGCACCTTGTAAATCTCCTCCAACAAAATTTGCAATTCCAGAACCCTGCAATCCATAAAAATTACCCGTACTTGTATTTGCAATTCCGCTAAGTTGTGCCCCTTTAAAATCGCCATGATTGAAATTTGCTATACCTGACATTTGACCACCTAAGAAATCACCTTTTACTGCGTTTGCAATTCCTGCCATTTGCAATCCGACAAAGTTTCCGCCACAGACATTTGCGATACCAGCACCTGAAATTGAATTTGAAGAATCCTTAATTACGTTTGCTATTCCGGCGCCCATAAACCCATGTGCTGTTGCCCCGTTGATGTTAGCGATTCCTGCAAACTGCGCGCCATTCACAGCACCTATATTTGAGTTTACTAGTCCACCAATTTCTACACCGTTCAAGCCTCCGTTTAAGCCATAAAGGACATTGAATGAAAAGTTGTTTGTGTATTTGGTTGCATCAACTCCATTGGTTCCGATAGGATAAATAAATGAAACTTGTGTTGCTCTTGTTAGCGTTGAATCTTCCTGAGAAAAACTACTAAGTGATGTGAGCGCGATAGCGCCTATTATGAATATCTTTTTCATGATTAAAATTTAATTGTATAAATGATGTTTGGAATGAAAGACAGTTGCGTATCAGTGTCTATAGTTCCTGTTCTGCCGTTATAATATTCTGAAACAACAGATTGATTATTTGTAAGATTTTGAATGTCAATTTTGAAAGAGTGACTTGCTCTTTTCATGTCGCATCTGTATGTCAATCCTAAATTGATGAAGAACACATTCTCTCCTTTTTTACCCCAAGGATTGTCCCAATCTCTTACCGTATATCCGGCATCTTGAGAAGCTTGTAAATCAATTGGAGTAAATCTGTTTCCACCAATCAACGATACCTTAGTGTTGATTCCGAATGTCTTATTTAAATTCTTCTTTTTACCAAATTTGAATTCTTTACCTGCCAAGAAATTAGAAGCGAAATTGGCGTCATATCGCGTATCTCTCAAAATACCATCAGACCCCTTGTATTGTGATTTATAAATCGAGCCCGTTAACAAGAAATAGAAGTTGTTTTCAAAGAATCTTTCCAATGTCAATTCAGCTCCATAATTATGACCCGTACCTTCATTTACCAATTCAAAATCTGGAACTCCTGAAGACCAATTCACGAAACTAAAGAAGCCTGATTCAGCTGCAGTATCCTTAGCTACTGGAATGTTTGATAAAGCTTGATAATATACTTCAGACTTCAAGTGTAAGTGTTCAGAGATTCTGAAACCATATCCTAAAACATAATGAGTACTCTTTGTTAGATCTAAATCTCTGTTTGGATATTTATATGATCCATCTTCTTGCAATTCATTGTACAAATAAACCGAAGGTGATTCTAGTTTTGAATGCATCCCGAAACCAGCAGATAAACTGTGTCTTGGATTTAGTTGCCATTTCATCCCAACTCTCGGTTCAACTTTAAAATTGTTGTTCAATAGGTAATGGGTATGATGGACTCCTGACACGACCGTCAGATCATTGGTAATTCTGTACTTCCAACTCAAGAATGATTGCAGCATATCGGCATCTCCTTTTGAATTATTATGACGTGTCATAATTCCGTCTTCATCATCATAGTCGTCTTCGTAATAGAAATTGTAGTTGAAATGCGTGTAGGTGGCACCTACTTGAAAGATGTTCTTCTTGTTCATCTTATAATTCACGATAGATTGCGCCTTTAATTGGTTATCAGTATTCCCTTCTCGTTCGGATAAGAACAAGACTGAATCTGAATTTAAAAACTGCCCTTCTCCGCCATTATATTGAGTAGATGCTGAGATAAAACTTTTCACATAAACTTTAGGATTCACAATGTATGTGTGCTTTAATCCTGCTACTCCCAAGTTGGCTTTGAAGTCGTACCTACCGTACACTTCACCAGTAGAATCATTTTGATCTGTTTGATCAATTTTACTCATTCCACCCAAACCAATTAGGGTGAAAGTTCCGGCCTTTTTAGTTGGAAAGTTGAGCTTAAATGCGGCGTCTTGATAAATTGGAATTCCGTCAAAATCAAGAATACCAGCTTTATCCAACAATGCGATTGATGAATACCTATAGTTCACCATGTATGATGCTCTTGAGTTTTTAGAAAAAGGTCCTTCTAATGTTCCGTCTAAACCGATAACACCAGCAGAGAATGAATACTCTCTTTTTTCATTGTTTCCTGTTCTCATTTTGACGTCAAACACTCCTGAGAGTGCATTACCATATTCAGGTGCAAAGGCTCCTGAAAAGAAATCAGAGTTGGCTAAAACCGATCCGTTCAATGCGTTTATAGGACCACCGGTTGCTCCGTTATCAGAAAAGTGATTTGGATTTGGAATATCAATTCCTTCTAATCTCCAAAGGATGCCACGCGGGGAGTTCCCTCTCACGACAATGTCGTTATCTCCTTCTGCATCCCCCGTGACACCTGCAAAACCAGAGACCATTCTGGCAGGATCATTTAATGAACCGGCATATCTGTTTGTTTCTTCAACTGTAAATGTTTTGGCTGATGTTGTTGCCATTTTGTTGATAGACTCTGATTTATCTTTATTGGCTTTTACATCAACTGCCCCAAGTACTTTGATGTCTTCTGTCATTTGAAGATTCAGGATTTTCTCTTTCCCTGACTCGATTAGAACTGAAGGCATTGAAATGGGCTTATATCCTGTGGAAGTAATTTGAATAGCTGCCCGACCTACTTTGACATTTTCAATTTTAAAATCTCCATTGAGGTCAGTTACTGAACCTTGCAAAGGATCTGTTCCGAAAACGATTACTTTAGCTCCAATGAGCGGAACCTTAGAATCAAAGTCAATAATTGTTCCTCTAAGCGTTTGAGTTAAACCTTGAGAAAAAGATGATCCTCCGATAAAAAGGATAGAAAGTAATAATAGAATTTTTGTTGTTTTCATTGTCTAAAATGCTTGTTTCACATTTATGACAACTGAAAGAACGTTTACCCCTATTGGGAGAGAAAATTTTCTATATGGCTTTGATTAAGATTCGCCTTGAGCCTCTTTTTTAGCTTGCTTTCTAAATCGATAAACTCTAATTGGAACACCAATCATTGCTCCTAATAATAAACCTGCAACCAAAACAAAAATGACCCCAAAGGCGATTTGACAAGATTCATTTTCGTAGTAAGAAATTAGGCCGTTATTCTCTAAGAGATAATCTTCAGTGACCCTGTATTTGTTATTTGCTGCGTCTGGCCCGATATCTTCTAATTGCTCAACATAACCATCTTTGCCTGTTTTGAAATTGTACGTTTGAAAGCTGCCGAATGGAATTTCTCCGTCATCATAATCATAAGGGATTTTGGTGTAAACAAAATCACCATACATGTACGGTTCATCAATGTAGATCCCGTATTCATAACGATACGTTCCTCGATTATATCCACAGAAATAACAGAAAGGGACAAAGTTTGTGGTATATGACTTCATGGTGACCACACGGTCTTCTTTTGCTTCTTCGGTATCGACAACAAAACAAATAGAATCGTTCAATTCAAAATAATGTCTTGTTGAGCGTTCATTTTCAAGATGGCTCGTAATCGTTTGCTTATTCGTTTCAGGTTGGCTTACATTCAAGTCTAATCCATAAATGATTACACTTAAAATGAATAAGGTGAGCGTGATTGAAGCGAATATTTTCCAAACGCCTCCAAAGTATTTTCCGATTCCCATGGGCTTTTATTGAGCTCACTAAGTTAAGATTTTCTTAGTGTCTATTATCGCACTTTAACCAAAGGTAATTATCGGTATCATCTGCGAAGGAAATGTAAGGGCATCCAAAAGAGTTTGATTGAAAACCATAAATGATTGGTGGTTTATCTTTGAAGATATAGCCGGTGAACTGCAGGTCTCCAGAACTATTTTTTTGACCATTCAAGGGTTGAAGGTAAGTGCCTTCGCTTTCAAAAAAGAGCATTGAGTTCACCTTCTCTCCTGATTTAGACTTTGTAACAACAAGGTAATAACCATAGAGAAAATCACCTGCATAGATTTCACGAACGTAATAATTTAATTTGCTCCACTTGAATTTATAGACGCTCTTGTACTTAATGTCTAGCATATGTTTTGGAGTTTCATCTTTCTCTAGCTTCCAAATAAACTCACTTTGATTAACTTTTTTCCACTTCATTGGTTCTGCTTTGCCTTGATTAAAAGGATTCTTTGCGCCGACGCATGAAAAGATTGTTTGACCATAAATATCTGGAGGATTAAATGGCATTTGAACAGAACCCAACTCAAAACCTATGAGGTAATCCCAATTATGCACAGTAATATCAGGACGATATGGACTCAAGAAGGCTGTTAGTTTTAGCTGACTCACCTTGAACGATTTAATCTTATTTAGATTTAGATTGTTGACGAAAAGAAAGTCTGTTTCTTGAATTTTCAGGGCCCCTAAAAATCGGTCTCGGTTTTCACCCTTTAACTCATGATAGTTATCATTCGAAAACTCAAATTCACCTAGATGTTCTGGTGCAATAATATTGTTATCACCTTTGAATTCGTCAAAAGGGAACATATCAGAAAGGACAATGAATCCTTGTTTTGGTTCATTTTTTTGATGAAGAGCATAATAATCATAAACTCCTAAGTCATTAGCCTTTTGGGCAAAGATGGTAAACGGGATAATAGCAAATATGAGGAAGAGCAGTTTCATCTTTTTTCTTTAAAGAAAGAAACAATGAATTAATCTCGCAATTATCTAATTAAACAAAAGCAAGCAGTTTATTATCTGCTAGATGAATTGGATTTTTTGATTAAAACCTAAATCCAATTTGCCCGCCCACCCAACACTGTACACCTGCATTAGTGAATTGCTCATTGTAGAAAGGATTGAATGAGAGGTTAGAATTGTATTGACCAGTATCATCTTGAAATTGCATGACGTTTACATTGAAAGATGGACCGCCAAATACAGTTACCCATTTTGCGATTTGATAATCAAATGTCGAAGACAGTTTATAAAGCTGAGAAAAACCATTAACATTCAATTCTGGTTCATAGGCCATATCACCAGATAGATCAAGACTGATTGTCATTTTATTGTTGAGCCTGAAAAAAGTTCCGAATCCTAAACCAGCAGCATACGCTCTGCTCGGACCAAATTTAACTCCGAAATGATAAGTATTGTATAATCTTTGAACCCCTGTTTTAAAGGTTAGATTGACCGGGAATATTTCATTTGCAGCCACCTCTGTTTTATGGTATCCTTTACGGACATAATTGAAAAGGCCAATAGCGATTCCCGTACTTGTTTTGCTCAGGTTAACCAAACCAAGTTGAAGGCCTCCGTTATGTTTAGCTCTATTAAAGATTCCAGTTACTTGTAATCCATAATTGTTCTCGGCAAGATTTGTGATGCCGGATACTTGCAAATAGTTAGAACCTTTTAAGGCGAAGTTGGCAATTCCAGAAACTTGCCCTCCAACTAAGGTGTCAAAAACTGTATTTGAAATACCTGCAAACTGGAAACCATACGAATCTTTAAAAGCGACATTACTAATACCGCTTAACTGAATGCCGCGATAACCGCCTCTAACTATTGAGGAGATTCCTGATCCTTGAAATCCAATGAAATCTCCCTTCACAATTCCACTCACACCTGAAATTTGAGTTCCGTCAAAATTACCTTGAATGAGATTTGCGATTCCTGCAGCTTGCACCCCTTGAACATCACCACCCACTAAACTGGTAATTCCAGCAACTTGAACTCCACTTACATCTCCCTTTGTCATGTTCATGAGCCCTCCAACTTCAACGCCATCCACTCCGTTTGAATATCCTGCTAAGATGTTAAGAGATAAATTATTGGTGATCAAACCATTTGTGGAAAGGTTTGAGCCAATACCAACCGAAGGCACTAAAGATATTTGGGCAAAACGCACCTCATCTATTTCTTCTAAATTTTCAGAATGGATATAAGTATCTTCAGAAACCAAAGCCCCTGAAAGCGCTCTTTCTTCAATTGGCACTTCTACTTTCTCAATGGCCGACACCCCAATTTTATTGACATCAATTTCAATGGGAACTAAGCTGATATTGTTTACCCAAGAAAAGGCATCATCTGCCCTAATTACAATGACTTGTGCCTCATAGCCCTTTTTCTTGAAGTATAAACTTCTTACACTTTCTTCTTTCGGAATTTCTAACCTATACCTTCCGTTAGCATGAGAAACAGCTGCAAACCTGGCATCAACATCATATACGCTGGCGCCTTGAATAGCTTTGCCTGTTCTCTTATCACTTATTAAGCCTTGAAAAATGTAATCCCCCTTTTCTTTTCTACGTTCTTTGATTTGCTCTTTTGATTCATTTTGCAAGAGAACAATGTGATTCCCTACCTCTTTAAAACGAACTGTTCCGTCAAAAATCATAGAAAGACCATCACGGATGGACTTCTCTTTTATCACTAAATCAACAATTTTATTCTCATCAATGAGATCAGGATTGTAGGAGAATTTAACTTGTGCTTTTTCTTCAATTGCCTTCAAGATTCTCTTGATTGGAGTTGCCTTAATCTCAATTGAAATGACTCTATCTAAAAGCATTTTTTTTGCATCTGCAGATTGAACGCAAAGCAATACCAATAGGAACAAAAGTGCTTTTTTAATCACAATTTAATTGATAAGATACTCTGGTTTGAATAAGATCAAGGTCTAGAACAGTTGCAATAACATTTAGAATTTCATCTAGCGTCTCATCTTTGTGATGTGACACCAATCTATCGTCTCCTTTTTCTATGCAATTCAGATCAATTTTTACTTCAAAAACATCTTCCAATATCTCAATAGTTTCAGAGAGTTTGATGTCATCAAAATCAAGTTCTTGCGTTTTCCAGTAAATGCTTTTCATCTCTTCGCTTTCATTTACTCGCCTCTCAACTTCACCAGTGAGATTATTCATTACTCCAGTTTCGCCAGCATTGAGTGTCACTTGGTCCTTCTCTGTTCCGAATTCAACCTTTCCGCTTTTAACATATACCGTAGTGAACTCTTTCTTATCATCTGCATCAATATTGAATGAAGTTCCTAAAACTTTCACATATGACTCATGATGTAGATCAATGATAAAAGGTTTTTCTTCGTTTCGTTCAACATCAAAAAATGCCTCTCCTTCAAGCGCAACTCTTCTTTCATTTGAAGAGAATTCACTTTGATATTTTAAGGTTGCGTTTTCATTAAGGCTCACTGAAGTACCATCAGGAAGTTCACTTTCTAAAATCCCCGAGCTCGCCGTCAAACTCATTTGTTCAACTGATCCATTAATGTAATTGAGTAATCCTACGACCCCAATTAATGCTATCATAATTGCTGCCGCAGACAAGAATATTCTTCTGAAATTAGTTGGCTTTTCAATTGGGATTACTTTTTCTTCAGAGGTATCAATTTGGGAAAGTACATTTTTCAATGCACTTTCAGTGTCAACAGTAACTGGGGTCACAGCTACCAATTTACTTCCGTCCCATATCTTCTTCAATTTATCCATCTCTTCTTGGTTATCATCAGAAAGTGTCAGCCAATGATCTACCATTCCCATATGCTCATCACTCAACTCTTTGTTGATATAAGCCATTAGGGTTGCTTCATTGAATTCTATGTAGTTGTTTTCTGACATGTTCTTCTCTTATGACAATTAATACTTCATTTACTTCCAGATATAAATGATAAAAATTAATAGGCTTACTAAATATTCTGAAAGTTGTGATTTCATGAATTTGAGTGCGCTTCCCATTTGATTTTCAACTGTTTTTATACTGATGTTTAATTTCTCGGCTATTTCTTTATACTTCAAGCCTTCATATCGGCTAAGCACGAAGATTTGCTTTCTAGCATCCGGCAATTTATCTATAGATTCTTGGATTTTTTTGGCTAATTCAGAACCTTCCAATTCTCCTTCAAATTGACTTTCTTCTAAGGCAATCTCTCTTTGATTATGTGCCTTATATTCTTCTTTAATTTTTAAGTGCTTAATTTGATTTAGGCAATTATTCTTCACTGCTGTAAATAAATATCCTTTGATTGATTGTTTGATCTGAAGACTCTCTCGGCTTTCCCAAAACTTCACAAATACAGATTGAACAATCTCTTCGGCAGCATCTAAATCCTGTAAATACTTATTCGCTACAGCACATAAATCTGAATACTGAGATCGAAAAAGATCTTCGAATTGATTGAGGGATATTTTATCAGCCACTAATTGCACTTAAACAAAGATAAGGTGAGAGAACCGAAATTCTCTCACCGATTAAATTATTAATAAGGTCTTACTGTTCCTGATCCTGAAATATTTGAATCGATTGAAGGAGAACCTTTATAAATTACATTACCGCTTCCTGAAATTCTTGCTTTAATGTCATTGACAACATTGATTTCACAATTTCCTGAGCCTGATATGTCAATGTCTGAACTTTTGGTAAGCATATCATAACCTCTGAATTTTCCAGAACCCGAAATATTCAATTTTTGATTATTGCAAGTATCAACACCATGAATCAGCATTTCTCCTGACCCTGAGATATTCGCGTCAAAAGAATTCACCTTTAAGCTATCCATTTCAATTTCTCCAGAGCCCGAGATATCAATATCCATTGAGTTTGAATCGAAGAATGAAGAAACATAAATCCCGCCAGACCCTGAAACTGTTAAGCCTGTCAATTCGGGCATTGTTATGTAAATCTTGACGTTCGAATTCCCTTTTAAACATTTATTGTTTTGAAGGTCAATTTCTAGTTCAGATCCGCTCACTTTCGTTTCTATAATCTCATGAAGGTTGTCAGAAGCTTCAATTTGCACTGAATAGTTATCGGCTTTTGTGATATAAACATCTCCAGCCATTGCTAGTTCTACTTCATCAAAATTAGATGCCGTTCTAGTTTCGGTTGTTGTATTGCCGTTTGCTCCATAACAGAACACGCCTCCTTTTTTACAAGATGTAATTGTTGCCAATCCGGCTAATGCGATAAGGGTAATTTTTAAAGTTTTCATTTTGTTAATTTTTGTGTCTTTGGTTATATGACAACTCAAAATGAACTTACCCCTATGCTAAGATGTTTTTTTTTGTAATTTATTTTTCAGTTTCAGTGAAAGTGCCACTATCAAAAGGATCCAAGGAGTGCCATGCATGAAGAAATCTCCCCAATCAACAGCCTTCATACCTACAGCTCCACCCATTATCCATTGAATTTTACCCCAAATGTGCGGTGGATTAAAAGGAGCAAGTCCTAAAGTGAAAGAGGCCATTGCCCACAAACTAATATTCTTTTCTATCGCTTTTAACATACCTCAGCTTATTTCCAATGGCTGTATCCACCTTCTAATTCAAGAACATATTCAAACTTGAGCGCCTTAAATTGTCTCAAAGCTGCCGAGCTTCTTCCTCCTGAATGACAAAATATCATGGTTGGCTTAGATCGATCTAGTTTACCAATCATGGTTTTGAATGAAGATGAGTTGTAATCTATATTTACGGCTCCTTCAATTGTTCCTCTGCTAAACTCCCCTTTCGTTCTCACATCAATGAGCTGCACATTTTTTAGTGATTTAAGTTTTTGTTTAAACTCAGTTTGAGTAACTCTTTTAGCTACTTGTTTTTTATCATCTTGTTGATGAATTGCAGGTTTAGCGCTTATACTGAAACCTACATTTAAGGCAGTAAAAGTTGCTGCCAACATTAATAATCTTAGCGTTTTCATTATTATAATTTTTAGTTTTATGAAGTCGTTGGACAGACAAAATCTGTCAACTTAAAATCTGCTTTTTCAATTGCTTTAAAGCCTCCAAGAACGTCAACCACATTATGGATTCCTCTTGCTTTTAATATTGAAATTGCTATTACCGATCTGTACCCTCCTAAGCAGTGAACATAATTAGTTTTGTTTGGATCGAACTTTTCTAAATAGTTATTCAAATCATCTAATGGTGCCGTACATGCTCCATCAATATGTTCTGCAGCATACTCGCCAGGTTTTCTGACATCACAAATCTTAACGTCTTCATTACCTTGAATTTTTGCTAGGTCTTCAGCTGAAATGCTTTCAAAAGAATCTACTTCTTTACCTGACGCTTTCCAAGCTTCAAATCCTCCTTCTAAATACCCTAACACATTATCAAAACCTACTCTTGCCAGCCTAGTAACTACTTCTTCTCTTCTTCCTTCGTCTACCACAAGTAATATTGGTTGTTCAACATCTTTAATCAATGCTCCAACCCAAGGAGCAAATCCACCATCAATTCCTATGAAAGTAGATTTTGGTATAAATCCTTTTGAGAATTCTGTTTGATGTCTTGTATCTAAAACTACAGCACTTGTTTCATTCGCAGCAGCATCAAATGCTTGAGGACTTAAACCTTTATTTGATCTATTCAATACCTCATCAAAGTGATCGTATCCTTCTTTATTCATTTTAACATTCAGAGGAAAATATGCTGGGGGAGCCATTAAGCCATCTGTAACTTCTTTGACAAACTCTTCTTTTGACATATCTGCTCTCAAAGCATAGTTTGTTGCTTTCTCGTGTCCAATTGAACCAACTGTTTCAGAACTCATGTTTTTACCACATGCAGAACCTGCTCCATGTCCAGGATAAACAATCACATCATCTGCCAAAGTCATCACCTTATTTCTTAAACTTTCATAAAGTATTCCTGCCAATTCTTCTTGTGTCATTGAAGCAGCCTTTTGAGCTAAATCAGGACGTCCAACATCTCCTAAGAACAAGGTATCACCTGAAAACAATGAATGCTCTTTACCGTTTTCATCAATCAATAAATATGATGAACTCTCCATGGTATGACCAGGAGTGTGTAACAATTTGATAGTCACATCACCCAATTTGAATTCTTGATTGTCTTCTCCTATCACACAATCAAATTGTGGATTCGCGGTCGGACCGTAAACTATAGGAGCACCTGTGGCCTTCGCCAAGGTCACGTGACCACTCACAAAATCTGCATGAAAGTGAGTCTCAAAAATATACTTAATCTTCGCTCCTCTATCTGCAGCCATTTTAATGTAGCCGTCAACTGTTCTTAGCGGATCAATGATTGCCGCTTCTCCGTTACTTTCAATGTAATAAGCACCTTGTGCCAAACATCCTGTATATAATTGTTCTACTTTCATTCTTTTAAATCTTACTTCAAAGTTAAGGCCTTTACCTTCAACTTTTCGTGACATTAATCACTTTTCCTTTTTAGTTTGACGTGCGATCTTGTCTTGTATTTCATTTTTACCAACTCCGCGATCAATAAAATCAACAGCTTCGTGGGTTTTTACAAAGAGATAATCTTCTCCCAGCTCTTTCATCACGCCACTTTTCAATAGGATATCTCTTGTAGGACCTATTGCTCCGGTTATGAAAAATTGAATCTCTTTAACTTTATATTCCTTAATCACGTTGCAAAGAACTATGGCTCCGGTTGAATCAATATAATTAATTGACTCAGCATTAAGAATAATGGCAGATAACTTTCCTTTTTTACGTTCCACACGCCTTGTCAATTCAGTTTTAAAGAAGTCAGTATTCCCAAAATATAATTGGCTGTCAAACCTCAAAACCAAGAGATCTTCTCTTTCATTAACATCTTCAAATCGTTCTACATTTTTAAAGTAATCAGACTCTCCCACTCTTCCTAGCTCTGCAATATGGGGTTTGGCAGTTCTGTAAACCAACAAGAGTAATGAGAACAAAATTCCAATAATAATACCTGCGATAATGCCAATAAACAATGTTGCTAAAAAGGTAATGACCAAAGAAAGAAATTCATCTGGCCTTCTCTTCAGCAATTGAATTGGGTACTTGAGATCAATTAATCCAAAAACCGATACCATTACTACTGAAGCTAATATTGGTTTTGGTAAATAAAAGAAAAGTGGGGTTAAAAAAAGTAAGGTTAAGGCAATAATCACAGCTCCAATAATTGAAGCCATTCCTGTTTTTGCTCCTACCTCATTATTAATTGCTGACCGAGAGAAGCTTGCGGTTGTAGGATAGGACATGAAAAAAGACCCGACAATATTTGAAATTCCTAAGGCTCTCAATTCTTGATTAGGATTAATTTTATAATCATCATGCTGATGTTCTATTGACTTACCAATTGAAATAGCTTCAGTAAAGGCCACTAAGGCTAGAGCGAAGGCGAAAGGAGCAATTTCCCAAAATTGATCTTGTGTAATTGATGGTACTTGAAATGATGGTAAGCCTTCAGGTATTTTACCGACGATATCAACCCCAGTTTGATCTAACCCACTCATGTACATAAATACAATTGACGCCACAACAACAAGTAAGGCTCCTGGGAATGACTTTTTCCACTTCTTTAATCCATATATGATAGCTATACCGGCCAATCCTATCCATAGGGAAGTCATATTGGTTTCGTTAATCTTGTCAAGTGTGTTTTGAACTATATTATGAAACACATTGCTTCGCTCAATCTCAGCTCCCGTTAGATACTTTAATTGCGAAAACCCTATAATTAGGGCCGCAGCTGAGGTGAATCCTGAGATAATGGGTTTAGAGAGAAAATTGACCAAAAATCCCATTCGTAAAACTCCTAAAAGGAATTGCACGCAACCCATAAAGAGTGCTAAAAATATGGCTACTGATAAGTAATCACTGGGATCAGCTAAGCTCAACGCTCCTATTCCGGATGCTACCAAAAGTGAATCCATTGCTACAGGACCAACCGACAATTGTCTTGAGGTTCCTAAAAGAGCATATATAAATTGAGGTAATAAGGCTGCATACAAACCATATATAGGCGGCAAACCTGCAATCATTGCATAGGCCAACCCTTGAGGAATCATTATGATTCCGATTGTTAAGCCTGCAGGCAAGTCTTTTTTTAAAGTACTGGCTTTATAATTGGGAAGCCATTCTAATATGGGAATGTATTTTTTCAACTGTACAAAAATAGGATGTTGTACGACTAAACAAAGTAGCAAAGGTCACATAATTCATTGAATCTTGGATTTGTGGCACTGTTTTGGTAATTTTAAGACTATGAAATTGTCTTTGTTTATTCTATTTTTCTCATTTGTTCTAATTGGTTTTGGACAAAACCCGGATGGTTTTGACAATATGTGTAAAGGATACATCAAAGGGACGGTAGCACTGGCTAAACCAACCCAGCTCAAATTCGAAATGAGTAAAAATGCTGATGTAGTAATCTTAGATGCAAGAGAGAAAAAAGAATACGAGGTAAGTCACATAAAAGGAGCCAAATTCATTGGATATGATGAATTCAAAATTGAAAACGTGAAAGACATTTCAAAAGATAGTAAAGTCTATGTTTATTGTTCAATTGGATATCGTTCAGAAAAAATTGGTGAAAAACTTGAAAAGGATGGATTCACCAAAGTTTACAACTTATATGGTGGAATTTTCAATTGGGCCAACTCAGGTTATCCATTAGAAAACGATAAAGGACTACCTACAAAGGCTGTTCACGGTTTTGATAAAAAATGGGGACAATGGCTGAATGAAGAAAAGTGTAAAAAAGTATTGAAATAAAAAATCCTGACTAAGCCAAAGCTTGTCAGGATTAATTTTTTCGTTTGAAGTAGACTAGTGTCCTCCTTCGTCGTGACCTTCGTCAGCAGCTTCTTCAGTAGTTTCTTCAGCAGCATCATCTCCACCTTCTTCACCACAGCTAGAAAATCCTACAGCTACTCCTCCTAAAAGGAACATCATAAATAATAACTTTTTCATAGTTCAAATTTTTGGTTAATAATGTCATCCACTTTGAATAACGAGATGAATATAATAATTTCTAATAGTTCAATTAATTCAAGATTTTTGATTTTTTCAACAATGATTGTGAATTACTCAGAAAATATCTCAAATTCTATTCTTCTATTCTTTCTTCTTCCTTCTTCGGTAGAGTTGGTTGCAACCGGCCTTGACTCTCCGAATCCGTGATGGTGCAATCTAGACTCTGAAATGCCTAATTTTTCTAAATAATCTTTTACTACCAGAGCTCTTTCTAAAGACAAGGTTAAATTATATTGATCATGCCCAAGATTACCTGTGTGACCCAAGATGTTAATTTTAACCTTAGGGTTTTCTACTAGTACATCTTTTAACTCTTTTAAGATTGGTCTTGACTCTGCCAATAAACGAGTTTGATCAGCATCAAAAGTTACTTGTGGCAATACCACTTTCATATTCATCACAGATTCTTCTTGACGCAACTTTTGTCTAAAATCCTTAAATGAAATGTAATCGTAGGTTTGAGAGGTTCTTCTGTTAAACTCTTTTGCTGATCTGTGCAAAAAGATTTCGCCAGGACCGCAGTCTTTTGAAGATGACCAAACACCTCTCATGGTTTCTGTTGAATCTTCCCAATGATAAATGAAACTCATTCTCTTTAAACACCAGTTAATAAAAACGCCATCTCCCATATGAGATTCTTCCCATGCATTTTCGACTATATCTAAATGTTTGTTTTTGAATGTGCCTTTAAAATGCATTACACTAAAGTCTTTTGTGTTCCCAAGCTCAATTCTTGATTGTCCGGTAATGGTATCACCTTCTTGCTCAATATTCAACCAGAAAGGGTAATTGTCAGAAAAACCTGCCGTATCATTAGGATGGGTTAATACACCCTGCCAATTCCCAGTTACATTTTGAGCCATAGACACTGTGGCGATAATTAGTAAACTAAAAGTCAGGAATATTTTTTTCATAATCTAAAGTTCTATTGCGAAGATAAAATTTCTAATGTCCATTCCATAACAAATGGTCTGCCATAATCAATAAAGCTAATTATTTGGCACTTCTTGTTACCTTAGTGACTCATGCAACCATCCACCAAAGATCATTTTCAAAATCTCTTATCTGCCATTAAAGTAGAGAAACAAGAAGACCTTGATCATTATAAGGCATTCACAGAAAAATCTGACTATTCAGAAAGAATTCAGGAAGGTATAACCCTTTATCCTATTGAGTTTATTGGTTTAAAATTTAATGACTTTGGCGACCAACTACTTGACGTAAAAACTAACCCTAAACAAGAAGGAAGCAGTTTTAAAAGTGGCAAGACTGTTGAGATTTTTAATTCAGAAAAAGAATGTTCTCAGGGTCAAATCACTTACTTCAAAGACAATTTGATGATAATTAAATGTTCAGATGAAGAAATTGAAGATTGGATAAAAAAAGGCAAAGTTGGCTTAAATGCTTTAGTTGACACCAAAACATACGAAGCTTTAGAAAAGAGCCTACAAAAAATCTTAGAATCTGAAAAAGATAGCCTGCCAATTAGATTTTACGAAAGACAGCAAGAGTTAAAAATCGGAAATGATTTTCAGTCAGAAAGTTTAAATGACTCTCAAAATAGAGCTGTGAATGAGATTCTATCAGATAGAGAAGTCAGTATAATACATGGTCCGCCTGGAACAGGAAAGACAACTACTTTAGTGGCCGCAATCAAAAAACTTACTCAAAATGAGAAAACTGTATTGGTGTGTGCGCCTTCAAATGCTGCGGTAGACAACATCTCTATAAAACTACTTCAAGACAAGCTTAATGTAGTAAGAATTGGAAATGAGAATAAGATTGATGAAGCAGTTAAACCTGCTTATCTGCAGAGTAAAATAAAAAAAGATCGATCTTTCAAACTCCTTCAACAGCTCAAAAATCAATCGGATGACATTAGAAAAAAGGCTTTTAAATACAAACGAAATTTTGGCAAAGAGGAGTATCAAGAACGTAAACAACTCAAAATAGAATTGAAGGCAATTCGAAAAGATATTAGAAACATTCAAAATAACATTTCAAAAAATGTACTTGAGGGAGCAGAAGTAATTTGCGGGACATTTTTTTCAATACAACAATTCAACTTACCAAAAGAAGTATACGATTACATCATTATTGATGAAGCCGGACAAGCAATTGAACCGGCTATTTGGAGCGTTTCTCATTTAGGATCAAAAATGGTTTTAGCAGGGGACGACCTGCAATTACCTCCCACCGTCAAATCAAGAGAAGCCGAGAAAATGGGGTTGTCAAAGTCTATTCTTGAACGCGCGGCAGAACAAAACAAAGAGCGCTCTCTTCTCAATGTTCAATATAGAATGAATAAGAAAATTATGGCTTTTTCAAATTCAGCTTTCTATGACAATAAACTGGTTGCGGATGATTCAGTTGCAGAAATAAAAATTGAGAATAACATTTATGAAGCTGTTGAATTTATTGACACTGCGGGATGTGGGCATGAAGAAGTAAAGGAAGAAAACGGGGGCGGAATCTCAAACCCAGGAGAAGTAGAGGTTTTGCAAAGTGTGTTCAATGAATATCCAACACAGAGAGTAGGAATAATTACACCTTACAGAAGTCAACTTTATGAAATAGAATCAAAAATTGAGAATGCTGATTGTAATACGGTTGACAGTTTTCAAGGGCAAGAAAGAGAAGTAATCATAATTTCACTTGTTCGCTCAAACGAGAAAGGTGATATTGGGTTTTTGAAGGATTACAGGAGAATGAATGTAGCCATGACAAGAGCTAAAAAGAAACTTGTGGTTATTGGAGATTCGGCCACATTGGGTCAGGATAAATTTTACAATGACTTTTTAGATTTCGTTGAGAAAGAAGGAAGTTATAGAACAGCTTGGGAATTTGTATGATGAAAACATTGGACGAAATAAAGGGAATTGACATCTACTTGCTTGATCAATTTTTGAAAGATAGAATTGCGAAAAGCAGCAAAATCCTTGCTGCTGGCTGCGGAGGTGGAAGAAATATTAATTGGCTTTTAGAACAGTCTTATGATGTAGCAGCACTTGACCCTGATGAGCTTAGAATATCTGACTTAGTAAATCAGTTCCCAGAATTAAAATTCAAAAAGGGAAGAATTGAAGACAATCTTTTTATTGGGGAAACCTTTGATTTTATCATATGTAATGCGGTTCTCCATTTTGCTAATGATCACACTCATTTTCATCAGATGTTTGAAGCGTTAGTGAATAACCTTAAAGTTGGTGGCATACTTTTTATAAGAATGACCTCAAATATTGGTTTAGAAAATCAAATTGAAATTGAGAAGAACGGTAGATGCAGACTGCCAGATCAATCAGATAGGTACGTTATCACAAGAAAGCAGATTGAAGATCTCTGTTCTTATCATTGCTTAGTATTAATTGAACCTGTCAAGTCATTAAAAGTAGAAGACCTAAGAACAATGAGTACAATCGTCTTTCAAAAATCTAATTAAGGGATTAAAAAATCAATGGTCACAGCTTTAGCACCAGTCGTTTCTGCCGATACTGTCAAAGGAGAATCAAAAGAACTGTTCATATAATCTCCTGATGTGAATCCAAAGTCTCCATTTTCATCATAAATGCAGTTTACGTAATAGTCACCAGGATGCATATAATTGAAGTTGTATCCGCAAGTGGATTGAGCATTCAACAAAACATAACGTGATCTGAAATCAAGGTTTGCGGCTTGAAATGTCATTCCACTAAAAAGTGGCTCGGTAGTAATAATTACTAGCAATTTTTTAGAACCGTTCACAGATGCAGGGTTTGTAATATTTACAGTTAAATCACAGCTTCCGACATATGGCTGATCGCTTTCAGGATAAGGGTCAGCAACATTACCATAATATACCGCTTCATTTTGGCCATCAAAGGTTGTGGTAAAATCAATTACTTCTTGTTTTTGTGGATAATTGAAATTAGCAATTGCATCTTGAGCCGAAGTCAAATCTCTCAAATCAGCAGTCCACTTCATATGAGAAACTGGGGTGCTTAATGTGTTGTAATCATTTGTGAAAGTGTGCATGATCAAACTATCATCCTTAAATGTCACCTCAGTATGAACCCTAGTCTCTCCTCCTGCGGGGTCAGAAAATCTGTAATAATTAAAAGATGAATTCTCAACCACGCTATCAATTACCATATATGATGTTCGAACGTCTCCTGCAAACCCACCACCATTTCTCATCACTGTTTTATATTCTGATCCGATTTTGGCAATGAAAAAACTCATAAAAATATCATTCACAGAATCTAACTCATTCTTAGCTGAAATTTGAGCTGGCGCAATTGGTCTGAAGTCTACTATCCATTCGGGATATCCTCCCAGAGGCGTTGAACTCGTTACTGGTCCATTCCAAATACCTGGTAGTTGATTCATAATATTATAACCCATCACATCCGTTGACGGACCTATTGGTGGGTCTACCGTTCCCGAATCATCCAAAAACTCACAACTGCCGTCATCCTTCTTAGCATTTTCATCATAATTAGATGCCGTTTGATCAGTGCATCCTTTGTTCTTACAAGAGATCACTAGAAGACTACAAGTGATTAGAGAAAAAATTAGATACTTCATATCTTTAAATTTAAGAATTAATGGCTTCTGAAAGCATTCTTTGAAAGTGATGTACACCTTGTTCACGTGTTGGTGAAAACCTTCCTCTTTGATAATAACGCGAAGAAATTCCTTTTTGTACACCTTCAACAACAAATTCATCTTCGCGCTCTACCTTATCAAGTAAAGCCCCTGCCCCAACTTCTAGCTTTTCATGGTCATAGACATAAGAAATGAACTTAACTTTTGTTTTATTAATTGTGATGGGTTGAACTAGATTAATAGATAATCCCCAAGGATAAAAATTGAACATCATATTGGGGTACACCCAGTAGTAATAAGCTGCAACCTTTCTCCCTTCATCAGGATGACCTGAAGGTAAATCAAAGCAATCTACACCATCATCCGCATACCCAATCTGAAGCGACATGTGGTCATACAACTCTGTTTTATACTCCCCATAATCAAGTGTTGCATTTAAATCGGGGTGAACAAACGGAATGTGAAATCCCTCTAAATAATTATCGCAATAAAGCGCCCAGTTTGCATTCACCAAATAGTCTCTTGAAAGTGATGAGTCTAACTTGAAATGTTCCAACGGCAAGAATCCAATTCGCTCCTCCATCTTGCTGATGACATCTGAAAATTCAAATGCTGGATCAAGAGCGGTAAAAATGAACTTCCCCCATTTTTCTAACGGAAAATTTTGTAATCCTTCGCAAGGCCTGGGAAAATCTTCGGCCTCTTTAAATTCTGGCATGTGCTCAAAATCACCAGAGAGCGAGAATTTTCGGCCATGATACATACAACTCAAGCCTCTTTGCTTCCCTGATTGTTGCACAACAATATTCCCTCTATGCGTACATACATTTGACATGCATTTTATTTCTCCATCAGCCTGTTTAACTAAAGCTAGAGGCTCATTAATAAAATGCTCTAAATACGAAAAAGGATGGGCATACTTCTCAAAGGGCAATAACGAATCGTCCCCAACAAACTGCCAAGCTTTCAAGAAAACAGCCTCTTTTACTTTATCAAAGATGGCTTCATCCCTATAAAAATCGGCAGGTAATGTTTCTGCTTTTTTAATGTCCGGATCAATGAAAAATTTACTGCTCATAATTCAAATATAAATCAATCTTAGATTCAATTAATGATATGCTTTTGTAAATTTGAATATGATATCTGTTGAAGAGGCAATAAGTTTGGTTGAATCAAACATTTCACGAGGAAATACTGAAAGCAAAGAGCTCTCAAAGGCCTTTGGTTTTACACTGGCCGAAGATATTTATTCAACAATTGACATGCCCCCATTTCCGCAATCAGCTATGGATGGATATGCTGTCAACTATGATTCTACGATCAAGATTTACAATCTTATTGGTGAAGTTGCCGCAGGGTCAGATCAAAATTTCAACCTCAAAAAAGGAGAAGCCGTTCGCATTTTTACTGGAGCTGCCGTTCCGCTCTCTGCGAATACGGTTGTTCGTCAAGAGGATGTCACTTCGGCTGACCAAACAATAAGTTTCACGGCCGATATTAGAATCAATTCAAACATTCGGCCCCAAGCTGAGCAGATTAAAAAAGGAGACTTAGCACTTTCAAAAGGAAAGTATATTGATGCAGCAACCTTAGGATACATAGCAACATTTGGAATAACTGACATCTTGGTTCAGGCGAAACCAAAAGTGGCAATTCTCACAACTGGTGATGAATTAGTCAAACCCGGATTAGAACTGAAACATGGTCAAGTGTACGAGAGTAATTCTACTATGCTTCATGCAGCATTTGAATCAAAAGGTGTATTTGAAATAACGCATCTGAAAATCCCTGATAACTACGAGCAAACAGTAAATGCAATTGAGGAAGTTATGACGAACAATGACTTCGTAATTTTATCTGGTGGAATTTCGGTAGGAGACTATGACTTTGTAGGCAAGGCTTTGAAACAACTCAATGTTGAACAGATATTTTACAAGGTCAAACAGAAACCAGGAAAGCCACTTTTCTTTGGAAAAAAAGGAAATACAACCTTTTTTGCACTGCCAGGGAATCCGGCTGCGGCATTGACTTCATTCTATGTCTACATATTTCCGTCAATTCAAAAATTTCAGGGTCAAAAATTTAAAGGCTGTACTAGGCTTCAACTCCCTTTTACGTCTGATTACACACGAAAAGCTCAACGATCAGAATTTTTAAAAGGTCAAATCACGGCTAACAAGGTTGAAGTACTTAATGCCCAAAGCTCTGCTATGTTGAGCTCATTTTCAAATGCTGATTGCTTGATTTACATTCCAGAAACACAAATATCTTATGATAAAGGTGAAATGGTTGAATGTTTAATACTTTAGAGAAATGAATAAAACATCTTACAAGAACGTCTTCGTAGAAGGACCAATTACTCCAGAAAAAATTGCGACTTCAATCGCTCATCACCAAGTGAAAACAAACATAGGTGCCCACGACATTTTCTTAGGCCAGGTGCGAGCAGATGAAATAGATGGCAAAACTGTTCAAGCAATTGCATATGAGAGTTATGAAGAGATGGCATTAAAAACTTTTCATGAAATTAGAGAAGCCGCTTTTGAGAAGTTTGACCTGACTTGCATGCATATTTATCATAGTACAGGAATTGTAAAGGTCGGCGAAATCTGCCTTTTCGTATTTACAAGCTCAGCTCACAGAAAAGAAGCAATGGACGCTTGTAGATATTTGGTTGAAGAGATTAAAGAGAAAACAGCCGTTTTTGGAAAAGAATTGTTTGAAGATGATAGTCATCAATGGAAGATAAATAAATAATATGGTAGATATCACAGCAAAAACAAACACTCTGAGAATTGCTTTAGCCGAAGCAACTGTATCAGTGAGTAAGCAAGAAACGATAGATGCTATAAACAATAAGACAGTTCCAAAAGGAGATGTTTTTGAAATGTCAAAAGCTGCCGGATTGTTGGGAGTAAAAAAAACACCCAACCTTCTTCCTGATTGCCATCCACTACCTATTGAGTCAACAAAAATAATGTATGAAATTGATGGCTTAGACATCAAAGTTTCAATTGAAGTGAAGACCATTTATAAAACTGGCGTTGAGGTAGAGGCCATGCACGGAGCAAGTATTGTCGCATTAAACATGTATGACATGCTAAAGCCCATTGACAAAGGAATAGAAATCAAGAATATCCGATTGGTTTCAAAAAAAGGAGGCAAGTCAGATTACAAGGATAAGTTTTTAGATCGTGCTGATATTTCGGCCTCAGTAATTGTTTGTTCAGACACGATTTCAGCCGGACAAAAGGAAGATAAAGCTGGAAAAGCTATCATTGAAAAACTTGAAAAATTCAATGTTTCTATTGCCGATTACAAGGTGATTCCGGATGAAAAAGCTGCTATTCAAAATGAATTCAATTCAGCAATCTCGAATAAAACCAAACTTATAATCTATACTGGCGGAACAGGATTATCAGCTAGAGATGTCACACCAGACTCACTTGAATCTCTGCTTGACAGACGTATTCCTGGAATTGAAGAGGCCATTAGAAAATACGGTCAAGAAAGAATGCCCTATGCCATGCTTTCAAGAAGTTTAGTTGGTGTCAAAAATGACTCATTAGTGATGTGCTTGCCTGGATCTACAAATGGAGCGAAAGAAAGTATGGATGCCGTTTTCCCATTTGTGATGCATGTGTTTGGGATTTTAAAAGGAGCTAAACATTAAATCATCCGCCGGCAAAAGGAGGTAGTAAAGCAATTTCAAATCCCTCTTCAAGATCAGTGTCTGCTTTAACCAGTATTTGATTCACTGAGACTGCAAACTCAAGTTCATTGAGCTCGGGATATTTCACCTTCAATTTTTCTACCAAAGCATCAGACCCCATATTGTCAGGAATTTCAAACTCCTCTTTTGAAAAACCTAGCTTCTCAGAAATCTGAGCGAAATACAGGATGTTTACTTTCATGAGTCGAAGATAAGTTTTAAAGCTGCAGCAAGAAGCATAAAACTTAATAAGTATCTCAGTTTTTTGTTATTCAGTTTTTTAGAACCTATGAAACCGCCAATTAAACCACCTAGTACAACAAGTATTATCATTAACCATGTTTGCGGATGTAGACTCAAATTATTCTCAGAATATTGACCGAGAAGTCCTGAAATAGAGTTTACCCAAATAAATAAAGCCGAAACGGCTGCCGCCTCTTTGGCAGTTCCCCACCGCATTAATAAAATGACTGGACTCAAAATAATCCCTCCTCCTATCCCGATTAAACCAGAAAAAAAGCCGATAGCCGCACCCACTGACAATCCTATCGGAAAACTGGCCGATTTAGAAGGTGAATCATAATCTTCCTTCTTCATAAAAACATCCAACAAACCAGTCATTTTGGCTACACTTAACAATAAGAAAACAGCAAGTATTAACTTATAAATTGTCGCGTCAATTTCAAAAGTTCCTCCAAGAAATGCCATTGGTATAGAGGCTAATGCAAAAACCGCAAATGTTTTGAATTTAAAATGTCCAGATTTCGCAAAATAGATGAACGCTATTCCAGCCACAAACAAATTTAAGACGAGGGCGGTTGGCCTCATTTGATCGGGTACGAAAGCAAACAATGACATCAAGGCCAAATAACCAGAAGCTCCTCCATGGCCAACAGCAGCATACAAAAGAGCAACTATCGGTAAGAAAATATAAAAGAGACTTATATCCATTAAGATCTAAAAGTACTAAGAATCACTCCCTCTTGCCTATTTCAGTACGATTTTTACGATTTTTCTTGCTTCGCATTGTTTTTATTACTATTATTATTAGCAATTAGCACAAATAGTTAGATTATTCAAAAACGTTACCATGATTGAATAAAAAGACTATTTTTAAGCTGAGTTTATTTATTAATAACTTAAAACCTAAAATTTATGGAAGAGTGGTGGGGTGGAATGACCCAATTTGAGCATGTCTATTGGATAATTGCAATTGTTGCAAGTGCTGTATTTATAGTGATTTTCTTAGGAACAGTCATTGGAGGTGCTGACGCCGATATGGATGGAGTTGATGCAGATATAGGAGCAGATGGTGGAATAGGATTTCAATTCATTAGCGTCAAAAATGTAACAGGTTTTTTCACCATGTTCGCATGGACAGGAATAGGATCCATCAGAAATGGTAATTCGGCAACATTCACAATAATTCTTTCGATTGCTGCGGGATTAGTAATGATGTTTGTGATGGCATGGTTATTTTCTTTCATTGCAAAACAAGCTGAAAGCGGAACTCTTAAAATTGAGAATGCTGTAGGTGAAATTGGAGAAGTATATATCACAATAGGTGCGAAGAGAAGCACGATTGGAAAAATACAGATCAAAGTTCAAGGCTCTTTGAGAGAACTTGAAGCGCTATCAGATGAAGAGGAAGACCTTACACAAGGTAATGTCGTCAAGGTTTTAGAAGTGATTAGTGGAGAATTATTATTAATCGAAAAATTAAAAAAGTAAAAGAATGAGTCAAATTTTATTACAACAAGGTGGAATCGGAGGAGTATCCTTCTATCTAATTAGTGTTGCTGCAGGTGTACTCCTTTTAGTAGTCTTTTTGTATGCTTTATTTAGGAGATACAAAAGATGTCCATCAGACAGAATATTAGTTGTCTATGGTAAAGTTTCTGGTGGCGGAGACGGTGGCAGAACTGCGAAATGTGTGCATGGTGGTGCTTCTTTCATCTGGCCGATAATCCAAGATTATGAATTCATGGATTTGACACCTATTTCAATTGAGGTTGAGCTTAAAAATGCACTTTCAAAGCAGAACATTCGTGTTGATGTACCTTCAAGGTTTACAGTGGCGATATCTACAGAGCCTTCAGTTATGACGAATGCGGCTGAGAGATTATTAGGATTAAGTAAAGATCAAATTAAAGCCATTGCAACTGATATCTTATTTGGACAATTGCGTTTAGTAATTGCAACAATGGATATTGAGGAGATCAATAACAACAGAGACAGTTTCTTATCAAATGTTTCTCATAACGTTGAAGCCGAATTGAAAAAAATCGGATTGAAGTTGATTAACGTAAACGTTACGGATATCATGGATGAGTCTGGATACATTGAGGCTCTAGGTAAGGAAGCTGCGGCACACGCAATCAATGATGCGCGTAAATCGGTTGCAGAGAAAAATAGAGATGGATCTATTGGTGAGGCGAACGCCTTTCAAGATGAGAGAGTTCAAGTTGCAAACGCACAGGCCAAAGCGAAAATTGGTGAAGCTGAAGCAGCAAAATCAGAACGTGTTGCCACGGCGGCAGCTAACGCAAGAGCGATTGAAGGAGAGAATACTTCTCAAATTGCAGTTGCAGAATCTGATTCATTAAGAAGACAAAGAGAGGCCGAGGCTGAAAAAACTGCAATCGCTTCTGAGAAAGTACAATCTGCAAAGGCATTAGAGGAATCTTACCATGCTGAGCAATTAGCAGAGCAAGCCAGAGCAGAAAGAGATCAGGCTACTCAATACGCCAATGTTGTTGTACCTGCTCAAATCGCTAAAACTAAAATCGAAATTGACGCCGAAGCGAAAGCAGAAACAATTAGAAGAATTGCACGTGGTGATGCAGATGCAATCTTTGCTAAAAGGGAAGCAGAAGCAAAAGGTATTTTTGAGATATTAACAAAACAGGCACAAGGGTTTGACGAGATCGTAAAAGCTGCAGGTAACAATAGTAAAGATGCGGCTATGCTGATCATTGCTGATAAGATCGAAGACCTTGTTAAAATGCAATCTGAAGCAATTCAAAATATCAAAATCGATAAAGTTACTGTTTGGGATAGCGGTAAAGGAGGCGCAGATGGTAAAACATCTACAGCTGGATTCTTAAGCGGACTTTACGGTTCTGTGCCACCATTAAACGAAATGTTTGATATGGCCGGGTTAGAATTACCGGATTATTTGAAAAAGAAAAAGGTAGATGATTCATCAGCTGAAATAATCGAAACCGATTCGGGTGATGATTCACCGTCAGAATAAAATCAACAAATTAAGGGCTCTGCATTTTGCAGGGCCTTTTTTATTATCTTGTTGATATGAAGGCAAAACTCTTATTTACTTCTGTTGCCGCCTTACTTTTAGTAAGCTGCTCTGAGACGGTTAATTGTGAACCCTGTCCTGAGGCGAGTGAAGATCAATCTGATCAAAAAGGAAATGTAGAAATAAAAATTGTTGAATCTCCTTCACTTGTAATTCTGGGAACAATACAAGACGCGGGATCACCTCAACTAGATTGCCATGAAGAGTGTTGTGAACCCTTACATTCACATCCAGACCCAAGTAGAATGGTGGTTTCAATCGGAATCATAGATCCAGAAAACAAAAAGAAATTCATCTTAGAAGCTTCTCCCGATATGTCAGAACAATTAGCTGACCTATCTGAATATGAAAATTTTAGTGAGTCAGATATTCCCGACGGAGTATTGCTAACTCATGCCCATATCGGACACTACTCTGGTTTAATGGAATTTGGAAAAGAAGCTAAAAACACAAATCAAGTTCCAGTTTATGCCATGCCTAGAATGAAAAAATTTCTTTCTAGTAATGGACCTTGGGACCAACTCGTAAAAACCGAGAACATAAAAATTCAGAATTTAAAGAATGAACAGGCTACCCAATTAACTTCGAACTTTAGCGTAGTTCCTTTTTTAGTTCCTCATAGAGATGAGTATTCTGAAACGGTAGGATTTAAGATCATTGGACCCCGAAAATCTGCACTATTCATTCCAGACATTGATAAGTGGGAAAAGTGGGAGAAAGATATTGTTGAAGAAGTGTCAAAGGTAGATTATGCATTTTTAGACGCTACTTTTTATGACATGGGAGAGCTCCCGAACAGAGACATGGCCGAAGTACCTCACCCTCTACTTATTGAAACCACTCATATCTTTATAGACGAACCCATTTCTGAACGTCAAAAGATTCATTTTATTCACTTCAATCACACCAACCCTATACTCAAAGACTCTTCAAGTGCCAGTACAATAACGACCAATATCAAAGATTTCAATATTGCACAAAAGGGCCAAGTGATTTCAATGCAATAAAAAAAGTCCCGGCTCTCACCAGGACTTTTATATATTTTAAATAGAAGTAAAGACTATCTGTGAACAAACTTAATTGTTTGTCTAAGGCCCTGTTCCGTTTCAACCGATAAGAAATATAATCCCTTATGAAGAGATGAAAAATCATAAGTCGTGATTCCTTTATCAGTGCTTATTAACTGACCAGATAATCCATAAACTCTAACAGTATAGTTTTGATCTGCAGTGATAATGTCTACTCTATCTTGAGTCTTCAAGAATTTATAAGAGTCATTAAACTCTACCAAACCAGAAGGTGCTGTTACATTTATCTGAACTTCATTTGAGCTTTCAACATCTCCTCCAAAAGTACTTTCACAAATCACATAGTAAGTTCCTGCTGCAGCAAAATTAGGTGTATAAGAAGTCCCTGTTTCAACAGGAGAAAAAGAGCCGTATCCTGAACCAGAAGTTGTGCTATACTTCCACTCTCTTGAATCAGCAGCTGAAGGTGCTTCAGAGGCCGTAAGAGCAGAACCGTTTGCTCCAGTCAATATATTTTGATCAGCAGTTGGAGAAATTGAAACAGTAGAACCCGTGTTTAATACTGCATCAATTTTAAAATTATTTAATTGTAATTGCGAAGGAGAACCAAAGGTACCTGTCGCTTTAATTTTTATATAAAAAGTAGATGTAACAGGATCATGCGTTGGAATCACTATTCCTTGCTGAACAAAAGCAACACCATAAGTAGCATTTCCTATTTCTGTGTAAGAAACATTGTCAGTACTAAATTCGACAGAAACAACAGTGTTAGCAGCAGTTGCATTCAAGTAAATATCTAAATCATTAGAATTAATTGTGAATTGTCTATACAGCTCAACAGTATAGGCTGTTGAATTTAATCCAGAGAAGGTATATACATCAGCTCCGTTTACACTAGAGGCAGTTGTACCAGTCTCAATTGGAGTTGACCATCCAGTCCATGCATCTCCATATGTTTGGCCTGTGCTATACTCAGTAGTTTGAGCAAAAGCAAATCCTAGGGTAAATGCGAAAAATAAAGTAAAAATTGTTTTCATAGAATTAGTTTAGTTTCCCTAAAGGTAATGAATGTAAATTATATCCGAATTAAATAAACTTTCAATTATTTTTGAAAGTTCTAAAATTTATTATATATTTGAAATATGAAATTGCAAGAAGCGAAAATGGAATTTGTTCAAAGCTGGGGCTCGATAGGAAGTTCTTGGGGGATTCCACGCTCTATGGCACAAATTCACGCTCTACTTTTAGCGAGCAACGAAGCCTTAAGTACTGAGGATGTAATGGACTCTATTAAGATTTCTAGAGGAAATGTTAACATTAACATGAGAGAGCTCATTAACTGGAACCTGGTTGCAAAGCAGAACAAACTAGGAGAACGTAAAGAGTTTTTTAGTGCTAATCATGATATTATGGCCATGGCACAAAACATTGTGCAGGAAAGAAAGAAGAGAGAGTTGCAGCCAGTACTAGATCTATTAGAGAAATTAAAATCAGATAAAATTCAAGGAAACAAAGAAGAAGTAGAACATTTTCAAACCTTAATGACAGAGTTAGAAGACTTCATTAAGCAGTTAGATCAGCTTTCTGAAATATGGCTAAAACTGAAAGACAATTTCTTCTTTAAGAAGATTATAAAGACCGTGAGCTAAAAAAATTTAATACAAACTTTCAATTATTTCTAAAAGTTTAATCATGTTAAAAAATATAAAATATACCGAGCTTAATAAAAAGAACATTCTCCTAAGCACAGGCTTCATACTCTTGACCATTCCAATTTTTGGAATCTTCTTGGCCATCATGGCAGCTGTACAAAGTGACTTCACAGCAGGTGACTTCTTTATGGGAGCATTGTTTTATTTAGTTGGAAGCGTGACCTATGGCGCAATTATTTACATACCTGCGATTGCTCTGTGTCTTCTTCTTGAACTTATCCTGATTCAAAGATCATCAAATGAAGGCATGGTTCTTTTTGTCTTTGTCTTAGAAGCAATTATTTCAATGACCATATTGATCTACTTTTTTGATATGCCCATGAATCATGAAATGCCTTTGTTCATGCTTTTATCAATCGTCATTACTCAGCTCATCAGATGGTCATATTTACATTCTAAAGGCAGATTATACAAAAATGTAAGTGTTGAAATTGCAAATAAAGAGGGCTTAGATAACGGAATTAAAACAAATGAATTATGATTAAAGGCAGCAAGTTATTACTCGACAAAAATTGTCCAATGTGTCATATTTATGGCAAATGTTTTGAAAAAACAGGATTAATTGATGAAGATACAATCATCTACTATCAAGTGGTGGACGAAGAAGTGTTTGAAAAAGTTGATCCGGTAAAAGCAAAATCAGAAGTGGCATTTTTCAATGAAAGAACCGGCAAAACTTATTATGGAGTTAAGGCTTTCCTGCACATACTAAGTCACAATAATAAATTTCTCAAATGGTTTTTGAACACTAGTATTATGTTCTTCATTGCAGAAAAAACCTATCGCTTCATATCTTATAATAGACAAGTTATGGCGGGTCGATACATAGATCCTAGCGAAAGAGATTGTTCTCCATCATACAGGTTAAGTTATAGATTGTCATATATTATTCTTATTGCTCTTTCAACCGGCTTAATTCTGAACCATTTTACTTTTATTTTAGATGCTGGTGAAGGAAAATTTTACAATCCATATACAGAATATATTGTTGCTTTTGGCCAAATCGCTTGGCAATTCATTGCTATACAATTTATAAATAAGAAGAAACGATTAGACTATTTAGGGAACATGTCAACCGTTTCGTTTGTGGGCGGATTATTACTCTTACCACTATTTGTTTTCAATGCCCTGGGAGCACTGAATCCGTTTCAGCTATTACTCTACTTTAGCATTGTCGTCTTTGCCATGTTCATCATGCATATCAAGCGAACTAAAAACTTGGGACTACCTTTTTCAATAACGGTCAGCTGGCTTGTTTACCGACTAATTGCTCTGGGTACTATCCTTTTATTAACCATCTAAAACAAAAGATCATGAGCACAATTGTATTAGAAACATCAATCAATGCACCTATTCATAGAGTTTTTGATTTGGCGAGAAGTATTGATCTTCATAAGCTAACTGCAAGTCATACAAATGAAGAGGCAGTTGCTGGCAGAACAGCTGGTCTTATAAATGAATATGAAACTGTTACTTGGCGAGCAAAGCACATGGGGGTTACGCAACACCTAACATCTGTTATCACAGAGATGGAAGGACCTTTTTTCTTTGAGGATCAAATGTTAAAAGGGCCATTCAAAAAGATAAGACACAAACATTATTTCTGGCTAAAAAACGGAAAAACGATAATGAAAGATGTCTTTGAATTTCAATCTCCTTTGGGATGGTTGGGCAAACTGATAGAAAAATTATATTTACGCAAATATCTTGAGCGTTTCATTTTACAAAGAAACATTCAAATCAAAGATTTTGCAGAACACGAAGACAAATGGATGCAAGTACTCAACATATACTAATAGCCGGAGGCTCTGGATTTTTAGGTCAAGAATTGGCTCGCCACTTCTCTACAAAAGGATGTGAAGTAAAGATTCTAGGCCGCGGAAAGCAAAAATCTGAATTTGAATTGATTCAATGGGATGCCAAACACTTAGGTGATTGGATTGCCGAAATTGAGTGGGCAGATGTGCTCATAAACATGACCGGCAAATCAGTGAATTGCAGATATACCGAAAAGGCCAAGAAGGAGATTTTGAGATCAAGAATTGACAGTACAGCTATTTTATGCAAAGCCTTATCTCAAGCCGAGAATCCACCAAAAATTTGGATTAACTCAAGCAGTGCCTCAACCTATGTTCACTCTGAAAGTCAACAAATGACCGAAGATGAAGGGATTATTGGAGACGATTTTAGTATGAATGTTTGCAAGGCCTGGGAGGCTGAATTCTTCAAATGCAATTTGAATCACACTCGTAGAGTAGCCACCAGAACCTCTATTGTTTTAGGTAAATCTGGAGGAGCATATCCTTTAATGAGCAGACTCGTGAAGTTTTGGCTAGGCGGGAGACAAGGTAACGGAAGACAATTTATAAGTTGGATTCATATCGAAGACTTTTGCAGAGCAATTGACTTTATAATCGAAAATCAAGGAATTGTGGGCCCGATTAATGTCACCTCTCCTACTCCAATAAGAAATGCTGAATTCATGAAACTATTGCAAAAGAGACATGGCAGATCATTCGGATTATCTCAATCAAGATCTCTTTTAGAATTCGGCGCAAAATTAATTGGGACAGAAACTGAAATGGTTATGAAAAGTAGAAATGTGATTCCTGAACGACTGACAGAATCAGGATTTGACTTCAAATATTTGGATGTTGAGTCGGCATTTAATAATTTGTAGCATGAAAAAAATCTTTTTAGCTCCCATTCTTTGCGGCTTTCTTATTAGTTGTCAAGATACTTGCCCAACAAATGATGTAAATGAATTGAGCGAATGCCTTTGCGAATCTAGCCGTGAATATGGTGATGCCATTGCCGCAAACGACGAAGATAAAATCGCTGAATTAGACCGAGAAATGGAAATCATTGATGAGGAAGTTGCAGCTGAACTTGACAAGGGCACCTATACAAGTGAAGAATTAGCTAATGCTATGGCATCTACAAATTGTGACTAGAAAAATTCGTCAAATGCTTGACTTTTAATTTTCTAAATTATAATTTAGGGCCATGTCTCTTGAACAAAAAGTGGATTACATTAGACTTCCATCTTTTACAATTGGTCAACCTAACCAATGGTATGAAGACGGATATTGCTTTTATGAAAACAAATTCTACTTCTATTCTGACGATCGCCATGACAACAATTACAATGTTAATGAGGTAGCAGAATCATTGACTGAATTTCAAGATTATTGCGAAGATGCTAGCATTGAGATTCCAGAAAGCTTCTTAGAAGCTATCACCAAATAGACTAAAGTCTAATTCCTATTAAACAAACGTCATCAATTTGCTCCGAATCACCTTTCCAGCTATCAAAGGTAGAAACCATTATATCGTGCTGGTCTTGAGGAGATCTATCTGCATTTTTTTCAATGAGGTCTTTAAACTTTTTATACATGAACTTCTTCTTTTTGGGTCCTCCAAATTGATCAGGGAAACCATCAGAGAAAAGATAGATTGAATCACGAGCAGAATAATCCAATTGATGATTTGTGAATGGTTCTGTTTTGAAAAACCTTGCGACCGGTTGCTTATCGGCCTTCACTTCTTGCAGAACTTTATTCTTAACCATATAAAGCGAATTATGAGCTCCGGCATATTGCAATGTGGATGAGCCACTTTCAATTCTGCAAAGGGCGATATCCATACCGTCATAAACAGTTTCTTTACCTTCTTCAAATGTCTCAATTACAATTTCACGACACTTATCTAATATTTTGGCTGGCTCTCTAAGACCAAATTCTTTAACAGAACGATTCAAGGCAGATGAACAGGCAACACTGACCATTGCTCCTGGAACGCCATGTCCGGTACAATCAGCAACAGCAATGAAAGTGTACTTTTCAATTTGAACCATCCAATAAAAATCGCCCGCAACAATATCTTTAGGACGATAGAAAACAAAAGAATTGGCAAAGGCTCCTCTAATCTTTTTATCGTCTGGCATTATTGCCGACTGAATACGTTTAGCGTAATTGATACTTTGTGTGATCTCTAGGTTCTTAGTATCCGTCTCGTTCTTTGCCGCTCTCAAGGCTTTTTGGTAGGCATTGTTTTTTCTCACATAGATGTAAACCGCATATCCGGCAAAACTCAATAATACACAAGCCAAAAGACAAAATAATATAATGTGTGTACGCGTAGCGCTTCTTTGTTCTTCAGCAAAAGCCACCTTCTTTTCTAACTCTTGTTCTTCTGCTTGTTCAAGAGAAGTTACCAAAGCTGAAATTTCATCCATAATTTCTTTATCGGCTTGAATCAACTCTAACTCTTTCAGTTTTAAGTGAATCTCATACTGTGATTCTTTTGATTTCAACTCTGCCAGCTCTTGATCAATTTTGTTGAATGATTCATTCACCACATCCGAAACATCTTCAGTACTCAAAGTGTCGCCTTCAGCCAGTTCCTTTTCATCTTTTTTCTTTTTACGGTTTCCGAAAAGTCGATTGAAAAACTTCTTTTTATCAATATCATCCTCTTCAATTACTGGCGAAACACCAGCATCCTGAGAAATTTCATTAGACTCATTTATATCCTCTACCTTCTCAAGAACCTTGTCTAAAATTTGATCTGATGAGCGCTCTGATTGCACTACCAAAAGTTCATCTAGAATCAAAAACTTCTGGCTTACTAGAGAATCAATTTGAGGTAATCCGTTTTCAAGCTCAGTACCTGCCTGAACTCCTTCTTTTAATTTGAAAATCTTCTCGTCTACATCTTCCAAATGCTCATTGTAATCGTCTAGATAGGCTTCATCTTTTGTGAGACCAAATGACTTCACACTGCTTTCGGCATCAGAGATATCTGCCATTAAACCTTTCAGCAATACTAAATCCTCATCAAATTCAGATTCTTCACTTATTTCTTCTACTATGTTTTGAAGGGAATTATTTACGAATAATGCGCTGGCAATAGCCACTAAAAGAACAAGTATCAAAATGATAAGTACTCGCTTTTCAAATGGTATTTTCTTTTTTGACACAGGTTTAAATTCAGGACTACTAAGATATTGATTTTTAGCTGTGAACCGAAGGCAGATTTAGTCAATCAAGAACTTAGATGTGTAAAATTTATCGTGATATTTCAATTTGTAGAGATACAGCCCTGCTTTCAATTCTGAGAGCTGAATTTGATTAGACGAAGAAGTTAGATCTCTCACTTCTCTTCCAGACGCATCATATATTTTGATTCTGAACTCATCCGTCAAATCATCTATCACCAGAGCTTTAAGTTGTGAATTGTAGTAAAGCTTCAGATCTTTTACCTGAGAATTGGATACAGAAGCCGTTTCATCAAAAACAACATCCATTATTACCGGAAGGTGATCAGAGGCATAGTAAAGAGCATTAATAACAGAGTCAGGGGCAGAGGTATTGGTACCTGCATTTATTTGGTCATTGAAGTGATTCCCGTCCTGACCTAATGCCTTATATGTGTTTGATATATATTTTATGCCATTATCATTGTCCAATACATCTTCTGAAACAAAGATCAAATCAAATCGATCATCCATACCACCTCCGGCGCCTCCTTGTAAACTAGAGTTTCTTGTGCTCTGAGTATGCACCCCAGAATATGACCAGTCGTTATGCCAATTACCAGTTGAATTAATCGGATCAAAAAGTGGTATCTCACCAGTATTCTTAATCGACAATATTGCCGATTCAAAAGCAGAATAGACATTAAGGTCTCCTCCCAAGAATACATTCTCCATTCTATCAACTAAGGAGTTCATGTAGTATTTAGCTTGCAGCACCTCAGTGTTTCTTTGCTCAAAATCAGCTGAGCCAGCCTTTAAGTGACAAGCAAAGAAGTTCATATAAATAGTATCTGTTAACGCACTTAAATTGGGCGCTTTGTAATACAGTTTATAAGTATTAATATCTCTCAATACTGTTCCTATTTCTTCTTGACTCACAAAGCCCAGCTTGTCAGTATTGTAAAAAAGTAAGTTGTTTGTGAAAGTTCCGCCATCTACGAATGAGGCCATTTGATAATTTGAATTGCCATTGATGTTTAAAGCTTGGTCTAAAATCATTTGACCTCCCACTTCGGTTTCTAATTCGCACACCACATACACATCAGGTTTTGCATAAGAGAGAATAGTTCTCAAAGTATCTATTCTGTTTGCTCCAGCCGAAGGAAAATTCAAAATATTATGATACATCACTCTTAAAGAATCTTGAGAAGATGCTAAGCTTGAAATTCCGATTAAAAAGATGAGCAAGAGTGTTTTCATGTAGTGTTAACAAAGATAGACAAAGAAAGGTTTTAAAAGGAATAAACTATTTCTTCGAAAAAGCCAGATATGGGATTCCACCTCCCAAAATAACCGCAGCTACATCAGATATGGCGAACCAAAGTGGATGTTTGATCAGATATAGATTCATGGCTGTTAAGAGCACGAAGACACCTATTAAGATATAAGCAGCTGACTTTTCTTTAGCAATTTTTAGGGTGATAACAGTTCCTACAAACATGCCAATCATATGACCAATTATCACAATGATTAATGCTCCTAAAGGCGCTTGATACAATAGTTTAGATATTGCATCATAATCTGTTGGATCTTCTACCACCGGTGGAGGATAGATCATATGAGAAATCATTTCAATGGCAAATACCACAATGAATGCTGCTATTAAACCCGCTATGACACCCCAAAGTTTTTTCATGAGCTAAAGTTAATCTATTTAGGTATTCTTTTGTTATTTCAGACGAAGGAAGGAAAATTGGAAAAGGGTTTTAGATTTCTCAGCTGCGCTCGAAATGACCAGTAATGCAAAGACGAATGAAGACTTGGACACAATCGAAAGAGATGAAGAGATAATTAGAGCTTTGAAGTTCACTATTAGCCTTTTTAGAAAAACAATTATCTTCATACAAACCAAAGAATTATGAAAAAGGTAACCGGAGTTGGTGGGATTTTCTTTAAATGTGAAGATCCAAAAAAAATGAATGATTGGTATACGAAGAACTTAGGGCTGGTTACTAATGATTATGGCTCTTTGTTTGAATTCAGAAACACTCACAAACCTGAAGAAATTAATTATTTGCAGTGGAGCACTATGAAAAATGACTCTAAATACTTTGAGCCATCTGACGCAAAATTTATGATCAATTATAGGGTTGCTGACCTAGTAGCTTTAGAAAAAGAATTGAGGAAAGATGGCGTCACCATTTGTGACAAGATTGAAGAGTTTGAATATGGAAAATTCCTTCACATTTTGGATCCCGAAGGAAACAAGATTGAACTTTGGGAGCCTGTTGACTCTGTTTTTACGCCTGAAAAGCCAGGGGAGACAACCTGCTAATTACTCTAAAAAGTAATAAATTTTCGTCAAGCATTCATCCATTGACTCAACTTCTGTCGGGTCTGAAACGAATTGCTCAAGTGACATGCTTGCGTTAAGGTTATTATCCTCTAAGTAAATGGCTGCTTGTCTGTGAGCTAACTCCATGTCTTCATATTCGCCATAAAAGTCAATTACGACAGCTAAACCGGCAGGAATTACTTTTGCCTCTACTCTATTCTTACCAACCATTATAAGTTTGCTCGCATCATCAACCGGAACAACAGGCATAACATCAACCTTCTCGTCGCCTGGGCTGTAGTTGAAATTGAGATTGCCCGGCATACCAGCAAACTCAGCTCCTGACTCCATCATTTGACCGATAATTATGCTAAAACTTTTTGCAATAAAGGCCGAATCAACATCCTCTAACTTCAGTTCTTTTCTACGACCGAAAAACTGCATTTCATCAACCTGCATCTCTACAAGTTTGTATCTATTGGCATCAACATCATGCTGTTTAATTTGAGCAACACTATCTAAATTGGCAAGTCCTTTTTGAAGGTCATCTCCTACTTTATTTTCAATATCCATGAACATCATGATTGGTCTCATCATGAACGGAAAATCTCCAGAATCTTGCCACTTCACAGTTAAATCATTTTCATTCTCAACAATTGAAAGAAATCCTTTTGACTCCATTCCGTAGTCAATCATTTTTAAGTCGTAAGCAAACTTCTCATTCTGAACAATGTCAGTTACTGTGATATTACCTTTCCCCGATAATTTGGGGTCTCCAACCCATGATTGCACGCAACCAACTGTTCCGTCTTCTCCGTCAACAGTGAAAACTACTGTCGAATCTTTTTCTTTCCAAACAGACCAATCTTCCCAATTCTCAAATTTGGATATCATATCAAACACAACTTCTGAATCGGCATTAATAGAAACCTCTTTCTCTACTTTGTAAGACGAAGGTGCAACTATCGCAACTACTAGATACAAGGCGATAAAAACACCTAATACTTTCAATATCCTGAGAATCCATTTCTTCATTGTCTTAATCTTTTCTTTTTAATATTCTTCTTGCTTTAATTCAGCCACCGAATCTAAGCGCTCTAATCCTCTTTCAAGATCAGGTATCATTTGAGACTCTAGATCATTGAGTGCCGCAATTGGCCTGAATAAAAAGGGGACATCCCATTCTACAAACCATCTAACTTCGGTTGTGAATTCTCCTTCAATGATAGAAAAGCCGCCATCTGAATCCATTTCTCTTTCATCATAGGTCTGGCTGTATCGAACTTGACTATTCTCGTTTACATCAGTTATTACTCTGCTACCGCTACCAGAAAGTTTTTCATCTCCATCCCAAATACATACAGCATCCGTAAACCCTGTTTCTCCCTGATAACTGTATTTCAAAGAAGGATCTTTCTCTTTCCAGGGTGACCAGTTCTCCCAGTTTTCAAAAAAAGCCAATTGTTCATAGATGATCTCAGGAGAAGCTCCGATTTTCTTTGAACGTTCAATACGATAAGAAGAAGGAGCAAAAAATGCGAACACCAGGTATCCTGCCGCCGCAAGGCCAAGCGCCTTTAATAATCTCTTGCCCAACGCTCTCATGTAGTTTATTCGTTTCTGTCTGTTGGGATAGAATTAACGTTATTGTTCTCATCAATCACAATTTCGTATTGCCAACATTCTTCCATTAAAACAGAAAGTTCAACATCATTCATGTTTCCAATAGAAATAGTAAAATCTACATTTCCTACAGCAAAACTTTTATCTTCAGAAGTCTCTCCTGAGAGGATATTATTGATGTTTACTGTGTTTCCTCCAGAAGTTTGAATTTGAACTGATACAGATTCAGTTCCGTTATTCACTATTCTTGAAATAGGATCTTCTCCTTTACATTTTTTACAAGATTGCAGGCCAATTACCATTACTAATACTGTCAAAATCAATAATCCTTTTTTCATAACGTTTCTTTATAATTAGATACTATAATTCTTAATTGGTTGGATTAGGCTTCAGTATTTGGCCCACCAAAATTCATTGGAATCGGAGTACCCATTGGTCCGTGCTCTTTGATTGTTCCGTGTTGTTGTTCATATTTTTGAACATTTTCAACCATAGCCTTCATCAATTTTTTAGCATTATCTGGTGTCAAGATAATTCTTGACTGTACTTTTCCTTTTGGTACACCCGGCATTAACTGTACAAAATCTACAATAAATTCAGATGGCGAATGTGTGATTATAGAAAGGTTTGAATAGGTTCCAGAAGATACATCTTCAGTCAATTCAATATTAATTTGATTTGGTTTGTTTCCTTGATTGTTATTTTGATCGCTCATTAGTTTCGATTTTGTGTGCTTTCAAATGTTAGAAAGTCTGTAAATAAAAAAAGCGCTCTCCCGGCTAAGCCAAGAGAACGCTTTAAAAATATAAAATATATCTTACTTAGCTGTTAGCTCTTCGTATTCTTCTTGAGAACCAACTACTAAACTTTGGAATCTTCTAAATCCTGTACCTGCTGGAATTTTGTGTCCAACAATTACATTCTCTTTAAGTCCCATTAAGTAATCTACTTTTCCATTAAGAGCTGCTTCATTCAATACTTTAGTAGTTTCTTGGAAAGAAGCTGCCGACATGAACGAACGTGTCTGTAATGACGCCTTGGTAATACCTTGAAGCATTGGTTGAGAAGTTGAAGTCTCAGCATCTCTTGCTACGATCAAAGCTTTATCTTTTCTTTTCAAAGTAGAATTCTCATCTCTTAACTTACGTGCAGAGATAATTTGACCTGCTTTGATTGAATCAGACTCACCTGGATCTTCAACAACTACTTTTCCAAATAATGAATCATTCTCTTCAAAGAAATCAGCTTTGTGTACAGATTGTCCTTCCAAGAACTTAGTATCTCCTGGCTCTTTAATCTCTACTTTCAACATCATTTGACGAACGATAACTTCGAAGTGCTTATCATTAATTTTCACCCCTTGTAGACGGTATACCTCTTGAACTTCGTTCACTAAGTACTCCTGCACTGCAGTAGGCCCTTTAATGTTTAGGATATCTTTAGGAGTAATTGCTCCATCAGATAATGATTGTCCCGCTTTCACGAAATCATTTTCCTGAACTAAGATGTGTTTAGAAAGTGGCGCTAAATACTTACGTACTTCACCAGTTCTAGACTCAATGATAATTTCTCTGTTACCTCTCTTAATTTTACCGTAAGATACCATTCCGTCAATCTCTGAAACTGTTGCCGGATTAGAAGGGTTACGTGCCTCAAATAACTCAGTTACTCTTGGTAGACCCCCGGTAATATCTCCTGATTTACCAGCAACTCTTGGAATTTTCACCAAGATTTGTCCAGCTTCAATCTTCTCACCTTCTTTTACGATAATATGCGCACTAACAGGTAAGTTATAAGATTTCTCTTCTTTACCAGCTACTACTTTTACTGTTGGAACAGTTTTCTTATTTCTGTTTTCAACAATTACTTTTTCTGTAAATCCTGTTTGCTCATCAATCTCTTCACGGAAAGTTTCTCCTTCGATAATGTGTTCGAATTCGATTTTTCCTTTGAATTCAGAAACGATAACTGCGTTATATGGATCCCATGTACAGATAACATCACCTTTCTTAACAGCTCCTGTTGGTTTTGCAACCATGTGAGAACCGTAAGGGATATTTGCTGTCATCATTACGATTCCAGTTTTCGGATTTGTTATTTTGGCTTCACCTGAACGACCAACAACAACTTCAATTTTATTTCCATCTTTATCTTTAGTAGAGATAGTTCTCAACTCTTCGATTTCAAGATGTCCATCAAATTTCGCTTTGATCATTGTTTCATCAGCAATATTAGATGCCGTACCACCTACGTGGAACGTTCTTAACGTTAACTGTGTACCAGGTTCACCAATTGATTGTGCAGCAATTACACCAACAGCATCACCTTGTACAGCCATTTCACTTGATGAAAGGTTACGTCCGTAACACTTAGCACAAACTCCACGCTTCATTTCACAAGTAAGTACTGAACGTACTTCAACTTCATCAATATCAGCAGCTTCGATTGTCTTAGCGTAAGGCTCAGTGATTTCTTCACCTGCAGCAATAATTAAATCTTCAGTTCCTGGCATGTAAACATCTGCAACAGCTGTTCTACCAAGAATTCTGTCATATAATGACTCAACGATATCGTCATTTTTCTTTAACGGAGAAACTACGATTCCTCTAAGGGTACCACAATCGTCTTCGTTAATAACAACATCTTGAGCAACATCAACTAACCTTCTTGTTAGGTAACCTGCATCTGCCGTTTTTAGGGCTGTATCTGCAAGACCTTTACGGGCTCCGTGAGTAGAAATAAAGTACTCAAGTACCGATAATCCTTCTTTAAAGTTTGAAAGAATCGGGTTCTCAATAATGTCTTGAGAAGAAGCACCAGATTTTTGTGGTTTCGCCATTAATCCCCTCATTCCAGATAACTGACGAATTTGCTCTTTAGATCCCCTTGCTCCAGAATCCATCATCATATAGATAGAGTTGAAACCTTGGTTATCTGTAGAAATTCTGTCCATCAATTTCTGAGTAAGACGAGTATTAGTGTGCGTCCAGATATCAATGATTTGGTTGTAACGCTCGTTGTTAGTAATCAGACCCATGTTATAGTTCATCATTACTTCATCAACTTCAGTGTTGGCTTTATCAACCATTTCATCCTTCTCTTTAGGAATAATTACGTCATCTAAGTTGAATGATAACCCACCTTTGAATGCCATATGGTATCCTAATCCTTTAATATCATCTAAGAATTGAGCAGTACGAGCTGTTCCACAAACCGCTAATACTTTTGAGATAATTCCTCTCAATGCTTTCTTAGTTAATACTTCATCAACATATCCTACTGCGTTAGGAACCATTTCGTTGAAGATAACACGACCACAAGTAGTCTCTACGATACGAACAATCTCGTTACCGTCTTCATCAACATCATTAGTTCTTACTTTAATAGCAGCATGGATATCTAAAGCTCCTTCATTTTTAGCGATAATCACTTCTTCAGGAGAATAGAATGTCATGTCTTCACCAGCAACTTTCTCTTCTTTTGTAGATCTCTTCAACTTAGTAATGTAGTAAAGACCCAATACCATATCCTGAGAAGGTACAGCAATAGGAGCACCATTAGCAGAGTTACGGATATTGTGAGAAGAAAGCATTAGCATTTGAGCTTCAAGAATTGCAGCATTACCTAATGGTAAGTGAACTGCCATTTGATCCCCATCAAAATCGGCGTTGAAGGCCGTACATACTAATGGGTGAAGTCTAATTGCTTTTCCTTCAATTAATTTTGGTTGGAAAGCCTGGATACCTAATCTGTGAAGAGTTGGGGCTCTGTTCAATAGAACAGGGTGTCCTTTCAATACGTTTTCAAGAATATCCCAAACTATTGGTTCTTTCTTATCAACGATTTTCTTCGCAGACTTTACAGTTTTTACAACACCTCTTTCAATCAGTTTTCTGATTACGAAAGGTTTGAATAACTCAGCCGCCATGTTCTTTGGAAGACCACACTCGTGTAATTTCAAGTTAGGTCCTACAACGATTACAGAACGTGCAGAATAATCAACCCTTTTACCAAGTAAGTTTTGACGGAAACGCCCTTGCTTACCTTTTAACGAATCAGATAATGATTTTAAAGGTCTGTTAGATTCAGTTTTTACTGCTGATGATTTTCTTGAGTTATCGAATAAAGAATCAACAGATTCTTGAAGCATACGCTTCTCATTTCTCAAGATCACTTCAGGAGCTTTGATCTCTAATAATCTTTTCAAACGGTTATTTCTGATAATAACTCTTCTATAAAGGTCATTTAAATCAGAAGTTGCAAAACGTCCACCATCTAGAGGAACTAAAGGTCTTAATTCAGGCGGAATAACCGGTACAACTTTAACAATCATCCATTCAGGACGATTCTCAACTCTTGTATGCGAATCTCTTAAAGATTCAACAACTTGAAGACGCTTTAATGCTTCTTTCTTTCTTTGTTGAGAAGTTTCAGTGTTTGCTTTATGTCTTAAATCAAATGATAAAGAATTTAATTCAAGTCTAGCTAATAAATCATGTAATGCCTCAGCACCCATCTTAGCAATAAACTTGTTAGGATCGTTATCATCTAAATATTGATTCTCTTTTGGCATTTCATCCAAAATATCAAGGTACTCCTCTTCAGTCAGGAAGTCCATGTATTCTAATGGTTCACCATCAGCTCTTTCAGCAATACCTTTTTGGATAACCACATATCTTTCGTAATAGATGATTTGATCCAATTTCTTAGTAGGTAAGCCTAATAAGTAACCAATTTTGTTTGGTAAAGAACGGAAATACCAGATATGAGCAACAGGCACAACTAATGAGATGTGTCCCATTCTCTCTCTTCTAACTTTCTTTTCAGTTACCTCAACACCACAACGGTCACAAACGATTCCTTTATAACGGATTCTTTTGTATTTACCACAGTGACATTCGTAATCTTTTACAGGTCCGAAGATTCTCTCACAAAACAAACCATCTCTTTCTGGTTTATATGTTCTGTAGTTAATCGTCTCAGGCTTTAAAACTTCACCATGTGATCTCTCTAGAATCATTTCTGGAGAAGCCAAACTGATCGTAATTTTATTAAAACTACTTCTTTGTTTTTGTTCTTTTCTGTAAGCCATATTATCTTTTTAGATTTTAGAAAATTAAGTTGGGCTTCGGGATCCTCAGCCCAACTTAATATCTAGATTCTTTAATTCAATTAATAATTAATCCATTGTGATGTTCAATCCTAAACCAGCCAGCTCGTTCAACAATACGTTGAATGATTCTGGAATACCAGGTTCTTGGAAATTTTCACCTTTTACAATTGATTCGTAAGCTTTAGCTCTACCCATCACGTCATCCGACTTAATAGTCAAGATTTCTCTTAGGATATTAGCTGCACCATAAGCCTCAAGTGCCCAAACTTCCATCTCACCAAATCTTTGACCACCAAATTGAGCTTTACCACCCAATGGTTGTTGTGTAATTAATGAGTATGGTCCGATAGAACGAGCGTGCATCTTATCATCAACCATGTGACCTAGTTTCAGCATGTAAATAATACCTACTGTAGCCGGTTGATCAAATTGCTCACCTGTGTTTCCATCAATTAGGTAAGTTTTACCAAATTTAGGTACGCCAGCTTTGTCAGTGTATTCGTTGATTTGCTCAATTGAAGCTCCATCAAAAATTGGAGTTGCAAACTTAACACCTAGTTCATCACCAGCCCATCCTAAAACAGTTTCGTAAATCTGTCCAAGGTTCATACGAGATGGTACACCAAGTGGGTTAAGTACAATATCAACAGGAGTTCCGTCTTCTAAGAAAGGCATATCTTCTTGACGAACGATATTAGCAACAATACCTTTGTTACCGTGACGTCCCGCCATCTTATCACCTACTTTTAGTTTTCTCTTTTTCGCAACATAAACCTTAGCCATTTTCACGATTCCGTTTGGTAACTCATCACCAACAGAGATTTGGAATTTCTTTCTCTTAAAGATTCCCAATAAATCGTTTGCTTTAATGTTATAGTTGTGAAGAACTCTTTGAACTAGTTTATTAACTTTTTCGTCAGATGTCCAGTTATATGGATTTACAATTTGGAAATCAACAGTAGCTAAGTTCTTGTTTGAGAACTTAATTCCTTTTTTCAAGATTTCTTCTTTGTAGTTGTTGAATACACCTGCCGATTTTAAACCATCAAGGATTACTAACAGCTTGTCAATTAAAACACCTGCTAATAAATCAGCTTCTTTGTCAAACTCTTCATCTAAAGCAGCAAGCATTGGCTTGTCTTTAGCTTTTGTTTTTCTGTCTTTGATTGCTCTAGAAAACAATTTCTTGTTTACTACAACCCCTCTTAGAGAAGGACCAGCTTTCAATGAAGCATCTTTAACATCTCCGGCTTTATCACCAAAGATTGCTCTTAATAGTTTTTCTTCTGGAGAAGGATCAGTTTCACCTTTTGGAGTAATTTTCCCAATTAAGATATCACCTTCTTTAATATCAGCACCAACTCTAATAATTCCGTTTTCATCAAGGTCTTTAGTAGCCTCTTCTGAAACGTTAGGAATATCAGCAGTTAATTCTTCTAAACCACGTTTAGTATCTCTAACTTCCAATGCGTACTCATCAATGTGTACAGAAGTAAAGATATCATTACGAACAATTTTCTCAGAGATTACAATCGCATCCTCAAAGTTATATCCTTGCCATGGCATGAATGCTACTTTCAAGTTTTGACCTAACGCAAGCTCTCCTAATTGTGTCGCATATCCTTCACAAAGAACCTGACCTTTTTCAACCTTATCACCTTTTGACACAATCGGTCTTAAGTTAATAGTAGTTGATTGATTGGTTTTTTGGAATTTCGTTAATTCATATGATTTAACATCTCCATCAAAGTTTACCAATTTATCTTCTTTAGATAAGTTGTATTTGATTTTGATTTCGTTTGCATCAACATATTCAACAACTCCTGTACCTTCTGCATTAATCAATACTCTTGAATCTCTAGCTACTAGCTTCTCGATTCCAGTACCAACTATTGGAGAGTTTGGTTTTAATAAAGGAACTGCTTGTCTCTGCATGTTAGATCCCATCAGGGCTCTGTTGGCATCATCATGCTCTAAGAAAGGAATTGAAGATGCTGCAATTGAAGCAATTTGATTTGTTCCAACATCCACCATTGCGATTTCTTTTGGATCAACAACTGGGAAGTCACCTTCTAGTCTTGCTTTAATTTTGTCATCAGTAAATGCTCCTTTTTCATCCATTGCAACAGAAGCTTGTGCAATGATTTTTCCTTCTTCTTCTTCAGCTGATTTATAAATCGGCTCTTTTTTGAAGTCAACTTTTCCTTTCTCAACTTCCCAATAAGGAGTTTCGATAAATCCAAGTTTGTTCACCTTTGCGAATACACAAAGTGAAGAAATAAGACCAATATTCGGTCCCTCAGGAGTTTCAATTGTACAAAGACGTCCGTAGTGAGTGTAGTGAACATCACGAACCTCAAATCCTGCTCTTTCTCTCGATAAACCTCCAGGCCCTAGTGCCGAAAGTCTTCTCTTGTGAGTAACCTCAGATAGTGGATTCGTTTGATCCATAAACTGAGAAAGCTGATTCGTTCCGAAGAATGAGTTAATTACAGATGAAAGTGTTTTCGCATTAATCAAATCGATTGGCGTAAATACTTCGTTATCTCTAACATTCATTCTTTCACGGATAGTTCTAGCCATTCTAGCTAAACCAACTCCGAACTGGTTGTGTAATTGCTCACCAACCGTTCTAACACGTCTGTTTGACAAGTGATCAATATCATCAATCTCTGCTTTCGCATTGATTAACTCGATCAAATATTTTACGATTAAGATGATATCTTGCTTCGTTAATACTTTTTGGTCGATATCTGTATCGATTCCCAATTTCGTATTAATTCTAAAACGTCCAACTTCACCTAAATCATATCTAGTATCAGAGAAGAAAAGTTTTTCGAATACGTTTCTTGCCGTCTCAAAATCTGGCGGCTCAGCATTTCTCAATTGACGGTAGATGTGCTCTACTGCCTCTTTCTCTGAATTTGATGTATCTTTTTGAAGAGTGTTGTAAATAATTGCAAAATCTGCAGAATTTACATTCTCTTTATGAAGGATGATAGTTTTCGCTCCACAATCAGAAATAAGTTCGATATGATCTTTTTCTAAGATTGTTTCACGGTCTAACAACACTTCGTTTCTTTCGATAGAAACTACCTCACCAGTATCCTCATCTACGAAATCCTCTACCCAAGTTTTAAGAACTCTGGCAGCAAGTTTTCTACCTAGAACTTTTTTCAATCCAGCCTTAGTAACTTTCACTTCGTCGGCAAGATCGAAAATTTCTAAAATATCTTTATCACTCTCGAATCCGATAGCACGGAAAAGAGTAGTAACAGGTAACTTTTTCTTACGATCGATATACGCATACATTACAGAATTAATATCTGTTGCGAACTCAATCCAAGATCCTTTAAAAGGAATAATTCTAGCAGAATAAAGTTTAGTTCCGTTAGCGTGACGAGATTGCCCGAAGAAAACTCCAGGAGATCTGTGTAGCTGAGAAACGATTACTCTTTCTGCACCATTGACAACAAATGATCCTTTTGGGGTCATGTATGGGATGGTACCTAAGTACACATCTTGAACGATTGTTTCAAAATCCTCATGTTCAGGATCAGTACAGTACAATTTAAGCTTAGCTTTTAAAGGTACAGAATACGTTAATCCTCTATCGATACACTCTGTGATAGTATATCTAGGAGGGTCAATGAAATAATCTAAGAACTCTAATACGAATTGGTTTCTAGTATCCGTAATTGGAAAATTCTCACTAAACACTTTGAAGAGACCTTCTTCATTTCTGTTTTCAGGTGTTGTTTCCAACTGAAAGAACTGTCTAAATGACTCTAATTGTATGTCTAGAAAATCCGGGTATTCAAATACCTTTGATTGACTTCTAAAGCTAATTCTTTCGGTAATATTATTTGTTGATCCCAAGGCTTAAAAATTTTTAGTTATCAAAACGCTTATTGGACTATAAGCAATATAAAACAGGAGTAGGCACATGCCCGAAAGCAGTGCCTATCCTGTGTAAAATAAGTATGTCTTATTTAATCTCTACTTCAGCTCCTGCCTCTTCTAAAGAAGATTTAAGACCGTCAGCTTCGTCTTTAGAAACAGCTTCTTTAACTGTAGCAGGTGCGCTATCAACTAATTCTTTTGCTTCTTTAAGTCCTTTACCAGTTAATTCTTTAACTAGTTTTACTACAGCTAGTTTTGCGCCACCTGCAGCTTTTAAGATTACGTCAAACTCAGTTTGAGCTTCTCCACCAGCGTCTCCACCAGCAGCAGGTCCAGCAACAGCAACTGCAGCAGCAGCAGCAGGCTCGATACCATACTCTTCTTTTAAGATTTCAGCTAATTCGTTAACATCTTTTACTGTTAAGTTTACTAGCTCCTCAGCGAATTTTTTTAAATCTGCCATTTTATTTATTTTTTAATTTAAGTTAATAGTTTAAGCTTCCGTTCTTTCGGATAGCGTTTTAATAATACCTGCGATGGTTCCGCCTCCAGACTTAAGTCCAGAAATAACGTTTTTAGCAGGCGATTGAAGAAGACCAATGATTTCTCCGATAAGCTCTTCTTTACTTTTGATGGCGCTTAGGAATTCTAAGTTATCATCACCAGTGTAGATCGCTTCTTCAATAAATGCACCTTTAACAAGTGGTTTATCGTTTTTCTTACGGAAATCTTTAATCAACTTTGCCGGAGCGTTTCCAACTTCAGAGAATAATATTGCAGTAGGACCAGCAAGAACTCCGTAAAGCTCTTCATAGTTCTTATCTTCAATTTTCTCCATAGCTTTCTTAAGAAGAGTGTTTTTTACAACCTTCATCTCAATATTGCTTTTGAAGCATTTTTCTCTTAAATTGTTTACTGATTCAACATCTAATCCAGATGCGTCAGTCAGATAGAATACACCCGACTCAGACAATTTGGTTGCCAAATCTTCAATGTACTGTGATTTTTCGTCTTTCGTCATAATCAAGTGTTTTAGCTAGCAAATTGTTTTGCGTCAATACTAATTCCAGGAGACATTGTTGAGCTTACTGTGATGCTCTTAATGTAAATTCCTTTTGCAGCTGTTGGTTTTAACTTTACGATAGTTTGTAATAATTCATTTGCATTTTCTTCAATCTTAGCAGCATCAAAAGATGATTTTGCTACAGATGAATGAATGATTCCGAATTTGTCTACTCTAAAGTCAATTTTACCAGCCTTTACTTCAGTTACTGCTTTACCAATATCCATTGTAACGGTTCCGGTTTTAGGATTTGGCATAAGACCTCTTGGTCCTAATACTCTACCTAAAGCACCTACTTTACCCATTACAGATGGCATAGTAACGATAACGTCAATATCAGTCCATCCGCCTTTAATTTTAGTGATATAATCATCCAAACCAACGTGATCGGCACCAGCAGCTTTTGCTTCTTCTTCTTTGTCAGGAGTACATAACACCAATACCTTGATGTCTTTACCTGTTCCGTGAGGAAGAGCAACAGTACCACGTACCATTTGGTTAGCTTTTCTAGGATCTACTCCTAATCTGATTGCCAAATCAACAGATGCGTCAAATTTAGTAGTTGTAATCTCCTTTACTAAAGCACATGCCTCAGTTAGAGAGTAAGCTTTCTCTTGGTCAATTTTCTCCAAGATTGCTTTTCTTTTCTTACTTATTCTTGCCATAGCTCAAATTATTTAGGTTCTGGAAATGCGCCCTGAACAGTGATACCCATACTTCTTGCAGTACCGGCTACCATTTTCATTGCAGATTCAACTTTAAAAGCATTCATATCCTGAATTTTATCTTCAGCGATTGCTCTTACTTGATCCCATGTTACTTTTGCTACTTTGATTCTGTTTGGTTCGGCTGAACCAGATTTAAGTTTAGCAGCTTCTAATAATTGTACAGCTACCGGAGGAGTTTTTACGATAAAATCGAATGATTTATCGCCATAAACTGTAATAACAACCGGTAATACTTTTCCAGCTTTCTCTTGGGTTCTAGCATTAAACTGCTTACAGAACTCCATGATGTTCACACCTTTCGCACCTAAAGCAGGTCCTACTGGTGGTGCTGGATTAGCTGCTCCACCTTTAATTTGAAGCTTGATTAATCCATCAACTTGTTTTGCCATTTTACTTTGTTTTTAGTAGTACTAACACACGTTAATCGCAGACCGGAAGCATTATAATAGCCCGCGTAGTGCTCCTACTCGTTAATAAAAACTTTTAACTGTTTTTGTCGACCTGCATGTAATTTAACTCCAGTGGAGTTTTACGGCCGAATATTTTCACCATCACCTCTAACTTCTTCTTCTCTTCATTAATATTTTCAATCACCCCATTAAATCCGTTGAATGGACCATCAATTACTTTGACAGTTTCACCAACAACATAAGGGATGTTTAATTCTTCTTCTTGCTCAGCAAGTTCATCAACTTTACCAAGAATTCTGTGTACTTCACTTTGGCGCATTGGCATAGGATCTCCTCCTTTAACCGCACCCATGAATCCAATTACATTAGGAACACTTTTGATAACGTGCTGTACTTCTCCTTCAAGAGCTGCTTCAATCAAAACATAACCAGGAAGGTAATTTCTTTCTTTACTGATTTTTTTACCATTTCTAATTTGGTAAACTTTTTCAGTAGGGATTAAAACTTGTCCAACTAAGTGTTCAAGTTTGTGGCGTTTAATTTCAAGCTCGATATAATCACGAACTTTTTTCTCTTTACCACCGATAGCTCTAACTACGTACCAACGTTTCTTTACTTCGCTCATCAATGATTATTTAATTTTGTAAGCACCAATAAATTCATAATAGAATCCTAGAATCCCAGGCCAAGCACCAAAATCAGGTGATTCATTTACGAACTTTACGTTAATTCCAAAAAGGTAATCCATTGCAAAGATTAATAATGCAAAAATAACCGAAGCAACTAGTACTACGATTGAACTACTTTGAAGTTGATCCCAAGTTGGCCAAGTAACTTTATGTACTAGCTCATTGTAAGACTCTTCAATATATTGAATAATGTTAGCCACGTTTCTTATTTTAATTTGCCTGTTTTTGGCAGGCGTTTCAAAATCAATTTCTTGATTCTGTAATTCTTTTTAGCACGGGTGGAAGGACTCGAACCCTCATCAACGGTGTTGGAGACCGGCATTCTACCATTGAACTACACCCGTAAAACTTGAGAGAAGTTGTCCCATCTCAGCATAGCCGAGACGGGACTCCCTCAATTTTTATATGGACTTTAGATTAATCTAAAATCTTAGTAACCTGACCAGCACCTACTGTTCTACCACCCTCACGGATAGCAAATCTTAGTCCGTCGTTAATTGCAACAGGAACGATAAGATTTACAGTAATAGTAACGTTATCACCAGGCATTACCATTTCTCTACCATCTTCAAGGATGATTTCACCAGTAACATCTGTAGTTCTTAAATAGAACTGTGGTCTGTATTTATTGTGAAATGGAGTGTGACGTCCACCTTCTTCTTTCTTAAGGATATAAACCTCTGCTTGAAATTTAGCGTGTGGCTTAATTGATCCAGGCTTAGCGATAACCATACCTCTACGGATATCAGACTTTTCAATACCTCTTAATAAGATACCTACGTTATCTCCTGCTTCACCTCTATCTAAGATCTTTCTGAACATCTCAACACCAGTTACAGTAGAAGATAATTTTTCATCACCCATTCCGATAATGTCAACTTCTTCACCAGAGTTAATAACACCAGTTTCGATTTTTCCAGTTGCAACAGTTCCACGACCAGTAATCGAGAATACATCTTCAATTGGCATTAAGAAATCTTTATCAACTTCTCTTTGAGGTAATTCAATGTAAGCATCAACTGCTGCCATTAATTCCATAATTGAAGGCTCCCACTTAGCATCACCATTTAATCCACCTAAAGCAGATCCAGCAATAACAGGTGTGTTGTCACCATCATACTCATAGAAAGATAATAAGTCTCTAATCTCCATTTCAACAAGCTCTAATAACTCTTCGTCATCAACCATGTCTACTTTATTCATGAAAACAACCATTCTAGGAATACCAACTTGTCTTCCAAGTAGGATATGCTCTCTAGTTTGAGGCATTGGACCATCTGTAGCCGCAACTACAAGGATAGCACCATCCATTTGAGCAGCACCCGTTACCATGTTCTTTACATAATCGGCGTGACCAGGACAATCTACGTGAGCGTAGTGTCTGTTCTCAGTTTCATATTCAACGTGTGAAGTATTAATAGTAATACCTCTTTCTTTTTCTTCTGGAGCGTTGTCGATTGTATCGAAATCTCTAACTTCAGCACCACCAGCTTTACCTAATACAACAGTAATAGCAGCAGTTAAAGTAGTTTTCCCGTGATCTACGTGTCCAATTGTTCCAATATTTACGTGTGGTTTGGAACGGTCAAAAGTTTCCTTAGCCATAATCTACAATTGTTTACTTTATTATTATTTATTTATCAAATTATATATACACCAAAAACACACTTAAAAAAGTGTGTACTAATCCTGTTGAGCGATTGACGATATTTGGCTATCCAAAATCTATTCGCAATTACTCGTTTTTCAATGATCACCTCTTCTTCTCTTTCTCTCTCTTAATCACTAAAATTAATCAATGCCGCTATCTCTGCATCAGGGTAAATCCTAACCTCGTCATTACTCTTTAGAGCCAATGACGGGATTTGAACCCGTGGCCTCTTCCTTACCAAGGAAACGCTCTCCCCCTGAGCTACACCGGCATTAATTCTTTTATTTAAATTGTCTCGTTTGACAATTTAGCAAGTAGTTAAAGTAAACTTTCTCTACTTACATTTTTTGAGTGGTGATCTCGGTTAAACCGAGACGACCCTTCAAATTTTTTGAGCGGGAGACGAGACTCAAACTCGCGACCCTCAGCTTGGAAGGCTGACGCTCTATCAACTGAGCTACTCCCGCTTATTATTTTAGTACTGTGGGGAGAGAAGGATTCGAACCTTCGAAGAAATAAATCAACAGAGTTACAGTCTGTCCCAGTTGGCCGCTTTGGTATCTCCCCAATAATACTATAAAATGGAGCCTCTGGAGGGACTCGAACCCACGACCTGCTGATTACAAATCAGCTGCTCTAAGCCAGCTGAGCTACAGAGGCAAAATCTCCTATTAAAAGAACTAAAAAACTCCCGCCTTTTTCAAAACGGGAGTGCAAATATATGAAACTAATTTATGTTGACAAAAAAATATTTTAAAATATTTTCATGAAAAACGAATTACTTTCCTAACATCTTCTTTTTCAGGTTATCATCAGCTGGGTCATCACACAACCAAACACCAAATAAAGCTTCTTTAAAGTCTAAACCTTCAACAGTAACTAGATCTTTGTTGTTCTTTTTAAGCGTAGTTCCTTTACCTGGGATGTAAACAAGGTCAAACAAATCACCATCTACAACATCAGCTGCAAAACCTTTTTTGATCAAAGTTTCCATTCTCGCTTCTACTTTAGAAATATCACCACCTGTTGACTTCTCCATTCCATCTCTCACGGCATCTTCTAATTTAGAATTAGACACCATACCAGATATAATCTTCATTTTGATAGCCATTGGCTCATCAGCTTTGATGATTTTATCTGCATCACTTGTTTTGTTTTCTAAATACAGAACACCTACATAAAGGTCGATCCACATCTTTTCTCTAATTCCGCCACCATTCATCTTAAGGTATTGTCCATCAGCCTTCATTACATTAGGCATGGCAATTCCACCAATTTTTGTTTGTGCTTGAGCTCCTGTACCAAAGATTAATAGTAACGAGAACATTGCAAATACTTTTTTCATAATTTTTTTATTAATTGTTTTACGTGATTCAAATTTGGGGCCAAACATTTATTATTAATAATTTATTTCCGCCGGGCCGAGCTTTTTTTTGTGAATTTCACAAGAAAAATCCCCTCTTGAAAAATCAAGAAGGGATAAATTTAAAAAATTTTAATGTTAACTGTGTTTTGATTTGTGTTTTTTAACTTGTTTTCTCAAAGCTTCGCAAGCAAGGTCTGCTGCTTCTTCAAAACTATTACATTGTTTCTTTGCAAATAATTCTTTTCCTGGGATGGATAATTTTATTTCGGCTACTTTGTTTTCGCCGCTACCGGCCTTATCTAACTTTAGATAAACTTCACCTGAAATAATGTTATCGAAAAACAATTCTAGTTTAGCGACTTTCTCATTTACAAAGTCTACCAATTTACGGTCTGCATCAAAGTGAACCGCATGAACATTTAAATCCATAATACCTCCTAGTTTTAATTCCCAGATTACTGGGCTGCACCACGTGGGTGCGATTGTTTATAAATCGACTTAATTTGCTTAAACGAATTATGAGTATAGATTTGAGTCGCAGATAAGTCAGTGTGACCTAACAATTTTTTAATTGACTCAAGAGAAGCGCCATTATTCAACATGTGCGTAGCAAAGGTGTGCCGCAGCACGTGAGGACTCTTCTTACTCAGGTTCGTCGCTTTTCCAAGATAATGATTAACCTTGTTATAAACAAACTTTGGCTGGAGTATTTTGCCTTTTTTAGAACACATTAAGGTTTCTGAAAATAAACCTAAATCGTTTTTAATTGCTTGGTAATGCTCAATCAATTGATAGAGATTTTGCGTGATGGGAATGATTCTTTCTTTGTTTCGTTTTCCCAACACCTTTATTTGCGCACTGCTAACACTTTTCTCTTTCAGCTTGATCAGTTCATCCAATCGAATTCCAGTTTGATAAAACAATTCTAAAATTAGTTCATCTTGAGATCTCTCGAAAACGTCTTCTACTTCTTCAAATATGCTTTTATCCCACAATTGCGTTTCTGGCACAAATTGAGGTAAGACTTTCTTTTGCTTAAGACTTTTTATTTTTTGAGCTGGATTAGCAGAAATAAAATCATTCTGCCTTAAGAACTTAAAAAAGGTTTTAACAGAAGATAGCTTTCTATTTATAGATGAGTTCTCAAGACCGGACTCTACCATATCAACTAAATATCCTCTCAAGTTTCTGTGAGTAACATCTTGTACATCTGAGTCTGTCTCGATAGCACAGCTCTCATAAAACTGACTCAAGTCTTTCATATAGGCAACCACAGTATGAGCCGAAAATCTCTTTTCGTGTAATAAGTAGTTCTCAAACTGTTCGCTGTAGGCCATAAAAAAAGAGTGTAGTAAACTACACTCTTTAACGTATTTTGAAAGAAAATGTTACTAATTACATTTCCGCTTGTTGCATTCTTTGTTTGTATGCAGCTTTCAATTTCATTTGTCTGTTGACAATAGAAGGTTTAGTGAATTGTTGTCTATCTCTCAATTCTCTTAAGACTCCTGTTCTTTCGAACTTCTTCTTGTATCTCTTAAGCGCTCTCTCAATATTTTCGCCTTCTTTCAATGGAATTATTAACATATCTTTATTTATTTCTTATTCAAAATTGGATGGCAAAGATAGTCCAATTTTATAATTATCACAATCTTATCTAAATAATTCTCTAGAAATTACCAATTTTTGAATTTCAGAGGTTCCTTCACCTATCGTACAAAGCTTAGAATCTCTGTAAAATTTCTCAGCTGGAAAGTCTTTCGTATAACCGTATCCACCAAAGATTTGAACACAATCAGTTGAAACTTCAACAGAGATTTCAGAGGCATAATACTTAGCCATGGCAGATTCTTTAGTCATCTTCTCACCTCTATTCTTCATTGCCGCAGCTTGAAGAAGTAATAATTCAGCAGCTTTTACTTTAGTTGCCATATCTGCTAATTTGAAAGCAATACCTTGAAATTTTGCAATTGGCTGACCGAACTGTTCTCTTTCTTTAGAATACTTAAGTGCAGCTTTATAAGCTCCAGTTGCTATTCCTAATGCAAGAGCTCCAATAGAGATTCTTCCTCCATCTAAAACTTTCATTGCTTGAACGAATCCTTTTCCTTCTTCTCCGATCAGTTGATCATTGTGAATTCTACAGTTATCAAAAATAAGTTCAGCTGTTTCAGATGCTCTCATTCCTAATTTATTCTCTTTCTTTCCAGAAGAGAATCCCGGTGTTCCTTTTTCAACTATGAAAGCAGACATTCCGTGAGAATCACCTTTTTCGCCAGTTCTTACTATAACTACAGCTACATCACCTGAAATGGCGTGTGTAATAAAGTTCTTAGAGCCGTTAAGCACCCAGTGATCTCCATCTTTAACAGCTGTTGTCGCCATTCCTCCAGCATCCGAACCTGTACCTGTTTCAGTTAATCCCCATGCTCCAATAAATTCAGCAGATGCTAACTTTGGAAGGTATTTTCTTTTTTGCTCTTCTGAACCATGATATAAAATATGTCCAGTACACAATGAGTTATGCGCAGCAACTGAAAGTCCTATTGACCCGCACACTTGAGAAATCTCCGTAATGACAGTGATGTACTCATTGTATCCAAAACCAGATCCTCCATACTCTTCAGGAACCAATACTCCCATCAATCCAAGTTCCCCTAACTTCTTAAACAAAGGCACTGGGAACTCTTGAGATTCGTCCCATTCCATCATCTTCGGTCTGATTTCTTTTTCTGCGAAATCACGAACCATTTGCTTGATCATCAACTGGTTTTCGTTTTCTACAATTTCCATTTCTTGTAATATTTTCAATTTCACAATTCTCTTAAACCTACAAATCCACCTGTTTAGTGGATTACCTTAAAATTAAGACAATTGCGGAGTGTTTTTAAAAGTCTACTAAAGTAGTAATATTTTCTGAGTATTCCTTCAACATCTCCCTACCTTCTAAAAAGGAGAGCTCAATTAGAAAGTTGAATCCAGCTACTTTTCCGCCCTGTTTTGTTATCAATTGGGCAGCAGCTGAAGCCGATCCACCTGTAGCCAATAAGTCATCATGAATTAGAATGTTTTGGCCGGGAGAAACAGCGTCTGTGTGCATTTCAATCTCAGCTCTACCATATTCAAGATCATACTTATGTGAGACTGTGTGGTACGGAAGTTTTCCTTTTTTACGAATCATAATAAAAGGCAAACCTAAATCCATGGCTAAAGCCGGACCTAAAAGAAAACCACGACTTTCAATTCCTGCAATTGCGTCAATCTTGAGCTCTTTTATTTGACTTATCACTTCAGCATGAACCTTTTTTGTTAATTCAGCATTTTGAAAAATGGTTGTGATGTCTTTAAAAACAATTCCTTCTTTTGGAAAGTCAGGTACATCTCTAATTGCAATTCTTAATTCTTCTTGTAAACTCATAATTATTCAAAGGATGTGTAATGGTTCATTTTTTCAACTTCTGATTCTGAAACCACTTTTTGCTCGATCAAGAATTGAAGAGATGTTAGTTTTTGTTTTTGTCTTTCAGTCATTACTGCTGCTGTCACTTCCCACTTTTTAAAGAATGGATGTTTTTTCAAGTCTGACTTTGAGCAAGAGTTGATTTTGATTTTTGTGATAGCCTCCCTGTCAATTACGGTATTATCTTCCAGTGCTTTGAGAGACTCCTCTTTCAAACCGTAAACTTCTGAATATTGATTTGAAGAATAAAAACCTCCCAACAGATTTCGATACTTGACGATTCTTTCAGAAAAAGTTGGGCCAATGCCAGAAATACTTTCTAATTCTTCTTTTGATGCAGAATTGATTTCAATTTGCAACAGCTCTTTAGAGTAAGGTACATATTCGTCATTTTTGAAATCATTATTTTGACTGGTCTCTGGATTTGTAAAAATCATGAAAGGCTTCAGCTCCTTGAACTTTTCATCCGAAATCACATAAATTTTGCCTACTTCATTAGCGTTTTCAAATGGACCATAGGCATCTCGATACTTCACAATTGACTTGGCTTGTTTCTCAGAAAACCCTAAATCTTCCCAATCAACTACAGAAATTTCATTTGGATCAAAGTAATCAATCTTGTTTTCAAGATCAGATTCATTTTCGTTCGTTAAGCCATTAGATAAATCGTCATTTGAACTCAGATCAAAGTCTGAGTACAAAACATCTGTACGCTCAGGTAGGTATTGATTGTAATTGACATTAAGAAGCACTATTCCTGCAACTATCAAAATTGACAGAGCCGCGACTCCGATTTTTTGATTTCGTGAAAAATTAAAGTGCTCTTTCAATTACTTATATTTCTTGATGACGCCAGACTTGACCCTGGCCATATAATCTATCATGTCTGCTTTCACCTCACCCGACAAGAAGTAAAGACCCAGAATATTAGGGAAAGCCATTCCAAGAATCATTAGATCTGAAAAATCCATTACGTTACTAAGGCTAGAAGACGCACCAACAACAATGAATATTAAGAACATTCCTTTATAAATGTATTCTTGTGGTTTTCCTTGTCCGAATAAATAAGTGAATGCTTTTAAACCGTAATAAGACCAAGAGATCATTGTAGAAAAGGCAAAAAGCACAATTGCAATTAGAAGAACCCAATCAAACCAAGGTATAACACTACTAAATGCTGCAGAAGTTAAAGGAGCACCTGCAAGACCTGCTGGGTTTGCAGTGTATCCTGTAAATATTAAAACGAGTGCAGTCATAGTACAAACCACAACTGTATCAATAAATGGTTCAAGCAAAGAAACAAATCCTTCAGTTACAGGTTCATCAGTTTTAACTGCGGCATGTGCAATTGATGCAGAACCAACACCCGCTTCATTAGAGAAGGCAGCTCTTTGGAATCCGATAATTAACACCCCTAAGATACCACCTTTAAGTGCTCCGGGTGCGAACGCTCCATTGAAGATTTGACTGAATGCATCTCCAATTTGATCAATATTCATTCCGATAATAATCAATGCAGTTAAGACATACATACCAACCATCACTGGTACAATTTTATCTGTTACTCTGGCAATACTTTTAATTCCTCCAATAATTACTACAGCAACAAGAACCGCCATAATAATTCCGAATAGAACTCCGCCATCCATTCCTAAAAACTCAACTGTTTGCAGGCTGGTAAATTTGTTTTTTACTTGATCAAATGCTTGATTCGCTTGGAACATATTTCCACCTCCGAAAGATCCACCAATACAAAGTACTGCAAACATTCCAGCTAAGATTCTACCCAATCCTTTTTTACCTTGTTTTGCTAATCCCTTTGAAAGATAATACATTGGACCACCAGATACTTCTCCGTCAGAATTGACATTTCTGTATTTAACACCTAATGTACATTCGATAAACTTAGATGACATTCCTAGCAATCCAGCCACAATAAGCCAAAATGTTGCTCCCGCTCCACCAACAGATACAGCAATAGCTACACCTGCAATATTCCCTAACCCCACCGTAGCCGAGAGTGCGGTTACCAATGCTTGAAAGTGTGATACCTCACCTGCAGCTGCTCTTTCACCTTTGGTTTTTGGTTTACTGTACTTACCTCTAATTAAATCAATGGAATGCTTGAATCCTCTAACATTAATGAATCTAGTTTTGATTGTGAAAAAGATGGCTCCTATTACCAGCCAAATAACAATAATTCTAATTGGGTTTTGAGCAGCACTGCTCATCACCACATCTGAAGCAGATGAATGCATAGGACTTTCAACGGTCATTGAAACATCATTCTTTACTTCATCAACAAAATAAATTTTGCCATCTAAGATTACTCTAGTTCCTTCAAGACCTGAAAACTTGGTGCAATGACCAGTCACTTCATTAGAACCTTCTGTAAAATCAACTGTTCCGTCCATTGGGGAATCAGCTACTGGGATTCCTTGCTCGTCATAAACAACAGGATCATAAATACCAAAAGCATCAAATGGATCCCAAAATAACACAGAAGCTAATACACCCACAACTGGTCCAAATCCATCATCAATTTTTTCAGACATGGACTTCTCTACAATTGCTTCTTGCGGGCAATTATCTTCTACCGCAGAAATAGTTTGTGCAATTGTTGCATTAAAGAAAAAGATACTAATTAATAATACTAAAAAAGACCTCATAATACTGTATTGGTAATGCTTTCAATGTTAAGTAGCAAATATAGAAAAATTAATCAGAGGGCCTATTCTTCTAATTGAGAGAGGCTCTCTTCGAATGTAAGTGGTTTATATCCCAAAATTTCTCTTGCTTTTGAAATATCAAATCCGGTTGTAGTTGGTCTTTTAGCCTTTTGATTTAGGGTAGAAGACGAAATTGGTTTTACTACTGAAGAATCAAGTTCATAGAATTTTGCAATTCTTGAAACGAGATCAAATATTGAAAAAGTCTCGGGTCCTGAAATATGATAGACTCCTTTTGAAGAAGTTTGCGCCGCCTGAATACAAGCCCACGCTAAATCGTCAGCCCAGGTTGGAGCTCTAAATTGGTCATTTACAATTGTGAGTTCTTGACCATCTTTGAGCGCTTGCCTTGCCCAAAGAACAATATTTGATCTACTCAAATTTTTACCTTGACCAAATACTATGATTGTTCTTAAGATTGACCAATTATCATATTCTGAATTCAAAAGTAGATCTTCAGAATCACGCTTTGAAGTTGCGTAGATACTTAATGGATTTCGCTCATCTTCTTCAGAGTATGGACCATTTTCACCATCAAAAACGAAATCAGTTGAAACGTGTACTAAATGACCCAAGCCAAATGTGGTTGTGGCGTCATGTAAATTCTTAACACCTTGCACATTTATCTTTCTGCAGTTTTCTTCATCTTCTTCGCAAGCATCAACATTCGTCATTGCTGCTGTATTGATAACAGAAACAAAGTATTCGTTATCAAACAAATCCCAAACGGCATCAATATCTGTAATATCAAGCGATTGATAATTCTCTTTTGGACAGTCGGGGTTTCTATTCTCTCCTTTAGAAGTGGCTAAGAATGGAATGCCTTTTTTGAGAAGTTGGGCAACAATTTTTTGTCCGAGCAAGCCATTAGAACCAGTGACCAAAATCTTCACCAAATTATGTTCAACTTTCATTCTTTGATACCGAAAATAGTGTTCAACTTTTTAATTTGCTCTGGATTCCCTAGAACAAATAATTTTGAATTTGGCATGATTTTCAAATCACTTGCTGGATTAATAATGTACTCACCATCCTCAGATCGGTAGCCAATTACATTACATCCTGACATTGATTTCTCTTGTAAATCAGCAATGGTCGTATATTTCACTTCATCTGGTAGTTCTGAGAAAGTAATCTCTTCAAGGTTAATTGCCGCTTTACCGGATACTTTAATTAAATCCATGAACTCCATAATATCGGGGTTCATGACAAGCGAAGCCATATGAGCACCACCTACTGTATCAGGCATAATAACGTTATCGGCCCCAGCAATTCTTAATTTTCTCATGGTAGAATATGAAGAAGCGCGAGAAATAATCTTCAGTTTAGGATTCAGTTCTCGAGCTGAAAGCACCACGAATAAATTATCTGCGTCATGAGGCAAAGCCGTGATCAATGAATCAGCCTTTGTAATATTGGCCCTCATCAAAACTTGGTCATCTGTAGAATCACCTTTAACAAAAGGTGTTTCGCCATGAGCCGGATCATCAGTGATCTCAACGTTTCGTTCTACAACAATAAAATTTCGTTTGTAAAAACGAAGATCATGTGCTGCCTGCTTTCCTACCCTTCCGTATCCGCAAACTATTGTATGGTCATTCATATTCTGTGCTGTTTTTATGGACTTAAAATCTTGAAAATACTTCTTGTATTCGCCACCAACTATGTACGAAGTGATAGATGTTAAAGCATAGGCAAAGGTACCGAAACTGGTAATTATCAAAAATGCAGTAAAGAGTTTCCCTCCGTCAGACAACTCCTGCACTTCATTGAATCCGACAGTTGAAATAGTAATAATGGTCATGTAAAATGACTCAAAAAAGCTCCAGCCTTCAACAATCATAAAACCAAATGTCCCCATAAGGATTATGGTAATCAGAAGGCCAATAGCATAATAGACTTTGGCGAAATATTTATAATTCAGTAACATCTATATTTCCCAAATGGTTTTTCTTTTTCTTTGAAATTTAAAAATATGCTTGTGCTCTAAAATCCAAGCCATCATCAAATAAATCAAAACTGGAGAACCTAATCCTATAAATGAAAAGTAAATAAAGAATAATCTAACTCTCGAAACTTCAACCCTCATTTTTCTCGCAAACCAAGCACTTACGCCGAAAGAACGCAGCTCGAAAAAAAGAGATATTTTTTGAATGAGATTCATTTATTAAGGATTGATTTTCCTAGGCCACAAAGTAAGCATTTTTTTCGGTTGCAATGTTCATTTTTAAGTTCAATTAAACCCTGAGATTCAAATGCATTCAGTGCCGGTACGCCTATCTTTTTCCAATGAGATGTAATCGTGTTTTTCTCTGCCTTTAAATTCTTCAATAAGTTGACAGATTCAAGTTTTGCTATCTCATCCTCAGAATCAATAAATTGACTGTGCTTCAATGGTGCAATCGCATTTATCAAAATTGAATTTACTACGCCTTCACCTAAGTGAACAGATTTTACCGCCGTCTTGTTTTGAAAATTATAATGTGTTTTCCAAAAAGGATCTAATTTGATGAAAGCAAGTTGTTCTCGGGTATTATCTAAAAAACTGGAATATAAGGATTGCTGACTGAGTATTGCGGCTAGTTGGGCTATGCGAATAATAGGGTTTCCGGCAGGACGAAGTGAGGAGAATTTCCATTCTTCTTTTTGCATTTCATTCAGTTGAAAAAGGTGTGAAATGTATTCATACTCTTTTTTCAATCCTAACACATACTCATCTTCTGATTTATCTGGTAAAAGGCCTGACAAGCCTAAAAGTAGGGCTGTGATTTTGTGGTTGTCAAAATTCAACTGCATCAAATTTGACGGATGAATCATTTCAGCCAACCTTAAAAAAGACTTTTGATTAACCTTACCACCAAGATATTTGGCAAGTAATAAATACAGAACTCTCTGAGAATCGCCGTTTAAACTCTCTTTCAACTTAAGGATTTCTTGCCCTTTGCGACTGAGTCGTTCTAAAGTCTTTTCACTAATGGTATCTTTCAATAGTTCTTGAGGAATAGAAGAGATTTGTTTTTGACACGGAACCCATCCTTTTGATGAAATGAAGTTGTCATATTTTGATTGCTCTTCTTTCTTAATCAACTCTCTTAATTCTACAACAGGCAATTCATACTCCCCACTCTTGACTTCTAAATCATGTTCATACACAAAATGTGCAATTACGTTCTTGTAAGCGGGATCAAATTGATGTTTATGTTTCATCCAATCTGAAGACTTTACATGAAACTCAATATGACCAGCCCAAACCTTATTGTCTAATGTAACTTTTGCATTTTGAAAATCAGGACCGGCATCTTTATTTAATTCTCCGAAACGTTCAACTTTTAAGGTCTCACCTTTAGTTGTTTGGAATTCATCTCCCAATTTTCTTTGATCAAATAAATAATGTAAAAAGGCCTCTTTCATTATTATTAAAGAAATAAAAAAAGACGATATAAAATCCTCATTTAGATGACTTTCCATTAACAATTGTCTAATTTTGACTTTCAATTACTCAATGAAGTCTTTGCTTGTCATATCGTTATTGATTTTTGGTTCACTCTCTTGGGCTCAAAAAAACTTTACTCTATCGGGTAATGTCAAGAATATTAGCTCGGGTGAAGAATTAATTGGAGCCAGAATCAAGACAACTGTAAATGGAGAAACCGTTGGCGTCTTAGCCAATAACTACGGTTTTTATTCCCTGACAATCCCAGAAGGACAATATGTCATTAGCTTTTCATTTGTGGGAATGGCGACTTTTACAAAGGAGGTTTCTCTTCATCAAAACATGAAGATTGACGTGGAAATGAAAGAGGAGAACACTTTAGAAAAAGTCTTGGTCACCTCTGAAGCAGGGAATTCAAATGTAACCTCTACCGAAATGAGTGTAGAGAAATTGTCGATCACTCAAATAAGAAAAATGCCTGCTTTGATGGGAGAAGTTGATATTATCAAGGCTATTCAGATGTTACCTGGTGTAGCAACTGTTGGCGAAGGAGGTTCAGGCTTTTACGTGAGAGGCGGGTCTGTTGATCAGAACCTAATTCTTTTAGATGAAGCCAATGTGTATAACGCTTCGCATTTAATGGGGTTTTTCTCTGTATTCAATCCGGATGTGGTGAAAGAAGTAGAATTATATAAAGGTGGAATTCCGGCTCAATATGGAGGGAGACTATCTTCAGTTTTAGATGTGAGAATGAAAGAAGGAAACATGAAGCGATTCGCAATGAGCGGAGGAATAGGCACCATCTCCTCTCGAATCTCAATTGGAGGACCGATTGTCAAGGATAAAGGCTCAGTCATTTTATCAGCCAGAAGAACTTACGCAGACATCTTTCTCAACTTTGCAAAAGATGAAGATTTGAAGAATTCTAAACTTCATTTTTATGATGTGAACCTTAAAGCCAACTATAAGCTAAATGATAATAACAGAGTGTTTCTTTCAGGCTATTTAGGAAGAGACGTATTTGGAGTGGATAAGCAATTCAGAATTGATTGGGGAAATGCAGCAGCCACTGCTAGATGGAATCATGTCTTCTCGGATAAACTTTTTTTAAACACTACTGCAACTTTCAGTAATTACGATTATTTCTTGGGTGAACCAGAAGGATTGGATGCCTATGAATGGACTTCAAACATAAAGGACTATTATCTTAAAACTGATTTCAGTTATTACATTAATCCTACAAACACTTTAAAATTTGGAGGCCAAGCAGCATATCATCAAATTGACCCAGGACAGGCAACTGGAATTGGCGAATCAATTTTAGATGAATTTGTGGTTCCGAAAACGAATGGACTTGAGCAAGCTCTTTATGTTTCGCACGAACTCAAACTTGGGAAAAGGTTCACCACCTTGTATGGTCTTCGCTTTTCATCTTTTCAAAATATTGGGGCCACGACTTATTATGATTTTGATGAAAACTATGACGTTTCTGATACAATTGAAGTTGCGAAGGGAGAGATCTATAATAAGTACTATGGATTTGAACCGAGAATTGGAGCAACTTTCTTGCTCAATGAATCTTCTTCAATCAAAGCAAGTTATAACCGTACTTTTCAATACGTCCATTTAGCAAGTAATTCAACTGCATCATCACCTTTAGATATTTGGTTTCCATCTAGCCCAAATGTGAAACCTCAAATGGCAGATCAAACTGCGGCAGGCTACTTTAAGAACTTTAAAAAAGATACTTACCAAGCATCAGTTGAAGTTTACTACAAGCAAATGCAGAACGCTATTGATTTTAAAGATCACGCCACCTTAGTTTTAAACCCACAATTAGAAGGAGAGTTGAGATTTGGAACCGCTTATGCCTACGGCGCAGAGTTTTTGATTAAAAAAACAAAAGGCAATTTTACTGGTTGGATTGGCTATACTTTATCACGAACGCAAAAGAAAATTGACGGTATTAACAATAACGAACTTTACTTTGCCAAGTATGATAAGACGCATGATTTATCTGTGATACTGTCATATGACTTGGGTAAATCTTGGACTTTCTCAACCAACTTTGTTTATAGCACAGGCGCAGCAGTAACAATGCCAATTGGGAAGATGGAATATATGGGAATGACGGTTCCTATTTACTCAGAGAGAAACGGTAAAAGAATGCCAGACTACCACAGGTTAGACTTCGCAGTCACGTGGAGACCAAAGAAAACTTTAGAAAAGAAATGGAAAAGTGAGTGGGTATTCTCTGCTTATAATTGCTACAACAGAGCAAACCCATACAGCATTAATTTTGTGACTGACGAGGCTGACCCAACACAGACGAAAGCACAGATGCTCTACCTATTTGGAATCGTTCCTTCAATCACTTATAATTTCAAGTTTTAATGAATAAGAAAAATTACATATTGTTTTTTCTTCTTGGTCTGCTAACAGTAAGCTGCACCAAAGATTTAGACATTGAACTAGATGAGGGAGATAGAAGATTAGTGGTTGATGCTTGGTTCACAACCGAAGAAAAAGTTCATGAAATAAGGCTAACAGAAACGGCCGCCTACTTCTCAAATGAAGCAACTCCTTTAGTAAGCGGAGCAACCGTTCAAATTTCAGGCGGAGGAGATGTTTTTCCTTTTACCGAAGTGGAGCCAGGTATTTATCAGTCACAGCCGACAGCCCATGCCAAAATGGGTACATCATACACTTTGGGTGTAACATATCAAAACGAGTTTTATGAAGCGACAGATTACTGCGATACCGTTCCTTCTTTAGACTCAATGATTATTGTTCCGACTTATGATAATGAAGGTGTTTTAAAACGTTATGAGTTTTTAATATGGACCAAAGAACTTTCAGGATACGGCCATTATTATGTTTGGAGAACATTGAATAACGATATCTACTTGCGAGATACCCTTTCAGAGATAGCCATTGAATCAGATGAGTATTTGGGAGATGGATTAGAATTTGAAGCTTTCCCAATTGAATCAGTGAGTGCAAACCAGGTGAGTAGTGGAGACACTTTGACCTTAGAACAACACAACATTTCTCGTCAAACATATGATTCGTTTTTGGCCATTTTAGCTGAGACTGAATGGCGTGGTGGAATTTTTGATTCTCCTCCAGCAAATATTCCTTCAAATGTGTCGAATAATGGACTTGGCGTGTTTCTTGTTTCATCCACAGAAAGTAAAAGTGTAGTTGTCCCTTAATATGAAAAAGCTCTTAATTATTATTCTTTTGGCAGGATTGCCATTAGCATCACAAAGTCAAACCATTTCAAAAGTGACTTCCTTCATGCAGCTCATGCAAGAAATGGAAGAAGGTTTACCCGAGAATTGGGAAATGTGGGATTGGCAAATGATCAATCACCCAGAATTGAATAAACTGCCTGTAGTAATGTTAGAATTTGCTTATCGTACCCCAGGGTTGAAAGAGATTAGTACATCTGTGCAATTGGATCTTTATGATTTGACTGAAAAAGAGAAATGCACTAAATTTTATGAGAAGCACCAAGAAAAGGGAGATCAGCTTGTTGTTTTTGAAACAAAAGGATCAGTGGGATATATTTCTTATTCGGCAGATGCCAAACGAAAAAAAGAGCAAAAAAAGATGGTTGGATTCTTAAAACGATTCTATAGCGAACACGCTAACGACTTATAGTTATTGGCCTCCACTCCTTACTAAATCTTGAAGTTTGCAAATAATGCTCATCAAAGTAAATTCATCTAAACTTCTGAAGATAAATGCCTGAAAAGGTTCGACTCAGGAAAGCTAATGATCAGTGAGAAAAGAGATCTAAACAAATGCTTTCTCCTTCAACACCTCTGCCATTTGGGATTGAAGAGTTTGGGCTGATGCTCTCGCAGCTTCACCAAAGTTTTCGTCATTACCGGCGTAGATGATTCCTCTTGATGAGTTCACCAATAAACCACAGTCATCATTCCAACCGTATTTGGCAACATCTTCTAAAGACCCGCCTTGTGCGCCAACACCAGGAACTAAAAAGAAGTTGTTTGGGGCAATTGCTCTAACCTCTCCTATTCCCTCAGCCCTTGTTGCGCCAACAACAAACTGTAAGTTGCTGTCATCTCCCCAAGTATTGGCTGCCTTAATTACTTTTTCAAATAGACGTTCACCATCTTCAAACTTATTCATTTGAAAATCTAAAGCTCCTTTGTTTGAAGTAAGTGCTAATAGAATCACCCATTTACCCTCAAATTCTAAAAACGGCGTCACAGAATCAACTCCCATATATGGAGCAACTGTTACCGAATCAAAGTCCATGTACTCAAAGAATGTCTTTGCGTAGTATGAAGAAGTGTTTCCGATATCTCCTCTTTTTGCATCAGCAATTGTAAAGATGTTATCAGGGATGTAATCAACCGTTTTCTTCAAAGAGTCCCAACCTTTACTACCATGACACTCATAAAAGGCAATGTTTGGTTTGTAAGCCACGCAAAGATCTTTAGTGGCATCAATAATCTGCTTATTAAATTCAAAAATTGGATCATCATAATCCAATAGATGTTTAGGCATTTTTTTAAGATCGGTATCTAAACCTACACAAAGAAAAGATTGCTTTGCTTTAATTTCTTGAATGAGTTGTTCTTTTGTCATCCTATCCTGCAGTATTACCTTCTTTCATTTTCTCGGCATTCTCAGCCATCTTCAATGAATCAATCATCTCTTGGATGTCTCCGTTCATGAAGTTTGAAAGGTTATACATTGTTTTATTAATTCTATGATCAGTAATTCTTCCTTGCGGATAATTATATGTTCTAATTTTTGCAGATCTATCTCCTGTAGAAACCAAAGATTTTCTGTGTGCCGCTCTCTCTAATTCTAATTTTTCAAACTCAGCTTGATATAATCTGGTTCTTAAAACTCCCAAAGCCTTTTCGTAATTCTTATGCTGCGATCTTCCGTCTTGACACTCAACAACAGTGTTTGTTGGAATGTGTGTTAACCTTACGGCAGATTCAGTTTTATTTACGTGCTGACCACCAGCACCAGATGCACGGTAAGTATCTTTCTTAACGTCAGCCATGTTCAGAGTAAAATCAACTTCTTCAGCCTCTGGCATAACCGCCACAGTAATCGCAGATGTATGAACTCTACCTTGTGATTCAGTTTCAGGGACTCTTTGAACTCGGTGAACACCAGACTCAAATTTCAATGTACCATAAACACCTTCGCCGGCAACTTCAAATTGCATTTCACGATAACCAGATGTACCTCCTTCATTTGTATTCACCACTTCCATCTTCCACTTTCTATCTTTGAAGTACATACTGTACATTCTGAAAATGTCTTCAACGAAAATACAAGCTTCGTCTCCACCAGTTCCGGCTCTCAATTCAATGATAACGTTTTTGTCATCAGCAGGATCTTTAGGAATCAGCAAGACTTTCATCTCTTCATCCATTTCTTCCTTTTTAGGAAGCAATTCATCTAACTCCATTTGTGCCATTTCCTTCATCTCAGGATCTGGTTCGTTAGACAATATCTCTTTAGCCGAAGCAATGTTCTCAACCACATTTTTATACTTGTGGTATGCTGCAACAACCTCTTCTAAGTCTTTATATTCTTTGTTCAATTTCACATAACGATCCATATCAGCAATGATGTCGGGGTCAACAATTTGTTGGCCAACTTCTTCAAAGCGGATATTAATAGCTTCTAACTTTTGTAAAATATCACTCATTCTATTAAACTTTAATTGATTCGATAATCTCTCTCACTTCAAGTGTTCTAAGCTCTAAAGCTTTACCGAAGTTTTCTACCATTCTCACCTCTGAAGGATCAATATCTCCGTCAGATGCAGCAATCATCATAGCTGCTTTTATTATATCTTTCTTTCCCTCCTCATTTAAATAAGCTGATACTTGTTTCAAATATTGACGAGGGGCTTTGTTTTCTACTCTTACTTCTTCAATTTCTTTGTAGATATCTGGCACTACAGAATCAGCAACATCTCTGTACACTTTATGGAACATTGAAATCTCAGAATCTTCAACTTTGCCATCAGCTAAAATCATCATGATTAATACTTTCTTTATTGCCTTTTGCTTTTCAGAAAGGATGTCAACTGGCTTTTCAGCCTCAGCTTTTTCAGCAGCTACTTTCTCTTGAGCTGCGACTAAGGCCGCTTCTGCTTCGGCCAACTGTTTTACCTGATCAATTAAGCTAGTATCAGATGAGGCCGCAGGAGTTGATTGAGATGCAGCCGGAGTTGATGTTTGAGCAGCAGACTCAGAAGCAATTCCCATTTGAGCTGATTGCCCGCCAAATCTTTCAATTTGCTCTTCGGTAGTAGAAGATGCAACTGCTTTTTTAGGCGTAATATCCAATACCGGCGCAATATCAAGCACTCGCTCGATATATGTATTTCTACAAGTTTGACATTCAACATACTCTCCTTTGTTTCCTAAAGGGATTAACGGAATAAAGTAAAGCGTAAAAAATTGTGTTACTTTTTTATGCTTGTAATTCTTCTCTGATTGACATTGAGGGCAATAAAATGCACCTTGCTTAATCGTTGAACGAATTCCTCTAGTTCCGAAAATGATGAATGCTAACATAGTTTTTAGTTGTATTTGAACTCACCAAATTGAGAATTGATGGTCAATGATTTACTTTGAGCGTCTTCTACTCTACCTACAATTTGTGCGGCAACTCCGAATGACTCAGAGATATCGATAATGTCTTGAGCAAATTCTTCAGGAAGATACACTTCCATTCTGTGGCCCATATTGAACACTTTGTACATTTCTTGCCAAGACGTTCCTGATTGCTCCTGAATTAACTTAAACAAAGGCGGTACATCAAACATATTGTCTTTAATGATGTGCAAGTCATTTACAAAATGAAGAATCTTAGTTTGTGCTCCTCCACTACAATGTACCATTCCACCAATATTAGATCTGTGTTTATCTAAAATCGCTTTAATGATTGGAGCATAAGTTCTTGTAGGCGACAGTACCAATTTCCCCGCATCAATAGGAGAATTTTCAACTGAATCGGTCAATTTCTTTTTACCTGAATAAACTAGGTCAGAAGGAACCGAAGGATCAAAACTCTCTGGGTATTTATCTGCCAAATATTTATCAAAGACGTCATGTCGTGCGGATGTTAATCCGTTACTTCCCATTCCGCCATTATATTCTGTTTCGTAATTTGCTTGACCAAATGAGGCCATACCTACAATTACGTGTCCGGCTTTGATGTTATCATTTGAAACAACATCAGATCTTTTCATTCTTGCAATAACTGTAGAATCAACAATGATTGTTCTAACCAAGTCTCCAACATCAGCAGTTTCTCCTCCGGTAGATCTGATATTAACACCATGACCTCTTAATTCTTCAAGTAGCTCTTCAGTACCATTAATGATTTCTGAAAGTACATCTCCAGTGATTAAACCTTTGTTTCTACCAATGGTAGATGATAAGAGAATGTTGTCTGTAGCTCCAACGCATAAGAGATCATCAATATTCATGATGAGCGCGTCTTGTGCTATTCCTTTCCAAACTGAAACATCACCTGTTTCTTTCCAATACATGTATGCTAACGAACTTTTAGTTCCTGCGCCATCTGCATGCATTACTACGCAATACTCTTCGTCACCTGTTAAGTAATCAGGAACGATTTTGCAAAAGGCTTGCGGAAAAAGACCTTTATCTACATTTTTAATTGCTTTATGTACATCTTCTTTGGATGCCGAGACACCTCTTTGGTTGTATCTAATATCAGACATTGTGGTTATTCAGTAAAGGGTAAAATATTCGTTATACAAAGTTATTGAATAAAAAAAACACCCATTGAAAAATCAACAGGTGTTTTAATATTTTTATCAACTAAGCTATTGGTCTCCGCCTTCTTGCTTAGGAACGTAATCGTAACTTAAGATTTTACCCTCAGTACGTCTGTTCTTTTGATGAAGTCCTTCAAAGACAGCTTTCTTACTCTTGAAGCCGTTAATGTAAGACTCAGTTAATTTGTGAGTTCCGGTCGTATCACCAGCCTCTGAAATATCATAGATTGTAGTTGGTGTAGTTTCACCCATACCTTTCGGTACTAATCTAGCTTCATCTAATCCCTTTTCGTGAACTAAGTAAGATACACATGAATCAGCTCTTCTTTGAGATAGAGCAAGATTCGCTCCATTAGAACCACGTGAATCTGTGTGTGCCATCAACTGTACAATAATTGTTGGATTGGCAGTCATCAGATCAAATAAGTAGTTCAATGAATCTTTAGAATTTACTGAATCATTTACTTGAAGCGTAGCACGACCTAAATCGTAACGTACCTCAGGAAGACGAATTACATCATGAATTGGAAGAACTTTTAACTCTCTAATAATTCTAGTGTTGTTTTGAACATCAGCAACTGAGAATTTATCAGAAGCAGAGAAGTATTGTTTAGGTTGCCCTTCAACTTCGATTGTCCATGTTCCTCCTGGCTCAATGTATCTTGATCCATCAGGCTTCTCAGTCATTGTAATTCTACCAGAAGCATCTGTGTTCATCACATAGTTTTCTCCACCTGAACCAACGATAACAACTTTAGCGTCAGGAATAGCTTCTCCAGTTTCAACATCAGTTACTAAGATATCTACGTCAACCAAGATTGGCGGTAAATAGAAATCCCAGATATCTTGAGAGTGATCACCTTTAGAACCGTTTCTGTTTGAAGAAATATATCCTCTTTCAACTTTTCCTCTTTCAGTGAAGATTAATGAATAATCATCTCTACAAGAGTTTAACGGATATCCAATGTTAGTTGGCTTTTCCCATTTCATTTCTTCTCCTATTTGAGAACACTTGTAAATATCTAATCCACCAAGACCAACTAATCCGTCAGAAGCGTAGAATAATTCGTTTTCTTTTGTGATAGTTGGAAACACATCATTTCCTGCTGTGTTGATTCCGTCACCAAGATTTACAGGTAAGCTCCACTCATCATTTCTTTTATCATAAGTAGTCATCCATAAATCAACTCCACCATAACCACCGGCCATGTTAGATGCAAAAATCATTGTTTTACCGTCTTGAGAAACTGCAGGGTGACCAACATGAGTTGTATCGTGATCTTTAAGCTCTAATTTCTTAGCTTCTCCCCAGCTCTTACCTTTTTTCTCAACCATAAAGATTTCACAACCAATGTTCATTTTGTCTTCAACAGGACATCTTGTGAACCACATTGTTTTTCCTCTACCATCAAAACACATTGTTCCTTCAGAATCAATTGTGTTGATTTCTTTTCCTAATGGAGTTGGTTGACCCCAGTTGTCATTTCTATCAATTTTAGACACCCAGATATCCATGAAGTTTTGACCTGTAATTGGGTCAGTTCCTTCACCAGTTGATCCCGGACGAGAAGAAGAGAAATACATTTCGTTTCCTCTTGGTCCCATAACTGTAGAGTAATCAAAACCAGTTGTGTTCAATTTGGTAACGTTTGTTACTTTGTGCTTAGTCATGTTCTCACCAGAAGTAGACTCTTTGTATTTTTCACAAGACTCAATTCTTACTTTAGTGATTGGATCGCCAGGATTAATCTTGTCATACTTTTTATAGTTCTCCTTAGCTTCATCATGCTTACACTGTGCCATTTCCATTTCTGCTAAATAGAAATAAGTTTTTGGCTCAGTTTCTTGGTACTTAAGCAAGATAGACTTCTCAAACTGCTGCTCAGCAGCAGGAAACTCATGTAACAACTTGTAACATGTCGCAGACATATAAGCATAGTATGCTTTTTTTAATCTGGCCTTAGAATTTTTCGGATTTACTTTTTCGGATGCTTTCTTAAATGCTTCTGCAGCTTCAGAGTAAGCCCCCGATTTCCATAAATTATCTGCCTCTTTTGCGTAGTTTCTTGTTGCTGGACCTCCACCTTGTGAAATGGCCGCGTTCGTGAAACCGCTAATGGCTAAAATGGCAATAAATAACTTCAATAACTTCATAGAATACTTTTTCAAAAATTTGAGCAGGCTTGTTATTAAAGGCGAAAATAATTAAATAATTTTAAAAAACGCCTATAATTCTTGATTTTATGCGTTTGAGCCAGATCAAGTGTTTTGGCTATATGTACGCCACTTTTCTAACAAAAGTTTAAACCCTTCGGGTAAATCGGACTCAAAATGCATCCATTCACCCGTTGTAGGATGTGTGAGACCCAGTGTTTTAGCGTGAAGCGCTTGACCCGGAATTAACTTAAAACAATTATCAATAAACTGCTTATATTTTGTAAAAGTGGTTCCTTTTATGATTCTATCACCTCCATATTCTAAATCATGAAATAAAGGATGTCCGATATGTTTGAAGTGAACCCTGATTTGATGCGTTCTTCCTGTTTCTAATTTGCACTCAACCAAAGTGGTATACCTAAAGCGCTCAAGAACCTTATAATGCGTTACGGCATGCTTACCATACCCTTCTTCATCCTCTCCATATACCTGAAAAACCTTTCTGTTTTTTTGAGAACGGCCAATATCGCCGGTAATGGTTCCTTCGTCTTGTTCTAAATCACCCCAAACTAAGGCATAATAACGCCTTTCAGAAGTTCGATCATAAAACTGCTTTGAAAGATGTACTAAGGCATCTTCAGTTTTTGCGATAACCAAGGTTCCAGTTGTGTGCTTATCAATTCTATGAACTAAGCCCGGTCTGGTCTCATAATCATCTCTTTTAGGCAAGTTTTTAAAGTGAAAAACCATGGCATTCATCAATGTTCCTGAATAATTTCCATATCCTGGATGAACAACCATGTTTGCAGGTTTGTTGACAATGACGAGATCGTCATCTTCATACTCAATTTGAATAGGGATATCTTCAGGAATCAAAGTTTTGTCTCTAACTGGATAAGGCATCATTACTGATATCTCATCTTTTGCCCTAACTTTATAGTTAGACTTAACAGGTTTTCCGTTTACTAAAAGATTACCATCTTTTGCACAAGCCTGTAATTTGGATCTTGAAATTGTTGGCAGTCTTAACATTAAGAATTTATCGATTCTCAATTGTTCCTGACCTACATCAGCTATGATTTGGTGATGTTCAAAGAGCTCTTCTGACTCCAATTCTTCTTCCATTATTGCTTAATTAGCTTTTCAGAGAAAATTGTATTTCCTGATGCATCAGTGATGTTCACAAGATAAACTCCATTTGTAAGGAAATCAGCATTCAAGTTCGTTGAATTAGATTCTGAGATAGCCAATCTGCCACTCATATCATAAACTGAAATTTGATCTTCGCCACTTAGTCCACTAAAAGAAATGATGTCTTTTGTTGGATTTGGATACATAGAGATGATTTGATTTGGCTCTTCTCTTTCACCTAAAGTATGATTAATGGCAGTTGAAAATACTGGACGAATCATTAATGAGCCTTCTTGACTTGATGTAATCCAAGATCCACCAACATTAAACTTAATCTCTTGTCCACTGTTTGTATTTCTATCCATCCCAATGTTCAATGTTTGACTTTCAATTTGTTCCCATCCAACATAAAACTTTTCAGGAACAACAATTTCAGAAGCATAATCAGGATTAGAAAACTCGTAATACTTAAACTCATTTTTTGATGCTCCATATTGAGGATAAGAAGGCGTGAAATAATCATCTTGATATAAAATAGTGCTAGGATTCCCTTCACTGTCAGCATCCCAAATAGTCAACAACATAATGTATTGACTCACATCAACAACAGTTGGCACGAAGTGCATTAAAATTCCCGTTAAAGTATCTGACTCGTATGCTTCAAACCCATAAGCTAATTGAGAGTTAGAACCTGTGATTCCATACCCAACCTCAGCAGACCCATCATCATAAGCGTAGAAGTTTTTGAATTCTTGCTGAAACCTAGTTGTATCATTTACCTTGTGTGCGTTTGAAGCAGCAACATCAGCATCAGCATTAATTGTCACGTCAAATATGGCTATTGAATCATTTCCTGGGGCACTAAATGTATAATTAGGCGAAACGAAGAAAGGAAACTCATTTACTCCAAGCTCCCAGTTACTTGTCCAAGGTGGAATTGTTCCTGGATTAGGTAATTGATAATTTAATTCATTAGCACCATCATAATCAACCTTCAAGAACATTGAAGTAGAACCAACATTGGTAGGCGTATTATCAGAATTATAAACTTTTAAGAATGCTGTATCAATCATAGCGTCTGCAGGAGTCGCTAAATTGCTAAAGTGATCCCAAGGAGCGGCAGTGTAATCCTTAAGCAAAGAGTTAAGTGGCATTGAGACTGCAAGATCTTTATAAGGCTCCCAAGGTAAAATTGGGTTTTCTTCCATTTCAACATAATCTATGTGCCAGTGATCTAAAGCACCTGATGTTGACGCTCTATTTCTTATTCTGAACCTAAATCCGTCTTCTAAAAAGTTAGGTGGCACAGCAATGTGTGCAGTATCCCATTGGTTTGCAGCTGGAAATACTGGTGGATACCAGATATTATACCATTGTAATGAATCTACCAACCAGAAATCAACTACTAGAGAATCTTCTTCTTCGGGCATATTCCCGTGACCTTGAGCTTGATAAAGAAAGCTTAAAAACACATTAGAAGTACCGGTTAAATTGATCTCTTTTGAAGTTAGTGTATCCGCTCCGCCATATGCGTTCTCATTTCCAAAATCATAAGGTCTACCAGTTGAATCAACTCCATCAAAAGTAGCAACACCCAATGACCAAGGATCAACTGCATATCTATAATTATGACAAGCGTTATTATTCTTCCAGATCTTGTTAGGATCATTCTTGAATGCATTAAACACTCTTGCACTGTCTTGATGATAATTAGGATTAGAAGTATAAAAAACCGTGTCTTGAATTTGCGGAACACCATCAATGATTGAATCAATCAAAACGTAACACTCATCATACAAATCCATCAACTCACCATCAATTGGCAGGCAATTCAAGTTATTAACCCATATTGAATGAGGCGTGAATAAAGTGGTGACTACTGTATCCAAAACCCCAGAAACTATTTTCACTGAATCGTGACGAGCCTTATCTGTGTCACAATAAATGGCACTAGCAGGTTCATCTACCGTATTAGCCGAATTCATCAATTGGTGATATAAAACAGAAGTGACTCCGGCATCTGTAAAATTCGCAGGGTACTTTATGAACTTACTTTCTGAAAAATCATCCCAAACATCTGTCAAATCAAGCGAGCCGTATGTGTAAGTAAAAGTTGAATCAACCGAAATTGTATCTCCTGTTGAAGTTCTTAGCATTCTCATTTCACCCCCGTGTCCAGCATAAAGAGAAGGATTCGTTAGCAAAGGGCTAGTCACTTCTTGAGAAAAAGAAGAGTAGCCGGCAATAATTAATATTAAGAGTATCGCGTTTTTCATTTGAGTAATTTACTCTGTGCCACCTCCTGAAATTGAAGCCCAAACTGTAACTGGTGTTCCTGCCGCAACCGTCATGTTCTCACCACCTGCAGGACTCTGTTTAGAGATTACTGCATTTGCGTAGTCATCTTCAGTTAAGCATTCCTCACATTGAATTTCAATAGAAAGTGCCAAAGTAGAAAAACGTGACTGAGCTTCTTTTATTGTAAGCCCAACAACATTTGGTAGTGCAGATGCTTCACCAGTCTTTCCTTTTGAAACAACTAACTCAATTCGACTTCCCTTTGGGATAAATGTTCCAGAATCAATTGGATTACCTTTGTAAAGTTGCTCCATGATAAATCCTGGTGCATAAGGATGAGGTTTGTATGAGATCTTAGTTTTCATACCTAAAGCCTCTAGGGTTGTTTCCCCCATACGCTTAGACATATCAGTCACAAGTGGCATTGCAACCATTTTTGGTGCAAGCGGAACGATTGATAATTCAATCACCCTACCTTGTTTAATCCCCATTCCTGAAGAGTCAGTAGGTCTTGGATATTGCCAGCAGACAGTTCCTTTTGGCCAATCATCTAAATACACTGAATCTACGATTTCGTAGGTCAGGTTGTTATCACTGACAAATTCATCCAGCTCATCCATGTGAACTTTGTAAAATGAAGGTACACTAATACTTTCGCCAAAATTGGTCGTGCTTTTTAAGTACCACTTATCAATTTGAATTATCAAAATCCAAACGACACCAATAGCTACCAGGTTGAGTAAAAACTGCTTACTAATAAAGAATTTGAAAAATTTTTTCATCTATACTTTTCCGCTAACGAGAGCAAATATAGGTAATCATTCGCAATGATTTAGCAAGAGCGAAAACAGTTTATTAACTGGAGATAATTTATTAAAAAAGGTGTTGGTTTACTGATTATTCAAATTTCTTGAATTGGCCAATTGAGATACCTTCATTTGTCAACAAATAAAGTCTTTCACGAGTGTAATAGAAATCTGACACGCCAGAGGGCAGTTGATAGATGTAATCAGCTTCTAGTAATTCATTAAGTTGAACAATATGCATTTTCGCTTCTTCGGTTTGCACTATTAGATGATTACCAAAAGACCCAATATTTTTAGGATTACACGGATAAGAATTAATGTATGTGCCAAAGACATCAAACAAAGCGACTCCATATCCTGGATAAGAAATGAAGAGGTATTCATTAGTCTCTAACATTTGCGAAGGCAAATCATATTTCTGTGTTTTGCTATCAAAAAGGTTAGCAATGTTTTCGGCTGTAACGCTCACTTCTAGTTTTTCATTCAGCTTGACTAATCGATTTGATCCGGCATCAAGCACCCAAAATCCATTCCCAACAAATGACTCACATACAAGATGCGGTTGTTGAATATCTATATTCACCAAATCAACATCTTCATCAATATCGGTAAGTGTGTTATCTAAGAATTTAATAACGCTTCTATCATAATCAAACAAGAGCGTTCGAAACGATTTCGAGCTCTGCATAAACGAAGGTCTTATAGACTTCAGTGAAGCCGTAAAAAGTGTATCGAATTTTGAAGAGAACTGAATTAAAACATCTTCTTTATTGACATAAATTCTTCCCAAATTATCAACTGAGAAGTTGTCAAATTGGCCTTTTATTAAATGCGATTGCACGAACTTAATCTCAGCTCCCTTTGAAAGGGCTGGCAAGATTAGAAGTATGAGCAGCAATAATCGCATTTGCAATTTAGTTATGTTAACGCCAAAAAAAAGTCCTTAGTTTTTGACCAAGGACTTTTAATTCAATTTATTTAGTTTACCAGTCGTCTTTTGCGTCTGGCCCTAAGTTCTTTTTTAAGTCATCAATTAGATCCCAAACTTGATCTTGAATAGCAAGCTCAATAGCATCTAACATCTTAGCTTCTCTGTTTCTTGATTTCTCAGAAGAAACTTTTGGCTTATAGTTTTCAATAAAATACTCCAGAGATGAACCTGGTTCACCCGGAGAAGACTTCTTTTTGAAGTTCTCAAGGGTATACCTTGTTTTGCCATCTTTAAATTCTAAAACAACATCACATACGAATGTGTAGTGATATGATTTGTACGTATATGCATTCTTCTTACCAACCGTACTGAAAGAAGATTTTGCTACGATTTTACCAACTTCAGGATCTTTAAAATCTACTGTTTGTGATCTATCAGTGTTCTCACACCAAGAAATTGCCTTCTTATATAAATCAGCTGATTTAGCATCAGCATTTTCGATTACCCCTTGGTATTCAACTTTTTTATCATCATTCATCTTTAATTGAAATTCATCTTGTGCCGAAGCTGCAAATGAAAGTCCGATAAATGCAATTGCAAATATATTTTTCATGTCATCAATTATTAAAAGTAAACTCCCCTCTCAATTAAGAAAGGGGAGTTAAGAAAATCTATCTTTTTCTAAGAATGTATCTTACTTCGTTATTTCCACCTTCCGTTGTAGCTGGAATTACGTAGTTAGAAACAAAATCCCATCCGTTAGCTTCCATAAAGTTCAATCCGTCAATCATTGAATTAAATGCAGCTTTAGTTCCGTCAGCAGAACGGATAGCTTGAGACTTGAAAATCTTTAATTCTTGACCATAGTCAACAATAATTTTGATTTTTCCGAATCCTACTTTGTTTCTACCAACAAGCTCAACAAACTTAACATCTAATTCATTGATGTTAGTTTCTTCAACGATAACTTGTGCGTTAGCTCCAAGTCCCATCACTACGAATGATGCTAAAAGGAATAATTTTTTCATAATAAATTTTTAATTGATTAGTAATAGATGCCATGAGGCAATTATCGTACCAAATTAGAAAAAATAATGAAAGTAGCGCTCTTAAAACGTTTGAATCTCTAAAATCCGAAAGTAACACCACCAAGAACTTGGAAACCTTGAACGCGGTTATTATACCAACGATCATACTTTTGTGCGGCGATATTGTTCAATTGAACAAAGGCTGATATTCTGCTATTATATCTGTACTCAACACTTAGGTTACCATCAGCAATTACTGGCATGTTCACAGCAATATTATCATCTGCCGGGTTGAATAAATAAACCGGAGATTTGCGACCTTGCTCTAAAGTGAAATCTGCCTTCGCATAAATCTTATCAAACATATTGTAGCTACCTCTCAAGGTGAACTTCAATTCTGGCAAATGCCAAGCGTACAATTCATTCTCAGGATTGTATCTATAATACTGTGTAATCGCATCAATTTTCAATTTCTCATCTAACTGAAAAGACATTGAACCTTCAAGTCCCATTGAATTCATATTGTCATAGATCACATCATACCTGTTCAAATCAGTATTAATTAAACCGCCAGCCTGTGGAGTATTCATATTCACGAATAAAGCTTTGTTCTTGTAATTTTTCAGATGTGCAGCAATATTGAATGATATTGTTTTTGATAGTGTTCCTTTGATTCCGCCATACAAATTGAACAACCTCTCATTGAGCAATTCAGTTCCTGAATACATATAAGGATTGATTCTATTCAAAGTATAAAATGAGTTTTGAGTCACGCCACCATCTATACCTACATATGGAATAAACATATCATCAAACAGACTATACTTTCCTTCAATTACAGGAACAACTTTAAAGATGCTCTCATTGGTGTTCACCTTAGGGAAGTCAAATACCATATCTAAACCATAAACAATCTTCCATTTTTCACCATATGTTGAAATGGTTGGTCTGAAATGGATGTTTGCATTACGCTCATTAAATCGTTCTTCGGTTGGTAATGTTTCGTCATTCTCAGCATACCAATACCTATTATACAACCAATCAAAATCAAGATTATATACATTTCTTAAATGCTTGTATTTAAAAGCGGCTCCTGCTCTAAAATTATTGTTTCGTGCATGCTTGTCAGAAGTGTCCCAAGGTCTTTGGAACTCATGAAAATATTGATTTCCCAAAGTTGCCGACCACAATAATTTTGCCGAGTCTTTTCTACTGTTGTTTGACATTTTAAACATTCCGCCAAAACCTTGAACTCTATTTCTCAATGAATCTGTTGTGAAGAAGTCTGTTGTATCTTCTACTCCATAAAAATGGTATCCACTATTCAAGTAATCAATTTCAGTTTCAAACTTATAGTCGGTTGCAAAGAATTCACCAAACAGTTTACCTTCAGTATTGTCAAATGTCTGTGGTGACCAGCCGTTCAGTTTTCCCCAAGAAGAATGGTGTTTTACATGAACCCCCATATTTGTTCGGCGATTACGAGTTGTGTTGTAGTAAAACTCTCCTATTGGAGTAGTATAGTTTCCTAACCCAAGTTTAATATATCCAGGATAAAGCTTCTCTAACTTATCTACAATTTTAATACGAGACGCCTCAATATCATTTAGGTTAATCTCAGTTTCCTTGTTTCTAATTAAAAGCGGATAATCAATGTTAGGAATTGGAATAACGGTATCAATCACCTTTGGAATCTCAGTGATTCGGTAAGATGGTGAAATCGGACGTTCGGCTTCTGAAATGATTTCAGTTTCACCTTGTGCATAGCTCAATCCGCTCACTAAAAAGCAAATCAAAAGACTAGTATGTTTTACAAACTTTATCATTGGTCTCCTCCTATCTCAATTGTATTATCTCCATCTTCAGGAATATCCTTGTCTTTATTTTTCAATCCTTGAAGAACTGCCATTACCTCATTTGCTTCATCTATTATTCCGTCATCAGGATTATTGTATCCATTCAACACTGAATTTAAAGTGTACTCTGCTTGAACATAATCTTCTAATCCGATTGAATTTTTGGCTTGAAGAATAAGAGCTTTTGCAACCCAGTAATCATATCCCGCTTGTTCTTTCATTAAGATTCTTACCTCAGCTTCAGAGAGTGAATACTCTTCTTGCAAGTGGAAGATCAATGCAATGTTAAACTGTGATTCAGCTGCTATCTCTCCATTTGTTTCATTGGTTACTTCACGATAGTGTTCAATTGCTGATTCGTAACTAGCTGTTGCTTGATCAGCTTTTCCGAGAACATAATGTGCTTCAATTTTCGCATTATCTAGAGCAAGTGGATCAACCAATACTTTTTGTGCATAAGGTTTAGCCAAGTCAAAACGCTTGTTGAAAGTGAAACACCTCATCAAACCAATTCGAGCTGCCAATACATTTCCAGGGTAAGAGGCTGCCTGTTCTAACTTCTCGTAATAATCAATTGCTGCATCATAATTTTGTGCGTCATATTCATACTTTGAAGCCTCCATTGCACAAAACTCTGTTCCCAAACCACTTGGTCGCTTAAGTACTTCTTTAAAATGAACATGCGCTATGTCTTTTTGCCCTAATTTGAAGTGCGAAATACCTTTGTAGTAATGAGCTTCTCTTACGAAAATTGGGTTTGAAAACTCAGCTAAATAACGTTTGAAAGCAACAATTGCCTGATCATATAGTGAATCTTCATACTGATGAAATCCAGAGAAATAAAGTAAGGTGTCTTTCTCATATTGATTCACTGGTCCTTGAGTCTCTGCAATTAAATCGAAGTATTTATCCGGTTCGTTGAGAGCTGTGTAAACATCCTTCAACCTTGCAAGCGCTTCTTTTTCTTTTACCGGATCATCAAACTCATTAATTATTCTCAAGTATTGCTTTTCAGCTGATCTATACTCTTCTTGAATGAAATGTAATGTTGCAATTTGAAATACTGCGTCAATCACCTTTGGATGTTTTGGATGGTCAATTATTAACTGATTGTAATACTTCATAGCTTGAGAATAATGTTGATTATCCATCAATCTATAAGCCTCACCAACTTCATATAAAGCAGGCACTGCAAATGTTGACTTGCTGTGATTATTAACAATGTCAAGCATTGTAGAAGCCTTTTTATCATAGTTCTGCATGAACCCATAAGTCAATCCTGTTTGGAATTTTGCGTAATCCACTTGACCTCCATCTTCGGCAATTGCTAGTCCGTAAAACTTAATGGCGTTTTCATCATTTTCTCTTCTCCTTACTTTGTCAGGATTAGCGAAGTAAGCATCCCCTACTCTTAAATAGGCATCAGCTATTTTTACATGAGAAGTCTCAGTTGGATCTTGTGTAAAAGTTCTGAAATTCTGAATTGCCGAAGCAAAATCACCTTTTTTAAAGTAGCAGTAAGCAATGTTATAATATGCGTCATTGTGCTGAACCAATCCGTAACTTCCAGGAATCTCAAGGAATTTTCTGTATGTTCTTATTGCGCCATCAAAATCATCTCTTTTATAGTCCGCTTCTGCTTGCCAGTAATGGCTCAATGCGTTTATCTTAGGATCAACCGGATATTTTCTAGCCAATTCAAAAGCTCGCTTACTCGCTAGGTATTTTCCATCATCAAACAACTCTACACCTCTATTGTATGCCATCATTTGATAAGCATTTTTCATTTTAAAATCTTTGTCTTCAATACGTTCAATAGAAGCCATTGCAGATTTATAATTCTTCATGGTGGTGTAAACATTCACCAAGTATTGATAGATATCTTGCGTTCTTGGAGAATCAGGATATCTTTTCAAGTAAAGATTCATTGCCTCAACGGCTTCATCAAATGGATTGTAATCTAATTTGTAAGAGAGAACGGCATACTGATAAAGTGCATCTTCTTCAATTTCTTCGTCAAAATGCATAGCTGCCGCCAATTCAAATCCATTTCTGGCATACAGATAATTCTCTTCTTTTAAATAAGCTTCTCCGATATGATAAAGCGCCATTTGGCCCAGAGCATCTTTCACCTTCGCAACTTTGTCAAACATTTTTACGGCCTCAATGTTTTGATTTGACCTGAAGTAAGCAAAGCCTAATTGATAATCTTCATCTCTGGTAGTAGCACTTTTGTTGTTGTATTCTTCTAAGAAAGGAACGGCTTCATCATATTTCCCTACTCTATAGAAAGCGTCTCCAATTAAATGAGACATTTCAAGTGAATTCTTCTTGTTATCGCCCTCCATTAATGGTGGCGCATACTCTAACAATTCATCATACTTACCTTGCAAGTATAGAATTTGAGCAATGTATGGTGGTACAGATTTTTTGAAGTTCTCGTTACTTTCAAGCTTTCTGAAACCTTTCAGAGCTACTTCGTAATTCTTTTGAGAATAGGCAATGTGCGAATAGTAATAAAGGGCCGGATCTTTGTACTGAGATTCAACCTCGATTATTTCGTAAAAGGCATCTCTGGCTTTAGTCAGCTTGCTTTTTCTGAAGTTAGAGTAACCGAGTTTAAAGTAATATTCTGGTTTTTTATCTTCTGATAAGTCAAAAACTTCTACTTGAGTGAACCAATCAATTGCTTTGTTGTGCAGATTTTTTCGATAATAATATCTTCCTAATTCAAAATAAACTTCTTGACGATAGATGCTCTCAGGGTACTCAGCTAAGAAAGCCAGCAACAACTTCTCGGCATCTTGGTGATAAAGGTATAATGCGCATAATGCGTCATAATACTTCGCTTTCACATAAAATGGATGATTTGCAGATTCATGAGTTTTCATGTACACTCTGAACTCTTCTTGAGCAGCAGAAAATTTTGCTTTTTCAAACAATTCTTCAGCACGATAGAAATCTACATTGTCAGACGCGTACTTGTCTGTCCATTGTGAATGAGCGGATAAACCGATCAGAAGTAATAATATGAGACTTAATCTCTTCATTTAATATTGTCAATTTTAAAAGTTGTGTCAAATGAAATTTCATACAACTTTAAGTTTGTAAAATTAAATGCGTTGAGAAGGGGTTTGATGTGTGCGGGGTGAAAGTTATAAACGCAGTGCTGTTAAGTTTATTGTCATTGTCGTTTTTGAAATGCGTTAATAACTCTCACAAAAAATATAACAAGAATGTTGCCAAAAGAATATTGTAAAGCGTATTTTTGGAGTTGAATGGACACAACAAATCACATCTTTTCTATTGCCCACGGCGAGATTCACCAAGGCGAAAAATTAATTTTGAAAGACGTTAATATTCACTTAGACAAAGGTGAATTCGTATATCTAATTGGTAAAACGGGGATGGGGAAAAGTAGTTTACTCAAAACATTATATGGTGAATTGCCTTTAGAAAAAGGTGAAGGTCATGTGGCTGGAATAACTCTTCACGACCTAAAAAGAAAGCAAATTCCTTTTTTGAGAAGAAAATTAGGTGTGGTTTTTCAAGATTTTCAGCTTTTATCAGACAGAACTGTTCATGAAAACTTGCGTTTCGTGATGCGCTCAACAGGTTGGAAAAAGAAAGATGAGATTAAAAAACGAGCTGATCAAGTATTGAGACTAGTTGGTCTAGATCACATTGAAAACAAAATGCCTCACCAATTATCTGGTGGAGAGCAGCAAAGGGTTTCAATCGCTAGGGCACTAATTAATAATCCTGAATTCATTCTTGCAGATGAGCCAACTGGAAATCTAGATCCCGAAACATCTGCCGAAATTATGGCCGTGTTAATGGCAATTGCAAAAGAGGGAACTGCTGTTTTAATGGCGACTCATGATTTAACTATTATGGAGAAATTTCCTTCGAGAACAATGCAGGTTAAAGATCAAACGGTTGTTGAATTGAACCCAATGAATGAGTTTGACCCTTTTTCAGAAACTAAGTTTGAGTAAGAAGCTTCGCTTCGGCAAGATGACAAATGACGTTTCTCGTGTTTCGTGTTTCCATTACCAAAAGGAATCAGAGAGCTTATAATTCTTTTATCCCCAAATCTTTTTATTCATTCTCTGAACTTCAGCTAAGATCTTATTTGCATTCTTCTTGTTACTATAGATGTGATTGAACTTTTCATCTCTTGCATTCTTCATTTCTTGAGTGAAATCAACATCCAATAATTCGGTAATCTTTTTTGAAATTGCCCTTGAATCATCAATCACTTCACACATAGAACCAAAAATCCCTGAATCATCCATTTTTGAATTAATTATAATGTGTTTTCCAGATTGAAAGGCGTGCAACACTTTTAATTTAACCCCAGTTTGCTGAAAAGTCATCAGTAAATTGACATGGGCATCTCTAATCAATCCGTTCATCTCTTCGTGAGAAGGAGAAGCTATCAATTTCACATTAGGTTGCGTATCTATAATTCCTCTCAAATAAGCTGAAGGATTTAAACCAGCAATCACGAAAAACTTATTAGACAATGGTGCAATATTTTGAGTAATATGAACCGCCGCATGCTCATTCTCCTTTACCGAAAGATTACCTTGAAACAGAACAAATTTGTCATCTCCTTCTTTAGAAGGGGCGAAATGAGACTCAGCAGAATCGTTGAAAAAAGGTGGCAAGTGTATCGTTTTTGAATATTGCGAAAAGTGATCAATATCCATTTTAGCAACACTCAATATTAAATCAACATCTTTGAGTACCCCTTCATAATTTCGAAGTTTTCTTGCCTCTCTTTTTAGATACATTTTCTTAAGAGGGTTGCGCTCCCAGTTCGCCAAGCCATCATAGTAGTCGTGCTCAATATTATTCGCTCTAAAAATCAACTTTTGCTCTCTAAAATCTTCGTGCATCATCCAATAAGAACATTGAATTCCGTCAATTAAAATGGGGGCAGGCTGAGATAAAACCTTCATTAACAAAGTCGAGTCTCCACGTGATGCAACAACATAGGGTTTCTTACTGAACAGTAAACTAAATAGACTCCTTTTACGCTCATAGTAATGCAGCTCAGAACAGTACTTTTTTAATTCTTGAGTTGGCGGATTGTGACCTTTGTAATAAAAACAATGGTAGATTATTTCAGCTCCAGCTTCATGCAAAGACTTCAACTTGTAATAGACATCAGCAATGCCACCATAGTTAGGTGGAAAAGGAACATCAAAGGCTATTATATGTAACTTGTTATTTTCGATAGCTTACAAATATATTTCTTTTAGCACTTCAGTTTCCTTTTGCCAATTCAGTTCAGCTGCCGCCTTTTTTGTATTCTCTCTATACCTTAGCTGCGCACTATCATCCTTCAAAAGAGCAATTAGTTCTTTAGCAATATCTTCAATTTTGTGCGAAGAGCAAACTACACCAACTTCATACTTTCTTACAATAGATGCGACCTCTTTCAGGTCCGAAACAAACAATGGAATGCCAGCATGGATGTAATCAAAAATCTTATTTGGCAATGAAAATCTATAGTTGATGTTACTGTCCTTATCCAATGAGATTCCGACATCTGAAAGTGCCGTAAAATTCATCAACTCAGCATAAGGGCGCTTCCCAAAGAATAGCACTTTCTCTTTCCAACCTTCTTCACTAACCTTCTTCTTTAAATCAGGCACCACATCTCCATCTCCAACAATTGCCAAAACAGCATTATCAACTTGCTGAATTGCCTCAATCATCTCTTCACCTCCTCTATCTATATTGATACCAGCACCTTGCATGATAACCACCTTTTTATTTAGAGGTAAACCAAGCTGTTTTCTGGTCATATCAAAAGGTGGTAAATTACCGTCAGTAATGTTTCTCACCACCTTTACATCCATTCCATATTCTTCTCGATACAAATCTGCAATTGACTCGTTGACGGTATACATTGCATCAACTTTAGGTAAACACCTTTTTTCAATCTTTCTCCAAAAATTCTGAACTTTTGGCCTACTCACTAACTCTGGAGTTCCGCAATAGTACTCATGTGAATCATAAACTAGTTTACAATTTCGCTTGAACTTTCGGGCCCAATGATTTGCGTAAAGCGTGTCTAAGTCATTTGAAATTAAGAGATCTGCTCTGCGAAATAGCAGATAAACAAACAACCTCAAATTATAAGAAGCATAGAATTTAGGACCTCTCGTAAACCAAAGGGGAAAGCGTTTTGTTTTGTACTTCAAGTTTGAAGGCATATCCTGGCTGTTTTTCAACCTTCGTCCTACCAGTGTGACTTCAAAATCATTCGCCGCTAAAAACTCACATACCTTTCTTACTCTTTGGTCAGTAAAAAGATCATTAGTAACAGATATGTACGCTTTTTGAGGCTTACCCACGGCGCTAAATTAACAGAAATGAATTGCATTTATTGCATCACCCTTTATCCTTAAAAATTAATTCTCAACATTTCTTTCATCCATTTACACTAAAATGTTCATCCTAGCCGATTTATCTACTACTTTTACATCTTTAAAACACTCGCGTTATGAATATGACTTTTTGGAAAACGTTTTGGGCAAGTATGTTAGGCTCATTAGTTTCAGGATTAATTATAATTGGAATTTTCTTTTTGATTTTAAGATCAATAGTTGCAGGATTTGATGCAATGTTTGAAGACAAGAAGTTGGTGGTACAAAACGACACTGTGCTTCACATGGAATTGAATGATCCTCTTGGTGACTTCACCACTGCAAACTTTGACCCTTCAACTTTCTCTCTTCAAAAACAATTTGGTTTGATGGAGATTTTAGAGGGAATTGAGATTGCCAAAGAAGACCCAAAAATTAAAGGAATATTCTTACACTGCGACAATATCGCAGGAGGAATGGCGAGCGTTAAAGAAATTAGAGATGCCTTAGCTGATTTTCAAGAGAGCGGAAAATTTATAGTGTCTTATCACGAAAATTATAGCACCTCAGCATATTACCTTTCTTCGGTGGCTGATGAATTGTATGTTTTCCCTTCAGGTATGATTAACTGGTTGGGACTAGGATCTGAGTTGATGTTTGTGAAGGGAGCTCTTGAGAAACTGGATGTTGAAATGCAAGTAATCAGAGGATCAAACAACAAGTTTAAAAGTGCAGTTGAGCCTTTACTTTACACTGAAATGTCTGAAGCAAATAGAGAGCAAACTGAGAAATTTATCAATGCTCTTTGGGATGAAATGGTTGATGGTGTTGCTAAATCAAGGAACATGAAACCGGCATACTTAAATAAGATTGCTGATAGTGTTTTAGTAAGACAATCAGGTGATGCGGTAGATGTAAAAATGGCTGACGGAACAATGTATTATGATGAAGTACTTGAAATCATAGAAAGTAAAGTAGATTCATTAGAGTCAACTGATTTGAATTTGTTGTCGTTCAAAAAATATGCTTTAAAAAAGACCAAAGAGCAAAGAACTTTAGAAGTATTAGACCCTAAGAATATCGCCGTAATATTTGCTGAAGGTGAAATTGTAGATGGTAACGGAAAACCAGGTCAAATTGGAGGAACTAGCATGTCTGAATATATCAGAGACGCGAGACAAGACAGTACGATTAAAGCAGTTGTTTTGAGAGTTAATTCTCCGGGAGGATCGGCATTAGCTTCAGATATTATTTGGAGAGAAGTTGTTTTGACAAGAGAAGCTGGGAAGCCGGTAATTGTTTCAATGGGTAATGTTGCTGCTTCAGGTGGATATTATATTTCTTGTGCTGCCGACAAAATTTATGCTCAGCCAAATACAATTACTGGTTCTATTGGAGTGTTCGGAATAATACCTTACACAGGATCAATGTTTGAAAACAAGTTGGGAGTTACTTTTGATTATGTTTCAACAAATGAACATTCAGTGCTATCTCTAAACAAGAAATTATCAGAAGATGAATTGCTTATCGTTCAAGAAGGTGTTGACATCATTTATGACGATTTTATTTCTAAGGTAGGTGAAGGCAGAAACATGTCAAAAGCAATGGTTGACAGCATTGGACAGGGAAGAGTTTGGGCAGGATCTGACGCTATTGAAATTGGATTAGTAGATGAGTATGGCGGAATCAATGATGCTATTGACTATGCTGCTGAAATGGCTGGAATTGGTGAAGAAGATATCGCTCTTCAGTTCTACCCAAAGAAAAAGAAGAATGACCTTTTTGAGTTCTTAGAAAATATAGAAGAAATGGACAATCAGACTTCAATTCAACAAACATCTCAGTTAGAACTTCAGCTAAGAGAAATGTATGGTTATGCGCAGTCAATCAGTACTCAAAATAAGTACCAAGCACGTTTACCATTCTTAATGTGGATTAAATAATGAGAATTTTTGCCCTATTACTATTTGTTACACTAATTTCTTGCGGAAGCGAAGACACGACAAGCTCAGAAATCCTCCCTGAAGAGCTAATTGAAGAGGTCATTGAAGAAATGGCTGAAGAAAGCCTAGAAGTTTATGAAGATGAGGAGTCTTATGATTTATCAAAGATCCAGTTTCAAGGAGAATATGATGGCTGTTTACCTGAAATCGATCCAACTTTTTTAAGATGGATGGAGCAAGATTCATTGAGACATTTTTTCCCATGGAGTTATGAGCTCATGTATATGTACACCTCAACACATCTTGATTCAGTAAGTACAAAATCAATCACGAAGCGGGATACAATGTATGAGATGTCGCCTCTTGTTTGGGAACAGTATTTTGAAGGAGGAATTAAGTTTGGTTTTGAACAGTACCCAGAAGCTGGAGCTACAGGATACATCTCAACGCCTTGCACAGACAAACAAAACTTTATTAGAATTCTTTACCCTTTGATGCTTGATGAAGAAAACACTTGGAACGAAGATTCAACAGAATACGGACCAGACGGAGCAGGATGTTATTACAATTTCACTAGAGATTCTATCAATAGCAGCTTGACTGTTGATTGGTACTGTGGTTGCTAAGCTTGATCAGCCATCTTTGAATACTCTTTTATCTTTTGCTCGTCTTGCTTCTTAATAACCATGAGCGTATCATTTGACTCTACAATAATATAGTCGTCCAAACCTTGAAGCACTACTTTTTTACCATTCGGCACATTCACAATACAGTTTGTGCTGTCAAAAAGATTAACCTTGTCGCCAATTACTGCGTTACCTTCATTATCATGATTCAGATGCGTATAAAGAGAACCCCAGGTTCCCAAATCAGACCATCCAAAATCAGAAAGAACAACACTCACATTATTTGCAGGTTCTAGCAAAGCATAATCGATAGAAACACTTTCAACTTTTTCAAATGCATTGTTTACAAATGCTTGTTCTTGATCAGTGTTGTAATCGTTTCCTTTTGAAGAAAACAATTCATCAATTTGTGGTTTGAAAGCTTTTAAGCCGTCAATTACCGTTGAAGTTTTCCAAATAAATATTCCCGAATTCCAATAGTAATCTCCACTGGCTACAAACTCTTGCGCCTTTTCATGATTAGGTTTTTCAGTAAATTGTTTTACTTCTTTTACACTTCCTAATTCAGTACCCGAAGCTGAGTCAAAATGAATGTATCCGTATCCAGTATCAGGTCGTGAAGGCTTAATTCCTAAGGTCACGATTTGATCTTGGGCAGCCTTTTCAATTGCAGTATTGATAATAGAAACGAAATTGTCTTCGTTTAAGATTAAATGATCAGAAGGAGCAACAACCAAGTTGGCATTTTCATTTTGAGCGTGAATTTTATGCGCAGCATAGGCAATACATGGAGCCGTATTCTTTCTCATGGGCTCTGTCAATATTTGCGAATAAGCAAGACCAGTTTGCTCGTGAACCAAATCGGCGTAGTCAACATTCGTCATCACATAAATTTGATCTCTTGGTGCAATCTTGGCAAGACGATCAACTGTCATTTGAATGAGCGTTCTTCCAGTTCCTAAAACATCTAAAAACTGTTTAGGCATAGATTCTTGACTCATTGGCCAAAACCTACTCCCTATTCCGCCTGCCATTATAATTCCGTAGTTGTTATTCATCTTCTCTTAATTTGTCAATTTCAGCTAATCCAAGAACTCTATACGTCTTTCCGTTAGCCAAATCCTTACACTCGTAACGCTTTCTGAGTTTTTTACCCAATTGAAATGCTCGCCCTTTGATTTCAAAAATAGCGCCCATTTCTAAATGCTCAACTAAAATACCTTTATTTTTATTGTAGCGCCTGAGAACTCTATAAAGTCTTTCATCTGAGCAAGAAGCTGCCTTCGCATTTTTCAAATAGTTATTGACCGCCATGGTCACATCTGAAGGAAGTATGTCACGCTCAACAATTGGCTGAAACAAATCAGCAAATTCTGCTTTCCATTCTTTGCCATGAGATTTCACTCTGTTACCAAACTTGTCAAATGTTGTCAAATGAGCCATTTCATGAATCGTGGTCACCAAAAAGGCATATTGATTCAAATCACCATTAACTGAAATTCTGTGAGGTTCTCCTTCGAAAGGTTGGCGATAATCTCCCAGTTTGGTTGATCTTTTTTTACTCACTTTAAAATGTACCACATGCTCAATTAAAAACTTAGCCACATAGTATTCAGTACCCGAAGGTAAAAATGGTCGCAATGTTTCAGAAAATTGTACGATTTTTTCAGATGAACTCACCTTCAAATTTAATGATTTTAGAATTCAGAATTAGCAATATAATCAGCCAAACTTTTATTCATCTCTATCGCTTTGAGGTAATAAACCTTCTCTTTTTTAGCATGAATGCTTGCAAGCGTTAGTTGTTGGATAAGCATATTGTTTTGCTCATTGGTGAGCAGGTACAAAAACTTAAATAGCTCTTTTGGTCCATAGGCATACCTCAACTCATTATACTTTACGTAGTGATTGTCTCGGTAATAATTCTCTAGCCAATTTAAATATGAACCAAAACTATAATAGTCAGACAATTTTGATTCAATTTCAGTGGTGTTTAAGAAAGATGAGGTGTTTTGAGAAATTAAGCCTTCATAACCTGTGGTGTGTTGAAATACAGATTTGGTTTCGTCTACGTACCAAGCATAGTTTTCAATTTTGGCTTTAACAGAATCTGTTATTTCAGATGAAAACCAATTGAATTCATTATCCACCGACTTCACAATTTGCTTGTTCACCCAATATCCCGAAGAATCTAAAAACCATCCGTTTTTCTCGGCCACGATCTCAACTGTATCTAACTCATTAAAATAACCTCCTTCATCAAAATCAAAACCAGGACCAATACGTCCTTCGCTTGAATGCTTTAAGGTTCCGTAAGAATTGAATTCTGAATTTTGTCTTTTAAGCAGCCATCCTAAAATATAATCACACCCTTCTGAACGCAAAGAATCATGATGATAAGAGAATTCATAACTCTCTAGATCTTTTCGAAGATCAGATTGAACAACCTCCATATAATGCTCTTTTAACTGCTGAACATCATTGTCGGCTCTTACACCATCAATCCATAAAGCAATTAAAAAACCTAAAACGAAAATGGATAGTTCTATCACTTTATCAATGACCCATAATCGGTCAATGTTGAATTTCTTTTTTTTAGGTATTTTTTCCTCTGACATTTCAGATATAAACTTAATAAAAAAAGGCACTTAACTGAAGATAGTTTGCACAGATTTAAAAAAATGAAAGGTATGTCGCAATCGTTAAATTCCGTAACTTTGAGATAGTGATACCTAAGCAGACCATAGACGAAATATTTCAGACGGCTCGAGTTGAAGAGGTGATTGGTGATTTTTTAGTTTTAAAAAAATCAGGATCAAACTTTAAAGCGAAGAGCCCTTTCGTGGATGAAAAAACACCTTCATTCATGGTATCACCTGCGAAGCAAATTTGGAAATGCTTTAGTTCATCTAAGGGTGGAAATGTCGTTTCATTTTTAATGGAAGCCGAGCATTTCACTTATGTCGAAGCTTTAAAATGGTTGGCGAACAAGTATAACATTGAGATCAAAGAAGATAGGGAAAGAACGCCTGAAGAGATTGAGGCCTATACTATCAGAGAGAACTTAAGCATCATCAATGAATTTGCAAGAGATCATTTCGCATACAATCTTAAGAACAATGAACAGGGCAAGGCTATAGGTCTCTCATACTTTGTTGAACGAGGATTCAGAGAAGATATCATTGAGAAATTTCAGCTGGGATATTGCTTGGATGAATCAAATGGATTCACAAAACAAGCCTTGGCAAAGAACTACAAATTAGAGTTCTTAGAAAAAGTAGGTCTTACCAAAACCAAAGAAGATCGCTCTTTTGACTTTTTTAGAGGGAGAGTGATGTTCCCTATACATTCAGTTGCCGGTAAAGTTCTGGGATTTGGTGGACGTACCTTAAAGGCTGATAAAAAGATTGCCAAATATTTCAACTCTCCTGAGAGTGAATTATATAATAAATCAAAGATCCTTTACGGATTGTACTTTGCTAAAACAGCCATCATCAAGTATGATAGGTGTTATTTAGTTGAGGGATACACGGATGTTATTTCAATGCATCAATCGGGTGTTGAAAATGTAGTGGCATCTTCTGGTACTTCGCTTACTGAAGATCAGATTAAACTGATAAAACGTTACTCAAATAACATCACCATTCTTTATGATGGAGATGCTGCCGGAATCAAAGCTTCGTTTAGAGGAATTGATATGATTTTGGCTCAAGGGTTAAACGTGAAAGTTGTTCTTTTCCCTGACGGAGAGGATCCTGATTCTTTTGCTAAAAAATCAAGCACAGCTGAACTAGAAACCTACATTGAAGAAAACTCGAAAGATTTTATTGTTTTCAAATCAGATGTACTTCTTGAAGGTGCGGGTAATGACCCTATCAAAAAAGCCGAGCTGATTAACGATATCATAGCTTCGGTTGCTGTTATTGAAGATTCTATTAAACGTCAAATCTATTGCAGAGAGTGTTCAAGCATTTTTGGGATAGATGAGCAAACGATAATTCAAGCAGTAAACAAGGTTAGGACTCAAAAGAGTAAGAGCAGGTTTAATAAACCGACCTCAAATAGAGCTACTCAAACGCAAAGTCCACAAACATCAACTAAGCCAAATACCAACTTTGATGGGCCTCCTCAAGAATATGACATTCCAATTGAGGCAATGCTTCCTCCTGAATTTGCTACTGAGCAAAAGACAACCGCTACAGACGGGTTCAAACGAATTGAAGCTCAAGAAGCAGATGTCATTCGAATTCTATTAAACTATGGTTTGTTCTCAGTGAATACTGAGCATGTTGAAGAAGACGAAAAAGGACAGCTCATAGAAAATACTGTGGAAGTTTCGGTTATAGAATTGGTTGTTCACGAATTGGAGAAAGATGAAATCGAATTCTCAAATCCGGTTTACCAATCTATCTATAAATGCTTCAAAGATGGCTTAGAAAAAGGCGAAATGCTTGGTGAGAAGTTCTTCGTTCAAAATGAAGATCAAAAGATTAGTAGCACTGCTGTAAATATCATTTCAAACCGATATGAAATCTCACCTCAATGGGTTGAGAAGAAAGTTTATACCACCACTGAATTGGAGAATCTTGAATTGGCAGTAAAACAAGCGGTTTACTCATTTAAAACTGCTCGAATTAGAGATGAAAAAGATGAGATTCAAAAAGAAATTGAGCAATTAAATGAAATTGATAATGATGAAAGTTTTGCCCAAATCATGGTGCTCTTAGCTCGTCAAAAAAAGCTTGATACTGTGATAGGACTTTTGACAAACAATGACAGTTTAGGTAGAGTCATCCACTAAGAATTTTTAGTATAAAAAAAGGCCCTCAATTCGAGGACCTTTCAATTATTTAATACTGATCAATTACTTCTCTGAATGAATTCCAATTCTGTTTCCTTCTGAATCTATCACCTGAGCGATAAAACCAAATGGCCCAATTGAAGTTTTACCAAATACAATTGACCCGCCATTCGCTTCAACTTTATTTACTTCAGTTTCGGTATCCTTAGTTGAGAAATAAACAACTGTTCCTTCCTGACTTGGCTTATGTTTTGGATGATGAAAAATTGCTCCAACACTTCCTGCACCATCTGTATCACCTACAAACATGTACATTTTTGATTCGCCACTATCCATGTATTGCATGTTTAAATCAAACACTGCTCCATAAAATTTCTTTGCTCTTTCTAAATCTGATGCTGGTATTTCAAACCAATTTACTGCATTCATATCTTTAAGTTTTTTCGTTATAGACAAATGTATCATTAAGAAGTTAGAATTAAAAATTAGCCAAGATGGTTCAATTCTTTTGTTATATTTAAGAGAATTTAAACCCCTCACTATGGTACGTATTATCTTTGTTGTTGCCTCTTTGGCCATTTCTGGCGGAATCGCAGCACTCGCTTATTTTTATCACATGAACTGGCTTTATGCATTCGTTTTCTTTGGTCCACTTATTCTAATAGGAATTAGGGATATGCTGCAAAATAAGCATGCAATTAAAAAGAACTTTCCGCTTATTGGGAATATGAGATATATGCTCGAAGCAATCTCTCCTGAGATTCAGCAGTACTTTGTAGAAAGAAGAACTGATGGAGCGCCAATTAATAAAAATAGCAGAGCCATCATTTATCAAAGATCAAAAAACGTTGGTGCAACACACCCTTTTGGTACTGAGATGAATGTGTATGAAGAAGGTTATGAGTTTATAACACACTCAATGTATCCGAAAAAAATAAAAGAAGAACCACGTGTAATGATTGGTGAAGGCCAATGTGCAAAACCGTATTCGGCTTCTCTATATAATATCTCTGCAATGTCTTTTGGATCAATGTCTAAAAATGCAGTTTTAGCAATGAACAAAGGAGCTGCCAAAGGAAAGTTTTTTCACAATACAGGTGAAGGTGGAATCGCACCTTATCACAAGGTAGGAGGAGATTTGAGTTGGCAAATTGGAACGGGATATTTCGGATGTAGAAACCAAGATGGAACTTTCAATGAAACAATGTTTCAAGAAAACGCAACTCATGAATCTGTAAAAATCATTGAGGTGAAATTATCACAAGGAGCAAAACCAGGTAAAGGAGGAATTCTTCCAGGTAAAAAAGTAACTCCTGAAATTGCGAAAATTAGAGCGGTACCTGTTGGGCAAGATGTACTTTCCCCTTCACACCACTCAGCATTCTCTGATCCAAAAGGATTATTGAATTTCTGTGATAAACTGAGAGAATTATCTGGCGGAAAACCAGTAGGATTCAAATTGTGTATTGGTAAAGTTGAAGAGTTCGAAGAGATTTGTAAAGCAATGCAAGAAACAGGACAATATCCTGATTTTATTGGAATTGACGGAGCTGAAGGAGGAACGGGAGCTGCACCTCTTGAATTCGCAAACAATGTTGGATTACCACTTTATGTTGGATTAGTACTGGCAGATACTTTATTGAAAAAATACGGAGTAAGAGATAAAATCAAAGTGATTGCATCAGGTAAAGTATTTTCAGGATTTGGAATTTTCAAAGCGCTCTCAATGGGAGCTGACCTTACTCAATCTGCTAGATCATTTATGTTATCAATTGGATGTATTCATGCTCAATTATGTAACACAAATACATGTCCGGTAGGAGTTGCTACTCAAAACAAAGCCTTGATGAAAGGACTTAATGTTGAAGACAAGTACGTGAGATGTTACAACTATCACCACAACACAGTTAAAGCATTTTTAGAACTGATGGGAGCGACAGGCGCTCAGCATCCAAGCGAATTAAATACCGACAATATTAAACGTATGGCTGAAGATGGTGATGTGTGGACGTACACTGAGATTATCAAATCATGGCATATGGTTGAGAAGTTGACAGGTGTTAAGGCTACTGCGAAAGCAGGAGCGCACGCTTAATGAGCAATCAAGAAAGATCAGCTAAACTTCTTAACGTAATAGGAGTTTTTCTTTTGGCATGGGCGCTATATTCAATTTACGCGGCAATAGTTGTTTTCCTTGACCTAGGAAAGCACAACCAACTGCAATTTGATGACCCTAGCAATTTTATATTCATCATCTTGCTTATTAAGATGGTTAGCTTTATCGTCCTTTACATTTTTGGGGGAATAGGTCTACTTTATAGAAAAAATTTCGGTTGGATTATCGCTTTAGCCATTTGCGTTTTAACAGTGATTACAAGAAGCATGTTCGTATGGGACCGAATAGAAACTGGTCGTGTTGATCCTTCAGTTTGGATGCAAGGTACTGGAATGATATTGTGCGCAATATCAGCTGGCTTACTTTTAGTAAAGTCAATTAGAGACCATTTTAAATTGGCGCTATTTGATTATATCATTGCAGTAGGGATAATTGTAATCAACTTATCGTTTTGATTATTACTATCGATAAACAGAATGCAGTTTCAGCTGTTGTATGGATAGAGAACAAAATCTCTAAGTTTAGCTAATGAAATCAATTATTTGCCTCTTTCTAATATTAGCAGGGCTTTCCCTGAGCACTGATAGCTATTCACAAGAGCAGCAATACAATTTCAAAGAGCGTCTTACACTCCCTTTTTACAGATTTAGAAAGATGAATAACTCTGACCTTTTTCAAGGAAACAGAGAACAAAAAGACTACTTTGAAGGTTGGTACTTCAAAATGGTTTCGGCCGATAGCACCTCAATTCTAAGCATTATTCCGGGCATCTCACTTTCTGAAAATGGAGAAGAGCAAGAAGCCTTCATTCAAATAATTAACGGAAAAACCGCTCAAACTTCTTATTACAAATATCCGATTGAATCATTTTCTTTTGCCGAATATCGCTTTGCAGTACAAATAGGCGATAACTTTTTTTCAGAAGACAGCATCAACATTCATATTGAAAATGACACTACTTCTATTCACGGCAATGTGTACATGTCAAATCAAGTGAAGATGGCAAAGAACAAGGGAAAGAAAGATGCGGGCATTATGGGATGGTATAGATATGTTCCTTTAATGGAATGTTATCATGGAGTTGTAAGTTTAAATCATGATTTAAAAGGGAACCTTCAATTAAACAAAGAATCATACAACTTTGATAATGGCCTTGGGTACATTGAAAAGGATTGGGGCAAGTCAATGCCGTCATCTTGGATTTGGATGCAAACGAACAATTTCAATAAGAAGAATACTTCTTTCATGCTTTCGGTAGCAGAGATTCCCTGGCTAGGAAGTTCCTTCACTGGTTTTTTGGGATTTGTCCTTTATGATGGAGTCCCAATTCGCTTTGGCACCTATACAAACGCTAAATTGCACATAGAAAATAGTGAAAACAACAAATTAAAAATCACTGTCGTCAATAAGAAGAAAAACATTTTAATTGAGGCATCAAGAAAAAGCTTCGGGCTTTTAATGGCGCCCGTTCATGGGTCTATGGATAGAAGAATTGCAGAAGGAATTGATGCGCAACTGAAGCTGACCATTTCAAATAAAGAAGGCGGCATTATTTTTCAAGATAGTTCGGCCATCACCGGTTTAGAGATGGTAGGGAATATTGAAAATCTGAAAGCGGGATTGAATAAGAAAAACTAAATGAAAAAGTACCATCTTACATTGAATGCTGAAGAATTCAAACGAATCTACAACTTAGATGAGTCTACAAAAAAACTGAAATCAATAAAGTTGTATTGGCCATTGGCATTAGCTGCGCTTTCTCTGGCTGCCGGAATACTTAGGTTAATTGAGATGACGGATGACAAGAGCGAAGTACTCACCCTGCTCATCATTTTTGGATTTGCTGTGTACATGCTTGACAAATTTTGGCGTGACCGAAAGGCAATTGTTTCAAGAATAAAAAATATAGAAGCCTTCATTACCAAGAATGAAGCTTTTGAAAGCACTACCGTCTCTGTAGATGATCATCATTTCATTTTAGAACAGGATAACGAATACTCAAAAATGAACATGGAAGAAGTGAATGCAATAAAAGTACATGAAGACCATGCTACTCTAGCTTTTAAAGAAGCCAGTTTCATTATCCCGAAAAGGGCTTTTGTCTCTGGTGAATGGGATGAGTTTATTGAGGATATAAAAAGGTTCTCTTACAATTAATAAGAAACTCAATAGCAATTTATTTAAGTAACTTTAATTCAAAGCTCGATTTATGACTACTGAAGAATTTAAAAAGATCTACATCCAACATGGCAAAAACTCTATGATTGCCGCTATAATCGGAATGATTGTTTGTTTTGGAGGTGGAATTACACTACTGGCCCTTGACTTCAACATTTATTTGGCCTGTGGTTTTATTGGTTTGGGACTCATTGCCTCATTGGGACTTTACAAAAACATCCAACACAAAAAAGACATTGAGACAGGAGTCAACCCCGTTTTAAAAGGGATCGAATCAGGAAATTCAGATTACATCAAATGGTTTTACGTTTCGGAGCTTGTTAACGAGAAAGATCATAATATCAGATCTTATCAATTTAATGCCTACAGTGAAAAGAAAATTGTTTTGATGTTTGCTATGGACGGACATAAACAGGCTTATGAGGCCATGGATTTATTCACAGAGAAATTCCCTCAGGCCCAAAAAGGGTATAGTGAAGAGATTAGAAAAGAAATGGTAGCAACATACAAGTATAAATTCCACAATCAAGAGTACAAAGGGATTGAAGAGAAATAGCCAGATGATTTGATTATGGTAACTTTATTAGTTGGAGCAAGCGGAGCAACAGGAAAACATTTAGCTAATCATCTTCTTAATAAGGGAGTAGAAGTTAAGGAATAAGAATAAATAATTTAGGCCTCAAAGTTTTCCTAAAATCAAGCTTTTTTTTGGAATTTCAGTACTAGATGTTTTATGCCTCTTTTTTGTAAAAATCTCTAACCACCAAATCCATAATCACGCGTAGATTTCCAGGACCATTTTTATCCCATACTTTGATATCAACACTAAACTTTTCTGTTGAAATAGATTCTGGAACCATAACATCAACCGCCACATTTTCTCTTAACAGTTCAAGATCAAAGCCGTCAAAACCTGGCTCAATCATATCTGGCACATCAAGTAAAACCGCATCACTACCCCTCAAATCTTTAATCTTTAACGAGATTCCGATTGAGGGCTTGTCATCAATTAAAACAAACTCCCTAAGCTCTTGAAAATCCACCACGTAATTGCCCCCAGCCTCAACTGTATCATCTAACAAATAACGCTTATTATCAACATCATAAAATGAAACCTCTGAATACTCAAACCGGTCTGGTCCGTTGGTCACCCTTACAAAGTCGCTTGGTATGATTTTAATTTTAGCCGTGGTCGCCTTCAGTATTTCTCCAGTCGCAACATCCTTTATCCAAAGTTCCCATCTATGTAGTCCGGCCCTGTGAAAAAGAGGTTTTTCAACCGTAATTCCATATCCATAGTTGAGCAGGCCAGACTCTTCCATATCAAAAACTTCAATTTCTCGATCTTCAAAAGAAGTCGCCATCACAGTGTCACCAAGTCCCATATGCGACCAAATTTGCAAGGTTTGAATTTGGGTTTGCCCGTTCTCTACTGTCAAGCCTTCAATACCTGTAAGTTCTAATTTAAGCTCAGAGCCAAATACCACTTCTTTTTCAAATTCTTGACCGTTCACGTTTACAGCACCACTTTGACATTTTAATACTCCATCTGAAAATTGAACTGGACCTTCAGGAACAGTAATTTCTTCAGTTGTTGATGAATTTTCTGAATTCGCTTCTGTCTCTCCACAAGAAAAGGTGAACATTGAAATTCCTAAGAGGTAGGCTAACTTTTTCATATCGGGCTATTTTATATTTCTACTAATCTAACAAAATCTGTATTGACTCTCTTTATTAAGGACTTATAATTCCGCCTTTTTATTTTTCGTATCTTATGTGAATGATTATCGAACTCATTAAGCCCGAAGAAATAGATAAATTCATTGAGCTACGTCAAATATTCGTGAGAGAATATGATGCGAATGCCGCCGTATTGGATGAACAACAGTCAAAACAACTCAGTGACAACCGTAATTTTATAGCAGTTGGTGCAACTGTAGGCTTTGAATTAGTTGGTGGATTGGCCGCTCACATTGTGACCAATTACTACAAAGGAGGAAACGATTTATTCATTTATGACATTGCTATCAAACCTGAGCATCAAAAGAAAGGAATTGGCAATGAACTCATCAAATTCACCAAACAATTTTGCATTGATCACAACATTAAAGAAATGTATGTTGCAGTGGATGAAAATGATGAGAATGGCCTGGCTTATTATCGCAAAACTGAAGGCCAAGAAAGGGCATCCCGATTTTTTGTTTATAATTTTGAGTAATGAACCATGAACAAAACAAAGAAAATGCAATCGCATTTTACAAGATGGCCTACGAAGGTCAGCCAAAAAAAGCAGTTGAACTATATATTGGCGAAGATTACATTCAACATAACCCTGATGTTGCCAATGGAACACAAGGTTTTATAGATTATTTCAATCGGATGCAGGCCGAATACCCCAATAAATCAATTGAATTTGTAAGATGCATTGCAGAGGGGGATTTAGTTGCCTTGCACACCCATCAAACCTGGCCCAGAAATGATCAATATGTCACTATGGATTTTTTTAGGTTTGATGAAAACGGAAAAATTTGTGAGCACTGGGATGCTATTCAACAGATTCCAGAAAAGTCTGCGAATCCGAACACTATGTATTAGTTTTTGAAACTGATATAAAATGGTCTTACTTCTTCCACCCAAATTCCCTATCTTGTACATCCTTATTTTAACCGTCTGATATGACTCCAGAACACGATAAAAAATTATTTCTTTTAGATGCATTTGCTCTAATTTATAGAGCTTATTACGCCTTCATCAAAAATCCAAGAATCAATAGCCAAGGTCAAAACACTTCGGCGGCCTTCGGTTTTACGAATGTGATGTTGGACATCATTAAAAAAGAAAAACCAACTCATATTGCGGTCGTTTTTGACGCACCTGAGCAAACCAATCGTCAGGTAGAATTTACTGAATATAAGGCCAATCGTGAAGCTATGCCAGAGGATATCGCTTCTATGATTGACCCTATCAAAGAAATAATTGACGCTTTCAATATTCCAGTACTAATTTCACCAGGATTTGAGGCAGATGATATTGTCGGAACGATAGCAAAAGCTGCTGAAAAAGAAGGGTTCGTGACCTACATGATGACCCCTGATAAGGATTATGCGCAACTGGTTTCAGAGAATATTTTCATGTACAAACCAGGAAGAGGCGGAAAACCTGCAGAGGTTTGGGGAATTCCTGAAGTGAAAGAAAAATTCGGAGTTGAAAATTGTGAGCAGGTAATTGACTATTTAGGATTATGTGGTGATGCTGTAGATAACATTCCAGGTATACCAGGTGTTGGACCGGTAGCCGCTAAAAAGCTAATTGGAATGTTTGGTTCAGTTGAAGGAATCATTCAAAATGCGGATCAATTAAAAGGGAAACAAAAAGAGAATGTTGTTGAATTTTCTGAGCAAGGACTAATGTCTAAAATGCTAGCAACAATTATTTTGGATGTACCGGTAGCTTTCGAACCTGAAAAGCTCATCATGGAAGAGCCAAATAAGGATAAAGTTAGAGACATCTTAACCAAATTAGAATTCAGAAACATTGCTAAAAGAGTATTAGATGAAGAGATTGCAATCGGTCAACCCGCAAAAGGACAGTTAGATTTATTTGGTGGACCCGCAATTGAATCTGCAGCTGAAGAAGAAGCTGCAGTTACTGATGTAAAAACCTTAGGTGATAACAAAACTGACTATGTTCACATAGACACGAAAGAGAAAAGAGCTGAACTTTTAGAAGCATTGCTTCAACAAAAGTCAGTTTGTTTTGATACAGAAACAACAGGGTTAAATCCTATTACGGCAGATTTAGTTGGAATAGCGTTTTCTTTTAAAGAAGGAACAGGGTTTTATGCTTCTTGCAATGCCGAAACCGCCAAAGAAATTGTTGAAGACTTCAAAGCTTTCTTTGAAGATGAAAAAATTGAAAAGATAGCCCACAACATCAAGTACGATTTAAAGATTGTTGAGAAGTATGGAGTGGATGTTAAAGGACCAATCTTTGACACAATGATTGCTCATTACTTGATTACACCTGAAGGCCGTCATGGTATGGATCACCTTTCTGAATTATATCTTAACTATCGTCCAATTTCAATTGAGACTTTGATTGGTAAGAAAGGAAAGAAACAAGGAAATATGGGTGAAGTTGAACCTGAAAAAGTGGTGGACTATGCCTGCGAAGATGCCGATATTACCTGGCAGTTAAAACAAAAATTTGAACCAGAAATTGAGAAAGAACACTTAAAAGGTCTTTTCCATGACATGGAAATGCCATTGGTAAGAGTTTTGAAGGATATGGAGATGCAAGGCATCAATTTAGATGTTCCGGCGCTTAGATCGTTCTCTGAAGAATTAGAAACAGACATAGTAAAATTAACAGCTGACATCAAAGGTTTAGCTGGAGTTGAAGATTTCAATTTAGATTCTCCGAAGCAATTAGGAGAAGTTCTTTTTGACCATATGCAAATTGACCCTAAAGCAAAAAAAACTAAAACGGGGCAATACAAAACATCTGAAGATGTACTTTCAAAATTAGAATCAAAGCATGAAATTATTCCTTTGATTTTGAACTACAGATCTTTAAGAAAACTGAAAAGTACCTATGTAGACACTTTGCCTGAAATGGTTGAAGAATCAACGCATAGAGTACACACTTCATACATGCAAACTGTTGCAGCAACCGGTCGTTTGGCTTCAAACAATCCTAATCTTCAAAACATCCCAATCAGAACTGAAAAAGGACGTGAGATTAGAAAAGCATTTATATCTGCAGATGATAATACAGAATTGTTAGCGGCCGATTACTCTCAAATTGAATTGAGAATTATTGCTGCAATGAGTGGCGATAAAAACATGATTGAAGCCTTTAAAAATGGCTATGATATTCATGCCGCAACAGCAGCAAAAGTATTTGGTGTTGATAAAATTGAAGATGTAACAAGAGACCAAAGGTCATCTGCAAAAGCAGTAAACTTTGGAATCATTTACGGACAATCTGCTTTCGGATTATCTCAAAATTTAGGAATCTCAAGAAAAGAAGCAAAGGCTATGATTGATAGCTATTGGGAACAATATCCAGACATCAAAAAATATATGTCTGATTCGGTTGAATTTGCAAGAGAACATGGATATGTTGAGACTTTAATGAAGAGAAGAAGATACCTCAAAGACATTCAATCAGGAAACGCAATAGTTAGAGGATTTGCAGAACGAAATGCTGTTAACGCACCTATTCAAGGATCCGCGGCAGATGTCATCAAAATTGCCATGATTCGCATTCATGGAGACATGAAGAAGCAAAACTTACAATCTAAGATGCTACTTCAGGTACATGATGAATTGGTATTTGATGTGGTAGAAGGAGAAAAAGAAGTGATGGAAGCCTTAGTCAAAAAGGGAATGGAAGGAGCAGTTGAAATTGCTGTACCTCTTGATATTGACTACAAGTTTGCTAAAAACTGGTTGGCGGCTCATTAGTTTGAAATAAATTCAAACCTTATCCGTCAATAGCTGTTCAAGCTTTATACCTATTTAACAAATGAGATTTTTTCTACTTTTCATTACATTCATAATCATTGGCGGATTGCTTGAGTGGTATGTGTATTCTGCCTTAAGTAATCGTTGGAATGGCTGGAGCAGTTGGCTAAGAAACACGGCAAAAATCTCTTACTGGGTACTACTTGGACTTTCGGTTCTATCTATCTTGATGATGTTCTTTTTCAATAAGTTTCAACCCAGATGGGTGATGAACTTTTGGTTCTCATTTGTGATATTCAACCTTATTGTTAAAACGGGCTTTGCCGTCTTTTTGCTTATTGATGACCTGAGAAGATTAGGAATTTTTACCCGAAATAAAATTAACGGAGTTCCGGCACCTGAAGGCGGAATCAAACGATCAGACTTTTTATTGAAGGCAGGACTGCTCGCCGCTTCGGTACCAATGGTATCTCTGAGTTGGGGTATGATTGCGGGTCCTTACCGCTATAAAGTATTCTCTGAAAAAGTGAAGATTCCGAAGCTCCCAAAATCATTTGACGGATTAAAAATTGTGCAAATCTCTGATATTCATTCGGGGAGTTTTTACAATAAAGAAGCCGTTCAAAACGGAATCGACTTAGTAATGGCCCAAAAGCCAGACGTCATATTCTTCACCGGTGACTTGGTGAACGATCAGGCCAAAGAAATGGATCCATACATTGAGATGTTCTCTAAATTGGATGCTCCATTGGGAGTCTATTCTATTTTGGGTAATCATGATTATGGTGATTACGTAAGTTGGGAATCAGAAGAAGCTCATCAAAAGAATAACAAAGCCTTGAGAGATGTTCACGGCAAAATGGGCTGGAGACTGCTATTGAACGAACATGTTTACCTAGAAAGAGGAGACGACAAAATTGGACTTATTGGTGTAGAAAATTGGGGAGCTGGATTTCACAAAGAAGGTGACTTAGAAAAGGCCTATGAAGGTATCGACGCAGATGTAAAGCTCTTGCTTTCACATGATCCTACCCACTTTGACAAAGTCGTTAAAAAAGATTTCAAAGACATCAATATGATGTTCGCAGGGCATACCCATGGCGCTCAAATGGGAATAGAAACCGCCAACTTTAAGTGGAGTCCTATTTCACTCCGTTATCGTAAATGGGCTGGCCTTTACGAAGAAGACGGCCAATATCTCTACATAAACCGTGGCTTCGGATTCTTAGGATACGCAGGACGTTTGGGCATTATGCCTGAGATCACTGTGATGGAATTAGAGGCATAATTCATCTGGATTTTTCATTTTACTCTTGTTTAGTATTGCTTTTTATATTATCTTATTGCTAATTATAATGGCAAATATCCAAATTTATGAAAACAGAACTAATTCACGAAGGCATGACAATGGAGTACATTCCACAAGGTTTTTTAATTATGATAGTCGCAATAGCAGGGGCTTTCATTCACCCATTACTAGGACTACTAATAGCCACTATAGGCATTGGGGTGTTCACAATATCTACCGGTATTGAGATTGATCACAAGAACCTAAAAATGAGAAAATACAAAGGCATATTAATGTACAGATGGGGTAAATGGCTTCCTCTTAATGAATGGGAACAGGCCAAACTTATTCTGAGCATTGATAATAAAGACATGCCCGCTCAAATTGTAAACGCAATGGATGTCGTGGGCGGAGCTAGAAAAAAGAGTTCTATTAGAACTTTTGATTTGGTGGTCACTTTCAAGAACGGAACCAAGGCGACCATCAATCATTTCTTGAAATACAGTTTTGCTCTCAAAACTATGCAAGCCCTTTCTAAAATCGGTGAGCTTAAAACAATGAACTTAATCGAAGAAAGATTGATCCGTCAACGACAAACAAGAAGACATTGATTTGCGCTAATCGCAACTATATCGTGGAATTCGCGTAAATCAATTTAGTAAAGCAAGATTTTGGCTCCAAATTTGCTTCATAAAACATATGAAAATGAAAGATTCACTTATCAAAAGAAAACTAAGAAAGATTGTACAACATAATCGTGAAAAACGAATGCATAATCTTATTGGTCAATGGAGCGGAAAGAAGATCATGGTTTTACCGGCAGAAGGTACTGAAGACAATACAGAGACTTTACAACTGACCGATAAACTTGAAATCAATCCTGATTTAGGCTTTACTTGGAAATTCTGTAAACTAGGCATGGTGAAATTCAAAGAGAACTACTCTAAGTTGGTCTTTCAATCTCAACAAGCTCTTGGTTTAACTAAGGCTGACTGGGAAATCAAAAAGCTTACATTCAACAAACTGATCATTCAGCAAAGAACTGAAAACAATCAGCATCTTGAATTTCATTTTGAAAGAGCTTTTGATGGATATCACGAAGGATAATTTCTTAAATTGAGCTTATCAAACAGCTCACATTCATATTACTTTTCGTTTCAAGCTGGTCTTTTGGCCAAGTTCTAACTCTTGAAGGTAGCTTTCAAGGTTCAAATCTGTACATCCAAAACCCTATGGCTGAAGTTGGATTTTGTGTTGACTCTGTTTATGTAAACGGAATGAAACATGAACCTATTGATGAAGTTTCAGCCTTCGAAATAAAGATTGACAGCTCAATAAAAAAAGGTGATTTCATAAAGGTTGAAATCTATCATCAAGAAGGATGCGTTCCTAAAAATTTGGCGGTTCACACCTATCCTTCTCGCACTATTGAATTTTCGAATTTGGCAATAACAGATAGCGCAATTATTTCAGCTGACGTCAATGCCGAAAATAGAATTTTACTTTGTGTTGAACAATATCGTTGGAACAAATGGATCAAAATTTCTGAGGAAATAATAGTTGATTCATTGCAGATAGTGAGTTTTGATGTGTCCCAAAGCGTTCATAGTGGGCAAAATAAATTTCGACTATGTTCTCGTGATGCGTTCTCTAAAAAAGTGTTCAGCAAGGCTCGTACTTTAGGCAGCACATTTAATCATGACGGCTATAAAATTGATAGGGCAAAAAAAGTTTTGACCTTTGAACAGCCAACACGTTTTGAACTGTTTGATGCCTATGGTAATTTGGTAAAAATGGGAGAGGGCGATAACCTTGACCTTACGAATCTAAAGAGTGGTGCCTACTATCTCAACTACGATAATGTAAATACAAAAATTAAATTCTAGCAATTATACATGTTTAGAGAAATGACATCTGACCATAAACGATTCATTGAAAAGAATTGCTCAAAAATTCAAATTGAAACATATCTGGCTCTGTTCGTTCTAGGCGCTCTTGCTTTATTTCTATTAATCTTCGGTATTATTATTCCGTTTGCTCTTCTCATTGCTCTGGGTTTAGGCGCAGCTCTCGGAGGTTATTTAATCATTAAAAAATCTCCAGGCGAACTCAAAGGAAGCGAATTTTGGATCAAACAAATTGAAGAAAAGGGTGATGAGATCGTATGGGTTAAACCTTTCAAAACCAAACACACGCTAGGTTTAGTCATTACATTGTTTGAAGAAAATCATTTTCAGATCTTCACAAAAGAAGGATATAGAATTCATTTCAAATGCGATAATGACAAACAAAAAGTATTGTTTTTTGATTTGATTAAAACCTATTTCAAAGAGGCTCACTTAGGTTTTTCGCATGATATTGAAGCCCTTTACAAATTAGATAAGGAACGATTTATTGAGAACCTCAAGAAAAAATCGCTCTACACGCCTCTTTCATCTTTTAAGAATCTGTAACTTTTCTCTAAAGTCGGATAAGATTTATAAGCAAGAAGAAGCCTAAACTTCAGGGCATAAAAAAACCCTGTCTCGGCTCAGCCAAGACAGGGTTTTAAATATTATTGAGAATCGAATTACTCCTCCATGTGAGATAATTCTTCTTCGATCATTGCTTCTTCATCAATAGCTTCATCACTTAATTTGATGTTGTTAGCAGCAGCATACTCATATTGGAAATCAACCCATTTGTTGTCAATTTCATAGTAAGCTTTATAAGCTTCTGAATACTCAGTGTAAAAATCGATTTCTTCTTGAGTCCAAGTTTCATCAGCTCTAGACATTGGTCCAGCTAAGTCATATAAGTAATCGTTCACTAAGCTTTCAACAACTGCGAACCACTCTAAAGTTAAGTCGTGAAACTCAGCTCTTTTAGGCCAAGGCTTGTCAGTATAGTTATCTAAAGCTTTTCTTCCTTCTTCAATTGAAGAAATAGCATCATCTAAAACAGCATTGATTTCTTCTTCAGAACCATCAATCTCATCTAAAGCTTCAACTTCTTTAAATTTAACATCAACTTTTACAACTTCAGCAACTAAACCTTCAAAGTAAGTGTCTGCATCATATGCTCCACCATCTGCGAAACTAGCAACCGCATTGTTTAAGTCTTCAACTGTTGAATCTTCAGTTAACGCTAAGTCGTCAGAAGATCCTTCTCCACATGCCATCAACAAAACTGCAACTGGCAATACATAAAATAATCTTTTCATTTTAATCTAATATTAGGTTTACTCCCTCGGCATACTTACTGAAGGCAATTATTAAGGCCACAAAGATGGTCTTTTTTTTCTTATTATCTTGGCTCTACACCAATAAAATTGCGAATGAACGTTAAAATTGTCGATAAGATATCAAAAGACATAAGCACTGTTTATCAAGCAATTGTGCAAAAAGAGCAGCTCTGCTCCTACTTTACCTCTAGTTCTTCAGCCAATCTTGATGCCGGCGAAAGGGTAATTTGGGAATGGGAAGATGCAGGTGCAAAATGCGAAGTATTCAAGATTGAAACGCTCGCAAACAAGACCATTAGCTTTGAATGGTCAACTGGCGCCGAAGCAAAACAAGTGATAATCGAACTAAATGCGATTACTGATTCTCAGACGAAAATCACCATCACCGAATCTGAGTTTGGCAATTCAGAAAGCGACATAAAAGCAATGCTCGGCCAAACCCAAGGGTGGACACATTTCGTTTGTTGCTTAAAGGCATACTTATATGCCAACATAAATCTGAGACAGTAAATGAACTGATTTTCTTATCTTTAATAAAACTCTTAAGATGAAACTACTACTACTTGCACTTCTTTTACCTTTCGCTTCACTAGCGCAATTAACACCCGATTTTGATGATGTCTGGGTTCCTATGAGAGACGGAGATTCTTTACAGGCTGATGTTTACATCCCTGCTTCTGTTACCACAGGTGAAGTCATTTTAATTCAAACTCCTTACAACAAAGATTTCTTTGCTTGGTCACTTCCTATGGGAGTTGGACAAAACTTAGATGCACAACCCTTCATTTTTGTAATTGTTGATTGGAGAGGATTTTATGGTTCAAATATGGCAGATGTCACCAATGTAGACAGAGGTGAAGATGGATATGATGTGTGTGAGTGGATCAAAGATCAAGCATGGCATGCCGACAGAATTGGTACTTGGGGACCTTCAGCTTTAGGCGGGGTTCAATACAATACCATGGTTGAGAATCATCCTAACCATACCTGTGCAGTGCCACAAGTGGCAACCGGAACTCAAGCTTACGAAGCTTACTTTTATGGTGGAGTTTTAGAAGAAGCAAGGTTATATCAATTAGATGCTTTGGGTTATGGTTTATCACCACTTATTTTGGCAAATGTTTACGACAGTCCTATTTGGGACATTGCTGAAACCAACAATCATTTTGCAGACGATATTCAAATTCCGACTCTTCAAATTGCCGGATGGTATGATCATCACGTAGATGAAATGATGGCTTTTTATAAAGACAGTAGATCTCAAGCTGCAGCCGCAGTTCAAGATGAGCAATGGCTTTTGGTTGGACCTTGGGTTCATGGCGGAACAGGAGCTGCTTATATCGGATCTTCAATTCAAGGTGAACTCACCTACCCTGATGCCGAATTTAAAAGCGATACCATGGCTTGGAACTTCTTTGAATACTATTTACTAGACTCTGTCAACAATTGGGAAAACACTGATAAAATCACTTATTACGATTTGGGTAATGGCGGATGGTTAACTTCAAATTCAGATGATATCGCCATCACAAACAATGATGTGCTTTACCTCAACTCTAATGGTAGATTAACTTCTAATTTCGGAAATGGCTTAACAGCTTTTGCAGCTGATCCTTCTGATGCTTCACCAACTATTGGTGGTGCAACTTTATCAGATCAATTAGATCAAGGACCTTATGACCAAAGCGCTTTAGACGCAAGAAATGATGTGATCACTTTCTCTACTGAAGTATTAACTGAGGATATTGCGATTACGGGTAGACCTTCGGTTGATGTTTTCTTAGCTGCTGATCAGGCTGATTGTGATGTGGCAATTAGATTGGTAGATGTTTACCCTGACGGCACGAACATGCTCATCACTGACGGAATTCAAAGAATGAGATTTAGAGGCGGAGATTATACTGCAACAGGTGAAGAGTTTATGACTCCTGGCGAAGTGTATAGCGCCAACGTTAAATTGCCTTTCTCAAGATACACTTGGAAAGCTGGTCACAAGATCAAAATTTACCTAAGCGCCAATCATGATGTTAGATTCAATGTCAACTTACAAGATGGCGGAACCATGTACACCACAGCAACAGGAAACATTGCCAACATTGACATTCAACATTCTGCGACTTACCCTAGTAAGTTGAACTTACCGGGTAACAATCCGGTATTAGGAGTTGAAGTTGAAGAAGAGCAACTGCTTTCTATTTATCCAAATCCGGCTAATGACCATTTGAGATTAAGCAATATTGAAGGTCTCACCAATTATGAAATCATTGATGTAATGGGACGTAAAATTGAATCGGCTCAGCTTTCATCAAATGAGATTTCAATTGCTCATTTGAGTGAAGGAAGATATATCATTCAACTATTAAATAGTGAAGGATTAAAGATCACAAAATCATTCGTTAAGAATTAGAAATCCATTTGTCTGAAAAATCATCTTATCTATCTAATTCAAGAATAGTTGAGTTAAATTTGTAGTAGTTTAGCAAAAAATTAAAAGAATGCATAAAGGAAGAATTACAGTAGCAGGTATCGCAGGCCTAGGAATCATAGCTCTTTTGTTTCCTTGGGTTGAAGTTTCAAAAAGTGGAATGGAAGCAGGTTTTGTTTTTGATTTCGGAATGGAAACTTGGTACGGATTTCAACTTTGGTACGGACAACTTGCTGCAGGCATATTTGCAGTTATTGCACTTGCGGCAGTAATCGGTAAAAAAGAAAACATGATTGCGAAAGGATTTCCTAAAATGACCATTTTGGTTGCCAGTGGATTACTTTTATTAGAAGGATTGTTGATTTTGGTTGTTGCCGGAATGAGCGATAAAATTACTGCCGAGCCTGGAATTTATGTTCTCATCTTTGCGGCTATTCTAGCAGCAATTGCACCTTATGTATTCAAAGCTGACGGAACAGTTCATGTTCCTGAAATTAAAGATGTGATGGATGATATTGAAGATTCTGCTGATATCGTTGAAGACAAAGCTGAAGAGATTGCCGATAAAATTGAAGACAAATTTGACGGTGATGATGATGACGACGACGATAAGGAGGAAAAGAAAGAGGAGACTAAAGAAGCATCAGCTGACGATAAAGCCGAAGAAGCTTAATCAAACAAGTCCCACACTTTTACTGCAGGCCCATCTTCATATTTAGCTAACAAATCTGAAAAGAGGGTATCATCAATAATTGAATCCCAAGAGGTAAGAATATCTCCAAAATTCTTGTCTTCTAATCGGCAACATGTTTGGTATTTCTGAACGACTTCGGTAAAGCGCATGTCGTGTTTTTCTTGAAGCAATTGATCAGCAATATAAAAGTATCCTGCCCCACCCCAATACACTGTTCCGTAGTGATACTCTTCAAAGAGATTGGCTGAAACCTCTGAAAATGACTTCTCAGTATCAGTATAAAATTCTCTTGTATCATTGATTTTGCGGCTGTACATTTCTTCAAATTCTTCTTCGGTGAAGATACCCATATCTACCATAATCCTACGGGATAAATAAGTAGCATAACCTTCGCCTAACCACTTTCTTGATTTACCAAAAAAGGGAGCCGAAAGATGACTCAATTCGTGCGGAGATGTCCAATCACCCATCAAAGCATCAAGAGAAGCATTTGGGTTAACGTAGTAATGCACCTCAACTAATTCTTTTCGTGTGGTGTGACCGAATGATACCGAAGATGTTTTTCGTGTAGACTCATGAAAGAAAACATTAATGTCAAAAGGATAATCACCCAAGGTGTAATAGACCGCTTTTTGCATCTCTAACTGCCAAGCCTTTAAAGTGTCTTGCTGTGTTTCAGTAAACTCGCCTTCAAAGTTCCAGAGAAACTCACTTACGCCATCTTCAGTAATTAAAGAATCTGAATCAATTTCGGTATCGTTGGTAGTAGTTGATGCCTCTTGCTCTTCAGAACCCGCACAGGCAAATAAGAGAAACGGCAATATGAATATCAGCTGTTTCACTAGTACATTAATCCTTGTAAAATAACGCCAAGCATAAAAGGAATCAAACCTAAAGGTAAAGCCCAATGCATTTCAATTTTCTTTTTTGCAGCTGCCCAAATGGCAAAAGAGAGATGAGCCGCACCAATTAAGATTCCGGCAATAATGACATAAGGAATGTTCTCAAAGCCCAACCAATAGTCGGCTAAATGTTCTGGGATAGTTGTTTTTGATACCAAAACAGCCTGAATTACTAAAACAGTTGCTATTGCAACTACAATTCCGGACGCTATCAATTTGTTTCTCATTCTCTTGCTCTTGTGTAAGAATCATAAGTTTGAGTGCATTTGCTTAAAATCTCAGACCATTCATCTTTATCGGGAGCTAAGATATAGGTTTTATAATCTGCCGACAACTCTTCTGATACTTCTTTTTTCTGAATTAGGTCAAGAGATTTGGCGCCTTCAATTTTAAGATCAACATCTTTTAAATCTACTCCTTGAGTAGTAAAATCAGCTACAATCACTGAATAGTATCCAACCTCTTCAAAGCTAAAAATCGCATAACGCGTTTGTGACATTTGCATCATTCGGTTCGCTCCGCCCCTATTTTCATAGAGATATGTTTTTGATGGCACCAAGAAATAATACAGCTCTTTTTCTAGAGCAACAGGCAAAGAATCATTTTCAATCACGCCGTGGATGTAATTATCTTTCACCCAATATTTAGGGTTCTCTCTTACCTCTTCTCTTGAGATGTTGAGCAGTTTGTTTTTCTTCAAATAAAGACCCGTTTGATCAACATAAAGATTATCGCCCGCAGCTCTTCTCATTTCATTATTCGTCACATCCCTCAGTTCGTACTTTCCCCATAATTGAGGATTCACTTGCTTAACCGAGTTTAAGGTGAACAAACACTCTTTGTTAAAATAGAATGAGAATACATCTCCTCCACCAGCATTTGCAGTGAAAGATACCATGGCCACTAAGCCTATTACAAACCATTTTATTGTTTTCATCTGTCTGAATTTACGAATTAATTTTCTTCAAGAAAAGAATCTATTGTCCAATGAAACTCATCTTGCAGGGCAGGAAGCGATTCATGATCTAACTTTTGAAAAGTCATCCACACGGAATAATTCCAACCAATTAAGCTCATCTCTACATCCATTCTTTCACCTTCATTGTACAATTTATAAGCCATTTCGTTCACTTCACCAGTATAATCTGTGCAAACAAAACGGTTACGACTATGGTCAATTTCTAATTTGTAATCAATAAAATCGCCTTCATAGGTTTCAAAAATAATGAAGCCTCTGCGGTGAATGAAAAAACGCTTCACTTCATTATATCTGTCCATTGCGCCCAACACATCATATTCATAAGCCCCGTGAAAAGCAGGACGATCGGCTGTGTCGTCATTAAAGTTACCTGTGGTCAAAGCGAAAAAGGTGGCCTCTAAAAGCATTAAACCAATGAACATTGATTTTAAACTGCCTTTTATAAATGGCTTGTAAAAGAATTCGAAGGTCTTGCCCTCTTCTTTCAATTGTGCTTGCTTGCCAGCAAAAAACTGAAATAAGGGTGCCAAGCTTGGCCAAAGCAGTAACACAGCCAAAAAGGTTAAAAAGAGACTGTACAACTTCACCGAAATGTCGAATCCGAAATTGATGGCCATGACGTTCACCATCACAAAAATGGTAATGAGTAAACCTGCCGTTCTTGTCTTTTTATGAAGCAATAATAAAGCTGGCAAAATCTCTAAAAGGCCTGTGATTATTGAATAAGCTCTCGAAGTTCCCATGGTGCTCCAAAACAAAATATCTTTTGACATCTGCCCAAAAGGAGTGTACAAAGTGTTGGGCTCTGGCTGATAAAACTGTGTTTTAAAGAGCTTATCAAATCCGTAAATGAGTAATCGGCTGGCCAAATAATAAATCATGATGAGCCTGATTAAGGCAATGATCTTAGCCGAATGTTTTTGCCATTTTGACCATCCTGCAATTGAAAATCCAATCACAAAAGAGAGCAGTAACAACAGCAATAACAAGATGTTTAAGGCAAAGGTGTCAGAACTGAATTGATGATGATTATAACCCAAGGCCTCCACCAAATCACCAAACAAAAAAGTGGCTACCTCATCTTGAAAAGTAAAGAGTTTATTTGCTGCCGGAATCAATAAAATAGCCAGTAATGCAAATACATGCAATGATATGTTGAGGCGCTTTAACACCTAAACTGAGACAGAATTAGCTGTTCGCTTAGATACCATCCAGCTCATGAATCCAATAAGAATAGAAGCCAATACTATTGACATCAATATGATTCCGGTTCCGCCTCCACCAGGGCCAGTTGGCAAAACATCTTCATTCTGTCTATCATTGAGCGGAGTCGAAATGTCGTCCTCATTATCCAATATCCCATCTTTATCTTCATCCATCATTGGTTTTGTAGGACCGTTATCAAAGCCTATGAAAACGATTTTCTTAGCATCATTTCTAAAGTAATATCTACGATCTAATACATGCCTAATGCTATCTAATGAATGCTGTTGTGAAAAAAGCGGATGATTCAAAACCGTGTCTTTCCCCTCTCGCCAAATCTCTTGCAAATCCTTTTTTTCAACCTTGTCTCTACCATTATAATATTCATTGACTGAACAATGTGTTGTTGTCACCATCACGGCTTGCGAATCTGACACAAAAATGACAGAGTCTAAAACTGAGTTTCTAATAATTGGCTGCGGACCTTCACCTAGATTATGATTGACCAAATCCATTTTAGGAAGAGACAATGCCGCTTCAAAATTGTGCATTGATCCTGAATGACTTTTAAAGGCAATCACTTTGGTTTGCGCCAAACCTATAGCTGAAAATACAAGGCCGAGTATTAATAAATATGCTTTCATAGTTTAGGCTGATAAGGTTAGTTTCTTTGTTCTTCGTGATACCATCCAACTCATTAATCCAATAAGAATAGAAGCCAAAACAATTGAAATCAATATGATTCCGGTTCCGCCATTTGGAGATGATGGCGTAACAATAATTGGAGAACTTTCATCCTCGTTTGCACTGAGCGGAGTCGAAGTGTCTTCATTATCTAAAATTCCGTCTTTGTCTTCATCCATCATGGGTACGCTTGGGCCATTATCATAACCCACAAATACTGCCTGGTCAATATTGTTTCTGAAATAATAGTCTTGCTTCAAAACGGTTTTGATACTATCTAGCGAATGCTGATGTGAGAACAAAGGATGATTCAGAACCGTGTCTTTACCAGCTGACCAAATGGTGCTTTTTGGAGTTTGAACCGTATCATCTAATCCCCTATAATACCAATCGTTAGGTGTGCAATAATTTGAAGTAATCATCACCGCTTGCGAATCTGAAACGAAAATGACACTATCAATTTGAGAGGTTCTAACAATAGGATTTGGCGCCATGCCTAAATTATGATTGACCAATTCAAAGGTTGGATCACTCAAGGCCAGCTCCAAATTTTTCATTGAACCGCTATGACTTTTATAAGCGATTAGTTTTGTTTGTGAGTAAGTTGCGCCTACCATCAAAGTAGCCACTAAAAGGATGCTTTTTTTCAGATTCATTTCTCCGTGTATTTTAGGTTAAGATGAGTTGAAGACCTACATTTCACAAATAAAAATTTGTATCTTGCATGCTCTCGCGCTCAAGTCTAGACTTGCTTACAAGGAAGGACAGAAAAAGTTCAATTCTTTTTCAAAACAATTTAAGAACAATGGAAAAAAGATGGGTTATCAAAGAAAGTCCGGCGGTTGATGTCGTGGCTAAACTCATAGAAGAAGTTGGCGTTTCAAGACCAGTTGCTACCATTTTAGCGCAAAGAGAAATTTATTCATTTGACGAAGCAAAAGCCTTTTTTAGGCCAGAGATTGCCGAGCTGCATGATCCTTTTTTAATGAAGGATATGGAGGCAGCCGTGAATAGAATTGAGCAAGCCATAGCTGCCAACGAGAACATTTTAATTTACGGAGATTATGATGTTGATGGCACCACAGCTGTGGCATTAATGTTCAGTTATTTGGCGCAAGAGTATGATCAAATTGGGTATTACATTCCTGACCGATACAAAGAAGGATACGGAATATCAGAAGCCGGAATTGAATTTGCCATTGACAATTCTTTCACCTTAGTGATTGCGCTTGACTGCGGAATTAAAGCCGTAGACAAAATTGCCATGGCCAAGGATAATGGAGTTGATTTCATTATTTGTGATCACCACATGCCGGGCGATAAAATACCAGATGCAATTATTCTCAACCCCAAGCAAAAAGGATGCGAATATCCGTTTAAAGAATTGTGCGGTTGCGGAGTTGGATTCAAATTAGCTCAAGGATTAAACCAAGCCAGAGGCGGGGAAATTGAAGCGGTTTATCATTTGCTAGATTTAGTAATGGTCGCTATTGGAGCAGATATTGTTCCGGTTGATGGTGAAAACAGAATACTGGCCTATTACGGCATTCATTTATTGAACAACACCCCAAGAGTGGGTTTTGAAGCCTTGCTGAAATTGGCCAATAAAACAGGCGAATTGAGTGTGACAGATGTGGTATTTACCATTGCGCCACGCATCAATGCGGCAGGACGAATAGACTCAGGCAACAAGGCCGTAGAGTTGTTACTGGCTGAAACTTTTGAAGAGGTAGATGAGATTTCAAAACTCATCAATACTCATAACGAAACCCGTAAAGGATTAGACCGTGAAATCACTGCCGAAGCTTTAAAAATGATTGAAGAAGATGAGTGGTTGCTGGGTGCAAAATCTACTGTGGTGTTTAATGAAAGATGGCATAAAGGAGTGGTTGGTATCGTAGCTTCTCGTTTGATGGAAAGCTATTATCGCCCTACTATTGTGCTTACCGAATCAAATGGCAAAGCAGTAGGATCTGCCCGATCAGTAAGAGGATTTAATGTGTACAATGCACTCTTAGAATGCACTGATTATTTAGAACAATTTGGCGGACACTTTTATGCTGCAGGAATGACGCTTGAATTAGAACAAGTGCCTGCCTTTAAAATGAAGTTTAACGAAGTGGTGACCAACAGCATTCAAAAAAACCAATTGGTTCCCGAAATTGAGATTGATTGTGAAATTGATTTCAGAGATATTTTTGAAGAACAAAGAAGCGGGATTCCGCGCTTTTATCGCATACTCAAACAAATTGCTCCTTTTGGCCCCGAGAACAAAAGACCCGTTTTTGTAAGCCGCGCCGTAAAAGACGCCGGAGGATCACGCATACTCAAAGACGAGCATTTAAAACTCTCATTAGTTCAGCAAGATTACCCCGAACTTACCCTTAACGCCATAGCATTTGGCATGGCTGAATATTGGCCACTTTTACAAGACGGGGGTTTCGTAGATGTGGTTTATACGGTAGAAGAGAACCATTGGAACGGTAATTCTACGCTTCAGTTAATGGTGAAGGATATTAGGAAAAGTAGGAGGGTTTTGTAGGATGGCACGTAAAACTATATTTGGAAAATGTCATTTGTGCCTGGAAGAAAAAGACTTAAATTTTGAGCATGTACCACCAAAATGTGCATTTAATAAAGAAACCAAATATAAAATAACACCTTTCTTAGATTTGATGCAGACTCAGGATCCATTTAACCTGAAAGTTAAGGGTAGGTTGGAACAAGGAGGCATTGGAGTCAATGCATTCTGTACGAATTGCAATAACTTTCTTGGCAGAAAATATGTAAACGCATACTTATCTTGGGTTAAGATAGCCGCAACAGCTATTGGTCAAGGTAATTATATTGGACATGATTATTCTGCTTTCAATCAGTACCCTAACAAGTTATTAAAGCAAGTGATATCAATGTTTTTAGCTATTAACACGCCTGAATTTTCAGAAACAAATTACGATCTCTCAAGATTTGTCTTAGATCCCGATACCACAGAGCTAAAAGAAAAATATCAAATTTACACGTATCTAAACACAAAGGGAAAGACTAGATATATCCCAATGACTATGGTCGGTAATTTAAAGGAAGGATCATCTAGTTTTTGCACTGAAATCACATTCCCTCCTTGTGGATTTGTACTCTGTCTTAATCCGACCACCAAATCAAATGAATTGCTTCGGAATATTACACACTTTAAAAGTACAGAGCCAAATAAAAAGTATAACGTTGATATCAAAATCAACAAGCTTGAAACTCACTTGCCTTTCCCCCTGGATTATCGTACAAAAGAAGAAATAAAAGCTGCAATTAATAAAGGGAACGAATAATCAGATCTCCTACAAAGCCTGCTCCGCAGTGGTCACTCTGCTGTCGCATTCTTATATTCCCTATCTTTACTCAAACGTTGTGACACACACTCAAAATAAATAAATTTAGATCTTTATAGAATACTAATTTTGAATTCTGACAACCAAACCCATGAGGCTACTCAAACTTTCAATTATAGCTCTGATTTTCATCTGCTCTTCTTGCGGCCCTGAGAACAAAATAGAAGATGCTCAAGAGCATGTTTTTTTTGGATCGACAATTGGGGAATATGACTCTAGCTGGTATACAGGACAGCCCACGGAAACATTCTATACTAGAGATGGTAAAGTAGTCCCATCTGGAATAGAGATTGATTTTAAACTTAAAGAACTTAGTGATTTCCAAGAAACTGATATCGGCAAACTAGAAGAAACATTTATGCATACCCTCAAAGGCAAGGAAGGAGTTGTGACATATGACACGTTGAAGTGCCAACTTAAAGAAATTCCCTTAACATCTGAAATTACAAAAACTAATATCATTTTAGATTTCAATACCGAAACAATCAGCCTTCTCGAACCAATATCATACGAAAGTGACAATTCAGGCAGAGATCAAAAAAACATTGATGTGATTGATATCACTCACAATATGGGAGGCACATACATAACTAGCATAATCGAGGATCAGGTAGGAAATATTTGGATTGCTGGCTTCGAAGGATGCTCGGTTGTTTCAAGAGAGTATATCAGTGGAGTTAAGTTTGGCAAGAATCATCCATTCATTAGATCTATGACTGTAGACGGTGATAATAACATCTGGATGGGCAGTGAACAATCAGGGGTGTATGTCTATAATGGCAATAGCGGTTGTCAATTAACAAGAGAGAATGGCTTGAGATCAGATTCCTTATTCTCAGTGGATGCCCTGAGCAATGGCACAATTGTTTTCACTTACTACAATGGTAACATATCAATCTTAGAGAATAATAATTCTTTAGTTCATTACCCTGAGCTAGATTCCTTTGAAATTCCTGGTGCTACTTCTTATAAAAACAAAACAATGCTGTTTGGACGAAACGATATATTTATCATCAATGAGAAAAGAATTCAGGTAATAACGCCGGATAAAAATGACTTTCAATTCACAAAATCAATTTCGATTGATTCTAATTCTGTGCAAATTGGATCAACTGCAGGAGCATTTTTGTTTTCTGAAAACACACTGCAAGAAATATTATTCCCTGAAAAGTTTAAAGAACCTTGGGTAACTGACATAACTATCGAAAATGGCAAAACAATCTATTCAACTTATTCTGGCATTCTTACCGTAGAAAACGAAGAGCTTTCTACGATTGATAATTCCTCTGGCTTATCCGACAACTACATATCCACAATTCATGTCGATAGAAGCAGCAATATTTGGGCAGCATCTTATGGGAATGGAGTAAATATAATCCCTCCTGTATCTTTTGAGCAAGTTACAAACGGTAGCCTATACGAAGACGCAAGTGTAATGACAATCAAAGAATTAAGTGGCGAAATTTTCATGTCTGGTTATGACGGGATTTTGAAATGTAGGAATGACTCCATATTCCAAATTAACATTCCGACAAACATAGATTACCGAACTGTCTATGGCCCGATAATTAAAGATTCAACATATTGGTTTACATTAAAATCTGTTGGGATATTAAAATTAGATTATTATAATAACGCAACCTTAATAAATAGAAAAAATAATCAAGGAAATAGAAATTGGTATAGAAGAATCGATAAAGACCTTGAAAATAATGTCTGGTTTGGCAATGATCTTCCAATTGTGTTTAAAAATGACAAATTTTTTGAGCTCACCAATTTCCCTACTAATAGTCTTGAACTGATAGGATTTACGTTCTCAAAGGGTCACAACAATGAATTGTTTTTCCCTATGTACAGCACTGGAATGGTTGTTTTTAGAAACAACACATTCAAAATAATATCTGAGAGAGAGGGGCTTAGTTCTAATGAGTCAGCCACAAGCATTGTTGATCCATATGGAGGTGTTTGGTCCGGCGATTTTACACATGGAATTGATATTATAAGAAACGACTCTATTTTCCACATTGATAAGACCACAGGTCTATCAGGCGACATAGTGGCTTCACTAGAACTTGATGGCAATAATGATGTATGGGTGTCAACAAGTACTGGCCTCAATTTAATTAAGTATAGAAAGGACTCTAAAAATTGGAAAGATTTTCAAATTATTCAATTCTCTACTAAGGATGGCTTAAACGGTTGGGACCTTCATCAAGATGGAACTATGATCGATAAGAGCGGATATTTTTGGGTTTCTGGGTCTGGGGGTGTCAGTAAAATTAACACAAACTCAATTTTTGAAGACTCGGTTGAAGTCGAACTAAATTCAATAATGATTAATGAACATTTCAAGAACTTTAATCTCGACGGAATTGAAAAGGACAAGATTAATTTTGATAGCGTTCAAGCCTTTTACAATTATCCTCTCAACCTCCAATTGTCACATGATAAAAACCACCTCTTCTTTTCATATGGCGCAAAACTCTATAGAAATCTTCACCGTTTAGAGTACTCTCACCGAATCACCTCTATTAGCAATATTTGGAGTAAACCATCAAACCTTGCATTCGCCGACTATCGTAACTTACCATCAGGGAAACACATATTTGAAGTACGAGCCCGAGAAAAAGGGTCAGTTTGGGGTGAAACTTTTAAATACGAATTCACAATTCTTCCTCCTTGGTATCATACATGGTGGGCTAGAATCTTATATGGAGTAATTATAATTCTAGTAATCGCTCTTTTTGTACGCAGTAGAACAGCCAAGCTTAAAAAACGCCAAGCCGAATTGGAAACCGAAGTAGCCAATGCTACTCATGAAATACTTCAACAAAAAGAAATAGTTGAAGAAGCCCACAAAGAAATAACTGACTCTATCAATTACGCCGAGCGAATTCAACGCAGCTTTTTGGCTACTGAAACTTTACTAAAAGACAATTTAGGTGAGCACTTCATTTACTTCAACCCGAAAGAGGCTGTAAGTGGAGATTTTTACTGGGCAGGTGAATTAGATAATGGCAACTTTGCTGTAAGTTGTGCCGATAGCACTGGGCATGGAGTTCCAGGTGCAATTATGAGTATCCTCAACATTTCATCCATTGAAAAGGCGGTTGAGAATAAAGCATCAAAACCTGCCGAGATCTTTAACCAAGCACGTAAGCTCATTATTGAGCGTCTTAAAAAAGACGGTTCTCCTGAAGGAGGAAAAGACGGAATGGATGCCAGTTTGATTTCATTCAACCCTGAGAAAACAATTATGCATTATGTAGCTGCCCATAACCCAATTTGGATAATTAGAGGGGGTGAACTAATAGACATCAAAGCTGAAAAAATGCCGGTGGGTAAACATGACCACGACCATATTCCTTTTGAAGGTGGCGAATTTGAATTGCAAAAAGGAGACATCATCTACACCTTAACTGATGGTTACCAAGATCAGTTCGGAGGTGAAAAAGGGAAGAAATATAAAGTGAAGCCATTCAAACGTTTGTTACTTGAGATTTGTGAATTATCCATGCAAGAACAGCATCAAAAAATTTCTGAAACATTTGATGAGTGGAAGAGGGATCTGGAGCAAGTGGATGATGTTTGTGTTATTGGGGTTCGCGTTTAGCAGGAACGAACATTCCAAAAATCACGCTCTGCAATAGTTGCACTGCTGAGATATTCCAAATTTCCCTAACTTTAAAAGCATGAACAAAAAAACCACATTAATCTTCAACATTGTCTGTTTTGTTGTGCCATTAATCATCATTGGTTTTTGGATGATTTTAGGAGAACGCCCTGAAGATAGAGCTTATGAAAAGGCTTCTTATAGTGCCATGAAAGCCATTTGGGGTCCACCAGCAGGCTTGACGATTTTGATATTTGGTGTGTTTTTATTGGTGACCTTTATTTTGAAGTTCAGACGAGATCCAAAACCTAAGCGACCAGAGCTCTCCTTTTTGATTTATGATTATGCCTTTCCGATCTTTTTATATTCAGCATTCATTTTTGTGACCATTTTGCTGCAGAATGTTTTAGTTCAGTCGGGAGTTTTACCAGCCATATTTGAGCACGGAGATACCTCATCTATTAATTTAATCTTCGTTACTGTCATTTTTGTTTTTGGGGTGGCCACCTTAGTCTTAAAACTTATGAATAGGAAGAAGAAGTAGTTTGGAGAGAGGCCCCTATCTCGAACAAACCCATCTATAAAGCTGTTCCAAATTCATGAAACGCACACTACCCATAACTTTTGGAGTCATTCTCTCTGTCAGTGCGATAGCGCATGTGTTAGTGCCAGATGTTTTTAATCCGCTCATTCCAGAATTTATTCCAGCTTTATTGGCCAATATTTTAGCAGCCATTGTTGAAGGAGCTTTAGCTGTGATGCTGTTCATGCCCAAATACCGTCATCTAGGTGGATTAGGATTTTCATTGCTGATGGTTGCTTTCTTGCCTTTACACATTTGGGAGCTTTTCAAAGAAGAACCCTTGGTGGGTCCAGAGCCATTGACCAGCATTCGTGTGTTCATACAATTGGCGTTAATTTATTTGGGTTGGCGCATTTATCGCAAGGCAAGGTTGGTGGATTGAAGGCTTGAATTTCTTCTACTCCGCAGCAGTTGCAGCTCTCCTGCCATGTATCGTCAGGGACTACTGCGGTATTCCAAGATGAATATCTTGAATTGAGACCTCTTTGATAATTAATTCCCTTCAATTATATTTGTCTAACGTTTTACAAATCAACCCTTAATCCCATGCCCAAATCTTTATTGTTCTCTTTAATGGTGTTTTTGATTATCTCAATTACATCATGTAAAAAAGAAGTAACCGCTAATTTTGAACCAGCATCAACTACAGTCACTCAAGGAAACACAGTCAATTTTGAAGATAAATCAACTGGCGAACCAACAAATTGGGAATGGACTTTTGAAGGAGGAACACCCGCCACTTCTACTCTTCAGAACCCTACTGTTACTTATGATGCAGAAGGATCATTTTCAGTAACACTCAAAGTCAACAACAAAAAAACAGAAGACACAAAAGAAGTAATCGGAGCAATCACAGTAAATACTTTCGTTAATTATGAAGATCAGTTCTTCACTGACTTTGTAAAAACTGAAAATGTCAATTATGGAGTAGACGCCACTGAACACATCATGCATATTTATGAGCCTGAAGGAGACAGCAGACAAGAACGTCCGTTTGTCTTCTTGTTTGGGGGCGGAGCTTTTCAAGGAAGTAATCTCACCCAATTGGAACCAATGGCAGCAGAACTCACTAAATACGGCATTGTGGTTGGAGTTGCAAGGTATAGATCTGGACCTTCAGGAACAGCAATAGAATCAGCAAGCAGAATGGTTGAAGGGCAACAAGACACCAGAGCTGCAGTTAGATTTATTAGAGCAAATGCCGAAACTTATAGAGTAGACACAGACAAAATATTTCATGGCGGATACGGCACAGGCGGATACTTAGCCTTACTGCATAGCTACATGGCTGAAGACGAGATTCCGGCAAACCAAATAAACTTTGTAAACAGCTTAGGAGGTTGGGAAGGCAGCCAAGGTAATGCTGGCTATAGCAGTGAAGTAAATGCTTGTATTAGTTGGTCGGGAGGCTTATATACTTCAAGAGATCAAATTCTTGAAGGAGATGTTCCTTTGTACTGCATCCACGGTGACAATGATATGGAAGCTCCATATGACTATGAACTTTTAGGAGTTGACGATACCGCTTTTGGTCCGGTAAAACTAATCGAAAGAGCAACAAGCAAAAACATCTATAACGGACTTTACACCATTGCCGGCGGAAGTCATAATTCGCCCGTGTCAGATTACGTAAATTATACTCCAAGCTTAATGGAGTTTATAAAATACGTGGTGGAGAATTTCTAACTTTACTCTCAACAACCAACACCCTTTGCGAGTAGATATCGAAAATCCAAGAAACCATTGTTACGACTGCATGCGGCCTGCAAGCACTTGCGTATGTAAACACATTCGTCCTTCATAGGTAGTCAGAATATTATTGTACTTTTAAAAGAAATTCTATAAATGAGTAGATATATTTTACTTTTTTCATTGATGTTTTCCCTCTCAGCTTCGGGGCAATTATATGAAGGAAACTGGGCTACTACTCAAGGAACGGTAACAAGTGAATTAGTAAGTTCTGTGGTGGGTCAAACCACAATTACAGAAAATCCACAAGGAGGCTCGTACATTTTGTACCATTTTACTGACAGTACCACAGTCAATTTGGATACCGGAGCTTACACCTTTTATCCAGTAAATCCTTTCTTAAACAATACAGGAAATTTGCTTTGTAAGGTTAATGAAAATGGCGTGTTTACATACGCCAAGTTCTTTCCGGCTGGTCATCAAAATAATGGAATGGTCGCTAAAAATGACGGCTCTCTTTTACTCATTGGTTCGAGCAGTGGCATAAGAGATTTAGACCCCGGACCGGGAGATGTATCTGTGAACGGTACGAATGTAGGATCTTGGATTGTCGAATTAGATCCGGATGGAAACTACGTTTCACACATCTTCACAGAAGGTGGCGCCGACTTTGAAGCCGTTAGTATTGATTCGGATGAGCAAGGAAACATCTATTTTCTGGGCGCATATGCCGACGGAAGCGGAGTTGTAGATGTAGACCCTGGGACAGGCTCGGCTTTTGTCAGTACTTCTGATGACGCCATGGTGATCATCAAATATGACTCAGATCTGAATTTTATTTGGAATAAAGTATTCACAATTGGCTCTCCATCTTATACTTCATCAGCAAAGTATGCCCATTTTAAAATTATTGATGATGCCATTTTAGTTTATGGAAAATTCTTTGAGCAAATGAATTTTAATCCTGCAGGAGGCACATATTTGGCGGCTGTAGAAGGTTCTGATGGATTTATCATCAAATTAGACACTGATGGAAATTATTTGTGGTCTAATCATTACGCAAGCTATCCTGGCGCAATCAACTCAACTGTTGATGTTGAGGATGTAACTATGGATGATGGTGGAAATGTTTATGTAGGTGGAATTTACAATGACTCAATAGATTTGGATTCTTCACCCAATACAGTTAATGTGAATGGCTGCGTTGGCTGCTATAAAGCTTTTGTACAAAAATTAGATTCTAATGGAGATCATGTTTGGGCTTATAATAATGACGGATATGATGGGAGTTTAACAAACCTATCTGACGTAAGAATTGCATTAAATTCAGCACAAGATCATCTGTTACTAAACCTCAATTTCACAGGCACAGTAGACATGAACCCACACAACCCTCCCGGATTTCCTTTAACAGCTATTGGGGCAAGCCGAATAATCTCTCATTTGGATTCTGCGGGAAACTTCGTTTGGGCTCAACCTTTCTTAGGTGGACAGACAGGCGAAGAGATGATTGTTAATGACCAAACAGTAACCTTGATTGGGAATTATGGAGCAGATGTTAATTTTCTTACAGCTTCATCCGCTCAATCTTTTCAAGGCCATGGTTCGTGGGATATTTTCATGTCACAATTTGAATTCGAATTATATGATTATGGTGGAATTGTATACACAGAACCTGTTTCTGAATCAGGAAACTGTGATGCAGTTGGTCACGCAACTATTGTAGGCGGACACCCACCTTTTCAATATCAATGGCTAGGTCAAATAGATTATGACAGCATCTCATCAATTGATAGCGCTTGTTATGGTATTCATAGTTTGCTCGTCATTGATTCAGTCGAAGATAGTTTAACCATTGAATACTATATTACAGATGAGTTTGGCTACTATGATTGGTCTCAAGGTACCAATAGCGATACTGTTCTGGTGTCGGCACCAAACTGTAACATAGATTATAATCTTCCTATTGATAGTGCCTTTATTACAAATTTCGCCTTTGCTTACCCAGTAATTTCAGGCCCAGGTGACTATTACTTTTTAACTGTAAACTATTTTCAGTCTGGCATCTCTCATCTCTATACCGACACTGTTTTAGTCAATCTTGCGACCAATCCGCTCTTTGTGGTAAACGTTTATTGTCCAACAAGAGCCAGTAGATATATTTCAACTATGAAGTTGTCAATTGGGCCTGAAACTAATTTAGAAGAGGCCTCAAAACCTCCTAGCATACCATGGATTTTTCCAAATCCATCAACTGATATTTTTTATGTCATTGGGCTTGATTTTGACGAACTTAGAATCGTAAATAGTATTGGTCAAATTGTTTACAAGAACATACAAAAGACCGAAGGCTATGATATAAGTGAGTTGGCAGATGGTGTTTATGTCGTTTCTTTAATGATAGACAATAAAATAATTGAATCTAAAAAAATCGTGGTGATGGATTGACAGAGATTCCAAGAGCCACTTCTGACAACTAGAACAACCAGCACTTTGCCAGTAGATATCGAAAACCCAAGAAACCATTGTTACGACTGCATGCGGCCTTCAAGCACTTGCGTTTGTAAACACATTCGTCCGGTAAAGACGAATTGTAGGTTTATTATTTTGATGCATCCCAAAGAGTACAAAAAAGAAAAAAACGGTACCGGTCACATGACGGGTTTGCAGCTAGAGAATTCTGAGATTTTTGTGGATGTTGATTTTACCGATCACAAAAGGGTGAATGAGATTCTGAATGACGAAAACAGCACCTCTTTTTTGATGTATCCGGGAAAAGATAATTTCAACTTATCGGTAGAGGATGGTGCAGCCACCAAAGCCTTTTTAGGTGAGAACGCCAACATTTTTATTTTAGATGGCACTTGGCCTTGTGCTCGGAAAATGCTCAAGCTTTCTAAGAACTTACAAGCTCTAAAAAGAGTGAGTTTTGATAATGAAATCACCTCAAAATTCATCATCAAACAACAACCAGAGGCACTTTGCTTAAGTACGATTGAGTCGGTTTACACGGTCATTAATATATTGAATGAAAGCGGAGTTGAAGATTGCGACACCAAAGACTTCTTGCTTCCATTTGAAAAAATGATTGAGTCGCAAGTGCATTATATTTTGAACCCAAATCCTAATGGCTATAGGCCGAATTTGAGTAAAGAGCTGACACCTAAAACTAGGTATAAGAAGAATCCGCAGAGAACGGTTTTTTATAATCAGGAGAGTTAAGGAGCTATGCGCTTGATGACCCTTTATACCGCCAAAGCTTGCGCTTACTTTTCTGTAATTGCTGGCTCCTCAGGCACGGCCATTTTTCTCATGGACATGAATCCTGGAGTGATTATTCTCCTTCTTTTAGCAATCTATGGTATTGTTGCAACACGTTTCAATGCGCATACTTCAAAAGCCACAATTGATTATTACATGTTTAGAGATGTTGACAAGTCGGTTCCGAAACTGCGTCATGCTCAAAGCAAAAGATTGAAACAGAAGAGCATATTATTGGGCCTAGTAAGCTTATCAATTGTATTGTTAGTCATCTTCTTTGGAGTTGTTGTCTTGAGCGCTCAAAAAATAGAATACACTTTATCGGGCATGCCGTATGCAAAAGGAAATGTTATGTGGATTGCCATGCCATTGTTTACCATTTTTTGGGGCGGTCAAGCCTTGTATTGCCGAATGGTTTATCGAAGTTTGGTTTAGAGTTGCCGTGAACGCTCACAGACCTGCTACATCATAATTCCGTATATTTAATCAAACTTCTTGTCAATAGCCCAAAAATGAAAAAAGAGTTTAGTACATATCTTGAAGAGGCATCACTGTCTTTAGATGGAGTTGAACAGCTTTTTTTGTATCACTTAGAGAAAGTGGCTCAAGGTGATTTATCTATTTTGAATTCAGAAAAAGAAAGACTTTTGAGTAGTCTTCAGTCTTGGAAGAGCAAGTCTCCAATTATTGAACGATACGAATTCGCTATACTTGGTATCAGTGCATATTTCCAAAGCAATGGTGAACTTGCTGGACAGTTCCTAGGTAAATGTATTCCGCCTCAATACAACTGGGAGAACAAAGACATAGAAGGAGCCTTAGAAGGCATGTATGCAGGTAACTGCAGAAGTAAAGGGCAATTTGATGAGGCCATTTATCATTTAAATAGAAGCATCAAGATATCATCAACCGAAGGGCCTACTGTTCAAATGTTGGTGATGCACTACTATCAATTAGGTGAAGTGTATCGAATTCTTGGTGAATATAATCAGGCCATTCACTATTTCAATGAAGCCATAAATACCATTGCCAAAAGTGGGGCTAACCTTTACCGCATCTATAGCGGATTAGGAAATCTCTATCTTGGAAACAAGGAATATGATGACGCCATAAAAAACCTAGAACTTGCAGTAGAATGTGCCGAGTCGGGAAGTCAAGAAGGAAGATCACTATTTGACCTTGGTCAGTATTACCAAAAAATAGGACAGTATGATAAAGCATTAGATTATACTAAGAGAAGTTTAAAAGTTAGAGAAGAATATAAGCTGTTTGACGCGGCAAATTCATGTTTAATTCTAGAGGGTAAAATCTTATTGAAAACCGGAGAAACTGACAAAAGTATTGAGGTACTCGAAGACGCCCTTCAAAAGTCGGTTGAGTACACAGCATCCGTTAAAATCAAAGAAATATACGGTCTTCTTTCAAGAGCATATGAGCAAAAACAAGATTACAAGTCAGCTTACTTAAATTTTCAGCAGTTCGAAAAAATGCAATCGGATATCTACAGCAATCAGCAAAAAGAAATTTTCAAACTCAAAAACAAAGAGATAACCGAACAGAAAAAACTACTTGAAGTAGTCCACCGCGAAATCACAGACTCCATCAACTACGCCGAACGTATTCAACGCAGCTTCTTAGCGTCTGAAGATGTTTTGAGTGAAAGCTTGGGCGAACATTTCATTTACTTTAATCCTAAAGAAGCAGTAAGTGGAGATTTCTACTGGGCAGGCAATCTAGACAATGGCAACTTTGCGGTCTGTTGCGCAGACAGCACAGGGCATGGAGTACCAGGTGCCATCATGAGTATTTTGAACATCTCTTCTATTGAGAGAGCGGTTGAAAACAAGGCCTCAAAACCGGCAGAAATATTTAACCAGGCCCGTAAACTGATCATTGATCGTCTTAAAAAAGATGGCTCTGAAAAAGGAGGAAAAGACGGAATGGATGCCAGCCTGATTTCATTCAACAAAGAGAAAACAGTAATGCAATATGTAGCAGCTCATAATCCTATTTGGATTATTAGAGCAGGTGAATTGATTGATATCAAGGCAGAAAAAATGCCTGTTGGTAAACATGACCATGACCACATCTCATTTGCGGGTGGAGAGTTTGAAATACAAAAAGGAGATGTCATTTATATCCTAACTGATGGCTATCAAGATCAGTTTGGCGGTGAGAAAGGTAAGAAGTTCAAAGTAAAACCATTTAAGCGCCTCTTGATTGATAACGCACATTCAACTATGAGCGAACAACATCAAAAAATCTCAGATACATTTGATAAATGGAAAGGTGATTTAGAACAGGTGGATGACGTTTGTGTAATTGGAGTTAAAGTATAAGAATAATGACATACCCTACTCTAATCATATTATCCCTAATCACTCTCAACTCATTTGGGCAAAAAGCGACTTTCAAATATGAAACCGAACTCTGCTCTTGCGAAGCGACTTTTGATTCGACAAAGTATACCAGAGCAGAACTCAAAAACACCAAAGATCATTTGTGGTGGTGGGGAGGATTATCGGGAGATGCCACTGCCTGGAAATTAGAAGGGATTAAAGATTTAGACCCTACCGAGATCAACGACTCATTTTCAAAGAAAATGGCTCTTTACAATGGGCTTTCTTTTGTTCAAGATACATTTTGGATAAAGATGAAAGCAGACCTTATTGCTTATTACAAAAGCGCAAGTCAATTGAAAACCTTAACCATTGCGGCCTATGAAAACCCAGACACCTTGATGTATGTTGAGTTGGTAGATAGTAATTGTATTTACTACAGAGATGCCTTAATAGCTGGGGGTGATAAATTACTCGCCGCTCGGTATTCATTAAACGAAAAGCAAAAAGCCAATAACGGTAGTCCTGAAAGGCTTCAAAGAATCTATGAATCTGAAATGGCTTCTGATCAAAAATATGAATATGCACGCCTAGAAATAATGCGATTTGGTTGGTGGAATTCGGCAAATCATATGTTACCTCATATTGGTTCACACAATTTTCATAAAGAGTTTGAACGACTTTTTATGGATGTGAAATGTGAATGTGATGAGCCTTGAGAAAAGAGATTATTCCTAAGGTTTGAAAATTCTTATATTTAAAAACTTGGGCTAAAGTTCTATTCGTCCTTTTGAAGTTTACTTCATGTCATGATCAAAACAATGATGAGCCGCCCGAGTCTTTATCGCAGCAATATGTCTAACTTTAATTAAACAACCGACTTTTATAAGCAGATGCACGACAAGCTTAACCAGATTATCAAATCAATAAACCCAATTTCTGATCAATCACTCAAGAAAATTAATGACTTAGTCGAATATACCTCAGTCAAAAAAGACGAGTTAATAACCTCTGTGGGGCAAAAAAATGATTCAGAGTACTTTGTTCTTGACGGAATCTGTAAAAGCTACTTGAATACACCTGAGGGGGAAAATGTTAGCATTTCTTTTTTCATGTCGAAATCAATTGTTTCACCAAGCACAACGAGAAATCAAAAAGGTAAAGCCATTTTGAATATACAAGCATTAACTGAAGTTGAAATCGCCGTAATAAATGCAGATGAATTCGAAAAATTGATGATCGAAGATTTAGAAATTCGTGAATTCGGCAATTCAGTATTGCGAAATGAACTAATGGCAAAGGTTCAAAAAGAAATTGCACTTGCATCATTAAAAGGAAAAGAGCGCTTGCTCTTATTAAGAAAGAATTACCCAAATATTGAAAATCTAATATCTCATGGCGACATAGCGTCATATTTAGGCATAACAACTATATCCTTGAGCCGATTAAGAACAAAATCTTAATCATTAACATTTGTTAATGGCAGCGGATTACGAATTGACAACCTTTGTTCACAAAACAACTATTATGTCAATTTTCATTTTATTACTTCAAAAAACTTCTTCTGTAAAAAACTTATGGATCTTATTTATTACGAGTCATTTGATTTTGCTCTCAATGATATTATTCACTTTCCCAATTATTAATAATCAAATTGGCACCGAGGCTTTTGATCTCCAACCTCTCGGTTATTCGATAGAGTTAGCGAAATCAATCGTTAACAATTTGAATGAAAGTAGTACTCATATCTACCTTTTTCCTCAGCTCACATTTTTAGATTTATTGTACCCGGCTTTACTAGCCTTGTTTTTGAGCAGTCTTATTTTTCGTCTCTTAAAATCAGTAGGTACTATGGGAAAGATTTTGCTTCTTGTTCCTTTTATTGCCATGACTTTTGATTATTTCGAAAATATATGCGTAGTCCTAATGATCACACATACAATCGAAATCTCTGAATGGCTTGTGCTAACCTCAAGTACATTTACAATACTGAAAGGAGTGCTGACTACCGTCGCATGGATAACGATTTTGGTTCTATCTATTAAATGGATCCTATATAGAGTTAAGTTAAATAAAACAACCTCAAAAAAGCTTAGTATAAATGAACCCAGGGAATTATGAGTTTTCCATAATTAATACTTCACTATAAGACTTATACACTCGCTCTTCATTTCATTGAATAGTAAATTAGGTGCTATTATTTCACCAGGTCATTACCATACAAGCAACACCAATTGTTGACATTAAATCTATAATCTTTCTTTCGGTCATTGATCCTTTGGTCTCTATCCGTAAAACTTTGTCAACATCCTGAGTGTCAACACTCCATTCAATTACCGAATGGAGCTCATCAAAAACTGGTTTGAGTAGTTTTACTTTCTCATGGTTCTCAATGTCCGTTTTAAATACAAGAACCCTGCTTGCTCTATAGAATCTGAACCTCATATTACTTTGTGTTTACACCTTTAATTAATAACCAAAGAACCAGAGCTATCTCCCCAGCAAAAGTCGAATCACTAAAAGCAAACCCAAGGTTTAAATCTAAAAAGAAAGCAAAGCTATCTCCCAAGTAGCCAAAACAAGCTATACATAAGAGCACTCCTATAATCTTAGGAATGAATCCTGACTTGTACACCAAATATCCCATTGGGAACAACCAAACACCCCAGAATATTTGAGCAATACTTACCCCATACTCATGTAGTTCTAGAAATAGTGAAACTTGCTCTGCATTACCCAATGATTCTAATACGGCAAAATGATTCAGTTCATTCAACATTGCAATTGGTACGGCAATTAAAATTGAAATAACCATGAGCACAGCAGCATTTTTATGCACTGATTTCAACAACTGATATAGGGCTAAAACCACAAGAATTTGAACAAGCTGAGTGATTAAGGCACTTACAATGCTTAGTCTGAAGGTGAAGGTGTCAGTCTCTATATTATTTATGGTTGATGCAATATCTCCTGGATCAATGAACTGCATTGGTATAAACATGATTCCGAAAACCCCAAGAGGTATTAATAAAAAGTAGAGAAATCCTGCTTGTCTTGCTAATTTTTTAGTTGGCTTCATTTTGTTTTTTATTTAGTTTGTATTTATAAGCTGCACCTAATGCAAGCCCTAATGAGATCCAAAGAGCTAAATCATCAGAGAGCACACCTATGACCACGCCTATTAGAACACCTATTGCTATAGGTTTTGAATCTGCTCGTATCATTGTTTTTTTCTGTCGAGCAATTGATCATTTAAGAAACTCATCTGAAGTGTAAATCCTACCACTAATGTCATGATGATATTGGTGTTCTGATCATTTAAATCTTTTAATAAGATGCTCGATATAATTATGAGAACAGCCCAGTTAATTGAAAGGAAGATCATGATTGTTCCTTTGGAGAATTTTTTTTTTAATACTTTCATTTTTATGGTGTTTTAAATTTTATTACTTTTTCTAGGCTACTTTGATAATTACATTTCCTTTTTTTCGACCAGAGTCAACATAAGAATGGGCATCTTGAATTTGATCAAGGGAGTACACTTTGTCAATAACTGTTTTTAATTTGTTAGTGGCCAACATCCTCTGAATCACCTTAAGGTCTCGTAATCTGAGATCCAGCTTACGCAACCCTGTCGCCGCGAATTTTAGTTTCTTTTTTGAAAAAGGCGAAATGAATAGCATGCTCAACAATATGTGCAGTTCCAATACGGGTGTAAGAAAAACACCTTTTGCACTCAAGTGTTTTTTAGTTTTACCATAGGACATCTTTCCTACCGTATCAAAAACCACATCATACAACTCAGAGCTTCTTTCTAGTTCATTTTTAGTGTAATCCAATACTTTGTCAGCACCTAGCTCTTGAACCATTGTCTTATTTTTCCCACTACAAACAGCTGTAACTTCAGCTCCAAACTCCTTTGCTAATTGAATAGCAGCTGTTCCAATGCTTCCTGAGCCACCGTTAATTAAAACTTTATCTCCAGCCTTAATAGACACCTGATCTGTAAAAAAGGCCAAGGCGGTAACTCCTCCATCCATTATTCCTGTTGCTTCTTCATGGCTAATGTTTTCAGGCTGACATACGATCATGTCATCTTCATTTAGGCAGATATATTCAGCATATGCGCCACACTTTAAAGTTGTACCAGCCATCACTTTATCTCCAACTTTAAAATTGCCCACCTCAGAGCCTATTGATTCAACAGTTCCCGCTAAATCAGTACCAGGAGTTTTCACTTTTGGTTTTGAGATCCCTGTGAACAAACGTCCAAAGTAGGGTGTTCCCGTTCGCATCATTACACTTGCTCTAGTTACAGCAGTTGCTTCAATTTTGACTAATATTTCGTTTGATTTTGGAACCGGTTTTTCAACGTTTTTTACTTTAAGAACCTCTGGTCCGCCGTATGCATTTACAATTATTGATTTCATAATTTTAGTTTTAAATGGTTAAAGTTTTTATTAAGCTTTTTTAAAGATGAATTTGTAATTATAGATGTCGGAATCAGGGTATTCTCTTTGGATATACATTTCTGATAATTCTTCTGATATCATTTTTATTAGTTGTTTTTGCGACCCTTGAATATCAAGTATTTGAACTTGAAAATCTTTGACACAAAAACTAACCACCACAAAATCTTGATGGAATTCATTCAATTTAATTTCAGTTAAGTCAGGTTGAACTTGACCAACTATTGCATTTTTTAAAGAAGGATTATTAGAGCCAAATGTGATAGTGCTCATAATAAGTCCGATCATTAGGATAAAATTTTTCATATTCTTTTTTTAAAGTTATGCTGCTCACACGTTAATTGGTTAATGCTAACAGCTTGATTACAGGACAAATGTATAGACATTGAAAGGTCTAAAAGTTCTAGATTACAAACTGCTGTTCGAAATTATAAATCGGAACTAATTAGATTAGTTCATAGGAAAATAAAATAGCTGAAATCCTTTTAAGAATGCGCTTTAAGGTACTGTTTGGGTGTAAGGCCAGTATCTTTCTTGAAGTAAGTATTAAAGACAGTTTTTGAATTAAACCCGCTATCATATGCCATTCCAATTAGAGTTAGATGAGCATTGTTTGGATCTTTAGCTAATTCTTTAAACTTCTCAATACGGTATGCGTTCACAAATTCATTAAAGCTTTTACCTAAATGCTCATTGAGTAACCAAGAAAGTTGATTTGGATGTATTCCTATTTGATCAGCTAACAAACGAAGCGATAAGCTTGGATCTAGATATGGATCTGTTTCTTTCAAATGATTAAGAAGCTTGCCTTTGAATACTTGAGTTGCGGCTTCATCTAGTAATGCTTTCTTTTGCTTTTTAACCGGAGCGCTATCTTTTGAAGAGAAGATGATATCATGATACTTCTTATACCGACTATCTGATCTAAGTGAATCAACAATGGGGTCTCCATAGCGTAACATAAGCAAAGTAGACTTTGACTCTATTCCTTTTTCAACCCAATCAAATGCTTTATCGATATCACCCATATAGGCTTGTATCACAAAAACAAAAGAATCAGCCGTAAAACCGTCTGGAGATTTGGCTTGTTCCTGCAATATCTCCAAGTATTTCGAAATATTCTCTCGGTCTTTCATTCCGGCGTAACCCAATCCGACTGCGCCTAGTTTTTCTCCTTCAACTACCTGAACTTGAATATCATCAAAATAAGAAACCACGTCATCATAACGTTCCAACTTCATCAAACACAAACACTTCAAAGAGTGAGCTGGGATGTTTTTTGGATTGACTTCTAGACAACTATTCAATTGATCCAAGGCCTTAGAATAACTATCTGTCATATAATCAAAATAGGCACTGAAGAATAATGTTTCTTGAGACAAAGGGTCAATTCCTAAAGCGATATCTAAATGTTCTTTCGCTTTTTCTTTATCTCCCGACAATACATATAGAAACGACAAGAATTGTTGAGACTCCACATAGTTGGGTTTCAACTGTATTGACTTCTTAGCAAAGGTCAATGCGTCACTAAAATTGGATTCAGTGAAAAAAGAACTATTCGTTTTTTGATAATAAGCTTCAGGGTTATTTGGGTCCAGTCTCAAAGTCTGTTCTACCAATTCTTTTGATTTTGCCCACGCCTGCATAAAAGGCATGGTCCCAGTCATGGCCATAAAACTATACACATCAGCTAATCCAACTAATGAATTCACATGTTCTGGATCCAACTCTAAACCCTTCTTATAATAATCCTCTGCAATTTTGATATCTTCAGGATTCCATTTATTCTTATGAAATCTTGCCATTAAAGAATATTCGTACGCATTGACATTGTTCGTTTGTTTATAGACCAAATGATCTGCCATTTCAAAGTGACCAAAATTCTCTCGGATTTTATCAGCAATCAACAAGCTCACTTCATCTTGAATTTCAAAAATGTTTTCCATTTTTCGGTCCCAAGTCTCTGACCAAAAATGAAAATCATCTTCAGCTTGAATCAACTGAGCAGTTATGCGAAGAACTTTTCCTGAAAGTCTAACACTTCCCTCAAGAATAGTCGAAACGCCTAGCGTTTTAGCGATATCTGAAATGGGGATTTCTTTATCCTTAAAATGAAATGAAGATGTCCTTGATGTAACTTTTAGAGATCCAATCTTTGCGAGTGCATTGATGATCTCCTCAGTAATTCCATCACAGAAGTACTCATTCTCTTCATCAGAACTCATGTTCTTGAAAGGTAAAACTGCTATGGAAAGATTCTCTGACAAAACTTATAATTCAAACAAAAATAAAATTTTAATCACAAAATTCTGTGTGATTGGCATTTTATAAATGTTCCTGACGCTTCGGAAACATAAATTGCAGTCTACCAACACAATTACTATATTTAATCAAAAACTCTCTCATGCTAAAGACATCACTATTCACTTTACTCTTTTTAGGAAGCCTAGCAGTTAACGCACAAACCGATAAGAACTTAGAAAAATTCTACGCCATGCTCACTCCAACAAATTTGGACTCAGCAAAGAATACTTCGGTTAAAAGAACAGGCAGTGTCATCACCATTAAAGACTTTTCATACAACCGAAAGGAATACACTTTCGTCAAGGCTGACATTACTAAAATGACTGAAATTCGTTGGACACAAAAAGAAGAATACGATTACCTCTACCCTGAAGACTCTTTAATTAATGCTGATGCCGAGCACATCACTATCTTTTTAGAAAAAGGAATCGTTGAGCGTGACACCTACTGGACTTCAAACGACCAAAAAGAATACATTGGTGAATACGGCGAGACTAACATTGCATCTACATGCAAAGGTTGTGACTTTATCACCTTCAATTTTATCAATTCTGAATTGGCTGGAGAAGCTAAAGGGTATTTAGAAGCATATCGAAAAGAAAAAAAGAAATAATGGGACTATTTTCAAAATCAAAACCAGATCCTAATACAGAGATCAAAGTACTTAACGACAGTTGGCAAATGTTTTTTCGTTGGATGGAACATGGTGAAAACGAATTGCCCATCATGATGTCTTTTGATGAGACTTATGCTAAGGCACAGCCAAAAGATTACAAGTATGGTGTAGAATTTTCAGTATTCGTGCCCAATGACGCCGATCATATATTCCCTGAAACCTCAATGATTCAAGGCCATGTCAACAAGAATTTTATGGAGAATGAACCTCAATTGTATGCCAACATTGAGGCAGCCAAATCTCATTCTAAACTGATTGCAAAACTAACTGGAATAGGAAGAAAAGTATATCGTTTTCAAACCAGAGAACCGAAAGAGCTGATTCCGATTCTTGAAAAGTGGTCAACTGGTCTTCAATTCGTGAGAAGAACAGAAGTTGAAACAAGAAAAGATTGGACTTACTACACAGGTATCCTACCAAATCTGGCTGAGCGTCAACAAATATCTGACCGATTTGTAATTGAACATGCCATTCAAAACGGAGCAAATAGAGAAGATTCTTATGCTTGTGACTTCGAGTTCAGAGGAGACGCAAACCAACTTGCTATTATTCAAAAAGATTTGGAAGAAGAAGAATTCACAACCGTTAAAATGGATGGTAATGCACTCACTCTTCAAAGAAACTTACCCTTAGATCTCAAAACAATTTCTCATTTCACAAGCTACATGCTGATGTCGGCAATGGCACATAATTGCTCTTTTGACGGCTGGGGATGTAAGATTGGGTAAACAATTATAGCTATGAATATCAAACTTCTATTAAAAATATCATTTGTCTGTGCAGCCTTGTTAACTGTTTCGTCATGCAAGAAAAACAGAACATGCACTTGCGATTATGTGACCTCGCAATTCCCTGCTCCTAACACAGCTGGCACAGATGTATTACCCTTAGGTAAAACGACTCAGAGCGAAGCAGAAGATGCTTGCAGTGATTATCAAGATTCTTATTCTTCTAATCCATATTATAGCACCTCAACCTGCACTGTAGATTAAAAAAGTCCAGTTAATACGACAGAGAAAAATACTTCAGCCAACGAAAGCTAGCATGAAGACAAATCGACAGAGAATCTGAACAAAAAAACCTCAGCTGTTGTTTATTTATTGGAAAAGGTGAAAAAAACTCGATTCCAACCATCACTAAAAAATGGTAGTTTATCCAGTTAAATTGTGCGTTTTAACGAATTTCCACCTTAAAAACCCACCTTTTTCCAAAAAAATTCGTCATATTGGTTGAAAATATGTTTAACCATGAATTTTTGGTTAATTAAAATATAAAGCGATATCAGCCGTCTAACAGAGTGCTGAACAATAATTACAATATGGATACATTAGAGCAAACGATAGAGAAGGGAAAAGAATTCGAAAAAAGAAGCATGGGGAAAATGACAACAAGCGATCGTCTTGCAGCATCTAAGGAAGCTAAAGCATTGGTCCTAGCTCTAAACGAATTTTATAAAGAATCAAAAGATTCTGAAATAATGGATTTAATGAAATTGATTACTGTCAAAAAGAAAAAAATTGACAAGAGATTAGCGTACAGCTTTTCTTAAATCCCTTTCTACTAGAAAACTACAAAGCGGTTCATTTTCATGAACCGCTTTTTCTATTTTAAACATTAGTCAATAAGACTTAGCAGCTCCTTAAAATTAGACCCACAAAAAAAGCGGTCAACCAAAGGTCAACCGCTTTTCATTTATATTAATCTACCCCACTACTTAAAGTGGAATTCAACACGTCTGTTAATTGCTCTACCATCAGCAGTTTCATTTGTTGCCACTGGCTTCGCCTCTCCATATCCATGATCTTCTAATCTTGAAGCACTGATTCCTTTGCTCACCAAATAAGCAACCACTGACTTAGCTCTCTTTTGAGATAAGGATAAGTTTCCAGCATCTGCTCCTTGACTATCTGTGTGTCCTTCAACATCAAATTTAGCTGAAGGAACTCTCTTCATGAAATCAACTACATCATTCAACTCTGTAAAGGATGAAGCCTTAATATTTGCCGATCCTGTTTCAAAATTCAAGTTTTTGATCTCAAACATTTTTCCAGATACATCAGCTAAATCTTCTTCGTGAATATCTCTCCAGTTCATGATTTGACCGTGATCTCCTAACTTAGGAATGATCTTACCATCAGCTCCGTGAGAATCATCTTCAATTTTAGGACATCCTTTTAATTCAGGCAATCCTTTTATCGTTGGGCAATCATCAATGTTATCTGCAACACCATCACCATCTGAATCTTTCACATCATCTCCTAAATGAGCTGAACCATTGGCAGGGCATCCTTTCAACTCAGCCAAACCAGGAACTTCAGGACAATCATCAATTACATCCGGAACACCATCTTTATCAGTATCCATTTGAACATCAATAACGTCTCCATTTAATTCTCCTTCTACTTTTGCCAAGGCATCAGCAGTAGGACATCCTTTGTATTTTAAAATTCCAGCTTCTGATGAACATGCATCATTCAAATTGATGATTCCGTCACCATCAGCATCTCCTGTAGCCCATTTAGTTTTGGTCATATTTAGAGATTCCTTATTCGGACATCCACCAAACTCAGCAGTTCCTTTTCTAATAATACATTGATCATCTTTATTTAGAATACCATCTTTATCAATATCTCCCCATTTGTTTTTAGGATCATTCATTCCGGCATCTAATCCATCTTGATCAGCACAGCCATTGAATTTTTTAGATCCTGCAACTGTTGGGCAGTAATCATCCATGTTTAGAACCCCATCTCCATCAGTGTCTGCTTTCGGGTCAACTGAAGGGTCTGAACTAATAGCTAATGCCTCTTCTGCAGCAATCATCTTAGCTTCTGTCGGACATCCTTTATATTTAAGAACGCCTGCCAAGTTGCTACAAACATCATTTTTGTTTATGATTCCGTCATTATCTAAATCGCCAGTTCCCCATTTAGAATTAGCTTGAAACAATACTTCTTCATTAGGGCATCCTTTAAAGTTTGAGGTACCTTTAATTACTGGGCAAGAATCATCTCTATTGATTACCCCGTCACCATCAACATCACCAAATGCATTGGTTGCATCATTTCTACCTGCTTCTAAATCAGCTGCAGTTCCGCAACCTTTATTGGCCTTAGTACCTGAAACAGTTGGACAAAAGTCATCCATGTTCAATACGCCATCTCCGTCAAAATCTCCATTTGGATCATTTAAGTCTCCACCACCAGCAAGATTATCTGAATTTCCATTTCCGCTTTGCTCTCCTGGTCCGCTATATGATCCTGCTTTCCAATCAAAGTTCTTGTATCTATAATCAATGGCCGCATCATCAAAATCTCTCCATTTATCAGTTACTCCGTCTACAATCAATGGAACCCATCCTAAAACGACTCCACCCATCACGATATCACCCAATACATATTTAGCTTGTACATCACCACGCATCTTATATTCGTTAGGCTCCATACCTTCTTTGGCATATTTCACTTCGTATCTCTCACGAGCATCTAAAGTTACCGTTTGAGGTGCTTGACCTTTGTAATCTCCATCAACATAAACATCAACGTTTTGTTCTCCGTTTGCATTGAATGTTACATCTTGCTTAAACTCTTTTCGAACAATTGTCGCGCAGCTTGTCATCAACAGAACTCCTACAATTGCAAATAAATTTTTCATAGGTTTTTTTCTTTTCATGAGTTGAAAATAGCGAATTCAATTACTTGAATATCGCGCAACTCTTTTAAGTGCGAACTTTTCTCGTTTAAAAACATGATTTATCGGATGAAAAAAATAGGGCACAAAAAAAAGGTGCCAGCACGTGGAGAGAAGGCACCTAATTAAACTAATCAACCCATAACACTATTTGCGATCTAAAATTTGGTATTTAGATTGGTTAATTTTCTATTTTTTGCGATACTACTCAAAGTCCAATTATTGTGCCAAAACAGGCACCCCAGATATTTAAACGGTTTAGGAACTAACCGTTTTAGAGAGCGAGTTTAAGAAAAATTTAACAAATGTAAAATCTACCAAACTAGTAGACGATTATAGTTAAAAAGACCACAAAAATAAGTTTCATTCTATTTGAGTAAATTCAAGCTAATTTGCATCTTTACTTCATGAAAAATCTCCTCATCAAAAATATTAAAGGTCTTGCCGGAATTTTATCATCAGGTAATGGCCCGTTAAAGGGTTCTGATTTAGGGAACTTAGAGGTTTTAGAAGATGCCTTTTTAGCCGTTGAAGATGGTAAAATCAGCATGTATGGCAAGATGTCTGACCTATCTGGAATCACAGATTGGAGAGATCTAGAAATTATTGATGCCGAAGGAAAGTATGTAATGCCAGCTTATTGTGATTCGCATTCTCATTTGGTATTCGCCAAAACGAGAGAAGAAGAATTTGTTGATCGCATTAACGGATTGTCATATGAAGAGATTGGGAAAAAAGGTGGTGGAATTTTAAATTCGGCTAGAAAATTGGCTGATATGCCTGAGGATGAGTTGGTGCAAGACGCATTAAAACGACTCGAATTAGTTAAGAGTCTTGGAACCGGAGCGATTGAAATTAAGAGTGGATACGGATTATCGGTAGATGCCGAGCTCAAAATGCTAAGAGTTATCAAGCGCTTGAAAGAAGAATCAGATGTCACAATTAAAGCAACTTTTCTTGGTGCACACGCTTTTCCTGAAAGATTTAAAGATGATCACGAAGGATATGTTACCGAGATCATTGAAGAGATGTTACCCAAGATTGCTGAAGAAGGATTGGCTGAATACATTGATGCATTTTGCGAGCGAAACTACTTCACTGCTGAACAGCTAGACAGAATTTTAACTGCTGGAGCCAAACACGGCTTGAAAGCAAAAATTCATGTAAACCAATTCTCGGTAATGGGCGGAGTTGGAATTGGTGTTAAACACAATGCTGTTTCGGTTGACCATCTTGAAGAATTAGCTGATGAAGACATCACAGCATTAAAAGGCTCAAACACCATTGCTACCGCATTACCATCTTGCTCTTTCTTTTTATCTATACCATACACCCCGATTAGAAAACTGATTGATAATGATATTGTTTGCGCCTTGGCTACAGATTACAATCCGGGCTCTACCCCTTCAGGAAACATGCAATTTGTGAATGCCTTGGCTTGTAGCAAAATGAAGATGACACCAGCCGAAGCTTTTAACGCTACAACAATAAATGGGGCTTATGCCATGGAAGTTGGAGAAGAATTGGGATCAATAACCGTAGGTAAAAAAGCTAACCTCATCATCACAAAAGAGATACCTTCATTTGCTTATATGCCATATTCTTTTGGTGAAAACTGTGTAGATCAGACCTTGCTTCATTAAAGAATTAAGCAGACCTAATTCAAGTCTTCTTCTTGGAAAAAAAAATTAAACGAAGTTCCTTTTTCCAGAACCTTCCGATCGCAAGTGCCGTTCAATTGTTTAGTCAAAGAATCTATTAAGTCTAAGCCCAAACTGTTTGGACTAGTATTTTCATCCCAATCTCCATTATCAGAATAATTCAATTCAATTTGATCGTTCACTTTTGAAATATTTATACAAATCTTACCCTTATCCATATTTCTGTAAGCGTGTTTTAGTGAATTGGTAATAAGCTCATTAAATATCAAAGCAATGGGCACTAAAGATTTAGCACCAACTTCATTAATATATGACTTAATTTCTACCTCAACTTCAGTAGATAAGGAGTATGAGCGAATCAAGTCTTTTACTAAACTTTGAATATAATCCTCCAAATCAATCTTAGCAACATCTGGATTTTTAAAAATTTTATCATGAATCATTGCCATAGCCACTACCCTATTGATCGACTCTTCATATAATTTCAAATACTTTTCTTCAGTAATCTCTTTAGATTGCAGTCTGAGCAAACTCGTAATCACTTGAAGATTATTTTTTACGCGGTGATGAATCTCTTTAAGTAGTACCGTTTTTTCTTTGTTTTTATCCTCCAAGGCACTAGTTAACTCTATATATTTATTTTCAGCGAATGCATTCACCTTCAAAAATTGGCGAATATAATAGGCAATGACTAGCATACAAATACTGAAATTAATTGCCAGAGCAATCACCTGATTTTTATCCAATTGACGGTTTAAGTCCAAACTGATATTAAGCATAAAAAACAGATAATACAACGTACTGACTATACTAAATATTAAAACTGCTGCCCCCCACTTACGACCTAAAGTAAAGTAGGTATGCAAAATAATCACCAGCATCCATGCGATATCCACAAAATGATATGATTCTGGAAAAAAAATCAAGACAAAAACACATAAAAAAGCACCAAAAAGACTGTGTGCTATCGCACTAAACTTATACGTATTTGTTTTTTTCATCCAAAAAAACAGAAACAAGCATAAAAGAAAACCGAATAAAGTTGGTGTAGCAGCACTCTCTCCTGATTGATAGAGTGTAAGCATTAATATGGGCAAAAAGATTAATAAAATTAGGTTAAGTCTCCAGGTAATTTTCATCCTAGCTTTCTCATAAAAATTATGATAATCGGAATCAATAAAAAATAAAGGAATTTTGATATTTAGCACTACATAATTTTAAAGGGTCGTAAGTAAAACTAATAAATTTAAGCCAATGATCTTAAGGGACATGCCAGATAAGCCAATCAAGTAGCTCAACTTATTGAAAGAAGAATACTTGGACTGCATTAATTTTTAACAATTCTGTTGGAATAAAAATTTGTTTGACCGCAATTATCCCTGCAATTTGCGTTACTTTCGTAAGTAACAATTTTAAAAGCCATAGAATCGTGTCAATTGAGGTAAAAAATGTATTCAAATATTACGGAGAGCAAGCTGCTCTTAATGATGTCTCATTAAAGATAAACTCTGGTGAAATTGTTGGTTTTTTAGGGCCTAATGGTGCTGGAAAATCTACCATGATGAAAATCATTACTTGCTTTATTCCTAAGTCACAAGGAGATGTTAAAGTTTGCGGCTTAGATGTTGAAGATGACGCCATAGCAGTTAAAAAATTGGTTGGATATTTACCAGAGCATAATCCACTTTACTTGGATATGTATGTGAAAGAATATCTGATGTTCGTGGCCGGAATCTACAAACTCAAAAACAAGAAGCAGCTAGTAGCAGATGTGATTGAGAAGGTTGGATTAACCAAAGAACAAAACAAAAAAATTCAGGCACTTTCTAAAGGATACAGACAGAGAGTTGGATTAGCGCAAGCTATAATCCATGATCCTGAAGTATTGATTTTAGATGAGCCAACTTCAGGTTTAGATCCGAACCAATTAGAAGATATCAGAAAGTTAATTTTAGATATCGGAAAAACAAAGACGGTAATGCTTTCAACCCACATCATGCAAGAGGTTGAAGCTATTTGTGATAGAGTGATCATCATTAAAGATGGAAAGATTGTGGCGGATGATACGACATCTCACATCCAACAAAAAGAAGAAGAAAATCAAACCATATTTGTTGAATTCAATGATGTTACATCACGTAATCAATTGAAGCAAATTGCAGGTGTTTCATCTGTGAAAAACATACAAGACAATCAATGGTTGTTTGAATCAAAAGGAGACATTAGAGCTGATATCGCTAAATGGGCTCAGAAGAACAACCTGCTTACTTTAACCATGCGTCTTGAAGAAAAGAGCATGGAAGAAGTGTTTAAGGAATTGACTAAAAACTAAATCATGAAATTTTTACCCTTTGTTTTGGTGCTATTCATCTTCGGATGCAGTGGTGAGCCAGATAATGTTCTTGAAACTGACCAAATAGACTCTTTAGACATGCCGCCTCCACCACCATCTTTAGAAGATGAATTGAACAATGATTCAGCTGAGAATTCATTATCATTCACCAACAACGGAGAACTGCTAGAAGGAGTATCACTCTTTTTCTGTCAAATCGGAATTTACCAAGAACCGGCGCTCATTGTGATTGAAAGCGAAGAGACAGATGAAGTAAATGGAGATGGCGATTGGGCCGAAGTGAAAGGATACTATTTCTACATAAAAAACCAAAAGAACCTTGACCTTAACGGGGGCTTGGACATGATTAATGGCCAATACATGTTAACCGAATCTTATAAGGGAAAGAAAACCGGCTATATGCGTTTCTCAACTCAAGATTATGACGACAACTTTTGGGCCGTTAGTGAAGAATCAACTGATCGTCAAGAGTTTAATTTTCAAGAAATCAAGGCCAAGGATTATGATGTCAAATCATTCATGATCAAAAAGCAATTGTATAGCGACAAACATCAAGTGCAAGACATGTCACTTGAAGAAGAAGTTTTTGAAGAAGTAGAAGATAATCTAGCCATGGTTTTCATTGACGACGATAAAATGCTCTTTGATTACAGTGTGGTAAGAACCAACTTTCACATGGGTTCTGCTCAAGGCCTGGCTACAAAAAACACAGCTGGTGATTATGTTTGGAATGGCGAAGAAGGCTGTGTGCTCACTTTTGAAGTTCAAGAAAATTCAGTTGATGTTACCGAGAAGGACTGTGAATTGTACCACGGATTTAGAGCAACATTAAACGGAAGCTATTCGAAATAGTTTTTCAGATAAAACAGAAAACTGTCTCACCTTATTTCAATTAATGCTCGTGACTATGCTCATGAAAATAATTGTCTGAGAACTGCTGCACCAATTCTCTCAAACGAGCAACATTACTAAGATCAGTGGTTTGTTTTGCTTTCATAGCGTAAACAGATATGTGATGCAGTGATTCTAAGTTCTGCACATACATAGCATAATGATGATTGCTTTTCTCAACTGGCTTTATACGTTGATATAAAAAGTACTCGCTAACGATTTTCTGAATTTTAGTCGCATGAATCTCTTTGTTATTCACCCATCTTATAATCTGGTTATAATTCTGTTCACCCTTTTTTGAGAGGTCGTTAATCTGATTCATTGCTTTCTCTATTGTGCTAATGTGTTCACTAATCAATTCAATTCTTAACGAATCTTCATAGATACCGCAAGGCACCTGACAGTGCGAAAAGGCTTTGTTAGAAACGAAAAGTAAAAATAGGCCGAGTAGTACGTTTTTTGAAATTGTCTTTGTCATTGTTTTATCTTTCTAATAAAACAAATGAGCTGTCTTAAAGTTCTTATGACCAACTAACTATCTAGGCTTCAAGCCAATCATGAAGTGATCACTATTAGCCGAAAACTAAGTATTGCCAAAAAAAAAGAGCCAAGCAAATGCTTGACTCTTTCAATAGTGTTTAATACTTTTTACTATTTCGCATTCCCCTTAGGAACATGCTTATCAGTAAACTTAGAAACTGTTCTGTTCCAGTTGTCTAATTTATCAGCTCTACCTTTATTCAAGACAGCTGTCACTTCATTGTATTTTGTTCCAGCATCATTTGAGTCGTTAACCGCAGCATTGTATTGGTCAATGTCTTCTTGTGTTCTGTCTTTATCTTTCTTTTGATCAAACGATTTCTTAATTGTCGCAAAGTTCTCTGCTTTCAAGAAGTAGTTCGTAATGTCTTTTACCTTATTGTCAGCTTCATCTTTATAAAACTTAAGCATGTCTTGGCAAGCCTGAACAACAGACATATCGCCATCATAAGAACGCATAGTTTTCAATTTCGCCAAACCTTCATCAGCCGTCATTGATAGCGCCGATTTGTTTTGCTCAATTGCACTCACATCTCCTTTTGCAATGGCCTCTGTCAAATAAATATCTTGAATGTATGACTTAAAGAAAACCAAGTAAATCACATTATAATACGAATAAACCTCATCTGCTTTTGCCATCTTTTTTGACAAATCATCTTCAGTTGTAATCAAATCAATTTCGTATTCTTTTGCGAATTTCTCTTGCTCAGTTGAAAGCATTTCAGAAGCCGCAGACAACTTATTGTTCGCTCCTTCTTTTGCTAACATATAAGCCTCCATTAAATCATATGATTGCTCAGCAATCTCCTCCATATCTACGATATTAGCATAGTCTTCTTTTAATACCATGTAATACATATTTAAGAACGAAACAACTGAATCTCTATAAGCTGTATTTCCTTCATAAGGCTGCATTCTTTTAACTTTTCCCTTTGCGGCATAAGTAGTTTGAACCAGCTCAGAACGTTTCTTCTCAACAGTTTTCGCACTTTTCCCGTGAGCTGCAGCATTGGTATAATCCCACATGTCACTTTGAATTTTTTTATACTCTTTCGTAATGGCTTCCATATATACTCCGCCATTCGCATATTGCTGTGAAATAGAAGTAAAAGCAAACCCTACTAAAGCAATCATCATCATTGTAAACTTCTTCATTTTTAGGTCTTTATTTTGAGTTAATGTAATCGGTTAGAATACTATAGGCCTCTCCAATATACAAGTCTTTTTGAATATCTTCAAGGTAGTCTTCGTTCAATCTTCGTCTGAATTCATTGATTTTCATGATCTCAGAATCGTATTTATTATTTACTACTTTAAAATTCTCAGCCTCAAAAGATTCAAAGTCAAATAAACTGTCATATAGATTATTCATCTTTTGTTCTTTCTTTTTATAGGCTTCAATATTTAACGGAACCTTATCGTAATAATCAGTGTATCCGCTAATACTATCTATCAAATTGCATACCGCATTATAGTTTTCATTCTCGCCCAATCTGGCTGTGCTTTTTGATTGCAAATCAGCCGAAGGAATTTCAGCAGCTGGCGTGTAATACACCTTCTTTACAACCTTGTCTTTGTTAATTGCATTCGGATAAGCTGCCTCTGAATATTCGTACAATTCGTAATAATCTCTTATCACTACATCAGGAATAACACCTTCTTTTTGATGTGTTTCATTGGTGATTCTATAAAATTTTGAAGTAGTCACCTTGATATTTCCAAAGCCCTTATCATCACCTTCAATGGCTCCAAAAATTTCTTCGGATGGATCTAAAGGCAAAATAACCTGACCTGTAGATTTTCCATAAGTGGTGTCTCCAACAATGATTGCACGATTATAATCTTGCATTGCGGCTGAGAAAATCTCAGAGGCCGAAGCCGATAATCCATTCACCAAAATCACAAGAGGCCCAGTATAAATGGCACCCTTATTCATATCCTTAATTGATTTCGGTTCGCGGTACTTGTTGTCTTCAATTGTAATAGGACCGTAATTAATGAAGATGCCGGCCAAATCAATTGCCTCTTTCAATGATCCACCACCATTGTTCCTGAGGTCAAGGATTAATCCATCAATGTTTTCTTGCTTTAACTTAACAATGTTCTTGGCCACATCATTCGCACATCCCAATCCTGATGGGTCATCCCAATCAGTGTAAAAATCAGGCAGTGTGATGTAGCCTATGTTTTGAACGCCATCTAAAATGACTGATTTAATGACATCTTGATCTACATAAATTTCAGATTTTGTGAGCGATACTTCATCAGTTGTACCGTTCACCTTTTTAATCTTCATGACTAATGATTGAGACTTTTCATTGTCAAAAATGAGCTGCAATTCATCTAAATCTAAAAGGGTAACATCTACATTTTTACCTGAACCAAATTTGATATTCAGTATTTCATCATCTGCACTTAACTGATTCGACATCCAAGCAGATCCTCCCGGAGCTAAGTTTGCAATCATAATTCTACCCTTGCCGTCCTCTTTCAGAGAAAACCCATAAGCGAAATTATCACCCGATAATTCTTCTTCAAATTCTGCTCTATCTAAATCAGAAAAGAAAGCGGTATGTGGGTCATAATAACCTGCCATAATCTCTAAATAAAAGGTAGACATGTAATTTCTATAGCCGGCTGGATGCTTTAAAAATGAAGAGATATCAAAGCGTTCAACTTTTTCAACTTGCTCGGTGGCCTCTTCAATGTACATCAAAATTGAGTCAGTAGGCGCACTAGCTGCATCAGCCAAATAATCTCCCTCAAAAACTTCCTCTAAAACAGAATACTTTAGCCACTTTCGCCATCTTTCTTGAAGTTTTTTGGTGTCTAGTAAATAGAGATCTTCATCATCTGAATCAAAATCAATTTCTTCTTCAACTGAGAAGTCAAAAGGTGTTTTGAGGACTTCGGTAATTATGGAGTCTGCTGCCTTTAACCGCTTTTCATAAAGCCTTGCGGTCACATCAAAGAATTGAGAATGCTTCTCCTTTATTTGATCATCAATTTCATAGCGATATACTTCTAGTTGGTCAATATCTGACTGTCTAAAGTAAAAACCACTAGGATCAATTGATTCTAAAAAGCCTTTATAAATAAAGTTAGATAAGCTGTCATCAAGAGGTCTTGCCTCATAATGCATTTTTGAAATCATCTTATCAATCGCATAGGCTTGTTTACCTATATGAGTTGTTTGTGCTGAAGCAGTCAAACTCAAGCCTGCAGAAATCAAAAATAATATGTGCTTCATTTAGCTCTTTATAAAAATGTTTTTTGGTTCGGTAAAGAATCTCAAGGCTTCAAATCCGCCTTCTCTTCCTACTCCTGAATTTTTTACTCCCCCAAAAGGAGTCCTCAAATCACGTACCAACCATGAATTGACCCAAACAATACCTGCGTGAATGCGATCAGCCACTGAATGAGCTGTATTTAAATTCTCTGTCCAAACAGTTGATGCCAAGCCATATTCAGTTGAATTGGCCATCATCAATACTTCATCTATAGTGTCAAAAGGTGTAATGGTCACAACTGGCCCAAAAATCTCTTCTTGGTTGGTTCTACAATCATAAGCTAAGCCTTCAATAATAGTTGGTCTGATATAAAAACCTTCTGAATATTCTCCATCCAATTTTACTTGAGTTCCGCCAGTTAATACTGTTCCACCCTCTTCTACTGCCAAGTCAACATATGACAAAACTTTCTCCATATGCGGTTTTGAAACCACGGCTCCTAATTTTGCCTCAGGATCAGATGGATAAGAAACTTTAGATTTTGCCACTTTCGCTACAAACGCTTCTTTGAATTTCTCATAAATTGGGCGCTCAATAAATATTCTTGAACCACACAAACAAATTTGCCCTTGATTGGCAAAGCTTGATCTTACCGTAGTTGATAGCGCCTTGTCAAAATCGCAATCAGCAAATATGATATTCGGATTTTTACCTCCTAATTCAAGAGATAACTTCTTAAACATTGGCGCAGCAATTTTAGCAATGGTTGCCCCTGTGTTTGTTCCGCCAGTAAATGAAATGGCTTTAATTTTTGGATGACGCGTCATGGCGTCTCCAACTTTATGTCCTAGGCCATGAATGATATTTAAAACTCCTGCTGGCAAACCAGCTTCGGCACAAACTTCTGACAACATAAAGGCTGTCATTGGTGTGATTTCTGATGGCTTGGCAATTACACAATTTCCTGCCGCTAAAGCTGGGGCAATTTTCCAAGTGAAAAGGTATAAAGGTAGATTCCAAGGTGAAATACAACCAACAATTCCTATTGGTTTACGAGTCGTATAATTTACTCCAACCCCTTCCATATAATGAGATTCAGCCGCAAAATGCTGAATGGCTGTCGCAAAGAATTTCAAATTAGAAACCGCTCTAGGAATATCAACATGAGAGGCTAATGAAACAGGTTTTCCGTTATCTAAAGATTCGGCCTCTGCAAATTCTTTTAATCTTGATTCTATGATATCCGCAATCTTTATCATGATTGCTGCACGTTCATCTTTTGGTGTATTTGACCAGCCAGGAAAAGCTTTTTCAGCCGACTCTACAGCTTTCTCGACATCTTCAGCTGAAGAATCAGGAATTTGAGAGTAGACAACTCCTCTTGAAGGATCCACGTTATCAATGTGTTGGTTTAATGTTGGGGCCTGTAATTCGCCCGCTATATAGTTTTTGATATACTTCATTATGACTCTTTGGTACTAATTTTGTAATTTCAACACAGAATTAACTATCTGAAACGCTACAAATTTTGAGATTAAAAATACACATATTATTGGTTCTTGGATTATTCTTCGTGACTTCATCTGCACTCGCAGTTGACAAGTTCATTAGAGTAAAAGGAGTGATCATTGATGAATTTAGCGAGGAAGAACTTTCAGATTATATGATCAAAATAGTTGAAGAGGATGGCGATTCAACATTCATTGAGGTTGAAAAATCTTCATATGATTTTTGGTTGAGAGACAACAGACTATTCAAAATTTACTTCATTAAGAAAGGTTATTACCTCAAGCACGCTATGGTAGACGCCAACTTTATGCCTTCATACGCATACGAGAGCAAACATAAACTGAACTTCGAAGTGAAGATGACGCCTCTTAAAGAGGATGCTTATGTGACTGAAGTTAAAAGGCCCATCATTGAAGTTAGATTTATAAAGAACCAAAATGCCTTTGAAACGAAAGACATGATGGCCAAAAAAATCTATATGGTTCCTGCCGATTATGAACCTCCTTTTCCTTCACCTTCTGACAGTTATGTAAGAGTCAAACCAACTACTAAGAGCCTTGCTTTAACAACAGAATATAACAAGAAACGAGCAAAAGGTGAATCTGGTATGCCTAGAGTTTTACAGGGGATTTTATTTGCAGATATGAATTACTGCTTCTTTAATGAACATACCAATGACGGCAATAAAATTCTTGCCAAGCTCAAGGGGTACGACTCCGAAACTTGGGAATCAATAAAACCAATAGACTCTCCTGAATACGGGGTGATTATTTCAAGAACCATAAACAGAGAACAAAGTGTAGATACGCTATTTGCATTAGGTCAACATATTGAAACAAGTCGATTGATTTTACAAAACTTCACTTCAGACGCTAAGGTTCTAATGCACCTCATTCAGCTTAGAAAAGTTTTAGAGCAATTCGAGTCAAGCGGATTATCATTTGAAGAGGATGCATTTGTTGCCGCTTTGAAGCCAATAATTCCTTTAATCAAGAAGGTTGAAACTACCTACAAGTATCAATTAAGTAATGAACTCAACTTTGAAATGGCCAAGGACCCTGACTTTCTAGCCATTCAAAAAAAATTGCTTGACGTTCACAGCATGGTGATAAAGTAACTATTATCCACAAATAAAAAACCCTTCACAACCAGAGTCGCGAAGGGTTTGCTTAAACGAGAATTAAACTCTTTATTTAATCACTCTCACTTCAGGAGTGAATAATTTATTTTTTTCAGATTCATTCACCTTTTTCTTGTCGTAAAAGAAGTGGTAAGTTCTTGAAGGAATCACATAATCTTCAAGTACTACAACTTTCATTGCTGATTTGAATCCTTGATCTCTCAATTCAGGTAACGCTCTTGATGCCTCAGCTTCAGATGCGAAAGAAGTTGTTAAATACACTTTCTTTCCCTTTGAATTCATACTAGTTACGCCTTCAACATCTTTCAGTAATTCAAGTACCTCTGCCGAAGCTTCTCCGTCAAAAGATCCTAATTGAATTCTGTAATCTATTGTAGTTGATTTTTTTGTCTCAGCAGATGCTGCTGGTTTTTTGTCGTCATCTCCTAATCCTGGATTAGCGAAAGATGAAATTGATGCAAAGGCTAATACGCCTAAAGCTAATTTTAAAGATTTCATACTGTTGGTTTGTTGTTGTGTTGTTAGTTCCTTTTACCCTACTGAAAATAAAAAGGTTACAAACAGCTATCAAAAATTCACTTTAAATAACATCTCGCCTTCAGAAAAATTTTATCGTCAAACTCGCCGACCTATTCCAAAACTTCAGGAGTTTCTTTTTGTGAAGAACCAAACTGAATTCCTAAGCGTTAGTATTGATGAATGATTTTTGGGCATACGTATAAAAATCAATTTCTCTTCTAATTAATCTAAGAATTAAATACCTTTGATGCTACACTATGCTTAGAATCAAACTATTAGTTGGGATATCCCAGTTTTTGGCAATCTCCTTTGGTCAGAAACCGACTCCAAATGAATTTCTGCTAGTTGACTCTGTCTTTCTTGAAAAGATTTCTTTGCAAGACGAACAGATAGTTGACAGTTGTTTGAATATCTACCATAATTCAAATTTAGAAAGTGTTAAGCTTGAAGCGGTAAGTGGAATAGTAGAACTATGTTCTGGAATTTCTGTTTGGACATCATATAACCAATGGCTCTTTGAGTACACAAGTACTAATCTTGAAATGGAAAATGATGTCAGTCGAAAACGAAGACTTCTTCTTGCACAGGCTGATGCAATAAATAATTTTGGTTTTTATTTTCAAATTTATGGCGAACTCGATTCTGCCTTAATAGAATACGAAAAGTCTCTTTTAATTTATGAAAAGGCAGGGGACCAGATCGGATCGGGCAATTGTTTGAACAACATAGGCTCAATCTATTATTATCGAGGAGACATTTACCATGCCGTGCGCTATTACCAAAGGAGTCTTGGTAAAAGAATTCTCGTAGGTGATCAAAGGGGTGTGGCCAATTCATTAAATAATATTGGACTCATTTTTCAAGAAGAAGGTGATATTACTAATGCCCTTTCCTATTACAACAAAAGCTTAATAATAAGAGAACGATTAGGTGATCCAGAATTGATCTCAACCCAATTAAACAATATTGGTCTATGTTATCTAATTCTCAATGAGAATATTGAAGCTGAATTTTATTTTAATAGATCTTTAGAAATCGATTCAAAGCAAAACTACCAAACTGGAATAGCTTATTCATATTTTAATTTGGGTAGATGTTTCCATAATGAAAATTCTTTTGGGAAAGCTCTTGAAAAATACCATCTAAGTAATGAAATTTTCATTAGGGAAGGAAACAAAATTGAGAGTGGTAATTGTCTGGCGGCCATTGGTCAAGTATACACAGAGTCTGGTCAGGATAAAATGGCTATTGAATATCTAGAAAAATCTTTACACATCCACTTAGAAGTGAATTTTAATGATGGCATTTGCCAGGCGTACGAAGGTTTGTCAAAAAGTTATTTAAATATTGGTAAGCTAGATTTAGCCAAGGAATTGGCAGAGAAAAGTTTGGAGATCGCAGTTGAAATTGGTTACGTAAATCGAATAAAAAATGCAGCTCACACTCTTTTTGAAATAAATGAAAAATCAGGGAATATTAAAGCGGCCTTAGCAAATTTCCAACTCTTTAAGGTCATGAGTGACAGCATTATTCAAGAAGATGCTAAAAAGAATTTTGAACTAAACAGAGCTGCAATTACGTATGAGCAAAAGCTTACATTTCAGAAAAAACAGAGTGAGCAAAGCATCAAATATTTAGAAGAAAAAGATGCTTCTCAGCAAAAAACAATCTACTTCATTGCCCTTTTTCTTATTGTCATTTTCGCCTTATCAACCTTATTAGCTTTCAGACTCAGAAGAAACTTCTTACAAAAAAAGGAAATTGAAAGACAGCATTCTGAAAAAGAAATTCTTCTGAAAGAAATCCATCATAGAGTCAAAAATAGTCTGCAAATCACAACAAGTATTATCAGATTACAAAAATTATCTCTTTCAAATGAAGAAGCCATCTCTGCATTAGAAAATAGTGAAGCCAGAATAGCCGCAATTGCTCTCGTTCATAAACTACTTTATTTAGACACGGAAATAAAATCAATTGACCTAAATGAATACTTAAAAGAACTCCTTAATAATTTTGGACTTAATTCCCAAAGGTTCAGCCTTGATTTGAACTGTGAGGCTATCCAAATAGAAACTGACGTAGCAACACCAATTGCAATCGTTTGCTCCGAATTAATTTCAAATTCTGTCAAACATGCGCCCTCCAACAGTGAAGAAGTCATCAACATAAGAATTGACGCCTCAATAATCTCAAATGATGAAATAAAACTTTGTATTTCTGATTCAGGAAAAGGATTCACTCCTGATTATGAAATTGAGAATAGTAATGGATTAGGATTTGAAATTATCCTAGCGTTAATTGACCAAATAGATGGAAAAATTAAACGAATTAGGTCAAATGAAGGCGCGGAATTCGAAATACAATTCAAAACCCATATTCGAAATTAACTTTGTACTGTCTAAGTTTTTTATTTTTATTTCAGCCTCTAATCCACAAAACCCCAAATTTTCTCAATGAGCATTAAACTCTTTTGAATGTTCTTTGTCTTATTTTTAGTACCTTTGGCTCCACATTTACAAATTTAAATTACAAAAATGGAAAATGTATTAAGTGCTGGAATGTTAGGGCCTTGGCAAATTGGTCTTATCGTGTTAGCTATTCTTTTGTTATTCGGTGGTAGAAAATTACCTGAATTAATGAAAGGAATGGGGAAAGGAATCAAAGGATTCAAAGACGAGATGAACGGAAATGGTGATGCTGATGCTTCGGCACCTGCTAAATCTGAAGCAAAGTCTGAAGAATAATTTGCATTTCTATGTACGCAACTTTTGCTGAGATTAAAGCAGCTCTTTCTGAAGGGAAAACTGCAGTTGATATTACTAAATCTTACTTAGCAAATATTCAAAAGAATAAACACCTCAACGCTTTTCTTGAAGTTTTTGAAGAAAGCGCATTAGCGCAAGCAAAGAGTGTTGACGAAAAAATCAAATCAGGTACTGCAGGTAAATTGGCCGGAATGGTCATTGGCCTAAAAGATAATATGGCTTACAAAGGTCATAAGGTATCTGCCTCATCAAAAATTCTTGAAGGATTTGAATCAATCTATACAGCTACTTCAGTTGAGAGATTGATCAATGAAGATGCTATCATTATCGGACGCACCAATTGTGATGAATTCGCAATGGGAAGTTCAAATGAAAACTCTGCCTTTGGTAATGTGTTGAATCCTCATAACAATGAGATGGTTCCTGGAGGGTCTTCAGGAGGGTCTGCTGCTGCAGTAGCGGCTAAACTTTGTACAGCTACTTTGGGTTCTGATACTGGTGGATCTATTAGACAACCAGCTTCATTCACAGGTACTGTTGGATTCAAACCAACATACGGTAGAGTTTCAAGATATGGTTTATTGGCATATGCCTCATCATTTGACCAAATAGGTCCTTTCACAAATAATGTTGCTGATGCGGCATTAATTACTGAAGTGATGTCAGGGGCGGATGAATATGACAGCACCATGCTTCAAGAACCAGCCGCTATTTTAGATGCAAAGTATGACTCTTCTAAGAAAATGAAGATCGCATACATTAAAGATTGTATTGAGAGTGAAGGAAATGATCCTGAAGTTAAGGCAAGAACACTTGAGGTAATTGAAAAATTAAAATCAGAAGGGCACACAGTTGAAGCAGTTGAATTTCCATTTTTAGGACAAATGGTACCAACATATTATGTTTTAACTACGGCCGAAGCTTCATCTAACCTTTCTCGCTATGATGGTGTTCATTACGGATACCAGTCAAAAGAGGCTGAAGGAGTTGAAGCAACATATAAAAAATCACGTTCTGAAGGATTCGGAGAAGAAGTTCAAAGAAGAATCATGCTCGGAACTTTTGTATTATCACACGGATATTATGACGCTTATTACACTAAGGGACAAAAAGTAAGACGCGTTATTCAAAATAAAACGAAGGCAATATTAGATGAGTATGATTTCATCTTAACGCCAACAACACCAACCACAGCTTTTGAAATAGGGAAAAACGCTGACGATCCAATCACTATGTATCTTCAAGACATTTTTACCGTACAAGCAAACTTATCAGGTAATCCCGCGATATCTTTACCCCTTGGGCAACATTCTAACGGCATGCCATTTGGAATACAGCTAATGGCTAAGCATTTCGCAGAAAGTGACCTTTTGGCATTTTCGGATTATATGATGAATAGCTGCAATTAAGAAAGCATGAAACATTTTATTTTATCATTCGCATCATTGATGCTCGGTTCTTTCATTTATGCACAAGACAGTACTTCAACTGCCTTTGTTGCTAATCCTGAAGACACCCTTGAATACGAACGCTTTATTGAAGTTGTTGAGAACTCACTTTTCAAATACTACGAAGAGACTTGGGGAAAAGAACGTGCTTACGAAGTAATCGATTCTCTGAATTACGAAGAGAAAGACCGTCCAAGTTTTTCAGACTCAACTTATATCAGCAGATTAGACAAACTGAACACTACAACTCCTATTGATGTCGCTTCAAATCCTGAAATGATTAGAGTAGTAAAATACTTTGCATCAAAAAGAAGAAGATTTACTTCAGTATGTATCGGACGTTCTAAATTGTTTTTCCCAATGTATGAAGAGTATCTTGATAGATATGACATGCCAATGGAGCTTAAATATCTTTCTGTAATCGAATCTGGATTAAGACCAACTGTAAAATCAAGAGTTGGAGCAGCTGGTTTATGGCAGTTCATGTATCGTACTGGTAGAATGTTCGGATTAGACAATGACTCATATGTTGATGAGCGAATGAATCCTGAATTGGCAACTGATGCCGCTTGTAGATACTTAAAGTATTTATACGGAATGTACGGAGATTGGAGTATTGCCCTTGCTGCTTATAACGCAGGACCAGGAAACGTGAACAAAGCGATTAGAAGATCAGGTGGTAAAATGAATTATTGGGAGTTAAGACCATTTTTACCAAAAGAGACGCAAATGTATGTGCCTAACCTTATCGCCATGATTTACATGATGAACTACTATCCTGAACACAACATTGTTCCGGCTGAGGCGAAAGTTTATCAGCATGAAGTTGATACTGTTTGCTTATCAAATGTGGTTCGCATCTCATACTTAGATTCTATAATCGGTATGGAAGAGGATGATTTTAGATACTTGAATCCAACTTATAAAACAGACATTATTCCTCACACTGAAGATCCTCAGTGCATCACTTTACCACTAGAGAAAATAGGATTGTTTTTAGATAATGAAGATTCTATTTACAACTATGAAAGAGTTTTAGACTCAATGAAATTGAGCTTTGTTGCTTTAGAGAAAAAGAAAAGACACACAGTAAAACCAGATGAAACCATGGCTAAAATAGCCAAGATGTATGATGTAACAGTGCAGGATATCAGAGGCTGGAACGGCATGAGAACAAGTACCATTTACCCAGGTCAAAAACTGACTATTATGGTGATGGAGCGTAAATATATTGAAGGAACTTCTTCATCTTCTTCAAGTAAACCATCATCTAACACATCTAAACCAAGTTCAACAAACAGTAAAATCAATTATACCTATGATGGAAGCTATAAGTACTACACTTTAAAAAATGGTGAGAGCTTATGGACTGTTTCACAAAAACTTGGCATACCATTTGGACAAATTCAAGAACTAAACAAAGACCTTGATCCAAAACGAATGCAACCGGGTGATAAAATCCGAATTAAGAAAGTTTAAGTTCGTTTTTGAGGTTTCCAAAACATCACGACAATGAAGTATTTAATGATCGCACTTACTTCTCTTTTCTTCATCTCATGTGACGAAGAAGTAAGCAGAGAAGACTTATTACCAGACGCAAGCGGAGAGCATGGTAAAATATTACTAGTTATAGAAGAAGGTCTCTGGGAAACATCACTACAGCAAAATTTACATGATCAGCTTGATCAAAATTGTAAAGGACCTTATTTGCGTCCTGAACCTTTATTTGATTACTACAGAACGGGTTCTACTGAGATGTCGCACATTGATAAATTAGCCCGCCTCATCTTAAAAATCAAAATTGATCACGATTCAACTTACCAAGAGACTGCAGTGACTGTAAAGGAAAACTACTTTGCAAGAGGTCAACTCTTCGTGGTAATTAAAGATTCTGATTTAAATAGGCTGAATGATTACATTAAGAATGATTTTGATTTCGTTTTAGATGCATACAATGCCTTTGAAGCAGAGCAACTAACCAAAGAATTTAAAGGAGATCCGCACAAAGCAATTGATGAGATTTCACAAGACAATTTTGGAATCAGCATTAGCTTGCCAAGAACAAGTATTCTGAAAGCCTCTAGCGAAGATTTTATGATGGTGAAGTATGAACGCTCTCAAAAACAACAATATCAAACATCTGGTACTAGTGGATATACCTATGAAACTTTCTGGATTCAAGAAGGAATTCTATTTTGGAAAGAGCCTTTAGATAGCGCTTCTTACTTTGAACCTTATCATATCATGGCTCGCAGAGATTCCGTTTTAAAACAGAACGTGCCAGGAGATATGGATGGATCATACATGGCAACTGAATACGACCCATATTATAAGCCTGAGGCTGATAAAATTGTGGTAGATGGGCAAGAAACAATCGTGGTAAGAGGTCTTTGGAAATATGCCGGAAATCCGGGAGCATTTGCTGGTGGACCTTTCGTTCAATATTCTATGATAAACGAAAAAACGAATGAAATCATTACTGTATGCGGATACGTTTATGCTCCTAAATTCAGTAAACGTGAATACATTCGTCAAGTAGAAGCCATGTTGAGTACCATTGAGATGGTAGAGTAAATTCTGCTCTTTCTTTTAAGTTTTGATGAATCATTAATACATTTGTTTCAAATCAACAACTATGAATTTTTTCAAGACATCTTTCATTTTATTAACTGCATCTTTCGCACTATACTCATGTGGAGGTGGTGACCCAAGAGCAGATGACGATTTATCTGATTTGATGGATGAATTTGACGAGAGTTTTGAAGAAGAAGAAAAAGTAGACTTGAGTCCTGTTGATGTGAGTTGGGAAAAATTGATCTCAGATGAATTAGTAGACCATCAAAATGTAATTTTTGACGCATACATAGGCAAGCTCCCAACAACTATGTACAACTACGACAATAGAGAAATGACTATAGAGTTTTATCCTAGAAGAAATCAAGTTCAAGGAGAGAAAATGAGGGTAGATATTACAATCGGAACTTCTCCTGGACATGTTCGATCACTACCAGAAGAATACGCTCAAGAAGATTTAAAGATTGTTTGCGAAGGAGGTAAAACTGCAGGTGTTGGAAGTTTCGTAAAAGTTCGTGGTGTTTTCACAAACTCAACTGCTGATTATTACAATTACCTTGATCTTACAAAAATCACGCTACTTGAGGATGGCTTTGATGAAGCAATATTTGATAAAGCCGTTGAATTAACAAATCTAGTAATAGAAGATACAACACTTGATGATTCGTACAGCTATATGGATGTATCAATGGAAACTTCAATGTACATGTCTCCTTGGGATGGAAGATATTCAGTTAACATTTCTCAAAAGAACAACAGCTATTTAAAGTCTGCCTATATAACTATTGGGTCTAAACCAGGCGGAATGAACCAACTCACTGACGGATTCACTGACAAAGACTTTATCGTGCATGACTACAATGGTGAAGATCAAAAAGCTGCCTCAGGTAAATATAGAATCTTCGGAACCTTCAACCCTTTAGATGTTGAAGCAAAAGGAACATTTTCGGTTGAAGAAATTAAAAAGCTTTAATGGAAAGTATTGAAGAGGCCATAGCGCATTATACTGGGAGAAAATCTCAATCAGAAATTTCACTCTCTGAGATCAGAAAAGAGCTGACTGAAGACGGTAAGTTTTCTACTGCCGAGATCTCTAAAATCTGTAGAACTATTTCAGATGATGAATTATCTGGACTGAAGAAAAAGAAAACGAATCCTGCTCTGATACTCAACCACCCGGCTATATCTTATGTTTTAGCAGGACTTTTTTCTTATCTCGTTTATTTTTCTTTGATGCAAGTTCTAGAAATGGATCAAGCAGCTGATAGCAAATACAAAATTTGGAGATATGCCTTATTGGCGGGCTCAGTATTTTTCTTCTTGAGAAATTTGACTCGTGTAATTAAGAATTTGAAGGGTTGAAAAACCTAGGCTAACTTCAACACTTCTTCGATAAACTCACGATTATTGCTTAAGCGTGGAATCTTGTGTTGGCCACCTAACTTGCCTGTTGACTTTAACCATTTTTCAAACAAACCTTTTTCAGCTTGAATAACCTTAGGCATCTGCAATGATAAATCACCCGTTCTTTTGGCTTCATAATCAGAGTTCAACCCTTTCAATTCGCCATCTAAGATGTGAGTAAAAGCTTCTAAGTTATCAGGTGCAACCGTAAATTCAATCAACCATTCGTGACCGCCTTTCTTCTCAGCTTCCATATAAATAGGTGCAGCCGTGTAATTTGAAACTGTTGCTCCGGTTTTAGCACTGGCAGCTGCCACCGCAGCCTCAGCATTCTCAACCACCAATTCTTCACCAAATGCATTAATAAAGCTCTTGGTACGACCGGTAATTTTAAAACGATAAGGTTTTGATGAAGTGAATCTAACCGTATCTCCAATAATATGTCGCCATAAACCTGCATTGGTTGAAATCACCATGGCATAGTTCACTCCAATTTCTACATCCTCTAATGAAATAACCGTCTTAGAATTTAATCCATCAAATTCTGACATTGGAATGAATTCAAAGAATACTCCATAATCCAGCATTAGCAAAAGCTCATTCTTTGTGAAATCATCTTGAATACCAAAAAAGCCTTCAGAGGCATTATAGGTCTCCACATAATTCATATCATCAAATGGAATCAGCTTTTTAAACTCTTCTCTATAAGGATCAAAGTTCACTCCGCCGTGCATGAATAACTCAAGGTTAGGCCATACTTCTCTCAAATGTTTCTTTCCGGTTATCTCTAAAATCCTTTTGCATAAAACTAGAGTCCAACTAGGCACCCCGGCTAGTATGTAGATGTCTTGATCAATCGTATTTCTTGCCAACTTTTCAATCTTCTCTTCCCAATCGCTCATTAAAGCAATATCCTTTGAAGGAGTTCTTCTAATTTCAGCCCACCAAGGCATGTTTTTCAAAATAATTGCCGACAGATCTCCGAAATAAGAATCCTTATCTAAGTAGTTGATTTCAGCAGAACCACCTAAAATTAGATGTTTGCCCTTGAACAACTTTCTTCCAGGCAATTGATTGTAATACAAACTCAACAGATCTTTACCTCCCTTGTAATGACAATCTTCTAAGGCTTCTTTAGAAACCGGTAAAAACTTTGATTTTCCCGTTGCGGTACCCGAAGATTTTGCAAACCAATTCACATCCGACCCCCACAAAACGCCTTGCTCATTATTAAGCATGCGCTCAATGTAGGGTTTCAATGTGGCGTAATCTGTTAAAGGATTATTCTCTTTAAAGTCTTTGTATGACTTAATCTTAGAAAAGTTGTGCTTTCTCCCCCACTCTGAGTTCTTCCCGTTTTCAATCAGTTGATTCAGCACATCTTGCTGCACTTCAATGGGGTATTGCTTAAACAAATCAATCTGATGAATCCTCTTTTTGATGATCCATGAGAATATTGAATTGAAAGGCATTTTCATACTGACAGCAGGGGTATAAATAAAAAAAGACCTCTCCTCAAGCAGAGGAAGAAGTCTATATAAAGATTTTTATAGTCGTTTTTATCCGAAAAACAATACTAAGAATGTTACTCCTAAAGCAACAATGATGTACACTGGTGCTAAGATTGAAGTTGAATCATCAAAGTAGTTTCCTTCTTCTGAATTATTATCTGACATTGCTTCTAGTTTTTTGCTAAGATAGGGCTTTTTGAAAACATGGAGCAAATCATAGCATAAATTTTACTCAAACGACCTAATTCACTGAATTGAAAGGATGTTTTGTGTCAATCGTTCTAAAGCAAAGACCACAGAATCAATAATTAACACCATTCGTCCCAAATATTGAATTTCACCTTCAATTTTGGTATATTTAAGGTCCTTGAAAAATCTGCAAAGCATTATTTGTTTTGCATACCATGAAAAATTATTACCGTGATTAAAAAACTAACCTCATTATTGGCCTTAATTCTAATGGCCCAAATTAGCACAGCCCAGTTAAGCTGGAGCCGTGTTAAAGTATTCGGAACGGACGCACAACTTCAACAATTAGGTCAACTTGGCCTACCTGTAGACCACGGAGAACATAAAAAAGGTTCTCATTTTATGACTGACCTTTCTTCGGCCGATATTGCTAAGCTTGATCAACACGGTTTCACTTATGAAATCGTGATTGAGGATGTAAAGCAATACTATAAAGACAATGCTTATGCACCAGCCTTAAAAGGTGATGAACGAGCAGCTTGTGAATCAGTAGGAAGTTCTCCTTACAATCCAACGACTCCTGCAAACTGGAATCAAGGAACAATGGGTGGCTATTTAAAATATCAAGAATTCTTGGATGAATTGGATGATATGAAAACACTTTATCCGAATTTGATTTCAACCAAAGCACCTATTGATACTTACACAACCGTTGATGGCAACCCAATTTATTGGCTAAGAATTTCAGATAATCCTGAAGTTGATGAAGCAGAGAAAGAGGTGTTATACACTTCTATTCATCACGCGCGTGAACCAAACTCTTTAATGCAAACCATTTATTACATGTGGTATTTATTAGAGAATTACGGAACAGACTCAGAAGTGACTTACTTGGTTGACAACACTGAAATGTATTTCGTACCAATGATTAATCCTGATGGATACAGACATAATGAGCTCACTGACCCCAACGGAGGTGGAATGCACAGAAAAAACAGAAACTTAGTGAGTGGTGGTTCTGGAAACCCAGGTGTTGATTTGAATAGAAATTACGCTTTCCACTGGGATGAATCAGGAACTTCAAACAATCCTAACAATGATACATGGCCAGGAACTGCAGCCTTTACTGAGGTTGAAACACAAGCAATGAAATGGTTTTGTGAAAACAGAGAATTTGAGTTTGCATTCAATGCTCATTCACATGGTAACTTATTACTTTTTCCATTAGGATGGTCGGATGTCGCTTATGCTGAAGATCACGATTATTTCCAAGCTTATGGAGACCATATGGTCATTCATAACGGTTATTCAAATATTAAAAGTTCAGGTTTGTACCCGGCATCAGGAGACTCAGATGATTGGATGTACATTGATGACTTATTAACGAAGGATACCATTTTCGCAATGACTCCAGAAGTATCTAGTTACGGTTCAGGAAATGAATTCTGGCCACCAGCTTCAGCTATTGAAGATATCTGCAGAGCGAACATCCACATGAATTTAACACTTGCTCATATGCCTCATGTATTTGGAGTTGCCACTGATCAAGATTTATCTACAGTTGCAGATATGACAGGAGATTTTAATTATGAAATTGAAAGATTAGGAAGAATGAACGGAGACATCACTGTTAGTATGACTCCTGTAGCAGGAATACAATCGTTAGGAACAGGAAATGTTCATTCATTGAACAGAACCGAAATTGAAGCTGGAACAATAAGCTATACGCTTAATCCAGGTATCGCATTTGGTGATGATATCATTTACTTATTAGAAACGGATAACGGAACATGGACGAGAAAAGACACTGTTTTCAAAACTTTCGGAGCTGGTACTGTTGTTTTTTCTGATGATGCTACCAACCTTGACAACTGGACAGGTGACTGGAGTTTCACAAATGAAGAATTCGTTTCACCTGCGAACTGTATTACTGACAGCCCATTTGATGAGTACAATAACAACACAGATTCTGATTGCGAATTAATTCAATCGTTCTCATTAGTTAATGCTACTTACGGATACGTTAATTTCTGGGCGCAATGGGAAATAGAAAACGATTGGGATTATTGTCAATTCATGATTTCAATTGATGATGGAGCAAGCTGGACACCACTTTGTGGTAAATACACGAACCAAGGTGGAGCTAATCAAGATTATGACAATCCGCTTTACGACAACTTTCAAACTGATTGGGTATACGAAGAAATAGACCTAAGTGATTATTTAGGTGAGAGTGATGTACAATTCAAATTCCACTTTATTGCAGACGGTGGTGTTACAGAAGATGGATTCTACTTTGATGATTTCTCATTCTCAACTGATGGTGACGAATCAACTGAAAGCATTACTGAAATAGCGCAATTAGATGTTTTGGTTTACCCTAACCCAACTTCTAGCCAAGTGACTATTGCTATTGAGCAAATCAATGAAGTAGCTTCTATTGAGATTACAAATAACTTGGGTCAAATCATTTCAACTCAAGTTCCGAACGCAACTAACACGCAAATTTCAACCTCAACATTAGCCGAGGGAGTTTACTTCGTGAATATCATTAATAATGATGGTGCGAAATTGACGAAGAGATTTACGGTTATTAGATAAGCCTAACCCTTATCAAACAAAAAAGGCCACTCAAAATGAGCGGCCTTATTTTTATTGCAACTTTTATAAGGTTTATTGAGTCTTTTAGATATGAAAGTCCTGCAATTCACAATCTTGGTCATACTAATCACTCAATTGAGTTCTTGCCGCAGAGACCCATTATTGCCTATAAGTCAAAACTGTGATGCAATGATTGACTCGGCCTCTACAGCCTATTTTTTAGAAGATGCCAAGAAAATGGCGGCAGATCTGATAGCTGCCGACCCCAATCATGCAGGTTATAATCAAGTGATTTTAGATCATGAATCTGAAACTTTTTTTCTTTCTAAACTTTCAACCATTTATCAATCTGGAATTGACACGAATTCAGCTCTTCACGACATTATTTTTAATTACAAGATTCATTATATAACTGGCTCACCGGCTTTAAAAGAAATGACCATTAAATTTTCCGACTCCCTTGGTTTAAGAAACGAATTTCTCACTCAACCAGGAAATACAACTAACACTTTTCTCAATCAGCTCTATAATGATTATGGTTATACAGAATATCAGTCGAACTCTTACAACAATAACGTTCACGTTTTTGGTTCAGAACATCACAACATGAACTACATTTCAAGAAAACTCAAAGAAGATGATGAAATAATTGAAGTCTATGAAAGTCAGTATTTTCTTGACGGAAATAGCATTTCATATATCCCTGGATATTATGATGACTTCATTTTTGACTATGGTTTTGGTGACTGTCCTTCAGGATGCACAGGGCATCATTATTGGAAAATTCGAGTTGATTACAATTGTAATGTTGAATTAGTTGAGGAATGGGGCGCTGAACTTCCCGAATAATTATAAAAGTTCAATAACTCTTAAATCAATGGTTTACCCACTTTAGGTGACGAGCCTCAACATCATTTAAAAAATATCTTAACTTGATTTTAAAATCAAAAAATGAAATCCTTTTTATTTGTATTTCTCCTTTGGACATTTCACATGCCGTTGGTTTTTGGACAAAATTCGCCAACGATTGATTCCGTGACAATCTTCCCAACAAACCCCACCTCAATTGATAGTGTATATGTAATTGCAACCGTTACTACCGTTCATGTGGGTCTTTCTTTGGGAAATCAAACAACTCAGAATGGAAACTTAATTACCGTTGAAGGTTGCTATTGGAATGGACTGCTTACCGCTTCTCAAACTTATGTAGACACCATAAACCTTGGTGTAAAAAACGCCGGGTCATACGGTTTAGATTTCATTGCCTATCAAAGTAATTCTAGTCCGAATTGTACCCACAGCGACACCAACTCTGTACAACTCAGTTTTCAAGTAGACCCCGTTCTATCAAATGAATTTTACGACAATTCAAAAAAACTTAGATGTTATCCAAATCCTACTTCAAATCAAGTGACGATTGCTATTGAGCAAATCAATGAAGTAGCTTCTATTGAAATTACAAATAACTTGGGTCAAATCATTTCAACTCAAGTTCCGAACACAACTAACACGCAAATTTCAACCTCAACATTAGCTGAGGGCGTTTACTTCGTGAATATCATTAATAATGATGGTGCGAAATTGACGAAGAGATTTATGATTATTAGATAGGCTTAACCCTGATCAAACAAAAAAGGCCACTCAATTTGAGCGGCCTTTTTCATAACTAATAAATTAACTTAACCTGCAAACTTATAGCCCACACCCTTAACGGTTTGGATAACATTATCTCCAAAACGCTCACGCAATTTTCTGACATGAACATCAATCGTTCTATCTCCAATTACAGCATCTCCCCAAACATCTCTCAAAATCTCATCTCTACGATACACTCTCTCTGGAGAAGATAGCAATAGCGCTAATAATTCAAATTCTTTCTTGGGGATAATATGTTCTTCGCCTAAATGTGATACAGTATACCTCTGTTTGTTTATAGTGATATTACTTTCATCTACACTTTCATTCTTTGCCCCAAATCTATTGAGAAGCACTTCAATTTTGTGCTTTAAAATCTTCACTCTTACAGGCTTAACCACATAGTCATCAGCACCTGCTTTATATCCTGCAACCTGAGAATAATCTTCTCCTCTCGCACTCAAGAAAATGATCAAAGTATTCTTAAGTTCACTGTTTTGTCTTAAGGTTTCACATACTTCTATGCCATCCACATCAGGCATCATAACATCTAATAAAATTACTTGTGGCACTTCTGATTCAGCAATTCTAATTGCATCAGTACCATTGTAAGCCTTACTTACCGTCATGCCCTCCTGCTCAAAGTTGTAAGCTAACATATCTACAATATCCGGCTCATCATCTACTATCAGTAATTTTAATCCTTGCATTCTTTTCTTTTGTTTGTATAAAATTATCCCATTTTAGGTTAAGGCAAGTTGCTATAAGGTTAACCAAATGTTAAACAATTATTCGCAGCTCTTAGAAATTCAACCCTAACTTCAGTCTTGTAGTCGTTCCGGGTGCCAAGCTTTGGAAAAATTCGTCTTGACCTTGGTATGCATTAAAAATAGATTCTTTCTTATCATTTAATAAATTGGTCACTTTGATTCCTAATCTCCATTGCAGATTTTTACCAAACGATTTGTTCAAATTAACATTCAAGCTATGAAAAGGTACTGCATAGATATCTGGTAAATTGGCGATTCCAACATATTGAAGGGTCTTGCCTTGAACGTTATAGTAAGCTCCGGCTTCGAATCCTCTTAAGAATTTAGCATCTTTCTTTCTTGAACCATTGTAAGCAAATCCAGCATTTATCACATATGGCGCCTGCCCGGCCATCTCACGGTAATCTCCAATTACCTGACCAACTCTAGCATTATCAATTCGTGATTGCTTTTCAGTTTCTGAAAATTTGATTCTTGAGTAAGCATAGGTGACGTTCAGGGAAAGATTAAAGTTTTCCAACTTATCTCCAAAAAATGCAAGAGATTGTCTTAGTTCTAATTCGGCACCTAACACAGTCCCGTTTCCAACATTTCTTGGTTGAAACGAACCTGGCTGCACAGCAAACTGTACAATCTCTATAGGATTAATAAACATTTTGTAAAAAGAAGAAATAGAAACTGTTTGACCTACTCCGTGGAATAATTCCCATCTTAAATCCACATTATGAATGTCTGTAGTAGTTAAATTACCATCCCAAAATACTGTAGTATCTCCACCTGAAGTAAATACGTCAGGGAATAATCCACCAATAAATGTTCTACCAGTAATAGGGTCATAAATCTCTGCGTATGACAATTCTTTAAACGAAGGTCTTGCAACAGTTCTTCCGTAAGAGAATCTCAAATTTTGCTCATCATTTACGGCATAAACTAAATTCACACTTGGGAAAATTCCAATTTTCTCGAGCACTTTATCATTGTTCAAGACAATTGTTTCTAGCTGATCAGTACCTGTATATCTTTGAACATAGTATTCAGACCTCACTCCCAAAGTCATTTTAAATTTTTTCGTAGGATTCAATGCCGTTGAAACATATGCACCAGCAGTCATTGCGTTGGACGAAAACTTATTAGGATTATTCGGTATAAACATAGCTTCATAAGTGGTTCCTTGAGTGAAGTCGCCATTATAAGGCCATAAATTATCCTCATTTAATAATTCATTAGGATCTCCTGTAGTGGAAATATTTCTTGGGTTCAATTGGAAGTTACGTATTGCATAATCTCTAATCTTGAATGTATAAGCACCACCAAATTTTAAAACAGCAGGATTTTCAAAACTTTTAAAATCTTTTTGCCAATCCACTTTTGATGCTACACTTTTCTCTACTAACTCTCTCCAAATTCTTTCAGGGAATCCTGCTTCGGTTCCGATCAACAATGAATCATTTCTAAGCTCGAATCTTGTAAAGCGAATATCGGGATCATTAACTATAGATAGTGTTGGAGCAACTTTCCATTCAAATTTCCATCCTTTTCCTTTATCATAAAAGTCATGTTTACCTCCAATATATAAATTGGTCATTGACCTTTGAGTGTATGAAAGGTTATTTTGAACACCTTCAAAAGTGGAACCTTGTGCATAGTTATCATAGGTATATTGACCCGCTCTCGATTCACCATTTTGAATGTGTAATAGATTTACAACAACTTTTGAGTACTTAGACTTAACTGCAAATCCAGCCATTCCCGTAAGTAAGACATTATTTACTCCAAAGCTACCTGTTTGGTACTCTCCTGAATCTAACTTTGTTTCCGTAAGAGTTGGTGAAAGCAGGTATCTCGCAAATGTAGCCTCATCATAATATTCAGTTGAATTGCTGTATGACCCAACCACATTATATCCAATAGTTAATCCGCTATCTTTTTTGAATTGATTACCAAATGAAGTAGAAACTCCAAAATCCATCAAGCTCATTCTCTGCATAGCAGCCATTGTTGGATTAAAATCTCTTAAAATTCCTACATATACCGCGGAATCTTCTGTACTAGTGAAGGCATCAACAAATGTAGGAATGTCAGAATCATTAATATCAGCGGTAGGGATCTCTCTAGTTCCATCATCAAACCCTAAGAAATCTAATTTTCCACCATCATAATCTAAATATTCTGATTGAAAATGAAAGTTTGGATTGTATGCAGAACTTATTGAAATACTTCTTTTTTGTTTATCTGGGAAACTTTTTAGACCTATATCTACAATTCCTCCAGTAAAATCAGCAGGAAGCTCTGCTATAAATGTTTTATTTACAATAATGTTATCCAAGATACTTGTCGGGAAGATATCCATTTGAATAGCATTTCTGTCTGGGTCAAGCCCGGGGATATCAATCCCATTTAGTATTGTTTTGCTGTATCTGTCTCCTAGCCCTCTTACGTAAACGTACTTTCCTCCAACAATTGAGACTCCTGGCACTCTTTTCATAGCTCCGGCAGCATCTGAATCTCCAATTTTTCTAAAGTTAGCTGATGATATACCGTCAATTAAACTAGTAGATGTCTTTTTTAAATTCAATACGGCATTCTCAGTATTATCAACCTTCTCAACTGTTACTACAACCGTTTTAAGTTGGTTGCTACCCGTTGTCATTTGCAGGTTATCTAAAAGTGTTACCTCATTGGCAGTAACCTTCACATCATTGATCAGCATAGTATCTTTGCCTGTGAATGTCAGCCTTAATTCGTAAACGCCAGGATTCATTGATATATTGAACTTCCCATCAAGATCAGACATTCCACCCGCTGGTTGTCCAACAACTCTAATTTTAGCTCCAAGTATTGTTTGACCATATTCTTGATCAAATACTTGTCCTCTAATTGAACCTTTTTCTTGTCCAAATAAAGAAATTGGGATTAGAAACATTAATACCAATATGTGTTTCATAGTTTTCATTTGTTGAGAAAGTTTATTGAGAGTTGTTTTCGAAAATCAAAAACTCGCAGGCCTAAAAGACCTGCGAGTTAATTTCTAATATGAATCAAATATTAAAAGTCAGCTAAGTATCCATCTGCATGAATTGCTGTCCAAGTCCAAGTATCGAAAGCCGATTTAGTTGGACCAACAGTTTGAGAACCTACAGCTACATCAGTAACAGCAGCATCAGAACCACTTAAAAAGTAATCAGTGATTGCGTCTCCTGCAGGAATGTTAGCTTCGAAAGAAGAAAACACTGGTGCTACAACTGAAGTTGTTGGTAACTCAGTGAAAACAGATCCTGATTCGAAATCGTACCAGAAGATATTGTTCATGTTTACGTTAGTGTTAGCATCAGTATCACATAACTCAGAACCACCATCAACTTTAACTCCACCGTTAGAGAAAGTATGGTTTCCGTTTCCTAAATCAGAACCTTCGATTCCGTCAAGCTCCATTGCAGCATCACCAGCATTAATTACGATAAAGTTGCTGATAGTTCCTGAATAACCTTGGTCAGTATCTAATCCATCATCACCTGTGTTTAAAACAACAACATCAGAAACGTCTACAGATCCACCGAACATTTCAACACCATCATCTTGGTTAGAGATAATCTCAACGTGATCGATAGTAGTACCAGTACCAACACCACCACAAGTTAATCCGTTAATTTCGTTACCGTCTCCAATGTTTGCTCCACCGTGACGAATTGAAATGTATTGGATAACTCCAGAGTTGTCCGCGTCATCAGATCCACCGTATTTTCCGTTTGAATCAGAAGCAGGAATTCCTTCAATTTGAGCTTCAGTTCCAGAGGCAACAGAAATCTTAGCGTTTCCTAATACGATTAGTCCACCCCATAAACCATCCAAGTCAGTTGATAAATTTGGAGAAGCAATTTGTCCAGGCACGATATCATCAGCAACTGATGTAAAGATAATTGGAGAAGCTGCAGTTCCTTGAGCCATTAATTTTGCATCTCTAGCAATAATCAAAGCTGTTGCATTAGCTCCAGTTCCAGCTTCACCTTTTACAACTACACCTGGCTCGATAGTCAAAGTAGCTCCAGCAGTTACTGCAACTCTATCAGTTAAGATGTAAGTTTTACCTGTTTCCCATGTTGTGTTCGCAGAAATGTTTGAACCTACATAAACAGTATCAACAGTCTCCCAGATGTAAACACATGATCCATCATCATTCTTTTCTTTAATTTCTTCATTGTAATTTGCGGCTGTAGGATCAGTACATCCTTCTTTCTTACAAGATGAAGTAATAGCAGCTAATCCGATTACGGCCATTGCTACTAATGTGAAATTTTTTTTCATTTTTTTTTATTTTGATTTAAATTTTCGGTACAAATGTCCTTCATTAAAACTCTAGAGCTGTTAGAAGCATTTTATTCTTCTATTAAGAATCCGTTAAGAGAACCTCTTTAATGTTAAGGAAACATCAATGTAGCAACAAGAGAATAATCTTCTTAGCAACAAGCTTTTAGCTCATCTGGCTGATACTTATAGCCTACACCTGTTATGGTGATGATTTTTCCTTTTCCGATTATAGAGCGCAACTTATAAATATACATGTCAATATTTCGACTAGATTCTTCTTGATGTTCCCAAATAGAAGTCATTATCCTCTTTCTCGTAATTACTTTTCCTCCTGAACCAACAAACATCTTTAGCAAGAGATATTCAATTCGAGGCAAAGCGCGAGCTCGTTCATTGTCAGACAAGCTAAGGTTACCATAATAATAGAAAGTTGACCCCACCTGCACATAGTCCTTATCCAATCTTCTTCCAAGAGCTAAAATTTTATGGTAAAGAACATTGACGCTTTCATTCCTATTCACCACGCCAATACCTCCAGCATGATAAGTGTCCAAAAATATTTGTTCCGTTTCTTTTTCTGAAGTCACCAAAATCACCCCTGGATACTTATTGGCATTTAACTGCTTGCAAATTTCTATCCCACTTGTATCTGGCAATTCTGAATTTATCAAAACTACATCTGGATTTGTGTTTATTACATCAGAAATGGCAACTTCTCCTGTTGAAGAACAACAAGTACTAATACCTTTTTTATTTAGATACTGCGCTACCTCAGATAAATATCCGAGCTCATCATCAACGATTAGTACTTTCAGGTCCACCTTGATTTTAAAAGTTTAAGGGCAAAAGTACCTTACTAATATTGTCTTGATGTTCAATCCTTTTTAATAATAAGTTAAATAATTATAACCTACTATGTTAACTCAATGTTACCGAATTTTAACTAATCCATAACACCCAAAATCCAAAAAGAGACTTGCTCTCACCATACCTTTGCGGCAGAAAATAAATGGTAATGAAAAAGTTAAATCTATTATTAATCTTAACGTTCCTTGCAGGCGGCTCAGGCTTTGCTCAAACAGGAACTGTTAGCGGAAACCTTTTCCAAATAGACGAAGGAACTAAGAAGCCTTTAGTTTTTGCAAAAGTTAGAGAGGTTGAAGAAGGTCAATTCTTTCAAACTGATTTTGAAGGAAACTTCAATTTTACATTGAATCCGGGAGTACATCACATCATTGTAAGCTACACTGGTTTAAATCAAGATACAATCGCCTTTGATATTGTTGAAGGAGAAAATCAAGTACTTGAAGTTCAAATGACGGCTAATGACGAATTACCAATGGTAGTTGTGAATGGTAAATTAAAACCAGATGGCGGAGGTGAAGCAAAAGCTGCAAAAGACACAAAAGATGACGATAAGGTTGTTCAAGTTGTTACTGCAAAACAATTCAGTGAAAAAGGAGAATCTGATGTAGGAGGTGGTGTAAAGAAAATCACTGGTCTTTCAACTGTAGGAAATGTACTTTACGTAAGAGGTTTAGGAGACAGATACAATGTTGCTTACTTCAACGGTCTTCCTCTTCCTTCTCCAGATCCTGACTTTAGAGTTGTGCCTTTAGATTTATTCCCAACTGATATTGTAAGTTCAGTTCAAGTTTCTAAAGTAATGTCCTCTGAATTATATGGCGATTTTGCTGGTGGAGCATTCAACATTACAACTAAGAGCTTTTACAATGATCCTACCTTCAAAATCTCAATGGGTACTGGAGCAAATACACAAACTATTGGTAAGACATTCAAAACTTACAATGGTGGTAAATTTGATTTCTTTGGATTTGATGACGGATCAAGAAACATTCCAATGGGAGTTTTTGAAAACTCAAAAGACTTAACTTCTTTCCCAGGTGTAAATAGCATCTTCCCAGATAAATTATATATCACTAACCCTGATATCGGATCAAGCTTTGCCAACAACTTTGGTTTAGTTGAGCAAACTGCCCGTCCGAACACAAGCTTCTCAGTTTCGGCTGGAGCCTTCAAACCTTTTAAAGGAGCAACTGAAAAATCAAAAGGATTTGGATGGTTAGCACTTTTGAAAAATGACAACTCTTTAAAATACCAAGAAGGTGTAGTAAAAATCATTAACGCACAAAGTGAAGAGCGTTTAAACTATGATGTGTATAAATACAACTACGAAACTTCAACTACTGGTTTATTAAACATGTATGTAAGAATCAATCCTGATCACAACATCAGCTTTAACTCTTTATATGTGAACAAATCAAATGATGAAACAAGAGAAACTTGGGGATATCACTTTGATTACGATCCGTACAATGTGTATTCAAGAAGAATGACTTACAAGCAAAATTATTTGAATGTGAATCAACTAATCGGAACACACAAATTCATGACACATAAAGAAGATGTGAATTTCGCTAGATTAGTAGTGGATTGGAGAGCTTCTGTGAACTTTACAGGCAGCAAAGAGCCAGACAGAAAGCAGTTAGTTGCTCTTTATACTGGTGATCCTGCGGCAACAGATTCTTATGATCGTTGGAACGAACTTGATGTTAACGAAAATCACAGATTCTTCTCAATCTTAAGAGAAAGAGAAATTTCTGGGAAAGTTCATGCTGCCTATGTTGTTAAGTTCAAAGAAGAATTAAATGACAGAAAACAAACTGAAGTAACTGACCTTATCACAATTAGAGGTGGTGTTGATTACAAGAAAAAAATCAGAGAGTTTGATTACAAGCAGTACAACTATAACTTAAAGGCCTTAGCGGATAGCATCCAACCAGTAGATATCTACGGAACAGATGACTACTTGTCTAATGAAAATCACCAAGCTGGATTATTCTACATTGATGAGTTATCTAACTTCGGTTCTTCTTATGTTGCTGAGCAATCAGTTATGGCACTGTATGTTGATGCTAAATTCAGATTCAACAAATTAGAAGTGATTCCTGGATTAAGATGTGAAAATGCTTACCAATCAATCTTTAACAGAGATCAGGTAACACCTTCTGAATTCAACAAGACTATTGTACCAAACAGCATGCTTGAAGGATTACTACCATCATTAATCATGAAGTATTCTGCAACTGATAAAGACATCTTAAGATTTGTTGCAAGTAAAACAATTACAAGACCTAAGTTTAACGAGATTGCACCTTTCCAATACATTCAGTTCTTTGCTGGAACAAAAGCACAAGGAAATCCTGAATTAAGAAACGGAACGAACTACAATGCTGATTTCAGATACGAGAGATATGCAAGACCAGGAGAAATGATGACTGTTGGTGCATTCTACAAATTCTTACAAAACCCAATTGAGCAAACAATGAGAGGAACGGCTTCAGGGCAATTAGCTTCTTTCTCAAATGCTAAGCAAGGTCATGTTGCAGGAATAGAAGTTGAGTATGTAAGATCTTTAGACTTTTTATTGAAAGAAGAAAAAAGAGATTCTTCGTTCTTAAAGAACTTTGGTTTAGGATTCAACGCTTCTTACATGTGGACACAAGTTACTATTGACACATTAGACGGCGGAAACAACAGTACTAATTTCAGAAGACCACTAGAAGGAGCATCTCCTTTCTTAGTAAACTGTGATTTGAGATATAACCAAACATTCGAAAACGAAGCTGGAAATACTAAAACAGTATTAGTTGCTCTTGCTTACAATGTATTCGGACAAAGATTAGTTGCAGTTGGTGGAAACGGAATTGGAGATCAATATGCAAAACCAGTTAGCACATTGAACTTGGTTTCAAAAGTAACTTTCAATGATAAATTCTCAATTGGAATTAAAGGAAAGAACTTGTTGAACCCATACATTAATGTTGTTCAAGAAGACAGAGTGAATGTTGGACAAGAGTTGAATGTATCTAGTTTCAGAAGAGGGATGGATTTAAGCCTTTCTGTTTCTTACACATTCATCAAGAATACCAAAAAACCTGTAAAGGTTGATTAATCTGGATTTAATTTAAATCACCATATATTTTCTATTAAACTCCTGCACTTAGTGTGGGAGTTTTTTTGCTTTCAACTTTACCTTAATGTTAATTCAACTTCACTGTTTGGTAACACAACTATAACTTGAGGGTAAATTTTTTCCAGAGTAATTGGCTGATATTTGCAGTGTAAATAATTTGAATCAAAAGAAAAAATTAAAAGAAATGAAAATCAATAAGTCAGCCATTTTAGGAATGGCATTAGTAGGAGGATTAGTTGCAATCACTCCATCTTGTAAGAAAAAAGGATGTACAGATCCAACAGCTACCAACTATAACGAAGAAGCTAAAAAAGATGATCCAGATAACCCTTGTACGTATGTATCTAACCCATGGACAGAAGTTGTTTATGACGGTACAACTTACAACCAATTAACAGGTAACATTGATGCAGACTTAACATTGGATGCTGCTTCAAACTGGTTATTATCAGGTGGTGTTTTTGTTGATGCTGGTGTTACTTTAACTATTGAAGCTGGAACAACAGTTAATACTGCAGATGATGGAACCGTTCCATTTTTATCAGTTTCTCAAGGAGGAACAATCAACGCATGTGGAACTGCTGCTGCGCCAATCATCTTTACTCCTGCTTCTTCTACACCAGCTGCTGGTGACTGGGGAGGAATTATCTTAAATGGATATGCTCCAATCAATACAGGTGCTACTGCCGAAGGTGAAGGTGGAACTGGTATTTATGGTGGAACAAATTCTGCTGACAACTCAGGAACAATGTGTTACATAAGAGTTGAGTATGCTGGTAAATTACTTTCTACTGATAACGAATTGAACGGATTTTCTTTCAACGGAGTTGGATCAGGAACTACATTAAACCACTTACAAGCGTACAGAGGAAATGATGACGGATTCGAATTCTTCGGAGGAACTGCTAACTTATCTTACGCAGTATCTACAGGAAATGGTGATGATTCTTTTGACTGGACACACGGATGGTCAGGAACAGGAACTAACTGGATCGTTGAGCAAGACCCAACATTAGGTGATAGAGCTATCGAAGCTGACAACAATGGATCAAACAATGCTGCGACTCCAATGTCAACTCCAACAATTTCTAAACTTACTATTATTGGTAGAGGAATTGCTGCAGGTAAAGATGCTATCAAATTAAGAGAAGGAACTGCTGGTAACTTAGACAACATCTCAATTGATGGTGCTCAAGACGGTATCGACATCCAACATGATGTTACTGGTGCAAACGTTACTGCTGGTACTTTGGTTATCACTAACGTAACTACTACTAACGTAACTAATGATGGTGTTGCTAACATCACTGCTGGAACTGATTCAACTAACACTGCAACTATGTTAACAAATGCTGTTAACGGTTCAGGAGTTGGTGCTGATGCAGGATGGAACACAGGATGGACTAAAGCGCTTTAAGCCACCAACCTATCATAACAAAGCTAAGGGCTGTTTCTCGAGAGAGACAGCCCTTTTTGTTGCAATAAACTTTTGTGCAATCCGTTCTAAATGAGTGCGGCTAATCTTAAAAATTTTCTTGATCTCAGTTCTCAGTTTACTCAGTCTTATAATAGCTTGGGTATACTTCTTCGGACCAGATCAGTACTACATTTTTGACCCCTATGTTGATACGCAATGGAATGATAAATTCTCACCTGAAAAATTTGACTTAATTGAAGCCCGTCATGATTCGACATTGGTTCTTGAATTCTTGGGTCAACCACTCTATAGAGAAGTCACTTATGACTCATTAACAAAGTTCACATTTACTCAAGACGGAAAACTAATGGATAAAGAAACACCATGGTACATGTCGTCAGGTTATGCTTGGTGTGAGTTTGGTCTCACAATAGACTCTACTGGCCATGTACATTCTAAAGGAAAAGGCTGGAGATACGATTAAGCTTCAAACTTATAACCCACACCTTTGATAGTTTCAATGTGATTTTCGCCAAGTTTCTTCCTAAGCTTTCTGATATGAACATCAATCGTTCTGTCGCCTACGACAACTTCGGAACCCCAAACACGATTCATGATCTCTTCTCTTTGAAATACTTTCCCCGGTTCAGACATTAAAAGCGCCAGCAATTCAAATTCTTTTCGCGGAAGTACAATTTTCTCATCTTCCACATAAACTAAGTAGCGCTCTCGGTTAATTCGAACACGCGAGTTCGCATCAGATTGATTCTCTTCTACTTTTGGGAGTGATCTTCTTAGCAGTGCATTTATTTTACTGACTAAAATTTTGGGTTTAACCGGCTTGGTGATATAATCATCTGCCCCAGCTTCAAAACCAGCCAATTGAGAATAATCTTCTCCTCTAGCCGTTAAAAAACAAATCATAGTTTGTTTCAGATCTGGTAAAGCCTTGATTTTTTCGCAGGTTTCAATACCATCCATTTCTGGCATCATGACATCCAAAATTATGAGGTCGGGTCTAATTTTTTGAGCCAAATCAAGACCTATCAATCCATTTTCAGCTACCTCTACCTCAAAACCCGCCTTTTCAAGGTTGAATTTCAAGAGAATACGAATATCCAATTCGTCATCAATAATCAAGATCTTTTTGGCCATAGCGCTATATTTCCATCATAAAACTCTCTACTTCAATAGTCTAATCAAAAAGACTAAAAAAATAAGAAATAGATTTAATACGATTATACGTAAATTTAATTAACACATGCTTAACATTGGATAAAAGAGATTCAGTTTTTATTAACTATTTTTGTCTGCACTTTTAAATAGAGAATGTCTAAGTTTTATTTTGTTTTATTTGCTTGCCTTTTAGGATTCGCTCCAAATGCACTGAGCTTTCAAGACTCTCTAAATCCAGTTGAACAAATTCAAACAATCTCAGTTAAACTTGATTCAATTGAAATTGAATTTGAAAATGCAACTCACGACAAAACCCTTGAAGCTTTTGACTATGGTGATTTAACCATTCAATGGGACTCTGCTTCAGCTGCTGACAAATTTTACGGAATTCAATATAGACAATCTGGTGAACAAGACTGGAAGCAATCTGAAATTGTTGCCAATGGTACAGCAATTACTGTTGTTAATTTGCCTGAGAACGAAATCTTTGAATTCAAATTTGGTTCAGGACCAAGTGCCAAAATGTTAGAATTTGAGACGGAGTCAAGATTCCTTCACACATTAAGCTATACCCTATTTGATAATAACTCGGCCGAAGGTAAGGTTGAAGGAGTTAAGTTTTCTTGGGCACTTCAAAACAATAAACTGAATGAATTGACTACTACATTCCCTGAGTCTGAATTCATAATAAAGTATAATACATCAATTGGAGCCAAACAAAACAAAGCTGATCACTCCGTTTCTAAATGGACCAAAATAGAAGGACTCTCAACAGACCTAGTTACATGTAAGCTTGACAGCTTAGTAGGTGGTGAAAAATACGTTTATAAAGTTGGATTCCATACCAATCAAGGAACGGTTTGGTCAGAAAAAGGTGAGTTCAAAACCAAAAGAAGTTGGGGAGTATTTAAAACATTGATTTTAATTGGTGCCTTAGGTCTATTCATTTTCGGAATGAAAATCATGTCTGAAGGATTACAAAAAGCAGCAGGTTCTAGATTGAGAAACATGCTTGCCTCAATCACCAAAAATAGACTTAAAGGAATATTAACGGGATTCGGAATTACATCAGTTGTTCAATCGTCCTCGGTTACCACGGTAATGACGGTAAGTTTCGTAAATGCCGGTTTGATGACCTTAAAACAATCTGTCGGCGTATTGATGGGTGCGAATATCGGAACAACATTAACTGCTTGGTTGATTCTATTCTTCGGATTTAAAGTAGATATCTCAGCTTATGCATTAGTTCTTATAGCCGTTGGTGCTCCAATGTTATTCTTCTCAAAAGATTCAATTAAAAATTGGGCCTCAGTAATAATTGGATTCTCTTTACTCTTCATGGGGCTTGGCTTCTTAAAACAAAATGTTCCTGATTTAGATGTAGAGTCACCTTTAGTGCAATTCTTTGTTGACTATAAAGATTCTGGAATTCTGGGCACATTGATGTTTGTTGCATTGGGTACTTTGGTGACAGTTGTTATTCAATCTTCATCAGCTGCCATGGCCCTTACAATGGCTTTGGTTGCAGGAAACGTATTACCATTTGAAGTAGCAGCCGCTATGATCTTAGGTGAAAATATCGGTACTACAATTACTGCTCAATTAGCTGCATTAATTGGAAACGTGCATGCGAAAAGAGCTGCCCGAATTCATGCCTTGTTCAATTTGATTGGAGTTGTTTGGTGTATTTTCGTTTTCCAATTCTTTTTAGAAGGCATTGCCTACTTTATGGAAGGTGACCCTTTCAATGATTCGGATGCAGCCAATATGGGAATCGCAATTTTCCACTCTGCTTTTAACATTGCCAACGTACTACTTTTAGTTTGGTTTGTGCCTAAATTGGTTTCTCTTGCCGAGAGAACAGTGAAATCTAAAGGTGGTGCAGATGAAGAATTCCACTTGGATTATATCGGAGCTGGTATTATGGGAACCCCTGAACTGTCAATCTACGAAGCTAAAAAGGAAGTTGCCAAATTCGGAGCTATCACGGCCCGCATGTCAACATTTACGCAGCAATTGTTAACTGAGGTCAATAGAAAAACGAAGAAAAATCTTCACGAGAAAATTGCCAAGTATGAAGAGATTACGGATAGGGTTGAAATTGAAGTAGCCACTTATTTAGCGAAAGTAGCTTCGGGTACAATGACTGAAGAAACGGCGAGTAGAATTCGATCAATGAATTCAATTGTGAACGACCTTGAAAGAATTGGAGATATCTTTTACCAAATGTCAAAAGCAATTGAGCGTAAGGATAACGACAAAGTTTACTTCATTCCTGAGCAAAGAAAAAGTCTACAAGAAATCTTTGCATTAGTAGACAAGTCTCTTGAAGTAATGGTAGAGAATTTAAATGCTGATTGGGGTGATGCATCTATTGAGAAGGCAATTGAAATTGAGAATGAGATTAATGCCAAGAGAGATGAAATGCGTAAAGCACACCTCAAAAATCTTGGAAGCAAGGAATACAATATGGGTAGCGGAATGGTATTCAACAATCTTTTCTCTTCATGCGAGAAAGTTGGAGATCACGTTATCAATTGTTCTGAAGCGCTCACTGGGAACATAGATTAAGGAGTCTTTCTAAGCTACCTCCACCTTCTTTTCTTCTAATTATTTATTGCTACATTGTAGAAACCAAAAACTCTATTATGGCAACTATTAATGTAAGAGTGAGCAAAGACTCTCTAGGATCAGGTGAATTCGAATGCACGAAATGTGGAAGCACTCAAAGCTACGAAGACACTAGAAAAACAACTGTGACCAGTTTGTTCGGAATCATCCCAATCAAAACGAAACACAAAGACACTAGAAAGTGTGGTGGATGTAAGGATAAGACAGTGCTTGAGGCACAGGCTTAATTTACCTTCTCTCAATAATCATTCTATACAATACTGCTGCAGCTCCTGCCCCAACAATGGGCCCGAGAATGTAGACAACTAACCAGCCTAATCCGTTAAAAGAAAAGGCCATATCCCAGCCTGCGAAATAACTAAGTAATCTTGGCATAAAATCTCTTGCCGGATTAAAACCTGCTTGGGTATAAGGCGCCAACCAAAAGATTAGCACAGATAGTAATACCCCTATTAAAAGAGGATGAATCAACTTAGCTCGCTTCGTCTCAATCTTGATGATTAAATAGATTCCGAACATCAAACAGAATGTTCCAATTGCTTCAACTCCTGTTGCAGCCCAGATGTCAAAGTTGGACGTCTCAGTATAATACTCTCCTAAGTATCGAGCATTTGCAGAAGTTTGGAACTGAGCGTAAGAATGAAAGATCAGAAACAAACTCGCAGCTGCAAGAAAAGCTCCTGAAAGCTGCCCTATGATATATGGTAAGATGTCTTTCCGCTTAAAATCGGCACTCATCCAAAAACCTATTGTCACAGCAGGGTTAAGATGTGCTTTTGAAAAAGGAGATGATAAAATAATAGCTAAACAAACTCCGAAGCCCCATATGAGTGCAATTTGCCAAAGCAATAGCGGATCAATAAATAATGACCAAGCCACAGAACCACATCCCACAAAAACTAGAATGAAGGTTCCCAAAAACTCACCAAAAAGTGCTCTTTTCATTCAATCGCAATATTACGATAAAAGATTGCTTGTTAGAACTTTTTAGCTGTTTATTCTTTAAGAAAATCAGATTATTATCTCAGGGACATTAACTTTTCTCCCGATCTAAACCATGAAAGTGCTTCTTGCACATCAAGGTCATCTTGAAGGTAGATAGAGTAATAGCCATTCTCTTGCCATACATGGCGAGCAATTTCGGCTTTAAGACGATTCTTTATCGTAGCTCTCGAAGTCACTATATCAATAGGATCTTCTTCAATGCCAAGCGTACCTGCATAAGCAATGAAATCTTCAAAGATTGTAGGTGTAATTCTGAATCCCTTTTTGAATTTAGCGAAGTCAGTAAAAGATGATCTTTTAGTGTCTAACACCTTAATTGCATAATGATTGAATGCACTTTTGTAGTAAAGAGATGATAAGTAATAAGATGCCCCAACAGTGTCATTAGGAACAAAGTCGTCTGGGTAAATTCCACCTCCACCATAAACTGTTCTACCGCCTTTGGTTGTGTATTTTAAATTCTCATCATACTTAATGCTGTCTTCGTTCATCAACTCTCCGCTTTCATATCTTGCGTAGTAGTCGTTTTCATAATCAACATCTTCTCCATAAGGCTTTTGGATTGATCTACCAGTTGGCGTGTAGTATCTTGAAATTGTAAGTCTTAATGCAGATCCATCAGTAAACTCTGACTGGTCTTGAACCAATCCTTTACCAAATGATCTTCTTCCCATGATTAATCCTCTATCATTATCTTGAATAGCGCCTGCAACAATCTCAGATGCCGAAGCCGATAAAGAGTTAATCAAAATCACTACTTCAGTCTCTTCTAAGATTCCTTTTGAGGTTGAATAATACTCTTGTTTAGGGTTCTTACGACCCTCAGTATATACAATCAACTTCCCTGATTCTAAGAATTCATCCGCAATATCAATTGCAGTGTTCAAGAATCCTCCACCATTGTTTCTAAGATCAAAAACTAATTTGGTCATGCCCTTCTCTTTCAACTTCACGGCAGCCGTATGAAACTCTTCAGCCGAATTATAAGTGAAACCATTTAGTTTGATGAAGCCAACCTTATCAGTAAGCATTACAGCAGCATCAATACTGCTAATCGGAATTGATCCTCTTGTAATATTTAATGTTTTGAAATCTCCTTTTCGGTAAACTTTTACTTTCACATTTGTTCCGGCTTCACCTTTCAAGTAATCTTGAACATCCTCATTTCCAATATCCCAACCTGTGAATGTGGTATCGTCAATTTCAACGATTCTATCTCCTGGTAACATCCCTGCTCTTTCAGAAGGCGAACCTGGAATCACATGTGTTGTGGTTAAGGTATCATCATGAATTAAAAAACGAATTCCAACACCTCCGAAATTTCCTTGTAATTGCTCATTTACCAAACCTAAATCTGCTGGTGGAATATACGCTGAATGCGGATCCAGCTTTTTTATCATGCCTTCAATTGAGCTCTCAATTAACATTTCGTGATCAACTGAATCTACATACTTGTCTTCAATCAGCTCTAGAATTGTATTGAACTTGTTGCTGTTTTCTGCAATAGGATCTCCAGCACCAATAGTACCTTGAGGTACAAACATAGTTCCTACCCACACCCCAACGGCTAGTGCTACTGCAACTAAAATTGGAGTTAAGAATGCATTTTTATTTTGGTTCTCTTCCATTCTAAAATTCGTTTATATGGGTCGACTGAATTCCGTATTCATTTAAGAAATCAATTCCTTCAGTGTCTTTATACTTTTTCTTGTACACCACTCTTTTTATCCCTGCTTGAATAATCAATTTACTACATTCTTTGCAAGGTGACAAGGTAATGTACAATGTCGCTCCGTCTGCACTTTGGGTAGACTTAGCAACCTTTAATATGGCATTTGCCTCAGCATGTAATACATACCAATGCGTATCTCCTTCATCATCTTCACAGCAATTGGTAAAACCAGAGGGCGTACCATTGTAGCCATCAGATATAATCATATTGTCTTTCACAATAAGAGCACCCACTTGTTTACGATTACAATGAGATAATTTTGCCCATTCAACTGCCATTCTTAAATAAGCAGTATCATACTTCAATTGCTTTTCAGTCACTTCTACCATAGATAACTCACAAATGTACTAATGTAACATATAGAATGTGCTAATAAAAGTTAAAAATTGATGAGTGGAATTTATAAGACGATTGAAGCGTTCTAAAATTTCATTTTACCACAACCTAAAATCAATTACTTGGTTTTCAATTCGTGATGTAGGCTGCTGTTTGCCATTTGATAATTCAGTCACCTGTTCGCTTACATAGCGTTTGATTTCTGACAACCAGATTTCTCCGTTCTTGTCATAATCGGCTGCTTTTGATTGGATGCCCTTAATAAAACAATAGGTAAACAATCCGTTACTCCAATCGTCTCCTTCCATAGCGAATTCCATTCCGCCGGCAGATGAGATGACTGTTGCTCCTGTTCCTTTTCTAAGATCTGTAAATAATGACTTTGTAAGCTCAGATGTATTTTGAGTTCCTAGTTTTGGAGTTGCTGTTTTACCAACAGCTCTGAACTGAACATCTCCATCTTCGTTTGAGTCAGCTTCGGCTAGCTCAACTTCATCCTTATCTATTTCACCTGAGTGGCAAGCGTCAATCATCAATGTCTTTTTCAGTGGTTTAATACCGTCTAATAAGCCTTCTAAATCTTCATATGCTAAACCTCTGTTTTGAGGTTGTTGGAAATCCATATCATAAGTCGCAAAGAAATAATCCAGGTTGGCATCTAGCACACCGTGACCTGCAATGAAAATCATCACCTCATCATTGATATCGGCTTCGGCTAAGAATGATTTAAGGGCCATTACATTCTCTTTAGTCACCTCTTGGTTCACCAAGGTTTTGGTTTTCACTGCTCGATAGGCTTTGCTCTTGTCAAAAAGAACGGCAATGTCTTGGGCATCTTTAGCCGCATAAGTGAGGTTGAAATCTGATTGCTCAAATTCACTTTCACCAATGGTAATGAGGTACAGGTCAGGGTCGTTTTTACCGGTTGTGCATTCAATTTCAAAGGTCTCTTTATAACTCTCGGCACCTGCTTGGTTTAAGACAGATACTTGAACTTTGTTCTTTCCTTTAGCTAGATCAACCTTCAATGTTGTGGAGTAATCTTGAACATCTTTATCACGAAGTGAGATTCCGTTTGAACCATAAACCGCTACATCATTTACCCACACATTGATACGATCCAATTTGTATTTAGTGTCTTCTAACTTGAGTTTTAAATCAATGCTTCCTTGATCGTGCAAAGTCGGCATCTCTTCAAAGTTCTCGATTTTGATTTCTGGTAAATGGAAGTCATCTTGCAGCATGTCTTCTGTGAAGCCCATTTTCTTGAGGCGTTTTTGGTAGGCGGAGTGATAGGCATCAATTAAGGATTGATCTGCGTAACCTAATCGATCTAGGATGATGTCAGGGCGATTGTATTTGAGGTCGAATTGTTCGAATTCGAAATACTCATCTCGTCTTTTGAAGAAAACTATGTCCTTGATGTCTTTTGATCCCAAATAATAATTATCAGGAGTATAAAACACATATTCCCCATTCTTTAATCCTTCAAATTTTACGTAACGTTGCAGTACTGAATCCTTTTTGTCATTTTCAAAAATGAGTTTATTCTGACCATAGTAAGTATCAATATAAATATGTTGACTCTCACGTTTGTTTTTGACCAAAACCAAAGGGTAATTATTTCGATTGTTTCCTGAAGGCACATATCCGCCTTCTTCTTTTATCTCAAACTTGTCTCCCATCCTATCCACAAACATGGTTTGGTTGTAACACTCTGCATAATAAAGCTCTTCAATCTCAAACACTTTTTTGTAGATAGTGTCTATCTCATTGAGTTGTGAGCTGTGTTTTTCATAACCCAGGGTTCCAGTATTCAAGTTGAAATTGTATACTACTGAGTCCTCAGATATACTTAATAGTCCATCTTGACACTGTAAATTTTCAAGCACCAACTTTTTCGTCAGATCATAAACCCCTCCTGTTGTATCCAAAGTGTCATTTAGTGCATGATCTCCTTCCATTTCAGCTTGCCAATTAGATGTTTCTTCGGGAAAGAATAAAATCTCATTTTTTATGTCATACCAATGCGGACCGTCATATTCCAAAGAGTTACCTATTAAGACCGTGTCACTGACGAAGCTAACTCCTTGTAAAGGAATAAGATAGTTTCCAGATAGTTGTCTATAATTCTTAGTGTCCCAAAGTTCATAAACCGGAGGGCTGAAATGATAGTAATCGTAAATAATCCCCAAATTGTTTTGCTTATTATGCACGGTTTTAATGGTACTTGCGGATAAGTCTAGAATTCTAAACGGAAAGATCATTTCAGTACTCACAGTTCTCTTATATATTTGATCCGTCATTTCACCAAATGGATTATAATACTCCCAGTCCTCTAATTGTTTATTGTTCCTGTAGCTTCCTTTCGCTTTGGGTTTTCCAGAAAAGTAATAACTGGTCCATGTAGAATCTCGGTGATAATCATAAAAACCAACCATACTAGAACTTGTGGTCAAGTAATCTCTTGTATATATGTAACCAGTGTATTCATTTTTTTGATATCCCGTAGCATGAAGTGTTCCATTTGGAAAGAAGGTTGAATCTTTCCAAAGTCCAGTAGAGTCAAACTGCATTGATCTATACTTATTTCCTTCTTTATCAAACACAACCAAGCGATTCACGAAAAAACTACCCCCAATTAAATGTGACCCGACAATCTCTCCAATCGCGTTAACTTGGCCATCTTCATAATATGAAACGTAATCAGATATCTCGCTTTCGCGCCGTCTTGCAGCTTTCGCTTTACAATGACCACTTTCATAATATTCGTACTTGAAACGATCAGATAAATAATAATCTATAGTGTTATCGTTATGATACATCACTATGGCCTTATCATTTCTTTCTTTCCAGCTTTGTACTTCACCTTTTTCATCAAATCCTGGAATCATTTCATAAAGGACATATTTGGGCGAAACAATGCTATCCTCACTAATATTTATTAAACACCATAGTCCAGTTGAATCTTTCGCAGCCACAAAACCGTAGGAATGACCTACATGGATACGTGGTATTCTTAAATGAGAATATTTGGTTGAAAACCGTTTAACAACATCATTGGATTCATCATCTCTCCATGACTTTTCCGCTACATAAAACTTCCCATCTTTTGAGGCAATTGCTGTGGTCCAGGACTCAATTCCCCAATCATCATACATTGGGTCAAAATCAATCGAATCATAAGTTGGATCAAATACCTCTTCAATCTTCTTCAGGTCGAAGTCATATCCGGCTTCATAAAAACCGATTTTTTTTGTTTTCAAGTGGCGCACAAAAAATGCATTTGGCGCTTCAGTTGGATAAAACCCCCATAATGAATCCAATTTTTTTTTCTTCATGAACCTTACTTGATTTTCGTAAAGCTCTTGATTAGTGTACATTTCACGTCCAAGAAAGTCAAGATCACCTTGCTTTCTATTCGCATAAAATTCAACAACCTCTTTTGACTGGAACACTGGGAACCGAGTGATGCCATCAAACAAGGCCTCAGTTTCTTTCAACGTAACTTCTTTAAGGTCTTTTTTTCCGAAATGATCGGTAAAAGCTGATACCAAGCTTTCGTGACAGGCATAAAATTCTGACTTTAATTGATTCTGGTATATCTCCAGCTGACTATAGAAATCATAATATCTCTTATATGGTTCAGAAACATAAGGAAGGTCTTTACTAATCTTTTGTTTTAACTTAAATCCTTCCCAATCATATTCATCAAACATTTCATCTAAAGCCTCTTTAACGTATTGAAGCTCCTCTAGCATCATAACTCTCTCTTCTGCCACCATTTCCTTATCCTCTTCGCCAATTAACTGAACTGATTTCGTATTGAATTGATCAACTAAGCCGACAAATCCTTCCTTCTGCCGTTCCAGTGAGCCATAAAAAGAAGACAATTCACTTGATGTTAGCTGAGCATAAACAGGGCTAACACAAAAAAGGAATAATAAAGAAGAGATTAAGTATTTCATTTGTTGAGGTCTAGCCAACAAAACTAGTTAATAATCAACAAATTTGGGAACTAATAAACCGACTCAAATCAGCAAATAGAATAACTATTTGAAAATGAATCAATAAGCACTCTCCACAATCTTTTGCGCATCTTCTGGAGCCAATTTCCCATATTCGCCCAAGCCATTCATACCTCTTTCGGCCAGTCGTCTTGCCACTTCTTTCCCCGTTCCCTCGAAGTCAGATGTGTACTCAGATAATTTAGTTTGGATACCGATTGAATTGAAGAATTCAGTCGTTTTTTGAATTCCTGCTTTTGCTTTTTCTTCTAATGAACCATCTACATTCCAAACGCGCTCAGCATATTGGGCTAGTTTAGCTTTTTTGTTTTCGAAGTTATAATTATAGTGTGGCCCGGTCAAAATTGCCAGAGTTCTTGCATGATCGATTCCGAAAAGAGCCGTTAGCTCATGGCCCATCATATGAATCGCCCAGTCGGTTGGCACTCCCTTTTGAATTAAACCGTTCAATGCCATAGTGCAGCTCCACATGAAGTTTGCAGCCGCTTTGTAGTCAGATGGATCTTTCAATATTCTTGGCGCAACTTCAATGATCGTTTGCATAATGCTTTCTGCAAATCTATCTTGAAGATTGGCTTCAATTGGATACGTCATGTACTGTTCAAGAACATGAGTAAATGAATCTGCCAAACCGTTGGCAATTTGTCTTTCTGGAATTGAGGCAACTACCGAAGGGTCTAAAATTGAAAACACTGGAAAAAGACCAGGACCTCCCATCACTAATTTTTGTTTGGTTTCTTTTCTTGTAATTACCGCTCCAGAATTCATTTCAGATCCTGTTGCAGGAAGCGTCAAAACCGTACCGAAAGGCATTCCTTTTTGAGTTGCTATTTTCTTATCCAATATATCCCAGGGATTGTCTCCTTCGAATAATGCAGCCGAGGACAAAAACTTGGTGCCGTCAATAACAGATCCGCCACCTACAGCCAATAAAAAATCAATTTTTTGTTCTTTGATTACCGCTAAAGCATCCATTAATACTGAGTATTCAGGATTTGCTGGTATCCCTCCAAATTCAACACAATCAAAGTCTTTCAAAGCAGATATTACCTGTTCATAGATTCCGTTTTTCTTGATACTTCCTCCACCATAAAGCATTAATACTTTTGAATTCTCAGGTATCTCAGAAGCGATTTTAGAGATTTCACCTTTTCCAAAAATGATTTTTGTTGGGTTTTTATAGTCAAAATTGTTCATGTTAGTTTGAATTTGGATGTCTTTGAATAAGAACAAATTTAGCGTTTAAATGTTTCTCGAAAGCCCAAAATAGTGTTCAGGCTACTTCTTCGAACTCAAGCCATACTTCAAGATGCACCAAATCGCTCTGAAGCCATCTTTCCAACCGATTTTTTTGCCCTGTTCTTCGGTTCTTGGATTGCAGGTGATTGGCACCTCAGCCATTTGAGTTTTTTAAACTTGGCCGTAATTTCTGGCTCAAATCCAAATCTTTGTTCAACCAAATTTAACGACTTAAAAATCTCAGTTGGCACCAACTTATAGCAGGTCTCCATATCTGTTATTTTGATTCCAAATAGCAAATTAGACAGGCGAGTTAAAAATCCGTTAAAATTTGATGAGTGGAATTTATAAGACGATTGGTGAAAGGGAATATTTGAAACTACCACACTCTAAAATCAACCACCTGATTCTCAATTCGGGAAGTAGGTTGTTGTTTACCATTTGACAATTCGGTTACCTGCTCACTCACATAGCGCTTTATTTCCGACAACCAGATTTCTCCGTTTTTATCGTAGTCAGCTGCTTTTGATTTGATTCCTTTGATAAAGCAATATGTAAACAAACCATTACTCCAATCGTCTCCCTCCATTGCAAACTCCATTCCGCCGGCAGATGAGATGACAGTAGCACCTGTTCCTTTTCTAAGGTCGGTAAACAATGATTTAGTAAGCTCTGATGTGTTTTGCATTCCTAGTTTTGGAGAAGCCGTATTGCCAACAGCTCTGAACTGAACATCTCCATCTTCTTGAGCATCAACTTCTGCCAACTCCACTTCGTCCTTATCTATTTCGCCTGAGTGACAAGCATCAATCATCAAAGTCTTTTTCAGTGGTTTGATTCCGTCTAGCAGGCCTTCTAAATCTTCGTAAGCTAAACCTTTGTTTTGAGGTTGTTGAAAATCCATATCATAAGTCGCAAAGAAATAATCTAAGTTGGCATCTAGCACACCATGACCAGCAATGAAGATCATCACCTCATCATTGATATCGGCTTCGGCTAAGAATGATTTAAGCCCTAATACATTCTCTTTGGTCACTTCTTGATTCACCAAAGTTTTTGTTTTCACTTCTCCATAAGCTTTGCTCTTATCAAATAGTGCTGCAATGTCTTTGGCATCTTTAGCCGCATAAGTGAGGTTAAAATCTGACTGCTGGAATTCGCTTTCACCAATGGTAATGAGATACAGGTCAGGGTCATTTTTACCGGCTGAGCATTCAATCTCAAAGGTCTCTTTGTAACTCTCGGCACCCGCTTGATTGAGCACAGATACTTGAACTTTGTTCTTTCCTTTAGCTAGATCAACCTTCAATGCTGTTGAGTAATCTTGGACATCTTTATCACGAAGTGAGATTCCATCTGCCCCATAAACTGCCACATCATTTACCCATACATTGATACGATCTAACTTGTACTTAGTGTCTTCTATTTTGAGTTTGATATCAATACTACCTTGATCATGCAATGTTGGCAATTCTTCAAAATTCTCAATTTCTATTTCAGGTAAATGGAAGTCATCCTCTAACATTTTTTCAGTAAATCCCATTTTTTTCAGACGTTTAAGATAAGCAGAATGATAAGCTCCAACCAGAGCTGAATCTGCGTAACCCAATCTTTCTAAAATAATGTCCGGGCGATTGTATTTAAGATCGAATTGTTCGAATTTGTAGGTTCTCAGCTCTTTCTGAAAATACAGGTGTTTTTCGGCACCATAGCCAGACATATAATATCTATCTGGAGTATACAAAATTGGTTTTTGATCAAGAAAGCTGATTCCTACTATTCTGTTTCGAGGGTTTTGCTCTTCACCATTCCAAAAGAGTCTTAGATGATTACTTGTGTTATTTGAAAACATTTTTTTATCGGATGTAGCGAGATCATTTGAATAAAAAAGATTAGATAAGGCAGCTGTATCAAGGTTATATGTTCCGTTAATAAAATGCATCATGAACTCCTTATCTGAAGCAGCTAAATGAACGTTAGATTCATTTTTCGTTTCTCTCTTCCAAAAATTATTGTCAAAATATTCATGCTTCTTATCAGTAAACATTTTTCCGCTTGCTAAATCAAAAATGATCGGTTCTCCGCCATATTCTAGCTGAAACTTAGCAAGGTTCTCCTTTTTAATTGCTGAATATTGTATTTGATCGGTCGTTCTTATATTTTTGATTAATTGCTCTGTCTCTGTAATAGAATTCGCCATATTGAAAGGAGAGTAATCTTTTGCATCCTTCAAATACTCAACTGTTCTATTGACAAAATTAATTCTGATATTAATGAAGTCTCTAAAGTTTTCTGGGTCCACCGTCCACTCAGAAAAATCATCAAATTGATCAAAGGTTGTGGTGGAGATGAGCAAACCACCGTCAACTTCTGTGATACTTGGATAAACAGAAGTAGATTTTATCACCTTTCCATTTTCCTCTGGCGAACTACTGATCTCTCCATCTTGATATTTAATTACATTTTTGAGCGGCCAAACTCGAATGACAGAGTCATTAATATTAAAATAAAAAATGGTATCGATTAATTTCCCTGCCTTTATACTTTGATCTTCTTTACTTTCATAATAATAGAACGTTTCACCCGCTTTTTGAAAATAGGCCGGTTTTATCAAAGCAGATAAATCGACATACACATTTTCTTCACTGTCCAAGTCCAAAGTCTTAATTTCACGATCGTAAAAATTTTGATTGACTTCTACGATTTTATTTGTTCCAAATGAGTAATATTGATTCCACTCTGACAATGGAGTAAAAGGTATTGAATCTATTGCACTTAGCGAGTGTCTTTCTACAATGCCACTAATCTCTATTTTTTTTACGAAATCTGATCCATCAAAAATGAATACCTCATCATCTTTCACTAGTAAGGTACGTTTTAGATTTGGAATTAGATACTCCGTGTCATTCTCAAAATCATAAAGTGCTTTTTCCGACAACAAAAACAGCCTGTTATCATATTTAAATAAATGGCACCAGTCGCTTTTTACATATTTTAAATTCAAGGGGTTTTGGTAAAGTACATTATTTGAAGCTCTCTCAATGACATAAGAATTGCCAACCAATACAAAGGAACTGTCAAGAGTATAAACTAAATCCTTATATATTCCTCCTTGTGATGGAGCGTAAGGAAGAACTTGTCTGATACGATCATATCTAGCATCCTTGTCATCAAAAATGGAGTAATATTTTTCACTAAAGGTATAATCCCAACGATTATTTTTTTTCTTCAAGGATTTATAATAATTATAACCTTCTAATGTAAAACGCCTTGTCATGGTCGAATCACTATATTCAACTATCGATTTAATTAAATTGTCATCATAATAGGTGCTATCAAAGATTCCAACTACGAATTTATTCTCTTCATGCCAAATCGTCTCTGTCTTTTTTAGGATTCTATTGTTTTCAAGCCTATACCATTCTATGGGATATTTTCTTGGGTCTGCAGATCCGCCCATAAATGACCAATCCTCATCATAGGCAGGAACGAAAAACTTTTTAAGAATTAGCGAATCGACAATTTCCTCCTTGCTATAGGAAGCGTATACCGGACCGACTGCGTAATAGATACTATCTAAGTAGTTTCGATATTCATATGTTTTGAGATCTCCATTTGAATAGAATGTCTTTTCTTCAAATATTATTTTCTCATCTTTTTGTTCAAGTAATTTCCTTTCTTTCACTAGGACCGATTTTTCGTATCTTTTCTCTTCAAAAAATCCATTCCCGCAATCTTTTGACCAACTAATAGTGGTATCATTATTCCAAATTGTATTTTTTAAAGTTTCTCCAGAGGCAAAGTTTTGCGACTTGCTCAGATAGGTAGAACTGTCAGCAGTATTCTCATACTCTTTGATGGAGAGCAGCTTTCCATTCACGAAAAAAGCAGTATCCAAACCCTTTATTTTAAGAAAGTGTACTTGAGATTTCTTGTAATCTTCTCCGGTAGAGCACTTCTTTAAATCTTCTGAATAAAATGGATCTAGGGCAATGAGCTCATCTTGGTAGTAGCTACTAAACAGGCTTGGTTCCTCATTCGAATTCCTTCTTAAACTTTCAGGATCATATTCTTCTGAATACAACAGCTCCCCTTGATTATTAAAATATTGCCTTCTTGTTTTAGTTATTATCGATTTTTTATTTCCTGATTCCCAGAAAGTCTTAATGTATTCAGAAACTAAATTCTTACCTATCTTCTCTTCATAAATCAAATCTTCTCCTTTGTATTTTCGAACATATTTCTCATTTACGACCTTACTGAAACCATTTTCATCATACTTTCGAATATCTTCGAACTCTTCGTTTTCAGCATAATAACTTATGCTCGATTCGCCTTCGTAAAAAGGCTGGCCATTATCATAAAATCCTTTGCCAAATATCTTTTTTTCAAGAACAACAAATGAATCTAACAAAGACCCGCCTGAAGAATAACGATTTCTAATCGACATATAACTCAACCCATTTTCAGTAAATTGGGTCAAATATTCTTGATTCTTGTTTTCAGGGATTTCAAATAATTCTTCGTATTCAAGTTGACCATTTTCGTAATACTTTCTCTGCCAACCAAGAATGGCCATATTAAATGGATCTGACTTCGCTTTCTTCTCTGATGGTATTCTTGATTTTGATTCTCTTTTTTCTAGTCGTCCGTTATCGTAGTAGAGATATGAAACTTCTTCGATAGCGAATAATTCTGCATATTCTTCAAAAAAATCTAATTCTGGCTCTGCAGGGTAAAGTCTAAAATTCAGGGTATCTCCAGTTTCGCTAAACTCTGTTTCTTGACCGACCTTAACTGTACCATAATAAGCTACAGCTTCCAAGCCTTCTTGTTCTACTCTTTTAGATGTCCATTTCCAATGAGTGGCTCCATTTGGATAAAAGGTTCGACCAGAATAATAAACTTCGTCAATTTGTTCAAAGTGCTCTGTCATAGAGCTGTCTTGATAATGTTTAATGTCAATTAAAACATCTCCCTTTTGCTTAATAATACTCCATTCGTTTTCCCAAGAATTTGTGTCAATTGTAATTTCTTGGGATAAAGAATAATTCGAGAACGTGATTAAGAGTATACCTAAAAATAAATTATTCATCTTCTACTTTTTTGAGCTTAATCCGTACTTCAAAATGCACCATATTGCTCTAAAACCATCTTTCCATCCAATCTTCTTTCCTTGCTCCTCTGTTCTTGGATTGTAAGTAATTGGCACCTCAGCCCATTTTAGTTTTTTAAACTTGGCCAACTTAGCAGTGATCTCAGGTTCAAAGCCAAATCTTTGCTCCACTAAATTGAGTGATTTGAAGGTTTTGGTTGGCACCAACTTGTAGCAAGTCTCCATGTCGGTAATCTTAATGCCGAAAAGCAAATTTGACAGACTCGTTAAAAAACTATTGGCCATGTTGCTCATTCTTGAGCCTCCTTTTTGATCCTCTTTCAAAAAGCGAGAACCGTAAACTATATCAGCTTTTTTAGCATCTACAACGGCTAACAATAAATTGATTTCTCCAGGTTCAAGCTCTAAGTCTGCATCCTGAATTATCGTGTAATCTCCTGTGGCTTTTTGAATGCCGGTATGAATTGCTCCACCCTTACCTTTATTCACCTCATGAGTGAAATAGGTAATATCAAGGTCTACCTCTTCAATTGCTTTTTTAATCTCTTCATCAGAACCATCTGTAGAAGCATCATTGATCACTATCACCTCTTTCTCAATGTCATTTAATAACATCAATTTATCCATCACTTTGATGACCTCACCAATTGTAGCGGCCTCATTGTAAACAGGAATTATGAGTGATAATTTTTGCACGGCGCGAAGATAAGTGAAACAATTGACTTTAAATCCTTCATAACTTTCAGTAAAAACGGCAGAATGAGCCTATTGTTATCTATTTTTGTACCAATGCAGAAAGGAATCATTATAAAATCAACCGGAAGTTGGTACCGTCTCTTAGACGAAAATGATAATGAATACGACTGCAGAATTAGAGGTAAACTAAGATTAGCCGGGATTAAATCAACAAACCCTGTAGCTGTAGGAGATGAAGTGGAGTTTGAATTAGAAGATGATAAAGAGACCGGGGTTATCAAGAACATCTTACCTAGAAAGAATTACATCATTCGAAAATCAATCAATCTTAGTAAGCGATCACAAATTTTAGCTGCCAATATTGATCATGTTTACTTGCTCGTGACTCTTGTTGCGCCGCAAACAACAACAGGTTTTATTGATCGTTTTTTGGTAACAGCAGATGCTTATCAAATACCTGCGACCATCCTCTTTAACAAAGTAGATTTATATGCGCCTGAAGACATGGACATTTTAGAAAGCTTCATGGCTATCTACCAAAGTGCAGGCTACAGATGCTTAACGGTCTCAGCAAAACAAGAATCATCAGTTGAGTTTTTGAAAGAAGAAATTAAAGGTAAAAAGGTCATGTTTGGCGGTCATTCTGGCGTAGGTAAATCTACACTCATAAATACTTTAGACTCTAACCTTGACCTGAGAACTGGTGAGATCTCAATGGCAAACATGGCTGGGCAACACACCACAACATTTGCTGAAATGTTTAGATTGCAATCGGGTGGATTTATTATTGATACACCAGGAGTACGAGCATTTGGATTAATTGATTTTGATAAGAAAGAATTATCACATCACTTTCCTGAGATGGCCGAATTAATTAACGAATGTAAGTTCAACGATTGTCAACATTTGAATGAACCTAAGTGTGCTGTGAAAGATGCGGTTGAAGCCGGTTTAATTTCTGGTGAGCGCTATTTCAATTACGTGAATATGCACGAGGATGATCAAGAAGAGAATTACCGGAAAGATATTTATAAGTAGACTCGGACGAGATGACAAATGAATTTCGGACAAGATGACAAATGACGTTCTTCGTGTTTCGTTTTTCGGATTCGAGATGACAAATGTCCTTCGACAAGCTCAGGATGACAAATCGAAACTCGAAACTGGAAACTCGGGCGAGAAGGCAAATGAATTGAAAACAAAACGGTTTATTAAATAAGATGAAAGCTGTAATTCAAAGAGTATCTTCTGCTTCTGTGACTATTGATTCAGAGATCAAAGGGTCAATTGAAAAAGGTTATGTCGTCCTCTTAGGTATTGGCAATGATGACACTTCTGAAGACATCAAATGGTTGGCAAACAAAATCAATAATCTTCGAATCTTCTCTGACGAAAACGGGCTCATGAACTTAAACTTGGCAGATGTCAATGGAGACGTTCTTTTAATTAGCCAATTCACGCTTCATGCAAAAACTAAAAAGGGGAACAGACCATCATACATACATGCGGCTAAACCAGAAATCGCCATTCCTTTGTACGAAGAGTTTATCAAGAATTTAGAAGCTGTTGTAGGCAAGTCAATTCAAAAGGGTGAGTTTGGTGCAGACATGAAAGTTGCATTAGTGAATGACGGACCTGTCACCATAATAATTGACACTAAGAACAAAGCATAAAGAAGAATAGTCTTATCTTTAATTACCTCTGAAAAGATCATAAAAATGAAGACTCTATTAAATCTATTCTCTCTTTCGATCATCTTAGTGATGATTCAATCTAATGCAAGCGCACAAAACAATTCTCAGTTGAATACAAAACTGACTGTTTCAAGTGAAGACTGCAATATAGTTTTACGAGCAAATCAGGCTAACGCAAAGTATCAATGGATTGACTGCGGAAGTGGTGTAGAAGTTGAGGGTGCAACAAAGAGAATTTTTAAACCTAAAAAAGATGGTACGTATTCAGTGAAAATCACCTTAGATTCTTTGACAGACGATTCAGAATGTATCACAGTAAAATTTGAAGGCACTGGGAACACAACTCCTGCCGAAACGTGGACCAACAAAACAGAGGTTGGTCTAAACATTAAAATCAGCCCTACCGAGCAAGAAGACGTTATGGTAGTTGAAATCATAGGAGAACGTGAAGGTTCATACCATATGGAAATATTCAATGCGAGTGGGAAAAGCATGAAAAAAACAGCTATTTCGAAAGAAAGAAATATCCTTCACGTGGCGGGATATCCTAAAGGGGATTATACAGCCAAAATTATCTCTTCAAAGTACGGAAGAACCATTATCAAATTTAGAGTTGAGTGATAGTTAAGACTCTCTGATAATTCCATAAAACATCTGCCTTCTTTTTTCGTTAATTTAGCACCTCCGTAAAGGGAAGCTATGCTATTTGATTCACTTGAGTTTTTATTATTTCTGCCTGCAGTCATTTTGCTGTACTGGATAATACCTCATAAATTCAGATGGCTCTTACTTTTAGCCGCTAGTTATTTCTTTTACGGATCATGGAAAGCAGAATTCTTGGTATTGATTATGTATTCTACGATTGTAGATTACATTGCGGCCATACAAATAGACAAAGCCGTCTCCCAATTTAAAAAGAAGGCCTGGTTAATTGTCAGTCTCTGCTCCAATTTTGGAGTGCTTTTCATATTTAAATACTTTAATTTCTTTATCGGAAGCAGATCGTTCTTTCAAAAATTTGAAGGCGCTCACCCTAAAGTTGAATGGTTGACTTCATTTCTTGAATACGGTATACCTGTCGGCATCTCATTTTATACTTTTCAAACTGTCGCCTATACCATTGATGTTTATCAAGGCAAAGTAAAACCAGAGCGAAACATTGGGAAATTTGCACTTTTCGTGAGTTATTTTCCCCAATTAGTTGCCGGCCCAATTGAGCGTTTCTCAAAACTACATCACCAAATATTTAAGAAGCACACACTTGATTACGATAAGCTTCAAAAAGGATTCAGGTTGATTCTTTACGGAATGTTTATCAAAATGGTAATCGCCGATAATATCGCGCCAATCATTGATCCTGTCTTTGACAATCCGCTACTCTATTCTCAAGGAGACAACACCATTTCTTTATTGTTATTCTCTATTCAAATCTATGCCGATTTTCATGGCTATTCTTTAATTGCCATTGGTGTAGCAAAACTCATGGGTGTTAACCTAATGGATAATTTTAGAACGCCTTATTTCGCCTTCTCAATTAAAGACTTTTGGTCTCGTTGGCATATATCTTTGTCTAATTGGTTTAGAGATTATCTCTACATCCCATTGGGAGGAAACAAGGTTTCTTATTTGAGATGGGTGGCGAATATTCTCATTGTATTTATCGTTTCAGGCATCTGGCACGGCGCCAACTTCACATTCATCATTTGGGGAGCCATTCACGGATTAATGTATCTGAGCGAACAGATGGTGGTAAGGGCAAAAATATTGGAATTAAAAGGAGCCTTTCTCAAAGGGTTGGGCTTTATCAAAACACTAATCGTCATCAACTTGGCTTGGTTGTTTTTCAGATCAGATTCAGTTGCGAAAGCGTATTTGTCAATATGTAAAATGTTTGGGGCTGAACCTACTAACGAAACTTACCTATCGATAAGAGATGTGGAGCACGCAAAATCTCATGAAGCAATTGAAGGAATTTTAGCAGGCGGATCGTTTGAAGCTAAAACTTTAGTCTTTAATTCAATTTATTTGATTCCGTTATTATTCTTAATCGGAATGGAGTTACTCATCCAACAAAAGAGATTTGATGGTGTCGTAGACAAGTTCCCATTTTGGCTAAGATGGATAATTTATGGTCTCTTGATTTACTTCGTAATGGCCATGTCGGGTGCTGATTTTTATCAATTCATTTACTTTCAATTCTGATGGATATGATTAAGAAAATAGCGCCAAGAATTGTATTGATTGCCATCATTGTAGTGATCTCGAATTTCATTTATAAAGCCACCACTTATGAATCTGACTTAGAGGGAAGCGCAAATGTGTTGGGTAAATTTGAAGATGCCGAATCACAGGCGGATGTCTTATACTTCTCATCTTCACCAAACGCTACCTATTCTGATTGGCAAGACACTGATTACAGATCAATTTCTCAAATGGTGGATGACTCAATTGATTTAAAAGTAATGTCAGTTGATACAGGCGCCATTCATGCAGGCGTATTCAAACATTTAATTAAAATGATTCCGTCAAATTCAAAAGTCAAAAAGGTGGTTGTTCATCTCAATTACCGAAGCTTTGGTCAAGGTTGGATTCAATCTGAATTAGAGAATGCCATTCAAAAAGAAATGGTTTTCTATAATAATTACCCTGCAATCGTGAACAGATACTTACAAGGGCTCAATGCCTATGACGCAGTTTCAAGTAAAGAAAGAGAACGAATTATGTTGGAGAGCTGGGAAAAAGAACCCCTCCCATTTGATCCACCAAGAAATACGGTAAAAACGTGGTGCGCAGTTGAAAAGTGGGGAGATTGGACAAATCCTAAAAGACAATTAGCCGACCATTACATCAAGAATTTTGCCTTCACCATATCTGAAGACAATCAGAGATTGAAAGATTATGATGAGATAGTTGAGATTTGCAAAAAGAAGAATTTAGAGCTTTACTTTGTAATCCTCCCTGAGAATTTAGAAGAAGGAGAAGCGTTGGTAGATGTTGGTCTCATTGACTTGATGAAAGACAACAAAGATCAGCTCAAAAAGCGATATGAAGACCAAGGAGTAACTGTAATTGATGACTTTGATTTACTCAGAGATGAACACTTTCTTGAGCGCAATTTCCCTTCAGAACATTACTTTGAAGATGGAAGAAAAGAGATTGCCAAATCAATTATAAAAGTCTTGAAGTAGATTAATTACATTTGTTTAAATGAAGAAAATCTTAGTCATACGGTTTAGTTCTATTGGAGACATTGTTCTCACGAGCCCAGTGCTGAGATGTTTGAAGGATCAACTTGATTGTGAAATTCACTTCATCACCAAGAAAGCTAATGCTATTGTATTAGATGCCAATCCTCACATTAGCAAGGTCATTACGATTGAAAAAGAGATTGACGAAGTAACGAAGGCCTTAAAGGCTGAAAAATATGATTTTGTTGTTGACTTACATCACAACTTAAGAAGTCTGAGATTAAGAAGAGCATTGAAAAGACCTTCAGCTGCTTTTCCTAAATTGAACAGGCAGAAGTTGCTTTACACAAAGTTTAAGCGCAGAAACATCATGCCTGACATTCACGTGGTAGACAGATATTTTGCGGCCACAAGCTCTTTAGGGATATTAAATGATCACAAGGGATTAGAATACTTTATTCCTGATGGCTGTGAGATTACGCTTCAAGATCACGACATAAAAGATGACTTTATAGCCTTTGCCATAGGTGCGCAATTTGCAACCAAACGATTGCTGGTTGATAAGATGATTGAATTGGTTAAGAAATCAAATAAGCAAATGGTTTTGTTGGGTGGACCAACCGATAAGCAAGAAGCAGATCAAATTGCTAAAGCTTGCCCTGATGTAATTAATCTTGTTGGAGAGTTATCTTGGCACGAAACAGCTTCAGTTATTGAGCAGTCTTCAAAGGTAATCACGCATGATACCGGTATGATGCATATTGCTGCTGCATTTCAAAGGCCAATAGCTGCTATTTGGGGAAATACAACTCCGCAATTAGGAATGTATCCTTACATGCCTTCAAATGAAGACTTATTTGAAAACCATCAAGTAGAATTAGGCTGCCGACCTTGTTCTAAGATCGGTTATCAAAAGTGTCCTAAGAAACACTTCAAGTGCATGAATGAGCAAGATTTAGATGCTATTCTTAGTCTTCCTCAGGTCCCCACCAAGTAATTGTCCCTAAAAATATTGGTGCACCTTTGGCTTCATCAGCATCAGATGACCAATTAGAATCTCCAATTAAATCAGGCCACTTTTCATAAGTACTTTCTTCATAAGAAATATCTAAAGTCATTCCGTATGGATTCTGCTCAATGTTACTTCCTGGCTTTGGCATAACTCCGCCTGAATAATCCCATCCAAAACCACTGAATTCGAAAGGCTCATCATCATTCCAGCTTTTCAATTCTTCAAAAGGCATTCCAGTGTAAATCCCAGTAGCGCTTAAAATCTCTTGCGTACCTGTTACATTAAAATCGGCATCATAGTTTGTGTGATGGAATTCTACGAAATTGATGTCTTCACTTTTTTCTTGATCCCAAACATATTTGACTCTATGTCCATTTACAGGATTTGTCAACCAAGTAACATCATACTTCATTGTACCTTCACCATACCAGCTTTCATCATCTTTTAAGTTCGTAGAATCAAAGAGGTCATAAAGTTCAGCTTTAGACATAATGGTGATGTAATCTTCAATTGATTCAAGCATGATGCCTTCATCCACAGATTCAGCCACCGTATCCACAGCAGTCGTGTCTGTCAGTTGATCAGTGTTATCACTTACTTCTTCGGTTGTGCTTTCTTCTCCTGAACATGCCATCATAAGCAATGCTGCCGGTATTAAATAAACTAATTTTCTCATCTTAACTAAATATTGATTTTAATTCTGTTGCTTCAGACGGTTTCATTTTACCCGCCAATACTAAACTTAGCTGTCTTCTTCTCAAAGCAGCTTGATATCTTTTCTTCTCTTGTTCTGTTTCAGGAACCAATTCAGGCACGTGAATAGGTCCTCCGTTTTGATCAACAGCCACAAAAGTATAAATCGCTTCATTCACCTGCTTCTTCTCTCCGGTCAATCTATCTTCTACAAAAACGTCAATCATCACTTCCATTGAAGAAGTATAGGCTCTTGAAACTTTAGCCTCAAGTGTCACAATTGCACCCAAATCTATTGGTTCACCAAAAGACACATTATTAATTGAAGCTGTTACCACAACTCTCTTTGAATGCCTATGCGCAGAAACTGCTGCTATTTCATCCATCCATGCTAACAAAGCACCTCCGAATAATTTACCCAGTGTATTTGTTTCATGTGGCAGAACAACTTTGGTTGATATCGCCAAAGTCTCTTTTGCTGTTTTAGATTTCATAGTACGAAGTTATTGATTTCTAAAATATGAGGATAAAAAAAATCCCTCACGAAATAATCGAGAGGGATCTTCTAATATTGAATTAGACTATTGATATTCTCTTTTTCTACGATTGTCAATCACATCTGCTTTTTCTCTTAGTGCTCTAATCACCAAGTTGTCAGATGAGCTTCTTCTCGCTTGCAATACGAAATCTCTTTCTACTGTAACATCTTCTTTTGCTTCAGCTGGAGTTATTTCATCCAAAATCGCTACATAAACACCAGTTCTACCTTTAATCGGCACTGTCATAGCACCAGCAGTAAGCTCGTCTCTAAATAAAGCTCCAATTACTTCTGGCTCGTTTCCGCCACCACCAGCAATTACATTTGCTCCGTAAGTGATTTGAGCGTTAAGAATGTTTCCGTTAGTTACTTCTTTTGCAACATCAGCTAAAGAATTCTTATTTGCCATTTTCTCCATGTAAGCTCTAGCTTGAACATCTTTCAATGCTGAGAATCTCATTTGCTCTTTTACATCTTCGAACTTAGGCTCTCCTTTTTCAATGATGTTTGATAAATAAGCTACTATGTACTGATTACCATCAAGAATAGGATCTGAAATATCACCCTCAATTGCATTTGCATTGAAAGCGAATCTCATAATTCTCTTATACTTCTTAACTCCAGTAACATAAGTTTGACCAATCCAAATTCTTGAATTCATTACAGTATAAGCACTGTCAGCAGCTACTTCGTAAAAAGCAGAATCACTTTTGTTATCATTAATTCTGAAGATGTAATCAAACACTTGCTCTTCAGTATACTTCATTGTGAAATCAGAAGGCTTCACTTCTTTAGTTACGATTGCCATTTTTGGTACAACTCTTTCAGCTCTTGCTAATACTTCAACAATGTGAAATCCGAATGTTGTTTTAACCAATTGTAATTGTCCGATCTCTCCGTTAAATGAAGCATCATTAAACTCAGGAACCATTCTTCCTTCAGGGAACCACTTGTACTCTCCTCCATTTTCAATTGAACCTGGATCTTCAGAATGCTCTGTTACGTTCGCTACAAAGTTGTCGTTAGCTTCAATATCAGCAATAATCTCATCAGCTAATACTTTTGCTTCTTCTTCACCTCTTGTAGCATCAATGCTAATTAAGATGTGTCTAACCCATGATTGGTTTTCAACTCTTGTTCCTGTAACTTTCCCTAAGAACATGATGTCTTTCTCACTTTGATCTTGAGGATTCACAATTCTAGTTTGGAATGGTCCGATTACGTCACCAACTTCAGAAGCTTGAATTGCCTCATCAGCAACAGCAGGATAAGTTCCTGTTGGTACAAATTGATTTGGTGGTAAGTTTAATGTAGCGTCTCCCATTGAATATTCAATAGAATCATTTGATGCTACATCATCAGAGTTTAAGTTCATGAAAGCAATATTATCTTCAACGCTTTCAAACTTCGTTTTGATTTTAGACATCTTGCTTGCTAAAGAATCAAAATCTTCAGCAGATGGAATTACAGGAATAGAAACAAATTCTATATCTCTAGATTCAACCATCTCGTATTGCTTCTCAGTTTTGTGCTCATCATAGTAAGCTTGAATGTCAGCATCAGTTACTTCGTAATCATCAACATTCAAGTCAGAATATCTTTGCATCACAAATCTGATGTTTCTGATTTCATTTCCACCATCATATTGGTGTTGAGCTTCTAATGAGTTTACAAAAAGACCCTTTTTGATTAGCGAAACATATTTGTCAGCTTTTCTTGTGTCTTTCAATTCTCTTTCGAATTCCATCCACTGGTTCTTTCCTTCTTCCCATCTTACTCTAGCTTCTTCTTCAATCGGCTCATCTTCCATTTTGATTAAGAAGTTTCTTACTGAATCTTTTGAAAATTCTCCAGTCAAGTCTCTGAAAATTGGAACATCCATTACCCATGGGTGAACATGATTACCGTGAAGCATATCATTTAATTCATCAACAGTACAAGTGATTCCAATTTTATCAAACTCTCTATTCATCAAGTTTCTTCTCACCACTTCGTTAAAAGCCTGATCTTCACCTGTATTCTTGATTTGATCTTGTTTCTCTTGAGATAAAGGTTGACCTGGAGCTGTTTGCTGTTGCTGTTGGTAAGCATCATTCAGTCCACGATTCACATATGAATCTGTCAATCTCTCAAATTCATCCTCATCAAAAGGCTCGTCATAAATAGTTCCGTTAGGTACTATCTCTTGAGCGCCATCTCCTTTGAAGTTATCTGTGAAGATAAATGCCAACATTGCTCCACCAATTACGATAAGTAGTAGAACTGAGTTTTTCTGGATTCTTCCAATTACTGCCATTACATTTCAATTTAGTCCGCACTATTTTAAATACGGGCTGCGAATATAAGCCTAATCCTTGAATTTTAAAAGCATGTAAGTCTTAAATTTTTGCTAAAAAATCCCTCCAAATAAAAAGTGCCATACTTTTCATCTGATAATTACAATAATTCGTAGCTTTGACCGAAATTTTTAAGCGGCATTTAAACAATGTTTACACTGTTAGATGTCCACCTTTAAAAGACTTTAAGATGAAAACGGTTCAATTTAGAGAAGCCCTAAGAGAGGCAATGTCCGAAGAAATGAGAGCGGATGAAAACATTTTTCTTTTAGGAGAAGAAGTTGCTGAATACAATGGTGCTTATAAAGTATCACAAGGAATGCTAGATGAGTTTGGCGAAAAAAGAGTGATTGACACTCCTATAGCCGAGCTAGGGTTTACAGGAATTGCAGTAGGAGCAGCAATGAACGGATTGAGACCAATAGTTGAGTTCATGACTTGGAATTTTGCGATTTTAGCAGCTGACCAAATCATTAACGAAGCGGCTAAAATCTTACAAATGTCTGGTGGACAAATTGGATGTCCAATCGTATTTAGAGGAGGTAACGGAACAGCAGGACAGCTGGGTGCAACTCACTCACAAAGTTTTGAAGCATTTTATGCTCACGTTCCAGGGTTGAAAGTAATCACACCTTCAAATCCTTATGATGCAAAAGGTTTATTGAAAGCTGCAATCAGAGATAACGACCCGGTTGTATTTTTAGAGTCTGAAAAGATGTACGGAGATAAGGGTGAAATTCCTGAAGGAGAATACATCATTCCTATCGGAGTAGCTGATGTAAAAAGAGCTGGAACAGATGTCACTTTAGTGTCTTTTGGTAAAATCATCAAAGAATGTCATGCAGCTGCAGACGAACTTGCTAAAGAAGGAATCTCGGCTGAAATCATTGATTTAAGAACGATCAGACCAATTGATTACCCGGCAGTAGTTGAATCAGTTAAGAAAACTAATCGTTGTGTTGTGGTTGAAGAATCTTGGCCATTGGCTTCGATTGCTTCTGAGATAGCTTATCACTTACAAAACTATGCTTTTGATCATTTAGATGCGCCGGTAAAAAGAGTAATGCAATCAGATACTCCTTTCCCGTTCTCACCTAGCTTAATGGCTGAAGCACTTCCTAATCCTGCTAGAATTATAGCAGCTGTGAAGTCGGTTATGTATAAGTAAAATGTCATGATTGAACGCATTCACCGTTTAATCAAACATGAAACGAATCCACCTAATTCGGTAATTGAATTATTGAGCAATACCACCATTGGTACTGCAGGATCATTGTATCAACTGTTAGATACAAAAGAGAAAATCCATCAATTACATAAGCCTCATTTTCTTTACTTAGAAAGAAATGAAAAAGCAATAGGGAATGTCACCATATGCGAGCGTCCAATCTCAATGAATGGTCGAACTCAAGACTCCCTTTACATTAGATATTTCGCATTTGACGAAGTTTATCAGGGTGGATCAAAAAAAGGAAATGGAATATCTGCATTTCATCATTATCTCAAGACTTTATTCAACACCAGCAATCTTGACCCTTTAGAACCTGAAGCTAATAAGAGTGTTTATTGGGCCTTTATTGACCCCGAAAACGCGCGCTCTTTTAACATGAATGAGCAGTTTGGGTTTGAGACAATAGGCAAGTTTAGAACAACAGCATTTTCAAGGGTTACTCCAAAAAACTCAGTGAAGGTTTCAAGAATCCAAAAGAACGAAAGAGAAGGAGTTTTGGCTGCAATCAAATCATTTAATGAGGAATATAGTTTCTTCTCAGATGTACATTTATTTGACAATGGCGACTATTATGTTTTGAAAGAAAACAATGAGATTGTTGCGGGAATTCAAGCAAACCCAGTTCACTGGAAGATTAAATCACTGCCAGGTTTAAAAGGCAAAATCTTGATGAATGCCGCCCCATATATTCCTCGAATTAGAAAATTGATCAATCCTAAGAACCATAAATTCTTAGCTACTGAGGGATTGTTTTGGAAAAAAGGTTTTGAGAACAGAGTCGAAGAACTTTTAGGTGCCGTTTTACATCAAAGCGGACATCATTCTTTGCTGCTTTGGACAGACACGAACAACACAAGGCTATCTGAACTTCAAATCAATTGGGGTTTTATTCAGAAATCTAAGAAAGATAATCTCATTCATATTGTTGCCAAGTTCAATGGATTCGAGACATCCGAAATTGATCAAATTAAAAAATCAAAAAAGTACTTGAGTGGTTTTGATATGACCTGAATCAATATCTCAATCAGAAGAGCTGGTGGGCACAGGCTCGATTCGCCATTTTTTCATATCAAAAGTTTGCTTGGCTAAGAGCGCCATGGTTCCCGCGCCGGCTGCCATTCCGCCTATTTCAATCCAATTCAAAAGAGTGAGTTTTTGCCCTACATGGGTAGATGTACTTGACATAAAGGCTAATCCGCTCCCTAAAAATGTGACGGACCCAATTAACATGAATAATTTTCGCTTGAGACTCGCATCTGAAGATAAGATCTCAATCTTTTCTAGATCTTGAAAAGCAATAGATTTAAACACCTTTGTTGAGTTAATCAAGGAATCAAGCTGCTTGTCTTTTTCTCTTCTTGAAATATCTTGATTCATGATGACATTCACATCTGAAGTATCGTAGCTATAATATGAAAAGACGATTTCTGATTCTTTAACCTTTTCAATTCGTCCTGAACGTTTGCTCTTTCCCTTTTCATACATTCTGCAGGCAATCGGCAATTTCAATTTTACGCTTCTTCTTGATTCTTTTTTTTTGAAGTAAACAAAGACTTTTTCCTTCTCTTTTGATTGAACATTCAAAGAAGTTAAGACAACAAATATCAAGAGAAGAATTGGTCTCATTCCATCTCTAATTTACGTAATCTGAGTAAATAGCCTTATTTTCGTTCTGTGAGAAAATTGATTTACTTTCTGTTATTCATCTTCTGCTTTTCGACTTCGTCATCAGCACAATCATTTCTCACGCCTTCTGATTCACTAAATAAAAAGAGATTAATTGGAGTCAGTGCCACAGGTGCCGCAGCTTGGGCAGGTTCCATTTCTGCACTCTACTTTGTTTGGTACAAAGATTTCCCAAAATCAAAATTTCACACATTTGATGATAGCCATGAATGGCAACAAATGGATAAAGTGGGACACATGTATTCTTCATGGCAATTTGGAAGATTTGTAGGTGACCTTTATGAATGGACAGGGTTAGATCATAAAAAATCATCCTTAATTGGGGCGGGATTCTCAATTGGCTACATGACTACTTTTGAACTATTAGATGCTACCAACGAACAATGGGGATTCTCATGGTCAGATGTTGGATTCAACACCTTAGGAACTTTAACCTATTGGAGCCAAGAGTATTTTTGGAATGAACAGTATTGCCATTTTAAATTTTCGGCACATGACTCTGGCTTGGCGCAGTATCGTCCAAATGTTTTAGGGAATAGTTTTGCTAGTAAGTTGCTCAAAGACTATAATGGCCAAACCTATTGGATGAGCTTCAACCCTATCTCTTGGTTCAAAGAAGACTCTAAAATTCCGAAATGGTTAAACCTTTCGTTAGGATATAGCATCAATAATCAGTTATTGGGTGATGGCGGAACTTATGTTGTTGCAAGTGAGCAATTATCTTTTACACCTTATCGTCAATACTTTCTCTCATTGGATGTAAATTTTGAGGCGATCAAGACGGATAAAAGATGGTTGAAATTAATTTTTAGAGGACTAAATTTTATCAAAGTGCCTTTCCCTGCTTTAGAACTTTCACAGGGCAAATTAGGTTTTAGACCTTTCTACTTCTAGTCAACTTTGACAATCTCGTAACCTTCGTCTGTTTTATTGATTTGAAAAATGCCAAAGCTCTTTTTTGGTGATTCACTTTTATCCTGACAAAAGCCAGAACGTGAAATGTCATTGACAAAGACCTTAATTTTGTTAGACCCTACAAACTTGTAGGTTCCATTTACGCTTGTGAAACAGTCATTACCGCAAGGAGCAGAGTAATTTGTGTTGAATTTTGAGTCGGTAAAAGTAACTGAGTTACCCCAACTGTAAAACTCATCTTTGGCGTCCTTGAAGATCGAGTAACGATCAATGCCTTCGTCACTGAATAAATTCTTGTCAGATTTCCATGTTGAAGCCGTCAATATCTCTTTAAGTTTTGGCTCTTTGAGTTCAGATTGCGAGTAAATTGATGAACTCAAGAATACAAGTATTAGGAATAAAGCCGATTTCATATCATCAATTTTTAATTGATACAACCTTAAGACGCATTGGTTCACTCTGAAAAGAATCCTGATAAGAACTTCTCTTCTACCTCAGCAAGTGTGTCATAAACCTCTTGTAGGTCCATAGAGGTCACTAATTTGGTTCTAAAAGGCTTAAAATTCGGAATGCCTTTGAAATAATTTGAATAATGACGTTTCATTTCATTGATTCCTAATATTTCCCCTTTCCATTTGATAGACATATCGATATGCTCTTTGGTCACTGCCACTCTTTCAGAAATGGTTGGCGGCGTTCTATGAGTTCCATCCTTCACGAATTGTTTCACTTCGTTAAAGAACCAAGGGTTTCCTATTGCAGCTCTCCCAATCATTACACCATCTACTCCATATCGCTCCTTATACTCCACTGCTTTCTCAGGTGAAGTAATATCTCCGTTTCCGAAAACTGGAATTTTCATTCTTGGATTGTTCTTTACCTCAGCAATTAATGACCAGTCAGCTTCGCCTTTATACATTTGCTTTCGCGTCCTTCCATGAATTGATATGGCTTCTATTCCGATATCTTGCAAACGTTCTGCGGCATCAACAATATACTTCGTGCTTTCATCCCATCCCAACCTTGTCTTAACAGTTACAGGAAGTGATGTGGCTTCAACCACCTTTTTGGTCATTTCAACCATTTTAGGGATATCTTGAAGAATTCCTGCTCCGGCGCCTTTGCAAGCCACCTTTTTTACAGGACAACCATAGTTTATATCAATCACATCTGGATTTGTCTTTGCAACAATTTCAGTTGTTTTGATCATGCTTTCAATGTTGTTACCGAAAATCTGGATACCCACCGGGCGTTCATATTCATAGATATCAAGCTTCATCAAAGACTTGGCAGCATCTCTAATTAATCCCTCTGAAGAAATAAATTCAGTATACATCATGTCGGCGCCATAGCGCTTACACAAAGCTCTAAATGGCGGGTCACTCACATCTTCCATTGGTGCAAGCAACAAAGGAAAATCTCCTAAATCAATATCTCGAATCTTAACTCCCATCTTTAATTGAGTGCAAATTTACGACAAAAAAAATCCCCTCCAATAATGGAGAGGATTCCTCTTAAAAAAGTTTTTTTAGTGAATTGATGGATTCGCTAATGAACGTCCACCGAAGTTTGCTCTATATCTCAAGAACACTTCAAACCCACCAACGCCATTTGTTGCTGAATTTAAGTTGGATACATTCAAGTCATATGATCCACCAAATGCAAATCCTGATAAATCAAAAATCAAGTTAAAAATCAGTGCATCTCCAAATCTATAGTATGTTCCTAAAGACCCTGTAATTTCATTAAAGTATCCAGTATGTCTAGAAGCTCCTCTTAATAAATATCTGAAGTTAGAACCAGCTACAAACTCAAGGTTTGGTCCTTGCCAAAATCCGTACCATGCTGGTACAATAGACAAATTAGAGTTCTCTTGTTTTATATCAAATTGACCATGGAAAGTCAGCTTTCTAAACAATTTATCATCTTCTCCTAGGAAGTTAATTTTTTGTTTCGTCAAGTGATGACCTGCAAGTCCCATACTCATTTTAGTAGTCTTGTTAAGATATGCGTACCAGTGAATTCCCGCAGAAACATCAAACTTACTAATGGTCAAGTTTTGACCAAATATTGCTTCATTTGAAGATATCTCATCACTAAACTGGGTTCCCGTCCATTGGTTATCCCATGTTAGGTTAGAACTCAATAAAGTTCGCGAATACCATGCAGGTTGTAATCCGACGGCCAAAAAGTTGTCTTTACCTATTTGTACTGCATAATTAAGTGGTATTGTTACCTCGTTAATTTGATATTGTCCATCACCGGCCACATCATTAAAGAAGGTGATACCAGCTCCCATGAAATTTCCATCATCAAACATTCTCCAATCTGCAGCTGCTGAAATAGTCCTGTAAGGATTGTCAGAAATTGTTAGCCATTGCATTTTAAAGTTGGTAAACAACTGTAATGCTCCAGGCGCAAACCCTGCAGTGGCAGGATTCATATAAATTGGAGATTCGGCAAACATTGAAAAATGCTTGTCTTGCTGCGCATTTGCCCCTAGTGCAAGTCCGGCAGACAATATGAATAAACTTAATTTCTTCATCATTTCTTTTTAGTGAATTTGGCTAAGGGGTTAGCGTATTAGTGTTGTGTTACCTTTCAGAATACCGGCGTTTCCGTTCACCATGTTGTACTCAAGTACCCATGTAAAAACTCCAGAATTCTCGTCTTTACCTCTAAAGGTTCCGTCCCATCCGATCATCTGATCAAAGGTTTCAAACACCATCTCACCATATCTATTGTATACTTTAAAATTAAGAGCACTGATACCTATTCCTTTTACAAACAGTACATCATTTTGGTCATCTGCATTCGGAGAAAATGCTGTTGGAACACCAAGACCTTCAATGAAGTTAACAAATACCTTCACCGTATCATTTGCTGAACATCCATTGATGTCAGAAAGTGTAACAGTATAAGTTGTAGTTGTCCAAGGGTCAGCAAATGTGATAGCACAAGTATCGCAATCAACATTTGATGTCGGGAACCAAGAATATGATCCCGGAACACTTCCGTTAGCAATTAAGGCAGCTGAACCACCTAAATCAATAATAGTATCTAATTGTGCATTCACAGATGGTGAAGCAAATACCGACACTGATTGCGTAGTTGATGCATTGGCTCCAAGATTATCTGTCAATGTTAATTGAATATTGAATGTGCCTGGAACATCAAAACAAACTGTTGGGTTTTGTTCTGTAGAAGTATTTGGTGTAGCTCCTCCTCCGAAGTCCCAAGCCCAGTCGGTAATGTTACCGTTAGACATATCTTCTAAAGTAATACATTGACCAACACATACATTGTTGACCGGAATAAAGAAGTCAGCAAGTAATGAATCACAATTCTCAACGACAACCTCAATTGCAAAATCTCTTGTACACATATTAGCATCTGTACCAGTAACAGTATAAGTAGTTGTCATTGTAGGCGCAAATGCAACTCCGTCAGTTACACCATTGTCCCAAACGTAAGTATTTGCTCCAGCACCAGTTAAAGTTACCATGTCACCTGAACAAATTGTATCTGAAGCTGCTGCCGTAGCCGTTACATTGGGAGCAGCATTAACAGTAATAGATACCGTTGATATGTCAGTAGTTGTTCCATCACCTACTTCTAATTCAACATCAAATGTCCCTGCAGTTGACCAGCAAATTGACCCTGGGTCTTGTGCAATTGATGAAGGTGTATCAGCTCCATTGAAAGTCCAATTCCATGATATTAATGCACCTGTACTACTTTCGTTGAAAGTTAAACATTCACCCACACAAATACTTGTCGCAGATGGTGTAAAGGAAGAAGTTGGCGTACTACAGTCAACCACAGTCAATGTCATTGTAATCATGTCGTCACAAGGTGCTGTTCCAACAGTATAAGTGAATGTATAAACGTTACCTATTGGTAAGCCAGTGAAGTCAACATTTCCAGTTCCGGCATTAAAAGTACCTGTTGGTGTCCCTGAAGTTTCAACCCATGTTCCTCCAGGGTCAGCTCCTGCATTCAACAGGTTGTTCGTATTATTGAATTGTTGACAAACATTTTGAGTGACATCACCTGCGCCATTGGCAGCTGCAGAAACTGTGATGTAACCAACTTGTGTTTCAGTATCTGTTCCGTCATCATCTGTAACTGTCAACTCTACTTGGTAATTACCTGCAGTGTTATAACAAATCCCAGTTGGATTTTGTGCTGTTGAAGTACCAGGTGCATCAGCTCCTGTAAATGTCCAAGCCCAGTTTGGGTTGGCTCCAACCGTACTTGCATCTGTAAAATCAATACAATCACCAACGCAAATACTTTGATTAACAACTGTAAATGCCGCCGTAGGTCCAGCAACTGATGGAGTTGTAATTTCTATATCATCTACTGCAAATGAAGGATCAGTCGCAACTAAGTCGTCAATGTTTTTCCAAACAAAAGAAATTCTAAGATTAGGAATGTTTTCACAAGCCACAGGTAATGGATATGTATTGTTCTGCCACAAGCCTTGTTCTGCTCCAGTACAAGCTATACCACCACAGCACATTGAAGTTAGTGTTCCTGCTAAAGATGTCCAAGCAACTCCGCCATCTGTACTATAAAAGAGTTCGCAATAATCTTGAGCGTTCCCACCCCAACCTATCATATCAAAATTCAATGTAAGATTAGTCTGTCCAACGGTACTAATATCTCCTGACTCAGCACGTCTATCTGTATTTGTCGTTCCTGCTCCTGCCTCAGCATAAGCAGCTCCCAAATCTCCAATACCAGAACCTACATGTAATGTATTATCTGGAACGGCACAGTTAGCTGGCACTCCACAGTTACCTGCATCTTGTCCATCCTCTTGACAAGAAATAAACCAAGGGTTTGGCAAAGCTCCTTCTGCGCCAATGTCTGTATTCAACGTCCATGTGGCACCTGAAGTGAAATCTTCACTATAAATAACTGTTTGAGAAAATGAGAAAACAGTAAACATCAATGATGCAGCTGCTAAAAGTAGTTTCGTCTTCATTCTAATTTCTTTAAAGAAAAGGGCAATTCTCAAAATTAACTAAAATTTTACTGAAATAACCCATTGTACACCCAATTAAACGAGAGAAATAGTAAAAGGTTGACTTTTTTAGCGACTATTTTCAGCTCTCTTATGCTTACATAGGAAAAAGCCACATTTTACGGCACTTTCAGATATTATTTCTCACTTAATTGCGACAAACTTGCACAATCGAATTTTAAGATATACTTTTGCCCTCTAAAATTAAAAATCGAACAATGGGAGAATTCATGATTTACTTACCAATCGTCCTTGCAATTTTTGGCCTTATATATATGGTCATCAAAAGAGGTTCTGTAATGAAACAAGATGCAGGAGATGGAAAGATGAAAGAAATTTCAGATCACATATACGAGGGTGCATTAGCATTCTTAAAGGCTGAGTATAAGTTACTTACTTTTTTCGTGATTGGTGCAAGTATCGTTCTTGCAGGAGTCGCTACTATCGTAGAGACGACTAGCTACTTAATTATTGTAGCCTTTATTATAGGAGCTATATTTTCTGCAGTAGCAGGTAATATAGGAATGAGAATCGCGACTAAAACAAATGTTAGAACAACACAAGCGGCTAGAACTTCATTACCAAAAGCTTTAAACATCTCTTTCGGAGGTGGTACTGTAATGGGACTAGGAGTAGCAGGATTAGCTGTATTAGGTTTAACTGCGTTCTTTATCATTTTCTACCAAATGTTTATGGGTGGACAATGGACAACTACAGATGACATGACTTTAGTTCTTGAAACTTTAGCTGGATTCTCTTTGGGTGCTGAATCAATTGCATTATTTGCAAGAGTTGGTGGAGGTATCTATACAAAAGCTGCAGATGTTGGAGCTGATTTAGTTGGTAAAGTTGAAGCAGGAATTCCTGAAGATGATCCAAGAAACCCTGCAACTATTGCTGATAACGTTGGAGATAACGTAGGTGATGTTGCCGGAATGGGAGCAGATTTATTCGGATCTTATGTTGCAACAGTATTAGCTGCAATGGTGTTAGGTAACTATATCATTAAAGATATGGGAGGAGCAATCACTGATGCATTTGGTGGAATTGGACCAATCTTATTGCCTATGGCAATTGCTGGAGTTGGAATCATCATTTCTATTATCGGAACTTTCTTAGTAAGAATTAGCTCAAATGAAGCTAAAGAGGCACAAGTACAAAAAGCATTAAATATTGGAAACTGGGTTTCTATTGCTTTAGTTGGTGTTGCTTGTTTCGCACTTTGTGTTTACATGTTACCAGAAACAATGCAAATGAACTTCTTCGGTGAAGCAGAATTAGTTGAGGTGACTGCAATGAATGTATTCTATGCAACATTAGTTGGATTAGTAGTGGGAGCACTTATTTCTTCATTTACTGAGTACTACACTGGATTAGGTAAGAAACCTATCTTAAACATTGTACAACAATCAAGTACTGGAGCAGGTACAAACATCATTGCTGGTTTAGCGACTGGTATGATTTCTACTTTCTCTTCTGTATTGTTATTTGCAATCGCAATTTGGGCTTCATATGCATTTGCTGGATTCTATGGTGTTGCCATGGCCGCTTCTGCAATGATGGCTACAACTGCTATGCAATTAGCGATTGATGCATTCGGACCAATTGCTGATAACGCAGGTGGTATTGCTGAAATGAGTGAATTACCTGAAGAAGTTCGTGAAAGAACTGATATTCTTGATTCAGTTGGTAACACAACTGCTGCAACAGGTAAAGGATTTGCAATTGCTTCTGCTGCATTAACAGCTTTAGCACTATTTGCTGCCTATGTTACTTTCACAGGAATTCACGGAATTAACATATTCAAAGCACCAGTATTAGCTATGTTATTTATTGGTGGAATGGTACCAGTAGTATTCTCTGCATTAGCAATGAAAGCTGTTGGTAAAGCAGCAATGGAAATGGTATATGAGGTTAGACGTCAGTTCAAAGAAATTCCTGGAATTATGGAAGGAACTGGAAAACCGGAATATGACAAATGTGTTGACATTTCTACAAAAGCTTCATTAAAACAAATGTTGTTACCAGGAATCTTAACTATTGGATTCCCTATTGTAATTGTATTAGTTGGTTTATTAATCTACCCTGAGAATTCTAAGCTTGTTGCTGAGATGTTAGGTGGATATATGGCTGGTGTTACTGTATCAGGTGTTCTTTGGGCTATCTTCCAAAACAATGCCGGTGGTGCTTGGGATAACGCTAAGAAATCTTTCGAAGCTGGTGTTGAAATCAACGGAGAAATGACTTACAAAGGTTCTGACGCTCACAAGGCGGCAGTAACTGGAGATACAGTTGGTGATCCTTTCAAAGATACATCAGGTCCTTCAATGAACATCTTGATTAAACTTACATGTTTGATTGGACTAGTAATTGCACCAATCTTAGGTGGCGACCACAAAGCTGATTCTTCAGATGATGCTCACTTCGGTACAACTATTGAAGCTGAATCAACAACTGTTGAAACTGCGGCTTTAGATATGACAGAAATTATGGATGCTGAGTAAGCATTTATTCTAGATACTAAAAAAGCCTCACGAAATTCGTGAGGCTTTTTTTATGTTTATACTTTTTTGAATTTAGTTTGAAGACCAAGTAGAACCTTCGGCTGAATCTTTAACTGTGATGCCAGCATCTTTTAATCTATCTCTGATTAAATCAGATGTTCCCCAATCTTTTTGTTCTCTTGCATTCTTTCTAAGCTCAAGTACAATATCCATGGCTGCATCTAACTCATTGCCTCCAGAGGCATCTAGAGTTCTTATCCCTAGTACATCAAAAACAAATGCCTTCATCTCCTTTTTGAGGAGTTCTAAATCAGCATTAGAAATTGAAGCTTCTCCTGATTTAATTTTGTTGATCCAAGTAGCAGCATCAAATAATCTAGCCACTAATACAGGTGTATTAAAATCATCATTCATTGCAGCATAGAAACTTTCTGTAAGATCCTTAACTTCAAAGCTACTGTCACTTCCGCCCGCAACAGATTCTAATTCTGCCATTGCATTCATCAACTTTGTAAATCCTTTTTCAGATGCTGTTAATGCTGCTGAAGAGAAATCAAGAATACTTCTATAATGCGCCTGCATCATAAAAAACCTCACAACAGTTGGATGATATGCTTTATCCATGATATCATTATCACCAGAGAATAATTCACCCGGAAGAATTGTGTTCCCAGTAGACTTACTCATTTTTTGACCATTTAAGGTCAACATATTAGCATGTAGCCAATAATTTACCGGAGATTTACCAGTAGACGCCTTTCCTTGAGCCACTTCACATTCATGATGTGGGAATTTTAAATCCATTCCGCCTCCATGAATATCAAAAGTATCACCTAGATATTTGGTCGACATTGCCGTACATTCTAGATGCCAGCCAGGGAAACCATCACTCCAAGGTGAAGGCCACCTCATAATATGTGAATCTGAAGCCTTTTTCCAAAGAGCAAAATCTAGCGGACTTCTTTTTTCATCTTGGCCATCTAGGTCTCTAGTTCCAGAAAGTAAATCTTCTATCTTTCGACCTGAAAGCTCTCCGTAATTCTCTTCTTTATTGAATTTTTCAACATCAAAATAAACTGACCCATTACTTTCGTAGGCCAATCCTTTATCTAGAATCGTCTTAACAATCTCAATCTGCTCAATAATATGTCCAGTCGCCGCAGGTTCAATTGATGGTGGATGATTATTAAACATCCCCATGACATCATGAAAGCCTACGGTGTATTTCTGAACTATTTCCATTGGTTCTAGCTGATCTAAGCGAGTTTTACCTGCCAAGCTGGCTTCTAAATGTCCTGCATCAGTAATATTTCTCACATACCTCACTTTATAGTTGCTATGCAGGAGATATCTATAGATCATATCAAACGAGATGAATGTTCTGCAATTACCTAAGTGCACATCACTATATACTGTAGGTCCGCAAACATACATTCCGATTTGTCCCTCAGTAATTGGTTTAAATAACTCTTTATCTCCCTTAAGTGTGTTGTATATGTGGAGTTGACTGTCCATTCTTGAAAATTTGATATAAAAAAACCCCTCGGCTGAGCCGAGAGGTCTAAATTTAAGTTTTTTATTTATTAAAGTTGTCCGTCTGAATGGTATTTACCTTTTTTCCAGATTTCAATTTTTAATAAGATTCCGTCTGAATCATACTTGTATAATTTACCATTCCAAAGTTTACCTTTTTTGAAATTACCATCCATTTCTAACTCATCATCTTTATTGTAAAGCTTGTTGTAACCGTCACGGTTGAATTTCTCACCGTTTTTAGTTTTGAATTTATCTCCACTCGGTCCACCTGATCCACTTTGCTCAGCAACAGTTTCACCTTTAGGAGGATTAACTCTTTCTTTCGGAGTTTTAGATGCTACAGAACCATCATTATTATAATTGATAACTTCTTTAACGTCTCCGTTTGGATAGTATCTTGTTCCTGTACCAACAGTAACACCATCTTTCTTGTTAAAAACGAACTCAGGTACACCATCTTCAAAATAGAAAGCTACTTTACCATCTTCTTTTCCGTTCTCATTGAAAGTTTTCTCTTGAGCTACGTTTCCATTCTCGTGATATCTCTTGTAAACTTCTTTTTGTTTACCTCCTGAGAATGTTCCTTCTTCCATAACACCACCGTGCTCATAGAATTTCTTGTATCCACCGTTTGGTCTATTATTAACATAGATTCCAATTAAACGTGGTGTTTTACCGTCTTTGTGATATTTAATCCATTCACCGTTCTTACGGTTATCTTTATATGGACCTTCTTCGATTTTCCCATCTTCTGGATAACCCTTTTCTGGCTTCATGCGTCCCCAGATGGTCCACATACCTTGTTTCATTCCGTTTGCGTCTGTTTCATTGGGATAACCTTCAGGATCAATTCCTTCTTGTTCAATATCTGTCAACAAAATAGGGTCAATTTCGTCAATAGTATTACTAAATCCCATTACTGGTATTACGAAAGCCAATATGGTATAAATTCTTTTCATAATGAGGGTTGTTTCTTGTTCTTCTAGCAATCTACGAATAAAATCGGGGGTTAAAAAAAGTTTTCGATAAACCGCCAGATTTTAAAGATAAAAAAAACTTTAACAAAGATTACTTGAATTGATAAATTTTAAATACTAATCTGTTTGGACATTATTAAACATAATGTGTGCCAAAGCGGGTAAGTCATATTTCGCTTCCCAGCCCCAATCTTCTGAAGCCCTTGTATCATCAATACTCCCAGGCCAAGAGTCTGCAATTGACTGTCTAAAATCTGGCGAATATTCTATCTCAAACGATTGATCTAATTTCTTTATTTCTTGATAAATATCTTTTGGCGTGAATGATATTCCTGCCAAATTGTAAGAAGATTTAATTTTAATTTGTTCTACTGGAGCTTCCATTAAGTCAATCGTTGCTCTAATAGCATCTTCCATATACATCATTGGTAAAGGTGTATCTTCTTTCAAAAAACAAGAGTATTTTTCTTTTCTCTTTGCTGAATAGAAAATATCTACGGCATAATCAGTAGTTCCGCCGCCTGGAAGAGATGTATAAGAAATAAGTCCAGGATATCTAATCGACCTCACGTCAACACCATATTGAGCCGAATAGTATTCACACCATCTTTCACCAGCAAGCTTTGAGATGCCATAAACTGTAGAAGGCTCCATAACCGTGAATTGTGGTGTATTAGTTCTTGGTGTTGTAGGACCAAAAACGGCAATAGAACTTGGCCAAAATATTTTATCAATTACCTTGTCTTTTGCCAAATTCAAAACATTGAACAGTCCATCCATGTTTAATTTCCACGCAAATTCAGGATTTTTCTCAGCTGTAGCTGAAAGTAAAGCGGCTAACAGATAAACTTCTGTTATTTCATGTTTTTCAACTACGCTTTTTAGAGCGGCCCCATCCATAATATCCAGTTTTTCAAAAGGACTATTATCCTCTTCAGGTAATCGAATATCACTAGCAATGACGCTTTCTCTTCCAAATCGATTTCGAAGTTCGTTTACTAATTCTGTACCGATTTGACCCGAAGAGCCAACAACCAATATCTTCTTCATCTTATTTTGCAGTTAATTGAGAACAACAAAAATATGTTTTTTAAAATGCTAGATGACAATTGTCATGGAAAAAATCAAAAGAAGCTATATCTTTGTTGGGTGCATAAAGCAAATAACTATGTCAATAGCTAATGACTACTTATTATCTCTGCTTAAGTTTCTCATCAAGAGAAACCCGGAATGATTGTGTTCCATTAAAGGAACAAATTATTCATTTTAAACATAAAAATTATGCCTAGATATCATAAGGTGGGGAAGATTCCCCACAAAAGACACACAACTTTTAAAAAACCTGATGGAGGCCTATATCAAGAAGAGTTGTTTGGCACTTGCGGATTTGCAGGAATGTCATCTCTCATCTATCATGTAAACCCACCAACAGTAGTTACCAACCCAGTTAAATCTTGGTCGGTAGAACCTGAAATTGCTATTGAGAAAAACATGAAAGCACTAAGCTTTGAAGGGTTTTCTCTAAAAGCAGAAGATGACTTTTTAGAAAGTCGTAAGACGCTAATGGTGAACAATTCATTACACATTGGATTGGCAGCACCAAAGTCGTTTTCTAAAGATTACTTCTATAAGAATGCAGACGCAGATGAAATGCTTTTCATTCATCAGGGATCTGGAAAATTGAAAACAATGTATGGTAGCATTGAATTTAAGTATGGCGATTATCTCATTATTCCGAGAGGAACAGTTTATCAAATTGATTTTGATGGAACAGATAACCGCCTACTCTATATAGAATCTTTTGATCCTATGTATACACCAAAGCGCTATCGCAACAATTTTGGACAAATGCTTGAGCATTCACCATTCTGTGAGAGAGACATGAGAGTTCCTGAAAATTTAGAAACTCATGATGAAAAAGGCGCTTTTAAAGTATACATCAAGAAACAAGGAATGATGTGGGAATATGTTTACGGACATCATCCATTTGACGCAGTCGGATGGGATGGATTCAATTATCCATATGCCTTTTCAATTCATGACTTTGAACCTATTACAGGAAGAGTTCATCAACCACCTCCGGTACATCAAACCTTTGAGGCGGCTGGATTCGTTGTATGTTCTTTTGTTCCGAGATTGTATGATTATCACCCGGAGTCAATCCCTGCTCCCTATCATCACAGTAATGTAGATTCAGATGAGATTTTGTATTACGTTGATGGCGACTTCATGAGTAGAAATGGAATTGAAAAAGGTCAAATCACACTGCATCCTGGTGGAATTCCTCACGGACCCCACCCAGGAGCAATTGAAAGAAGTTTGGGTAAAAAAGAAACAGGAGAGTTGGCAGTAATGATTGATCCATTTAAGCCAATGAGTATCACAAAAGAAGCAATCAACATGCAAGTTGATGACTACTATGCTTCTTGGGATCATTAAAATTATTAATATAGTTTAATGATACTTGAATACTATTGTCATCTTGTTTTTCATCTTCCTTTCTAAAGGTTTGGTTTGTCAAGATATTATCAATAAATCGTTTACTATAGATCGGAAGAGCGTCGT